>CAVUWO010000032.1:0-166460 GCA_963745155.1 uncultured Pseudomonadota bacterium | reverse complement strand
TTTTGACCCTGTTCGGCGCGCTGGTGGCGACGTTCGGCGGCAATCTGCCGGTGACGCTGAAGGCGATCGCGCTTGCGGTGCAGGGCTGGATCGCCGCGGCGTTCCATTTGTTCATCCTGACCACGTCGAATCCGTTCGCGCGCATCGCCGACGCGCCGTTCGAGGGCCGCGATCTCAACCCGGTGCTGCAGGATCCCGGGCTCGCCTTCCATCCGCCGCTGCTCTATCTCGGCTATGTCGGCTTCTCGATCGCGTTCTCGTTCGCCATCGCGGCGCTGATCGAAGGCCGCATCGACGCGGCCTGGGCGCGCTGGGTGCGGCCCTGGGTGCTCGGCGCCTGGATGTGCCTGACGCTCGGCATCGCCGGCGGCTCCTACTGGGCCTATTACGAGCTCGGCTGGGGCGGCTTCTGGTTCTGGGACCCGGTCGAGAACGCGTCCTTGATGCCGTGGCTCGCCGGCACCGCGCTCCTGCATTCCGCGGTGGTCATGGAGAAGCGCGGCGCGCTCAAGGTCTGGACCATTCTGTTGGCGATCCTGGCGTTCTCGCTGTCGCTGATCGGCACCTTCCTGGTGCGCTCGGGCGTCCTGACCTCGGTGCATGCCTTCGCCACCGACCCGCGGCGCGGCATTTTCATTCTCGCCATTCTGGTCGTGTTCATCGGCGGGGCGCTGGCTTTGTTTGCTTGGCGCGCGCCGCTCCTCAAGCAGGGCGGCTTGTTCGCGCCGATTTCGCGCGAGGGCGCGCTCGTCGTCAATAATCTGTTTCTGACATCGGCCTGCGCCACCGTCTTCATCGGCACGCTCTATCCGCTGGCGCTCGAGGCGTTGACCGGCGACAAGATTTCGGTCGGGCCGCCGTTCTTCAACGCGACGTTCGGCCCGCTGTTCGTGCCGCTGCTCTTGGCGATGCCGTTCGGGCCGCTGCTCGGCTGGAAGCGCGGCGACCTCCTTGGCGCCGCGCAGCGGCTGTTTGCGGCGGCGTTGCTGGCGGCGGTGGTGGCGGCCGGCGCATTCGCGCTGCAGCACGGCGGTCCGGTGCTGGCGCCGTTCGGCATCGGCCTGGCGGTCTTCGTCATGGCGGGCGCGATCACCGACATTGTCGAGCGCACCATGATCCTGCGCGTGCCGGTCGGCGCGGCGCTGCGGCGCGCGGCGGGATTGCCGCGCTCGGCGTGGGGAACCGCGTTTGCGCATTTCGGCATCGGCGTCACGCTGATGGGCATCATCTCGGCAACTGTCTGGTCCTCCGAGCGCATAGCTGCACTCGCGCCGGGCGAGACGATCGACCTCGCGCATTATCGGCTCACCTTCGACGGCTTATTCGACCGGCCCGGCCCGAATTATCGCGATGTCGTCGGCCATTTCACCGTCCGCCGCTCGAGCGGCGATTTGATCGGAGCGATGGAGCCAAGCCGGCGCACCTTTCCCGCGCGCAATATGGCGACGACCGAAGCCGCTCTGATGACGCGAGGGACGAGCCAGCTCTACCTTTCGCTTGGCGACCCTGATCCCGACGGCACCGTTCCCGTACGTCTCTACTTCAAGCCGCAGGTCCTGCTGATCTGGCTCGGCGCCCTGATTATGTTCGTCGGCGGTGGCCTGTCGCTCTCCGATCGCCGGCTGCGCATCGGTGCGCCGCAACCCGCAAAGTCCAAGACCGCGCTGCAGCCTGCCAAGCCCCGCTTTGCTCAGCGCGAAGATGTCAGGCACGGCTAATGCTATCTCGTCGCGGCGCCGGCATAGGTTTCGGCGACCAACGTCTTCACCGCCGCGGCCAAGTCGCCCAAGCGCGCTGCATCGAACGGCGTAGCGGCGGCGACATAACGATCCGGCCGCACCACCATGAGCGCGCTCGTGTCATGCGGCAACGCCGCGCCGAACTCGCCGGTCAAGTCCCGCCCGACCGTGACGCCGGCATCATCGCTCGCCGGATCGGCATTGTAGATCGCGGGCAGGATCGCCAGGGTGCGAACATCGCCCAGGCCGAAATCGAGCTGCCGCGCCGCCGCCGCGATCGCCTGCGCGTTGGCGCCATAGGCCAGCAGAGAAAACCGCGGACCCAGAATTTCGTCGAGCTGGGTTCGCGTGCGATCCATCAGCTCGACCGACGGCTGCCGCAACAGCCGGCCGGCGACGCGAAGCCCGCCATCGTCCGGCAGCAGAAAACCGTCGCGGAAGAACGGCTTCGGCTTGTATTTCATCTGCGAAAAATAATCCTGCAGCCCCGGGATCAGCCCGACCGCGCGGAAACCCGTTCGGACCGCGAACGCCTGCAGATGCGAGGTCGGCATCATCACGCGGCCCATATTGATCGCAAGCTCGATCAGCGCCCAGGCATGCGGCGCCCGTTCTTGCTGATAGGTCGCAAGGAGGCCGGGGCCGAGCCGGCCGGCGACCACCTCGGCGAGTTTCCAGCCGAGATTGTGGGCGTCGCGAATGCCCGAGTTCATGCCCTGGCCGGCGAATGGCGGCGTGAGATGGGCGGCGTCGCCGGCGAGAAAGATGCGCGCGGAATTCCAGCGGTCGGCGATGCGCGCATGAAAGACGTAGACTTGCCGGCGCACGATCTCCGCGTCGGCGTCGGGACCGGCGGCGGCGAGCAGTTTGCGCACGAATTGCGGGCTCAACGACCGTGTCATCGTCCTCGTCGTCATGCAGCATGAATTCATAGCGGCGCGTGCCGCCGGGGCCGGGCGGAGTGATGAACGGACGGTCGGGATCGCACGACACGCGGGTCTGCCGCAGGCGCTCGCGCGTGTCTTTCAGATCGATGATCAGCCAGCGCTGCCGGTAGGTCGAGCCGGTCAGCGTTGCGCCGATGTGCTTGCGCAAGGCGCTGCGCGCGCCGTCGCAGCCGGCGACGTAGCGCGCGCGCAGCGTGCGGCTCGGCGCGCCGTCCGGCGTCAGCGTCAGGGTGACGCCGCCGTCGTCTTCCGCCACGCCGTCGCAGGCGCAGCCGAACATGCTCGTCACATTGGCAAATCGCGCCAGGCCGGCCCGCAACGTCGCCTCGAGTTTCGGCTGCGCGAAGGCGTTGCGGCGCGGAAAGCCGTACTCGCGCGCCTTGGGCTCGACTTTCAGAAAGCATTTCCCCGCCGGGCCGAAATAATGCGAGCCATAGTCGAGGGCGACGTCCTTGATGACGGCGTCGGCAAGGCCGATCGCCTGCATGGTCCGGAGCGACTCGTCGTCGATCGACACCGCGCGCGGCGCCTCGACGGTCGTTCGGTTGCGCTCGATCAGCACGACGCGGACGCCGGCTTGCGCGAGCAGATTGGCGAGCGTCAGCCCGGTCGGGCCGGCGCCGACTATCGCCGACGTCGCAATCGGTCGGGATATCGGGAGAGCTATTTTCGTGCATGCGGGAATTTGCCTGTTTTCATTTCACTTATGCAGCGCAGCGGGCCCTGCGGGCTCAGCCGAGCAGTAATCGGCCTGCTTGCCGGCGTAATCGATAAAGAAATCCAGCGCCGCGCGGCAACTGGCGCATGATCGAGGAGATCGTGCCACACCCAGGCCGCGCTCGGCGTCCACAACAGGTCGCCCTCGCGGACGGGAGTGTCGACGCAGGCAACGTCGTGGGAAAATTTTTGAGAAATATCTTGGGACATGCGGTGGCCCGAGTTTGGGTCACACGTCGTCATGGCCGGGCTTGTCCCGGCCATCCACGTCTTTGTTTCGCTGTGCCTTTTTAGCGTGGATGCCCGGCACAAGGCCGGGCATGACAAGTCAAAGTTCAGCACCACGCTCTTGTGCGCCAAGTCTTATGCGGGGCGTTGCTGAAGCTCAAGTGTCGTCGGCGCAACCGCAAAGCGCCGTATCCTGGTCAAGCCGCCGCCGAAAGGATATGAACTAAAGGACTAAAGAAAAAATAATGCGGGGGGAAACGGTGGCGCTGCAATTCGGCATTTTCGATCATCTCGACGACAACGGCATTCCACTCGCGGAGCTGTTCGAGACGCGGCTCAGGCTGATCGAGCAATACGACCGCGCCGGCTTTCGCTCCTATCACATCGCCGAACATCACGCGACGCCGCTCGGCATGGCGCCGTCGCCGAGCGTTTTCCTTGCCGCGGTGGCGCAACGCAGCGAACGGCTGCGCTTCGGCCCGCTGCTTTACGTGACGCCGATGTACCATCCGCTGCGGGTCGCGGAAGAAGTGGTGATGCTCGACCATATGAGCCGCGGCCGTCTGGAGCTGGGATTGGGCCGCGGCGCCTCGCCGATCGAGATCGCGGGCTTCGATGTCGATCCCGCGGAGGCATCGGCGATGAACCGTGAGGCGACCGAGGTCATCCTCGCGGCGCTGATGTCCGATATCGTCAACCACGACGGCAAATTCTATCGCTGCAAGAACGTCCGCATCGCGGCGCGCCCGCTGCAGCAGCCCCATCCACCGCTGTGGTTCGCGCCGATCGAGCCGTCACGCGCGGCCGACGCCGCCAGGATGAAGGGCAACATGGTGACGCTGATCCCGAACGCCGGCGTCAAGGCGCTCGTGCAAGCTTATCGCGCGGCTTGGCAGGCGCTCGGCGATAGCGCCGCGGACATGCCGCTCGTCGGCGCCTTCCGCCACGTCGTGGTCGCGGACAGCGACGCGAAAGCGCGCGAACTCGCCGGCCCGGCCTATCGGCTGTGGCGGCACCACATGGCCTTCCTCTGGGAATGGGGCGGCATTCCGTTTCCGCTCGGCGCGATCTATCCCGACGATTTCGCGGCGCTCGAGGCCATGGGCATGGGCGTTGCGGGCTCGCCCGAAACGGTCCGCCGCTACGTCGCGCAGAGCGTCGAAGCGACCGGCATCACCTATTTCCTCGCCGACATGGCCTTCGGCTCGCTGCCCTACGACGCCGCGTCGCGTTCGGTCGATCTCTTCGCCAAGGAAGTGATGCCGGCATTCCGTTGAAGGCCGGTGCCGACGCCCATAGCGCAATGGCGGAACCAGACTGTAAAAACGGAGATAGACTTTACATATTAGACTTCGGCCTGTCCGATCTGGGGTGCACGCGCGATGCTGCAATCATGGATCACTCGCGGAGTTGATTACTGCATCCGCCATTTTCGAGCGGTCATCGCCATAGGCCTCGTGCTTGCCGCGGCCTCGGCGCTCTACGCGGCGCGCCACTTCGCCATCGATACCGACATCAATGATCTTTTATCGGCGAAACTGCCGTGGCGGCAGCAGGAGATCGCGTTCCATGCGGCGTTTCCGCAGACCGTGGATCTCATCCTGATCGATGTCGGGGCGGCGACGCCGGAGGCTGCGGAGGCCGCCGCGCGCGAGGTCGAGCGGGCGCTTGCCGACAAGCCTGATCTGTTTCACTTCGCGCGCGACCAACTCGACAGTCCGTTCTTCCGCCGCAACGGGCTGTTGTTTCTTTCGCCCGATCAGATCAAGCACTTCACCGGGGAGCTGACGACCGGCAAACCCCTAATCGGCGGACTGGTGCGCGATCCGAGCCTGCGCGGCCTGGTGCAGCTCCTGACCGAGATGCTGGACTATGGCAAACAGGGCTACCTGACGCTCGATGACATTGCCCGGCCGCTGAACGCAGCCGCGTCGACGCTCGAGGGCGTCGCGCAAGAGCACGGGCAAGCCGGCGCGGCGGAGTTCTCGTGGCGGACCTTGCTGCGCGGCGACACGGGCCCGTTCGATCTGCACCGCTTCATCGAGGTCTGGCCGGTGCTCGACCGGAGCGCGCTCGAACCCGGCGGCCGGGCGACCGCCGCGATCCGCGGCATCGTCGGTCCGCTCGGGCTAGCCGCCAAATACGGCGCCGACGTCAACCTGACCGGTCCGGTTATCATCTCCGACAATGAATTCGCCGGCGTGCAGGAGGGTGTCGCGCTCAACAGCGTAGTGACCGGCGTCATCGTGCTCGCGATTCTGTGGCTCGCGCTGCGGTCGGTCCGCCTCGTGGCCGCCGTCGCCGTCAATCTCGCCGCCGGCCTTTTGATCACGGCGGCCGGCGGGATTTTGTTGGTCGGCGCGCTCAATCCCATTTCGCTGGCGTTTGCGGTGCTGTTCGTCGGTCTCGGCGCCGATTTCGCCATTCAGTATACGGTGCGCTATCGGGAAGAGCGTTACGAGACGCAGGCGGTTGGCCGCGCGCTGCGCGGTTCGGCCGGGTGGGTCGGGATACCGCTCACGCTCGCGGCCGGCGCCGCCGCAGCCGGGTTCCTCTCCTTCACGCCGACGGCCTATACCGGACTGGCGCAGCTCGGCATTATTGCGGGCTTCGGCATGGTGGTCGCCTATCTGTCGAGCCTGACGCTGTTGCCCGCGCTGGTGCGCGCCGTCGTTCCTCCGCGCGAGCCGAAGCCGCTGACCTTGCCGGCGATGGCGCCGGTCGACGCTTTTCTCAAGCGTCACCGGTTCGCGGTGATCGGCGTGACGATACTCGTCGTCGCCGCCGGCCTGCCGTCTTTGACCAGCCTGCAGTTCAATTTCAATCCGCTCGCCCTGGAAAACCAAAAGTCTCCCGCCCTGACATCGCTGTTTCGGTTGGGCAAGGCGCTGCCGTTGAGCACCGCACGGGTCCTGGTCGCGGCAGATGATGCCACCGCGGTCGTCAAGAAGCTCGCCGCGCTGCCGGAAGTAGCCGCGACCTGGACCCTCGACAGTTTCATTCCGGCCGATCAGGACCAAAAACTGCCGGCGATCGAAGCCGCCGCGAAGTCGCTCGATCCGGCGCTGCACGGTGAGCCGCGGCCGGCCCCGAGCGATGCCGAGAATGTGACGGCGCTGCAGCAGGGCGTGCACGCACTGCAACACGCGGCGGGCCAGGGTAAAGGCGCTGGAGCGGACGCGGCGCGACGGCTCGCCAAGGCGATCGACGCGCTCGCGCACGCCGACAGGGCGCAGCGGGAGCGCGCGACCGAGGCCTTCATCCGTCCGCTCCGGCTCGATCTCGACGACGTCGGCCAAAGCCTGAGCGCGGCGAGGGTGACGCGCGCGTCGCTTCCGCCCGACCTGGTGCGCGATTGGATCGCGCCGGACGGCCGCGTACGCATCGAAATCTGGCCCAAGGGCGATGCCAACAATAACGCCAACATCCGCCGGTTCGCGCGCGCGGTGCAGGCGGTGCAGCCGGACGCGACAGGGGAGGCCATCGGCAGCATCGAATGGGGCCGCACCATCGTGACGGCGTTCGCGCAGGCGGCGGGTCTGGCGTTGTTGTCGATCGCCGTGCTGTTGTGGATCGTGCTGCGCCGGCTGGCCGACGTCCTGGTGACGCTAATCCCGCTCCTCGTCGCCGCCATCGTCACGCTCGAAATCTGCGCGCTCACGAGGTTCGAGCTCAACTACGCCAACATCATCGCGCTGCCGGTGCTGCTCGGCGTCGGCGTCGCCTTCAAAATCTATTACGTGACCGCATGGCGGCGCGGCGAAAGCAATTTCCTGCAATCGGTGCTGACGCGCGCCGTTTTCAACAGCGCGCTCCTCACCGCCACCGCCTTCGGCAGCCTGTGGCTCTCCAACCAGCCGGGCATATCGAGCATGGGCAAACTGCTCGCTTTGTCGCTCGCCTGCACGCTGACCTCGGCGGCATTGTTCCAGCCCGCGCTGATGGGCGAGCCGCGCGAAACGGCCGGCGGCGCGCCCGATCGGGACGGCGCCTCGGCGGCGGCAAAGCAACCATGACGGCAACAGCCTTCACCGAGACAATGTGCACCGTCAGTGATATATTACACAGCAACGCGGTCCAACGAAGAAGCCAATAACCAAGGCGGCCGCGAGTCAGCGAGGAACTTGCCATGGAACTTATTTCCTCCCGCATGTCCGACCGGCAGCGCCAATATCGCGTCACCTACCGGCAGCGCGTCGCCGGCTGGTACAACGGCTTTTTGCATATCGCGATCATCTATATCATCGGCTTCACCGCGCTTTACATCTATCTGTCCAACCTGTCGCACGTCACGCCGCTCGAATGGCTGACCGTCCCGGTCACCTTCCTGTTCTGCAATTTCTTCGAATGGTGGCTGCACCGCTACGTCATGCACCGGCCGTCCAAGAATCCGCTGTTCCGGGCGATCTACAACCGGCACACCTTGATGCATCACCAGTTCTTCACCGACCAGGAGATGCGCTTCGCCGATCACATGGACTATCGCGTCACGTTCTTTCCGCCCTATGCGCTCGCGACCTTCACGCTGATGTCGATCCCGGGCGCCTTCGTGCTCGGCTGGCTCATCTCGCCCAACGTCGGCTGGCTCTTCATCACCACGACCACGTCGGTTTATCTGATCTACGAGTTCATGCATTTCTGCTGCCACGTCGAGGACAATTGGTTCGTGCGCCATATGCCGTTCGTCAACACCATCCGCCGGCATCACGAGGCACACCACAACCAATCGATCATGATGGAGCGCAACATGAACCTGACGTTCCCGATCATGGATTGGGTGTTCGGCACCTCCGATCTCGACCGCGGCCTCCTGGGGACGCTGTTCAACGGCTACGACACCGGGCACCTGAAGACGAATTTGCGCCGCACGGCGCGGACGCCGCGCCCGCAGGCGGCACGGACCGAGCCGGCGCGCTGATCGCGCCGCCTGGAGGGATGCCATGCCGTTTCCGATCAAACTCGGCCTCACCGTCAGCGTCGCGTTGGTCGCGCTCGCCGGCTGGTTTTACATGAGGCATCTCGGCCAGACCGGCCCGCAATGGGCGGTGGCGTTCCTCGGCCCTTTCATGGTGATCGCACTCTGGGTGTTCCCGGAAGTCACGCGCCGGCCGGCGGGCACGAAGTGGAAGGCATAGAGTGACAAATCAGGTTCTCACGCCATGAAGCTTTACGCCGGCGACCGGACCATCGACGGAGTTCAGGTGCTGGTCGACGGCGCCCCGCTCGATCCGCACTACGATTTGCAGCGCTACACCGACAACGGCTTCGAGTGGAGCTACGAGGGCGACGAGCCGCGCCAGCTCGCCTTCGCCATCCTGTTCGACCATCTCGGCGACGCGGCCCGCGCCACGGCGCTCGACGAGCGCTTCATGCGCGAAATCGTCGCCAATTTCGACAACACCTGGGAATTGACGGGAAACGACGTCGCCGCCGCGCTCGCCGCGTTCGCGTAGGCTGAACCTACGCCCCGTGGCGGCGTTTATATTCCGCGCGCCGGGCGTGGAGGATCGGCTCGGTGTAGCCGTTGGGCTGGGCGGCGCCCTTGAAGACGAGGTCGCACGCGGCGGCGAAGGCGACGGATTTTTCGAATGCCGGCGCCATCGGCGTGTAGGCCGGATCGCCGGCGTTTTGCTGGTCGACGACGCTCGCCATCCGCTTCATCGTCGCGGTGACCTGCGCTTCCGTCGTGATGCCGTGGCGCAGCCAATTGGCGATGTGCTGTGAGGAAATGCGCAGCGTGGCGCGGTCTTCCATCAGCGCGACATTGTTGATGTCGGGCACCTTGGAGCAGCCGATGCCTTGCTCGACCCAGCGCACGACATAGCCGAGAATGCCCTGCGCGTTGTTGTCGAGCTCGGCCTGCACTTCGTCCGGCGACCAGTTGACGCCGCGCGCGACCGGCACGGTCAAAATATCGTCGAGGCTCGCGCGTGGCCGCGACGCGAGCGCTTTCTGCCGCGCGGCGACGTCGACCTTGTGATAGTGCGTCGCGTGCAGCGTGGCGGCGGTCGGGGAGGGCACCCAGGCGGTGTTGGCGCCGGCTTGCGGCTGGGCGATTTTCTGTTCCAGCATCGCCGCCATCAGATCGGGCATCGCCCACATGCCCTTGCCGATCTGGGCGTGACCGGGCAGGCCGCAGGCGAGCCCGATATCGACGTTCCAGTTCTCGTAGGCCTTGAGCCAGGGCTGATTGCGCATCTCGCCCTTGCGGATCATCGGCCCGGCTTCCATGGCGGTGTGGATTTCGTCGCCGGTGCGGTCGAGGAAGCCGGTATTGATGAAGAACACCCGCGACTTCACCGCGCGGATGCATTCCTCGAGGTTGACGGTGGTGCGCCGCTCCTCGTCCATCAGGCCGAGCTTGATGGTGGAGCGCGCAAGGCCCAGCATGTCCTCGACGGCCGCGAACAGATCGTCGGCGAATTTGACCTCGTCGGGCCCGTGCATCTTCGGCTTGACGATGTAGATCGAGCCGGCGCGGCTGTTGCGGGTTTCTCCGCGCTTGTTGAGATCGTGCAGCGCGATCAGTGCGGTGATCGCGGCGTCGAGCACGCCTTCGGGCGCGGCGTGCCCGTCGCGGTCGAGCACGCCGTCATCGGTCATCAGGTGGCCGACATTGCGGATGAGCATCAGGCTGCGGCCCGGCAGCGTCAGCGTGCCGCCGTCGGGCTTGGTATAGGCGCGGTCGGCGGCGAGACGCCGGTCGACCGGCTTGCCGTCCTTTTCGAAGGTATCGGTGAGCGTGCCGCGGCAGAGACCGAGCCAGTTGCGATAGGCCGCCACCTTGTCGGCGGGATCGACCGCGGCGATCGAATTCTTCCAGGTCCATGATGGTCGTCAGCGCCGCTTCGAGCACGATATCGGCGACGCCGGCGGCATCGCTGCGCCCGATCGGATGGGCGCGATCGATCACGACTTCGATATGGAGGCCGTGGTTGACCAGAAGGATGGCGTCGGGCGCGTCCGCCTTGCCGCGATAGCCGCAAAACTGTTTCGGGTCGGCGAGGCCGACGGTCGCGCCGTTGCCGAGCGTCGCGGCGAGCGCGCCGTCCTTGACCGCGTAGCCGCGAACGTCGGCATGCGAGCCGGAGGCGAGCGGCACGCTGTCGTCGAGAAAACGCCGCGCCCAGGCGATCACGCGCTTGCCGCGTTCGGGATTGTAGCCGCGGCCCGGCGCGGCGTCGCCGTCGCCGTCGCGGGGAATGGCGTCGGTTCCGTACAGCGCATCGTAGAGCGAGCCCCAGCGCGCATTGGCGGCGTTGAGCGCGTAGCGCGCGTTGCTGATCGGCACCACGAGCTGCGGCCCGGCGACGGTCGCGACCTCGTCGTCGACATTGGCGGTTTCGACCGTGAAGGCCGGCCCTTCCGGCACCAGATAGCCGATCTCCGCGAGGAACGCCTTGTACGCGGCAAGGTCGAAGGGGCGCCCGCGGTGTTGCCGGTACCAATCGTCGATTTTCGCCTGCAGGGCGTCCCGCCGCATCGAGCAGCTCGCGGTTACGCGGCCCGAACTGATGGACGATGCGATCGAGCCCCTGCCAGAACGACGCGGCCTCGATGCCGGTGCCGGGCAGCGCTTCGTCGACCACGAAGTCATGGAGGATTTTGGCGACCTGCAGGCCATGGACGGATACGCGCGGAATTTCAGACATTCTCAAATCCATGCGTTGCTGTTGCTAATGCCGGTATGCCGCCAACGCGCCTACGTTGCTAACGTTCATGGCGTTGCCCGGCAAGTGGGACGCAATCACACCTGCGTTCATTGCCCCTGCGTTCGTGCCGGAGGTCATGCCGCGGCGGGAACCAGCGCCAGCACCCGCAAGGGGCTGCCGCTGCCGTCGAGAATTTTCAACGGCGCCGCGATGACGAGCGCGCCGGTCGCCGGCAACAGATCGAGGTTGGTGAGGCATTGCAGCCCGTATTTGCCCGGCGCCGTGCATGTAGTAATGGCACGGGTAGGGCGGGGTGAAGTGGGCGCGCCTGGCCGGCATCGGTGCCGATCGTTTCGGTGCCGAAGCCGAGCACGTCGCGCTCCTTGACCAGGAACCGCACGCACTCCGGGTCCGGCCCCGGCGTGTGCTGCCCGGTGTCGTCGAGGTTCTGATACGCGACCGGGTCGGTGCGTTTCGACCAGTCGGTCCGCATCAGCACCCAGGAGCCGGCGGCGATGCGGCCGTGCTCTCTCTCCCACGCCGCGACGTGATCGACGGTGAGCAGAAAGTCGGCATCGGCCTCCGCCCCCGCGCTGCAATCGATCACGCAGGCGGGCGCGATGAAGTGTTCGACCGGCAGCTCATCGAGCGCGTTGTTCGGCAGGTCGCGCCCGGAAATCCAATGGATCGGCGCGTCGAAATGGGTGCCGGTGTGCTCGCCGAAGCTCAGATTGTTCCAGTACCAGCCCGGGCCGCGCGCGTCGTAGCGCGAGATTTCCTCCATGCGGAACGGCCGGCACTGCCCCATTTCCGGCGGCAGCACGATCGGCGGAAAATCCGGCGACAGCGTCTGCGTCAGATCGACGAGGCGCATGCCGCCGGAGGCGGCGACGCGGCTGAGAGCGTGTGGAGATCCGCCATCGCCTAAAGCTCGCCTTCGCCGGCTTCACGCTCCAGCGCCTTCGGATTGTCGAGATGCCGCGCCAGCCAGTCCTGCGCCACGTCGCCCGGATAGACATCCTCGACCGCGCCCTTGAGCGCGTCGACGATCGCTCCCGCGAGCGCAGCCGGCGCAAGCTTCGGCGGCATGATCAGTTGGTCCCAATCGTCATCGATCGGGCCGGGGAAAATGTTGATCACCCGCACGCCGGCCGGCTTCAGCTCCGCCCGCAACGCTTGCGACAGCGACAGCGCGGCGGCTTTCGACGCCGAATAGGTGCCGTGCGGCGGATAATTGGCGAGCGCGAAGATCGACAGCACGTTGACCCACGCGACCGCGTTCGCGGCGCCGTCGGCGGCGCGCGCTTTCAGCGCCGGCGCGAATTCCTGCGCCAGCCGCAGCAGACCGAAATAATTGATGTCCATTTCGAGCCGCGCGGTCTCCACGCCAGGGCGCGCGGCGATGCCGAAGGCGCGATGACAATCGGCGGTGTTGATGACGATATCGACCTTGCCGCCGATCTCGCCGGCAAGCGAGCGCACCGAGCGGCCATCGGTCAGGTCGAGCGGCACCGGCTGCACCTGCGGCAGTGCGCGCAACGCCTCGAAGCCGGCGATCTTTTTCCACGGCTCGGCTTCGCCGGTCCAGATCAGTCGGCGCCGGCGTCGGCGAGCGCGCGCACGACGGCCTGGCCGATCGCGGACTTGCCGTCGCTGACCAGAATTTTTCGCCCGCGCGGATCGCAGGCGAATTCGCGCAAGTCTGGGATCGTCGGACAAATCGAGCCTTCCCCCTTCCGGCACCGCGACCAGCACCGCCTGGCCGGCGCGGTCGAGCGCAGTTTCGACGCGCACCCGGCACGGCGCCGCGCCGACGCGCGCGTGCAGATAAGCGACCACGTTCACGCCGGCGTCGAGCCGGACCAGCCCGACGCGCCACGGCAGGCGCTCGCGGAAGAATAGTTCCTGGGCGGCGCGCAGCACAGTGTCGGTGAGGAGTTCGCCGCTACCGTCCTGGACCCGCCACAGCGAGCCGATGGGAGAGACAGGCATGGCAGAGTTCGCGCGGCGGATATTGCACCGCGCCGCATTGCTCGCAGACTTGCAGCTTGAAGCGGCCGTAGGCGGCGGCCGCGGTCAGGCCGAGCGCGACGCGGCTGCGCGTACCCGGCGGCAGCGTCGGCAGGCGCGTGCGCAGGATCGGGTTTTTGCGCTTCGGTCGCTGGGCGGTGTCGGACACTGTTTGTATGCCCTCGCAAGCTAAGCCGCGGCGAGCACGGCGGCGCCGGTGCAGACGCCGCGGTCATAGTTGATCATGCCGAAGCCGGAGACGACGCCGTGCCGCGCATCGGCGACGCGGGCGCCGTGCGTCTCGCCGGTAAGCTGGCGGATCGCTTCGACGACGCCGAGATGGCCGCCGGCGGCGCCGGCCTGGCCCGCCGACAATTGCCCGCCGGAGGTGTTGAACGGAAAGCTGCCTTCGGCCTCGAAGGTGTGTCCGCGGATGAAGGTCGGGCCCCTCGCCCTTGCGGCAGAAGCCGAGATCCTCGATCTGAAAGACGTTGATGACCGGATAGTCGTCATAGGTTTCCAGGAAATCGATATCGGCCGGGCCGACGCCGGCCTGGGCATAAAGTTCGTCGCAGTCGAGCGCCCAGCCGCCGCGAAACTGCACCGGATCGTCCGGAAAGGCGTTGTGCCGCTCGATGGCGCCAAGGAGCCGCGCGTAGCGCAGCCCAAGCTGCTGCGCCGTCGCCTGCCGCATCACCAGAAAGCCGTCGGCGCCGGCGCACGGCATGACGCAATCGAACAGCCGCAACGGATCGGCGATCAGGCGGGCGTTGAGATAAGCCTCGAGCGTCAGCGGCTTCTTGAACAAAGCGAGCGGATTTTTCAGGGCGTTGTTGCGCTGGGCGACGCAGAGCTTGCCGAAGTCCTCCGGCCGCGCGCCGAACGCGCGCATATAATAAGCCGTGAGAAACGCGAAGCTAGTATTCGGCCCGCCCGAGCCGTACGGATAGACGGCATCCTGAGAGAACTGGCTGAAGGCGGAGGTGTTGCGGCGGAAGCTGTCGGTATGATTGGTGTCGCCGGCGATGCAGGCGACGATCTCGGCGTCGCCCGCCTGCACCGCGCGCGCGGCGCGCCGCAGCGAGACGATCCCCGAAGCGCCGCCCATCGGCACATGATCGAGCCAGCGCAGCGTCAGGCCGAGGTGCTGGGTCAGCCCGACGGCGCTGTCGGGCGCGAGCGTGAAGCTCGCGACCGCGAGACCATCGATGCGCGCCTTCGGAATATTGGCCGCCGCGATCAGTTCGGCCAAAGCGCGGCCGAGAAACCAATGCGCGCTTCTGGTCGAAAAGCGCACATAGGGGACCGTCACCGGCGCCGCCAGCACGACGTCGTCGTAGGGCGCCCGCGCCATCTAAGCCGATCCGCCGAGATAGGTCGCGACCACGCGCGCATCGCCGGCGAGCGCGGCGGCGGTGCCCTGATGAGTGATTTCGCCGGATTCCAGCACATAGCCATAGTCCGCGGTTTCGAGCGCGGCGCGGGCGTTCTGCTCGACCAAGAGGATCGAGACGCCGATATCGCGCAGCGAGGCGACGATGCGCAGGATTTCGCGCACCATCAGCGGCGCTAAGCCCAGGCTCGGCTCGTCGAGCAACAACAGCCGCGGCTTCGCCATCAGCGCGCGGCCGAGCGCCAGCATCTGGCGTTCGCCGCCGGAAAGCGTCTGCGCCTTCTGCTTGCGGCGCTCCGCGAGGCGCGGAAAGCGTTGGTAGACCTGCTGCAGGCTCTGTTTCACGTCGGTCCCGTTGCGGCGCCGGCAATAGGCGCCGAGCACAAGATTGTCGACGACCGCCATATCGCCGAACAATTCGCGTCGCTCGGGCACCAGGCAGAAGCCGCGCTCGACGCGCTCCTCGACGTCCAGGCGTCCGATATCGACGCCATCATAGATGACTTTGCCGCGCGCGCGCAGCAAGCCCGCGGCGGCGGCTAGGAGCGTGGTCTTGCCGGCGCCGTTCGGCCCGATCACCGTGACGATCTGACCCGGCGCCAGCGCGAGATTGACCCCGCGCACGGCTTCGACCTTGCCGTAGGCGACGTGGAAATCCTCGATGGCCAGGAGCGGCGTCATGCCACGCTGCCGAGATAGGCTTCCTGCACGCGCGGGTCGGCGCGCACCAGGGCCGGCGCGCCTTCGATCAGCTTGCAGCCGAAATCCATCACCACGATGCGATCGACCAGGCCCATGACGAATTCCATGTCGTGCTCGACCAGCAGCACCGTGACGCCTTCCTCGCGCAAGGCGCGCAACAGATCGGACAGCGCGCGCTTGTCGGGCCGGCTCAAGCCCGCGGCCGGCTCGTCGAGGATGATCATCGCCGGATCGGCCGCGAGCGCGCGCGCGACTTCGAGGATGCGCTGGCGGCCGAGCGGCAGATTGCCGGCAAGGCCGATAAGGCTCGGCGCCGAGGCCGACGCGCTCGAGCTGGCGCAACGCTTCGGCGCGGGCGCGCGCCTCTTCGGCGCGGTCGAGCCGCAGCGCGCCGGCGAGAAAGCCGGCGCGGGTGCGCAGATAGGTGCCAAGCAGCACATTGTCGATCAGCGACATGCTGGGGCGCAGCTTGACGTGCTGAAAGGTGCGGGCGATGCCGGCCTTGGCGATGCGGCGCTGGCCGGCGCGGGTGATGTCGGCGCCGAGAAACGAGATCGTGCCCTCGTCGGGCCGCAGCGCGCCGGTGATCAGATTGAACAGCGTCGACTTGCCGGCGCCGTTCGGGCCGATCAGGCCCGACGATCTCGCGCGCGTTGACCTCGAAGCCGACCTTGCTGACGGCCTCGAGGCCGCCGAAGCGCTTGAGCATCCCTCGACTTTCAGGAGCGGCGTGCCCGGCTCGGGCATGGCGCGGCGCGGCAGCGGCTCGGCCGCGACGATCTTCGGCGGCGGCCGGCGCGGCAGAAAGCGCAGCACGAACGGCATGACGCCGCCGCGCGCGAACTGCAGCGCCAGCACGTAGATGACGCAGAACACGATGACCTGAAGCTGCTCGCCGTTCTTCGCAAAGCGCGGCAGAATGTCCTGCAGCGCGTTGGTGATGAGCGTGAGCAGCGCCGCGCCGACGACGGCGCCGAGAATATGACCCGAGCCGCCGAGGATCGCCATGAACAGATATTGGATGCCGGTGCGGACGTCGAACGGCGCCGGGCTGACGAAGCGGATCATGTGGGCATAGAGCCAGCCGGCAACCGCGGCCAGCAGTGCGGCGATGATGAAGGTGATCAGCTTGACGCGGAACGCATCGATGCCGAGGCTCTCGACCAGCACGATGCCGCCGCGCAGGCTGCGGATGGCGCGGCCCTCGCGCGATTCGAGCAGATTGGCGGTCGCCAGCATCGCCACGGCGAGCACGCCCCAGATCAGATAATAGATCGCCGCGGTGGGTTCGAGCGAGAGCGAGCCGATGGCGATCGGCGGCACGCCGGAGAGGCCGTTGTTGCGGCCGAGCGCGTCCATGTTGCCGAACACGTAATAGATCGCGATGCCCCAGGCGATGGTGCCGAGCGGCAGGAAGTGGCCAGAGAGCCGCAGCGTGACGGCGCCGAGGAGGGCCGCGACCAGGCCGCTCAGCGCAAGCGCGAACAGAAGCCCGAGCCAGGGCGACGCGCCTTCCGCCGTGGTCAGCCACGCGGTGGCGTAAGCGGCGATGCCGACGAACGCCGCCTGGCCGAACGAGGTCATGCCGCCGACGCCGGTCAGAAGCACGATGCCGAGCACGACCAGCGCGGCGATGCCGATATAGTCGAGGAGCGTGATGGTGAACGGCGCCGTCCACAGCGGCGCCGCCGCCATGACGGCGACGACGGCAAGCGTCAGCACGAGCGCCGCGCGCCGGTTCATCCCTCGATCTCCGCGTCGTCCGCGTCGCTCTCGCCCTGCGCCAGCGACCGCCACAGCAGGACCGGAATCAACAGGCCGAACACCGCCACTTCCTTGAGCGACGAGTTCCAGAACGAGGCGAAGCTTTCGAGCACGCCGACCAGGATGGCGCCGAGCGCGGTGCCCGGATAGCTGACGAGGCCGCCGATGATCGCGCCGACGAAGGCCTTCAGTCCGATGATGAAGCCGAAATCGTAATACATGGTCGTCACCGGCCCGATCAGCACCCCGGAGATGGCGCCGAGCAGCGACGCCAGCAGAAAGGCGAGCGTCCCGGTGCTCGACGGCCTGATGCCGACGATGCGGGCGCCGACGCGGTTGATGGCGGTCGCGCGCAGCGCCTTGCCGGACAGCGAATGTTCGAAGAACAGATAAAGAAGGAGGCTGAAGACGATGGCGGATCCGACCATCAGCAGCGTCTGCGCGGTGACGATGACGGTGCCGAAGCGGAACATCTCGCTGGTCAGCGGCTTGGTGCGAAAACCCTCGGCGCCGAAGAACAACAAGCCGAGGCCCGACAGTCCGAATGTCAGCGCGACAGACACGATCAGCAGCAGCAGCACGGAGGCGTCCGCCAGCGGCCGCAGCGCGATGCGCTCGATCAGCGGCCCGATCGGCACGACCAGCGCGATCGCGAGCAGGATCTGCGCGAAGGCGGGCAGGGCGACGCCCGCAGTGGCATAGGCGATCGCCGCCGGAACGAGCGGCAGGAGACCATAACCGGCGAGCCCATAGGGAATGCGGCCCGGCTGGCCGCGGTACCAGTGATGAAAGGCGTCGACGAGACAGGCCAGGACCGCCAGCACCGCGATCAGATAAACCGTGCCGGGCAGCCGGCCGAGCTGGATCGAGGCGAGCGTCAGCGCCGAGAAGGCGACGATATCGCCGAACGGAACGAACACGACCCGCGTGACGGAAAAGATGAGGACGAGGCCGAGCCCGACCAGGACATAGATCGATCCGGTGGCGATGCCGTCGATGCCGAGGATGAGGCCGATGTCGGGGGTCATATGTGCGGCGTCATGCCTGCCTCATCGGCTGCGCGGCGGCGTCGCGTTTCGCCCGCACAACGCTTGAGCTTTAGTCGGCGGGGCAGCCGAAACCACAGCGGCTTTTCGGTTCCGACCCTGCTGGTCGGCGGCAAGAAAACCATTGCGGCACTATTGTTTCAAGCCTAAAGTTTTTTCATCTGCGTGGGGCTGCGGCGAAGCGATTGTCGTTGGCGACAATGGCGCAACGGGGAGGTTTCCGTGAGCGGGATGTTTCGCACTTTCGGCGGCGCGGTGATCGGCGGCACCGCTTTGGCCTGCCTGCTGGCGCTGTCGGCGCAGGCCGCCGACATCAATGTCGGCTTCATCACCGCCATGACCGGTCCGGGCGCCTCGATCGGCATTCCGTACGCCAAGGGGGTGGCGGCCGGCGTCGCCTACAAGGACGAGGTAGACGGCACCAAGCTCCATCTGATTCAGCTCGACGACGCGACCGATCCGTCGAACGCCACGCGCAACGCCCGCAAACTGATAGAGCAGGACAAGGTCGATGTGCTGATCGGCTCCGGCTCGACGCCGTCTTCGATCGCCATCACGTCGGTTTGCCACGAGCTGAAAGTGCCGTGCATCACCATCTCCCCCGTGAACATGCCCGGCGAGCCCGGCTCCTGGATGATATCGATCCCGCAGCCGCCCTACCTGATGGTGTCGGTGGTGGTCGATTACATGAAAAAGGTCGGCGTCAAGACGGTCGGCTATATCGGCTACAGCGACGGCTGGGGCGATCTCGTTTATGGCGGCCTGGAAAAGGCGGCGGGGCCCGACGGCGTCAAAATCCTGACCAACGAACGCTTCGCGCGCGCGGATACGTCCGTCACGGCCCAGGCGCTGCACATCATGGCGGCGGCGCCGGACGCGGTGATGACCGGGGGCTCGGGCACGCCCGGCGCGCTGCCGTTCATCGCGCTGCGCGAGCGCGGCTACAGCAAGGAAATCTACGGCACGCCGGCGATCATCAATCCGGATTTCATCCGCGTCGGCGGCCCTTCGGTCGAGGGCGTGATCGCCTCCTGTGGACCGATCGTGGTGGCCGATCAGCTGCCGGATTCCTATCCGACCAAGAGAGTGTCGCTCGACTATCAGGCCATTTATCAGAAGACCAACAACGAGCCCGCGCGCGGCGTTTTCGGCCCCTATGCGTTCGACGCCTGGCTGGTGCTGTTGGATTCGACCAAGCGCGCGCTGGCGACCGGCGCCAAGCCCGGCACGCCGGAATTCCGCACCGCCTTGCGCGACGCGCTGGTCAGCGCCAAAGACGTGGTCGGCACCCACGGCATCTACAATTTCCACCCGGGCGAGAGTTTCGGAGTCGACCAGCGGGCGCTGGTGCTGGTGAAACTCGTCGACGGCAAGTGGAAGCTGATGCAGTGACGTTTTCGTCATTGCGAGCGAAGCGAAGCAATCCAAAGTCACTGCCGCAGACTCTGGATTGCTTCGTCGCTGCGCTCCTCGCAATGACGGAGAGCGTAAATCTCTCGCCCCTCATAGCCCCTTCGGATGGGTCATGAACTCTTCGATGACCTCCGGCGACGCTTTGACGTAATCCGACACGCGGCTGACGGAAAGGCCGGTCAATCGCTTCAGCTTGACCGCGACCTCCGCCATCTTGACCACGATCGGGATGCCGTTGATCACCGGCGCGCCGGCGATGTTGTGGCCGGAGACCGCAGCGAACAGCAGCATCGGTATGCCGCCGCCGGGGATGAGCACGTCGCAGCCGGCCTCGACCAGCGGCTTTCCCTGCTCCTCGAACAGCCGCACGACGTCGGCGGCAAGCGCTTCGGATTCGTAGGCTTTGAGAATTTGCCCGGGCTCGAACGTCATCGCGTGCACGCCGGTGACGCGGCGTTCGAGGCCGTATTTGTTGATCTGGTGGTGAAACCACGAAATGTAGCGCGGGTTGATGGTGACGATGCCGCTACGCTGGCCGAGCTGGCAAGCCTGAAGCATCGAGGCCTCGCCGAGCGCCAGCACCGGAATGTCGACCACCGAGCGCGCCTCGTAGAGGCCGGCGTCCTGAAAGTGGCCGAGGATGAAGGCGTCGTAGCCCTCGCGCTCGGCCTTGACGGCATTGCAGATCACTTCGCGCGCGCAGCGGAATTCCACGATCGGGTGCGCGTAGCTGTCGTGCGGCGTAATGCCGTGGACCTCGACGGTGGTGCCGGGATCGACGATCGCCGCGAGATGGCGCCGCAGCCGCTCCCAGTAAATCCTGCCGTTCGGCTCGTCGACATAGCTTTGGTACCAGATGCGGATTGGGTCCATTTTGTTGGTCCTTATGATGTTTGTGGATCGTCGTTTGCTTGCCAGGCGAATCAGTATCGTCATTGCGAGCGAAGCGAAGCAATCCAGGGGAAGCGGCACGGAGGCTGGATTGCTTCGTCGCTTCGCTACGCTCGCAATGACGAATTCGTAACACTACGTCCTAAAGACTGATGCTCGCCACGCTCGCCCCGCCGCAGACATAAAGCACCTGGCCGGTGACGAACGAATTTTCGGGATCGGCGAAGAACATCACCGCGCGGGCGACGTCGTCCGAGCGGCCGAGGCGGCCGACCGGGATCGCTTTGGCGATCGCCGCCTTGCGCGGGTCGCCGGCAGGGATCATCTGGCGGAACATGTCGGTGTCGCCGATCGGTCCCGGCGCCACGACATTGACGGTGATGCCGTCGCCCGCAAGTTCGAGCGCCCAGGTCCGCGCCATGCCGATCATGCCGGCCTTGGTGGCGGAATAGGCCGTGCGCGTCTGCAGGCCGAGCGCCGCGCGCGACGACATCAGCACGATGCGGCCGAATTTGCGTTGGCGCATCCCGGGGAGGATCGCTTGCACGATGAGGATGGCGGCGCCGAGATGGAGCTGCGTCAGGTCGTGCAGATCGTCCTGCCTGATGTTGGCAAGTAGGTTCGGCCGGATCACGCCGGCATTGTGGACGACGGTGCCGACCGCGAATTGCCCGGCGACGCTCGCCGCGGCTTGCGCGGTCGCGCCCGCATCGGTGAGATCGACTTCGATGGCGTGCAGCGCCGGGTGCGACCAATCGGGCTTGCGCAATGCCAGCGATATTACCTCGTAGCCGGCGTCGATCATGCGGCGGCAGATCGCGGCGCCGATGCCGACGCTTCCGCCGGTGACGATGGCGACCGGGCGCTCGCTCATCTTGCGGAACTCACTTCATATTCCGTCATCCTGAGGTGCGCGCCGCAGGCGCGCCTCGAAGGATGCTGGCTGAGGCATCGGAGCGGTCCTTCGAGGCTCGGCCTGCGGCGAGCACCTCAGGATGACGGATATTGTTTCTCACATGAACAACTGAATGCTGCGCAGAGCGGCGTCGCAGTTGACCAGATCGACGCGCTTCAATTTGATCTTCAGCTTGCCGTCGATCATCGAAAGCGTGTGCGTTGCCCAGGCGGCGTAAAGGTCCTGCTCGTCGAGCCGGGTCTCGACATAATGCATCGGCGTCCAGGTGACGTATTCGTTGGCGGTTTCGTCGCGCTTGTCGATCTGCGGCACCTGCAGCACGTGGTGGCAACGGCTCTTCGGCTTTTGCGAGAATGTCCGGTTGCCCTTGAGCCGCTCGACGCGGATCTGCAACAGGAGCTTGTCTTCGAACATCAGGGAGGTCGACAGCCGCGGATCGGTTTGGCCCCATTCCAGCGGCATCCAGTAGCGGCCGTCGTCAGCGAACAAATCCAGCCACTCCTCGAACCGGTGCTGGTCGATCAGCCGGGCTTCGTGCACGACGAAGCCGATCAGATCCTGGTCGGTGGGCGCGTTCATCGCAACAAAAACCCGTCACATCGACAGCGTCATGAATTTCGACCAGGCGCGGAACTGGTTGCGCATCTGCGCTTCCGAAGTGCCGTTGATGACCGCGGTGTCCTGTTCGCCTTCGGCCGGATCGTAGAGCCGCTGGATGTTGACCCACGGGTTGGCGTCGACATGGAGGCCTTCCTGGGCGCGCTCGTACATCTCGAGATCGTCGTGGGCGACCACCGACGTCGGCGCGTTGATCAGCCGGCTGTAGACCAGCGTGCGCTCCAGAAGTTCGTCGGGCGTGTCAACCAGGCGGAAGGTCCAGGATTCGGCGAGCGTGCGGTTCGGCGCGACCGGCTTGAACACGCGGATCGCCTGGATCGGGCCCTTGACGGTGAAATTGGGGAAATACGCGGTGTTGTGCCGGTTCTCGTCGAGGATCGCCTTGGCGCGCGCTTCGCCATAGGCCGCGACCATCTGGTCGAAATAGCCGGGAATGGAGGAGTAATCCGAGTGGATCGAATGGTGCACGCCGGTGTGGCCGTGGCCGTTGCGCCAGGTTCTGATCCCCATCTTCTCGAACGCTTCGTAGGGCGACATGAACGGCGCGAAGATTTCCACCGCCGCCGGCTTCTTGTTGCTGCCCGGCGCCATCTTCTTCCACACCTCGACCGCGGTGCCGGCCGAGGATTCGTGCGCCACCATCGGATGGCAGGTGTCGGTCAAATTCTCGACCAGCATTTTCCAGTTGCAATTGAAGATGTGGCGCAGCGGCGCGCCGGCGACTTCGAGCCGCCCCGCCGGCGAGCGGTCCACCATGTTGTCGATGGTCGAGAGGCTCTCGCCGAAATAATCCTCGAAGTCTTCGCCGGCGTCGTTCATCTTGGCGAACACGAAGCCGCGGTAATTCCTGACGTGGCGCACCGGCATCATGCCCTTGCTGGCGGGGCTTTGTTCGAAGCCGGTGTTTTCGTAGCCCTTGCGCAGCGGAACGGCGAGCAGCGAGCCGTCGGTCTTGAACGACCAGGCGTGATAGGGACAGCGGAAGAACTTTCCGGCGTTGCCGCAGGTGTCGATGGTGATGCGCGTCCCCTTGTGCGGACAGCGGTTGTAGAGGACGTGGACCACGCCGTCGGTATGGCGCACCATCAGCACCGGCTGGGTGCCGATGTCGGTGCCGAAATAATCGCCGGCGTTGGGCACCTGGCTGTCGTGGCCGACATAGATCCAGGTGTTGGCGAAGAGGTGCTTCATCTCCAGGTCGAACACTTCCTGATCGACGTAGACGTCGCGGTGCACTTCGGTCTCGCGCACGAGGTCGTGAACCGCATCGGCGTTGCCCTGGTACCTGCTCATGCGCGGTCTCCTGTCGCTAAGTTACGTGTTCGTCATTGCGAGCGAAGCGAAGCAATCCAGAGTCACTGCCGCCGACTCTGGATTGCTTCGTCGCTGCGCTCCTCGCAATGACGAACACAGCAGTTAATCCCATCGTAGCCCGCCTTTACATATCCAGAACGAGGCGGCGTGTCTTCGCGCGCGACACGCAGATCTGCATCACCTTGTTCTCGGCCCGCTCCGCCTCGCTCAAGATGTGGTCGCGGTGGTCCGGCACGCCTTCCAACACGCCGACCTGGCAGATGCCGCACTCGCCACGCTGGCAATCGTACAGCGGATCGATCGCTTCCTCTATCAACACCTGCAGAATGCTCTTGTCGGGCGGCACGACGAAGGTCAGCCCGGAGCGCGCCAGCACCACCTCGATCTCGGTATCTTCCGCCATCGGTGCGTCCCTTCGATACTTTAAGCCTAAAATAACCCGCCCGCAGACTTTGTGCTATGCAATTGGCGCGCCCAGAGAGGATGTCGAGGATAGCGCCTCATGTCAGTGTTCGCGACCATGCCGCCCGGCGTAGCGCCGGCACTGTCGCTTCCCGAGCTGTTTCCGCCATCCGATCGCACGCTGCCGAAAATGCTCCGCCAACGAGCCGAGCGATATGGCGACCGGCGCCTCGTGACCATTGGCGGCGTGTCGATGACCTATACCGACACGATGGCCGCGGCGGCGGGCTATGCCGGCGCGCTCGCTGCCGCCGGCACCAAGCCGGGCGACCGTGTCGCCATCATGTGCGGCAATCGGGCGGAGCTGCTGCTGACGATCCTCGGCTGCGCCTGGCTCGGCGCCATCGCGGTGCCGATCAACACCGCCTCGCGCGGGGCGCAGCTCGAGCATATTCTGGGCAATTGCGGCGCGCGGCTCATGGTGATCGAGCGCGAACTGGCGCCCGTACTGGCGACTTTGACCCGCGACAAAATCGCCCTGGAGACGCTCTGGCTGGTCGGCGATGGACTCGAGCCGGACGCGAACCTGTGGACGTCCGCTTCGTTTCCCGCCCCGGGTCCGCGCCTGCCGCCGCATCCGCTCGATCCCGGCGATACGCTCGCCATCCTCTACACCTCGGGCACGACCGGCCTCTCCAAGGGCGTGTGCTGCCCGCACGCGCAATACTTCTGGTGGGCGGTCTACACTGGCGAGCTTCTGGGCGTGCGCGACGGCGACGTCTTGATGACGACGCTGCCACTGTTCCACACCAACGCGCTCAATGCCTTCTACCAGGCGATGCTCAACGGCGCGACGCTCGTGGTCGAGCCTCGCTTTTCCGCCTCCGGCTTCGCGGCGGCGCTGGCGCGCCATCAGGCGACCGTGACCTATGTGCTCGGCGCCATGGTGCCCATGCTGTTGGCGCAGCCGCCGAGCCCGGCCGACCGCGCCCATAAGGTGCGGCTGGCGTTGGCGCCGGCCGTGCCGGCGCATTTCCACCAGCAATTCACCGACCGCTTCGGCTTCGGGCTGATCGACGGCTACGGCTCGACCGAAACCAACTGCATCATGGGCGCGCCGCTCGCCGAGCAGCGGCCCGGCCTGATGGGCCGGCTGTTACCCGGCTTCACCGCCCGCGTGGTCGACATGCATGACAACGAACTCCCCGACGGCGAGGCCGGCGAACTGATCCTGCGCGCCGACGAGCCGTTCGCCTTCGCCACCGGCTATTTCGGCATGGCAGACAAGACCGTGGAGGCCTGGCGCAATCTCTGGTTCCACACCGGCGACCGCGTGGTGCGCGAACCAGACGGGTTTTATCGCTTCATGGACCGCATGAAGGACGCCATTCGCCGCCGCGGCGAAAATATTTCGTCCTACGAGGTCGAGCAGGTGCTGGTGAACCACCCCGCCGTCGAGAACGCCGCCGTGTTTCCGGTGCGCTCCGAACTGGCCGAGGACGAGGTGATGGCAGCCGTGGTGCTGCGCGCCGGCGCGCACCTCACCTGCGAGGCGCTGCTCGACTTCTGTCAGCCGCGCATGCCGTATTTCGCGGTGCCACGTTTCGTGGAATTCGTCGCCACGTTGCCGGCGACCGAGAACGGCAAGGTGACCAAATACAAGCTGCGCGAGCGCGGCATCACTGCCGCGACGTGGGACCGCGAAAAGGTCGGGTACAAACTCACCCGCGGCGTCAAGGCGTGAATTATGCTAACAGGCTCTGGTGGCGACCCGTCATTCGTCATTGCGAGCGAAGCGAAGCAATCCAGAGTCACTGCCGCTGCCTCTGGATTGCTTCGTCGCTGCGCTCCTCGCAATGACGATAATGAAGGGTCGACATCGCCGGAGCAAAAAAGAGGAACGCATGGATGCCGCCACCGCGACCAGGATCGCCGCAACGCCGCGGAGCGTCACCTGGGGATATTTCGATGCGACGACGGCTCCCGTCGCCCGCGTCGCCTCGGGCGCCGAAGTGGTCACGGCCGGTGACGGCCATGGCGTGCAGGGCGACGGCGAAGTCTGCGTCACGGCGGTAGAGACCGCGCTCTGCGGCCGCTTCCGGCTCACGGCGCGCACGGACATGGCGCTCACCGCGCCGCGCGCGGAAACGCCGACCCATTACATCACCATGGGCTTCGACGAGGACCTCGACGACGCCGTCAAACAGGCGCTGCGCGACATGATCCGTTGGATCGGCGATTTGCGCGGCCTTTCCGCGACCGACGCCTACACGCTCTGCAGCCTCGCCGCCGACCTCCATGTCACCCAGGCGGTCAACGTCGGCAAGGGCGTACACTGCATGCTGCCGAAGGCGGTGTTGGCATAGGTCTCGCGGCGCCCATTACGCCACTTCTTCCAGAATCTCCGCCAGCCGCTCCGGCGAGCAGGCGCTCGACGCGGCGCCAGCACCACGCACCGTGCCAAGCGCCGTGAACCAGAACGAACGTCGCCATGTTCAGTGATTGCGCGCGATGTTGGGATGGATGACGTTGCGGCGGTCCTTGACGACGCCGATGACGACGCCGAGCCGCGTGATCGTCGCCACCACCCGGCCGTCCAGCGCCTGGTCGCAATTCATGTGGGTCGGTGCGATGAAGAATTCGGCGCGGCTCCAGTCCCGCGTATAGACCAACCGCGAGTCGGCCTCCTTTTCGAACGGCAGCCGCTCGCCGCAGACCCCGACCAGATAATGCCGCGGCCAGTCGGACGCCTTGTCGGTCCGATCGAGCACATGCTCGAGGTCCGCCACCGCTTCCGGCATGATGTTGACCCAATAATCGGTGGCGTAGCGGCGCGAGGCGCCTTCGAGGCCGCCGACCAGCGAATTGAAGAACAGATACTCGTCCGGGTGCAGGCGATAGAGCGTCGTGGCGTTCGAGACGAGACCCACCAGCACGAGGCCGAGCCCGGCCGCCACGGCAAAGCGGTGGTAACTCGCGATGCGGCGCAGGAGCCCGTCGACGCCGAGGCCGGCCAGCACCGCGATCGGCGGCACGATGAAGAGAAAATGCCGCAGTCCGGTGTCGGCCGGGCCGCGCACGATCACTTCGCACAACAGCGGGAGCAAGGCCGCGACCGCGATCAGGGCCGTTTCCTTGCGCGACGCCATGTCCGCCGGCGGGGCATTCGTCGCCGCCGCGCGGCGCGGCGTGACCGCGAGAACGAGCGCAACGCCCGCGCCGACGAGCAGCCAAAGCGTGAGCTTGATGGCAAGGTAGGTCGGGACGTACCAACGCGGCACATCGGCCATCTTGTAGACTTGGCCGTCGAGCATGGTGCGGATCGGGTAGTTGAAGTCGACGAAGGTCGTCAATCCGCGCAATGGATTGAGCGGCTCCAAACCGGCCCACGGCCAGGTCGCGATCATGATCACGTACGCCAGCGCGAACGCCGCGGCGAACGGCAGCGCGCAGCGGATGCCGAACCTGACGATCTCGCGCCATGATGTGCGGCCGATCGGCGCCTGCAGCACGACGACGAGCCCGGCATAGGCGAGCAAAAACACGCCGAGCACGCGAATGCCGAGCGCGGCGCCGCAGCATACGCCGAACAGCGCCACCAAGTGCCAGCGCGGCCGCGGCAGCTCCCGTCCGATCCGCACCAGGAAATATGTCGCGGCCATCATCGCGGCCGCGAACGGGATGTCCTTGGTGTGGTTGAACATGGTGCCGTACCAGGTGCCGCACACGGCGAGCATCGCGGCCGCCAATAGGCCGGCGCGCGGTCCGGCGATGGTGCGCGCGGTCGCCCAGACCGCGGCCAGGCCGCCGATGCCGGTCAGCGCCGAGAGGATGTGGCGGACGGCATAGGTGTCGAGCGGAACAAGCTTTTCCAGGCCCACCGCGGCGATGTCGAACAGGCCGCCATAGAGATAGAGGTTGCGGAAATGAAACACCGCCTGGTCGACGAAGCCGCTGCGGTAATAGGCGACGATCAGTTCGCCATAGCGCTGCTGGACCTCCTCGTCGTTGGAGATGGCGTAGTCGCCGAAGGTCAGGCCGACGAGAACGACGAGCGTGGCGAAAAGGAGTGCCGCCGCCAGGTCGTAACGGTCGATGCGGTCGAGCCCAAGCGCCACGCGCGCCGCCGCTGCGCGGCACGCGTCGACACCCCATCGGACGAATTGCATCGCGCCTGCCGCGCCGGCAGGCGTCATTGACGTTCCCTCAACCCAATTCCCCCGGCCTTATCGCGCAATAGACGCTCCGCGCCGCGGCTATTTTGCCCCGGACCAAAATTGACATGCAACCGGAAAATAATGGGCCAGCGCCGCCGAGCGGCTGTGTCATGACGCCACATTCGGCGCGGGCTTGCGCAGCCCCAGGAGCTTGATGGCGTTCTCCTTGAGCACCAGCGGGCGTACCTCCGGCTTGATGTCGAGTTGGTCGAAGTCGCGGAGCCAGCGGTCCGGCAGGATGACCGGCCAGTCGGAGCCGAACAGCATTTTGTGCCGCAAGAGCGAATTGATGTAGCGCACCAGGATCGGCGGAAAATACTTCGGCGACCAGCCGGACAGGTCGATATACACGTTGGGCTTGTGGGTCGCAACCGAGAGTGCCTCTTCCTGCCACGGGAACGACGGGTGGGCGAGGATGATCGGCATAGTCGGAAAGTCGACGGCGACGTCGTCGATATACATCGGATTGGAGTATTTCAGCCGGATGCCGGCGCCGCCCGGCATGCCGGAGCCGACGCCGGTCTGCCCGGTGTGGAACAAGGCGGGCAGGCCCGCTTCCGCGATCGCCTCGTAGAGCACATAGGCGCTGCGGTCGTTGGGATAGAATCCCTGCATCGAGGGATGAAACTTGAAGCCGCGGATGCCGAACTCCCGGATGAGCCGGCGCGCTTCGCGGGCGCCGGTCTTGCCTTTGGCCGGGTCGATGCTGGCGAATGGGATCAGCACGTCGCTGTTCGCGGCGGCCTTTTCCGCCACCTCTTCGTTCGGATAGCGGCGATAGCCGGTTTCGCGTTCCGCATCGACGGGAAAGATCACCGCGCCGATCTTGCGCTCGCGGTAATAGCGCGCCGTGTCTTCGATGGTTGGGCGATTGTTGGGCTGGTTGAAATAGACCGCCATGGCGGTCTGCAACTCGTCATAGCCGTCGTCCGGATGGGTGCCGCACGGCTCTTCCGCATGGGTGTGGACGTCGATCGCGACCAGGTCGTCCAAATTCACGAAATGCTCCCGTTGTTCTTTAAGAGCTCAAGAGTGCTGCCGCCGGCATTGGAGCATATCGAGGTGTCTCCGCACAACGGGATGGCTGCTGAAGCATCGCGTCGCGTTCTACAATTTCTGGAAGCCGCTGCGGCGCACGGTCGAGGAGCGGCCGCTGGCGATGTGCGACGTCACCACCTCGACCGACGACGATTTCATCACCATGAAGCTGCGCTACCGCGAGCGCGACGGCGAGATCTTCGTCATGCGGCATTCGCCGCAGCATTATTGGTGGTACTTTCCGCACATGACGCCGGACCACGTGATCCTGCTCAAGACCTACGAATCCGAGACCGACGGTCGCGCCCGTTTCGTCGGCCACTGCGCGTTCGAGGACCCGACCTCGCCGCCCGGCGCCCCGATGCGCGAAAGCATCGAAGTCCGCACCATGGCGTTTTTTTAGGGGCGTGTACTGATAAAATCCGGCTCAAGTCGCTTCGCCCCAAAAGCGACCGAAATAGTGCGTTGCGGGCCAAACGCGGACCTGTATGGCTGTTGCCTCCGCCGATACGACAGCGTGCTAGCTGTACCAATTTGGCGCCGCTCACCAGGAATAGCGCAGGGTCCCAGACCCGCCGTAGGTCTGCGAGGCGGAGGCAAGGTCGCCTTCGAACTTGGCGGTGACCTGCCAATTGGCGGCGAGGAAATACTGAAGGCCGGCAGTGGTCAGCGCCAAGTCGTGCGGGATCGGCGCGCCGTTGACGGTGAAGCTCGATCCGGGCAGAGCCTCGAAGGCCGCGCTGAGCGAGGGATTGCTGACGAAGTCGTGGGCCCAGGCGAGCCGACCAAATAAGATCAGCGGCTTGCCGCAGAGCAGCGTCGGGTCGTCGAAGCGACTGCCGAGTTCGGTCCGCACGTCGGTGGCGTTCATCGCCGCGTAGGAGAGGCCGAAGCCGCCGCCGGTCACGTCGCTCTCGCTGTAACTCGGCGACTGGAAGTCCTGCGCCTGCAATGCGGCGTAGGGCGTGACACCGAGGCCCCACCCTAACCCTCCCCCGCTTGCGGGGGAGGGAAGGGAGGGGGTAAAGCGATAGCCGGCTTCAAGCCGGGCGCCGTAGTTTTGACCGGAGAAGTTTGCGGTGAGCTGATCGCCGAGCGCGGAACGATTGGTCGTGAACCAATTGTTGGTGAAGGCGAGCGACCCGGAAAGATAAGTGCGGCCGAACCAGGTGATGCCGTAACCTCCGACCTGCAGCGCGTCGCTTCGCCCGCTACCGAGCGCATTGGCAAGACCCCAATTGGTGCCGGCACCCGCGAGCGCGAAGCCGACGACGGTCGTCGGCGACACGCGATAGTCCATTCCGGTAGCGACACCGTACGTCCCTGCGTTGATCGTGTTCGAACCCACGGCGGCGTTCCCCTGCGCCGTGTTGGCGCCGCCGTAAGCCGTGCCCCAAGCCGACCAGCGTTGATCGAAGTTCGTCTTCGGCGGCGCTTTGAGGATCCCGGCATAGGCGAGAGCCACATCCGGCGGCAGGCTCGCCTCTTCGTCCGGCGCGAACCCTGTGGCGCCGGCCCCTCCGCCGCCCGCTCCCGGCCCGTTGCCGCGGCCGCTGATAAAGGGATCGAGCATCAGGTTCAAGAACTCGGTGGTCAACTGGAACGCGGCGCGTTCGGCGCCGGTGGCGAGTTCGCCATCCAATTGGGTGAGTCCGTCGGGACTGACGAGAAACACCGCCGGAATACCTCCGGTCGCGTTGAAGTAGCCGGTCAGCGCAGTGGCGACGTTTTGTTGATTGAGGTTGAGACCCGTGAAAGCCGTGAAGCCAGGGACGAGGTTCAAATAAACCGCCTGGTCGTTGGCGCTGTAGCTGAGGTTGTCGCTCGAGCCCGCCGGCAGATTGGTGTTGGTCAGCGCCGCGAAGGTCGTGCCGCCGAGCCCGCCAGTGGCGGTGAGAATGGTGTACTGCTTCCACGCATAGTTTCCGGCCGCGAACACCGCATTCACGGTTGCGCCGCTCAACGTGGCCGCCCCGGCGACGGCGACGCTCGCCGCCGCCGCCGGCGCGATCTGCACCACATAGAGCGCTCCGGACTGGAAGGCGAGATTGCCGGTGACCGCGAGCGTGCCGGTCGGGTTCGACGCATTGCCGGGCGCGAGCGCTCCCCCCGACATGATTATCGTCGTGACCGGATCGACGGTGCCGGTGCCGGACAGCGTCCCGCCGGAATTGACCGTCACGCTCGATGTCACGGCGATCGTTCCGTCGACCTCCAGCGTGCCGCCGTTGACTGCGAGGGTGGTGGCGCTGTTCGATCCGTCGAGGACGATCAATCCGGAATTGACATTGACCTGATTGATGCCGGTAAAGCTAAAAGCGGCCCCATAGGTGAAAGTGCCGGCCCCCGCATTGAAATTGATCGCGTCGCTCGAGCCCTGACCGACGATATTGCCGGCGATCGTGCCGCCGGAAATATTCAGCTGATCAGCGCGGGCCGAAAGCTTGATCGCGCCGGAAATCAAGCCGGCTGCCTGATCGATGGTGACCGAACTCGTCGCCGCGCTCGCATCGATGGCCGCGGTCGTTCCGATGATCGTGCCGGAATTGATGACCGCGCCACCGGCGGCGAAAGTCATACCCGAGTTGATGAGGATGCCGGTCTTGGCAGAGATCGCGCCGGAATTCGAGATGTTGCCCGAGAAATTGGTGGCGCCCACGATGATACCGGCGCCGCCGACGGTGATTAGGCCGGAATTCGTGATGCCGCTCGAGAAGGTCTGGACCTGCGCGACGTCGATGCCGACGCCGCCCGTGCCGGCCGCCTGGATCGTGCCGGCATTGCTGATACCGCCGGAGAAGGTCGAGATCGTCACCGAACCGCCGCCCAATGACGTGCCAGCGACCAGGATGCCGGCTCCGCCTGCGCCGATCGCCATGATCTTGCCGATGTTGGCGATGCCGTCACCAAAGCTCGAAATCGTCACCGCGCCGCCGTTGCTGGCGGAACCGCCGACCGCGATGCCGGCATGCCCGCTAATCGTGCCGGAATTGGTGATGCCGCTGGCAAAGGTCGAAATCGTGACGGTCGCATTGGAGGCATTGCCGCCGACAAAGATGCCGTCATGGGCGGGGGCGACGATCATGCCCGCATTGCTGATGCCGCCGCCGAAGCTCGAAATCGTCACCGTGCTGGAGGCTTGCGCGGTGCCCCCGACCACGATGCCGCTGCGGGTTGCCCCCGTGATCTTGCCGCTGTTGGCGATCCCGCCCGAGAAGGCCGAGATGGCGATCCGCGACGAACCAGCTGCAACGCCGCCGATAAAAATACCGTTCTGCTTCGCGGTGATCGTGCCTGAATTGATAATGCCGTTGCTGAAGGTCCCGACCGTCAACGACCCGCCGGAGCCGGCCACACCGCCTACAGCGATACCGACACCGCCGTGCGCGCTGATCAGGCCGGAATTGCTGATGCCACCGGAGAACGTCGATATGGCGACGGACGCGAGCGAACCGCTCGCCTTGCCGCCCACCAAAATGCCGTTGACGTGCGCCGAAATCGTTCCCGCATTGCTGATGCCGCCGGAGAAATTCGAGATCGTAATCGCGCCATGCGCAGCCGCGGTGCCCCCGACGGCGATGCCCATAAGCGCGCCGGTCGAGATCGTGCCGGCATTGCTTATGCCGCCGGAGAAACTCGAGATCGTGACCGTACTGCCGCCCCCGACTGCCGTACCGCCGACAAGAATCCCGTTACTGCCCGCTGCAATCGTGCCGGCATTGGAAATGCCGCCGATAAAGGTCGGGCCGGTGATCTTGATGGCAAAGCCGACCGAGTTGATCTTGCTGGTGCCGTCGATCAGGATGCCGAAACCCGAGGCGGCGATAATCCCTAAATCGCTGATCTGCCCGCTGATCGTGCTGCCGTTGACGACGGCAATGCCGGTCGGCCCGCCCGGCGAAATCGTTCCGGTATTGCCCAGAGTGCCGCTGAAGGACGTGTTGTTGACAACGATGCAACCCGTCGCACCAGAATTGGTGTGGCCGCCGACAAAGGGCCCAGTGTAGCAGGCCCACGCCGCCGGCGCACCGCCGCCAACCAGCAGCGCCGTTAGCGACGTCGACGCCAGAAGCGCTCGAAAGCGAACCCGACCATTACCCACATACTCGCCTTGCTCCCGGCTCTCCGCGGCACCGAGCGACCCAACACGTCGCGCCCCCGCGATGAGTAGCAGCTGTTACAGCAGCGGCAATGCCCGCCGCCTCCGCTTTCCCGGATTTCCATTTCCTGCGGCGCGAAAGTTCTCTCGCTGTTGCGCAGCCGCAACAAATGGAACTTCGGCGCGAGGCAGCGTTTAGCGCTGCCAATGTCGCAGTCGGGTCATTTGCGATTGACCTCTTCATCGTCCGCGTGCATCCGATTGGATGAGAGCATTCGCTTCTTAAAAAAAGCGCTCATGCTGCTTGGCGCGTCGCCTCCCCCTTCGCCGGCCTCGGTCAGGGCCAACATTCCGCCGAGATTGATTCAGCGCCGCGACAGCCTTACTGCCCGCCGGGCGTGCGCAGGCCGACCCAGACGTCGCGGACCTGTTGGTAATGCACCGACGGGTCGTAGATCGTGACGTTGAGGCGGAGCACGTCCGCCGACAGCCGGCCGACCGCCGCCAACAGGGCATAGGAAGCGACGACGCGATCGTGCTGCGCGACGATCAAATTGACGCGGGCGTTGACCAGCGCCTGTTGCGCGTTGAGCACGTCGAGCGTGGTGCGCTGGCCGGCCTGCGCCTCGTTGCGCACGCCGTTGAGCGCTTTTTCCGAGGCGACGTTCTGGCGCTCGGCGGCGTCGATCTCCGCCTTCGCCGCCAACAGCTGGCCCCAGGCCTGCACCACATTGGCGCGGGTCTGGTCGCGCACCTGATCGACGTTGAGCCGCTGCTGGCCGACGTTTTCCTTGTCGAGGCGGATCGCCGAATATTCGGTGCCGCCCTGATAGATCGGCACCGTCAAGGCGACCTGGGCGGTGCCGACGAACAGGTTCGGTTCCAGGAGATTGGCGTAGGTCTGCTGCTGAACGCTGCCTTGCAGCGCGAGCGTCGGCCACAAGGCGCCTTCCGCGATCTTCACCTGCAGTTGGGCGACGTCGACGCCGTACAAGGCGGCGATCACCGAAGGGTTATGTTCGATGCCGGCCGCTACGGCTCCCGCGAGCGTCGGCGGCGACAGCCGGTCGACCGCGGAGGCGGGCTGCAGATCGGCCGGATCGACGCCGATGATGCGCCGGTAATTGGCCTTGGTCGTCATCAGCGTCGATTCCGCCGCGTGCAGGCTCGATTCGCCGCCGGCGAGCTGCGCCTCGGCCTGGGCGACGTCCGTCGAGGTGACTTGCCCGACCTGGAAGCGGTTGCGCGTGTCGCGCAGCGTGCGCTCGAGGACGCGCATATTGTTCTGCTGCACGGAGAGGTTCGCGGCGTCGCGCGACACGTCCATATAGACGGTCGCGGCCGAGAGCAGCACCGACTGTTCCATCATCCGCAGCGTTTCGCGCGAGGCGGACACCTGGCTCTCGGCGGCGCGGACGCGGTTGGCGGTCTGTTCGCCGTTGAACAGCGTCTGTTGGCCGCTGACCCCGATCGAGCGCGGCGTGGTGTAGCCGGTAGCCGAGAACTTGAAGCCGTTCGCCAGGAGGGGACTGCCGGGGACCGGCGGAAACACCTCGGTGAGGTTGGTGAATTGCTCGCCGGCCGCGGCGCTGGCGGAGAGCGTCGGACGATAGCCCGACAGCGCCTGCGACACGCCTTCGTCGGTCTGCCGCACGATGGTGCGCTGCGCATTGAGCTGGGGATTGCCCTGATAGGCCCGCGCCAGCGCCGCTTCCATCGATTCCGCGCCGGCTTGCCGCGGCAGCGCGGCGGCGAGGACGAGCGCCAACGGCACGGCCGCGAGCCAAAAGCTTGACTGCCAAGACTTTCTTGACTGCCAAGACTTTCTGACTGCCAAGACGCCTTGACGCCATGGCCGCATGGCAAAACGCCGGCCGCAGGGCAAAACGGCCCATCGACGCGCCGGATGCGGACGCAGATGCTCGATTAACTGCGGAGGACCGCGAAAACTTTCGCTCCCCCGACGCGACAACTCTACTCGGCACGACCAGCCCCGCTACACTCGTTACGAAAACCTTAACGTGGGCGTCCCCGGCTTACAAGTTTGGCCGCCGCCGGCGGGTAGCACGGTAGCGCGGCGCGCGTGGTTATTCACCGATCGTGTCGCGCCCGATCGGGTCGCCTTTGGCGATCATGCGCAGTTCCCGCAACGCCAGCGACAGCGCGGCGAGACACAGCGGCAAGAGGAAGTACAGCGCGCGGAACGTCAAGCAGCGCCGCCAACAGCTCTTCCTTCTGAAATTGCGGCAGGCCGATGAGCATGGTGGCTTCGATCACGCCGAGCCCGCCCGGCGTGTGGCTCGCGGTGCCGAGGAGCGTCGCGGTGAGGAACGTCACCAGCACGGTCACGAAGCCGACCGCCGGGGTCGAGGGCATCAGCGTCCACATCGCGCACGTCACCAAGGTCAAGTCGAGCGTGCCGATCGCGATCTGCACAAGCGTGAACCGCAAATTGGGCAGGACGACGCGCCAGCCGGACCGGCCGATGGCGCGAGGGCCCGGCGCCAGCCAGACGAGATAGCAGGCGACCCCGAACAAGCCGCAAAGCCCGATGATGCGGTTGATCCACAGCGGCAGATGATCGACCGCGCTCGCGGCCTGCGGCGCATAGGCGACCGCGCCGCCGAGCAGGAACGCATTGCCGAGCACGAACGTCATGCCGGTGATCAGGGCGATCTTGGCGACGTCGGCGACGGTCAGTCCCCAGACCGAATAGATGCGCAAGCGGATCAGGCCGCCGGTGAGCACCGCAGCGCCGAGACTGTGGCCGATGGTCGAGGAGGTGAAGCTCGCAAGCGCGGCGACGGGGTAGGGGACTTTGTGCCAGCCGATCGTGCGCAGCGCGAAGACGTCGTAGAAGGTCAGCGTGACGTAGCCGGCGACGACAAATCCGCCGGCGATCGCCACCCGCACCAGCGACTGCGCCTCGATGGCGGCCACGACCTTGTCGAAATCGATGTCGCGCAGCAACCTGTAGAGCGTGAACGCGGCAACCGCGAAGATCAGAACACTGACGGCGACGCTGATTTTGTTGCGGCCGAGTTTGGGGATGATCGTGCTGGCGATGCTCGTCACTGCGGTGTTTGGTTCTTCAGCTTTGGCGGCGGGGCTGCGGGTGTTCGGCTCGGGCTTTCGGCTTGTCGTCGTGAGCGCCCTTGACCGACACCAACGCCGCTGGCGACTCGCGGCCGCAAACTCTCATCCATTTGTAACAGCATTGTTACGAACCGGAACAGTCGAACCGCATTCTCGTCCTGGAGCGCGATGGACCGCCGGCTTCATCGGCATGATTCATCGACACGGTTCATCGGCTGTGGCACCTGACTGTCACATGATTGAGAGGCTGTCATACGATTGAAATGTGAAATGGCAATGGTTGTCGCATGAGATTCGTAAATAGCATGCCGAGAAGGCCGTCGCGGCCGGAAAGAGGCCAATGAGGGTCCTTGTTGCAACCGATGCTTGGCAGCCCCAGGTCAACGGTGTGGTCCGGACCCTGAACTCGCTGGCGCGTGCCGCGAGCAAGCTCGGCGTCACCATCGATTTCCTGTCGCCGGATGGTTTTCGGACCTTTCCGCTGCCGACCTATCCGGGGCTGCGGCTCGCGTTGCCGAGCCGGCGGCAGATCGCCGCGCGCATCGAATCCTCGCGGCCCGACGCCATCCACATCGCCACCGAAGGCCCGATCGGCTTTGCCGTGCGCGCCTATTGCCGCCGCCACGGCCGGCCGTTCACCACGAGCTACACGACGCGCTTCCCCGAATACATCTCGGCGCGCGCGCCGATCCCCCAGGACTGGATTTATGCGACGCTGCGCTGGTTTCATGCCGCGGCGTCGGTGACGATGGTGGCGACGCCCTCGCTGATGAGCGAGCTTTCCGAACGCGGCTTCGCCAATCTCGGCATGTGGACGCGCGGGGTCGACATCGATCTGTTCCGGCCCGATCGCGCCATCGCGCTCGATCTGCCGCGGCCGATCTTCATGACCATGGGCCGGGTCGCGGTGGAAAAGAATCTGGAAGCGTTTTTGTCGCTCGATCTGCCCGGCACCAAGGTGGTCATCGGCGGCGGCCCCGCCGAGGCGAAGCTCAAGCAGAGCTTTCCCGACGCCAAATTCCTCGGCCCGTTGGAAAACGGCATTCTCGCCGGGCATCTTGCCGCGGCGGACGTGTTTGTTTTTCCGAGCCTCACCGACACCTTCGGCATCGTGCAACTGGAGGCGCTCGCGAGCGGCGTGCCGGTCGCCGCCTTCCCGGTGACGGGACCCAAGGACGTCATCGGCAACAATCCGATCGGGGCTTTGAACGAGGATCTCGGTCGCGCCTGCATGGACGCCTTGCAGGTTTCCCGCGAAGCCTGCCGCGCCTTCGCGCTCGGCTATTCGTGGGAAAACAGCGCGCGTCAGTTCATCGGCCACGTCCGCAAGGTCGCAACCGGCGGCGTTCGCGCGGCGGAAATGACGATGCCGATGACGGAAACCGCCCGCGGCTGAGGCCTTAGTTTTCAAACCGACAGCCCGGCGCTGCGCCGGACGACAACCAAGAGGATCATTGCATGACCAGCATTTCACCGGCCGACCTCGACAAGCAGGCGGTCACCAAGGCCTATGCGCGCTGGGCGCCGTTCTACGATTTCGTGTTCGGCGCGGTGTTCGAACGTGGACGCGAGGCCGCCATCGCCGCCGCGGAGCGGGTCGGCGGCCGCATCCTCGACGTCGGCATCGGCACCGGCATCGCGCTGCCGCTCTATTCCAGGGGCTGCCAGCTTTGCGGCATCGATATTTCCGAACCGATGCTGCGCAAGGCGCGGGAGCGGGTCGCCGAACTCGGCCTGAAGAACGTCGAAGGTCTCTGGGTCATGGACGCCGAGAACATGTCGTTTCCCGATGCGTCGTTCGACGTGGTGACCGCGCACCTCGTCGTCACCACGGCGCCGAACCCCGAAGCGGTGCTGGACGAGTTCGCGCGCGTGCTCAAGCCGGGCGGCGAGATCATCCTGATGAGCCGGGTCGGTGCCGAGGCCGGACTGCGGCGCTCGATCGAGCACTGGTTCGAGCCGGCGGCGCGCAAGCTCGGCTGGCGCTCGGAATTCCCGTTCGAGCGCTACGTGCGCTGGACGCAACGGACCCCCGGCATGCGGCTGGTGGAAAATCGCCCCGTGCCGCCGTTCGGCCATTTCTCGGTCATTCGCTTCGTCAAGGACGGCGCCGAGGGGACCGCGCACTAGGATTCGAAACTTAGGTTCGTTGCGAGAGCGTTGTCCGAGGCCGCGCGTCTTCAGTACTTCGTCAACGATTATTTCTTCCGAACGTCCCTTGGCTGTCACAAGGGATTCATCAAATCGCCATACCCAGGTCTGATGACCTCACGAGGGGGACCCGATGCAAGGCTTTTTGGACGCTCTGCGGACCCAGCGCTGGGATGATCACCGCTATTATCATCACAGCCGGATCAATCAGTCGCTGCATCTCGTCAGTGCGCTGAGCTTCATGTTCTCCTATGTGATGATCTTCAAGGACCCGGCCATCTCGGCGCTGGCCGGCTGGCTGGTGGCGATGACGACGCGGCAGGCCGGGCACTTCTTCTTCGAGCCCAAGGGCTACGACGCCGTCAATCACGCCACCCACGAATACAAGGAAGAGATCAAGGTCGGCTATAATCTGCAGCGCAAGGTCGTGCTGCTGGCGATCTGGGCGCTGTCGCCGCTGCCGCTCCTGTTCGATCCGACCTTCTTCGGCATCTTCACGCCGCATACGACGACGACCGAGTTCATCCGCCACGTCGCCGAAATCTGGCTCGTCATCGGCGTCGGCGGCGTCATCTACCGCACCGTCCAGCTCTTCTTCATCAAGGACGTGCAGACCGGCTTGGTCTGGGCGACCAAAATCCTCACCGACCCGTTCCACGACATCAAGCTCTACCACAAGGCCCCGCTCGCCTTGCTGCGCGGCGAACTGATCGATCCGGGCCTCCACCTCAATGGCGAGGAAGAGGAGTGGGACGAAGACGAGGCCGAAGAGGCGCATCATCTGACGTGAGGTCGGGTGACATGGCCCGTCGTCCGCGGCGAGCCTGAGCCTTTTTCGTTGCAAAGCGATGGACCGAAGCAATCCGGGCGCAGGTTGCTTGGGTTTTTGTTCGCCGCGCACCGGCGCTATCAATGAGGTCTGCGTGGAATCCTACGTGATTAAGTGTGCAGTCCAGCACCGTCATGTCTGGACGGCGCCCCTTGTCAAGGGTTTCTTAGAAGCTCTGCGAACAACTCGGGTGCGGTCATGTCTTCGGCCTGTTTGCGCGGGGTTGAGACCCGCTGGCCCTGATGTTTGGTCCGCTTGGCTCTTTGCCTCAATCACCGTATCGCGTTCAATCCGACGCTGACAGTGCAGCAGGCTTCCGAGCCTTTTCCGTTCGTTCGCATCACCCCGTGGTCACCCTCGAATGCGTCTCGCCTCGCGGCGGTATTTCCTCGCCAAACCTCTTGCAGACGTTTTGGCGGCCTCAGCCTGGGGCGGGCAGCTCGTTGTATTCGCCACCTTGCGTGAGCAGCGCAAAGACAATGCGTGCGACTTTGTTGGCCAGTGCGACGGCGGTGAGCTTGAACTTGTATTTGACGGCCTTGCGCGCCAGCAAACGATCGGCCCAGACGCGCATCGCGTCGTGATGTCCCTTGCGATGGCTTAGTGTCGCACAGGCCCCCACCACCAGGAGCTTGCGCACGTAGCGGTCGCCCATCTTGGTAATCCGCCCAAGCCGCTCCTTGCCGCCGCTCGCGTTCTGGCGCGGCGTCAGGCCGAGGAACGCCGCGAACTCTCGGCCGGATGCGAAAGCGCTCGTCTCCGGCACGGTGGCGACGATCGCCGAGGCCGTGAGCGGCCCGATACCGGGAATGGTCATCAGCCGCCGCGCCGTCTCGTCTGCCGCCACCTGCCTCTTGATCGCTTCGTCGATCGCCGCGATTTCGGCATCGATCGCGTCGATCTGCTGAAGGAGCGGCGCCAGGGCCTGGCGCACGCAATCGGCGACGACGATCTCGCCGTTCTCGTCGACGCCGTCGGCGAGGAGGCGCTTGAGCGCATAGGCGTGTTGAACTCCCTGCGCCGCGACGACGCCGATCTCCGCCAGATGGCTGCGCAAGGCGTTGAGCATCCGCGTGCGATTGCCCACCAGCAGTTCGCGCGTGCGGTGGCGCATCAGTTGCGCTTGGTTCTCGATGCTGCGCACCGGCACAAAGCGCATGTTCGGTCGCCCCACCGCCTCGCAGATCGCCGCCGCGTCGACCGCGTCGTTCTTATTGCGCCGAACGTAAGGCTTCACATAGGCCGGCGGCATCAGCTTGACCCGATGGCCTAGCGCGATCAGCGACCGCGCCCAATGATGCGCCGAACCGCAGGCCTCGATCCCGACCAGGCACGACGGCAACGACGAAAAGAAGTTCAGCAACTGCCCGCGCCGAACCGCCTTGGCGACGACACAGGCGCCCGCGGCGTCGATGCCATGAACCTGAAAAACATTCTTGGCTATATCCAGCCCGACGACCGTTACAGATGCCAGATTCCTGATAGACTTGACCATGGACGGCCTCCCTCAGATGGCTTGTGACAACGACCATCTTGGCACATCGATGCCGGTGGGGGCGCCGTCCACCCCATCACCGTAATCCGAGCGACGAACTTGGTATTCACAGGATTGCCAGAACCTTGAATACACCGCTCGCCCGACCTATGACGTCAGCGCCGCGCTTCACATAGCAGTTGGCAAAGGCGATCTGGCGGCCAGTTCGCTGAAAGTCGCACCGCGCCTCGATCCATTCACCGCGCCGAGCGATGTCAACGAAGTCAAACACCAGGCTGGTGGTCAATAGCCGCACCCGCGGAGTGCTTCGGCGCTCAGCGGATTTGCCCAGCGCAACGTCAGCAAGCGTAACCAGCAAACCGCCGTGGGCGAAGCCGCGTCGGTTACAATGCTGATCAAGCACGCGTAGACCAAGCGCGAAGCTGTCGGCATCGTCGCGTTCATAGAGCGGGCCGATCCGATCGAGGAACGGACTAAACTCGCTATAGGGCAGAAATCCTTCCGGCGCGACTGACTCAGAAGTCATCTGATCCTGGTCTCCTAGTGCGCATCCTGGTTCGGTCGAATTCGTCATTGCGAGCGAAGCGAAGCAATCCAATCCGGCCTCCCGGTTCTGGATTGCTTCGTCGCTTTCGCTCCTCGCAATGACGATGTTGGTTCCATTCGCAAGGAACCAGCGCTGGCTGTTGAAGGGCGCAGGGCAACTCCGCTATGGGACCTCCGCTCGATGAGAGAACCGGCGGACTCAGACACCGGATCAAACGGCCGTAAGACCACCGTCGACCACCAGCTGCGAGCCGGTGATGAAAGAAGCTTCCTCCGATGCCAGGAAGATGGCGGCTCGGGCCACCTCATCGGGCGATGCCGCCCGGCCCATCGGCGTGGATTCGATCAGACTGTTCTTCCAGTCGACCGGTAGTGTTGCCGTCATCGGCGTATCGATGAGCCCAGGATGGATGGAATTGACCCGTATGTTCTCCCGCGCATACTCGACGGCGGCCGCTCGAGACAGCATCAAGACGCCGCCCTTGGCCGCGTGATACGCCACCGCCTTGCCCGACGCCACCATGCCATAAACAGACGAGGTGTTGACGACCGCGCCGCCGCCGGCGCGACGAAATGCCGGCATGCACGCCTTCATACCGAGCCAAGCCGTCTTCAAATCATTGTCGATGACCCGGTGCCATTCGACCTCGGTGGTCTCTTCGAGTCCCAAGCGCCCATGGACGCCGGCATTGTTGATCAGCACGTCGAGCCGGCCGAACTCCCGCTCCGCCGTTGCCACCGCGTCCGCCCAGTCGACCGCACTCGCGGCATCGAGATGCACGTAGATCGCGCGTCCGGCGGCGCAATCTTGCGACAGCTCGCGCGCAAGGTCTCGACCGAGGTCATCGAGCAGATCGCCGAGGACGACGTTTGCGCCGCGCGCCACCAGCATTCGCGCCTCACTGGCGCCGATCCCGCGCGCCGCCCCGCTGACGATTGCTACTTTGCCGACCAGAGCTCCGGCCATGGCTGCTACCTGCCCCGACACTGCGCATTCGCGGCTCATGATGCAGCAAACGCCGGCCATGGTATATTCACTAGGGAGTATACATTCACATGCCAAAACCCAGATCCCAGACGCCCAAGCGCATCATCGAGGCAGCCGATGATCTCTTCTACAGCGAGGGTATCCGGATGGTCAGCATGGACGCCATCGCGGAAAGAGCGGGTGTCACAAAGCGTACGCTCTATTATCACTTCCGCAGCAAGGACGACCTTATCGCGGCCTATCTGGCTGCGCGGGATGAACCGACCCGAATGCGCATCACCCGTTGGGTCGATCAAGCCGACGGCACCCTTGCGGAACAAGTCGCCGGCATGTTCCGCAAGCTGGCGGTCGCAGCCGGTTCCAAGAAATGGAAGGGCTGCGGCTTCCTGCGGGCCGCCGCGGATCTTGCGGCAAGCCCGGGGCATCCGGCTGTCGGAGTTGCCTCGTTGCACAAGAAGCGGCTCGAAGCATGGCTGGCGACGCGGATCGCTGCCGAGGGTCTGAGCGACCCTGCACTGCGTGCGCGACAGATCATGGTGCTATTGGATGGTGCGTCGGCCGAAATGCTTATACATCGCGAACCCTGCTATGCCGAGGCAGCCGCGTTGGCCGCAGCATCGCTGCTCAAATCCAGCTCGTAGGATGGGGGTTACGGGGGGGGGTACGGTGACTGTCACCGTAACTCGGTCGGCGTGTAATCCCGCGCGGTCACGCGACGCTATTGCGCACCGACGGCCGGTGCGGGCGCAACGGTCAAATCCTCAGGCGGCCCGTTCGCGGCCCTTTGCTGCCGAGAACAGCGCGATCGCTTCCTCCGTCGTCGCCACGTCGCCGAATACGCGCACGATCGATGTCAAGGTGGCGTTGTGTTCGGCGTCGCTCAGCGCGGCATTGGCGTCGGCGACGAAGAGGAGGCGATAATTGAGCATCATGGCGTCGCGGGCGGAGGATTCGCAGCAGACATTGGTCAAGGTGCCGACGATGATCACCGTGTCGATGCCGGCCTCGCGCAGGTGACGATCGATGTCGGACGAGCCTTGGATGAAGGCGCTGTAGCGCTTTTTCACCAGGATCGTGTCCTCGCCGCGCACGTCGAGATCGGCATAGAGTTCGAAGCCGCGCGAGCCCGGCGTCAGCTCCGAGAGCGTCGCGCGCCGCGGGTCGCCGTCGAAGAAGACGCGCCAGGCCTCGGCTTGGCCTTCGAGGTTCATCTTGACCCAAACCACCTTGCCGCCGGCCTCGCGGGTCGCCGCCGCGAGCCTGTTCACGTTCGGCACGATCTCGCGCGCGGTCGGCACCTCGACCGGCATGCCGGGCAGCATGAAGGCGTTTTGCAGATCGATCACGACGAGCGCGGTCCTGGCACCGACCAGGCTGTCGTAGCGGTTCAATCTGCCGCGCTGCGCCGTGATCTGGGCAACGACGTCTTCGGGTATCGAGATGCGATGCATGGCGTTCCTCTTCGCGTATGGTCCGGAAAAGCTGGTCCCGGATCCGAGCCGGCGCAAGCACGTTTTTCGCAGCATGACATCAAATCGCGCGCGTTCAAAATAGCGCGTACGGCGGATTAGCCGAAGGCGTAATCCGCCGCCGTCTTTCCGGTGATTAAATCGCGGATTACGCCCCGCTAATCCGTTCTGATACCGTAATCCCGTAATCCCGTAATCCCGTCGTCCCCCGTAATCCCCGTAATTCTTGTCCGTAATTCTGTGTTCGAATGGCTGGCTACTTCGAAGACGCGTAGAAGACCCGTGCGAGCCACATGTTGAAAACGGTTTGGAAGATTTCATCAGTCGGGTAATCGGCGAAATAATAAAATGTCAAGCTGTCACAGTCCTTGTCGGTTGCCGCGATCGGAAACTTGCAAACGCCCAATAGAATTAAACCATGCGCCCGTTCGTGTTTTGAATTCCTGATTGCGTAATTCGTTGTTTGATACATCCTGCTGGTAATCAGCAAATTGGCTTGCTGCTTTTCAGAGACCAGATGCACTTTCCTTTCGAGTGAGTGTGTTGCGATCTCATGTATCATTCTAACTCGGATTCGGGCACTGCATTTTCCTCACGGCTCCCGACTTCGACAAAAGCCCGCGTGGCGATCGCCTGTTGCTCGGTAATTACAATGGTTGAGAAATCATGAAAAACGACGAGTCGGTCATCCTGAAATGCCACATCCCTTGCGCGTCCGGATTGTGAGCCCGCCAAAACGAAAGAAGCCAACAGTAGCGTCTTGCAAAGACGAACCTTGATGGGCTCTCTTGGCACAGTGTCGCGTAGAGGATCAACGCTCATAGAGCCGGCCTCCTTGCGGATGTTCTGCGCGAGAGTGTCCCCTTCTCGCGCAAACGACACAATAAAACCATACGTGCGTGTCCGTCGGCAACGACCTCGAGAGCTTCAGGCGTTCGGCAAGAAAGGTCGGATATCTCAGGCCCAATATTCTGTTCTAACGGCTGGTGCGAAAGATAATCTCATCGCATCACGCACTAACCCCGAGACACCGATGAAAACCTCGACCGACCGCACCATCACGACCGACGCCGGCAGCCTGCCGCGGCCGCGGGCGCTGGTCGATCTCATTCTGCGGCGCGAAAAGGGCAAATCCGTCGATGGGCAGGTTACAGTTACGAAGTTACGGGCAGGTTACGAAGTTACGGTGATGGGGTGGACGGCGCCCCCACCGGCATCGATGTGCCAAGATGGTCGTTGTCACAAGCCATCTGAGGGAGGCCGTCCATGGTCAAGTCTATCAGGAATCTGGCATCTGTAACGGTCGTCGGGCTGGATATAGCCAAGAATGTTCTTCAGGTTCATGGCATCGACGCCGCGGGCGCCTGTGTCGTCGCCAAGGCGGTTCGGCGCGGGCAGTTGCTGAACTTCTTTTCGTCGTTGCCGTCGTGCCTGGTCGGGATCGAGGCCTGCGGTTCGGCGCATCATTGGGCGCGGTCGCTGATCGCGCTAGGCCATCGGGTCAAGCTGATGCCGCCGGCCTATGTGAAGCCTTACGTTCGGCGCCATAAGAACGACGCGGTCGACGCGGCGGCGATCTGCGAGGCGGTGGGGCGACCGAACATGCGCTTTGTGCCGGTGCGCAGCATCGAGAACCAAGCGCAACTGATGCGCCACCGCACGCGCGAACTGCTGGTGGGCAATCGCACGCGGATGCTCAACGCCTTGCGCAGCCATCTGGCGGAGATCGGCGTCGTCGCGGCGCAGGGAGTTCAACACGCCTATGCGCTCAAGCGCCTCCTCGCCGACGGCGTCGACGAGAACGGCGAGATCGTCGTCGCCGATTGCGTGCGCCAGGCCCTGGCGCCGCTCCTTCAGCAGATCGACGCGATCGATGCCGAAATCGCGGCGATCGACGAAGCGATCAAGAGGCAGGTGGCGGCAGACGAGACGGCGCGGCGGCTGATGACCATTCCCGGTATCGGGCCGCTCACGGCCTCGGCGATCGTCGCCACCGTGCCGGAGACGAGCGCTTTCGCATCCGGCCGAGAGTTCGCGGCGTTCCTCGGCCTGACGCCGCGCCAGAACGCGAGCGGCGGCAAGGAGCGGCTTGGGCGGATTACCAAGATGGGCGACCGCTACGTGCGCAAGCTCCTGGTGGTGGGGGCCTGTGCGACACTAAGCCATCGCAAGGGACATCACGACGCGATGCGCGTCTGGGCCGATCGTTTGCTGGCGCGCAAGGCCGTCAAATACAAGTTCAAGCTCACCGCCGTCGCACTGGCCAACAAAGTCGCACGCATTGTCTTTGCGCTGCTCACGCAAGGTGGCGAATACAACGAGCTGCCCGCCCCAGGCTGAGGCCGCCAAAACGTCTGCAAGAGGTTTGGCGAGGAAATACCGCCGCGAGGCGAGACGCATTCGAGGGTGACCACGGGGTGATGCGAACGAACGGAAAAGGCTCGGAAGCCTGCTGCACTGTCAGCGTCGGATTGAACGCGATACGGTGATTGAGGCAAAGAGCCAAGCGGACCAAACATCAGGGCCAGCGGGTCTCAACCCCGCGCAAACAGGCCGAAGACATGACCGCACCCGAGTTGTTCGCAGAGCTTCTAAGAAACCCTTGACAAGGGGCGCCGTCCAGACATGACAGTGCACTTAACGCCGCGAGCCACCGTGACTCTGTAATTCTCCGTAACTCTAGGCCTCATTCAACCCGGCGCCCCGCTGCGCCACGAGATGTTGGGCCTTGCCGGTCAGTTTATATCCGACCGGTTCGTCGCTCGCAAACTCGAGAAATCCGGCGCCTACGAGACCTTTGACGAGGCCCTGATGTTCCTCTTTAACTTGGCGCCCCCCGCCGATGTCGCACAAGATCGCTATCTGCTGATCGCTCAACGAACCGCTCGGCAAGGCTGCTTGCGCCACTTTATCTTCGTGGTTCCTGCTGCCGCCTTCATCCAGTTCGAGCGTGGGATCGTTTTGGCTTATGGCGCTCTGTCCGTCTCTCTGGGCCTCTTGGGGCGTCGGTTCGGTTTTGCGCCGTTCGCTGTCGATGGGGGGCATTTTCGTTCCCTATTTATGCCAAGGCCTTTGCAAACTAACCTTTCGCCGGCGCTGCCGTTCCGCAAAGCAAGTTACAAATGCCGCTGCGTAATACCGTCCCGCTTTGTGGGGCGGGACGAAGTTGACCTCTCCCGCGGCGGTGGGAGAGGGAAAGATAAACTCATCGCATCACGCACCAACGCCGGAATCCCGATGGAAACGTCAACCGACCGCATCATCACGACCCACGCCGGCAGCCTGCCGCGGCCGCCGGCGCTGGTCGATCTCATTCTCAAGCGCGAAAAGGGCGAAGCCGTCGACGCGGCGGCGTTCGAGGCCGCGAGCGCGGCAGCGGTCGACGACGTGGTCGCCGAACAAGTCGCCGCCGGCATCGACGTGATCAGCGAAAATCCTGCCGCTCGCCTTCAAGGCGCGGCCGCAGGCGCTCTCGATCGAGGCCGCCAACCCGCGCCACGATCACGAATGGGAGGACCTCAAAGAGATCGAGTTTCCGGACGACAAGATCCGCATTCCCGGCGTCATCAACTCGACCCCAAATTTTGTCGAGCATCCGCGGCTCGTCGCCCAGCGCATCGGCCGCTATGCGCAAGTGATCGACCGCAAACGCCTGATCGCCGGCGTCGATTACGACTTCGGCACGGCCGTGCGCAGCGATTCGACCGTTGCGACCAGCATCGTTTGGGCGAAGTTGCGCGCGCTCGCCGAAGGCGCCGCCATCGCCAGCAAGCGGCTGTGGGGGTAGCCGGGCATCTGTTATATTTGGTCTATTCGCGGCCGATTGTTTCCTTCACGCTCCGGCTTTCCGACCGCCGATCGCTGGGCGATCTTCGGTCGAAACCCGAACGCCGCCGCTCGCCGACGATCGCCTTTTCTTCATTGCTGCGGGTATCGACGCCGCTCCGCCGATCTTTGCTGGTTCGGCGGCCGGCGTCGGAGCGCCTGTCATCACTGTCCGTTTTTGACGCGTGGCGCTGATCCGTCAGCAATTTATTGGCGATCTTGCGATGTTGTTCGGAATTGACGCGATCGACGCCCTCTACCGTGATCGTGAACATGCCGTTGTCGGTCGCCCGTATCCAGCCTTTTTCCTTCAGATACCAAAGATGAAACTCCAGATGCTCGACCGGACAGCTCAGCAAGCGCTCCAGCGTGTGATTGCCGAGGCCCGGATCGCTGATGTTGTGTCGTCGTCTGACGTAAAGGATGGACAAGAGCTTGTTCTGATTCTCAATATCCCGTTCGACGCTTCTATTGTCGCCGGCCTCCTCGACCAATTTCCAGCGCAGGCCTGAATTATTTTTGTGCTTGACATCGAACTGGGCGCGTTTGCCCGGCTCGCGCAGCGTGTCGTAGGCCTCCATGATCGCGTCGAAACGCGCACGATCGCCGGTGTCCTGGTTATCGGGATGGTAGCGCTGAGCGAGATAGCGAAACATCCGCTCGACCGTCGCCGAGTTGGCGTTCGGGCTGATTTCGAGAATTTCGTAGTAGTCGACGAACGTAGAGGCTGTCATCGCGTGCCACCATCCTGCCGATCGGGGTATTCCGGGGCACTGTTTTACGCGTCGCGTGTTAAGGTTTTCTTGTCATTTTGCCGCCTCGCCCGCGGGTGTTTTGTCCAAGAGGGAATTATAGAATTCCGCGCCAATCCGTTGCGGGCCGTGATGAAGGTGACCTCTCCCGCGCCGGGACCGCGTAGGGCGGATCAGCATAGCGTAGTCCGCCATTTCGGGACGATCGAACGGCGGAATACGCGTCGCTATTTCGCTGTTCCGCCCCACGTGCTCGTTCTAAAACTCTTCTACCGGCGGCACGTTGGAGCCTTCGCGGGGAATCGTCAGCTTGCGCACGGCATAGGTCAAGTTCTGCATTTCCATGCCGACCATGAAGTAGATGTCACCCGGCTCGGTCTTGCGATGGCGTTCGAACAGCCCGCGCAGGCGTTCGAAAAAATAGTTGCGCTGGCTGGAATCGTTGGCGCGAAAGAACATCAAGCGGGCGTCGGCTCGGACGATCGGCAGTTTGTTGGCGTCATCGAGAATCTTTTCGATCTGCACCTGGTTTTCCGATTCGGCGACGAAAGTCAGATCATAATCCTCGCCCGGGTGCGACCGGCTTTCGATCTTGGCCACCACATCCCACAGGAACTCGACATTCTTGAAGCGTTGCAGATCGACCTTGATGCCATTCGCATAGCCGACGGCGCCGTTGCCGATGCCTTCGCGTATCAGGAAGGTCTTGATCACGTGGGTGGATTTCGGGCTGCTGCGTTTGACTGTCGCCGGAAGGCCGTTCAGGTAGGCTTTCATCCGCTGGGGGAAATCGGCGCCGAGAACGGGATTGTCGCCGCGCTCGACCCGTTGCGCATCGATCGGCGGCTCGAACCAGACGCTGTCGCAGGACTTGCAGCGCACCTGGCGTCCGGCGCGGCCGAGCACGCCTGCGCCGATCTGGTAGGGCTTCTCGCAATTGGGGCAAATAATCTGCTCCCGGCGAGCAGCCGCGGTTTTGGCGATGCTGTTGGCTGCCTGGGCCACACCGTATAGTAGCAGCCTCCCGACGACCGGCGCGACGGCGCGACGCCGTTTTCCACCGGGAATTACGGTGATGGGGTGGACGGCGCCCCCACCGGCATCGATGTGCCAAGATGGTCGTTGTCACAAGCCATCTGAGGGAGGCCGTCCATGGTCAAGTCTATCAGGAATCTGGCATCTGTAACGGTCGTCGGGCTGGATATAGCCAAGAATGTTTTTCAGGTTCATGGCATCGACGCCGCGGGCGCCTGTGTCGTCGCCAAGGCGGTTCGGCGCGGGCAGTTGCTGAACTTCTTTTCGTCGTTGCCGTCGTGCCTGGTCGGGATCGAGGCCTGCGGTTCGGCGCATCATTGGGCGCGGTCGCTGATCGCGCTAGGCCATCGGGTCAAGCTGATGCCGCCGGCCTATGTGAAGCCTTACGTTCGGCGCAATAAGAACGACGCGGTCGACGCGGCGGCGATCTGCGAGGCGGTGGGGCGACCGAACATGCGCTTTGTGCCGGTGCGCAGCATCGAGAACCAAGCGCAACTGATGCGCCACCGCACGCGCGAACTGCTGGTGGGCAATCGCACGCGGATGCTCAACGCCTTGCGCAGCCATCTGGCGGAGATCGGCGTCGTCGCGGCGCAGGGAGTTCAACACGCCTATGCGCTCAAGCGCCTCCTCGCCGACGGCGTCGACGAGAACGGCGAGATCGTCGTCGCCGATTGCGTGCGCCAGGCCCTGGCGCCGCTCCTTCAGCAGATCGACGCGATCGATGCCGAAATCGCGGCGATCGACGAAGCGATCAAGAGGCAGGTGGCGGCAGACGAGACGGCGCGGCGGCTGATGACCATTCCCGGTATCGGGCCGCTCACGGCCTCGGCGATCGTCGCCACCGTGCCGGAGACGAGCGCTTTCGCATCCGGCCGAGAGTTCGCGGCGTTCCTCGGCCTGACGCCGCGCCAGAACGCGAGCGGCGGCAAGGAGCGGCTTGGGCGGATTACCAAGATGGGCGACCGCTACGTGCGCAAGCTCCTGGTGGTGGGGGCCTGTGCGACACTAAGCCATCGCAAGGGACATCACGACGCGATGCGCGTCTGGGCCGATCGTTTGCTGGCGCGCAAGGCCGTCAAATACAAGTTCAAGCTCACCGCCGTCGCACTGGCCAACAAAGTCGCACGCATTGTCTTTGCGCTGCTCACGCAAGGTGGCGAATACAACGAGCTGCCCGCCCCAGGCTGAGGCCGCCAAAACGTCTGCAAGAGGTTTGGCGAGGAAATACCGCCGCGAGGCGAGACGCATTCGAGGGTGACCACGGGGTGATGCGAACGAACGGAAAAGGCTCGGAAGCCTGCTGCACTGTCAGCGTCGGATTGAACGCGATACGGTGATTGAGGCAAAGAGCCAAGCGGACCAAACATCAGGGCCAGCGGGTCTCAACCCCGCGCAAACAGGCCGAAGACATGACCGCACCCGAGTTGTTCGCAGAGCTTCTAAGAAACCCTTGACAAGGGGCGCCGTCCAGACATGACATCTTACCCATTGCAGCGGGCAGTCTAGCATGAAGAGGGCGGGGGAATTTTGTCGTCGCCGAATGGGAGACTAGAGCTTGACATATCGTCGCGTAATGAGGTACAAACGTTGCGAATCTCGCTCACGTACCAGGATGCCGGCCGGGTGACTCCGGCCGGCGGGGCGAGTGCGGTTCCCGCGGGTCGAGGCTCGTCACCTTGGCTCCCGGGCGGCTTGGGCAAGACACGCCCGTCCGGCATCATGACCGGTCTGCGGGTGCAATCTCGCTGGACTGGGACAGCAAGGCGCGGGTAATGCCCGCGAGTGACGCAATCGAAAGCCGGTTCGCCGGCTTTCGCGTAACAATGCGTTGCGATGCGCGCGTCTTTCGAACCATCGGGGCGCGCGCTCCGAACAAGTCCCAGGAAGTCGCGTGGCTCGAGCTGAGCGGTGGCGTTCGGTCGCTGCCGCAAGTGCCGTGGTGGAACGCCGAGAGGCGAGCGCGCCCCCGAAGGGCCGCGCCGCGCCGTGAGGCACGGAGGTTACGGAACAGCGCCTTTCGGCGTTCCGCTTTCCTTTTTTCTTCGTAGCCCGGATTGAGCGGCGCGAAACTCGGGAGCAACCTTCCAGCGGCGACGCTTTCCCGGATTTCGCTTCGCTCAATCCGCGCTACGGCCTTTCCTTCGTCGTGGCGCAATGACGAGGTTTATCCGCGCGTGATCGTGACGGCTTCCGGTCCCACCACCGGCGCCGTCTGACGAAGATCACGTCCGGCGGTTGTTTGTATGCTTGGCTTCGTCCGGCATAACTCGGGCGCGCATGCGTCGCGAGAACGCTACGGCATTTGCTTCACCTCTCCCCGCTGCGCGGGGAGAGGTCGGCGCGCGAAGCGCGACGGGTGAGGGGGCGCTTCCGCGAGTTTGAGCTTTAGGATAGGAGCGACGGCGCATGCGACGTGCCCGGCAAAGCTCAGATTGGCGGGAACGCCCCCTCACCCCGACCCTCTCCCCGCGCGGCGGGGAGAGGGAGGCGCGAACGCTTGCACGCGCCGCGCCCGAACAAACGTCGGGCGATCGTTTCCTTCAGCACCATGCGCTTGATCGCTTTGTTGGTCAGCGCCGGATCGTGCCACCACCAGCCGTCCTCGCGCATCGCCTGGGCGGCGGCGACGAAGCGGTCGGCGACGGCGGCGAAGTCGGCGTCGGTGTAATTCAGGCTGAAAATCAGCCGGCCGGTGCCGACCCAGCTCAACGCCAGGCCCTCGGCGCGCAGATAATATTGCAGCATCCAATTGTAGCGCGACGGCTGCGTGTAAAAGACCGTCCAGATCGACGACATGTTGGCGACCGCGACCGGCAGCCTCTCCGCTTGCAGGCGCTCGTTGAGGCGACGCGCCCGCTCGTCCCAGATGCGGTCGAGATCGTGATAGACGGCCTGATCCCGCGGGCGTGTCGAGATGGCGCAGGAACTCGTTCATCGCGCGCCATCACGTAGGGGTGCGAATTGAACGTGCCGCGGGCAAAGCAGATGTCGGCCGGCCGATCGTCGCGGAAGCGCTTCATCAAGTCATGGCGGCCGCAGACCACGCCGATCGGCAGGCCGCCGCCGAGCGTCTTGCCGTAGGTGACGAGATCGGCGCGGACGCCGAAATATTCCTGGGCGCCGCCCGGCGCGAGGCGGAAGCCGACGAACACCTCGTCGAAGATCAGAACGATGCCGCGCTCGGTGCAGACCGCGCGCAGCTGCTTGAGCCAATCGGCGTAGGCCGCCCTGTCGAAATGGGCGCGGCGGCCCGAGTCGATCAGCGAGGAATCGCTCGGCGCGCGACGGCGTTCGGATGCAGCGCCTGCAGCGGATTGACCAGCACGCAGGCGATGTTGCGCCGCGTCCGCAAGCACGCGCAGCGTCTGTTCGGACATCTCGGCGAGCGTGTAGGTTTGGTTCGCCGGCAGCGGATTGCCGATGCCGGGCTGCACGTCGCCCCACCAGCCGTGATAGGCGCCGCAGAACCGCACCAGATGCGAGCGCCTGGTGTGATAGCGCGCGAGCCGCACCGCCTGCATCACCGCTTCGGTGCCCGACATGTGGAACGACACTTCGTCGAGCCCGGAAATTTTCTCAGGAGCCGCACGTTCTCGACGACGACGGGATGGTAGGAGCCGAGCACCGGGCCGAGGTCGTGCACGCGCGCGGCGCCGCGCGCGATCGCCTCCTTGTAGAAGTCGTAGCCGAGGACGTTGACGCCGTAGGAGCCGGTGAGATCGTAAAAGCGGTTGCCGTCGAGGTCGGTGACGGTCACGCCGGCGCTCGATTGCACGAAGGACGCCGAGGGCAGATGGGCGCGCACATATTTGCTGTACTGGAACGGCACGCGATAGGCCGCGGTGAATTGCAGATCGGAGATGCCGGCGGCGGCTTCGGCGGTCTTGGCGATCGTTGCGGCAAAGCGCGTCCGGTAAAGGGCCGAGAGCCGCTCGAAGCCGGCGCGGCGCCGGGCCGCGATGTCGGCCGGCGCGGCGTCGGAAGAAAAAAACCGCGCCGCGTCGTATTCATAGTAAGGCAGCAAGGCGGCGAGGCGGCGCGCCATCCGCGCGTGTCCCGCAAGCGAGCCGTGCTTGGCCCGCGAGAGCTCGAGCCGTCGCCGCAATTTCAGCGCGGAGGTTGCCAGCACGGCGGCGCCGGCCCCATAAAACGCCAAAGTATCGGTAGCCCATTCCATCGAATCGCGGTTTACCCGCGCCATCTGACACTTCCATGACAATCCACCCCGAGAGCAGCGCCAAACCCCAGATGCCGGCCCGACACCCCCTGCTGCGCGTGTTCGAACAGGAGGACATCAATTTCCTCCTCACCAACCGCATCCCGCGCCGGCTCGCCACGCAGTTCATCGGCTGGTTCAGCCGCATCGAGCAGCCTCTCGTCCGCGACCTTTCGATCGCGGCCTGGCGGCTGTTTTCCGACCTCGATCTGAGCGAGGCCAAGGCGACAAGCTTCCGCAGCATGCACGATTGCTTCATCCGCGAGCTCAAGGACGGCGCCCGCCCGATCGACCGCCGCGCCGACATCCTGGTCAGCCCCTGCGACGCGATCGTCGGCGCCTGCGGCGCGATCGCCGATACCGAGCTTTTTCAGGCCAAGGGCTTTCCCTACACGCTCGACGATCTATTGTGCGACCGCGAGCTGGTCGCGGCACACCGCAACGGCCGCTATGTCACGCTGCGGCTCAAGTCGAGCATGTATCACCGCTTCCACGCGCCGCACGATTGCAGCGTCGATCGGGTCATCTATGTTTCCGGCGACACCTGGAACGTCAATCCGATCGCGCTCAAGCGGGTCGAGCGGCTGTTCTGCAAGAACGAGCGCGCGGTGGTGTGCACGACGCTCTCAGCCGGCGGCTACCCGGTGACCCTGGTGGCGGTCGCCGCCATTCTGGTCGCGAGCATTCGGCTGCGCTGCCTCGGCACCGAGGCGAGCGTGCGCGAGCGCGGGCGCAACGTCATGAGCTGCGACGCGCGTTACCACAAGGGCGAGGAACTGGGCTGGTTCGAGCAAGGCTCGACCATCATCGTTTTCGCCCCCGGCGATTTCGCGCTGTGCGATCACGTCCGCGAAGGCGCCGCGATCCGCGTCGGCGAGCCGCTGATGCGGCTGCCGTGATGCGCGCGGGCCGCTCTCAGCCCGCTCACGCGGCTCTGCGTTCAAACGTCTCTCAGTGCCTGTTGCTGCGATCGCGGTAAGCCAAATCCAGTATCCGCGCCCTGCCGACCCGCGGATTGTCGTCAAGTCGGTTGTTCGCGGTCGGCCCACGGTCCTCGCCGCGCACCCAATCGCGCGCCTCGTTTTTCAGCCACGCGGCGAAGTCCTGAATGACGGGGGAGCCGGCGCGCGCTTCGGACAGCACCAGATGGTAGGAGATTTTCATTCTGGGAAAATGACCGCCGACGATTTCCAGCCGGCCGTTCGCGAGTTCGTCCTCGAACAGGCGGCGCGGCATCAGTGCGATGCCGAGCCCGTCGACGGCGGCCTGGGCGACCATGGTGGAGTTCTGATAGCTGTGCCCAAGCAGCGGCTCGTCCGATGTCACGCCCATTTCGGCGAGCCATTGCGACCAGCGGTTCGGGCTTGCCTTCAGGTGCAGCAGCGGGAATTTGGCGAATCGGCCGGGGCGCCGATGGCGCGTTTGGCGTTCAGCCTGGGACTGCACGCCGGGACGAGCTCCATATCAAAGAGATGGCAGGCGGTCGTGCCCGGCCAGTCGGGCGAACAGTGAAAGACGGCAGCGTCGAACGGCTCGGCCGAGAATTCGTGCGCCGATTGCGGCGTCGTCAAATGGATGGTGACGGTCGGATGTTCGTTCTGAAAGCCCGGCAGGCGCGGCATCAGCCAGCGGCTGGCGAAGGTCGGCAGCACCGCGAGGTTCAAGGTCGTGTCGCAGGACAGCGCGGCGACCTTGCGCGAGGCGCTCGCGAGTTCGTCGAGCGGCTTCCTCACGTGCGCGACGTAGAGCTTGCCGGCTTCCGTCAATACGACGCGCTGGCGGATGCGCTGGAACAAAGGAATGCCGAGGTGGCCCTCGAGCTCGCGAATTTGCCGGCTGACCGCGGCCTGCGAAAAATTCAGCTCCCGTGCCGCGCTCGTGAAACTCCCGTGCCGAGCGGCAGCGACAAATGATATCAGCCCGCCGATCGGCGGAATGCGGATCCGCTTCAACGCCCCGACGCTCCAAAGAGGGACCGACTACCAGGATGCCGCCGATTGTGCTCGCTTTGCGTTTATTGCGCAAGCTTGGCGTCTTCGCAGGCGAGCGGACTGGAGTCGTTCTAGTCTGGAAACATCTGGAAACAATGTCGTTACGGTCCGGGAATCAACTAAGAATGGCACCGTTCTCGTTATGTTTAAATCGATACGCGCAGTTGCGATCAACCGGCGGACTGCGGCGACGCAGCCGGCGGCGCATCGTCGAGCGTTCGTGCGCGCACGTGCGCCGGCCGCGTGCTGATGCGCTGCCAATAGCGCTCGAAGGCCGGGCGCTTCTCGATCGTTCCGAACATCAGGCCGAAACCGATCTGCGAGCCGAGGTAGAGATCGGCCGCGCTGAAGCGGTCGCCGACCAGATAGTCGCCGCGCGAAACCGCCTGCTCGAGCGTGCTCATCGCCTGTTCGAAGTTGCCGTAGCCGATCGAGCGCTCGCGCTCCGGCGGCACGGCGAAGCCGAACGCCTTGTTGCTGACCGCCGCCTCGACCGGACCGGCGGCGAAGAACAGCCAGCGGTAATAGGGACCGCGCAGGCGGTCGCCCGGCGGCGGCGCCAGGCCGGCGTGCGGGAAGGCGTCGGCGAGATAGGCGCAGATGGCGGCGGCCTCGGTGACGATGGTGTCGCCGTGTCGAAGCGCCGGCACCTTGCCCATGGGATTGATGGCGAGATAGGCGGGCGCCTTCATGGTGGTGCCGTAGTCGAGGAGCTCGGTGCGGTAGGGGTGGCCGACTTCCTCGAGCATCCAGCGCGCGATGCGGCCGCGCGAGCGCGGATTGGTGTAGAGAACGAGGTCGTCGGCCATCTGCGGCTCCTCCGCGGGAAACGCTCGGCGGCCACTATGGGCCGCGGCCGAACGGCCGGCAATACGAGGCGGCGACGCCGCTCAAGCCGCGACCAGCGCGCGGTAGATCGCCGCCTGGTCGCGCGCGCCGCGCAGCGCGGCGGCGATCGCCGGGTCTCTGAGCTTGCGGGCGATGCAGGCGAGCGCGCCGAGTTGCTCGCCGATGGGCGTCTCGGGAAGCAGCAGCAGGAAAACGAGGTCGACCGGCTCCTCGTCGACGGCATCGAAATCGATCGGCCGGCGCAGGCGGACCAGCATCCCGAACGGCTTGCCGACCTGCGCCAGGCGCGCATGCGGTATCGCGACGCCGCCGCCCATTCCCGGTCGAGCCGAGATCCTCGCGCTTGAGGAGCTCGGTCAGGATGCCGGTCCGCCGGCATGCCGAGGACCTTGCCGGCGCGGTTGGCGAGCTCGTCCAACAGCCCCTGCTTGTTGGCGGCGACGATGTCGATGTCGACTTCGGTGGGGGCGAGGAAGTCGGAAACATTCATGGGACTGCTCTGCCGCGTCGTGCGGCCGGTAACTTGGCGGGGCTGTACGGCGGCGCTCACGACGGCTCAGTCGGGAGCGCGCAAACGATAGCCGACGCCCGTTTCGGTGAGAATATATTGCGGCCGTTCGGGATCCGCTTCGATCTTTTGGCGCAGTTGCCGGACGTAAACGCGCAGATATTGCGCGTCGGTCAGATTGTCCCACAATTCGCCGAGCAGGAATTTGTGGGTGAGCACCTTGCCGGCGTGCTGAACCAGGACGCGCAACAGATCGTATTCCTTCGGCGACAGCTTGATCTCCTTGTCGCCGACCTTGACGATGCGGCGGACCAGGTCGACCGCAAGATCGCCGACGCGGAACACCGGACGCTCGCCGTGGGTCTGCAATTGATGGCGCAAGGCGGCGCGCATTCGTGCCAGCAATTCGTCCATGCCGAACGGCTTGGTGACGTAATCGTCGGCGCCGAGATCGAGCGCCTGCACCTTGCCGGCTTCGTCGCCGCGGCTCGACAGCACGACGATCGGCACGCTTTCGTTGCGGGCGCGGATCGTGCGCAGCAGGTCGTGTCCCTGCATGTCCGGGAGGCCGAGATCGAGAATGACCAGATCCGGCGCCTGTCCGAGCAGTTCGAGCGCCACCTTGCCGTTGGGCGCTTCGAGCGTCTGATAGCCCTGGGCGGTGAGGCCCATGCGCAGAAGTTTGCGGATCGGCGGCTCGTCGTCGACCACGAGCACGCGGAGCGGGGCGGCGCTCATGCGGCGGCGTCCAGGCGCAGCCGTTCGCGCGGGATCGGCAAGCTGATGGTGAAGGCCGCGCCGCTGCGGTCGGCGCGGTTCGCCGCGACGATCGTGCCGCGCATGGCTTCGACGAAGCCGCGCGAGATCGCGAGCCCGAGCCCGGTGCCGGCGCGGACCTGATCGGTCTTCTGCGCGCGATAGAACTTGTCGAAGATGTGCTCGAGATCGGCTGCGGGAATGCCGCTGCCTTCGTCGAGCACGCGCAGGCAGACCTGATCGACGCTGCGCCAGCTCTGGATCCGGATGGTCGTTTCCGGCGGCGCGTATTTCGCGGCATTGTCGAGGAGGTTGAACAGGACTTGTTCAAACAGCACGGCGTCGACTTCCAGCATCGGCAGATCGGGCGCGAGTTCCAGCTCGACCTGATGGCGCGCCAGGATGCGGCCGGCGCGGCGCAGCGCGCTGCCGACGATTTCGCCGAGATCGTGCAGCGCGACATTGGGCGAGACCGCCCCGGATTCGAGCTTGGTCATGTCGAGCAGGTTGGCGATGAACCGGTTCAAGCCGTTCGGATTCGTCGATGATGGTCGTCAAGAGATCGGATTTCTCGGCGTCCGACAGCTTGCCGCCGAGATCGCGCAGCGTACCGGCCGAGCCGAGCACGGACGCGAGCGGCGTCTTGAGATCGTGCGAGATCGAGGTGAGCAGCGCGGAGCGCAGCCGCTCGGTTTCGGCGGTGCGCTCGACGCGATCCATCTCCTCGACCAGCCGCACGCGCTCGATCGCGAGCGCCCCTTGGTCGCGCAGCGCATCGAGGAGGCGGCGCTGATCGGGCGTGAGCAGCGGGCCGGGCTTGTCGCTGTCGATGCCCATGATGCCGATGGCGCCGCGCCCGGTGCGCATCGGCAGGAACAGGCGCTTGGCGCCGGGCAGCGTGTCGGAGCCGCGGCCGGCGGCGCGGTCGTTCTCCCAGGCCCATTTCGCGGCCGCGAGGTCGGCGTCGTCGAGGATGTCCTCGGGCGGATAGCCGGTCTTCACCACGATCGAGCCATCCTCCGGCAACAGCAGCACGACCCGCACCTTCAGCATCAGCGCGGTCTGATAGGCGGTCGCCCACAACACGTCGTCGAGCGTGCCGGCGCCGGCGAGCTTGCGGCTGAAGGAGTAGAGCGACTCGGTCGAGCGGGCGCGCTCCATCGCCGCCACCGCCTGGGTGCGGCCGCGCGCCGCGACGGTCGACACGATGACCGCCACCAGGATGAAAAAGCCGAACGCCAGCACGTTGGTCGGGTCGGTGATGGTGAAGGTGTAGATCGGCGGCAGGAAGAAGAAATTGTAGGAGAGCGAGGCGGCGACGCTGGCGAAGAGCGACGGCAACAGGCCGAAGCGAACCGCGATCGTGACGATCGCGGTCAGAAAGACCAGGTCGACATTGGCGGTTCCGACCCAGGTTTCGATCACCGCGCCGAGACCGGTCGCCGCGGCCACCGCGATCAGCGCCGCCACATAGGGGCGCGGATCGAAGGTCTCGTCGCGCGCGGCGGCGCGCACCGTCTTCTTGGCGATCGGCTCGCCGGCAAGCTGGTCGCCGGCGATGACGTGAACGCTGATATTGCCGGAGCGGCGGACGAGGTCGTGAACCACCGAGCCGTGCAGGATCTCGAACCAGCGCGTGCGCGCCGATTTGCCGATGATGATCTGCGTCACATTGTTGGCCTGGGCGTATTTGATCACGTCGTCGGAGATGTGGCGTTCGCTCGCCGGCAACGTGATGGCTTCGCCGCCGAGCGTCTCGGCGAGCCGCAGCGTGTCGGCGATGCGGTCGCGCTCCTCCTCGGTGAGCTGCAGGGCGCGCCGCCCCTCGATATAGAGCGCCACCCACGGCCCGTGCAGGCGGTCGGCGAGGCGCTTGGCGTAACGCACCAGGCTGGCGCAGCGCGGGTCCTCGCTGATGCAGACCAAAATGCGCTCGCCGGCCGCCCACGGCCCCTGGATGGCGCGCGCCTGCATTTCGGTGAGCAGTTGCTCGTCGACGCGCTCGGCGGTGCGGCGCAGCGCGAGCTCGCGCAACGCCGTCAGATTGGCCGGCGAAAAGAAATGCTCGAGCGCGCGCTCGGCCTGCTTGGGAACGTAGACTTTGCCTTCCTTGAGCCGCTGGATCAGATCGGCGGGGGTGAGGTCGACCAGTTCGACGGCGTCGGCGCGGTCGAACACCGCGTCCGGCACTGTTTCGCGCACGCGCACATGGGTGATCTGCGCGACGACGTCGTTGAGGCTGTCGATGTGCTGGATGTTGACGGTGGTATAGACGTCGATGCCGCGGTCCATCAGCTCTTCGACGTCGAGATAGCGCTTGGGATGGCGGCTGCCTTCGGCATTGGTGTGCGCGAGTTCGTCGACCAGCACGATCTGCGGCCGCCGGGCGATGATGGCGTCGAGATCCATTTCGTCGAGCCATTGGCCCTTGTACTGCAGGCGGCGGCGCGGCACGATTTCCAGACCTGCGACCAGCGCCTCGGTTTCGCGGCGGCCATGGGTCTCGACCACCCCGATGACGACGTCGTAGCCGTCCTTCTTGCGGGCATGGGCCTGTAGCAGCATCTCGTAGGTCTTGCCGACGCCGGGCGCCGCGCCGACGAAGATGCGAAGCTTGCCGACGCGGCTCTCTTCGCGGCGCGCCGCTTCGAGCAGGGCTTCCGGCGAGGGCCGATTTTCCGAATCGCGCCGCTGATCCGCCATCACTGTCCCAGCATGAATGAGTTCGTCGGTTCCCGCGGCCTACCCGGCGGACAATTGGTCGAGCGCGAGATTGAGCTGCAGGACGTTGACGCGCGGCTCGCCCAGAAGGCCGAGGAAGCGCCCCTCGACGTGATCGGCGACGAGCGCACGCACGCGATTTTCGGCCAAGTTGCGGGCCTTGGCAACACGCGGCACCTGGAAATACGCCGCCTCGGGCGAGATCTCCGGATCGAGCCCGCTTGCCGACGTCGTCACCAGATCGATCGGGACGGCGGCCGACGGATTTTCCTTCTTCAGCGTGTCGATGTCGCCTTGCACGCGATCGATCAGCGCCTTGTTGGAAGGCCCGAGGTTCGAACCGCCGGAATTGGCGGCGTTGTAGGGCGCGGCCACGGTCTTGGTCGGGTCCTTCGGGTCGGGCGCGGTCGTCGCCGACAGCCGGCCGTGGAAGTATTTTTCGCTGGTAAAGCTCTGGCCGATCAGTGCCGAGCCGACCACCTTGCCGTCGCGTTCGATCAGGCTGCCTTGCGCCTGACGCGGGAAGACGAGTTCGGCGATGCCGGTCATCGCCAGCGGATAAACGAGCCCGGTGATGAGGGTGAGGGCGACGAGGACGACGATCGCCGGACGGAGTTCGCGCAACATGATGGTCTCCTTCAGGCCAGATGCAAGGCGGTGACGATGAGGTCGATCGCCTTGATGCCAACGAATGGAACGAGCACGCCGCCGAAGCCGTAGATCCACAGATTGCGGCGCAACAGCGCCGCCGCGCCGATCGGCCGGTAGCGCACGCCCTTGAGCGACAGCGGAATGAGCGCGATGATGATCAGCGCATTGAAGATGATCGCCGAGAGGATGGCGCTTTCCGGCGTCGCCAGCTTCATGATGTTGAGCGTCTGCAGCTGCGGATAGAAGGCGACGAACATCGCCGGGATGATGGCGAAATATTTCGCCACGTCGTTGGCGATCGAGAAGGTGGTGAGCGCGCCGCGCGTCATCAGGAGCTGCTTGCCGATCTCGACGATCTCGATCAGCTTGGTCGGGTTGGAATCGAGGTCGACCATGTTGCCGGCCTCGCGCGCCGCCTGCGTGCCGGTGTTCATGGCGACGCCGACGTCGGCCTGCGCCAAGGCCGGCGCGTCATTGGTGCCGTCGCCGCACATGGCGACGAGCTTGCCCTTGGCCTGCTCGTCGCGGATGAGGCGCAGCTTGTCCTCCGGCGTCGCCTGGGCGAGGAAGTCGTCGACGCCGGCTTCCGCCGCGATCGCCGCCGCGGTCATCGGATTGTCGCCGGTGATCATGATGGTGCGGATGCCCATGCGGCGCAGTTCGGCGAAACGCTCGCGGATGCCGCCCTTGACGATGTCCTTGAGCTGAACGACGCCGAGCAGCTGCCGTCCTTGGCGACCGCGAGCGGCGTGCCGCCCGATTTGGCGATGGCGTCGGCGATGGCGGTGATCTCGCGCACGATTTCGGGGCTCACGGCCGGGCGCAGCGCCTGCACCGTGCTGCCGGGCCCGGGCGCGGTCGTTTCTGTATTGAGATAATTGAGGATCGCGTCGACCGCGCCTTTGCGCACCCACGAGGCGCCGACCTCGACGCCGCTCATGCGCGTCTGGGCGCTGAACGGAATGAAGTTGGCGTGCAGTTCGCCGAGTTCGCGGCCGCGGATGCCGTATTTTTCCTTGGCGAGGACGACGATCGAGCGGCCTTCCGGCGTTTCGTCGGCGAGCGAGGCGAGCTGCGCGGCATCCGCCAATTCCTGCTCGCTGACGCCGCGCACCGGCTTGAACTCGGTCGCCTGGCGATTGCCGAGCGTGATCGTCCCGGTCTTGTCGAGCAGCAGCGTGTCGACGTCGCCCGCCGCCTCGACGGCGCGGCCCGACATGGCGAGCACGTTGAAACGGACCAGACGGTCCATGCCGGCGATGCCGATGGCGGAGAGGAGCGCGCCGATCGTGGTCGGAATGAGCGTCACGAACAACGCCACCAGGATCACGACCGAAATGGTGCTGCCGGCATAGGCGACGTAGCTCGGGATCGTCGCGGTCGCGAACACGAAGATGATGGTCAGCCCGATCAAGCAAAATATTGAGCGCGATCTCGTTCGGCGTCTTCTGCCGCTCGGCGCCTTCGACCAGCCGGATCATGCGGTCGAGGAAGGTCGAGCCCGGCGCCGCCGTGATGCGCACGCGGATCCAGTCGGACAGCACCTGCGTGCCGCCGGTGACGGCGGAGCGGTCGCCGCCGGATTCGCGGATGACCGGCGCCGATTCGCCGGTGATGGCCGCCTCGTTGACCGAGGCCATGCCCTGGATCACCTCGCCGTCGGACGGAATGGTATCGCCCGCTTCGACCAGCACGACGTTGCCGACTTTCAGCTCGGTCGAGGGCACCAGCCGGTAGCTCTGCACGTCGCCGTTGCCGGTGAGGAGCTTGGCCTGCGTCTCGGTGCGCTGGCGGCGCAGCGTATCCGCCTGCGCCTTGCCGCGCCCTTCGGCGACGGCTTCGGCGAAGTTGGCGAACAAGACCGTGAACCACAGCCACAGAATGATCTGGAACTCGAAGCCGATATGCGTGCCGCCGGTCACGAGATCGCGGATCAGGATCACCGTCGTCAGCGCGGTGACGATCTCGAGCACGAACATCACCGGGTTCTTCATCAGCGTCATCGGATTGAGCTTGACGAAGGCCGAGCCGATCGCCGGCACGACGATCTTGGCGTCGAACAGCGCCGATACGGGCATGCGCTTGCGCAGAGGTGAGGTTTCCATCGCAGAGGCTCCGAACCTAATTTGCTGAGAACATTTGACCGGCATTGATCGCGAGCTGCTCGACGATCGGGCCGAGCGCGAGCGCCGGGAAGAAGGTGAGGCCGCCGACGATGACGATGACGCCGACGACCAGGCCGACGAACAAGTCCGCCCGTGGTCGGGAACGTTCCGGCCGACGGCGGGATCGACTTCTTGGCGACCAGCGAGCCGGCGATCGCCATGGTCGGGATGATCATCCAGAACCGGCCGACGAACATCGCCATGCCGCCGGTGAGATTGTAGAACAGCGTATTGGCGCTCAGCCCGGCGAAGGCGGAGCCGTTGTTGCCGGTCCTGCGAGACGTAGGCATAGAGCACTTCGGTGAAGCCGTGCGGGCCGGGATTGTCCATGGCGGCGACCGCCGACGGCACCAGCATCGCGACGGCGGTCCAGCCGAGATACATCAGCGGCAGCACCAGGATGGCGAGCATCGCCATCTTGACTTCCTTCGCCTCGATCTTCTTGCCGACGTATTCCGGCGTGCGCCCGACCATCAGGCCGGCGACGAAGACCGAGAGAATGGCGAACAACAGCATGCCGTACATGCCGGAGCCGACGCCGCCGACGATGATCTCGCCGAGCTGAATGTTGATGAGCGGGATCATGCCGCCGATAGCGGTGAAGCTGTCATGCATGGCGTTCACCGCGCCGCACGAGGCGGCGGTGGTGATGACCGCGAACAGGGCCGAGGCGGCGATGCCGAAGCGCGTCTCCTTGCCCTCCATGTTGCCGCCGGTGAGGCCGAGCGCGTTGAGGAGGTCGTTGCCGTGCGCTTCCGCGGCGTAGCAGACCGACGACGCCGGCGATGAACAGGACGCCCATCACGGCGAGAAGGGCCCAGCCCTGGCGCTGGTTGCCGACCATGCGGCCGAACACGTTGGTGAGCGCCGCGCCGAGCGCGAAGATCGAGATCATCTGCACGTAGTTCGACAGCGCGGTCGGGTTCTCGAACGGGTGCGCGGCATTGGCGTTGAAGAAACCGCCGCCGTTGGTGCCGAGCATCTTGATGGCGATCTGCGAGGCGACCGGGCCGACGGCGATGGTCTGCTTGGCGCCCTCGAGCGTGGTTGCGTCCACATAGGCGCCGAGCGTCTGCGGGATGCCCTGCCAGACCAGGAACAACGTGAACGGCACGCAGATCGGAATGAGCACGTAGAGCGTCACGCGCGTCATGTCGACCCAGAAATTGCCGACGGTCCGCGCCGAATTGCGCGCGAAGCCGCGGATCAGCGCGACGGCGAGCACGATGCCGGTCGCCGCCGACAGATAGTTCTGATGCGTCAGGCCGAGCATCTGCACGAGATACGACATCGTGCTTTCGCCGCCGTAGTTCTGCCAGTTGGTGTTGGTGATGAAGCTGACCGCGGTGTTGAACGACAGGTCCGGCGCGACCGCCGATTGCTCGGCCGGATTGAACGGCAGCGACGCCTGCACGCGCATCAGCACGTAGAGAATGAGAAAGCCGCCGGCATGAAAAATGAGCATGCCGATCGTATAGGTCACGGCGTGCTGCTCCTGCCGCTCGTCGACGCCGGCGATCTTGTAGATCGCGACCTCGACCGGACGCAGCACCGGCGACAGAAAGGTCCGCTCGCCGCTGAACACGCGCGTCATATAGGCGCCGAGCGGCGGCGTCAGCGCGATGATGATCGCGCAATAGAGCAGAATCTGGACCCATCCGATGACGGTCATGGCCGGTTATCCCTTCAGAACCGCTTTTAGAACTGCTCGGGCTTGAGCAGCGCGTAGGTGAGATAGACGAGCAGCGCCGCGGTGACGAAGCCCGCGAGCGAATAATCGAAAATCATGGCCGTGGTCCCTTAAAGCTGGTCGCAGGCGTAGACGTAGCCGATCGACACGGCGAAGAAGACGAAGGCGATCGCCAGCATCACGACGTCCATCATGGCAAGGCTCCGAGCATAAATGCCGCAACAAGGAGCGAAGCTTATAAAGGCCGCGCATGGCCTTGATGTGAATCAAGCATGCGCCGGTATTTTCGCTCTTTCGTGCGAAATACCTGTCACCGATCGCATAGGAATTCGAGGGGACCCCAACAAAAAAGTTATAGGAAACCCATAAGGGTGGATCGCGCGACGGGAAGACCGGTGACGGCCTGGCCTCTTGGCATCTTTATGAAATCGCGGGCGGATCCTTATGCCGTCCCAATATCGCGGCGCGCCGGCTCATCTGGTTTTCCTATGGGCTCTCAGGCCATCTTACGACAGCGGCGCCGGGAGCGCCGCGGTCGTGAGATCGCGTCATGGCATCAAATGCCGAGAAGTCCGATCGCCTGGAGCGGCTGGAGCATGATCTCCGGCTTGCGCCGGTGCCGGCGCCAGGCCTGTTCTCGAGGGTGATGGCCAAAGCCTGCACGCGCATTCCGGCGCTCAGAGCGGCGGGAAAAGCCGCGCAGCTCGATCGTCTGGTTGCGGCGGGGGCGTGGACCGATGCCGCCTTCGCGCTGATCGCGCTCGAACTGCCGGCGTGGCAGGTCAGGCGGCTTTGGCGCGAAGAAAACGCGTGGTTTTGCTCGCTGTCGCAGCGGCCGGCCTGGCCGGCGGCGCTGGACGACACCGCCGACGCCGCCCATGAGGAATTGTCGTTCGCCATCTTGCTGGCGTTTCTGCAAGCGCGCCGTCTGTCGGCGCTGGCGGTCGGCGCCGGATCGCCGGTTCCGCGCGTGCAGCAGGCGGCCGACGGCAGCGTCTGCTGCGACAATTTCGCGTGAGCGACCGGCCCGCGGCTGCCATTTGGGCACTATGCCGCCTTTATGACGACGGCCGTCGTCTCATCTCGATTTCATATGCGGCGAGGCGCACATTTCGGGCAATGTAAACAATAGAGGAGAGGCTCTGATGAGCGCTCTTTCTCCCGACGAACCGCCCGGCGCGGCCAACCGCGAAGTCAAGCCACAAGGCTTTCGACCAAAAGGCTTTTGGCCGAAGCTCGCGCGGGCGCTCGAAGTGTTCTTCATCAACCGAACCAAACATGCGGTGCCCGAAATCGAGCTGCGCCGCAGCAGATACGAGATCAAACGGTGCCGCCGGCTGATGCTTGCCGCCGCGCCGGCCGAGGTCACCGCCGCCCGTGCGGCGTCCCGCCGCGCAGCACACGCGAGCGGTGCGCGGTCATGATTGGGCGCTTGACACAAGCCGACGCGAGCGCTGTACGCCGCGGATTTCCACGCCGGCCTGATCCCCGTGTTCTCAGCGAAGCGATCCCGTTGTTCTTCATCGGGCGCAACCAGAACCGGCTTTGGGTGGCGCGCGAGGCCGAGGGACGCAAAGGCGGCGTCTTTCTGTTCAAAGCATCGGCTCTGCGCTTTGCGGCGCGACACAGCGCGCCAGCCGGATGCGCGACCATGTTTCTCAGCGAGCGCCTCGATCTCGACGTCGCGAACGAAGGCGGCTGGTTGGCGGCCGGGTTCGATGCCTTGTTGCGGATCGCCGCGCGGATCACGTCCGCATGGGTGTGGGCGCCTTTGCTGCGCTAGCGGCGCGGATTCTGCGCCGTTTTGATGGGCCTAGTCACCGCCGAAGGGCCACAGGCCGCGGATGAAATCTTCGCGCTTGGCCGCGACCGGCGTGGCCACGCCGGTGCTGACCTCGAGGATTTTCTCCGCCGGCGGCGCGGTGCGGTTCCACCAGCCGCCGCCGAGCGCCTGATAAAGCGCGGCGGTGTCGTTGAGGCGGGCGGCGCGCGCCTGAACTACCTGAATGACCGCCTGCAGATAGGTCTGTTGCGCGGTGAGCAGAATGAGAATGTTGGCGTAGCCGGTCTGCATCTGCTGCTGCGCGAGATCGAAGCTGATCTTGGCGGCGCGTTCGAAGTCGCGCGCCGCCTTGAGCGCATCGGCGTCGTTCTCCACCGCGCGCAGCGCATCGGCGACGTTCTGCACCGCGCCGAGGACGGTACCCTTATAGCTCCAGGCCGCCGCGTGATAGGTGTCCTTGGACTGCTGCAATTCGTGCAGCAGAATGCCGCCGTCGAACGCGGTCTGCGTGGCGTCGCCGGCGAGCTCCCAGAACAGGTTCGGCGCGGAGAACAGGCCGGGCAGCGCCGTGCCCATGTAGCCGGCATTGGCGCCGATCGTGACGTTGGGAAGAATATTGGCGGTGGCGACGCCGATCGCGGCGCTGGCGGCGTGCAACTGCTCCTGCGCGGCGCGCACGTCGGGGCGCTGTTCGACCAGCTGCGCGGGCAGGCTCACCGGCAAGTCCTCCGGCAGATGCAGATCCGTCAGCCTGAACGTCTCGCGCGGCTCCTGGCTCGGATAGACCCCGATCAAAGCGGCGAGCGCGTCGCGCTGCACCTGCAATGCCTTGCGCAGCGGCGGCAAGGTCGCCTTGACCTGGGCGAGCGCGGCTTCCTGCAGCGCCACGTCGTTGCGGTTGGCGTAACCCTCCTTGAGCTGCCGCTGCAGGATGTCCAGCATCTTGGTGTTGATCGTGATCAGCTGATTGGTGGCGTCGATCTGGCCGCGCAGCGAGGCTTCGTTGATCGCTGCGACCGCGACGTTCGCGGCGAGCGTCAGATAAGCCGCTTCGACCTGAAAGCGCTGGTTGTCGGCCATCGCCTTCAATTCTTCGACGGTGCGCCGGTTGAGACCCCAGATGTCGAACGTGTACGACACCGCGACCTGCGCGGTGACGAGATTGAACGGGTTGACGGCCGTTATTGAGCACCGGCGAGATCGGCGCGGCGGTGAGCTGGCGGGTCGGATTGAAGTTGGCCTGGACGAACGGGAAGAAGTGGCCCTGCTGCGCATAGACCGCCTGGTTCGCCGCGCGCAGGCTGGCGATCGCCGATTGCAGCGTCGGGTTATTGTTCAGCGATTGCTCGACCAGCGCATTGAGCGCCGGCGACCTGAAAGTCCGCCACCATTCCTGCGAAACGTCGCCCCCTTGCAACAAACGCTGCGACAGACCGGTCGCCGCATCGGTCGACGACGTCCGCGACACCGGCGTCTCCTTGGTATAGCCGCCGACTTGCGGCGCGGCGGGAGACTTGAAATCCGGACCGACCGCGCAACTCGCGGACAACGCGGCAATGGCGAGAATGCTGGCGCCCGCCTTCAACCACCGAACCGACTGACTGGACATGTGTGCAACAGACGCGCTTGGCAAATGAAACTAGGCGAACGCCTACGACCCCCCGGTCCGTCACGGATTATTTACCATTTGGTCGAGGTTGGCTGTGATCGTCTTGCCACACTGTGAATTATTCAGTGATTTCCGCGCACTGTGATAAGTCACAGTCGAAATCGAAGTTTCTGACAGTGGACCGCCGCGCACGCACGACGCCATCGATCGCGACCGGCTGCAAGTGATCCAACCACCGCGCGAGCATCGCGCGCGAACTAAAAAAAGCCGCGTGAAGAGGCGTCGCCATTGCGGCTGCGGTATCAGGCGCCGCGTATACTTTTCGGCTATGTGGCGATGACGCAAATTCCAGATCTGCGAAAACCCATGCCGCCGCAGGGACATGCGCTGAATTGATATATCGCGTGTGCTGAACTATTTGATGTACGGATACCGCTTGGTGATGGATCCATGTGGGCACTCACATCGGCACGCACGACCGAAAATCGCGACCGCTGGCGGCGCTGGGGCGTCAGTCTCGCGGTTGCGCTCGCCTTGCATGGCGCGGTCGTGGCCGCGGTGTTGAGCTGGCGCTATGCGTCGATCTCGCCGCCGGCGGGCGACAGGGGTCCTTTCGTGATCGATCTTGCGCCCGCGCCGTCTCGACCCATCGCAGCGCAGGCCGAGTTGCCACGGCCCGCGGCCGGCGGCACGGTTGCCGAGCGTTCACGCGCGCCTGAACAATCCGGCGGCGGCGGCGCGCCGGCGGCCGACCACGCCGCACCAAATCCTGCAGACAGGCCCGCCGCCACCGGCGAGCAAAATGGCGAACAAAAAACCCCGCCGGCGGAAGCCTCGCCCAGCGTGACCGCGCCCCCGCATTTGGAAAGCGCCGGCCGGGAAGACAGCGAAGACAAGAGAACCGCGAGCGGCGCCGGCGGGAGCGGCGGGGGAGGGCTCGCGCCGGCCGTGCCGGGCGGCGGCTCCATGAGCGGCCCCATCGACACCCGCATCACCGTTGTCTCGCCGTTCGGTTGGCGCGCGAAGTACAAAGCCGCACACGGCGGCGCGCCCGCGCCAAAATCGAAGGCGTTCGTTCTGGTCCATCCGTCCAAGGGGCCTGGCGTCGGCCATCCGGCGGAATGCGAGCGCGCAGGGCACCGCGATCAACGCCATTGGTGAGCACGTCGCCGTCGGCGCGCACATCGAAGACCGCGTGCGGGCCGCGCTTGCGCGTGCGGTCGGCAAGAATGCCGTCGGCAGTGCCATGCCGAACAATCTCGCCGGTGCGTCGACGCGTGGCGGCGAGCGTACCGTCGTCAACGCGATCGGCGCCATGGTGCGATTTCGTCCGCGGCTCGCGGGTACGGTTGGCGGCGCTCGACCGGCCGGCGCGACGGCGATGGCCGGTAATGCCGGCAGCGTTCGTTCCAACGCCCCTGCCAACACGCTCGCGGCCATCAATGGCACCGGCATGACGCACATCGGTTCCGGGCCGGGCGTCATCGGCGGCGCGGCGCGAAACTTTTCGGGCTCCATCAATGGGACCACGTTCCGCCCCAGGTATCAGTGAACTATCTGTAAGGTAGCCGTGACGCCGCGCGAACGGGCGCCGGTCGCTGTCATTTTACGATGAACGGATTCTGCGTCGCCCGCGCGGATGTGCCCATCGCGAGCGGCGTCACCGGCACGCTGTCCGAGTCATCGCTCTTGCCGGGCACCGGGAAGTCGTAACCGATGATGGCCTTGAGCACCATCCGATCCGATCCACCCGTAAAGCCGTAGCCGACGCCGAGTTCGACATCGACGGTCTTCACCTTGAAATCGGTGACGGCGAACAATTGCTGGCTTTGCTGCTGCAGCGGCAGGAAATCGCCGATCTTGCCGTAGTCGGAATAGTATTCGACGCCAATGAAGCGATCCTCGCCGAGATTGCGGGCGAGCCGCAGCGCCGGGGCGAAATCGGCTTCGCCGCCGGTGCCGAAGCTCGCATCGACGATCGGATTGGCGATCAGCTCCCAGTCCTTGTTGCGGACGCCGATGATCGGTCGGATCTCCAGCGCCCATGGCGTCGGCGCGAATTGCGGCATCTCGTAGCCGAGCTCGAAATTGACGCCGTAGAAGAAGTCGCGCTTGGCGGCGTCCGGGACCACGAACAGGCTGCGGATCTTGGCGCCGTCGGACAGGACTTCGCCATCGCCGGTCACGGCGAACGGCAGATAAAGACCGGCCTCCCACCAGGGGGTCACGCCGTAGGCAAATTCCGGCGTGCCCTGCAGGCTGTGGTTGGAGGTGAATCCACCCGGGAATTCCGGGGTGGTCTGTCCTACCGCCGCATAGTTGAAGTGCTGCTCATAGGTAAATTGCCCAACTTCCGCGATATCGGCGTTGTAGACCTGAATCTCGTCATGGACCTGGTCGACGGCGAACGCCGGCTGGGCCGATACCACGAGCACCGCGGCGATCCCGGCGGCACACAGGCGCAATTTCGAATCTTCACCCATCCCGTCCACGATCCCGATCGGGTGACGTTTAAGATGCAAGTAAGATGCAAAACGACGCGCGATCAACTGGATTCGGCGCAGTTTCGGCGGCGCCGGGTAGCGGCCTTTTTAGACCCGGCGCCGCTGCGACGCGAGGGGCCGTCACCCGAGGCGGTCATAAAACAATGTATGATCATGATTGAGTCGCCGGGCGGCAACGACTGATCCCCAGCCTGTGATTAATGACAGTAGACCGCCACGGCGTGATCGTGGCCATGTCGTACCAACTCCGGGACCAACTCGCATATTTCGGGCGCGATTGAAGCAATGTTTTCCCTTCCGACGAACAGCCGAACGAAATGGGCCGCTGGCGCGCTGGTCGTGGCGGCAATCCTGGCGTTCGGCGCCTGGCGCCTGTTCGGCGGACCGTCCGCCGACATCAATGCGACGGCCGCCAACGCCAGCACCGAGGCGGGCAAACCGTCGGACCAGCCCGCGCCGGTGCGCGACAGCGTCGATCTGTCGGATTCGCAACTGGCCTCGGTGAAGGTCGAGCCGGTCGCCGAGCACGATTTCCCGGTGGAGAAGGAGGCGGTCGGCAGCATCGACTTCAACGAGGACATGGAGACGCAGGTGTTCACGCCCTATCAGGGGCGCATCATCGCGCTTTATGCCGCGATCGGCGACGACGTGAAAAAGGGCCAGACCCTGTTCACCATCGACAGCCCCGATCTGTTGCAGGCCGAATCGACCTTGATCGCCGCCGCCGGCGTGCTGGAACTGACCACCCGCAATCTGGCGCGGCTGCGCGAACTTTATAAGACGCTCGCGGTCTCGCAGCACGATCTGGAACAGGCGATCTCCGACCAGCAGACCGCCGAAGGCAATCTGCGCGCCGGCCGCGACGCGGTGCGCATCTTCGGCAAGACCGACGCCGAGATCGACCGCATCGTCGCCAATCGCGCCGCCGATCCGACGCTGATCGTGCCGAGCCCGATCGACGGCCGGATTACGGCACGCAACGCCGGTCCCGGCCTGTTGGTTCAGCCGGGCGTCGCGCCGGCTCCCTACACCGTCGCCGACATCAACGTGATGTGGATGCTGGCGGAAGTGCCCGAAGCGGACAGCCCGGCGTTTCGTGTCGGCCAAGAGGTCCATGTGACGCTGAGCGCGTTTCCCGGGCGTATGTTCGACGGCAAGGTCACGACGATCGGCGCGAGCGTCGATCCCAACACCCGCCGCGTCTTCGTTCGCTCCGACATCAACGATCCACAGCATGAGCTGCGCGCGGGCATGTTCGGCAATTTCGTCATTCAGATCGGGCCGCCGGTGCGCGCGCCGGGCATCGCCTCCGACGGCGTGGTGCGCGAGGGCGACGGGACCATGACGGTGTGGGTCACCGCCGACCGGCGCCGCTTCACCAAGCGGACGGTCAAGATCGGCGAACTGCACGCCGGCTATCGGCGCATCCTGGAAGGCGTACAGGTCGGCGAATTGGTCGCGACCGAGGGTGCGCTGTTCCTGAGCAACGCGCTCGCCACGGCGACACCATGACGGTCGCCATGATGGTTGCCATGACGGTCGATCCGCGGCGGACTCCCTAACATCGGAATGAGAGACGAGCCGTGCTGAAAGGCATACTGCTATTCGGGCTGACGCGGCGTCCGATCATCCTGCTGTGCCTGCTGGTGTTCGTCGCCGGCGGACTGATCGCCTTCACCAAGCTCAACATCGAGGCCTATCCCAACCCGGCGCCGGTTATCCTGGAGATCACCGCGCAATCCGCCGGTCTCTCGGCCGAGGAGATGGAGCGCTACTACACGGTTCCGATGGAGGTCGGGCTCGCGGCGACCCCGGGGATCGACAACATCCGCTCGACGTCGTTCTACGGCTTGTCGTTCGTGCGCGTCACGTTCAATTACGGCGTCGATTACTACTTCGCGCTGACGCAGGCGGCGATCAGCCTGCAACAGAACGTCAACCTGCCGAACGGCGTGACCGCCTCGATCCAGGGCTCGAGCCTGGTGGGCGAGGTCTACCGCTATCAGGTGGTCGGCCCGCCGCATTTCGGGCTGACCAATCTGCGCACCGTCGAGGACTGGATCGTCCAGCGCCGGCTGTTGACCGTTCCCGGCGTGGTGCAGGTCAATACCTGGGGCGGCACCACCAAGGAATTCGAGGTCGAGGTCGACCTGCACAAGCTCGATGCCTACAGCGTCACGCTGCCCCAGGTCATCAGCGCGATCGGCAATGCCAACCTCAATGTCGGCGGCCGCACCGTCAGTTTCGGCCAGCAATCGGTCAATATCCGCGGCATCGGCCTCATCGACAGCGGCGGCACCGACGACCTGACGCAAGGCTACAAGGTCGGCGACATCGAGAACATCGTCCTGACGCAGACCGACGGCGTGCCGGTGACGATCAAGGACGTCGCGAAGGTCTATGTCGGCTACATGCCGCGGCTCGGCAAGGCCGGGCGCGACCTCGAAGACGACGTCGTCGCGGCGATCGTGGTCATGAACCGCACGCTGCACACCAACGACGTCGTGCCGCGCATCAAGGCCGAAGTCGCAAAGATCAATTCCGACGGATCGCTGCCGCCCGGCGTCAAGCTGGTGCCGTTCTACGACCGCACCATCCTGGTGTCCGTCACCACCAAGACCGTGCTGCACAACCTCATCTTCGGCTGTCTGCTGGTCTTCATGATCCAATGGATCTTTCTCGGCAATCTGCGCAGCGCGATCATCGTCGGCGTTAACATCCCGTTCGCGCTGTTCTTCAGCATCATCATCCTGGTGCTGCGCGGGCGAGGACGCCAATCTGCTCTCCGTCGGCGCCGTCGACTTCGGCATCATCGTCGATTCCGCGGTGATCCTGGTCGAGAACATCTTTCGCAATTTTCAAGGCAGCCCGGCGGAACGCGCCCGCGTCATCCAGGATCTGGCGGAAGGTCGCTACGGCGAAGATCCGACCCGCGGCGCGGTCGACAGCGGCGTCTGGACCGACCGCCTGCGCATGATTTTTGCGAGCGCGCTGCAAGTGGACAAGGCAGTGCTGTTCTCGACGGCGGTGACAGTCGCCGCGTTCGTGCCGCTGTTCACCATGCAGGGCGTCGAAGGCCAGATCTTCAACCCGATGGCGCGCACCTATGGCTATGCGCTGATGGGCGCGTTGCTGGCGACCTTCACCGTGACGCCGGTGTTGGCGTCCTATCTCCTGCCCGAGCACATCGAGGAGACCGAGACCATCGTCGTTCGCGCGCTGCGCGCGCTCTATACGCCGGTGCTGCGCTGGTCGTTGTCCCACCGCGGCATCATGGTCGCGGTCGCCGTCGCTTGTCTGGTCGGATTCGGCCTGTTGTTGCCGCGGCTCGGAACCGAGTTCCTGCCGGCGCTGGAAGAAGGCAATCTGTGGATTCGCGCGGCGATGCCGCCGACCATCTCGCTCGAGGCGGGCATGCCGCTCGTCAACAAGATGCGGCGGATCCTGCTGAAGCACCCCGAAGTGATCACGGTGGTGTCGCAGCACGGCCGGCCGGACAATGGCAGCGACGCGTCGGGTTTCAACAATGCCGAGTTCTTCGTGCCGCTCAAGCCGTTCGACGAATGGGCGCCGGGCATGACCAAGGAGAAGCTGGTCGACGAGCTGCAGACCGAATTCGGCAACGAGTTCGCCGGGATCACCTTCAACTTCTCACAATACATTCAGGACAACGTCGAGGAGGGTCTCTCCGGCGTCAAGGGCGCCAACTCGGTCAAGATCGTCGGCCGCGATCTTGCCAAGCTCGAGCAGCTTTCCGATCATGTCATGAAGGAAATGCGCAAGGTCGAGGGCGTGACCGACCTCGGCGTCTTTCCGGTGCTCGGCCAACCCAATCTGAACATCAAGGTCAATCGCGAAAAGGCGGCGCGGTACGGATTGAACGCCGGCGACGTCAACAATGTCGTGCAGGCGGCGCTTGGCGGCACCGTGGCGACGACGCAGCTCGAGGCCGACCGCCAATTCAACATCACGGTGCGGCTCGCGCCCGACTATCGCGACAACATCGATGTCGTGCGCAAGATCAAGGTCGGCTATCAGACTCCGAACGGCGTCAACGCCTATATTCCGCTCAGCGACCTCGCCGACATCTCGCTCGATACCGGCGCGTCCTACATCTATCATGAGCGCAACGAGCGCTTCATGCCGATCAAGTTCAGCGTCCGCGGACGCGATCTCGGCAGCACGGTCGCGGAGGCGCAGGCGCGCATCGCCAAGAACGTCAAGCTGCCGACCGGCTACCGCATCGTCTGGGCCGGCGAGTTCGAGGAGCTGCAGCAGGCCAAGGCGCGCCTCGAGATCATCGTGCCGATCAGCCTGCTGATGATCCTCGTTCTGCTCTATGGCCTGTTCAACTCGCTGCGCGACAGTCTTTTGGTGCTGGCCGGCATCCCGTTCTCGGCCGGCGGCGGCATTCTCTCGCTTTACCTCAGCGGGCTCGATTTCAGCATCTCGGCGGCGGTCGGGTTCGTGTCGCTGTTCGGCGTCTCGGTCATGAACGGCATTCTCGTCATGACCTATTACCACGAGGTCAGGCGCGGCAGCACGGGACCGGTCGAAGCCATGTTCCACGCCGCCTCGCAACGTATGCGGCCGATGCTGATGACAGCCTTGTCGGCCTGCATCGGCTTGCTGCCGGCGGCAGTGTCGACCGGCATCGGCAGCCAAGTGCAGCGGCCGCTGGCGACCGTGGTGGTCGGCGGTATGTTGATCGGGCCTCTCATCATGCTGGTCGTGGTGCCCGCGGTGCAGACGCTGTTCTTGGGCCGCGACGATCGCGGCGCGCCGCCGGCTCGCGCCCGCGGCCGCTCCTGAGCCGGCGTTCGACTGATTGTGATTGTTTGATGCCGACGACAGGCGTGGCTTCTCGGTCGGACTTCGATCCGCGTCGGCGAACCCGCCTGCGCGACCATTTCTTTGGACGCTGACCGCGGCCTGAATTTCTCCTCCGGCCCCAAATAAATCGACATTGCAACGCGGAACGCGCCGCTCCGGAATCTGCGATTTCCATCCGCCGGGACTGTCTGCGTTTTAGGCAAATGCTGTGCAAATGCTTGGTTCCACAGCATTATCCGCGACCGCGCCGTGCTGCACCAATATGGCGATTATATATTTGACGCACCGCACATATATGACTTCTATATTTTTGGCCGCCTGGGCATATATTGGCGCTAAAGGTTCCCGGGAAGTGGACCCAGAGTTTTTAGAGGGTGCAGCCATGACATGGCTTCCGATGGAATGGGGACGGCACGCGGCTCCGTCGCTGGCTCCAATGCCCCGGGTTCCGATGTTTCGCCGCGCCTGCGGCTGGCGGGTGCCGCGTTGCGGATGGCGTTCATTGGTCTTTTGGTGGTGGCGACGCTGCGGGTCAGCATGCCGCAAAACGAGACTATCTGGACCGCTTATGACACCCCCGGCGACCTCGTGCGGCTCGCCTTGGGGCTCGCCGTGAGCGTCTGGCTCGTGTTCCAGCTCTTCAAGGCGCCCGACGACGCCCGCGGTTATCAGACCTGGCTCTATTTTGGTCTCGCTCGCGGTGCCGTTCTCGCTGATCTGCCTCGTCGCGATCTGGTAAACCGCATTCGCGCGCCGGACGAATTCAGTTTCTTGCCGTAACTTCGTCATGGCCGGGGCTTCGCCCGGCCTTTTGCGTTCTTGGTGCGCGTCCTAATGAATGCTGCAGCGATATAAAGCCCGGCCGCCGGGCCCGAGCCAATCGCAGCTGCGCTGCAGCGGCGGATCGTCTTGAACGACGCGTGCGACGCGCACGTGTTTCGCTTTCCTGACGCGAGCTTCTTTTGCCCGGATTTGCTTGACGCGCACGGACGCGACGCGCGCTTCTTTGACGCTGCGTTCGGAGGCGAAGCCGAGGTCCCGATCCAGCCCGCATCGGTAGATGGCGCGGCCTCCGGGTCCGACCCAATCGCAGCTTCGCAGATCGGCGGCGCGTGTCGGCACGACGGCGACGAGCACGAGGCTCAGGGCAATTCCGATCGATGTGGTTCGACGCATTGTCCTAATTCCCTACCAGTATCGGCTCGGCCGCCACCGACGGCGCGAGCGTGCTGACGAGTTCGCGGTGAATGCCGAGCGGTGGATACAGATAAAGGTCCATCAGCCAGATGCGGGCCCGCGGCGGATGCTCGCCGAGCAGCCGCTCCGCTTCGCGCTTGGCCTGCGGAAACCGCCGCCCCCAGCCGGCGAAATCGCGCGCCAGCATCTCCATCGAGGCGACGATGGTGGCGACGGTCAAGGAGCGAGTCGTTCGCGCGCTTGGCGCGGCGCGATTTGGACGCGGTCTTGAAAACCTGCATCAAATCGCGATGACACTCGATGACGTCGCGTGCATCCGAATGCCACAGCATGTCGGGCAGGGACCCGAAGCCGTGCATGGCGTGATAGCTTTCGATCAGCCGCCGGCACTTGGTCGCGAGTTCCTTCGGTACGAAGCGAAACGTCGCGCCCGTGCCCGAACCATTGCCGGCCTGCCGACCGGCCCGGTTTCCGCCGCGCGCGGCGCTGTCGTCGATCAAGGCCGAGTCAACTCGCGATTGTAAAGGTGCCATCGCACACAAGTCTAACCAAGGGCGCGGTAGCAATTCGAGAGTTGTTTGCGGCAGTTTTAGTATCAAAAAAATATTGCAGCTTCGCGGCGATCGTCCCGTCCTGCCGACGACAGCTTGACGACCCTAATGCTTCTTGGCTGTTGTCATATTCCAGCTACTGTGGCGGGCCGGTAACATGTTTTTCGTCATGGCCCCGGAGGCCGGGCATTCCCGCAGCTTATTTCCTTGTTTCCACGCTGTTATCGGCGCGCATGCGATGCGAGGCCGGTTCAGATGCGAGCTTCGCGATCGGCTTGCCATTCGCAGCACAATTAGGCTTATCACGAATTCAAATGATCAAAACCTAGGCGAAATCATCTCCGGCGGCCAGAATAGTATATCTTTCAGCTATTAATTATCGAACTCATCAATATCGACTCTTTTGCTCCCCCTCGTAAAAATCACAGTGCTGGGTTTTCCAGGCTGAGTGGTGCGCCGCACGGTGCGGCGCCGCTTGCAGTTGCGATAAAAACAAAGGGGTGGGGTCATGAAGCGAGTGTTCCTGTTTGCCGCGTTGCTACTGGCGGTTACGGCGCCAGGTCGCGCGATAGCGGCGGACGCGTGGGGCGCGTGGACGAACGGATTGCCGACGGCTTGGGTCGAGGGCCGAACCTGCGATCCGTACGTCGATTACAATTGTTCACCGAGCAAGGCGGCCGTGCTCGCGGCCAAGACGGCGGCCCGAAACGGCGGCCCCTGCGATCCGTATGTCAATTATAGCTGTCTCGACGCGTATCTCGGCGACGATCCGGTGACGCGGTTCTTCCGTTACTACGCGTTGGAATGGGAGCATGGCACGGCGCCGGCCGATCCGAAGGCGCCGCCGTCCAGCCGCCCCGATGCGGTCTGGCCGCCGACACCGGAAGCGACGCCGCCGATGCCGTTCACGGAGTGGCCTTACGGCGGTACGGAGAATATCGCCAAGAGCATCCCGAATGCGGTCGATAGTCCGTTGATGGTGGCGATCGCCAACACCGCGCTCGGCAAATCCATGAGCGACAGCCACATCCAGGTCTATGGCTGGGTCAATGGCGGCGGCAACATCAGCACCAATACGGTGCGCCCGGGCGGCAACGCGCCGGCGGCCTACGACTACACGCCGAACTCGTTCCAGCTCGACCAGTTCGTGGTGTACGTCGAACGGGTGGCCGATGAAGTGCAGAACGATCACTTCGATTGGGGCTTCCGCTTCTCCAATCTCTACGGCGAGAACTACCGCTATACCATCGGCGTACGGCCTGTTCAGCAATCAGCTGCTCAACAGAACGCGTCTACGGCGACGACATGCCGATGGTGTACGTGGACCTCTACTTCCCGTGTGATGCAGGGCTTCAATTTCCGCATCGGCCGCTTCATCTCCATTCCGGACATCGAAGCGCAGCTCGCGCCCAACAACTACACCTACGTGCACTCGCTGACCTATTCGTGGGACAACTACACCAACACCGGCTTCGAGGGCACGCTGGCCATCACCAAGAACTGGATCGTGCAAGCGGGCCTGACGGTCGGCAGCGACACCATGCCGTGGAATTTGGGCGCGACACTCACCAACTTGATGCCTGGCCGGAATCCGATCCGCTTATCCCGGTACGACGTTGCTCAAGGATCCGGGCGCGGTGCCGTCGCTGACCTTGGGCGTGCGCTGGACCAGCGACGACGGCAAAGACGACCTGAACTTCGTCGCCGATGCCTGGAACGGCGGCCAGTGGGGCTACAACAATCTGCAATGGATCGGCGCCACCTACTACCATAAACTGAACGACTACTGGCATTGGCGGTCGAGGTCTACAACCTCCATGAAAACAACGTACCGAACGCTCAACAACGGTACGGCCAGTGCGATCGTTACGGGTGGCGGCACGCCGTTCAGCCCGCAATTCATCCCGTTCAATGCGCCAGGCGCGGCGTATTGTGCCAATTATGTCGGTGCTGACCTGCACCGCCGAAACGCAGACCTTCCTCACCTATATCAACTATTCGCCGAACAAATTGAACAACTTCTCCCTGCGCGCCGAATGGTATGACGACATGGAGGGACAACGGACTGGCACGGCCACCCGTTATATCGACGTAGCGGCGAGCTGGCAGCACTGGCTGTCGCCGCAGATCGAGTTCCGTCCGGAAGTCGCGTTCTATCAGTCACTCGATGCCCCGGCGTTCAACGGCAATGCCAATGCGGGTATCGCTCCGACCAAGAACTACGCGATCATCGCCGCGAGCGACGTGATTATTCACTTCTAACGTCGTCTCGGTCCCTGCAGCGGCGCAGGCTATGTCCCATAGCCTGCGCCGCAGCGTTTTATGGGAGCTCTCGATCCCCGGGCTCCCGATCTGCATTGAAATTGGGCGGCCTTGTCCCCGCTATGATTAGTATCTATGCAAATCCGACGGCTGTTCCTCCCAGCGTTTATGATTTCCATATTTTTAGCCGTAGAAACCCATCTCGACTTCCTATGGGCACATGGGGAAACGTAACTGTGACAAATGCCAGCCGGGCGCGTGCAGAAGGTCAAGACTGAACGCTTTCGGAAAGGGCAATGGGTGTGTCCACTTTTCAAGAACGTGGCGGATTGCGCGAACTGACTGGCACCGTGCCCACCTCCGATACCGTCAAGGAATCCGGACGGCGCTTCCGTTGGGCAAATGTGGCAATGGCGAACGCCATCCCGATCGTGGCGACGCTTGCATTGGTGTGGCTCGCGACCGTCATCCTCGTCGTCGTCAACAACTTCGTCCCGCTCAATCTCGTCCCGCTGATCTACATGCTGCCGGTCGTGCTGGCGGCCACGCAATGGGGGATTGTGCCGGGCTTGGTGGCCGCCGTCACCGGCGCCGCGGCAGCGGATTTTTTCTTCTATCCGCCGCTCTATACGTTCTGGCTGCAAAATCCGCAGGACGTCATCGATCTCCTGCTCTATCTCCTGGTGGCGGTCGTCACCAGCAACCTCGCCGCCCGGCTCAAGAACGAGGCGATGGCGCTGCGGCGTCGCGAAGGCGAAATCAGCGAGCTTCATGCCTTTTCGCAGGGCCTTGCCGCGTGCCTCAACAGCCGCGAGCTCATCTTCGCAGTCCAGGACTATTTGTCCAACACGCTGCGCTATCGCGCCGTCCTGATCGCGACCACGCCCGACGATGGCGGGGGCGACGGCGATCGGTTGGGGGTGGCGCCCGAGGTGCGGAACGTGGCCGTGCGGATGATCAAGGCGAACAGTTCGCAGGGTACGCAGGCGGCGGCGTCGAAGCCGGAGCGCTCGACGATTTTCGAGGCGCACAGCGGCAAGGCCTGGCTGGTGCGCGTCATCGCGCCGGAGATTTTGGGCTACGGCGCCATCGCCGTGGAATTCGGGCAAAGCATCGGCCACGGCATCGAAGTCGAAACGCGCCGCGTCGAGGCCCTGCTCGAACAGGCTACGACCACGCTCAAGCACCTCAAGGTCAAGGAGGCGGTCGAGCAGGCGACCATCGACTACCGCACCGAAATCCTGCGCGACGCGCTGGTCGGCGGCGTCTCGCATGAATTGCGCACGCCGCTCGCGTCGATCCTGGGCACCTGCAGCGTGCTCGGCAAGATTCCCGCGATCACCGACGACCGCCAATCGCACGCGCTGGTCGACGCGATCCACGACCAGGCCGCGCAGCTCGACGGCCAGATTCGCGACCTGCTCGACGCCTCGCGCATCAGCGCCAAGGGCGTGCAGCCGCAACCGATGTGGACCGATCCGACCGATATCGTCAGCGCCGCGGTCAAGCAGAAGGAGCGCCGGCTCGCCGGGCACCGGGTCACGCGCGATGTCGCGCCCGACGTGCCGCTGGTCCACGTCGATGCGGTGCTGATCGAACAGGCGCTCGGCCAGCTCCTCGAGAACGCCGCCAAATATTCGCCGGCGGGGTCAGAAATTGCCGTGCGTTGCCGGCGCGACGCCGGCTTTGTGGTTCTGTCGGTCAAGGACCAGGGCAGCGGCCTGACCGCCGACGAGATGGGCCAACTGGGCAAGCGGGCGTTTCGCGGACGGCGCGACCCCTCGGCGCGTCGGGATCGGGTCTCGGTCTGTGGATCGCCAGCACGTTCGTCGCCGCCAATGGCGGCACGCTGCTTGCGGAAAGCCTCGGGCCGAACCTCGGTACGACGATTTCGCTGCGGTTGCCGATCATGGCCGAAACCGCGCCGCAGCTGGCGGGTGCGCTCCATGACTAAGGTGCTTGTCATCGACGACGAGGCGCAAATCCGGCGCTTTCTCCGCGCCGGCTTCGAGCTTCACGGGTTTGCCGTGCTCGAGGCGGAGAACGCCATGATCGGGCTGCGCGCGGCGACCATGAACGCGCCCGATCTGATCATTCTCGATCTCAATTTGCCGGATCTCGACGGGTCCGAGGTGCTCGAGCGGATCAGGTCGTGGTCGAACGTGCCGATCATCGTGCTGTCGATCCAGGCGGACGAGCACCAAAAGGTCCGGCTGCTTCGCCTCGGTGCCGACGACTATGTGGTCAAGCCGTTCGGAATTTCAGAATTGCTGGCGCGCAGCGAGGCGGCGTTGCGACGGCATTTGCGCGGTACCAACCGCGATCCGGTGGTCAAGGCCGGCCCGCTGGCGATCGACCTCGTTTCGCGGGTGGTCACGCTGGCGGGCAAGCGCGTCCAGCTGACCCGCAAGGAGTATGCGCTCCTGCATACGCTGGCGAGCCATGCCGGCCTGGTGGTGACGCACCAGCAGCTGATCAAGGAAATCTGGGGCACCCACGCCGGCAACATTCAGTATCTGCGCATACTCGTGCGCAAGCTGCGGCAGAAGATCGAGGCCGACGCGACCCGCCCGCTCCTGATCGTCAGCGAATCCGGGGTCGGCTATCGGCTCGACCACGGCGGCGAAGGCGCCGGCGCAATGCAGGGCCGGCGCGACGTGGCGTCCGACGAGACCTGCTCGGCCTGACGGCGCGGCGCGGGGCGGCTGCCGCGGCGCCGCCGTCACGGCTCGATCAGGCGTCCGGTCGTCGCCTTGATCACGGCCTCGGTGCGGGTCGAGGCGCCGAGCTTGTTGCGGGCGTTGTCGGTATGGAAGTCGACCGTCCGCTTGGTCAGGCCGAGAATTCCCGCGATTTCGAGCGAAGTCTTGCCGCGCGCGACCCAGGTCAAGACCTCGACCTCGCGGTCGTTGAGGTCGACCAGCTTCGGCCACAGGCCGGTCCGCGCGACGCCGGCGAGCCGCGCGGCGATGATGGTCGCGAGCACGTCGAAATCGATCGGCTTGGTCACGTAATCGTCGGCGCCGAGCTGGCGGCCCTTGAGCTCGTTGTCGCGGTCGGTCAGCGCGGTCAGGAACACGAACGGCATTTTCGCGAAGCGCGGCGCGAGGTGGACCAGCTGTTCGAGCAGCTCGAAACCGGACATCGCCGGCATGCTGATGTCGGACAGCACCAGATCGGGCATGGTCTTGAGGATCGCGGCCAGACCCTCGCGGCCGTCATAGGCGAGCGTGACCGCGTAGCCGCGATCGACGAGCTCCTCGGCGATCAGCGCCGCCGTCTCGCGGTCGTCCTCGATGCACAGGATTTTCTTCGATGCTTCAGCCATCGCGCGCAATCCATTGACCCGGATACTACCTTCATATCGAACGGATCGGGGGCCGGCAAAAGCCTTTACCGCGAAAAATTCGACGCCGATTAAGGTTTTTGTCGGCGTTGCGTTCCTATATGTATTTTACCGATATTCCCGTGAAAGAGGCTGCACTTGCGGTCCCCGGTCTTGTTCATTCGCCGATGGTTGGCGCCCGCGCGGCAGCCGCATTCGATCCGCTTCCACCTCGCGGCGGTGTTTCTGTTGTTCTTCCTGCTGGTCCTGGTGCTGGGCCTGTTCAGCATCTGGCGGCTGAGCAATTTCAACCGGCTGTCCGCCGACGTCGCCGAAATATGGCTGCCCAATACCCGCGTGCTCGGCGACCTCAACAATTTCACCTCGGATTTCCGCGCCATCGAGGGCAGCAACCTGTTGCTCACCGATCCCGCCGAGATCGCCGCGACGGAAAAGGCGATGGCCGACCTCGACCGCGCCATCGCCGAGGCCGAGCGCGGCTTCGAGCGCATCAGGCATGACGACGTCGAAGACGAGCTCTACGACCGGTTCAAGGAGCACTGGAACGCCTACCGGACGATCGTCAACCAGATGCTGGCGTTCTCACGCGACAACCGCCGGGCGCAGGCGCGCGCGATCTACGGCTCGACGTCGCGGGCGGCCTATGATGCGGCGAGCGACACGCTCGGCCATCTCACCGATCGCGCCGTCGTCAATGCGCAGGTGGCGAGCGACCGCCTGCGGGTCGCCTATCGGCAGGCGTTCTGGCTCATCCTGCTCGGCATGGTGATCGCGGGCGTGATGGTCGTCGCCGTCGTCATCCATATCAGCCGCTCCATTTCCGCGCCGCTTCTGCATCTCGCCGACCGCATGCGCCGGCTCGCCCGCAACGACACCGACGTCGATATCGCCGAGACCGAGCGCAAGGACGAGATCGGCGAGATGGCGCGGGCGACCGTCGTGTTCCGCAACAACGCGATCGAGCTGATGCGCAGCCAGCGCATGCTGGCCCGCCAGGCCGCCATGCTCGAGGAGCAATTGGCGCAGGAGCAGCGCCTCGCGCTCATGCAGCGCAATTTCGTCGTCGATGGCATCGCACGAGTTCCGCACGCCCCTGACCGTGATCGACGGGCACGCCCGGCGTCTGATGAAGACCAAGGACACCGTCGCGCCGGCCGAAATCGACGAGCGCGGCGGCAAAATCCGCGCCGCGGTGCTGCGGCTGATCCATCTGATCGACAATCTGCTCAACTCCGGGCGGCTGATCGACGGCGGCGCCGAGCTTTATTTCCACCCCGCCGCGCTCGATCTGCGCGCTTTGCTGCGCGAAGTCTGCCAATTGCACCGCGAAATGGTGCCGGTCGCGCGCATCGTCGAGCGTTTCCCCGGCGGGCCGCTGCCGGCGCGTCGGCGACGCCAAGCTGCTGTTTCAGGTCTTCAGCAATCTCTTGTCCAACGCCGTCAAGTATTCGCCGAGCGGCGCCGCCATCGAGGTCGAGGCCGCCAGCCCGCCGGCGCCGCCGGCGAGGTGGTCATTGCCGTGACCGACCACGGCATCGGCATTCCCGCGGGCGACATCGAACGCCTGTTCGAACGCTATCACCGCGGCAGCAACGTGTCGGGCATCGTCGGGACCGGGGTCGGGCTCTATCTGGTCAAGATGGCGGTCGAGCGCCATGGCGGCCGCGTCGAGGTCACGAGCACGGAAGGCGCCGGCTCGCGTTTCAGCGTTCACCTGCCGGCGATGCGCAAGGTTGCGCGAGCTGGAGCGCCGCTTGGCGGACGTCGATGCCGCCTCGTCCGACGCGGTGCCGATCTCCGTTCCCGCCGCGATTTCTCCGGCGTTGTCGCCGGACGTTGATGGGCATCGCGAGGGATGATTTCCCTTTCGGGATGTTTCCCCTTTTCGGCGCGATCTGGTAAAGCAATACCGGCTCTCTTGCTGCGGTCGACCGTCATGACAATTGCCGTGAAGTTTTTCGCGTTTGCCTTAACGATCTGCGTGGTCGGGGCGGCGGCTTTTCCCGCGGCGGCGTGGTTTCGCCCGCCCGCGGACAGTCGCGGTGGTCGAGGTCGACTGGCAGAACCCGCTGAGCCTGCCGCGGCGCTTCCGCAATCATTGCAGCATCGATGCCGACCGCAACCTGCCCTATTGTTCCGACCATTGCGGCCATGGCTACGCGCTGTTTTATTGTTCGCACGGCTCGTTCGGCTGCTGCCGCGCCGGCTTCGGCTATTGCGATTGGAACGGCGTGCTGCGCTGCGCGCCCTGACGCGGCGGCGCGCGGCGCCGGTATCGTTAGCGAGCGGTTGACGAGATCATTCGGAATAGACGCAATAATGAATTACGTCGATGTAACGAATTTCCGCTACGCAATTTCACGTCGTTTTTAGACATTCGATTTATCAACGGTTCTAAAGGCCAACGCACGCGGAACTGGTCCCGCGGCCCGCGTCAGGCGCGGCCGCCGACTTTTTCGCCGCGCCGCCCACATTGGTCCGACGCTTTGCGTCCGACGTTCGTGGTCCGACGCCTGTCTGAGGTGTTGCAAGATGAGCCGCATCGTTTTTTCCTTGCGCGACGTCGCCCGCCGCTGCCGCTCCTTCGTCCGCGATGACAGCGGCGCGACGGCGATGTTCATGGCGCTGACCTCCATGCCTCTGATCTTCGCGATCGGCGCCGGCGTCGACTACAGCTCCGCCAACATGGCGAAGACCAAGCTCGATGCCGTCGCCGATTCGGCGGCGCTCGCGGCCGTCGATCACCAGCTCATCACCGGCACCACCGCGGCGGCGCAGAGCACCTCGCAAAGCGTCTTCACCGCCGAGGCGGTCAACATCCCCAACGTAACGGTGAACACCGTCAATATCACCGTCACCGACACCGCCACCGACCGCACCGCGGTCGTCAACTACTCGGCGACGAAGACCAACACCTTCATGGGGTTGCTGGGAATTCCGACCACGACGATCACCGGGCAATCGACCGCCGCGGCAGGGCTCTCCACCAACATCAATTTCTATCTGCTGCTCGACAATTCGCCGTCGATGAACATCGCGGCGACGACGGCCGGCATCAACACCATGGTCGCCAACACCCAGGCGCAGGGCGGCTGCGCGTTCGCCTGCCACGAATCCAATCCGTCGGCGGACAATCTGGGCAACAAGGGCGGCGTCGACAACTATACGCTGGCGCAGCAGCTCGGCGTGGTGACGCGGATACAGAACATGGCGACCGCGACCCAGACGCTGATGACGACGGCGCAGCAGATGGAGCAGCCGAACAACGCGCAATATGGCGCCGCGATCTATACCTTCAACTACAACGGCCTCAACACCATCCAGCTGTTGACGTCGAGCCTGACGACCGCGGCGACGTCGGCCACCAATATCAACGTGCTCGAGGTCTACGACAACAACTACCTGACCAAGACCAACCAGAACAGCGACACCGACACCAACTTCGAAACGGCGATGTCGCAGATCAACAGCGTCATGCCGGCGCCGGGCACCGGGACGCCGGCGAGCACGCCGCGCGAGGTGCTGTTCATCGTGTCCGACGGCGTCGACGACGAAGTCGCTTCGAGCTGCTCGCAGAAGCTCAGCGGCACGCGCTGTCAGCAGCCCTTCAACACGACCATGTGCACGACGGTCAAGAATCGCGGCATCCTGATCGCGGTTCTCTACACCGAGTATCTGCCGCTGCCGACCAACAGCTGGTACAACAGCTGGATCGCGCCGTTCCAGAGCCAGATCAGTCCGAACCTGCAGAGTTGCGCCTCGCCGGGCCTGTTCTTTTCGGTGACGACCGACAGCGACATCACCTCGGCGATGCAGACCTTGTTCCAACAGGCGATCGCGACCGCGCGGCTGACGCAGTAACGGAGCCTCCGGGATGCGCACGGTCATCGTCTTTGCGGGCCTGGCGCTCGCCGCCGCCGGGGTCGTCCCGCGTTACCTCGATCAAACGAGCGGCGCGGTCGTTCGGCCGGTTCCGGCCGCGCTGAGCGCGCATACCGCGCCGCGGGCGGACGCGGCCACGGGCGCAGCCAGCCGTGGTTCGGCGGTCCATTCCGCGCGATGGGCGCGGTCATTTTCAGGTCGATGGCCGGGTCGACGGCCGCCGTATCGCGTTCATGGTGGACACCGGCGCTTCCGTGATCGCGCTGACGGCGGCGGATGCCGCGGCACTCGGAATTCATCCGGCGCAGCGGGATTTCACCGTCGCCATCAATACCGCGAACGGCATCGTGCCCGCCGCTCCGGTGCGGCTCGACATCGTCGAAATCGGCGGCGTCGTCGTGCGCGACGTGGCGGCCGTCGTCATGCCCGACACGGCGCTGAGCGAAAACCTGCTCGGGATGTCGTTTCTGTCGCGGCTGCGGCGCTTCGAATACGCCGAGGGCAAGCTCGTGCTCGAGCAATAAGCCGCGTGCGGCTCGCGCTCACATAGCGCGCTGTTAACGATGCCACCTGCCGTCATTTCGCGATCCAGGCAACGGAAAATCAAGGTGTTTCACCTATTGGTAACGAATGCAACTCGGGAGTTTCGCGCGGCTGATGAAGCGCTTAGGCGTGACGAATGATCGCGCAAGGTTCGCACAGTCTGCGTGTTGGGATGCGGCTCGGTATGATGAGAAGGCTTCTCTGAAAAAATCCGACGGCGCGCGGGAGACATCCGTCGTTTTTGCAGCGCGGAGCGCGGCACGACCGCGGTCGAGTTCGCGCTGATCGGGCCGTTGTTCATCGCCACGCTGGTCGCCGTATTCCAGACGTGTATTTTTCTTTTGCGCAAATGGTGTTGCAAAACGCGGCCCAGCAGGCCGGCAGATATTATATGACCGGGCAGGCGCAGAACAACAATTGGACGGCTTCGACTGTGATCGGCATGGTCTGTCCGACGGCGCTGTTCAATTGCAACAACATGTACATGGTCGTGCAAAACTACTCCTCGTTCTCCGGCGCGAGCACGTCGCCGCCGCAAATGTACAACAACGGCCAGCTCGTCACCAGCTACGCGTATAATCCCGGTACGCCGGGCGCAGTCATGGTCGTGCAGCTGATTTATGCGTGGCCGGTGGTGAACGCTCCGTTCGGCTTCAGCTTTTCCAATCTGCCGAACAATGCCGCGGAAATCATGGGCGTGAGCGCGTTCCGGGTGGAGCCGTACTGAAGATGAGGAATCCGCTTCGGTGCTTAAGGCGATTTGCAAGATCCGACCGCGCGGTCGCCGCGGTGGAATTCGCCATCATCATGCCGGTGCTGCTGCTGCTGTTCCTCGGCACGTTCGATGCGGGGAACGCGATTGCGATTTATGCGAAAGTGCGTTCGGCGACCTACTCGCTGGCCGCCATCACCAATCAGTACGGAAGCAGCAGCACCAGCGCCATCTCGACCACGACCATGACGGCGATAACGGCCGCGACGGGCGCGGTGCTGGCGCCGTATTCGAGCACGCCGACCGTCGTGGTGATTTCGCAGATAAAGGCGACATCTGCCACTCAGGCGGTGGTGAGCTGGAGCTATTCGCCGACGTCCGGACAGGCGCTTACGCAGAACGCGAGCTTCAGCGGCCTGCCGACCAACTTTGCCAAGAACACGTGCGGCAGCACCTATCCATGTTATGTCATTTATGCCCAGGTCGCGTATACCTTTACGCCGATGTTCGGAGCGTTTTTGACCGGGCCGATCACGCTTGCGGACAGCCTGTTTACGGCGCCGCGCGTCAGCACCTGCGTGCAGTACAACAGCGTGCCCAGCTCTTGCTAAGCCCTGCGGCCGGCGTTCTTTAGGCCTCGACCTGCCAGGAAAGATCCGAACAGCCGAAGCAACGCCCGTCGTCCGCGCGGGCGGGGAACTGCCTTATTGCGAGATGTGGGCCGTGCTCACGGCCTGTTCGAACATCTGCACCAGCGCGTTCTGGATGTCGGTCGGCGTACTGGCGGTATAGTAGAAGCCGGTCGAGGCACAGCTCTGCAGCGCCGCCGGTATGTTGGGAATGTTGGCGTTGGCGTAACCGTCTTCGTTGTTGGCGAAGCTCGAGTTCGGATTTGCGATCGGCGTATAAGGGATATAGAGAATGGCAACGGTGATGCCGCGATTGCGCATCGTCGCGCACCAATCTGTCGTGTTGATCGCGCCGATTTGGTCGTTTTGATTGTATGGCGGCATGACGGTCGCCGAGTTTGCATTGGGCACGTCGTTCGACGATGACCAATTTTGCGAGCCCCAGTTGCCGTTCGATTGTATCTGATAATCCTGCGAACCGTCGGTGACGATGAACACGTAGGGCAGGGGGCTGGACGCGGTCGCGCCGGTGCCGATCTTGGAGGACGTGATGAAAGTGTTCATGCTGGACAGCGCGTTCTCGAAATGCGTGCCGCCGGATCCGAGCGTCGAGTTCGCCGTGCCGCTCCCGCCATTATCAAGCAGGCTGGCGAGCTGTTGCGCAAAGGTGGTGATGGTCGAGCCGGTCAGGCTGGTGGTCTGTCCGACCGAGCAGGAGTTGCTGCTGTTGGCGGCGGAGGTGCAGAGATTTTGGATGAACGGGTATAGTCCGACGGTGAACTGATTGCTGATGCCGGTACTGCTTTCGGTGGCCGAGGCTTGGGAGAGCAGCGCGGTCACGGCATAGCCGACGGCGTCCGCGCGTAATTGGATGCAGGAGGTCGTTCCGTCGGTGGGGCAAGAGCTGACCTGGCTGTTGGTCCAATTGACGTATTGGCCGCAGCCCGTCGGATATCCAGTGTTCGTACCCGGAATTTTGCCCGAAGGCGCGGCGGGCGTACTGCCGTCGTTGGTGCAGCCGCTGGTGAACGACACCGGGTTGGTTCCCAGGCGTGAAATGATGAATCCCAAGCAATAGCCGCCGGGATAGCCGCTCGACCATTGGCTGGTAATTTTAAGGCCGGTGCCGCCATACTGCTGAACGGACGGAGGCCATGATCCCTGCCACGGACCGCTCGAGCCACTTTGGGCGGAGGTTTGATTGCAGGTGGTGTTCTGCGAGGCCCAATGGCAGGCGAATTGGCAACCCTGCGGATAACCGTTGTTGGGCGGACTGTTCGTCGGGTGCAGGTTGTCCGGATTGACCGCCATCAGCCTCGTCTGCTCCGCGGTGGTGGAGGGGAAGCTCATGGAGCCCGAGACGTCGAGCATCAGGTAAAAGCTGATATAGCTCGGCAGCGTGATGCTCGCCGTCGACGTACCCGCGACGTTGATGTTCGCGAAGCCCAGAATCTTCATGAAAGTCGTGGGCACACTGTCCGTGAAGGCGAGCGTCGCGGTAATGGTGGTTCCGGTCTTTGTTACGGTGCCTGTGGGGGACACGCCCGAAAAAGCGGTGGTGTCGGAGTTGAAGAAATTCTGCACGTAGGTCGTGCCGCCGGAAACGGTATCCGTTGCCGGTCATGCTCTTGGCGGTCGCCAGGATCGGCGAGTTGTTGGAGATGGTTGCCAGCGTCGCGGCATCGGCGGCGGCCTGCAGTTTGGTCTTGATCATCGACGCCATCGAATAGTCGGTGACGCAGCCGATGGCGGCGATGATCGGCAGGCTGGCCAGCGCAAACGTGACAGCGACGTTTGCCCGGGAATTGTTCCGGAAATTGGCCGTGAACGCCAGCATCCGCCCGAACGAGACGGCGACGCTTTCCCGCATGTTCGTGATCATGGCACGCACCTCTTGCAATGGTGCGCTTCTATGCTGAAATCGCTAGGAAATTGTTACCTTAACCGACGAAAAACGGTGGCGTCGCGCCTCAAAGATAACCGGTTCGCATTTCGGCGGCGAAGCGGGCCGGATCGCCCTGCCAGGCGATGCGGCCGTGATCGAGCATGTAGAGCCGGTCCGAATGCGGCAAGGCGAAGGTGATGTTCTGTTCGCCGAGCAGCAGCGTCAGCGACGCGGTCTGGCGCAGCCGTTCGATCGCCTTCGACAATTGGCCGAGGATCACCGGGGCGAGGCCGAGCGTCGGCTCGTCGAGAATGAGGAGTCGCGGCTGCATCATCAGGGCGCGGCCGAGCGCCAGCATCTGCTGCTCGCCGCCGGACAGCGTGCGCGCCGCCTGGCCCTGCCGCTCGTCGAGGATCGGAAACAGCTCGAACACCCAGGCGAGCTGGCGCGCGCGCTCGCTTTGACGAGATGGCCGCCGCCGAGATCCAGATTCTCGCGCACCGTCATGTCGGCGAACAATTCGCGCGTTTCCGGACAATGCACCACGCCGGCGCGGGCGATCGCCGCGGCGGAGAGGCTGCGCAGGTCGCGGCCGTCGAAGCGGATCGCGCCGCGATAGGGCACCAGGCCGGAAATCGCCTTGAACAACGTGGTCTTGCCGGCGCCGTTGAGGCCGACGATCGACACGCATTCGTTTTCGCGCACGGCGAACTCGACGCCGTCGACCGCCTTGGCCTTGCCGTAGGATACGTCGAGCCCTTCGACCGCAAGCAGCGTGGCGGCGTCCTTGTTGCTCGCCGCTGCGGCGTTCGACGGCCTCCATCGAGCCGCCGATATAGACCCGCCGCACCGTCTCGTTCTGCATCACGTCGGCGGCGCTGCCTTCGGCGATGCGCTCGCCGAGATACATGGCGATGACGCGGTCGGCGAGCGCGGCGACACTCTTGACGCTGTGATCGACCAAGAGCACGGCGCGGCCCTCGTCGCGAAACGTGCGAATGAGATCGGAGAAGGTCGCGATCTCGGTCTGCGTCAGTCCGGCGAACGGCTCGTCGAGCAGCACCACCTTGGGGTCGCGGGCGACGGCCTTGGCCATTTCCATGCGGCGCAGATCGGCGAACGGCAACGTGAACGGATGCCGGTCGAGCACGCCGCCGAGGCCGACGCGTTCGCCGATCGCGCGCGCGCGCTCGGTCACCGCGGCCGCGGTCGCCAGCCGCAGCAGCGAGTCGGGCAGCAGCGCCAGCTTGATGTTTTCCAGAACGGTCTGCCGCTGCAGCGGCCGCGAATGCTGGAACACGATGCTGATGCCGGCGCGGGCGATGCGGTGCGCCGGCCAGCCGGCGACGTCGACGCCGTCGAGCGTGACCGTGCCGGCATTGGCGCGCGCGAGCCCCATGATCAGCGACATGACGGTCGATTTGCCCGAGCCGTTCGGCCCGATCAGTCCGACGATCTCGCCGGCGTTGAGGTCGAAGCTCATATTCTTGACCGCGACGACGCCGCCGAAGCGCTTGGCGAGGCCGCGGATCTGCAGGCGCGCCGTCCCGCTCATTCGCGTTCCCCGCGGTGCAGGGCGTAGCCGAGCAGGCCTTCGGGAAAGAACAGAATGACGGCGAGCGCGATCGCGGCGACGACGAAGGTGTTGAGCTGGCCGAGCGGCCGCAGAAACTCGTTGGCGACGATCAGAAACACGGCGCCGAGGATGGCGCCGAGGATGGTGCGGCGGCCACCGAGCACCGCGGCGATGATGATCTGCACGCCGATGGCGATATCGACCACGGTGTCGACCGATGCCGTCCCCATGTAGAAGATCAGCATCGCGCCGGCGGTGCCGGAGAACAGCGCGCTGACGCAGAACGCCGCGAGCTTGTGCTTGGTGACATTGAAGCCGAGCGCCGCCGCCTGCACGGCGTCCTGGCCGCTCGCCTGCAGGATCAGTCCGACCGCCGAGCGCGACAGGCCGAACAAGAGCACCGCGCAAAGCACCAAGAAGGCGAGCGCGTACCAGTAGTTCACGGCGGCGTCGATCGAGACCACATCGGGCACGGTCATGCCGATCTCGCCGCCGGTGACCGAAGCGAAGATGACGACGAAGTTCTGCAACAGCAAAACCGCGACCAGCGTGACCAGACCGAAATACGGTCCGCGCAGCCGCAGCGCCGGCAGCGCCAGCAGGATGCCGCCGCCGACGGCGGCGAAGGCGGCGGCGAGGACGCAGATCGGGATCGGCAGGCCCAGCCGGTCGTTGAGGATGGCGGCCGTGTAGGCGCCGAGCCCGATCAGAAAGGTCGGCCCGAAATTGACCTCGCCGGCGAAGCCGAACAGCAGGTCCCAGGCCATCGCAAAGACGCCGAAATAATAGGCCGCGGTCAAGACGCCGAGCAGATAGACCGACATCCACAGCGGCAGCAGCGCAGCGATGACGACCATCGGCACGGCGATCCAGAGGATGGGGAGCGCAGAAAGGCCATGCGCGCGCTCCTACCGCCGTCCCAACAGGCCTTGCGGGCGCACATAGACGACGAGCACCAGCAGGATCAGCGCCGGGATCGGCCGCAAGGTCGGCGCAATCAGATAAGCCGTCACCGTTTCCAGGTAGCCGACGACGTAGGCGGCGATCAGCGAGCCGGACACGCTGCCGAGACCGCCAAGGACGACGATCGAAAACGCGCTGGCGGTGAGCTGGCCGGCGTTGCCGGTGCTGACCCCGAGAAACGAAGCCAGCAGCACGCCGGCGATGCCGGCAAGCACGCCATAGATGCTCCAGGCGATGAGATAGAGCGTTGTCAGCTCATAGCCGAGCAGCGTGACGGCCCGCGGATTTATCGAGGCGCCGAGCAACGCCTTGCCGGTACGGGTGCGGTTGACCAGAAGCCACAAGAGGCCGATGACGGCCCAGGACAGCGCCGCGATCATGATTTCATTCGCCGGCGTGCGCACGCCGAAAACGCTGACCACGCCGGAAATCAGCGGGCGGATCGTCACCGGATTGTCGGAGAACAGATAGGCCATGCCGACCTGGATCATGATGCCCCACAGAAGCGTGCCGGTGAGGACGAAGATCTCGGTTTCCTCCGGCCGAATGGCGCGCGAGCGCTGGATCGGCCGCACCACGATCAGGTAGGTGGCATAGGCGGTCAGCAGCCCCGCCGCCATGCCGACGAGCGTGCCGGCATAGGTGCCGATGCCGAGTTCGGCGGCCGCCGCCCAGCCGACCAGGGCAGCGACGACCATGATGCCGCCATGGGCGAGATTGAGAACGCCGGACACGCCGAAGATCAGCGTGAAGCCGACGGCGGCGAGAGCATACAACGAGCTGATGGCAAACCCGTCGACCAGGATCTGGATCGCCCGCATATGACTGTGCCTCAACCGCGTCGCGCGCGCGATCGAATTGCCCGGCTCAGCCCTGATTAGGCAGCCTTGACGAAGGAAGGGAATTTGATCTTGGCGTTGGCCTTGTCGTTCGGCCAGACGCACATCTGCTTGCCGTTCTGCCATTGGATGACGACCCCGGTGACCAGGCCCGGCCCATATCGCATCGCCGTGCGTGTACTGGTCGTCGCGGCCATAGAATTGCTCGCGGCCGATGGTGCCGACATGGTCGGTCTTTTCGATCGCAGCCACGAGCTTGTCGGGATCGGTCGAGCCGCCGGCGCGCTGGATCGCTTCGGCGATGATGTAGACCATGTCGTAGCCGGTATAGCCGTCATAGGCCGGCGAGACGCCGTATCTCTTCATATAGGCGTCGGTGAACGGGATGGTGAGCGGCGTAATTGGCGACGCCGGGCGCTGCCGCCGTCGCGGTGATCACGCCTTCGGCGGCGCCGTTGGTGTCCTTCCAGAACGTGCTAGGTCGTCGCCTGCGAGCTCTGTCCCGCCATCGGGATCGGCACTTGCTGGTCGTGCCACTGCACCGTCGGCTGCACGCCGACATGGCTGATGCCGGTGATGATCACGTCCGGGTGCGCGTCCTCGATCTGATTGAAGATCGGCGTGAAATCGGTGGTGTCGGGATTGAAGCGGATGTGGTCGAGCACCTTGAACCCGGCCTTCGGCAGGCATTCGAGGTAGCGCTCGTCGAGCGGCGTGGTCCAGGCCGCGTCCTCGCTCATGATCACCGTGGTCTTCATGTGCAGGGGTTCGACCAGGACATCGTGGGTGTAGTCGCAGATCGACTGGGCGATGTACGCGGAAGTGAGCTAGCCGTGGAACGTATATTTGTAATGCTCGTAATCGTCGTGGACATGCTTGGTGATCTCGTTGCTGGCGGCGCCGGGGGTGATGAACGGCATGTGCAGCCGCGCCGACCACGGCTCGATCGCCAGCACGACCTCGCTGATATAGCTGCCGATGACCGCGACCACCTTGTCCTGGTTTACAGCGCGCTGAAAGGCGCGCACCGCGTCGGCCGAGGAGGAATGATCGTCATAGGTGATGACCTCGACCTTGCGGCCGTTGACCCCGCCATGGGCGTTGATCTCGTCGGCGGCAAGCGCGGCCGCCTTGGTCAGCGAGGCGCCGGCGACCGAGGATTCCTCGCCGATGACGCCGATCTTGATCGGCTCGGTGGTTTCCGCGACCGCGGTCAGGGGCGCGAAGACCGCCAGCGCCACAAGGGCGCCGCCGACGATGAGCCACCACGCGGCCCTGTCATGGGTGATGTCCATAGCCCTACCTCCCGATTCTTGATCGTTCGCCGGCCCCGGGACGAAGGTGCCCAGAATGCCACCGTGTGGCGCCAACTTATAGGAGCAGGTGCGGGTCTGTAAACGTGGCGAAAGGGGCTTTTGTGGCCGAGGCGGAGCTAACCGAAGCCGCGGTCCTGTCGCAAACGCCGGCCCGACGAATGATGTGGAGAGAGTATCCGGTGCCGGGGGCAAGCAGCGACGGTCTTTGGAGTTGCACATCACCTAGGCTAAGCTGAAACATATGCTGGAGCAGGTGCGATGGACAGGACCATAGCTCGGCTGAATATCGAACATTACAAGCGCTTGCTCGAGCGCGAGATCCACGACGCCAAGCGGCGGACCGTCATGCTGCTTCTCGCCGAAGAGGAAGCCAAGCTGCTTGGCGGTCCGAATGGCAGGAGAGTTAAGAATGCGCCCAGCCGCCCGTCACTGCGACGACTCAGCGCAGGGTCATGACTTTAGGCGGCGGCGACGGTCGAAAACGTCCTGGTTTTGTCGTCATAGGCAAACAACTCCGCGTAGCGCCCCCAGGCCGTCACGGCGCGTAGAGTTTGTTCGGCGTCGCGGCGGATCAAATGATCCTCGAGCTCGACCTCGAATCGCAGGCGCGGCGCCCGGCGGCCTTCCCGCTCGCGCAGCACCCGGCAGATGTGCGCGGTCAGCGGCACAAAACGCAGCAGATGTTCGCGAAACAGCTGCTTGCGTTCGTCGGTGCCGGCACGCGCGAAAACGTGTCCCGCGGCGGTGAGCTTCAACGCACCGTCCTCGAGCTCAGCAAACTCCAAAATGTGAAGTCCTTCGGCTATGGGGAAGAGGTGATCGACGTCCAGCGACAGCGAGCTTGCGAGCGTATCGAGCTCCGAGCGGCCGTTATAGGGCGGTGCGGCGAGAATCTCGATCAGTCCGGTCATGCGATTGACGGACGCCGGCGGCAGCGGCTGAGCCAGCCCTTCGTGAGCCTGTTTGAGAGCGCCGAGGGACGCGATCGTCCGCGCGGTGAGCACCGAATAGACTTCGTCGACGATGTTGCCGAATTCCGCGTCGAGCTTGTTGCGCGGACGCGGCAGCGTCACCGGAATCTCCGCGGCGATCCGAGCCGGATTTGACGAGATGACGATCAGGCGGTCGCACATCAACACCGCTTCCTCGATGTTGTGCGTCACCATCAGCGCCGCTTTGGTGGGAAGCTGGTTTTCTACCCACAGGTCGACAAAGTCCGCGCGCAGGGTCTCGGCTGTCAAAACATCGAGCGCAGAAAACGGCTCGTCCATCAAGAGTAGGTCGGGCCGAACCGCAATCGCCCTGGCGAAGCCCACGCGTTGACGCATGCCGCCGGAGAGCTCACGCGGATAGGCCGCTTGGAATCCGTCGAGCCCGATGAGATCGATGCCTCCTGGGCGCGTTGGCGGGCCTGATCGCGCGGCAGGCCGAGGGCATCGAGGCCGGCTTCGACGTTTTCCAGCACCGTCAGCCAGGGGAACAGCGCGAAGGTCTGGAAGACGACCGCGATGCCTTCGGCCGGCCCGGTGAGCGGCGCCCCCGGAGACCACCGCGCCGGAGGTGGCCGGATGAGTCCTGCCGCGATCCGCAGCAGCGTCGACTTGCCCGAACCCGAGCGGCCGAGCAGCCCGACGATTTCGCCCGCCGATCGACAGTCGATGTCCTGCAACACGGCCAGCGGCTCGCCGGAGCGCTTGGCGAAGGACATGCACATTTTGCGCAGTTCGATGATGGCGCGCGTGCTGTCGGCCAAGGTCCGTCCCCCTCAATCGAGCCGCGTTCGGCGTTCCGCATAGGCATAGAGCGGCCGCCACACCAGGCGATTCGTGGCGACGACAAGCACCGACATGACTGCGATGCCGAGAGCGATGCGGGGATAATCGCCGGCCTCCGTCATTTGCGCGATATAGGCGCCCAAGCCCGACCCATTGAGCTTGGTCGGCCCCCAGCTGACCGCCTCGGAGACGATACTTGCGTTCCGAGCGCCGCCCGACGCTGTGATTGCGCCGGTCACGTAATACGGGAAGATTCCCGGGAGCATGACATCGCGCCACCAACGCCATCCCCGTATCCGGAACGTCGCCGACGCCTCCCTGAAGTCCGTCGGAAAGGCGCTGGCGCCGGCGATGACATTGAATACAATGTACCACTGCGTTCCGAAAATCATCAGCGGGCTCAACCAAATCACGGGTGAAAGATCGAACCTGACGATCAGATAAACCGCGAGCGGGAACAATAAGTTTGCCGGAAATGCCGCGAGAAACTGCGCCACCGGCTGAACCTTTTCCGCCCAGGCCGGGCGCAAGCCGACGGCAACTCCGACCGGGACCCAGATGACGGTCGCGATGACGATGAGGACGGCGACGCGCAGCAAAGTGATGCTGCCATCGCCGATCACGTCGAACAGATCCCGCCATGACAATTGCGCCCCTGCAAATCGCAGCAGCACCGATCCGAGGTAGGCGACGGCGAGCAGGACAATTCCATACCAGAGGACGTCGAGCAAACGGGAAGGATCGTGCCGCCCCGCGAGCGGCCGAGCAAATAACCGCACCGAGAGCCGGGCGCGCGCCGCGGCCTGCGTCACCGCGCCGATCAAGTCGCCCGCCGCACGCAGCATTTTCGTGCGCCTGAAAAGATCGATGATCCAGCTCCGAGGCACCACAGCCGCCGCAGTCTGCTCGTAACGAAACTTGTCCGCCCAGGCGACCAGGGGACGGAACAGAAGCTGATCATAGATGAATATCGTGACGGTCATGGCAAGGATCGCCCAGCCGACGGTTGTGAGGTCACGCGCCTCGATCGCCCGCGCGACATAGGAGCCGACGCCGGGCAGTGCGACATGCAGGTCGCCGACGGCGATGGCTTCCGAGGCGACCACGAAAAACCAGCCGCCGGACATCGACATCATCGTGTTCCAAACGAGGCCCGGCATGGCGAAAGGGACTTCAGACGCCAGAAGCGCTGCCATCCGGAAAAGCGAAAGCCGCGGCTTGCTTCGTCGAGATCGAACGGAATGGTGCGTAACGATTGGAAAAAGCTGAACGCCATGTTCCACGCTTGGCTGGTGAAGATCGCGAATATCGCGGCAAGCTCCACGCCGAGCGTCCGGCTGGAAACAGCGAGACGAAGAAAACGACGGTGAACGACAGATCGCCGAGCACCGGTACGGATTGCAGGACGTCGAGCAGCGGAATCAGGATGACTTCGGCGCGGCGGCTCTTGGCCGCCAACGTGCCGTACGTGAACGTAAAAAACAGCGAGGCGACCAGTGCCGCCAGCATCCGCATCGTCGTGCGCAATGCATAATTCGGCAGTGCCAACGGCGAGGAGCGAAATTTCCGGCTGCTGCGCGGCGGAGAGCGGCGCGAGCATCTCCCGCGTCCCCGATCCGATCAGTAGGATCACGGCGACGATGAGCGCCAGCGCGGGAGGTCGCGCCAATTCGGCGTCCGTTGCTGCCACCTCCGACCCGCGAGGACTTCGGCGTGATGCTCCAAAACCTTGTCTCCGAAATCTTGCCTGCGAAATCTTGCCTCCGGGCCGACCCTGACAACAGTCGATCAGGCGGCCGCGCCGCATTGAGGTGGATCAAGCGGGCAGCGCGCGAGCAGACTGCTTATGGCACGTCTGGATGTCGATCGCTTGATGCCGGTCAGCTTGATGGCGATGAGTCGGACGGCCTGGGGGAGGGGACAGGGGCCTGACCGCGCGACATTCGGCCGGCCCCGTTGACCCAAATCAATATCCTTTCGGCCCGTTCGGGCAATGAGAAAGCAAGGCGAAAGCGGCTTTGGCAAACGGTTTAGCAAAGGCCGATAGCGAAGAGGCGAAAAAATCGCCGTTCGTGCCGTCGCCGCCGATGCGAGAGACGACGATGAGTGTGAGCTCGGATGCGTCGCCAGTCGAGGCCCGTGGCAAGGTGCTGAAATTTCCGCTGTCGCCGAACGCGGCGCACATGAAGGGACCGGGCGTGCGGAAATTCTGGCTCGCCGCGGGCTTGGGTTCGCTTGCGATCATTGTCGGCATAGGTTTCTGGCTATGGGCGCTCGGCGGGAAAAACGCCGCGCAATACGTCACAGTGCCGGCCGCGCGCGGCGCCATCGCCCGCACCGCGACGGCGACAGGGACCGTCAACCCGGTGCTCACGATCATCGTCGGCGCTTATGATTTCGGCGTGATCCAGAATATTTTCTGCGACTACAATACGCAGGTGCGGGCCGGCCAAGTCTGCGCCAAGATCGACCCGCGGCCGTATCAGGCGGAGTTCGATCAATATTCCGGTCAGCTCGCGCGCGATCAGGCGATACTTGCCAAGGACCGCCTCGATCTGTCGCGCTATCAGAAGCTCGCCGAGCAGAACTCGATCGCGCGGCAGCAGGCCGAGGATCAGGCCTATGTCGTCAACCAGGACGAAGGGACCGTCAAGCTCGACCAGGCCTATGTGGATGGCGCCAGCCTCAATCTCGACTACACCGATATCGTCTCGCCGGTCGACGGCATCGTGGTGTCGCGCAACATCACCGGCGGACAGACGGTTGCCTCCACGTTCCAGACGCCGACATTGTTTCTCATCGCTACCGACCTGAAGCGGCTGGAGGTGGACACCAACACTAGCGAAGCCGACATGGGCGGGATCAAGGTCGGCGACAAGGCCACGTTCACCGTCGACGCCTTTCCGCAGCGGGTGTTCCAGGGCGTCGTCAGCCAGCGGCGCCTGTCGCCGCAGACCGTGCAGAACGTCGTCACCTATGACGTCGTGATCGGCGTCGATAACGACGATCTCGCGCTGGTGCCGGGCATGACCGCGTCGACCACGATCATCATCGATCAGAGGACCGACGTGCTGCGCGTGCCGAACCAGGCGCTGCGCTACGTGCCAGGCGGTCTTTCGACGGTCGAAGCCCGCAACGCGGCGGCGGGCCGAGCGCCGGAGGTGTTCGTGCTGCGCGATGGCCGGCCCGTGGCTGTCACCGTCGTTCCCGGACTGAGCGACGACAATTTCACCGAGATCGCCGGCGGCGACCTGCATCCGGGCGATGCGGTCATTACCGCCGAAAGCAGCGCTCCGGTGGGCGGCCAGGCCGGCCTGCCGCCGCCGCGACTTTGAGACCGCGCCCGATGTTGCGCCAGGTTTCCGCAGAGGTCTCGCCGGCTAAGCAGCCGGTGATCAGGATCGAGAACGTCGCCCGCAGCTTCGTCATCGGCGATGTCAAGGTCGAGGCGTTGCGCGGCGTCAGCCTGACGGTGCGTGCCGGCGAGTTCGTCGCCATCATGGGCTCGTCGGGCTCGGGCAAGTCGACGCTGATGAACATTCTCGGTTGCCTCGATCAGCCGTCGAGCGGCCATTATTTCTTGGAGGGCGTCGATGTCGCGGGCTTGCGCGAGCCGGAGCTCGCCCGCATCCGCAGCCAACGGCTCGGCTTCGTGTTCCAGAGCTTCAATCTCTTGGCGCGCACCAGCGCCATCGAGAATGTCAGCCTGCCGCTGTATTACGCTCCCGCGGGCCCGACGCGCCGCAGCGTGCGCACCGCGCGCGCCCGCGCAGCGCTCAAGTTGCTCGGACTCGGGGAGCGCGAGCGCAACACGCCGGGCCAGCTTTCCGGCGGCCAACAGCAGCGCGTCGCCATCGCCCGGGCGCTGATCAATGCGCCGAGCCTCCTCCTTGCCGACGAGCCGACCGGCAATCTCGACACGCGGACCTCGCACGAGATCATGGAAACGCTGCGTACGCTCAACCGCGAGCAAGGCGTCACCATCGTCCTCGTCACCCACGAGGCCGACGTTGCCGCCTACGCCGACCGCGTGGTGACCATGCGGGACGGCGTCATCCTCTCCGACGAACGCGTGACCAATCCTGCGCCGGCGGCCACGGCTGCCGCCGCTGCGATCGGCGAGGCGGAGCGCGCGGCGTTCTTTCATTCGGCCGAGGCGCCGACCACGACGCTCGCCTCCGGCGGATCGCTCGCCTTCACGTTCATGATCCTCGCCGCCGCAGCGCAAGCGATCGGCCGCAACTGGATGCGTTCGGCGCTGACCATGCTCGGCGTGTTCATCGGCGTCGCCGCGCTCATCGTCATGGTCGCCGTCGGCAATGGCGCGAGCGAGGCGGTCCGCAAGCAGATCGAGAACCTCGGCACCAACGTCGTCGTCATCCTGCCCGGCGCGTTGACGACGGGCGGCATCCGCGCCGGCTTCGGCAGCGCCTCGACCCTCACGGTCGCCGATGCGCGCGCGATCCGCCGCGAGGACCCGGCGGTGGCGCAGGTCGGCTACCTCATCCGCCAATCGGGGCAGGTGCAATACAGCAATCAGAATTGGACGACGATGATCCAGGGCGTGAGCCCGAATTACGCAGCGATCACCAACTGGCAGATCGCCGCCGGGCGGGGCATGACGGCCGAGGACAACAACAAGGCCAACCTCGTCGTCCTCCTTGGGCAAACGGTGTACCGCCAGCTGTTCAGTCCCGGCGAAAACCCGATCGGCGCCTCGATTCTGGTCAAGAGCGTGCCGCTGCAGGTCATCGGCGTCCTCGTTCCCAAGGGCCAGTCGGTGTTCGGCACGGATCAGGACGATCTGGTCATGACGCCGTACAGCACGGCCGAACGCAAGGTGCTGGGCGTCGCCGCGCCGACCTCGCAGCAGACGCCGCTCAATTGGCCGTATCTGCCGTGGCCCAATCCCTACAATCTGCAGCCGCGCCTTACCGGCTTTGCCAACCAGATCTACGTGCAGGCGGTCACGCAGGCGCTGGTGCACAGCGCCATTCGCCAGGCGACCGACACCCTCATCCGCCGCCATCGCATCAAGCCCGGCGCGGTCAACGACTTCGACGTGCGCAATCTGAGCCAGTTCGCCGAAACCGCCGAAAGCTGAGCCGCATCATGGCGCTCCTGCTCGCCGCCGTGGCGTCGATTTCCTTGATCGTCGGCGGCATCGGCATCATGAACATCCTGCTCGTCTCGGTGACCGAACGCACGCGCGAGATCGGCCTGCGCATGGCGATCGGCGCGCGCCGTACGCACGTGCTGCTGCAGTTTCTCGCCGAAGCGATCTTTCTCAGCGTCAGCGGCGGGATCGCCGGTATCGTGACGGGCGTCGCGCTGTCGGCGGCGATCTCGCTGGTGTTCCACTGGGCCGCGCCGGTGTCGTTGACGGCGGTCGTCGGCGGCTTTGCTTTCAGCGCCGCGGTCGGAGTGTTCTTCGGCTTTTATCCGGCGCGCAAGGCGGCGAGCCTCAACCCGATCGACGCGTTGCGCTACGAGTAAGCGCCGGTGGGTGCGTTCATTTGGATGACTATTTGGTTGTCGTGGCCGGTAGACAATGGCCGAATTCGGTCGTGACCTTGCCGGCGGCGTATTGCTGCCAGACGATGCCGAGCGCGGAACGATCGATGCCGACGCTGGCATCCTCGGTCTGGCCGCTGATGGCGATATAGGTCATGGTGACTTTGGCGAAGCTGTAGCTCCGATCGTCTCTTTTCGCCGTCAGCGTCTTGGCGTCTTCGTCGAAGATGACGCCGACCGGCCGGCTTTCCGAGCCGGGCTTGGCTTTGGCATCTGTCAGGACGCAGTTGAACTGCTGCGGCGCGGCGAGGGCACGGCCGTTCACCGCCATGGTCCACGCGGCGGCGATCAACACCATGGCGAACCACAGTCGTTGTTTCATCCTATCCTCGATCCATCCTCGATCCTTACGACCGAGGAATTATCGAGGGCGGGGCAGAAAACGTGTTGATCTGCATCAACGCAGGCGCGCGAGGCTTTGGCGCATCAGATCACAGCGCGGGTTGGGCCAGTCCGCGGCGCCGGCACGCAGCGATCAGCGTGTTGCGCAGCAGGCACGCGATCGTCATCGGCCCGACGCCGCCCGGCACCGGCGTGATCGCAGCTGCGACGCCCTGCGCCTCAGCGAACGCCACGTCGCCGACCAGTTTGGCTTTTTCGCCCGGCGGCGCGACGCGGTTAATGCCGACGTCGATGACGACTGCCCCGGGCTTGATCCAGTCGCCGCGGACCATCTCCGGCCGTCCCACCGCCGCGACCAGAATATCGGCGCGGCGCAGGATGGCTGGGAGATCGCGGCTTCTGGAGTGGGCGACCGTCACGGTGCAATTTTCGCCGAGCAGCAGCGCCGCCATCGGCTTGCCGACGATGTTGGAGCGTCCGAGCACGACAGCATCGGCGCCCGCGAGGCCGCCGCCGAGCGTGTCCTTGAGCAGCATCAGGCAGCCATAGGGCGTGCACGGCACCAGCGCTTCGCCGCCGCTCCATAAGCGGCCGACATTCTGGGCGTGAAAGCCGTCGACATCTTTGGCGGGATCGATGGCGTCGATGACGCGCTGCGGGTCGATGTGCTTCGGCAAGGGCAACTGTACCAGAATGCCGTCGACGCGGTCGTCGGCGTTGAGCCTGGCGATCAGCGCCAGCAGCTCGGCTTCGCTGGTGGCGGCCGGGAGGGTCTCTTGAAAGCTCGCAATGCCGGCGGCTGTCGCCGTCTTACCCTTGTTACGGACATAGACTTGACTTGCCGGGTCGTCGCCGACCAGCACGGCACAAAGCCCCGGCACCACGCCCGATCCGTCCTTGATAGCGGCGGTTGACTTGGCGACGTCGGCGACCAGCCGGTCCGCCCGCGCCTTTCCGTCGATCCGTGTCGTTGTCACCGACATGAGTCACGATCCTTTAAGTGCGATTCGACAATTCCGTCGCCCGGCGAGCGCGGGAGGCGGCATTGTCACGATGCCGCAGCGGATGGCAACCACGTCGTTGCCCACTCAAAACGTACCGATTGATCGCGATCAATGTGGGATGTTGCCCGAAGTGCGTAGCCTCTCGCCCGGTCGAAGCAAAAAGCAGGGAGCAAGTCATGACGAAGACAAAAATGGTGCTTGCGGCGCTTGGCGTCGCAAGTCTTGCAAGTCTCGGCAGCGTGACGGCTGCCGATGCGCAGGTCATCGATCTTTCGGGTGAGTTCGTATGTGTACGTAATTGCCTGGCCGGTCCTGATGGCGGTCCGCCGGCGCTGGCTTACGTGACCCAGAACGGCTGGGATCTCAATCTCGTCAACGAGGCCGGCGTGCCGTCGCGCGCCTGGGTCGACTGGCCGGGCCACTTCTGGGCCGACCGCTGGCAGGAAGGGGCGATCTATTCCCCCGACGGCTTGACCATTCAGTTCGATCGCGGAACGGTCTGGCAACGCTATGTCGCGCCGCCCCCGCCGCCGGTGCGATATCGACACCGCCGGCGGGCGCGATAGTACCGCTCGCTCGCGACATCGTCCGGACCCCGTAAGCCGGCCGACCTCATCAAGGGGTCGGCCGCTGTCGTTTGCGGGCCTTCATTCCAGCGTCTTGCGGAATCGCAGGATCGAGAGCGTCAGCAACACCGCCGCCAGAAACGCCATCGCCGCAAACTGCGGCCACAGCACGTCGACGCCGACGCCCTTGAGGAAGGTGCCGCGGATGACCACGAGGTAATAGCGCAGCGGGTTGAGGTAGGTGAACCACTGCAGCACCTGCGGCATGCTCGAGATCGGGAAGGCGAAGCCGGACAGGATGAAAAACGGGCTCAGCACGAAGAAGTTGGTCGAGAACGCCTGCTGCTGGGTGGTGCAGACGGTGGAGATGAGCAGGCCGAGCGCCAGCGAGCTCAAGAGAAACAGCGCGGTCCCGAGCAGCATCACCAACGGGTTGCCGACGAACGGTACCTGAAACCAAAGCCGGCCGACGATGACGACCAGCGCGACCTCGCCGAGGCCGACAAGGAAGTATGGCACCGTCTTGCCGAGGATGAACTCGGCGGGCCGGATCGGCGACACCATGATCTGTTCGAGCGTGCCGACCTCGCGCTCACGCACCACCGCAAACGCCGTCAGGTTGACGATGGTGATGAGCGTGAGGGTGCCGATGACGCCGGGCACGAAGAACCAGCGGCCATTGAGGTCGGGGTTGAACCAGGGGCGCTGCTCCAGCGTCACCTGGACCTGCCGCGCGCCCGCTACGCCTTGGACGCGCTGCGAGAGGTCGGTGATGTAATCCTGGGCGAAGTGCGCCGGCGATGATGTTGATGTAGCCGAGCGCGATCAGCGCGGTATTGGAGTTGGTGCCGTCGACGATGACCTGCAGTGGCGCGCCCTGGCCCTTGCGCAGGAGTTCGGCGAAGCCGGCGTGAATGACGAGCGCGACCGCGGCCGTGCTGCGTGTCGATAGTCTCGTCGATCTCGCGCTGCGACTGCGCCACCTCGACGATGTTGAAGCGGTTGCTCGAGGTGAAGCGGGCAATCAGCTCGCGGCTCTCCTGCGAATGATCGAGGTCGAGCACCGCAGTCGAGACGTGATAAACTTCGAAGTTCGCGGCATAGCCGAACAGCAGCATCTGGATCACCGGGACCACGAACAGGATGAAGCGGGCCGCACTTGTCGCGGCGAAGCTCCAGGAATTCCTTGATCACGATCGGCGCGACGCGTTCGAACATGGCGATCCCCTTCAGTCCAGCGTCTTGCGGAAGGCGCGGGCCGCGAGCACGACGACCGCCAGTGCGTAGACGACGAGGAACAGGACCGGCGTAGCAAGTCGGCGATGCCGGACCCCTTCAGAAATATCGCCTTGATGATGGTGACGTAATAGCGCGAATACACCAGATAGGTGATGTCCTGGACGAGCCACGGCATCTGGTCGATCGGGAACACGTAGCCCGACAACAGCATCGCCGGCAGCAGCGTCACCACCATGGCGATCTGGCTGGCGCCGACCTGGCTGCGGATCAATACCGACATCAGATAACCGATGCCCAGCACGACCACGAGAAACAGGGTCGTGGTGAGGAAGAGGGTCGACGAACGCGCCGCGAAACGGCACCTCGAACCAAAACGCCGCAATCATCGAGGCAGAACGCGGCGTCGACCCAGCCGATCACGCAATAGGGCAGGAGCTTGCCGAACATCACCTCGCCGGCGTGACCGGCGTCGAGATCAAGAGCTCCATGGTGCCGCGCTCCCACTCGCGGGCAGATGGTGAGCGAGGTGAGCTGCGCGCCGACCAGCGCCATGATGACGGCGACCATGCCGGGAATGATGAAGTTTCTGCTGTCGAGGTCTTCGTTGAACCAGACGCGCGATTGCACCACCAAAGGCTGAATTTGCTGCAGCGGCCGGCCCTGGCGGTCGATCGCCGCGACCGCGACGTTATTCGAGTAGGCGCTCGACCACCGCCGTGGCATAGCCCCAGGCGATGTTCGCGGTGTTGTCGTCGGTGCCGTCGAGGATCGCCTGGACCGAGGCCGTGCCCGCATCGTTGAGGCGCTGCGAGAAATCCGGCGGGATGACGATGGCGACGCGGCAATCGGCGCGATCGATCGCCGCCACCAGGTCTGCGTAGTTTTTGACGTTATGCGACGATCGAAAAATATAGCGAAGCCTGGAAATGCTTGAGCAGGTCCTGGCTCTGCTGACTGCCTTCACGGTCGCAGGTGCAGATCGGAATATGCTTGATGTCGAGACTGACCCCGTAGCCGAACAGCAACATCTGAGTGAACGGCATGCAAAAGCGCGATCATCAGGCTGCGCGGATCGCGCCAGATCTGCAACACCTCCTTCATGGCGATGGCTTTGAGCCGGCGCACTCTCATGCCGCGCGCTCCCGCTTCGATCCGTCGTCGGCGATCAGGCGGACGAAAACGTCCTCGAGCGACGGCGGGATGGGCGCAATGCTGCTCGGCGCGAGTTCCTTGCGCGCCAGATAGGCCGGCAGTTCGTCGAGGCTGCGCGCGGCGCTCGCCACCAGCACATGGATCGCGTTGCCGAATACCGAGGCTTCGATCACGCCCGGGGCTTGCTGCAGCGCGGCAAGCGCCGGCCCAATCCGCTCGCATTCGAGCAGCAGCAATTCGCCGCCGAGCGCGGTGTGTTTCAATTTGTCCGGGCTGCCGATGGCGATGAGGCGACCCTGGTTGATCAGCGCCACGCGGTCGCAATATTCGGCCTCGTCCATGTAATGGGTCGAGACCAGAACGGTGACGCCGTCGGCGGCGAGCGTGTGAATGAGGTCCCAGAATCGCCGTCGCGAGGTCGGCTCCACCCCCGAGGTCGGCTCGTCGAGAAACAGGATCGGCGGGCGATGCAGCACCGCGCAGCCGAGCGCCAGGCGCTGCTGCCAGCCGCCGGCGAGCGTCGAGACGAGCGCATGTTCACGGCCGCCGAGCCCGGCCATCTCGATGGCGAAGCGCATGCGCTCGCGCAGCTCGCCGCGCGGCACGCGATAGATGCCGCCGAAGAAGCGCAGATTCTCCTCGACGGTCAGGTCGCGATAGAGCGAGAATTTCTGCGACATATAGCCGATACGTTCGCGCACCGCTTCGGGATCGCGCGCGACGTCGATGCCGGCGACGACCACCCGGCCCGGAGGTCGGCCGCAGCAGGCCGCAGAGAATGCGGATCGTGGTCGACTTGCCGGCGCCGTTCGGGCCCAAAAATCCCATGATCTCGCCGCGCCCGACGCGAAAGCTGACGTGATCGACCGCGACGAAATCGCCGAACCGCTTGACCAGATCGTCGACGTTGATCTGAGCGTCGCGCGTGTCGTCGCCGGTCATGACGTTTGCCCGTCGTCTTCGAGCAGCGCCACGAACACGTCCTCGATGCTGGGGGTGGCAACCGCAATCTCGCCGAAAGAATGTTCGCTCGCTGCAACGCTTGCCGCAGTCGCGGGATCCGCAATGCCGCGTCGTCGACCACGGCGTGAACGCCGCCGCCGACCAGCATGGCGTTGCTGACACCCTCGAGATCGCGTGAGCGCGGCGCGGACTTCCCGCCCGGCGCCCGACGAGATGGCGACGACTACGCCCGGCATGCGCGCCTTGAGCGCCGTCGGCGTATCGCAGTAAAGCACGCGGCCATTGTGCAGCAGCGCCAGGCGGTTGCAGCGCTCGGCCTCGTCGAGATAGGCGGTCGTAATCAGGATCGTCACGCCGTCTTCGCGCAGGCCATAGAGAATGCGCCAGAAATCGCGACGCGATACCGGATCGACGCCGGTCGTCGGCTCGTCGAGCAGAAGAATCTGCGGGGTGTGGACGAGCGCGCAGGTGAGCCCGAGCTTCTGTTTCATCCCACCCGACAATTGTCCGGCCCGCCGTTGGCGGAATTGGCTCATGCCCGACGCCGCGAGCAACCGGCCCACGCGTTCCTCACGCAGTTCGTTGGGCACTTCGAACAGGTCGGCGTAGAAGCGGATATTCTCGTCGACCGTGAGTTCCTCGTAGAGGCCGAACCGCTGCGGCATGTAGCTCAAATGCGGCTTGCCGCCCTCGGGGTCGGCCACCACGTCGACGCCGTCGACGAGAATGCCGCCGCCGTCGGGCTGCATCACCCCCGCCAGCATCCGCATGGTCGTGGTCTTGCCGGCGCCATCGGGACCGACCAGGCCGAAAATCTCGCCGCGGTTGACGGTGAACGTCAGACCGTCCACCGCGGCAACCTTGGCAAACCGCTTGGTCAGTCCATTGGCGGCAACGATGGGTACAGCCACATCGTTCATGGAGCGCCCGAGGCAAGCGCGGTCAGTGCGGCGTCCGCCGGCATGCCCGGCACCAGTTCGTGGCTCGGGTTGAAGACATCGATGCGGATGCGATAGACCAGCGTCACGCGCTCGGCATGGGTCTCGACGCTCTTCGGCGTGAACTCGGCATTCGACGAGATGAAGGTGACGCGGCCTTTGTAGGTCTTGCCCGGATAGGTGTCGGTCGTGACGGTAGCTTCCTGATTATAACGAATCTTGCCGATGTCGGTCTCGTTGATGTAGGCGCGCAGCCAGACGTGGTCGAGGTCGGCGAGCGTCACCACCGGCGTGCCGGGCACCATGATCTCGCCGAGCTCGGCCTGGCGGACCTGAATGACGCCGGAGAACGGCGCGCGCAGCACGGTGTAGCCGAGCACGATCTGCGACAGCTTGAGCGTTTCCTCGGCGGTACGGATATTGGCGTTCGCGAGGTCGACTTGGCGCTCGGCCGCGCTTTCGAGCGCCTGATCGCGCTGGTGCGCGGCGGTCGCCTGCCGCCACGCCGCGTAGGTCTGATCGCGCGCCTCGACGGTACCGGCCTGCTTCTGCAGCAGGAAGTCTGCGCGCTTGTACTCGGCGTCGCGGAATTCGAGATCGGCGGCGTCGAACTCGACCGTGCGCTGCGCCGCCGTCAAATTCTTTTCCGCCGCGGCGAGCTGGCGATGCTGCATCTCCAGCGTCGCCTCGTTGACTGCCACCTGCTGGCGGTAATCGGAATCGTCTAGCCGGGCGATCAGCGTGCCCTTGTCGACCCATTTACCTTCGTCGAATGGCAATTCGACGATGCTCGACTGCACCGTCTTGAAGCCGAGCACCGCCTGGTGCGCCTCGATGTTGCCGGACACCATGATCGTTGCGGCGAGTTTCGGCCCGTTGAACCAGCGCTGCAGGGTGCCGCGTTCGAAATAGGCGGCAATGGCTGCGACAGCCACGACGGCAATGGCGACCAGCAGCGCCAATTGCGTCCGGCTCGGCATCGCCTTCGCGGTCTTCGCGCGCAGCGTCTGCAAATCAAGCGGCGAATGCATCGCCTCGTCTCCACTGTCGTCCGGGATGCTTATGACTTGGGAAGGCGGGGCGTTCTTTGATCCAGGTCAGAGATTGGGGTCAGAATTCCGAAAAACGGAAAATGACACAAGATTAATCTCATCGCTCAAATCATCGGCACAAACGCGCCGCCGCTGACGCGTTTGACCTTTATCAACGCGGCGGCGCGGTGGATCACCTACCGAGTTAATAGAGACTAATACAGGCTTAAAGGTTCGCGTGGAGGCTCGGTGTGCGCAGTGACTTCTCACGTCGCTCGTTTCTGCGAGGCTCGGCGCTGACGACGGCCGGAGCGACCATGGCCAACGCGACATCGGGATTCCTCGCGCAAGGCGAAGCGGCTCCGGGCGGCGCAGTGGCCGTCGGGCTGGAGCCGACGGCCATCACTTTGACCGTCAACGGCACGGCGCGGGCGCTGGCGGTAGAGCCGCGCGCGACGCTCGCCGAAGTGTTGCGCGGGCCGCTGCAACTCACCGGCACCAAGATCGGGTGCAACCGCGGCACCTGTTCGGCCTGCACGGTTTGGCTCGACGGCGCACCGGTATGCGCGTGCATGATTCTCGCCGTCGACGTCGGCGCGCGGGCCGTGACAACGATCGAAGGCTTGGCGGCGGGCGAGACGCCGCATCCGGTGCAGCAGGCCTTCATCGATTACGACGCGCTGCAATGCGGCTATTGCACGCCCGGCATGGTCATGAGCTGTGCGGCGCTTCTCGAACACACCCCGGAGCCGACCGCCGCCGACGTGCGCGCCGCGATCAGCGGCCATTATTGCCGCTGCGGGACTTATCCGCATGTCGTCGATGCGACGCTCGCCGCGGCCAAGGCGCACAGGAGCTGACGATGGCGAAGCCCGACGATCCGCGCGTCGAGACGTTTCCCTACGGTATTGCCGGCGCCGGCCTCGGCGAGATCAACCGGCAAATCCGGGCGGACGAGCCGCCGCCGCTGCCGCCGAACAATGAGCTCGCCGTCATCGGCAAGCCGACGCCGCGGCAGGATGGGCGGGCGAAGGTCACAGGGGCTGTCCGTTTCACCACCGATATCGTGCTGCCCGGCATGCTGTATGCTCGCGTCTTGCGCTCGCCGCTGCCGCACGGCCGCGTGCGCACGTTCGATCTGTCGGCGGCATCCCGGCATCCGGGCGTGTGCGCGGTGGTGCCGCTCGTCGGCACCGACGATCCGGAGAAGGCGACGCTGCGTTACATCGGCGCGCCGGTCGCCGCGGTTGCCGCAGTTTCGATCGAGGCGGCGCAACAAGCGGTGCGCCTGATCCACGTCGACTACCAGCCGCTGCCTTTCGTCGTCGATCTCGACCAGGCGCGCGCGCAAGGCGCGTCGCCGGTTTACGCCAGCGCCGACGTGGCGCCCGGCGGTCATCCGTCTGGCTGGCCCGCGGCACCCGGCCTGCCGCTTAACGGCAACGTCCGGGGCCCGGCCGTCAGCCGCCGCGGCGATGTCGCGAAGGGCTTTGCCGAGGCCGACGCCGTCGTCGAAGCCGAATATCGCACCCATGTGCAGACCCATTGCTGCCTGGAGCCGCACGGCATCGTCGCCGATTGGCGCGCGAACGGGTTGACGGTCTACATGTCGACCCAGTTCACCACCGGCGTGCGTAACGAACTGGCGGAGGCGTTCGGCTTGCCGCTCAGCCGCGTCCGCGTGGTGGTCGATGCCATGGGCGGCGGCTTCGGTTCGAAATCCTCGCTCGGCAATTACGGTTGGATCGCGGTCGAATTATCGCGCCGCGCCAAGGCGCCGGTCCGCCTCATTCTTGATCGCCAGGAAGAGCAGATGGACGCCGGCAACCGCCCCGGCACGACGCAGCGCCTGCGCATCGGCGCCAAGCGCGACGGCACGCTCACGGCAGTTTCGCTCGTCAGCTACGGCACCGCGGGTGTCACCGTCGGCGCCGGCGTCGGCTTCAACGCGGAGCTTCTCTACAGCTGCCCGAATTTCGACGGTGCGCAGCACGACGTGTTCATCAATGCCGGGCCGGGCTGCGCCATGCGCGCGCCGGGCAACACCCCTGGCGGCTTCGGCCTGGAGCAGGCGATCGACGAATTGGCCGAGCGTTTGGCGATCGATCCCTTGGCGCTGCGCGAGCGCATCGATGGAAGCCCGGTGCGGCGCGAGGAGCGGCGGATCGGCGCCGAGCGGATCGGCTGGCAGCATCGGCACGCGCCCGGCGCCGACACGGGCCCGGTCAAGCGCGGCCTCGGCGTCGCCCAATCGATCTGGATGGCCAACGTTCAGGCTCAATTCCTCGTGCGAGGTGCAAATTCATGCGCGACGGCTCGGTCGAGGTGCTCTCGAGCGTCCAGGACATCGGTACCGGCACCTCGACGGTGATGGCGCAAACCGTCGCCGAGGTGCTCGGCCTTGCGCGCGCAAGACATCACCGTGCGGATCGGCGATACCGAATTTCCGGCCGGCCGCCCTCCTATGGCAGTCGCGCGACCGCCTCGATCACGCCGCCGGCGCGCGACGCCGCGTGGCAGCGTCCAGCAGATGTTGTTTCGCGAGGCGGCCCTCGCGCTGAACGTCGCCCCGGAAGACCTGGTGGCGCGCGACGGAAGAATCCTGGTTCGCGACGAGACCGGCCGCGGCCTGAGCTTCGGATGCCGCCGCGCCGCTTGCGTACCGACCGCATCAGCGCGGTCGCCTCCCGCGACGACGACTACTGCGGGTTCCGCCGGCGGATGGGGGACGCGGCTTGGCGCAGCAGGCTCTGGGCGGCGTACAATTCGCCGCGGTCGCGGTCGATACCGAGCCCGGCCTCGTGCGCGTCGAACGTGTGGTCGCGGTGCAGGACTGCGGCCGACCGATGAACCCATGGCAGATCGAAAACCAGGTGCAGGGCGGCATGTTGATGGGATTGTCCTACGCGCTGTTCGAGGAGCGCACCCTCGATCAGCGTCACCGGTGGCTGTCAATCCGAACTTGGAACATTACATACTGACGGGGCCGGCGAGACGCCGGCAATCGATGTGGTGATCCTGGAGAACTACCAGGGCAAAGCGCGACCGACGCCTACGGCATCGCCGAGCCCGCCAACATCGCCACCGCCCCGGCGATCGCCAACGCCATCTACAACGCCGTCGGCGTCCGCCTTCGCAGCCTGCCGATCACGCCGGCGAGCGTTCTCGCCGCGCTCGGCAAAAGCCGCTGCGGAGCTGATGTGATGGCCCGCTTCGCCTTGGCGCGTCCGAGACGGTCGCCGCGCCGCGGCCGCGGCGTCGACGACGGTCGCCGACGCGATGACGCCGTTTCCGCTCGCCGCAGCCGCGACGGGGAAAACCTATCGGTGATGAAAGCCGGCGGCATCGACCTGCTCGACCTGCATGAAGGAGGACCTGCTGGCGCCGGCGAAAGTCGTCAATCTGATGTCGTGCCGGGTTTGATACGATTGTCGAGGACGAGAGCGGCGGCTTTCGGATCGGGCCTATGGTCACGTTGGCGGGCTCGCCGACCATCCCTTGCTGCGAGCAGCGCTATCCCGTCCTCGTCGACGCCGTGCGTGGCTCCGCGAAACCGCAAATCCGCAACGTCGGACGCTCGGCGGCAATCTCTTGCAGCGGCCGCGCTGCTGGTATTTTCGCGCCGCGGAATTTCGCTGCCTGCGCAAGGGTGGCGGGCATTGCTGGCGTCGCCGGCGAAAACCAGTATCACGCGATCTTCGGCAACACCTGCGCGATCGTCCATCCTTCGACGTTCGCGACCCGCTGGTGGCGCTCGGCGCCGACGCGTCGAGTTGACCGACGCGGCGGGGCCCGGCGCACAACGTATCGCTGACGGATTTTTTCGTGCCACCGCCGATGCACGACCTGCAGGCGCGAGAACGACCTCGAAACCGGCAACGAGATCCTGACGGCAGTCCTACTGCCGCCGGGCGATATCCGCCGGTCCTGCGCATGGTTGCATCTCGAGCCAGGCGAGAAAGGAATTTGCTGGAACTGGCCGCTGGCCGACGTCGCTGTCGTGCTCGAACTTGAGCACGATGGCAGATGCAAGCGCGCCGCGGTCGTTCTTGGCGCGGCGGCACCGGTGCCACGCCGATTCCGAGGCGGCCGAAGCGGCTCTTGCCGGCAGGCACATCGACGAGATTGCCCCCCACAAGGAAGCCGCGCCGCGCCGCCCTCGATGGCGCCACGCCGCTCAGCAAGAACGCCTACAAGCTGCCGCTGTTCGAGACGCTGGTGCGGCGGGCGATTCTGAAGGCCGTGGCTTAGCTCGTAATGACGAGGAAGCGCTTTCACCGCATCCGCGACTTCAGCGTGATGGTCGGCCCGTCGACCGCGAACGTACCGTAGCCGCGGTGGTGGATGGTCTTGGGATTCTTCTGTGCCGGATCGGTCCACGCCTTGACGACTTCGAGAATGAACAGATTGTAGCTCGACGACCAGCCGCCTGATCGATCACCTTGCATTCGAGATTGGCGAAGCAGTCGGCGATGAGCGGCGGCGCAACACGCGCGGCCTTTGCCCGTGGTCAAGCCGAACGCTGCGAATTTGTCGACGTCAAGTGCCTGACGAGTTGCCGACCTTCACCACCTTCGCCGCCAGTTTGCGCGCCGGAATGGCGATGACGCGTTCGCCGGTCGCGCGCAGTGCCGCGAAGCTGTAATTGGCGTTGCTTGACGATGCAGGCGATTTGCGGCGGCTCGAACTCCACCATCATGTGCCAGGACATGGTCATGACGTTGGCGCGCCCCTTGCGCGCCGTCGTCACGGAGTACCACCGGCCCCCAGCTCCGATCCCCAGGCCTTGATAGAACCTTATATTTTTTTTTTTTTTTTTTTTAAAAAAAAAAAATAAGGCGAGTGGCTCGGGTCTTTCATGGTGCGACCAACGCGATTAATCTTAGCCAGATCAGCGAGCGGAGGATCAATAGCCGGTTTGGCCTTGCGCGGCACCGGCTGCGGTGCCGCTTTCGGATGGCCGACGATGATTGGCGCGACCGGCTTGTAGGCCCCCGGCAGCTTCAGCAGCGCTTTGCCCTCGGCCGTGCCGAGCCACGCCTTGAGAAAAGCCGATCCAGACACGTGCCGAGGCCCGCGCCGCGCGCCGCCAGCATCAGGTTCTCCGCGGCGAGCGCGCAATCCTCGACCGCCCACGGGATGTCCGCCACGGTGCAAATCAGGATCAGCACCAGCACCTAATAAAGAAGATGTTGAACTTTTTGATCGTTCAAGAACGTCACTTGAAATGATGCGACATGAGCCCGATCGGCGTGGTCCGCACCATATGCGCCTTGGCTTCCCGCGAAATGGTCGCCAGCACGTTCTGGTCGCGCACAACGCAGAACGCGTAGGGCTGCTGGATTGACTGCGCTGGGCGCCTGAATGGCCGCGTCGATCAGTTCGCGAATGTCGCTTTCGGTTGACCGGCTCGGCCGTGAATTCGCGGACGGAACGCCGTGAGTAAATGGCGTCTTTGAGGTCCATGGCCTGTTTCCTGACGTTCTGGCGCCGGTTCGCGCTGGTAGAATGAACCGCAGTTCACGGGCGACCACGTTGATGGAAATCAAACCGCGGGCAGGTTGATCAGCGTCCGGATGCCGAAGCCGACGGCGAAGGCCATGGCCGCGGCGCCGACGCCGATGACGAAGGTCTCGAGCCCCGAGCGCCACCACGACATCGGCGACCACCGGCTCTTGATGGCGCCGACGCCGAAGAATGTCGCGCCGGTCGCGACGAGGAGGCGAGCAGGCCGCCGAGCGAGAGGTACGTCACCAGCGGCACCAGCCCGCAGGCGATGAACGCGGCGAACGTGCTCAGCGCCGCGAGCGCCGGCGACCGGATCGTCGGGGCAAGACCGTACTCCTGACCGCCATGGTTTTCGTCCACAGCGTCCGGTCGGAGGTGATGACGGCGACGATGCGTTCGAGGTCGTCGCCCGCAAAACCCTTGGCGGCGAAAATCTGGCGGATTTCCTCGCGCTCGCCCTCCGGCTCCAGCGCGATGTGCTTGCGCTCGATGCCGAGGACGCGCTCGTAGTCGTCGCGCTCGGCCTTGGTGCCGGAATAGTTCGACGCCGCCATGGCGAAGCCGTCGGCGACGAGATTGGCGAAGCGAGCAACAGCACCACCGCCGCCGAAAGATCGGCGCCGACGACGCCGGCGACGATGGCGAAGGTGGTCACGGCGCCTCGATGCCGCCATAGATGAAGTCGCGCAAATAGTTGCTGCGCGGTCCTTGCCCAAGCCGCGCGCGAATCGCTTTGCGCGTGTGGCTATGCTCCAACGCGTAAGTCATTGCCGTCTCCGTCCACAGCCGCGACCAACGCCGGCCGCGGCGTCAGTTCACAAGAAATCCGGCCACATCCGGGTGGCCGTTGTCTTGATATGGATCATGGTAACGGGGCACGGTCCGACCAATGCTTGGGTGCGCAAAATCAGGACGACGGTCGATGACGCGAGAGTTTGCGAAGGAATTGAAGCGTGCCGGCTTTCCCGTTCCGGCGTACCGGGTCGGCCATCATTTCTTTCCGCATGAAAGGAGTGCCGGCTGGAGCGATTTTGCCCGCGACCATGGCGTGACGATCGGCCATTTCGAGCTCGAGAACCGCCTGCAGGACATCGACGATGGCTATTACTGCCCCGCGCTGTCCGATCTGTTGGACGCGTGCGGCCCGCGCTTTGCGCGGTTGTCGATCGTCAAGGATATCTGGTTCGCGCAATGCGACGACCCGGCAACGACTGCGATGGGGCAGAGCCCCGAGGAAGCCGTCGGCCGGCTCTGGCTCGCGCTGAACGGAAAACCGGCCCGAAAGTGAATGCGCGGCCTCGGCGCGCGATTTCTCGTGTGCCGATCACTCCCGCGGTTCCCACGGCCATCGGCGCGCCGCATGCCGAATATTCATGATGATAAGCTCATCTGCCTTCTCGTCCACCATATAGAACTAGCCGTAGCGAAAGCGTTGGATGTACTTGCGCCGAACGCCTCTGAGCTCGGCTTCTTGCGCTGAATATGGATTTCGCAGGAGTTCCGCTCGGCGCTTTCGATGCTGTCGGCAAAATCAGCCGCGACGCCGGGCGCGTGCTCAATCAGATAATCGACAGCGTCTTCAAGTTCACGTCGCGCGGTTTCGGTGTAGCGGATCTTCATGCCCGCGGCGCGCGCGCCTTCTTGAAAAATTCCGCGATCTGGACGTCGGTCGCGAACCTTGCGGCACGCACGTCAGCGCCGCTTTCAGCGAGCGCCGCACGTTCATCGTCTGTCAACCGATATACACCGCTCCGCCGCACCTCGATCTCGCGTGCCAACTCGGCGAGCTCCTCCTGGTCCTCTTGGGGCCAGCTTTCCACGCGATGCAGGATGTCCTTGGCGGCCTGATTCATGATTGTAAATACGGCACGGGGCCGATTTGCCGCCAGTGGGCTGAGCAGCAGAGACTGGGCAAGAATTATCTGGGTTTTTGGTTTTCTTGCCGTACAATTCGTGACATGACGAATCGCGATTTCAAGATCGGACAGAGCCGGGATCAGGGAAGCTTCCTGCCGGCGCGGATCGAGGATTACGTTGGGCCGGACAATCCGGTGCGGGCGATCGAGGCTTACGTTTGCTGCCTTGATCTTGCCGCGCTGGGGTTCCGGCACACCGATTTCGGCAGCGGCGCCGGTCAGCCGCCGTACGATCCGGCCGACCTTCTGAAGCTTTATCTGTATGGCTATCTCAACCGGGTGCGGTCCTCGCGCCGGCTCGAGCGCGAGGCCGGACGCAATGTGGAGCTGATGTGGCTGCTGCGAGGGCTTGTGCCCGGCTATCGCACGATCGGCAACTTCCGCAAGGACAACCGGGATGCGCTCAAGGCGGCGAGCCGCGACTTCGTGCTGCTGGCGCGGGAGCTTGATCTGTTGGGCGGCGAACTGGTGGCGATCGATGGTGCGTTCTTCCACGGCGATGCGAGCAAGGGCAGCATCGTGACGCAGAAGCGGCTGGCCGAGCGTCTCGCCGCGCTGGAGCGCGACATCGAAGCCTATGGCGCGGAGCTGGAAAAAAGCGACGCGGCGGAGACGGCAGCGGCGACAGCCGGCGAGCGGGCTGACGGCGACATGGCGCAAAAGCTCGCCGCGCTCAAGGAGAAGCGCGCGAAGGTCGAGGCCGATCTGGCGCAGCTTGAGGCGAGCGGTGAGACGCAGCTGTCGCGTACCGACGCCGACGCCCGGCTGTTGTCGAAGAACGGCCAGACGGTGGCGGGATATAACGTGCAGATTGCCGTGGACGACCGCCACAAGCTGATCGTCGCGAGCGAGGTGGTCAACGACGGCAATGATACCGGCCAGCTGCATGCGATGGCGCTGGCCGCCAAACAGGCGCTCGGCGCAGCGACACTGACGGCGCTGGCCGATGTCGGCTATTACAACGGCGAGACACTCAAGGCGTGCGAGGCGGACGCGATCACGGCCTATGTGCCACAAGCCAAGCACAACAACAGCCAAGGCCGCTTCACCCATGAGGCGTTCGCCTACGACGCCGCGAGCGATGTTTACCGCTGTCCGGTGGGAAGCCTGCTGCGGCCGACGACGAGCCGCAAGCGCAACGCCGGTGGCAAATGGCATCTGCGCTATGTCAGCCGCCAATCGGACTGTAATGCCTGTCCGCTGCGCACCAAGTGCCTCGCCGCCAAGGCGCGGCGGCGCGAAATCCAGCGTTGGGTGCATGAGGACGTGATCGAGCGTCATCGCGTGCGCATGGCTGCGGCCGATGCGCCAATGCGCCGCCGCGGAGCCCTGGCCGAACACCCCTTCGGCACCCTCAAATGCCGCGCCGGATACCGCCACTTCCTGCTGCGCGGCTTCGACAAGGTGCGCGGCGAATGGAGCCTCATGGCGCTGTGCTACAACTTCAGCCGCGCGCTCAACATCCTCGGCCTGGACAAGCTCATCGCCTATCTCGCCAAGCGCAAGCTAAACGGCGCCTATTTGTTGCTCGACACCATCATCGCCGTCGCCAGCTGGCTTCGGATCGACGCGCCGCCCGTCCAGCTCGAAATCTGCCGGAAAGCTGTCGTTCCACGGTCCACAAGCAGCTTCGCTTGCTAAACACGCCAAAGACCAAATTCTTGCCCAGTCTCAGCAGCGAAGTCCACGCGATTTGACTGCCTCGCGAACACGCATGGGTACGGCGCGTTGCGCCTTTGCCCACCGTGCAAACGTCACCGCGCTATTTCGCGCCCGCCCGTCAAGCCGCCGTCGATGGTGAGGATCGATCCGGTGGTGTAGGCCGACAGCGGCGACGAGAGAAATACCACGGCGGCGGCGATTTCGTCGGGCGTTGCGGCGCGGCCGAAGGGGAGGGTGGCCTGGCCTTCGCGCCAGCGCTCGGGGTCGCCGTAGCGCTCCTGTGCCTTGGCACGGCCGAGCTTTTCATTGCGTTGGGTGGCGCACGGTCCGGGATTGACGCCGACGACGCGCACGCCGAATTTGTGGCTGGTCGAGCCCAGCGCCTTGGTGAAGGCGGTCATGGCCGCGTTGCCGACGCTGCCGGCGATATAGCTCGCATCCAACACATCGCCGCTGATGCCGATGACGTTGACGATCACGCCGGACCGCCGCGCCTTCATGCGGGCGAAATATTCCCGGCTGAGATTGATGTAGTTGAAGACCTTGGAATCCCAACCGGCGCGCCAGCGCGCCTCGTCGATGGTCTCGATCGAGCCGGAGGGGACGTCGCCGGCGTTGTTGACCAAAATGTCGATGTCGCCGCATGCCTCGACGACGCGGGCGGCGAAGCCGGGCTGCGCGAGGTCGATGGCGAGCGTCTCGACCTTGACGGGGTAGGCGCCGCGGATCGAAGCCGCGGCCGCTGCGAGCGTCTCCGCGGAGCGCGCCGCGAGATGAAGATCGCAGCCTTCGGAAGCAAAGCGCAGTGCGGTCGCGAGGCCGAGGCCTTTCGATCCGCCAGTGACGAGAACGGTCTTGCCGCTCAGATTGAGGTCCATATCGAGAGCCTGTGATATCGTCAGCCGGCGGTCGGAACAACCGGCAGCAGCAAATGTGAGGGATGCGCGGCATCGTGATAGATGCTGTGCACCACCGTGCGGCTCGAGCAGACGTGATAGGGAATGTATTCGACGTCGGTGGCGCCGAGCACGCCGGTCGAGAGATCGAGACTGGTGATCTCGATGCAGATGCGGTGGCCGCGGCGGAACAGATTGGCCGTCGAAAAAATTTCGATCGAATATTCTTCGATCTCACCCGGCGTCACCTTCCGGCGCGCGTCGCGCGTGAGCTTGTGCCAGGGCTTCCACGGCTTCGAACGCTGTGGGTCGAGCGCGCGGTTCGAGGCCTTGAGCCAGCCGCGCGTCAGTTCGCGCTCGGCAAGATCGGTCGGGATTTCGCGCTCGCCTTCGCGCGCGGTGCGCACCGACGGATCTGGCCCCACGTCCTTGAGGACGATGATCCAATTGGTGTCGTCTTGGTCGATGGCGGCGAACAGATTGAGCACGCTCGGCCCGGCGATGAGGACATCGTGCGGCAGCGGGTCGGTGAGGAAGCGCAGCTTCTGGATGCGGTTCGTCTGCGTCGGCGGCATCTGAACGAATACGTCGGGTGGCACGTAGGCGTCGACGCTGGCGCCGATGTAAGGCTCAGCGGTCAGCCGCTCCCAGCTCGATAGATAGAGCTTGGTCCACTGTGTTTCCGGCAACGGCCAGTCGTCGCCGTGCCGCCATTCATTGGCACCCATGACGAAATATCGAACCGCCGGCTCCTGCATGATGCCGGTGTCGATGCCTTTGAGCCAATGGTCGTACCAGCGCAGCATCTCGCCGCGCAGCGCCCGCAGCGGCCGGTCGGGATGCGCCGGGCCCGTGAGCAGCATTTTCTTCTGCGCCGCGATCTTGCTGAAATAGGTCTGCGCGCCGGCGAGATGGGTCTTGTAGGTGTAGCCGTACCAGCCGGCGCCGGTGTAGGTCGGCACCGTGATATTGTTGAACTCCCGCTCCGCCTCGGCGACGGTTTCCTCCTTGTCGAACGGGTCGATCAGCACGTCGAAATAGCGCGGCATGTGCTGGCCTTTTTGCAGCAGCACATTGTGCAGATGCGGATACATGCGGATGTCCGGGTCCGCCACCGCCTCGCGCCATTTCTCTTCTTTGTCCGGCGGCAGTTCGCCCGGCGCCTGGCGGGCGAAATGATAGGACGAGAAATGATCCATCAGGTAACGGAAGGCGTGCAGGACCCCGCCGGGATATTCCTCGCGGAAGCCGCCGAACTTGCCGTAGGCGCCGCGCGGGTCGTAGGCGAAGATCGTTTTCAGATGCGGCGGCTGCTGCCGCGCGGCGTGGAATTGCTCGGAAGCGAAGGCGCCGATGCCGCACATGCCGATATTGCCGTCGCACCAGGGCTGTTGCGCGATCCATTCGATGACGTCGTAGCTGTCCCATTCGCGCGAGCCGCCGTCGCCGGATTTCAGAAACCCGCGCGGCGTGCCGATGACGTGCACATAGCCGCGCGCGACGAAGAACTCGGTGTCGCCAGCCTCGGCATGGCCGAGCCACAACGACGACCACGACGGCTGCGGCGGAAAAGTTTTGGGATAGTCGCTGCCCTGCACTTCCTTGGAATGGACGCCGAACGCGAACAACACCGGAAATTTCCCCGCCGCATCGGGCCGGTAGACGTCGACCTTAATCGTCACGCCGTCGCGCATCGTCACCGCGACGTCCTTGTCGCAGACGATCCTTTGATATTGCGGCACGCGTAAATAGTTCGACGGCGGCTGGTGGCCGGACGGAAACAGCTCCTCGGCGGCGCGGGTATCGTTGTCTTTCATCGCTATCTCGAATTCGGCCGCATACCGCGAAAAACTATTTGTCGCCGACCATGACGCACATCAGCAGCGCCGGCTCGCGTCCGGTGTTGACCCAGGAATGATTGGTGCCGCGTTGCACGATGGCGTCGAACGGCTCAAGCACGATCGGCTCGCCTTCGTCGAGCATGAGCGAAATCTCGCCGGACAGGAGCACGATGTAATCGAGTGTCGGCGTTACGTGCATCATCGGATGGCGGCTGGTGTCGACGCGCGCGTCCGGCGAGCCGATTTCCTTGAAGAACCAGTCCTGCATCCCGGCGACTTCCTGCGCCGTCATGGCGGGATCGAGCGGCGGGATGGTGAACAACCGGAACATGGTGCCGCCCGGCGGCGGGAAGAACTTCATCGGCGAACGCCCGATCAACAGATCGTGCGGCGATTGCCCGGGCTGCGTCTGCCAGAAATCGAAATTGCCCGGCCCGCCCATCGCGGCTTGCGCGTCCTCCACCACGATCGATTTGCCGGCGCTGTTGACGCCGGTGACGATCACGCGATGCGTTTCCGCCATTGTTTCATTTCCCCCTCAAGGTATCACGACGACGTTGGTGAAGCCGCCATTGCGGAACAGCGAACCGTCGAGCGCGGTGTTGACGTCGGCGAGCGGCACGCGGACATGCTCGAACACCGAAAGATCGAGCAGGCCCGCGGCGGCCATGGCCGACAGCGCTTGCCCGTCGGCGGTCGTGAACCAATTGGAGCCGATGAATTCGATCTGATTGTCCATCATCCAATGGATGTCCATCATCGTCTTTTCGCCGACGCCGCCGATATTGATGGCCTTGCCGCCGCGCCGCAGCGCGTAGATGGCGTCCATCAGGAATTTGCCGGAGGTGCCGGGCGCGAGGCAATCGATCACCGCGTCGACGCCGTGGCCGCCGGTGAAGCCGCGGGCCCAGTCGGCGACCGAACGGCTCCCATCCTGTGCGAGCACCTCGATGCGGCCCGGCGCCAGCGCCTTGACGCGTTCGATGCGGGCGCGGTCGCGCGCGGTGCCGAGAATTCTGGTGACGCCGCGGCCGAGCGCGGAGAGCGTCGCGCCGAGCCCGAGGGTTCCGGTCAGCCCGTTGATGAAGATGGTCGAGCCCGGGCCCGCATTGGCCTTGCGCAGCGCCGAATAGGCGGTGCCGATATAGCCGAACCGCGCCGCCTGCTCGTAGGTCACATTGTCGGGGATGGTGACCAGATTGTGCTGCGGCGCGGTCGAGTATTCGCACATGCCGGCATAAGGGTAGGCGTCGAACTGCTTCTGCGAGTCTGCGACCGAAGCCGAAATAGCCGCGAAAGGTGTAGTTGGTGCAATTCATCGTTTCGTCGGCGCGGCAGGCCGGGCAGGAGCCGCAGAACAGGCCGGGATTGACATAGACCCGGTCGCCTTTGCGGAAATTCTGCACCAGCTCGCCGACCTCGGCGATATCGCCCGCAACGTCGAGGCCGAAATTGGCCGGCAGTCTGGGCAGCGGCAATTCCGGAAACCAGCTCTCCCAGTGGGTGAGCACGTTCATCAGGTTCGGCACGACGTTGCAGGCCTTGACCTTGACCAGCACGTCGGTCGGCCGCGGCTTTGGGATCGGCACCCGCTCGAGCTTCATGGGCTGGCCGGTCTGATGCAGCATGGCGGCGAGCATGGTCGTCACGTCGATACTCCTCCCTGTTTATGGCCGCCGCGCGTGCAACACGTCGCGAGCGGTCGCTTTTCTATTCATGGCCCCGCGCGACGATGAGTGCGCCGGCCACAAAGCACTGGACAGCGCCGGCCTGCGCACGATAGCTATACCTACCGACCGCCCGGTAGGTAAAGCGAAATCAGCTGGCCGACTGCGGTCGCCGCGCACAGGGCCCTTCGATGGCGAAGAAGGCTGAGGACATCGGTCGCGTCGACGAAGTCGTCGAAGCCGCGCTCGTGTTGTTCATGGAGCGGGGCTACGACAATGCGCCGATGTCGCTGCTCGCCGGACGCCTCGGGCTGACCAAGGCCGGCCTCTATCATCATTTCGACAGCAAGGAAGATTTGCTGTTCGTCGCCCATAAGACGGCGATGCAGCGGCAACTCGGCCCGCTGTTCGCGGCCGCCGAACAGGAGCCCGACCCCGAGCGGCGGCTGCGCACGTTCCTCAACGACTATGCGCGCATGCTGGCGCTCGAACCGACGGCGGGGTTGATGATCCGCGAGGCGCGGCGGCTGTCGCCCAATCACCTCAAAGAGATCAAGAACACCTGGCGCTTCGGTCTCGACCTCGTCCGCGGCGCCATCATCGAGTTGCAGCGGTCCGGGCGCTGCCGCGCCGACGTTGATCCGACCTTCGCCGCCTTCGCGGCGATCGGCATGGCGAACTGGATCTGCTACTGGTTCGATCCGAAACGCCCGAACAGCGCGGACGCGGTGGCAAAGACGATCGCCGATCTGTTCATGTCCGGATTGACCGCGGGGACAATCGGACGCGCCGCCCCGCGCGGCGATACGCTCGTCGCATCGCCGCGACGCGCCGAACAGCCGCGACGCACCAAACAGTACGCAATGCCAAGCGGGAACGTACGGCGCCGAAGCGCCGCACGTCCTAGCGCACCACGCCAAGCGAGCGGACCATGGATTTCGAATATTCGTCCGAGCAGAAACTCCTGTGGGAAACGACGCACAAGCTGATGCAGCGTGTCGCGACGCCCGAGTATCTGCGCCGGCTCGACCGCGAGCGGCTCTATCCTTACGAGCTTTACGACGCCTGGGTCGAGGCCGGGCTGTTCGCGCTGCCGTTCGCTGAGGAATATGGCGGCATCGGCGGCAGCGTCGTCGACCTCGCCATCGTTTCGGAAGAGATCGGCCGCTACAGTTCCGATGTCGTGATGGCGTTCGGCGGCAGCATCTTCTGCAGCCTCAATGTCGCGCGCAAGGGCTCCGAGGAGCAAAAGCGGCATTGGCTGCCGAAACTGATTTCGGGCGAGATCCGCATGTCGATCTCGATGTCCGAGCCGGATGCCGGCTCCGACGTCGGCGCGATGCGCACGCGGGCGCGGCGCGACGGCAACGACTATGTGATCAGCGGCCAGAAAATCTGGGCGACCGCGGCCGGCGCGCGCGACAATTTCATCAACGTCTACGTCAAGACCGATCCCGCCGCGCATTACCGCCACGGCATGTCGCTGTTCCTGGTCGACAATTCTTCGCCGGGCCTTGAAATCCGCAAGCTCGACATGCTCGGCCGCCGCTCGGTCGGCACTTACGAATTGTTCTTCAACGACGTGCGGGTGCCGCCCGAGAACCTGATCGGCGGCGAGAACAAGGGCTGGGACTGCATTCTCTCCGGCCTGCAGGCCGAGCGCGTGGTCGCCGCGGCGTGCGATTGCGGCAGCGCGCGCGGCGCGCTCGACATGGCGGTCGCCTACGCCAAGGAACGCAAACAGTTCGGCCGGCCGATCGGCAGCTTCCAGGCGATCGCGCACATGCTCGCCGATCTCGAGGCGCAAGTCGAAGCCGCCTGGGCCATTACGCTTAAGGCCGCCTGGCGGGTCAGCCGCGGCGAAGACGCGCTCAAGGAGATCACCATCGCCAAGCTCCTCGCCGCCGAGACCTATGTGAAAGTGACCGAAGTCGGCATGCAGGTGATGGGCGGCTATGGCTACAACATGGAGTTCGACATGCAGCGGCATTTCCGCGACGCCCGCGCCGCCACCATCGCCGCCGGCACCTCGCAAATCCAACGCAACCTGATCGCGGCCCAGATGGGCCTGAAGGTACAATGACGGCATGGTGTTCGGCCGCTCATTCCCGTCGTCATGGCCGGGCTTGACCCGGCCATCCACGTCTGTGGCGCGCCCTAAGACGTGGATGCCCGCGACAAGCGCGGGCATGACGAAGAGTTGGCCCAATGCCATGACTGTCGGTCTGCCGTTTCGCGCGCGCCGCGCGCTGGTTCGGCGGCGGCGAAGCGGTGGTCGATTCGGACACGCGGCTGACTTATGCCGAGCTCGACGATTTGTCGCTGCGCGCCGCGTCTTTGTTCGCTTCGCTTGGCGCCAAGCCGGGCGAGCCGCTCGCGCTGCTGTGCCCGCCGAGCGCGATCTATCTCACCGCCTGGCTCGGCGCGGTGCGGCTCGGCGCCTTGCCGATGGCGCTGCACACCCGCGAGTCTGCGGCGACGCTCGCTGCGGTCTGCCGCAAGATGGAGCCGAGCCTCCTCGTCTACGACGCCTCGATGGAAGCGCTGGCGGCCGGCATTGCCGCCGGCTATCCCGAGCTGCGCGCCTGCGTCGAAGCTGTCTCGGCATTGCCGCCGAAACGCAGCGGCACGTTTCATCCCGCCGCGTCCATTCCCGGCGATCTGCGAACCGCGCTCCGCCGATGTAACACCGGCGCGGCCGGCCGAGGACGACCCGGCGGTGATCGTACTTTCCTCCGGCACCACCTCGGTGCCGAAAGGCGTCGTCCACACCCATCGCGGCTTCATCGAGAACGCGCGCACCAATCTTTATCTCTATCAGGGCCTGTTGCCGCGCGACCGTTCGCTGGTACCGCTGAGCACGGCTTTCATCGGCTGCTACAATGGCTGGTTTCCGTTTCTCAACGCCGGCGCCTGCACCATTTTCATGGAGCATTTCGATCTCGGCGAGCTGGTGCGCAAGGTCACCGCCGAGCGGGCGACCCACGTGTTCCTGACGCCGACGCTGTGGCGGCGGCTTCTCAATGCCGAGGATCAATCGGCGGATTTCTCTTCGGTGCGCCTGATCGGCTTTGCCGCCGAGCCGATGGACGCCACGACGCTGAAGCGGCTGCGCGAAAAGATCAGCCCGAACGCCGTGCAGATGTACGGCTCGACCGAGACCGGCGCCGCGGGGAGCTGCATCACCGCCGAGGAGATGGTCGGCGAGCGGCTCGTCAGCGTCGGCCGGCCCGTTGCTCAACGGCGACCTGCGCATCGTCACGCCCGGCGGCGGTCCGAACGACGAAGTCGGCCCGGGCGAGACCGGCGAGATTTTGATCTCGAGCCCCTCGCTCGCCGCCGGCATCTGGCGCGATCCGACGGCGACCGCGGCGAGTTTCATCACCGACGGCGACCGGCGCTGGTGGCGCTCGCGCGACCTCGGCCGCATCGATGAGGCGGCTACCTCTACCTCGAAGGCCGCCGCGACGATATGATCATCTCCGGCGGCATCAACATCATGCCGGCGCGGGTCGAGGAGGTGCTGCTCGCCCATCGCGGCGTCGCCGAATGCGCGGTGGTCGGCGTGCCGAGCGCGGAGTGGGGCGAGGAGGTGCAGGCGTTCATCGTCCGCGGCGATCCGGCGCTCGACGCCGCGGCGCTGGAAAGGCACGTCCGCGCCAGCGACCTGTCGCCCTATCAGCGCCCGCGCGTCTACACGTTCGTGGCGGAATTGCCGCGCACCTCCACCAACAAAGTGCTCCGCCGCGTGCTGCGCGAGACTGCGCTCGACGCCGCCGCCCAGACCAGTCCCATCGAAGGATAGAAGAGAGACAATGAGCGAGACCGAAAAGCTGTTGCTGATCGAGCGCCAGGGCCCGATCGCCATCGTCACCATCAACCGGCCCGACAAGCGCAACGCGCTCAACGAGAAACTGTGGGGCGAACTGAAGACGACGTTCGAAAGCTTCGATCCCGACGTGCGCTGCGTCGTGCTCGCCGGAGCCGGCAAGCATTTCTGCGCCGGCCTCGACCTCGCCGAGCATCGTCACCGCCAGCCGTTCGAAAGCATTTTCATGTCGCGCTTCGCCCACGCGACGCTCGACGCCATCCAGTTCGGCGGCCGGCCGGTGGTGACGGCGATGCAGGGCGCGGTGATCGGCGGCGGTCTCGAGATCGCGACCGCGACCCATGTCCGCGTCGCCGACCCCACCACCTTCTACCAGTTGCCGGAAGGCCGCCGCGGCTTTTATGTCGGCGGCGGCGCGAGCGTCCGCGTCGCGCGCATCATCGGCTCCGGCCGCATGGTCGAGATGATGCTGACCGGCCGCACGCTCGATTCGGCGACGGGCGAGCGCCTCGGCCTCGCGCATTATGTGGTGGAGCCGGGCAAGACGCTGGAGAAGGCGATCGAACTCGCCAACAACATCGCCAAGAACGCGCAAATCCCGAATTATCTGATCGTCCAGGCGCTGCCGCGCATCGAGGACATGTCGGCCTCGGACGGGCTGTGGACCGAAAGCGTCGCGCAGGCGGTGAGCATGGTCTCCGACGACGCCCGCGCCGGCATCGAGGCGTTCCTCAACAAGAAGAAGATCGAGTTTTAGCCGGCGTTTGAACGTCCGCAGACGGGTTGGGCGGTTGTCCGTTCGGCCTGCCGTCGGCGGACGATCGATCGCGCCGCGGCGAAACGACGCGGTGTTGCGTTGGGGGGCGGCCGTGTCGCCGGCGGCCGGATGATTAATGAAATAATAATCACTTGGCCCCATAGAATTTGCCTCATAGAATACCGCCGAGTGGATCACAGCTAGGAAGAGACACTCGCGAGCTTGAAAAGCGACGACAACAAAGCGGCGTGGGCAGGATTCAACATTCGACGCCGCCCGCGTCCACCGCGGTGCGATACGCGCCGCGCGACTGATCTGAAAGTCCGAGCGGAGCTGCCGTCACCATGATCGAACTCGCCAGCTCCCCTGCGGCGAAGCGCGCGCCGGCGAAGCCGCGGTCGTCCCGGCGTAAATTCTTGCCGCGCCTCGGCATCGTGTCGCGCCTGACGCTGATGGGAATCCTCACCATGTCGGCGGCCGTCGCCGCGTCGATCTGGGCGGCGGTGCAAAGCACCGAGGCGGAAATGTATCGGCGCGCCGAGGCCGACCTCGCCATCAACATCAAGCTGTTGGATTCGATTCTGGCCGGCTACGGCGTCCCGTCGCGCCAAGGCGACAAGCTGTATTTCGGCACGACGCCGATCAACGGCAATTTCGAGCCGGTGGATCGGGTCAAGGCGGTAGCCGGCGGCACCGCGACGATCTTCTTCGGCGATTTGCGCGTCTCGACCAACGTGCAAAAGCCCGACGGATCGCGCGCGGTTGGAACCAGGCTCGCGGCCGGCCCGGTGTACGATACCGTATTCAACGAGCATCGGAGCTACAGCGGCGAGGCCGATATCCTCGGCGAGCGCTATTTCACGGTCTACGAGCCGATCCGCGACGGCGATGCGGTCATCGGCATCGCCTATGTCGGCGTCAAGAAGGCGGAATTCTTCGGCGCCTTGCGCGGCCTGGTGACGACGAACCTGTATTGGAGCGCCGGGGTCATCATTTTGGCCGGCCTCGCCATGCTGTTCCTGATCAGACGGACCTTCGCCCCCATCGGCGCGATCCGGCGCGAACTCGTCGCCATGGCCGGCGCCGCGTCCCAGCAGGAGCTCGACGCCAGGACGCTCGCCACCCTCGATGTTCATCTCGATGAGCTGCGGCAGACGCTCTACGGTCGCGGCGAGCCCAGACGCAGGGGCAACGCGCTCTTGTTCGGCGACAAGCCCGTCAACAACGACCTCGCGCTGGTCGATGCGATCGGCGGGCGGGACAACACGCTGGTGACCGTGTTCATGGGCGACCGGCGCGTGACAACGAATGTGTGCAAGGCGGACGGATCGCGGATCATCGGCACCGCGCTCGAGGCCGGCCCGGTCTATGACCGCGTGCTGAAGGAGGGCAAGACCTATCGCGGCAACGCCGACATCTTCGGCACGCCGCATTTCACGATTTACGAACCGATCGTCTCGAACGGCGAGGTCGTCGGTATTTTGTTCGTCGGCATTCCCCGACGCGCTGTCGCCGCGCGCGCCGCGCTTGTTTCGGCCGCGCGCGCAGCCGACGAGATCGGCGAGATGCGCGCGGCCGTGCTCGAGCTCGGCAAGGCCGCCAAGGCCAAGGAGACCGCCGAGCGCGAAGCGGCGGCGCTGCGTCAGCATGCGGAGGAGCAGCGCCATCGCCGCGCCGCGCAACAGGCGCGGGCGGCCAAGGAACGGGCGCGGGCGGTGAAGGAAAGAGCGCGGGCGATGGAAGAAATCTCCTCGACCGTGAAGCAGAACGCCGCCGATGCGGCGCAGGCCGATCAAGTCGCCACCGGCACCTGTGCGGTCGCGGACCGCGGCGGCCAAGTGGTGTCGCAAGCCGTCGCGGCGATGTCGCGCATCGCGGAATCCTCCCGCAAGATTTCGGACATCATCGCCGTGATCGACGAGATCGCCCGGCAGACCAATCTCTTGGCGCTCAATGCCGCCGTCGAGGCGGCGCGCGCGGGCGAAGCCGGCCGCGGCTTTGCCGTGGTCGCGACCGAAGTTCGCGCCCTGGCGCAGCGCTCGTCGCAGGCGGCCAAGGACATCAAGGTGCTGATCGGCAGCAGTGCGGATCAGGTGCAGGAGGGCGTGACATTGGTCAACAGCGCCGGCCGCACCCTCGGCGAAATCGTCGATTCGATCAGGAAAGTGGCCGGTATCGTCTCCGGCATCGCCGTCGCCAACAGCGAACAGGCCGCCGGCCTGGAGCAGATCAACAAGGCGCTCACGCAATTGGACGACGCCACGCAACAACACGTGGCGCCGGCCGACGATGGCTGGGGCGACCCGCACGATCCGAGCGCGGTCGCCGCCTAGAGCATGATCCGGAAAAGTGGACACCGGTTTTCCGAGAAAGGTCATGCTCCAAGGAAGAATCTAGACCATGATCCGATCCAAACTGATCGGATCATGGTCTCGCCTTTGCGGTCAGAGATTGGCCTCGGCGAACGCCTGCACCCACATGGCGCAGACGCCGGAGCGCACGATGTCCTCGCGCGCGAATTCGACCACCGGCACCGCGAGCGTCTGCGACCTGATGAGCTGCAAGACCGTGCTCAGGCCGCTCGCCGCCTCGAGATCGCACTGGCTGACGTCGCCATTGACGACCACCATGCAGTTCTCGCCGATCCGGGTCAAAAACGTCTTGATCTCGGCGGGCGTACAGTTCTGCGCCTCGTCGAGCAGCACGAAGGCGTTCTGCCATGACCGGCCGCGCATGACCTCGAACGGGACCATTTCGATGTCGCCGCGCTTGACGGCGATGTCGTACGCGGCCTTGCCGATCCGCTCCTTGATCGCCTCCGCGACCGGCGCGGCCCAGGGCGCGAACTTGTCTTCCAGCGTGCCGGGAAAATAGCCGAGCGAGCGGCCGCACGGCACGTTCGGCCGGGTCAGAACGATCTTGTCGATGCAGCCCTGGCGCAGGAGATCGGCGGCGAAAGTGGCGGCAATCCAGGTCTTGCCGGTGCCGGCAGGGCCGAGCACGATGACCTGCGGGCTGGAATGCAGGGCTTTGAGGTAGGTCGCCTGTTTCGGGTTGAGCGGCTTGATCGGGGGGAGCGCGCGTTCGTTCTCGAACTTGGCGCCGCGAAATTCGATGATTTCGGCGGTTTCGAACGCACGCATGTTACGCCGACGTTTCTTGCTGAAGTGCTTGCTGCTGAAGTGCTTACCCAAAGCCCGACTCCTTTTGCTGGACGATGAGGATTGGACGTGAGCACGCGCCCCACGAAACGGCGTGGGGAGACTGGTCGACCGAGATGTTCCGACGAGCGAGATGTTTTGAAGAGGCAAGATGTTTTGAGGAGGCAAGTCAGGCCGCGGCGAACGACAGCATCCGTATGCGGGATACGTCGATGTTCTCATGATTCGCCAACGTACAAGGCCGACATGCTCGATGCAGGATAATAGATTCGTGTGACAATTTGAAGGAGCGACTTCGAAGGCGCCATCTTGCGCCCGATCCCACGGCGGCTCGGGGGCGAACTGGGCAGCCAGAAAATCGATCATCGCCCGCACTTTCGCTGCCGGGTGATGGACCGGCAGATACACGGCGTGAATGCCGACTTCGAGGGTCGGATGATCCAACGTCAGGACCGTCAGCGTCCCGGCCCGCAGCGCCTCGGCGACGATGAAGGTCGGCTGATAGATCACGCCCTGGCCGGCGACCGCGGCCGCGAGCAGCGCGCTGCCATTGTTGGCGCGCAGATTGCCGGTGATGGGGATCGTCACCTCGCTGCGCGTTCCGAACGTCCAGCGGTCGGCCCCGGTCCAGCGCGACAGCGTGTAGCCGAGACAATTGTGCTGCGCCAAGTCCGCCACGGTGCGCGGCGTGCCGCGGGCCTCGAGATAGGACGGCGCGGCGCATATGACGATGCGGCACGGCGCGATGCGGCGCGCGATCAGGCTGGAATCGCTGAGACTGCCGATGCGGATCGCCAGATCCCAGCCTTCCTCGGCGAGACCGACCAGGCGGTCGTTGAGGCCGAGCTCGACCGTGACGTGCGGATGGCGGCAAGCGAAGCCCGAGAGGAGGGGCGCGATCTGGCGCACGCCGAACGAGACCGGCGCGTTGAGGCGCAACACGCCGCGCGGCTCGAAGCGGTCGGCGGCGACGGCGCTGTCGGCGGCATCGAGGTCGGCAAGGACGCGCGCCGCCACGTCGAGATAATCGCGTCCCGCTTCGGTGAGCGAGAGGCGCCGCGTGGTGCGGTGAAACAGCTTGGTGCCGAGCCGCGCCTCGAGCGCGGCGATGTGCTTGGTGACCATGGTCTGCGACAGGCCCATGGCCCGGCCGGCGGCGGAAAAGCTGCCGGCCGAGGCAACCTTGGCAAAGACCTCCAAGCCGGTCAGTCGATCGAGCGCCATCTCACACCCTGGGTGCTAGATATCATTCCCTAAGCAGTATATTATCCGATCGAGGGGAATAGATCATCTTCTCGGCACAAGGGACCAGGCAGAATTCGAGGGTCCCCAACGCAACGCAAAAAGGTGGCCGACAATGGACCAAGCCAAGATCGCGCAGAAATCGCCCTATCTCGTCGAGCTGGAAGCCGGCAAGGCCGTTTATTGGTGTGCCTGCGGCCAGAGCAAGAACCAGCCTTTCTGCGACGGCTCGCACAAGGGCTCGCAATTCACGCCGGTCGCCTATACGCCGGCCGCCGCCGGACGCGCCGCTTTGTGCGGGTGCAAGCAAACAAAAAACCGGCCGATGTGCGACGGCAGCCACAAGGCGCTGTAAGTCGGTAAGGACAAAGGGTCATGACGCTGCCAAGTCTGCTGCCAAGCCTGTTCCTGTCGCACGGCGCGCCGATCCTGCCGCTCACCGACGCGCCGGCGCGGACCTTCCTGGCGGGTCTCGGCGGCGCGCTGGAGCGGCCCAAGGCGATCCTCGTCGCCTCGGCGCACTGGACCACGGGGCTGCCGGTCGTGAACGCGGTTGAGTCGAACGAAACGATCCACGATTTCTACGGCTTTCCGCGGCCGCTCTACGACTTGCGCTATCCCGCGCCCGGCTCGCCCGCGCTTGCCGGGCGCGTCGCCGGCCTCATCAAAGAGGCCGGACTCGATTGCGCGACCAATGATCGCCGCGGCCTCGATCACGGCGCTTGGGTGCCGTTGCTGCTGATGTATCCGAAGGCCGACATTCCGGTGCTGGAGCTGTCGGTCCAGCCGCGGCTCGGTCCCGCCCACCATCTGCGGCTCGGCCAGGCGCTGGCGCCGCTGCGGCAGGACGGCGTGCTGATCATCGGCAGCGGTAGCCTGACCCACGATCTTTCCGAATTCCGCGGCCAGGACGTCAACGATCCGGCGCCGGCCTGGGTCGACGATTTCGCCGACTGGTTCCACGTCGCGCTCGACGAGCGCCGCACCGACGATCTCGTCGACTATCGGCGCCTGGCGCCGCATGCGCGCAAGAACCACCCGACCGAAGAGCATTTGTTGCCGCTCTACGTCGCGCTGGGCGCCGGCGGCGCGCACGGCTCCTGCGAGCGGCTCCATGCCAGCACGACGCACAGCATTTTGCGCATGGACGTTTATGCGTTCGGCGGTGCCGGATCTGCCTCGGCGCGCAGCGGCAATGCGCACATTGTCGAGGCCTTGACGGCGTAGCGTGGCCTTCGTCGCGGCGAGATCACGACCGCGACGGGCACGGATCGAAGCTGACGGCAACGCTCGATCCGATCGGCAGCGGCGGTGCGCCACCTCGCGTTCAGGTCCAGCACCACCGCCACCACGCTGTTCTCTTAAGCCTGGCCGGCTTGAGCCGGGGCCGCAGCCGCGGCGATCCGGCGCGGACCGGCAACCGGGCTGATCGACGCCACTTCCGCGCCGATGCGGTCCGGCAAGCGCGGCATCCGCGGTCACCGTCGCGCTTTGCGCGAGGCAGATGCGGGCGCGGTCGCGCACATCGACCTCGGCGCGAACGCGCAACGGACCGTCCGGCACGATGTGCAAGAGCGGCTGCGGAACGGCGAAGCTCACGAATTGACCCGGATTGACCAGCACGTCGAGCACGGTGCCGTCCGCCGGAGCGTGAACGGTGCACTGGTCGAGCCGGGCGCGGCTTGCGTCGAGCTGCGCCGCCGCGGTATCGCGCAAGGCTTGCGCGTGCCGGATATCCTCCTCGCGCGAACCGGCGCGGAGCAAAGAAAGTTTCGAGCGCGCTTCCTCGAGCTGCGCCGCCGCGATCCGCGCGTCGCGCTGGACCTCGAGCAGGCGCGCGGTGGTGATGGTCACGCCCTCCTGCATCGCGTCGGCGCGGCCGAGCGCCTTGGCCGCCTCGTCGGCGCGCGCTTGCGCGTAGCGAACCACCGCCTCGCCGACGGCGATCTCGTCGGCGCGCGAGCCGTTGCGGTAGCGGTCGAAGGTCGCCTGCGCCGCGGCCAACTGCGCTTCGCGCGCGCGCACGTCGGCTTGCGTCGGCCGGCAATCGAGCGTGACCAGCGTCTGCGTGGCGTGCACGCGGTCGCCCTCGTGGACCAGTACCTTGTCGACGATGCCGCCGACCGCGACGCCGATCGACATCGCCGGCCCGGCCGCCTCGACCCGTCCCGGCGCATTCGGATTCGAGGTCTGGCCCGGCAACGGCGCCACCGAGACCAGCGACGCCATCAGAACCGCGGCGCACAGCACCGCGATTTTGGCTTTGGTTCCGATCTCGGGCGGCTTCATCGCGCTCAAGTCAACACGCCCCAGGGCCGGTTTCCGATCCGAACACGCTCATCGGCGCCTGCAACTGATCGGTTGGCGTTTCGGTCTCGGGGTCCGACGATGTGCCGGGGAGCGTGGCGGTGCCGCCGATGGCCAGCGAGCCCTCCACGGAGCAGGGCAGGCCGGTGAACGGGTTGGTTCCGGTCGTTTCGTTGAACAAGGTCCCGGGCACCGTACCGGGCGTGACCGGCGAGACGGGAACCTCCGGCGAAGGCTGCGTCAGCGTCAGCGGCGTGTTCGAATTCAGCGTCATCGGGGGAATGGGCAGTGGCTGGCCGGTTTGCGCCGCGGAGCCGGTCGGGTTCGCAAACCAGAGCGGGGCCATCAGAGCCAGTGCCGCCCAGCGCATGGTGGTCATGGTCGACCTCCAATTCACCCCGGCCTCACCGCTGGAACGCGACGGGCCGCGCCGGGTTCCATGTGGCGGCTACGGAGTGGGCTTATGCTGATTTCGCTTGTGGTACCGCGGGGAGTGCGCGCGCCCGCCTTGCGTCAGCCGGCGACCGCCGCTCCGCCCTGATCGGCCTTGCGGACGACGAACCAGGTCCGGAAAAGTACAACAAAGACCGCGGCGATGATGCCGCCGCAGGAAATGACGATCATGATGCGGTCCGCCGTCCAGCCGGCGCTCAAGAGCGCGCCCGCGAGCAGCGGGCCGACGATCTGGCCGAACCGGCCCATGGCCATGCCCCAGCCGATGCCGGTCGAACGGATCGCCGTCGGATAAATCAGCGCGGAGAGCGCGATGGCGCCGGCGGTGCCGAGCCCCATGAACAGGCCGACCAGCCCGATGCAGGTGGCGGCGAGCGCGACCGACGACGCGCCGTAGCCGAGACCGATGGTTGCCGCGGTTCCGAGCAGAAAGGCCGGGAACAGCACGGCCAGGATGCCGAAGCGCTCCATCAGCCGCCCCGCGGTCGATTGGCCGATGAAGGCACCGAGCCCGTTGAAGGCGATCACGAACGCGGTCGCCGACGCCGAGATGCCGTTGAGCCGCAACAGCGCCGGCGTCCACAATGTCACCACGGTCAGCACCATGAAGCCCATGAAGAACGGCACCCACAACAGCAGGGTGCCGGGTGCGCGGCCTTCCGTGAACAAATGGCGGACGGGCGAGCCGGGGAGTCGTTCTTCTTCGATCACGAAATGCGCGTCGGGCGCGACCTGCGACGAGCGGAAGCGCGCCACGATGCGGCGCACGGCGCCATCGTCATTGCGGCGCGTCAGCAGAAACTTGATCGACTCCGGCAGATAGAAGGCGAGGCCGACGGCGATGAACAGCGGCACGACGCCGCCGATATAGAAGATCGCGCGCCAGCCGAAATGGGCGAGCAGATACGAGTTCGTCAATCCGCCCACCATGCCGCCGAACGGAAACGACGACCACATCAACGTCACCAGGGTCGCGCGCAGCCGGGCCGGGGCATATTCCGAGGTCAGGGCGATGAAGCAGGGCGTCGCGCCGCCGAGCCCGAGCCCGGCCAGGATGCGAAACGTCATCAGCATCGGCACCGACGTCGCCAGCGCCGTCAGAATAGTGAACACGCCGATCAGTACGGTCGCGGCGATCAAAAGCGTTCTTGCGGCCGAACCGATCGGCGATCGGGCCGAACGTCGCGGCGCCGAGCGTCGCGCCCACGAGCGCGGCGGCGAAGATCGGTCCGAAGCTCGAAATCTTGATGCCGAGCCCGTCGGCGATCATGGGCGCGGCGACGCCGATCGACTGCGTGTCGGCGCCGTCGAACAGATTGACCAGCGCGCAGCAGATGATGATGCCGATCTGAAACCGGGTGACCGGTCCCTGGTCGATCAATCTTGTGACGTTCACCACCTTGGCCGACGTGCCGCTGTCGTCGCCCCGCGTTGCGATCGTCGTTTCCAGTTTCGACATGGCCGATCCTCTAGAAAGGCACCCGGGAAATTTCGGTGACTTCGGTCGCGCGCACGGCATAGGGCCGTTCGAGCCGTGCGACCTCGTCGGCGGAGAGTTTCAGCGCCAGCGCGTCGAGCGCAGTGGTGAGGTGGTCGAGTTCGGTTGGTCCGACGATGATGCTCGTAACTTCGGTCTTCGACAAGATCCAGGCGATCGCGACCTGACTGCGCAGCACGCCGTGGGCGGCCGCGACCGCGTCGACCGCTTCGACCACGGCGGCATAGGGCCCGCTGTCGTACAGCCGCTGCCGCTTCTTGTCGGTTTCGGCGCGCAGGGCGGCCGACGAGCCGGCGGCGGTGCCCGGGCCGCCGGCGAGATAGCCCCGCGCCAACGGGCTGAACACGATCACGCCCGTGCCTGCATGCCGGCAATAGGGCAGCATTTCGCGCTCTTCCTCGCGGTAGACGAGATTGTACTGCACCTGCATGGTCGCAAGACGCGCGGTTCCCCCCGTTTTGGCGGCGCAATCGGCGACCGCAAGCTGCCAGGCGAAGAAGTTCGATCCGCCGGCGTACCGGATCTTGCCGGACCGCTGCAGCGCGGTGAGCGCCTCCAGCGTCTCCTCGATCGGCACGCCGGTGTCCCAGCCGTGCATCTGATAAAGATCGATGTAGTCGGTATCGAGCCGACGCAGGGAGTCTTCGGCCGAGGAGATGACGTGCTCCTTGCGCAGGCCCTGGACGTCGATGCCCTTGGCGAGACCGAATTTGGTGGCGAGAATGACTTGATCGCGCCGAGCATGCGCCTTGATGGCGCGCCCGAGGATGCGCTCGCTTTCGCCGAACGAATACACGTCCGCGGTGTCGAAGAAATTGATGCCGCGATCCAACGCGGTCTTCACGACCAGACTGCCGAACGCGTCGTCGCGAACCCAGGCCGCCCACTTGGGATCGCCGAACGACATCATGCCGAGGCAGATTTGGGAAACGGCGAGATCGGTTCCGGTGATCTTCTTGGTGTTCATGCGGCTGCGCCTTTGCTGAAGATCGCCTTGCCCCGCAGTTCCCTGTCCTCGCGCGGACCAACTTCGGTCAGGAGCGAGACGCCGCAGCCGGGGCAGGCGTAGCGGCGGAACGCGATCGGCGCATCGACGAAGTTTTGCGGATCGCCGTGAATCTGCGGCCCGGCCTCGGTCGGCGCGCCTTCGACGCAGCAGGCCTCGGCCAGGAACCATTGGCCCGGCTTGCTCACCGTCGTGCCGCAATGCGCGCAGGCGGTCTCGCCGCCGCGCCTGCACGACGAGATTATCGTCGATGACCGCCGTGTCCGCAGGCGACTGCCGCGGGGCCAGCAAATCGCCGGCCGGCTTGCCGATCCGCGCGGCGCGCATTTCGGTTCGCAAGCGCGCGGTGGCGGCCGCGTCGATGCCGGCCCCGGCGAGCACGACGCCGTAGACCGTCTGCGCGGCGTCTGCCGTGATCTTGCCCTCATCGAGGTCGGCTTCGATCTTGTCGAGTTCGCGCAGCAGCGGATCGCCGTAGCCGCCGCCGCCCTGCCAGTGGGTGTAATAGACGTCCTCCCAGCCGATATAGGTGTCGACCGCCGATTGCGGGAATTCGCGGCGGCCGCCGATTTGATCGAGCGAAACCGGCATGCCGGTCGCGGCCAAGGCCGTCGCGTAGGGCGGCCTGACGGAAAATGATGTCGTAGGCGGTGTTGGCGGGGAGCCCGCCGCTCATGCCGGTCGCCTGCGGCAGCGCCTTGCCGGAACTGGAAATGGTGAGTTCGATGCGCCGGGCCGGCGTGTCGTGGGGAATAAAGCAGCTCGAGCCGGCGACGCCGCCGCGGAAGCGGCCGGGGCCGCCGGAATCCGGCTCCTCGCGCCGCCACAGATACAGAATGGGATAGGCGAACTCGTTCATCTCAGCGTCCGGGGTGCGGGCCTGCACGATGTTCTGCATGCCGCCGGTATCGACGCCGTCCTGTGTGGCGCGGGCGCCGAGCCCGCCGGCCATGCAGTCGCCGAGCAGCGTGACGTAGGGCGTGCCGTATTGGCCGACGCCCGACATCAACACCAGGTCGAAGCTGCCGCACGACACCGCGATTAGGTTCTTGCGCTGCTCGCGGTGGGTTTCGAGCATCGCGGCGATGCATTCGCCCGCCGCGGTCTGCGTCGCCCACGACGAGGCGAGCGAGGCGCGCGACACGCCGGCGGGGAAATTGCAGTTGTTGATCGTGCCGTCCTCGGTGACGATATCGACGCAGCGCGCGATGCCGCCCGGCGCCCACGGAATATCGCTGCACAATTCGGTCAGCATCATCACCAGGACGCCGCTGCGCAGCCCGGCATAGGTGCAGTTGATCAGGCCTTCGACCTCGGGGTCGGTGCCGGTGAAGTCGAAGGTGAGGCGATCGCCCGCCTTGGTCATGGCGCAGACGACCTTGTAGACGCCGCGATCGCCCTCGCGCGCCTGATCCTGATAGGCGACCGCCGACCATTTTCCGTCGGGGAGCTCGCGCAAGCGGGCGCGGATGCGGCTTTCGGCGTCGTCGAGGATGCGCCGCATCACCGCCTTGACCGCGGTCGGGCCGTATTTCTCGATCAGCGCCTTGAACCGCTCGCCGGCGATCTTGTTGGCGCCGATCTGGGCGCGCAGATCGAGCGCGAGGAGCCGCGGCACCCGCGAGCGCCGCAGATAGACGTCTTCCAGGTCGGCGCGGATGGAGCCCGCTTCGACGATCTTCATCGGCGGGATCGGCTGCGATTCCCAGAACACGTCGCGCGATTTCGGCGTCCAGCTGCCGGGCGCGACGCCGCCGAGATCGAGCTGATGCGACACCGCGTTGGTCCAGGCGAACACTTCGCCCTCCCAGAACACCGGGGCGAGCACGGACACGTCGCTCTGGTGCACGCCGCCGCCGATCCAGGGATCGTTGGTCAGAAACATGTCGCCCGGGCCGATGCCGGGATTGGCGGCGCGGTTCTCGATGATCCATTTCACCGACATGTCGCCGGCGGCGGACAATTGCGCGCAATAAAGCCCGATCTGCACCGCGTCGCCGACTTCGTCCATGACGCAGGTGTTGAAGTCGTTGCACTCGATGACGACGATCGAGCCGGACATGCGCCGGATCGCCGCAGCCATCTCTTCGTTGATGGCCCACAGCCGGTGGCGGATGATTTCATAGGTCAACGGATCGAGCTCGCCGACGATTCTGGGATCGACGTCATGGAGCCGCAGCGATGCCGGCAGTCCGGCGCGCAGCACATGGGCGGGCTTGGGCCGGTTGGCGAAACGTTCGGAACCGAGGACGGGAAACAACATGCGCTAGCTCCTGACCTTGGTAATCACCAGATTGCCCAGCGCATCGACGACTGCCTGGTGTCCGTGCGGAATCACCACGGTGGTGGTCGGCGCCTGCACGATCGCCGGCGCGGCGAGCCGATGGCCGGCGCGCAGCGTGCCGTAGTCGTAGAGCGCGGCGTCGACCCATCCGGTCGCCACGTCCAGAAACGCGCGGCGCGTGCCGATCGGGGCGGGCGCCGGCTCGCTCGCCGCGGCGATGGCGGGAAGATCGGGCTTGAACGCGAACGCGCCGGTCGCGAACACGCGGTAGGTCATGAACTGAAAGCCGGCGTCGCGGAAGCCGGTGCCTTTGCCGAACAGCCGTTCGTAGTTGGCTTCGAACTGCGCCACCACGGCGGCCATGTCGTCTTCGTCGAGCACGCCGGTCTTGACCGGCGTCGACACCTCGGCGAGCTGCAGCGAGTAGCGGATGTCGATCTCGCGCCGGAAGCTGACCGACTTGAATTCGAGTTCCTGGTCGGCGAGCGCCTGCCGAGCCGCGCCTCGAGCCTGGCGAACGCGGCGTTGACCTGATCGAGCGGCACCGGGTAGTTCGCCGGCAAGGATATTTCTTCGGAGAGGCCGACGTCGGCGGCGGCGAGGCCGAAGGCGGAGAACGCCGCGGCGGTCGGCCCCAGCGGCACCACCACTTCCTTGACGTTGAGGTCGGCGGTGTTGGCGGCGCAGTGCGCCGGCCCGCCGCCGCCGAAGGCGTAGACCGTGAAATCGCGCGGATCGTGGCCGGCATTGACGACGACGCGGCGAATGAGGTCGGCGGTCTGCTCGTCCTGGATGGCGCGGATGGCGGCGGCGGCGTCTTCGACCGCCATGCGCAGCGGCGTCGCGACGGCGTTGCGGATCGCTTCTTCGGCGGCGCGCTTCGACAGTTTGCGGCGGCCGCCGAGAAAATAATCCGGGTCGAGAATGCCGAGCACCAGATTGGCGTCGGTCACGGTCGGCTCGGTGCCGCCGGTCTCGTAGCAGGCCGGCCCCGGCGCGGCGCCGGCGCTGCGCGGCCCGACGCGCAGATTGCCGCCCTGATCGACCCAGGCGATGGCGCCGCCGCCGGCGCCGATGGTGGCGATGTCGACGGTCGGGACGTTGATGGTGTGCTGGTTGAGGATCGTCGAGGTCGAGCGCGTCGGCTCGCCGTCGACGATGAGGCCGACCAGAAAGGTCGTGCCGCCGAGATCGGTCGAGATCACCTGGCGGTGGCCGAGCCGGTGCGCCAGGCGCTGCGCGCCGATGGCGCCGCCGGTGAGCACCGAGCCGATCGTGCCGATAGCGCGTTGGGTGGCGTCGCGCGCGCGCACGGTCTGCCCGGAGCCCTGCATGACCAGAAGCGAGCCGCGAAAACCGCGTTCGTTGAGGCCGCTTTCGAGCCGGACCAGATAATCGTCGAGCCGCGGCGCCACCATGGCGCTCATCACGGTGGTGACGTTGCGCGGATATTCGCGGATGCGCGGGCTGATCAGCGAGGAGAGGCCGACATAGAGCGCGGGCGCCATGTCGCGGACGATGGCGGCGAGGCGCTGTTCGTGCGCCGGATTGCGGAAGCTCCACAGGAGCGAGATGGCGAGCGCCTCGACGCCCTGGTCCAGAAGCTCGCCGACGGCGCGGCGCGCCTGCGCCTCGTCGAGCGGCACGATGACGCTGCCCTTGTAGTCGACGCGCTCGTTGATCTCGCGAATGAGGCTCTTGGTGACGAGCGGCGGCGGCTTGTTGGTGCGCACCATCGCCTGAACGTGCTCGGAATCGAGCCCGGCGTAGCGGCCCGCCAGATTCATGATGGCGAGCGCATCGCCATGGCCGCGGGTGGTGAGAAAGCCGACCTTGGCGACGTTGCCGGTGACGAGCGCGTTGAGCGCGGCGGTGGTGCCGTGCGCGATGTATTCGGTCTCTCCCAACAGATCGTGCCGCGGCACGCCGAGATTTTGCGCCAATTCGTCGAGAATATTGAACACGCCCTCGGCGTAATCGTGCGGCGTCGACGGTGTCTTGGCGCCGATCAGATGTCCGGCGCTGTCGGCCGCGACGGCGTCGGTAAAAGTTCCGCCGATGTCGATCCCGATCAGATAGGCCATGTCTGGTTACGCTCGAATTCTCGGGGGATCGAGGTTCGAGGGAATTCGCGCGGACCGGCGCGTGGCTTTAAGTGAATTTCTGCAGCATCTCTTCGCGCAGGAATTTCGGCAGTTCGGCGAGATCGCCGTCACCATAATCGGCGGCGACCGCAGCCGACAATGCGGCGAGCGTTCCCGCCGCGAGCGGCATCGGCACGCCGGAGAGCGCGCCGGTCGCGACGACCGACATCAAATCCTTGCGCAGCGTGCGGATGTCGAGCGACACGTCGCCGTGGCCGCCCTTGAGCACGTCGATCTTGCTCTTGAGCCAGAAGCTGGCGTAGGGCGCGAGCTGCAGCACCTCGAGCATCTGCTCGAGCGCGAGGCCCTGCTGGGTGCCGAGCGCCAGCGTCTCCGCCAGCGCCTGGATATAGGCGCCGAGGCCGAGATTGGCGGCGAGCTTCATCGCATAGCCGCTGCCATTCGGGCCCATATGGAAGATGCGCTCGGCGAGCTTGCCCAGGACCGGCCGGGCGCGATCGAGATCCTCGGCGCGGCCGCCGACCATCGCCAACAGCGTTCCGGCGCGGGCATGGGGAATGGTGCCGAGCACCGGCGCGTCGATCAGCCGCGCGCCCTTGGCTTCGACGAGCGGCGCGAGTTCGCGGCCGGTCATGGGCTGCAGCGTGCTCATTTCGATGAACAGTTTGCCGGCGACATCGCCTTCGAGAAAGCCGTTGGTCCCGGTGAAGATGTGCCGGACGCCGTTGTCCGCGGTGATGCTGGAAATGACGACATCGGCATCGGCCGCCACGGCCCTGGCGTCGGCGGCGATGCGCAGGCCGTCCGCCGCCAGCGTCTGACAGGTCCGTTCGATGCGGTCCCAGCCGATCGTCTCGAAACCCTGCGCCCGCAGCCGCTGCGACATGGCCGCGCCCATGCGGCCTAACCCGACGATTCCGACTTTCACGGCGTGAGCCCTCCCGAATGCGCTCGGCGCGCGCAGACCTGGGGACTGTTTCACGCGCGGTCCCGTTCGCCGTATGCGTTGCTATGGTTTGGACGCTTCCTTCACCGGCGGCACCAAAGCGAGGCGCCGGCCGACGGGAAAGAGCTGCAGGTCGTAGCGCTGCACCACCCAGCCCCACACGCCCTGCGGCGCTTTGAGCATGATGACGATCGCGATCACGCCCAACAGGATCAGATAGATCGAGCCGTAGTCGGCCAGCAGTTCGCGCAGCACGAAATAGATCAGCATGCCGATGAACGGGCCCTCCAAGGTGCCGATGCCGCCGATGACGACCATGAAGATGACGACGACGGTCCAATCGTTGATGGAAAAGCCGGCTTCCGGAGAAATGCGCAGCTTCTGCAGGAAGATCAGGCCGCCGATCAGGCCGGTGCATGCGGCGGTCGCGATGTAGATGATGAACTTGGTCCGGAACGTGTTGACGCCGAGGCTCGCGGAGGCCGGCTCGGAATCCCGAATTGCGGTGAGAGCGAGACCATGGCGCGAGCGCAGCAGGAAATAGACCACGGCGAACACCACGACCGAGATGCCGAGCGACATCAGATAGAGGACGATGTCGCGGATGTCGCGGCTCCGCGAAATCTCACGCAGGATCGACGGCGTCAGCGAGAGGCCCGAGCCGGCGCCGAGGACGGCGATGAGGCCCGCGAGCAGCGAGAACACCTCGGATACGACCCACGTACCGATCGCAAAGTAGGCGCCGCGCAGCCGAAAAATCGCGAACGTGACCGGGATCGACATGAGCGCAGCGAACGGCGCGGCGAGGAGCAGCGCCAGATAGACATTCATGTTCCACACGCCGGTCAAATAGAACAGCGCGTAGCCGCCGAGGCCCACATAGGCCTGCTGACCGACCGAGACGAGGCCGGCATAGCCGGCGAGCAAGTTCCACAGCTGCGCCAGCGCGAGATAATAAGCCATCTCGCCGACGAGCCGCATCTCGCCGGCGTCGCCCCACCACGGCATGGCGACAAGAACGACGAGGAGCAACAAAGCGAAGACGGCGAATATCCGGCTCGCCTTGGTGGCCCGTTCGACCCGCACCGGCTCCATCGTTTAGTCCCTCGTCCGTGGAAACAGCCCGCTGGGGCGGACGATCAGGATGGCGAGGAACGCGAGATGCCCGGCGAGAGTTTGCCAGTTCGGATCGATCGCCGCGCCGACCGCCTGGGCGAGCCCCAGCACCACGCCGCCGATCAGCGTCCCCCACATGTTGCCGAGACCGCCGATGATGACCGCTTCGAACGCCAGGATCAGCCGGATCGGCCCCGACAACGGCGCGAAGATCGTGCGGATGCCGAACAGGATGCCGGCCAACGCGGTGAACACCATCGCGATGCCCAACGCCACCGCGTAGAGCTTGCGGTTGTCGATGCCCATCAGTTCGGCGGTGTCGGCATCGTCGGAGACGGCGCGAAAGGCGCGGCCGAGCCGGGTGCGGTAGAACAGCAGCTGCAGACCGGCGATGCCGACGACCGCGACCGCGAACACCAGGAGCGGAAAGACGCCGACCGACAGGCCGCCGCCGAGATGCAGGCTCGCGGTCTCGAGCGCGCCGACCTGCAGGCGGTGATCGTAGGCGCCGAACACCTCGAGCAGCCCGTTCTGGATGATGATCGAAATGCCGAAGGTGACCAGGAGCGGCGGCAGCAGTCCGCCGCTGAGCGTCTGATTGAGCAACCAGCGCTGCAGAGCGTAGCCGACCGCGAACATCACCGGCACGGCGATGACGAGGCTCATGAACGGATCGAGCCCGGTCGCTTGCGTCACCACGAGGCCGACATAGGCCGAGAGCACGATGAGGTCGCCATGGGCGATGTTGACGAGCCGCATGATGCCGAACGACATCGACAGCCCGATGGCGAACAGGGCGTAGAAGCCGCCGAGCAGGCTGCCCTGGATGACGATATTGATCCAATCCATCCCGGGAAGCCCTACAGTCCGAAGTACGCCGCGGTGATGGCGGCCCGATCGAAATCCTTGGTCGGCGCGGTCAAGGCCATGCGGCCTTCCTGGAAGCAATAGAACCGCGTCGAGGCGTCGAGCGCCCGGTTGATGTCCTGCTCCACGAGCACCACCGTCGTGCCTTCCGCCCTGATGGCGCCGAGGCAATTGTAGATGTCGCGAATGACGACCGGCGCCAGCCCCAAGGAGAGCTCGTCGCACAGCAAGAGCCGCGGATTGGACATCAGGCCGCGGCCGACCGCGGTCATCTGCTGCTGCCCGCCGGAAAGGTCCGTCGCGGACAGATGGCGCAATTCGTGGAGCCGCGGAAACAGGTCGTAGACGCGCGCGAGATTCCAAGGGCCCGCGCGGTCGCTGTGGGTGCCGAGGAGAAGGTTCTCCTCGACCGACAGGCTCGGAAACAGCCGGCGGCCCTCCGGCACCATCGCGATGCCGAGCCGCACCACCTCGTGGGGCGTCTTGCCGCCGATCGGCTGCCCGTCGAACAGGATGGATTCCGGCCGGCTTGCCAGCGCGCCCGCGACGGTGCGCAGGAAGGTGGTCTTGCCGGCGCCGTTGGCGCCGATGATCAGCCACCGTCTCACCCTCGTCGACGGTGACGTTGATGTCGAACAACGCCTGAAAGTCGCCGTAGAAGGCGGAGAGATTCTTGGTCTCGAGCAAGCTCATGACACCGGCATGCCCATATAGACTTCGCGCACGCGCGCGTCCGCCATGACTTCGTGCGGATTGCCCTGCGCCAGCAGCTGGCCGAAATTCATCACGATCAGCCGGCTCGCCACCGAGACCAGCGCGTGGACGATGTGCTCGATCCAGACGATCGTGGTGCCGCGGGCGTGGATGTCCTTGATGGTCTTGACCAGTTCGCCGCATTCGTACTCGGTCAGTCCGCCGGCGATCTCGTCGAGCAGCAGCAGTTTCGGCTCGATCGCCAGCGCGCGGGCGAGTTCGAGCCGCTTGCGCTGCAGCAAGGTGAGCGTGCGCGCCGGCACGTTGGCCTTGTCGTACAGGCCGGTGACCTCGAGCACGTCGCTGCAGCGCTTGTAGCTTTCGCGCTCGGTGATGCCGCCGCCGAAGATCGACCCGACCAGCAGATTCTCGAACACGCTCATGTTCGCGAACGGGTGCGGAATTTGATAGGAGCGGCCGATCCCGAGCCGCGAGCGGGCGTGCGGCGGCTTCGCCGTCATGTCGGCGCCGTTAAACACGATGCGGCCCGCGCTCGGCGCGACGTCGCCGCTGATCAGATTGAACAGCGTCGTCTTGCCGGCGCCGTTGGGACCGATGACGGCGAGCGCCTCGCCGTCGTCGACGGCGAGGCTCAAGGTATCCACGGCCTTGAGCGCGCCGTAGGACTTGGACACTTCGGTGAGTTGCAACAGGACTGCCATGAGCAGATTCTACGAAAAGCGCCGCTGCGATCCCTTCCCCGCTGACGGCGGGGAAGGGCGATGTGGAGGAAGCGCAGGCCTTGAGCTTGCGCGTGGAGGGGTCAGGAGTACTTGATCGCCGAGAACGGCCGGTCGAGCGGGATGTTCGGTGCGGTCTTGTTGAAGACGATGTTGAGATCGTACTTCCACTTGGTGCCCTTTTCCCACTGCCCGCCGACCAGCGGCGTGATGCAGACGTTCGGCACCGGGTTGAGCGGGCCGCCCTTCCAGGTGATCGGACCGACGATCGACTGGTAGTCGGTCGCGGCGATGGCGTCGCGGATCGCGTCCGGCTCGAGCTTCTTGGCGCGCTTCAAGGCGTCGATCGCGACCTCGAGATTGGCGAGCTTGAAGCCGAGCGGCTGCGTCCACTGCTTGCCGCTCGCCTTCTCATAAGCATCGCAATACTGCTTGCGCGGTCTGGCCGGTCAGACCCGACTTGAACGGGTGATGGTGCGACCACCACACCTCGGTCGACATGCCGGCGCCGCGGTCGCCGAGCGCCTCGACGGCGGTCGGGAACAGGAGCGCCTTCGGCGGCGTCACGATCTTCGGCTTGTAGCCCTGCTGCGCGCACTGCGTCCAGAAGATCGCGAACTGCGGCGGGTTGAAGATGCCGCAGACGATGTCGGCGTTCATGTTCTTCAGCTGCGTGATCTGCGCGGTGAAGTCGTCGGTCAGCGGCGGGTAGAGGCCGAGGAAGTGCACGTCGAAGCCATGCTTCTTGATGGTGGCGGGGAGCCCGTGTTCCGGATTGCTCGCCGCGACGCCGTCGGGATCGTTGGTCAACAACACGCCGACGATCTTGTTGGTCGGGATCGACAGCCACATCTCGGCGAACATGTTGGCGACCATGCCGAAGCCCCAGAAGAAGTGGTAGGTCCAGTCGAACCCCTTCTTGGGATCGCCCTTGCGGCCGAAGAACCAGGCTTCCCACGGATCGTCCGAGGTGATGCAGGGCATGCCGGCGAGTTCGCACTGGTCGGCCACCGGGTTGGTGGTGTCGGACGTCGACGACGCCACCATGATGTCGATCTTGTCGTTGTTGATGAGCTGCGTCGCCACTTCCGAAGCGCGGTTCGGATTCGATTGACTGTCGCGGTTGAGGATCTCGACGCGGTAGGTCTGGCCGGCGACCTTGATGCCGTCACCCAACGCTTTGCTGACGCCCTCGGCGACCCACTTCGACGGTTCGCCGAACGCGGCGATCGGGCCGGTTTCCGGCGTGATCATTCCGATCTTGATGATCTTCGACGCGGCGCGCGACGATTGGAACGTCCACGGCGAGGCGATGGCGCTCGCGCCACCCGCGGCGATCAGCTTGACGACGTTGCGCCGTTGCTGATCGACTTTTTCGACACGCTTCGACTTGTCTCCCCTGAGCTTCATACATCCCTCCCTTTTCCCCTCGTTGCGGGGGCCGACTGCATCGCTAGCAGATGCGACGGCTCCTCCACAAGTTTTCGCAATCTAAAAATGGCCGCGGCGGGCGCTCACCATGCCTTTGCCGCGCGGCGTCATGCTTCGTAGTTATGGACGAAGTCTTCCGGAACGTTCGGTCCCCAGGCGTAGAAGGAATCTTCCGCCGGCTGATCGCCGCCGTTCCAATCGCAGGTTGCCGGGATGTAATCGATATCGGCGGAATACTCGCTGTAGCTGCCCCACGGATCGCGCACGTAGTGAAAATAATTCGATCCCAGGACGTGACGGCCGAGACCCCAGCCGCGGGCGAAGCCCTTTTCCAGCATGTGCATGGCGCCGGCGCCGATCTCGTCCACCGATCCGACGTCCCAGCTGAAATGATGGTGGCCCGGCGCTTCCGAGCGCGCGAACGCCACCATGTGATGATCGCTGCCGTGGATGCCGTGCATGAACGCGATGTCCTCGCCGGAGTGGTCGGACACGCGCAGGCCCAGCACGCGGCCGTAAAACTCCATCGCCTTGGCGACGTCGCGCGTGAACATCAGGACGTGAGAGAGCCGGCGCGGGTAGGAGCGCGGCATCGTGCTGCGGTAGTACGCGCCGCGCTGGCCGGCCGGCGCGGATACCGCCGAGAAATTGCTCTTCTCGGCCGGCGACGATTTCGCCGCGACTTTGATCTCGACCAGAACGCCGTCGTGATCGTGAAACCACAGGCCGTTCGAATCGATGCCCGGCGGCGGATCGAGCCGCTTCACTCCCATCGCCTGCAGCCGCGCGGCGAACCGCTCGATATCGTCCTCGAACGCGCCGAAGGAGATGTAGCCGAACTTCTTGCGCGGACCTTCGCCGATCGAGCCCCAGCGATGCGGATGGCCGAACGTATCGAGCGTCAGCGTATTGCCCTTCTCGCCGACATTAAGGCCGAACTCCCGATAAAAGTTCTGCGCCACCGCGAGGTCGGGGACGGCGAAGTGAAAATGGTCGACGGAATGGATGCCGAGTTCACCCGGGCGCCGGGTCGGTTCGATAAATCCCTTGATCGCCGTCATCTTGATCGTCCTCCGAAGAACTGAGCTTGCGGCGACGCTGTATCGCGTCGCCGCCGCTTCTCGTGTTTTGACTTGTCGGTCGGTCGCTGCACAGTCTTGGCGGACGGTCCGGCCGACCCCGAGCGCTCCCTTTATATGGGGGCCTTTATATACTTGGCTTTTCCGCGCGTCGGCTCCGAAAGGAGCCAAGCCGCTTGCGGCAAATTCAAGCGGGTCAAAAAATTTTTGTCAATGTAAAATATTTTTTTCTTGCTTTGATATTCTCGGCTCGGCATTTTTGCGGGATGAACAAGGTGGCGGGCTTCGATCGGGCGGCGACGCAGGCGGCGACTCCACAGGCAGATTTGGCCTACGAGGCGCTGCTGGCGGAAATCCTGGATTGCCGGCTGGCGCCGGGCGCCAAGATCACGATCAGCGATGTCGCGGTGCGGCTCGGTTTCAGCCCCGGCGCCGTGCGCGAGGCGCTCTCGCGGCTGGCGGCCGAAAAGTGGACCGTGGCGACGGCGCAGAAGGGCTATTCCGTCAGCCCGGTCTCGGTCGAAGAGTTGAAGGACCTGACGCGGACGCGCATCACCATCGAGCAGCTCTGTCTGCGCGCTGCCATCGCGCACGGCGACGTCGAGTGGGAGACCGCCGTGGTCGCCGCCTATCACCGGCTGCGCCGCATTCCGATGGTGGCGGAAACGGGCCAGCATTTGAGCCCGGCGTGGGCGGCCGCGCACACGACATTCCATGCCGCGCTGGTCGCCGGCTGCGACAGTGCGTGGATGCTGACGCTGCGGGCGATGCTCTATGCGCAGAGCGAGCGCTATCGGCATCTGTCGTTCGCGCTCGGGCAGGCGAACCGCGACGTTGAAGCCGAGCATGAAGCGATCGTCGAAGCCTGCCTCGCCCGCGATGCGGAGCGCGCCTGCTACGCTGATCGAACAGCATCTCAGGCGCACGTCGGACATTCTGTTGAGTTCGCCGCCGCTGCGCGAGCCACGGCAACGAGGCGCCAAGCGCCGCGCCGGTGCGGTGACATCATAACAAGATAATCTGTGAACGAAGGAAACGTGGAGGAAACGAGCCATGAACAAGCCCGCAAGCGTGCACGCGATCGCGCCCCCGACGGTCGAGGAACTCGTCGCCCGCGCGCGCGAACTGGCGCCGCTGTTGCGCAAGAACGCCGCGGCCGGCGAAGCCAACCGGCGCGTGGAGGAGGAGACCATCCAGGCCATGGCCAAGGCCGGCCTGTTCAAGGTCTGCACGCCGCGGCGCTATGGCGGCTGGCAGATGAGCACGCGGGCGATGCTGGACACCAGTTCGGCGATCGCCGAGGCCGACGGCGGCTCGGCCTGGGTCGCCAATCTCAACAATATCTGCTGCTGGCTGACCAGCCTGTTTCCCGTAAAAACCCAGGACGAAGTGTTCGGCGCCGATCCGGACGCGATGGTGTCCGGCGTGCTCAATCCGACCGCGACGTCGACCAAGGTGCCGGGCGGCTTCCGCATCTCCGGCGCCTGGCACTACAATTCCGGCGGCTGGCACGCGCAATGGGCCGTGCTCGGCCTGCCGATCGTCGACGAAGCGGGCAAGCCGATCGACCAGGGTCTGGCGATGATCCCGATGAGCGATCTCGAGCGCGAGGACACCTGGTTCGTCGCCGGCATGCGCGCGAGCGGCTCGATCTGCCTGAAAGCCAAGGACGTGTTCATCCCCGACCATCGCATCCTCTCGGTGCCGCGCGCGATCGAAGGCGATTACCCGACCGAGATGCGCGGCGAGGAGGCGTTCTACCGCTCGGCCTTCGTCGCCATCCTTTCCATCATCCTGGTCGGACCGATCCTGGGGCTCGGCCGCGCCGCGCTGGAATTCGTCAAACAAAAAGCTCCTTCGCGCACCATCGCCTATACCTTCTTCGACAAGCAAAGCTCGTCGGTGGCGTTTCAGCTGCAGCTCGCCGAGGCGGCGATGATGATCGACACCGCGCATCTGCACGCCTACCGCGCCGCCGACGACATCGACGACGCGGCGGCGCGCGGCGTCTATCCGGACCTGCTGACGCGGGCGCGGGTGCGGGCCGATACCGGCTATGTGGTCGAAAAAATCACGCAGGCGATCGACAAGCTCATGTTCGCGCACGGCTCCGCCGGCTTTGCCGAAGCAAGCCCGCTGCAGCGCATCTGGCGCGACGCCGCGGTCGCCTCGCGCCACGCCGTGGTGCTGCCGCCGGTCGGCTACGAACTTTACGGCAAGGCGCTGCTCGGCGTGAAGAACACCGTGACGCCGCTGATTTGATCACTGCGGAATGATTTCGCCGATCAGGCTCGCTTCGTATTGCGTAAAGAACAGCCGGCCGTCGGACATCGCGACGATGGCGCGCGCGCCGCTCGCCGGCGTCGGAATGTCGTACTCGGCGATCATGGCGCCGTCGGACGCCATGCGGCCGATCTTGTTGGCGAAATTCTCGGTGAACCAGAGATCGCCGTCGGCCGTGGCGGCGACGCTGCGCACGGAGGCGTTCGGGCTCGTCACCGCGAATTCGGCGATGTTGCCGTCGCGGTCGATGCGGCCGAGCGCGTTGCCGCCGGTCTCGGCGAACCAGATCGAGCCGTCCGGATGCAGCGCCAAAGCGCGCGGCTGGGCGTCCGCGGTCGGAATGGCAAACTCGGTGACGGTGCCGTCGAGCGTCATGCGGCCGATGCGGTCGCCGCCGGCTTCGCTGAACCACAGCGCGCCGTCGCGCACCACGATCGACAGCGGCCGGCTGCCCGGGCGTCATGCCGGTGCCGAACTCGGCGATGCGGCCGTCCGGCGTCACGCGGCCGAGCCGGTCGGCCTCGCCCTCGGAAAACCAGACATTGCCGTCGGGGCCGAGCGCGATGCCGTCGGGCGCGGCGTTGGCGGTCGGCAGCGCGAATGTGGTGATGGCGCCGGCGGTGCTGATGCGTCCGACGCGGTTGCCGATTTTTTCCGTGAACCACAAATGGCCGTCGCCGCCGACCGTGATGCCGACCGGCGTGCCGCCCGTTTGCCGGCAAGTCGAACTCGCGGAACGTCTGCGCGCGCGGATCGAAGCAGCCGATCTTCGACGCGCCGTTCTCGCAGAACCACAGATTCCGATCCGGCCCTTCGATCGCGATGTAGGGATTGGCGTTGCGGGTCGGGATGACGTGTTCGCGGATGATCGGCGTCGCGCGCGATCGCGCCGCGCGGTCGCGCCTTGGTGACGACATTCGGGCTCATCAGCTTGCCTGTCCGTTTGGCTTCGCGGCCGCGCCGTTGTTGAGCGCCGCCCAGATGCGCGCCGGCGTCAGCGGCATGTCGAGATGCTCGATGCCGCGGCAGCGCAGCGCGTCGATGACCGCATTGACGATGGTCGGCGGCGCGCCGATGGTCCCGGCCTCGCCGATGCCCTTGATGCCGAGCGGATTGGTCTTGCAGGGCACCTCGATCAGCTCCGAAACAAACACCGGAAAATCGTCGGCGCGCGGCATGCCGTAATCGAGGAAGCTTCCGGTGATCAGCTGCCCGGAGTCTTCGTCGTAGACGATGTTCTCGAACAGGGCCTGGCCGGCGCCCTGGGCGATGGCGCCGTGGATTTGGCCCTCGCAGATCATCGGATTGATGATCATGCCGAGATCGTCGACCGCGGCGAAGCGGTCGATGCGGATGGCGCCGGTCTCCGGATCGACCTCGACCTCGCAGACATGGCAGCCGTTCGGATAATTCGGCGCGCCGCCCGGCACGCCCGACCAGGTGCCGATGCCGTCGAGGCCGAGCCCGAATTTGGTCACCGGCCCGGCGGGCGCGAAGAACGCGCGGGCGACGTCGGTCATCGCTATTTTCTTGTCGGTGCCGACGACCGTGTAGGTGCCGGCTTCGAACGCGATGTCGTCGGGCGCGGCCTCGAGCAGCGCGCCGGCCATCTGCTTGCCCTTGGCGATGATGATGTCGGCCGCCGCGCGCAGCGCATTGCCGCCGACGAGGGAGCTGCGCGCCGCGAACGTGCCGCGCCCGAACGTGACCTTCTCGGTGTCGCCCTGGATGTAGCTCACATTCTCGAACGGCACGCCGAGCCAGTCGGCGACGAGCTGCGAGAACGCGGTGGCGTGGCCCTGGCCGTGCGAATGGGTGCCGGCGATGATCGACAGGCTGCCGCCGGGATCGAAGCGGATCTCCATGCGTTCGTTGAAGACGCCGGCGAGCTCGATGTAGGGCGTGATGGCGCGGCCGCGCAGCTTGCCGCGCGCTTCGCTCGCTTGCTGGCGCGCCGCAAAACCGTCCCAGTCGGCGAGCGCGAGGCATTTGTCCATCAGCTTCTCGAACTCGCCGCTGTCGTAGATGTGGTGCGTCGGCGTGTGGTAGGGCAGCGCCTCCGGCTTGATCAGATTGCGCCGCCGCAGTTCGACCCGGTCGATGCCGGTGATCTGCGCCGCGCGCTCGATCAGGCGTTCGATCAGATAGATCGCCTCGGGCCGCCCGGCGCCGCGATAGACCGAGGTCGGCGCGGTGTTGGTGAAGACGGCGTTGGTTCGGATGTCCATGGTCTGCACGTCGTAGAGGCTCGGAATGAACATCAGCGACCAGAACAGCGGCGCGGTCGCCGCCGCCCACCAATAGGCGCCGAGCGCCTGATAGGCCGACGTCCTGATGGCGAGAAACTTGCCGTTCTCGTCGAGCGCCAGTTCGCCGTAGACGATCTGGTCGCGCGCGTGATTGTCCTGCATCAGGCTTTCGCCGCGCGTCGCCGTCCATTTCACCGGCCGGCCGCAGCGCTTCGACGCCCACAGCACCAGCACGTCGTCGGGATAGAGGTTCGCCTTCATGCCGAAGCCGCCGCCGACGTCGGGCGAGTTGACGCGGACCTTTGCTTCCGGCACGCCGAACACCGACCCGGCGAGCGCCGAGCGCACGCTGTGCGGGTCCTGCGACGTGGTGTGGAGCGTGTAGCGGCCCTCCGCGGCGTCGTAGATGCCGAGCGCGCAGCGCGGTTCGATCGGATTTGCGGTGATGCGGTTGTTGACGAGCCGCACCTTCGCCACGTGCTTCGCCTTGGCGAAGGCGGCTGCGGTCGCCTTGTCGTCGCCGAAGCCGATGGTGACGCCGATATTGCCGGTCGGGCAATCGTCCCAGATCTTCGGCGCCTGCGGTTGCGCGGCGCGCTCGACGTCGGTCTGCGCCGGCAACGGCTCGTAGTCGACGCTCACCAGTTCGGCGGCGTCGCGGGCCTGCGCCTCGGTCTCGGCGACGACGAAGGCGACGCGGTCGCCGACGCAGCGCACCCGGTCGGCGAGCAGGATCGGTCGCGTGGTCGGAAATCCCTTGGGGCCGCCCCAGGATTCCGGCATGAAGAACGGCGGCAGGCCGCCGATCTTGTCGGTCGCGGCGTCGGCGCCGGTGAGGACGCAGAGGACGCCCGGCGCCGCCCGCGCTGCCGCGGTGTCGATGTTTTTGATGATCGCGTGGGCATGCGGCGAGGCGACCGCGACGCCGTAGCATTGGCGCGGCAACGCGAGGTCGCCGACGAACGCGCCGGAGCCGGTCGTAAAACGCGCGTCCTCGACCCGGCGAACGGCCTGTCCGATCCCGAACTTTGGCATTGCAGTTTCCTTAGGATGTTTCCCGATCGATTTTCTTTTTCTGCCGCGCCGCGTTGTTGCCGGTGCGCCGGTGAACCGATCATAAGCGAGCTTGACTAGCCCCGGAAGCGGCCAGGGCGATCAACGCGCCAACGCAAGGTTGCGCATCGCGCGCGATCGGTCGCTCGAAGCGGTGGAATCGCCAACCGGATGGTTGAGCGGCATGCGCAAAGTGCCGTACGCTGAAGACAGCGACGGGCGGCGCAAAGCCTAAAATCCGCTCACGCGATCAAGCCCGCGACACGGGAGGGAAAGCCCATGCGGATCATCGATCTTTCGGTTGCGCTCAAGGCCGGCATCGTCTCGGATCCGCCGCCGATGCTGCCGAGCATCGCGTACCAGGACCACAAGGAGGGCGCTGAAGGAGTTCATGGCGATGTTCCCGGGCCTCAAGCCCGAAGCAGCTCCCCGGACGGCGAAGGGCCCGGCGATCGAACAAGTCACCATCACCACCCACAACGGCACCCATCTCGATGCGCCGTGGCATTTCTCCTCGACCATGGACGGCGGCAAGCCGGCCTTGAAGATCGACGAGGTGCCGCTGGAATGGTTCTTCTCCTCCGGCGTGAAACTCGATTTCCGCGACAAGCCGGACGGCTATGTCTGCAAGGCCGACGACGTGAAGCGGGAGCTCGACCGCATCGGCTACACGCTTAAGCCGTTCGACATCGTGGTCGTGAATACCGCCGCGGGCACCGCCTACGGCAAGCCGGACTTTCTCGACAAGGGCTGCGGCATGGGCCGCGAGGCGACGCTTTATCTGACCGAGCGCGGCGTGCGCGTCACCGGCATCGACGCCTGGAGCTGGGACGCGCCGTTCTCCTATACGCGCAAGCGGTTCGCCGAGACCGGCGATGCCTCGATCATCTGGGAGGGCCACAAGGCGAGCCGCGAGATCGGCTATTGCCACATGGAAAAGCTCACCAATCTCGATCTGCTGCCGCCGTTCGGCTTCAAGGTGTGCTGCTTCCCCGTAAAAGTCGCGGCCGCTTCCGCCGGCTGGACCCGCTGTGTGGCGATGCTGGACGATTATCCCTAATCTTCGTCATTGCGAGCGAGCGAAGCGATCGAGAGCAATCCGGCCTCTGTGCTCGCTTCGCCCTGGATTGCTTCGTCCTTGCGCCTCGCAATGACGAATTCGCGACGCTCGGCACTACAATACTTCATTGTTAGGACATATCCTCATGACCACATCGAAACTGCCGCTCTACGCCGGCGACCGGCCGCCTGGCGACTACGACCGCACGCCGGAATTTTCCGAGATGCTGCGGGAGACCGACACCATCGGTGCCGATGCGCGACGGCGTGAAGCTTTCGGTCGACGTCTACCGGCCCAAGGCGGAGGGCCGCTTTCCGGCGCTGCTCGCGTTCGCCGTCTACAACAAAGACATCCAGGGCCCGGCCTTCACCGAGGCGCTGCCGCCGCAGCCGGCCTGGACGGCGCTGTGGATGGGGCCGCAGGAGGCGGGCGACACCCACTTTTTCGTCTCGCGCGGCTACGTCCATGTCATCGGCGGTCCGCGCGGCATCGGCAAGTCGGAAGGCGGCGGCTCGCGCGAATGGGATTGCTACGATCTGATCGAATGGATCGCGGCGCAGCCCTGGTGCGACGGCAATGTCGGCATGGTCGGCATCTCCGGCTTCGGCGCCGAGCAGTTCGCGGTGGCGCGGCAACAGCCGCCGCATCTGAAAGCCATCTTCCCGTTCGATCCGCGCGGCGCTTACGGCCATCTCGGCGGCTTCCGCCATGAATATCCCGGCGGCGTCGTCCATGTGTTCCGCTACATGCTCGGCCATTTCTCGGCGATGCATCAGAACCGCGGCCGGCCCGGCACGTTGCCGCCGCAGCGCGAGGAATGGTGGCGCGCGGCCATGGCCGATCCGGACTACCGGATGTACCCGCACATCTACAATGTCATCGCGCAGAAGGGCGAGCACATGCCGCCCTATTTCGACGTGCTGATCAATCCGTACGATAGCGAGGAGGCGGTCGCCGCGAGCGAGGCGGGCTTCGCCAAGGTCAAGATCCCGGCCTATACCGGCGCCGGCTGGTACGGCTACACCTACAAGACCCACCTCAACGGCGCGCAGACCTATTTCGAAAAAGTCGACGTGCCGAAGAAGATGACGCTGCTCGGCCCCGCGCATCTGGAGCGGCCGTTCCACACCATGCACGGCGAGATCCTGCGCTGGTACGATCACTGGCTCAAAGGGATCGACACCGGCATCATGGCGGAGCCGCCGGTGCGCTATTGGGTCATGGGCGCCAATGAATGGCGCACGGCCGACGCCTGGCCGCCCAAGAACGTCGCATGGACCAAGCTCTATCTGCAGAACTGGGAGCGGCTCGTCACCGAGGCGCCGCGGCCGGCGAGCGCCGACGATTTCGTGCCGCCGGAATCGTTCCTGCAAATGCCGCTCGCCCAGACGAACCGCGTCGAGCGGCTGCGCTATATGACCGACCCGTTGACCGAGGACGTCACCATCGCCGGCCCATCCGTGCTGGTGCTCTATGCCGCGATCGACCAGCCCGACACCAACTGGATCGTCATCCTCAAGGATATCGGCCCCGACGTTTCGGTGCGCACGGCGCGCGAGAGCGACCGCAGGCCGCCGGAGCACGTGCCCGAGCGCGAATTGACCCGCGGCTGGCTCAAAGCCTCGCACCGCGCCATCGACGAAAAGCGCTCACAACCCGGCCGGCCCTGGCATCCGCTCACCCGCGCTGCGCAACAACCAGTACCGCCCGGCGAAGTGATCGAATATCAGATCGAAATCCTGGCGACGGCCAACTGCTTCAAGCGCGGCCACCGCATCGCCATCGACATTACCGCGCTCGACATGCCGACCGGCGTCGCCGGCGCGACCAATGTCGAATACGAGCCCTATCATATCTGCTCGAGCCGCACGGTGGTCCATCACGTCCATCACGATCCCAAGCACCCGTCGCACTTGCTGCTGCCGGTGGTAAAGGAGGACTAACGCACGGTTGTGCGACGCTCCTACGGGAGCGGGGCGGGCGGCGTCGAAGAGAGCATGTGCGGCTACCCGCGCCCGGCCAGCTTGCGCCGCGCTGGCGGTCGCGTTATTCCGCCGATGTTGTATTTTGCCGTCCTTGCCATAAGTTCGGCAGCCGGCGCGGGTGTAGCTCAATGGTAGAGCAGAAGCCTTCCAAGCTTATGACGAGGGTTCGATTCCCTTCACCCGCTCCAACCTACGCGGCGAAGCAGCGTAGATTTTTGTCCACCGAAGCCTCGGCGAAGGCGCACACGGCGTTGCAGCTTCGGTTGGCAGCCCGCCCCACCTGCGAAGCAGCATAGACGCGGCCGGCCCGACCGCGGCGGCGCATCTTCATTTCTCAGCGGGAGAGAGACACGTGGATCTGGAATTACGGGACAAGGTCGCGATCGTCACTGGAGGCAGCCGCGGCATCGGCAAGGCTATTGCACGACAGCTCGCCCAAGAAGGCGCCAAGGTCGCGATCGTCGCGCGAGACCTTGCGAGTGCAAAGGCCGCGGCAACCGAAATTGCCGCAGAGACCAAGCATGCGCTTCACGCTTACCGCGCCGACACCGGTAAGGACGAAGACGTTCAAGCGGTGGTCGCGCAGATCGTCGCCGAGCACGGGCGGGTCGACATTCTGGTGAATTGCGCCGCCCAGCCCGCCGGCCAGCAGCCGGCCCCCAAACTCGCGGCCGTCACCGACGAGATCTTCTGGGCCGACGTCAACGTCAAGGTTCTCGGCTATTTGCGCTGCGCCCGCGAGGTCGCGCCGGTGATGCAGCGCCAGCACTTCGGCCGCATCATCAATATCTCGGGACTGGCGGCGCGCCAGACCGGTTCGATTGTCGGTTCGATTCGCAACGTCGGCGTCGCGGCGCTGACCAAGGACCTGGCCGACGAACTCGGACCGCATGGCATTAACGTCACTTGCGTGCATCCCGGTTTCACGCGAACCGAGAAGACACCGGACGCGCTCCGGTATCGGGCATCGGCGGCCGGCGTCGCGGTCGAAGCGATCGAACAGCGCCTCGCCGATGACACCTCGATCCGGCATATCGTGACAGCCGAGGAGGTCGCCTATGTCGTGGCCTTTCTTGCGTCGCCGAAATCCGTCGCCATCTCGGGCGACGCGGTTGCCGTCGGTGGCGGCAAGGTCGGCGCAATTTATTATTGATCCGCCGTGGCCAAATATCCGGCAGCGCGCATCGAGCGCCGCTAAGTCGGGCCTGATCAGCGACGGCGGCGCAACTGCTACGCTGCCAGAACTTGCCTGCGAGGTCGCCGGTGGGCCGCCCGCCGCCCTGCGGATTGATCCGCTTCTTGCGCCAGGCGCCCACGCAGGAGCGCGAGGACCGCGGCCTCTTCCGGCTCCAAAGCGCCGAGTGCGCTGCGCAGTTCATTCTCGGCCTTCGATTTGAGTTCGAGCACAAGATTGCCGTCGAGATAGCAATTAAGCACCTCCGGATGGACATAGCATTTGCGGCAGATCGTGGCGGTGTTTCCCAGTCGGGCCGATACCTTTTCGACGGCGGCGCGAAGGTTGCGCTTGGCCTGGACCGCACTGTCGAAGCTCTCGAGTTCACGGAGCGCCATGGCGGCGAGCACCGTGCCCGCCCAGGTCCGAAAATCCTTGGCGGTGATGTCTTTGCCCGTGATTTCCTTGAGGTACGCATTCACGTCGGTCGAGGTCACGTCCCGACAGACGCCGTCGTCGTCGACGTATTGAATCAGTTCCTGGCCGGGAAGCTCCTGGCAGGCCCGGATGATCTTTGCGACGCGCCTGTCTTTCAGTCGCAGGGACCATTGTTTGCCGCTCTTGCCGGTGAAGCGGAACCGGACCTCGTCACCGTCAATGGCGACATGGCGGTTCTTGAGCGTGGTCAGGCCATAGCTGCTGTTCTGTTTCGCGTAGTCGTCATTGCCGACGCGGATCAAAGTCGTTTCGAGCAGGTGGACCACTGTCGCGAGCACTTTTTCCCGGGGCAGACCGCGCCGCGCCATGTCCTTGCGGACCCGCTCCCGAATGGCAGGGAGCATGTCGGCGAAGGCAACGACGTGTTCATATTTTGTGCTGTCCCGGATTTCCCGGAACCGGATGTGATAGCGATATTGTTTCCGCCCCTTCGCATCGCGTCCCGTGGCCTGAATGTGCCCGTCCGCGAAAGGGCAGATCCAGACGTCCATCCAGGCCGGCGGCACCGCGAGGGACTTGATTCGTCTTAAGACGTCGGGCTCGCTCAGCCGCGCGCCATCCGCCCGCGTGTAGGTAAATCCTTTTCCTGATTTTTTCCGGCGTATGCCGGGCGGGCCGTCCGAAACATATCGCAGCCCGACGGATATGGCGGCGTCCTTGGGATCGGCAACTGAGTCCGTGCCGGCTGCGGCGGAATCAAACACCGGTGCGTTCCTCCATCTCATTCAAAAATGAAACTGTCACAATGGAGGTGAGTTCCGGAGCGGCCCTCAGGACTTTCTCTTGGGTCGCATCGTCACGTGCAGCTCATTATGCCTGGCTAATTTTTAGAATGACCGCCTCTTGGCCCGCGATTTCGACGATCTCGCCGACGGCATGACCGATCACCGCGCGAGCGAACGGCGCCACGTGCGAGACCGTACCGCGTGCCGGATTTGCTTCATCTTCGCCGACAATGCGGAAAGTCTGCTCGCGGCCGTCATTCCTGCGGACGGTCACACTGGCGCCGAAACGAGCCCGGCCGTCATCGACCGAAGCTTCAACGACTTCGGCGCTGGTCAGACGCGCGCGCCAATATCGCATCTCGCGCAGCGCGGCCGCCTTGGCATGCTCGTCGCCCTTGGCGACAGCGGCCTTGTGCGCCGCCTCGAAACGATGCAGAGCGTTTTCGATCGCCAATCGCCCCGCTTCCGTTACGCGGTTCGGATGCGGCGAGATGGGACGGTCGGGAAGGTCGATCGTCTCGCGGTCCAATTCTTTGACGAACGCACGAACTCATGGCGCACGACTCATGGACGGCTACCGTGCTGCACGGGTCGGCGTTTTGCTTTGAGGGCATCAATCCGTTTTGACGCTTCAGCCTTTGTCAGATGCGCGTTGAAGACGTCCGGGTGATCGCACTCCGTCTTGAGATAGGACGCCTGAGCGCCTGTCATCGGATCATCTCCAGACACCCAGTCTTCAGGCAATTTCTCGGTATTCGAGACGGGTGCCGATTCAAGTTTTGGGTTGGATTGGGTGCCGCGCCGGACCGGCGCGTGGGTTCTATTCGTCATGGCGGTCTCCCGGAGGACACATTCTCGAAATGTTCAACGAAAAAACGCGGGGGCATCCCGGGAGTTCCATAAGGCCGCCGCGGCGTCGCAAGGCGGACACCGCTTCGCAGCTTCGGTCGGCAGGCCAACCTGCGCAGAGGGAAGCTGCCGAATTCGCCGCCTCGCCGCACTTGCCTTGCGGCGCGCTAACGGGCATGAAACGGGCCGTCTAGGAGTGTAGCTCAACTGGCTAGAGCACCGGTCTCCAAAACCGGGGGTTGGGGGTTCGAAGTCCCTCCACTCCTGCCAGTTCGCCGACGTTTCGCCGGCCTTAAGTGCCCGATTGCGGCGCCTAGTCCTTGACCGCCGCCGCCGAAGACCGTATCTCACCCACCTGAGCGAGCCCGCCGGGCGGCCTAAATCGTTGCCGGGCGCGGCGAAACCAGATGAAAGTCTAGTCGCTCCTGGTTCTATCCCCGCGCCGTTGGATCGCTGGTTGATCCAAGCGGCGGGGGAATATTGCCATTTGCCGGGCTGACGTTAAGGCCGCCGGCAAAGGGCAAGTGGGCTCGAAAGCGACGACGGAAACCTTGAAAGCAATGCCGAAGATCGATCCATTCAAGTTCCTGCAGGAAGTGCGGGCCGAAGGGCAGAAGGTCACCTGGCCGACGCGCAAGGAGACGACCGTCACCACCATCATGGTGTTCGTGATGGTCGCCGTCGCCTCGGTCTTTTTCCTGCTCGCCGATCAGGTCATGCGGATCGCCGTCGGCTTCCTGCTCGGCATCAACTCCTGAGAATTTGCGGTTCACGAGCGCACACATTGATGATGCGGAATTGATGACATGACGAACCGGTGGTACGCGGTCCACGCCTACTCGAATTTCGAGAACAAGGTGGCGGAATCGATCCGGGAGCAGGCGAAGCAGCGCGGCCTGACGCAGCTGTTCGAGGAAATCCTGGTCCCGAAGGAAAAGGTGGTCGAGGTGCGGCGCGGCCGCAAAGTCGACGCCGAGCGCAAATTCTTTCCGGGCTATGTCCTGGTGAAGATGCAGATGACGGACGAGGCCTATCACCTCATCAAGAATACGCCGAAGGTGACGGGCTTCCTCGGTTCCGACAACAAGCCGATGCCGCTCTCCGACGCCGAGGCCGAGCGCATCCTGCATCAGGTGCAAGAAGGCATCGAGCGGCCGAAGCCGTCGGTGTCGTTCGAGGTGGGCGAGCAGGTGCGGGTGTCGGACGGGCCGTTCGCCTCGTTCAACGGCACGGTGGAAGAGGTCGACGAGGGCCGCTCGCGGCTCAAGGTCGCGGTGTCGATCTTCGGCCGCGCCACGCCGGTCGAGCTCGAGTTCGGCCAGGTGGAGAAACTGTAAGTTTTCTCTAATTTCCCTCTCCCCGCGTGCGGGAGAGGTCGCGAGCGAAGCGAAGCGGGTGAGGGTGAGTCTCTCCGCGTTTTCGCAAGCTCTAGTCCGCGATAGGCCCCCTCATCCCAACCCTCTCCCCGCAAGCGGGGAGAGGGACGAAAAAGTGCAACCACGTGGGAGGTGAGGCGGTCGCCAGCCGTCGATAACCGCACCACTGACAGGAGTAGAGCATGGCGAAAAAAATCACCGGATATATCAAGCTGCAGGTGCCGGCGGGGGCGGCCAATCCATCGCCCCCGATCGGTCCCGCGCTCGGCCAGCGCGGCCTCAACATCATGGAGTTCTGCAAGGCGTTCAACGCCCAGACCCAGCAGTTGGAGAAGGGCGCCCCGATCCCCGTGACCATCACGGTCTATGCGGATCGTTCCTTCACCTTCGAACTGCGTACCCCGCCGGTGTCGCACTTCCTCAAGAAGGCGGCGAACCTGCAAAGCGGCTCGAAGACGCCGGGCCGCGACGTGGCCGGCGCGGTGACCAAGGAGCAGGTGCGCGAGATCGCCGAGAAGAAGATGAAGGACTTGAACTGCGATACCGTCGAAGCGGCAATGCGCATGATCGAGGGCTCCGCCCGCTCGATGGGTCTAGAGGTGAAGGCATGAGCACGCTTGGCACGCTTGGCAAACGCACGACCGCGGCGCGCGAGGGCATCGACCGAACGAAGCTTTATCCGCTGTCGGAAGCGGTGAAGATGGTCAAGGACCGCGCCAAGGCGAAGTTCGACGAGACCATCGAGGTGGCGATGAATCTCGGCGTCGATCCGCGCCACGCCGACCAGATGGTGCGCGGCGTGGTGACGCTGCCGAACGGCACCGGCCGCACGCAGCGCGTCGCGGTGTTCGCTCGCGGCGTCAAGGCCGACGAGGCCAAGGCCGCCGGCGCCGACGTGGTCGGCGCCGAGGATTTGGTCGAGAAGGTGCAGGGCGGCACGATCGACTTCGATCGCGTCATCGCCACGCCCGATCTGATGCCGCTGGTCGGCCGCCTCGGCAAGGTTCTCGGCCCGCGCGGCCTGATGCCGAACCCCAAGGTCGGCACCGTGACGATGGACGTCACCACCGCCGTCAAGGGCGCCAAGGGCGGCTCGGTCGAGTTCCGCGTCGAAAAGGCCGGCATCGTGCAGGCCGGCGTCGGCAAGGCCTCGTTCAGCGCCGACAAGCTGGTCGAGAATATCCGCGCCTTCGCCGACGCGGTGCAGAAATCGCGGCCGGCCGGCGCCAAGGGTCACTTCATCAACCGCGTCGCCATCTCCTCCTCGATGGGGCCGGGGGTGAAGGTCGAGCCGGGGAGCCTGTTCGTCGGCCCGCAGCAATAGGCGCTGACGGGGGTCGGCAAAGACGGGGTTCGGCAAATTGAGGCTTGGCAAAGTGGCTCGGAGCCGCTAAACAAGCGTCATGGACGTGCCGGCTTACGTTTGCCGGCGCGTCTTTGCGCGCTTCTCAAAACCCGGTGAGCAACGTCTCCCTTACGTCGATCCTGCGTGGATTTTCCTGAGGGCGGAAATAACTTAGTGGCGATTGTGGGTGCGTTTCCTGTCCGAGACTGCAGGTGCCGGCAACGGCTTAATCTTAGAAAACCTGCACAGACGGGTGAAGACTTTAGGTTCCCCCACTGCTTCCTCCCCCGCGTGCGGGCGAAGGAAACGGTGCGGTCCTTGGTTCTGATCTCGACGGCCCGGAGCCGATGGCGCCGGGTGGGCAGGGTGTACGAAACGTCGTCCTGCCGCGGCTCGTCGATCGATGTCGGCGCGTCCACAGCGGGGCGGCGGGTAGCAACCCGGCGGCACCGCTTGAACAACGGACCGCCAACCGGAGAGAGCTCAATTGGATCGCGCGGCAAAAGCTGAGCTTGTCGGCACTCTTGGCGAGGTCTTCAAGGCCACCAAGGTCGTCGTCGTTGCTCATTACGCCGGCCTCACGGTCGCCCAAATGCAGACTCTGCGTCGGCAGATGAAGCACGCGGGCGCCAGCGTGAAGGTCGCGAAAAACCGCCTCGCCAGGATCGCTCTTGAAGGCTCCGACGTCGCGTCGATCGCGCCTCTGCTCAAGGGGCCGGCCCTGCTCGCCTTTTCGGGCGATCCGGTCGCGGCGCCGAAGGTCGCCGTCGACTTCGCCAAGACGAACGAGAAGTTCGTCATCCTCGGCGGAGCGATGGGCAAGACCGCGCTCGATCCGAACGGTGTCAAGGCGCTTGCGACCTTGCCCTCGCTCGACGAGCTGCGGGCGAAGATCGTCGGCCTCATCGTGGCGCCGGCGACCAAGATCGCCCAGGTGGTCAACGCCCCTGCCGCGAAAGTCGCCCGGGTCGTGCAGGCCTATGCCTCCAAGAGCTCCGAAAGCGCGGCGGCTTGAGACAAGCCCCCTCATCATCAAGATTAGAACCGAAGGACGAGAACTATGGCTGATTTGCAGAAAATCGTGGACGACCTGTCGAGCCTCACCGTGCTCGAGGCGGCGGAACTCGCGAAGCTCCTGGAAGAGAAATGGGGCGTCTCGGCGGCGGCTGCGGTCGCGGTTGCGGCGGGTCCCGCGGCAGCGGCCGCTCCCGCGGCCGAAGAGAAGACCGAGTTCACGGTCGTGCTCGCGGCGGCCGGCGACAAGAAGATCGAGGTGATCAAGGAAGTGCGGGCCATCACCGGCCTCGGCCTCAAGGAGGCCAAGGACTTGGTCGAGGGCGCGCCCAAGCCGGTCAAGGAAGGCGTCAACAAGGACGAGGCCGCCAAGCTCAAGGCGCAGCTCGAAAAGGTCGGCGCCAAGGTTGAGCTTAAGTAAGTCGTACTTACTTAAGAGACATCCCCGGACGGGCGAAGGCGACGCCGAACGCTATTCGGGGATGATGAGGCCAAAAGTGGATGGCTGGGTCGGCCAAGGTCGGTCCCAGCCATAGCGGTAAAAGGAAGTGCGGCCGGTTCGGCGCGAATAGCCGAGAAAATAATGTGTGGAAACGGTGGAAATCCGTGATTTCGGTACTTAAGTCCCGGAATTGCCACGCATTGCGGGCGTATGAAAGTGATTCGGGCGTTTCCCCCGAATCACGATAGATAGGCGGTTTCGACGCCTGTCCCGACGGTCGCGATGGATTGCGGCCTTCTGGAGAGTCGCCTTGATCGCCATGAGATCTCGAAGCCCTTGGGTTCGCGACCAGCGCGCATCCGGGGCTCGAGCGATGGTTTGAGCCGAGCGGTGCATGAACTGCAGCGAACTTAAGGACTTAGCTTGCCGACCCAGGCGCTGACGGCTCTGGGTGGCGGCTTAGGCACTTGAGCGCTTCATGACCCGGGCGGCCAGGCCCGATGGTTCGATTGAGCGAGAGGACAGAATGGCGCAGACGTTTATCGGTCGCAAGCGCGTACGGAAGTTTTTCGGAAAAATCGAAGAAGTCGCGGAGATGCCGAACCTCATCGAGGTTCAGAAGGCGTCCTACGACCAATTCCTGCTGGTCGTGGAACCGCAGGGCGGCCGGCCCAACGAGGGCCTGCAGGCCGTGTTCAAGTCGGTGTTCCCGATTTCCGACTTCTCCTCGACGTCGATGCTCGAATTCGTCAAGTACGAATTCGAAGCGCCGAAATACGACGTCGACGAATGCCGCCAGCGCGGCATGACCTACGCCGCGCCGCTCAAGGTGACGCTGCGCCTCATCGTGTTCGATGTCGACGAGGAGACCGGCGCCAAGTCGGTCAAGGACATCAAGGAGCAGGACGTCTACATGGGCGACATTCCGCTCATGACCAACAACGGCACCTTCGTCGTCAACGGCACCGAGCGCGTCATCGTCTCGCAGATGCACCGCTCGCCCGGCGTGTTCTTCGATCACGACAAGGGCAAGACGCATTCCTCGGGCAAGCTCCTGTTCGCCGCCCGCATCATTCCCTATCGCGGCTCCTGGCTCGACATCGAGTTCGACGCCAAGGACATCGTGTTCGCGCGCATCGACCGCCGGCGCAAGATCCCGGTGACCTCGCTCCTCTACGCGCTCGGCATGAGCGGCGAGGAGATTCTCAACACCTTCTACAAGCAGGTGTCCTACAAGCGCACCAAGGACGGCTGGCGCGTGCCGTTCGACGCCAACCGGCTGCGCGGCTACAAGGCCATCAACGATCTCGTCGACGCCGACACCGGCAAGGTCGTGCTCGAGGCCGGCAAGAAGCTCACGGTGCGCCAGGCGCGCCAACTCGCCGAAAAGGGTCTCAAGGCGCTGCGGCTCGCCGATGACGAGCTGGTCGGCCAGTACATCGCCGAGGACCTCGTCAATCCGAAGACCGGCGAAATCCACGCCGAGGCCGGCGAGGAGATCACCGAGAAGAATCTCAAGGCGCTGATCGAGGAGGGCTACAAGGAAT
>CAVUWO010000031.1:0-308589 GCA_963745155.1 uncultured Pseudomonadota bacterium | reverse complement strand
CGTCTCGCTGCTGCAGGCGCTCACGCAAATCCAGGAAACGACCCTGGTCTTCGTGCCGAAGATCCTGGCGATCTTCCTTGCGCTGCTGATCGCGCTGCCGTTCATGGCCGACGCGCTGCACTCGAATTTCCTGCGGATCGCCGCGCACATCACCAGCGGCTGACGGCAGAGAGGTCGCCGAGCCGTGCATGTCGATGTTTCCTTTCTGCCGGCGCTCGGCGCCGCCTTCCTGCTGGTATTTGCGCGCATCGGCACGATGCTGATGCTGCTGCCGGGACTTGGCGAGCAGAACATCTCGGCGCGCATGCGGCTGACCTTCGCGCTGGTGCTCGCCGCCATGCTGCTGCCGCTGCATCGGACCGCCTATCACATCGATCCGGGCGCGCTCGGCGCCGGGATCTCGTGATGCTGGTCGAGGAAATTCTGGTCGGCGCCGTGCTCGGCCTCACCGCGCGGCTGACCATTTCGGCGCTCGAAGTCGCGGGCTCGGTGATCGCCCAGCAGCTCGGCCTTGGCTTTGTCACCGCCGTCGATCCGACGCAGGGCGAGCAGGGCGCGCTGGTCGGCAATTTTCTCACCATGCTCGGCATCACGCTGTTCTTCGCCACCGATATGCATCATCTCGTCATCGCCGCGCTCAACGACAGCTACAATCTGTTCGAGCCGGGCGAAGTGCCGGCGACCGGCGACGCGGCGGCGCTGGTCACCAGGACCGTCGCCGGCGCTTTCCGCATCGGCATCCAGCTCTCGGCGCCGTTTTTGGTCTTCGGACTGGTGTTCAATATCGGCCTCGGCGTGCTGTCGCGGCTGATGCCGCAGATGCAGGTCTTCTTCGTGGCGCTGCCGCTGTCGATCCTGCTCGGCCTGTTGTTCCTGCTGCTGGTGCTCGGCGCGATGATGGGATTTTTCCTCGACTATGCCGGCGGCGTGCTGCACGCGCTCGCGCCGCACGGGTGAGCGACCGCGATGGCCGACGAACGCGACGACAACGAACGCACAGAAGACCCGACACCGAAACGGCTTGAGGAAGCGATCAAGCGCGGCGACGTCGTCAAGAGCCCGGAAGTCAATACCTGGTTCATGATCGCCGGCGGCACGCTGATGATCATGGTGTTCGCGGCACCGATGGCCGCGAGCCTGCAAGCGACCTTCCGCGGCCTCCTCGCCAACTCCTATCAAATTCCGGACCGACGGTCCGGCGCTGACCGAGCTGGCGAAGACGCTGGCGACGGATGTCGTCGCCGCGTTCGGCATTCCGCTCCTTCTGCTCGTGCTTGCCGCGCTCGCCGGCAACGTCGATGCAGCACCGCTTCGTGTTCTCGGCCGAGCCGATCAAGCCGCAACTGTCGCGGATTTCGCCGGCGGCCGGCTTCGCGCGGCTGTTCTCGCGCCAGGCGCTCGCCAATTTCGCCAAGGGCCTCGCCAAGCTCGCCCTGGTCGGCGCGGTGATGGCGGCGCTGCTGTGGCCGCAGCGCGGCCGCCTCGACGGCCTCGTCGGCGCCGATCCGGCGGTGATCCTGCCGCTTCACGCGCGTCGCTCGCCATGAAGATGCTCGGCACCGTGGTGGCGATCCTCGCCATCGTCGCCACGGCCGATTACCTGTTCCAGTACCGGCAATGGTACGAGCGGCAAAAAATGTCGCTGCGGGAAATGAAGGAGGAATTCCGCCAGACCGAGGGCGATCCGGCCGTCAAAGGCAAGCTGCGGCAATTGCGCAACACGCGCATGCGCAAGCGCATCATGGCGGCGGTGCCGAAAGCCTCCGTGGTCATCACCAACCCGACCCACTTTGCGGTCGCGCTGAAATACGAGCGCGGCATGAACGCGCCGGTCTGCGTCGCCAAGGGCGTCGATCTGATCGCCCGGAAGATCCGCGAGATCGCCGAGCAGCACGACATCCCGGTGGTCGAGAATCCGCCGCTCGCCCGCGCGCTGCACGGCACCGTCGAGATCGACCAGGAAATTCCGCCGGAGCATTACCGCGCGGTGGCCGAAATCATCGGCTACATCATGCGGCTGCGCCGGGTGGTGGCGGGCAGCGGTCTGAGCGCTGTGAGCCGCGCAAAGCCTCTTGCGCGGCCGCGCCGCAAGGGCACGACATGAGGGTCTTACCGCAGCCATTCCCGCCGAGCCCAATCACTTGTTCGCGATGATATCCGAAACTTCGGTCCCACTGTCGCGGGGACGAGCGCTGCACCATGTGGGGCAATGGGGCCGCGATGACGACCCACGGCATCGCCGAGAATTCCGCCGGCCGCCCGGCGCAGGCGGTCGACCGCAGCGCCGGCGCCGGCGCGGCGCGCGGCAGCGTCATTCTGGTCCTGCTGGTTGCCGGCCTGCTGGTCGCCGCCGCGACCGGCCATCGTCGTGCTCGGCCGCAGCAACGCCGAGCCGTACATCCTCGGCTTCCTGGCGGTGCTCGCCACCGTCGGCGTGTTCGCGCTGTTCGCGCTGGCCTCGCGGCATCCTGCGGCTGCTCGAGCGGCGGAGCCGGCAACCCGCTGATCAAGGCGGTGGTCGACGACGCCTTCGACGGCATCGTCGTCACCGACAGCGACGGCCGCGTGATCTACGCCAATGCCGCCTATCTCGATCTGATCGACGCGGCCGACGCCAACGACATGCGGCCGGTCGAGCGCGTGTTCATCGGCGACGCCGACGCTTCCGAGGCGATCTACCGGCTGCTCAAGGCGGCGCGCGAAGGCAAGCGCCTGCAGGAGGAAGTGCGCGTCGCCGGCGATAAAGGGCCGGCCGGCGCGCTGGCTGCGCATGCGCGTGCGCCCGCTCGGCGACAAGCGCGCGCGGCCGCCTGACCGTCTGGTCGCTGAGCGACGTGACGCGCGAGCGCGAGCGGCAGGAAAATGTCTTTCAGGAATTGCAGCATGCCATCGACTATCTCGACCATGCGCCGGCCGGCTTCTTTTCCGTCGATGGCAAGGGCGACGTCGTCTATCTCAATGCCACGCTGGCCAATTGGCTCGATCAGGATCTCGCCCAGGTCGGCTCCGGCGGCCTCAAGCTCGCCGACCTCGTCGCCGGCGACGGCGCGGCGCTGCTGACGACGCTGCGCGCCGCGCCGGGCGAGGTCAAGACCGAGGTGCTCGATCTCGATCTGAAGACCCGCAGCGGCCGCACTTTGCCGGTTCGGCTGTTCCACAAGCTCGCCTTCGGCGCCGACGGCACGCCGGGCGCCTCGCGCACGCTGGTGCTCAATCGCGCCCGCGACGACGGCACCGATCCGCAGCGCGCGGCGGAAATCCGCTTCATGCGCTTCTTCCACCACACGCCGATGGCGATCGCGACCGTCGACCGCGACGGCGGCATCGTGCGCACCAATCCGCTGTTCGCGCGGCTGTTCCACACCGTGCTGCGCGGCGACGGCAGCGAGGGCGGCGATCGCTCGATCGGCGCCGTGGTCGCCGAACGCGACCGCGCCGCGCTCGAGGCGGCGATCGCCGCGGCGGCGGCGGGCGACAGCGACATCGCGCCGGTCGACGCGGTGCTTGCAGGCGAGGGCGGCCCCGGCACCGAGCGCTACGGCCGCTTCTACGTCACCGCCGTCGAGGAAGAGGAGCGCGACCAGGAAGCGGCCATCGTCTACGCGCTGGAAACCACCGAGCAGCGCGAGCTCGAAACCAAGGTCACCCAGCAGCAGAAGATGGAGCTGGTCGGCCAGCTCGCCGGCGGCATCGCGCACGACTTCAACAACGTGCTCTCCGCCATCATGATGGCGACCGATTTTCTGCTCAACGCGCACAAGCCGACCGACCCGTCGTTCCAGGACATCATCCAGATCAAGCAGAACGCCAACCGGGCGGCGAGCCTGGTGCGGCATCTGCTCGCCTTCTCGCGCAAGCAGACGCTGCGCCCGCAGGTGCTCGATGTCGGCGAGGTGTTGAGCGATCTCACCATGCTGCTGCGCCGGCTGATCGGCGAGAAGGTGACGCTCGACGTGGTGCACGGCCGCGATCTGTGGCCGGTCAAGGCCGACATCTCGCAGTTCGAGCAGGTGATCGTCAACCTCGCGGTCAACGCGCGCGACGCCATGCCCGAGGGCGGCCGGCTCGTCCTGCGCACCGCCAACGTCGCCGCGAAGGACTGCGCGCGCTTCCACGCCAAGGGCATGCCGGCGGCCGACTACGTGCTGGTCGAGGTCATCGACACCGGCACCGGCATCCCGGCGGCGATCGTCGACAAAATTTTCGAGCCGTTCTTCTCGACCAAGGACGTCGGCAAGGGCACCGGGCTCGGCCTGTCCACGGTCTACGGCATCATCAAGCAGACCGGCGGCTTCATCTATGTGGAGATCGGCCGAAGGCAAGGGCACGACCTTCCGCATCTTCCTGCCGCGCCACGTCGCCGCCGTCGAGAAGGCGCCTTCGCGCGGCGCCGCGGCAGCGCTGCCGCAGGCGCCCGACGTGCCGGCGATCGCCGACGCGCTCGCGGCGGCGTCCGAGGTCAAGCGCGCGGCGACCGCCGATCTCACCGGCGAAGGCACCATCCTTCTGGTCGAGGACGAGGAGGGCTTGCGCGCGCTCAACGCCCGCGGTCTTGCCTCGCGCGGCTACACCGTGCTCGAAGCCGGCAACGGCGTCGAGGCGATCGACGTGCTGGAAAAATCCAACGGGCGGGTCGATCTCGTCGTGTCCGACGTGGTGATGCCGGAGATGGACGGCCCGACCTTGGCGCACGAGCTGCGCACCCGCAATCCCGACCTGAAGATCATCTTCGTCTCCGGCTACGCCGAGGACGCGTTCGAGAAGCATCTGCCCGACCGCGACAAGGTCAAATACGGCTTCCTGCCCAAGCCGTTCACGCTGAAGCAGCTCGTCGCCGCCGTGAAGGAGACGCTGGCGGCGTGATCGGTTATTGCGTCCCCCGCGCACGCAAGTGCGGGGGATGCGGAAAGCCCTACTGCGCCGGCGCGTCGCTGTGGCAGGCGAGGGGGGCGCTGCCGGCATCGCCGTGCTGCCAGGGGTTGGCACGTCGCATTTGGTGCAGGCGGCGAGCGCAACGCTCGCGGCAGCGATGACCACCAGGCGTCGCGCGCGACCGGCGGCAAAGCGCAGCACTCTCGACATCATTCCCTCGACCAATCGCAACCGTCGCCCCGTCTGCAAGCGTCGAACCATGAAATCCGACTGCGGCCGTCTTGCGGCGCGATCAGCCTTGTCACCGTACCGGCGCCGGATTTCGATTATGTTACCCTGCCCAGGCTGTTCCGGTCATCAGGCCGAGCGGCCGGAGTGCATTCGGTCGGAAAACCGGCGTCCACTTTTCCGGAACGCTCAAGAGAAAAAAACTGGACATTCGCCCGAGTGGTTCGGCGCCGTCGCGCCAGACGGACGCGCAATATTTCACCGGCACGGTGTGGCAGGACCCGATCATCGAGGCGCCGGAGCCGGCGCGGGTGCGCGCGCTCGTCGTGCGCTTCGAGCCGGCCGCGCGCACCGCCTGGCACACCCATCCGCTCGGCCAGACGCTCTACATCGTCTCCGGCGTCGGCCGGGTGCAGACCTGGGGTCAGCCGCCGCGCGAGGTCCGCGCCGGCGACGTGATCTGGATCCCGCCGGGCGAAAAGCACTGGCATGGCGCCGGGCCGACCACGACCATGGTGCATCTCGCCATGCAGGAGGCGCTCGACGGCAAGGTGGTCGAGTGGATGGAAAAGGTGACCGACGAGCAATATCGCGGCTGAATGGGCTCAAGACCATGCGCTACGAACTCTATTACCACCCGACCATCCAGGGCCGCGGCGAATTCGTCCGGCTCGCGCTGGAAGAAGCGGGCGCCGACTATGTCGATGTCGCGCGCAAGGGTAAATCCGGCATGGCGGCGATGACGCGGATCATCGAAAACAAGTCGGCGCGCGCGGCCGCCGTTCGCGCCGCCTTTTCTCAAGGCCGGCAAGACGGTCATCGCGCAGACCGCGAACATTCTGCTCTATCTCGGCCCGCGGCTTGGTCTCGCGCCGCGCGACGAGGAGGGCCGGCTGTGGACCCATCAATTGCAGCTCACCATCACCGACCTCGTCGTCGAGATTCACGACACCCATCACCCGGTGACGAGCTGGCTCTATTTCGAGGAACAGATCCCGTCGGCACAACGCCGCACCAAGGATTTCTGGCGTTACCGCGTGCCAAAATACCTCGGCTATTTCGAGCGCGTGCTGCTGAAGAACGGGGGCCAATATCTCGTCGGGCGGCGGCTCACCTATGTCGACCTCTCGCTGTTCCAGATCGTCGAGGGGCTGCGCTACGCCTTTCCCAAGCACATGAAGCGGTTCGAGAAGAAGGTGCCGGGCGTCGATCGCGCTGCACGACAGGGTGGCGAAGCGCCCGCGCATCAAGGTCTACCTCGCCTCGGAGCGGCGGATTCCCTTCAGCCAATGGGGGATTTATCGCTATTTCAAGGAGCTGGACGGATGAGCTTTTCCCGGACGCGGCGCAACCGCGATCCGGGATCGTCGCAAGCGCTGAGCCTGTGACGATCCCGGTTCTGCGGCGCACCACTTCGCTTCGCTCCGTCTGCGCCGCGCCCGGGAAACGGTTTTCGGCGCGGCCGAAATACCCTAGTGTCCCGGCGCTGCCGGCTTTGGTCCGGCGCGTTGCGAATGAAAAAGGGAGGGTCGCCGGTGTCCACCACGCGTCCGCTGTCGGAAATTCTGCCGCCGGAAATGACGGCGCTCAAAGTGCGGCCGCTGTTCACGCTGCTGCTCGATGTCGCCCCCGCCATCAATGTCGGCAAGACGCCGGGGGTCGACCGGCGGGTCGGCGTCATCACCGGCGGCCGGTTCGAGGGCGAGCGGCTGCGCGGCGAGCTGTTTCCCGGCGGCGGCAGCGACTGGCAGTCGATCCGGCCGGGCGACGGCGCCTGGATGATCAATGTGCGGATCGTACTTAAGACCGACGACGGCGCCATCATCGGCATGCCGTACACGGGCATCCGCCACGGACCGCAGGAGGTGCTCGACCGCATCGCCCGCGGCGAGGTGGTCAAGGCGACCGACTATTATCTGCGCATTTCGGCGACCTTCGAGACCGCCTCGGAAAAGTACGGCTGGCTCAACTCCATCCTCAGCGTGGGCGTCGGCCACCGCCTGCCGGAGGGGCCGATCTATCAGATGTTCGAAATTCTTTAGGCGCGCCCTGGAAGACGCGCCTTGGACGCCGCCCCGCGAAGGAGCGATGGGCGGCGGCCTTGCCCACCGGCCGATGGGCGGCAGTTGCACCGCTACATTGGGGGCGAAACCGGCGCGCCTTGCCGACGCTTGGCGCGCGCCCTATTGGAAATCCGCCAATGATCGGGCTAAAGCTAGCCGCGGAAAAACGGGCTTTGGTAACAGGGGGAGCGCCATGTCGGGCCATCTGCACATTTTCGATCTCACCAACGGCGTCAATATTCTTCGCCTGATCTGCGGGCTGTTCTTCATCCCGCACATCGTCGGCAAGTTCACCGAGCCCGCGACGCTGAACTTCTTCAAGGCCGCCAAGTTCAACCCGCCGGCGACCTGGATGTATGTCGCCGGCACGGTCGAGACGGTGCTGACGATCCTCCTGGTGTTCGCGATCTACACGCCCTATGTCGCCGCCGTCGCCGCGGCCCATCTGTTCGTGGCGGGCGCTGCGACCTACAAGGTCACCAAAAAGTGGATCTGGGTCATCGGCGGCATCGAGTATTGCGTGTTCTGGATGCTGTCGTGCATCGCGCTCGCGGTGCTGACGTGGCCGCACTAGTTTGGCGGCACTAGTTCCGTCGTAGCGATATTGTTGTCGTAACAGCAGCAAAACGAGCGTCATTGCGCTCGCAGGAGCAGGAAGTGATCAGAGCAGCAATCGTCGGCTTGGGCTGGTGGGGCAAGACGCTGGTCGAAGCGGTGGAAGGGAGCGACGTGGTCGGCTTCGTCGCCGGCACTACCCGCACGGTGACGCCGGACGTCGAGGCCTTCGCCAAGGCGAAGAATTTCAAGCTCGCGCCGACTTACGAGGCGCTGCTGGCCGACCCGGACGTCGACGCCGTGGTGCTGGCGACGCCGCATTCGATGCACGCCGCGCAAGTGATCGCGGCGGCGGCCGCCGGCAAGCATGTGTTCTGCGAAAAGCCGTTCACGCTCACCAAGCAGCAGGCGGAAGACGCCGTCGCCGCCGTCGAGAAGGCCGGCGTCACGCTCGGCGTCGGCTATAATCGCCGCTTCCACCCCGAGATGATCAAGCTGCGCGACATGATCCGCGCCGGCGACCTCGGCATTATTCTGCACATCGAAGCGACCATGACGTTTCCGAACGCGCTGTTCATCAATCCGGCGCACTGGCGCGCCGACAAGGCCGAGACGCCGCTCGGCGGCCTGATGCCGATGGGCGTGCATGCCGTCGACGGCATGATCGATCTATGCGGCCCGATCGACCACGTGTTCGCCCAGAGCTTCCGCCGCGCGGCGCCGGTCGAGAACGACGACGTCACTTCAATCCTGTTCCGCATGAAGGAGGGGATGTCGGGTTATCTCGGCACCATGACCACGACCGGGCCGGGTTTCAGCTTTCAGGTGTTCGGCTCCAAGGGCTGGGTGCGGCTCGAGGGCGTCACCCACGTCGTCGGCGCCTCCTCGGAAGAGCGGCGCACGCGGCTGTTCGGCACCTGCAAATTCCAGCCGGTCAAGGGCGAGACCAAGGTCTGGCAGGCGGCGCCGTTCGATTCCGGCCGCGCCATCATCGAGGCGTTCGCGAGGGCCGCCGCCGGCGGACCGGCGTTCCCGATCCCGCACGATCAGATTATTCAGGGCGTCGCCGCTACCGCGGCCATCATCGCATCGGCCGCGTCCGAGAAAATCGAACACGTTCATTGATCGCAACGATCTGAACCTAGATCGCCAAGAAATCGCCAGAACAGGAACTCCGCTCATGGATCTCGGCAACGGCCTCGGCCATCTGACCTATTCGACGCTGGTGCATCCCGCCGACAATTGGGAGCAATTGTGGGCGTCGCTCAACACCTATCTGCCGAAGGTGAAGGCGCGGGTCGCCGGCAACAAATCCTTCGGCGTCTGCATCCGGCTCGCGGCGCCGACTGCGCAGACGCTCGCCAACTCGCCCGCCGAGCGTGACAAGCTGAAGAAATTCCTCGCCGACAACGACATGTACATCTACACCGCCAACGCCTTCGTCTACGGCCATTTCAAGGGCGACACGGTGAAGGAGCAGGTTTACGAGCCGGACTGGCGCACCGAGGAGCGCACGCAATACACCATCAACGTCGCCAACGTTTTGGCCGACGTCTGTCCCAAAACCGTCACGCCGTCGATCCAGACCGCGCCGCTCGGCTTCAAGCCGCGCGTCACCGGGCCCGACGTCATCGCGGCCTACACCGAGAATGTGCTGCGCGTGGTCGCGCATTTGATCGCGCTCGAGGACAAGACCGGTTCGACCGTGCAGCTCGCGCTCGAGCCGGAGCCGTTCTGCTTCCTCGAGACCACCGATGAATCGATCGCTTTCTTCCGCGATCACCTCTATTCCGGCGCGGCGGTGGAGCGGCTCGCCAAGCTGGCGCGCATCCCGATCACCGAGGCGATCGACGCGCTGCGCCGCCATCTCGGCATCGTCTACGACATCTGCCACCAGGCGGTCGAATACGAGGACATCACCGCCTCGCTGCAGAAGCTGGTCGACGCCGGCGTGCCGGTGTTCAAGCTGCAGGAAGCCGCCGCCCTCTATGTGCCGGAGGTGAACCAGGCCGCGGTCGACACGCTCAAGCGCTACGCCAAGACCATCTATCTCACCCAGACGCTCGAGAAGCGCGACGGCAAGATCACCCGCTACCTCAACGTCGACGACGCCATCGCGGCGTACGAGAAGAATCCCGGGCCGCGCGAATGGCGCACCCACATCCACGTGCCGGTATTCCTCGACGATCTCGGCCAGTTCCGCACCACCCGCTTCGCCATCGCCGAGGCGCTCGCCTTCCACAAGAAGACGCCGCTGTCGCGCCAGCTCGAGATCGAGACCTACACCTGGGACATGCTGCCCGACAGCCTCAAGACCGGCGATATCGTCGACTATGTCTCGCGCGAGATCGAGTGGGTGCGCGACCAGCTGATCTGAGCTTCGTCATTGCGAGGAGCCCCACAGGGGCGACGAAGCAATCCAGCTTTCGTGCCGGTGGCCCTGGATTGCTTCGCTTCGCTCGCAATGACGAATACCGGCATATGAATAAGGAGACGCGGCGATGAAGGTGGGATTTATCGGGCTCGGCCGCATGGGAGGCGCCATGGCGCGCCGCCTGATCGACGGCGGCCACGATGTCGGCGTCTTCAACCGGACGCCCGACAAGATGAAGCCGCTCACCGACGCCGGCGCCAAGCCGATGGCGTCGGTCGCCGACGCGGCGAATTACGGCGTCGCCGTCTTCACCATGCTAGCCGACGACGCGGCCGTGCTCGATGTCGTGAGCCAGCACGGCGGCTTGCTGGCGTCGCTGCCGACGCGCGGCATCCACATCTGCGCCGGAACCCACAGCGTCGCTACCATCCAGAAACTCAAGACCCTGCACGGCGACGCCGGGCAGATCTTGATCGCGACGCCGATGCTCGGCCGGCCCGAAGTCGTCGCCGCGGGCGCGGCCGGCATGGTGCCGGGCGGGCCGGCGGAGAGCGTCGCCAAGTGCCGTCCGCTGTTCGCGGCGATCGCCGGGCGCATCGTCGAAGCGGGCCCCGATCCGGCCGGCGCCGCAGCGATCAAGATCGCCAACAATTTCGTACTCGGCTGCGCCATCGAGGCGATCGGCGAGAGCTTTTCGCTGGTGCGCAAATACGGCGTCAAGGCCGACGTGCTGCACGACGTTTTGAGCAACGGCCTGTTCGCCTGCTGGGCCTACAAGACCTACGGCCAGCTCATCCTGGAAGAGCGCTATCTGCCCGCCGGCCAGCGCGCGATTTTGGGCCTCAAGGACGCCAACCTCGCGCTCGCCGCGGGGGAGGCGGTCGGCGTGCCGCTGCCGAGCGGCAATGTCTGGCGCGACCGCCTGGTCGGCGCCGTCGCCCACGGCGAAGGCGAAAACGACTGGGCGGTGATGGCGAAGGACCAGGCGCGGGCGTCGGGGTTGGAGTGAGTTGTTTGCTTCCGCCCGCGCACAGCGGGGGCGGAAGCAGCTTTGGTATCACCCCAAAAACCCGCGCAACCTTTGCGCCACTACCCGCGCTGCCGCCTTGTCGAGCCGCCCAATGCGCCGGTCGATGCGGCCCGGTTCGATACACGCGATCTTGGCGGGGCGCACGACCGACGGAGCGGGAAGCCCCGCGCGCTTGAGATCGGGTATGGGAATATCGCTCGACCACGGTTCGTTATCGGCGCTGGTGATCATGGCGAGCCAGATGAGTTCGTGGACCGCGAGCTTGTGGTTGGAAATCACAAGGGCAGGGCGGCGCTTCTCAGCGAGCCGGTCGGCATAGGGAAACGGAACAACGACGACATCGAATGGCGCGAAACGCCTGTCGTCAGAGGCCGCCATAGGCCTTCTCGTCGGCTTCTTCCGACCATTCGGAGAAGGTGGCGAATGGATCGTCCGCCTCGTTCGCCGGTGCCTTGTCGATGAGGATGCCGTCTTCCGTCATGCGATAGCGCAGCGTATCGCCGGGCTTCAGGCGCAGCCGCTCGCGCACCTCGCGCGGGATCACGGTTTGGCTTTTGACCGAGACCTTGGAGAATGCGGAGGGCAGGCGCGTTAGGCGGTTCATGCCGATCATATAACTTACCGCCTTACGGCTTACAAGGAGACGGCGCTCGCATCGCTGAGACGGCTTTGTATTACCTCATTGCGAGGAGCCAACGGGTCCGGCCCGAAGTGGCCGGCCCGATGACAGGCTCCGCGACGAAGACTGTATGTCCCCTTCCTAGCGAGAGGCGACTTACCCTCGATGCGTTTGCGAGGGTTACCCGGATAGGCCGGGCAGAGCCTCAGGCAAGGAGGGTGAGTCATGAGTGATCATAGCGAAGCTTACGTGGCTTTTGATACGTCGAAGTTGCGCAATGCGGTTGCGATCGCCGCGACCGGGCGCGCGGGCGAGGTGCGGTATTTCGGCGAGATCGAGAACAGTGCGGCGGCGACGGCGAAGCTGGTGCGCAAGCTTGCCGGCAAGTATGCGCGGCTGACGTTTTGCTACGAGGCGGGGCCGACCGGGTATGGATTGTATCGGCAGATCAAGAGCCTTGGGCACGACTGCCTGGTGGTTGCGCCCTCACTCGTTCCAAAGAAGCCTGGCGATCGGGTGAAGACCAACCGGCGCGACGCGCTCGGCCTGGCCAAGCTGTTGCGCGCCGGCGAGTTGACGGCGGTATGGGTGCCCGACACGAGGCATGAGGCGATGCGCGATCTGACCCGGGCGCGCATGGCGGCGGTCGCCGATCTGCGGGCGAAGCGCCAGCAGGTTGCGGCGTTGCTGTTGCGGCAGGGGCTGCACTTTGCTGGCAAGAAGAGTTGGAGCAAGGCCTATATGGGTTGGCTGGCGAGCGTGAAGCTCGCCTCCGTGGAGCAGCGCATCGTCTTCGAGGAGATGCTGTTGGCGGTGCGCCAGGCGCAAGATCGGATCGAACGTCTGGAACAGGCGATCCGCGCTGCGGTCGAGGACTGGTCGCTTTGCGAGATTGTGACGGCGTTGATGGCGATGCGCGGGATCGATCTGGTTTCGGCCAGTGGGTTTCTGGCCGAGGTGGGCGATCTGTCGCGCTTTCAAACGCCGCGCCAGCTGATGGCCTATCTCGGCCTGGTGCCGTCGGAAGACTCCACAGGCGACACCATCAAACGCGGGCCGATCACCAAGGCTGGCAACAACCACGCCCGACGCATTCTGGTGGAGTGCGCGTGGAGCTATCAGCATCCGCCGCGGGTCGGTGCGGCCAAACAGGCCAAGGTGGCCGCGGCGCCGCCTTCCGTCCGCGCCATCGCCTGGAAGACGCAGTCGCGGCTGTGCGGGCGCTACCGGGCGCTGATCAAGAAGGGAAAGCGCAAGACCGTCGTCATCACCGCGGTCGCCCGTGAGCTCGCCGGCTTCATCTGGGCGGTCAGCCGCGAGGTCACCTCGGCGACTGCGGCGACCTGACCGCGCGCCGGTTCGCGGCCGCGCCGCAACGGCGCCATCAATCATAGGGAGCCAACCGGGGCAGCAAGGTCCGGTGAACTCAAAAAGCGTGCAACGGCGGGAGCGCAGCCACGGTGGGGAATTCCCGAGGATTGCTTGGAGGCCGGTCGCAAGATCGACGCCCGTACGAAGACAGGGAAAGCCCCGGACGAACACACGGACCTGCGAGAACCCGCGAATCAGAGGTTGTTGACCGACGTCTCAAGGCTTCGCTCCTTCCGTTGCACGACCGTCCCCTCGATCGCCTCCCGCGCCGAACGTGAGGCAACAACACGTGCTGCCCAGCGCCTTGACTTGGGACATCAGAGCAATCCAGTTGAGGGCGCCGTACTGGATTGCGTCGCTTCGCTCGCAATGACGGTTAGGCCTCATCAAAGATCAAGCAAACAGCGCCTTGTGATCGACCGCGAACTGCGTGGTCGTGATCGGGGCGCGCTTGACGACGTCGCGGATCACCTGCGTGTTCTCGGTCGAGAAGCCGCCGGCGGCGCCGATCTTGGCGATCGTGCCCATGTGGGTGACGAGCCAATCCGGCATGCCACGCGCCTTCATGCCTTCCATCGCCTGCTCGGGGGTCAGGCCGACATAGGCGATCTTGCGGCCGAGCACCTGCGAGAGCACGTCGGCGAACGCGGCGTAGGTCGTCAGCGCGCCCGTAAATTCGTAGGTCTTGCCGACATGGGGGGCCGGATCGGCGAGGATGCGGGCGCCGACCGCGCCGGTGTCGCGCACGTCGATCAGCGCGACGGGGAGGTCGGCGGCGAACGCCAGAACCATCTTGCTGTCGTTCTTGATCGAGGCGGCTTGGCCCATGACGTTCTGCATGAACAGGCCCGGGCGCAGGATCACCCAGCCGATCCCGCTATCGCGCAGCCGCTCCTCGACCTCGAAATGGCCGCGGCCGACGACCGAGGGCGAATCCGGGCCGACCAGCGCCTTGCCGCCGCCGACCCGCACCAGATACTTGGCGCCGGCCGCGAGCGCGGCGTCGAGGATGGTGTTCTGTTGGGTCGCCATCTCCGGATTGTGGCCGGTGACGACGAACACGCTCTCGACGCCGGCGAGCGCCTTTTCCAGCGCGGCGCGGTCGGTCAATTCGGCGACCGCGGTCTTGGCGTCGGCGCCGAGCACCTCGCGCGCTTTGTCCGGGTTGCGCACAACGCACACCGGCGAATGGCCGAGAGCCTTGAGTTCCTTGACAACCGCGCGCCCGGTATTTCCGGTGGCGCCGATAACGGCAAGCATCGCGTTTCTTCCCTCACTTAGAGTTTCACGGGCGCCAGCACTATCAGCTTTGGCAGGCCCGGAAAATCCCGTTTGTGGGGCGCGGCTCTGCGGCTATGTTCGGCCCACCCGGAGCACCGCCGGGGCAAAAGCTAAAGGGGCGAGGAATGATTTAAGCGTTTCCCAAGGACGGCGTCGAGAAGCGGAAAATGCTCCTGGCGGCGGTCGACGGCATCGCCGAGACGCTCGCCGCCTCAGGCCCGAAAAGCGAGGAACTCGGAACGCTCGCACCCGAAGCAGTCAGCGCGCTGCGCGATGCCGGCATGTTCCGCCTCAAGCTCGCCGCCGCGATGGGGGGCGCCGAGGCCGACCCGGTCACGGAAATGCTGGTGCTGGAGGGTTTGGCCTATCACGACCTGACCAGCGGCTGGTGCACCATGGTCGGCGCGACCGGCATTGCTTCGCTCGGCACCTTCCTGCCGCAAGCCGGTCTTGACCGCGTGTTCGCCGGCGGCCATGTGCCGACCGCGGCGATCACTTTCTTTCCCGCCGGCCGCGCGGTGCGTGAAGGCGACGGCTATCGCGTCAATGGGCGCTGGCGCTTCAACAGCGGCATCGGGCATGCGGAGTGGGTCGTCGCCGGCACGGTGGTCGAAGGCACCGAAGCCGAGAACGGCGGCCGGCCGCTCGTCATCTTCACCAGTTTCCCGAAAACGGACGTCACGCTCTACGACAATTGGCGCGGCGTGGTCGGTCTCCGCGGCACCGGCTCGTGCGATTTTTCGATCGAAAACTACTACGTGCCGAAGGAGATGACCTTCGTGTGGGACCTGCTGCAGCCGAAGCCGGCGCGCGGCGGTGCTTCTTATCTGTTCCCGCCGTTTGCCTATGTCGCCAAGGAGCACGGCAGCGTCGCCATCGGGGCGGCCCGGCGCGCGCTCGACGAACTGATCAAGCTCGCCACCACCACGCGCGGGGCGTTCCGCTCTTCGAAGCTCGACGAGCGGCAGATCGTGCATCGCTTCATCGGCGAGGCGGATCTCAAATTACGGGCGGCGCGGGCGTTGCTGCACGAGCGCTATCAAGAGCTTTACGACATCGCCGGCGCCGGAAAAATTCCGGACGGCGCGGCCGTCGCCGACGTGCGCGCCGCGGCGGTCTATGCGACCGACATCGCGATCGAAACGGCGACGCAGGCCTATCATTTCGCCGGCAACACCGGCCTGCATCACCCGCACGTCATCGGCCGGCTGCTGCGCGACCTCAATTCCGCGGGGCTGCACCAGGTGATGAGCGACACCGCGTATGAAAATCACGGCAAATTCCGGCTGGGACTGCCGGCCGATCCGTTGGCGTGAGGCTGCCGATCCTGTCAGGCCGCCGACTGCGCGCGCCCCTTCACGTGCGCCAGCGCCGCCTCGAGGCTGGCGGCGCTTTTCTGCAGACCGTCGCGTTCCTCGGCGGAAAGCTCCGGCGGCAGGACTTCGATGACGCCGCTTTTGCCGACCACGCTCGGCAGCGACAGCGTGACGCCGAATTCCTTCTGGAAGCTGCCGATCGGCACGACCGCGCGCTCGTCGCGCAGAACCATTTCGGCGATGCGGGCGGAGACGATGCCGATGCCGTATTGGCTGGCGTCGTGGCCCTCGATGATGGTGATGTTGGCGTAGCGCACGTCCCGCTCGACCTCTCGGCGCAGCGCCTCGAGCGTCTCGTTGCGCTTTTTCAGCAGCGCCTCGATAGGCACGCCGCCGATGCGGGCGGACGCCCACAGGAACACCTGGCTCACGCCGTGATCGCCGATCACCGTCGCCTCGACGGTGATCGGATCGACGCCAAAATGGCGGCCGAGGTGGACGCGAAAGCGGAGGCTGTCGAGCAGCGTCCCGGCTGAGATCACGCGCGACTTCGGCGCCGCCGCGCGCGCGATATCGGCGAGCGGATCGGGCGGATCGGTGACGATCACGAGCACCGCGTCGGGTGCGGCGCGCGCGATGCGCGGCACGATGTCGCGAAAGATTTCGGTGTTCTTGTCGAGCAGCCGCAGGCGCCCTTGCGGGTCGCTGCGGTCGGTCGCGCCGCCGGTCTTTTCGTTGATGCCGGCAGTGATCAAGATGACGCGGGCGCCGGCGAGATCGGCATAGTCGCCGTCGGCGATGTCGACCTTGGGGCCGAGCGGCGTGCCGTAGCGCATATCGGTCGCGACCGCTTCGGCGGTCTTGCGCGTGCGGTTGACCAAAACGATCTCGCGCGCGCTGCCGCGCGCCACCGCGGCGAGCGCGCAGGCGCAGCCGACGGTACCGGTTCCGATGATGCCGAGCTTCATGGCGCTTCTACCTCTTCTACCTCTCCGACCTCATTGTCACTCGTGCTGATGCGTTGAATCCAGTCCACCCTTAGCCGGCCCGGCCGAGCAGAGGCGGCCGATCAGGTCGCTCGCCGCGGTGCGCAGAACAACCGTACCGTTGGCGACGGCGATAGTCTTGGCGCCGATCGAAACCGGCAGCTCCGTCGTCGCGCGCGCGGGAACGGCGACATAAATCAAATAACCGCCGGCGACGCCATAGGCCGGCGCCTGCGTCGGCAGGCTGCAGCCGGACACGGTGGCGGCGTTCGCCGCGACGCCGAGCTGTGTGGTCGCCAGCGCGCCGTGCAAGCCGCCGAGAGCGCCAAGCGTCGATTCGCGGCCGGCCGCGACGAGAAGCGCCTGCACCGCGCTCGAGGTCTGCGACCAGAACTCCTCCAGGCCATCGGCGCGCGTCGCGTGGTCGAGGCTTGCCTTGGCGACATCGAGGTTGACATGGGCGCGCCGTGGACCTGAGGCCGGACGCGTCATGATTGCACCCATTATGAATGAAGGCTGTGGTGTTCCGGTTCGCTGCTCTGCTCGAAGGTGTGGCGGCTGCCTAGACGGGGTCGCTGGTCGGAACTGCCAAATTCGCCAGCGTGCAATCGGGCGCTGCGCCCAAGCAAAACAAGGGCACGGCGTCCGGGCACCGATTGGTTGATGAACCGATGGCGCCCGTCAATGTTCCGCTGCGACGGCGGAATTCCTATCGAATTTTTGAACGAAATTGCTGAAATCTTCGCGCCGGCTGCGTGCGCCAGCACTGGCAGACGCCGGACACGGCGCGACGTTGTCGTGCCGTGTCCGGTGCGCCGAAAAAGACGCGGCCGGTTAGCTCAGCGCCTTGACTCCCGCGAGCGCGATCTGCTCGTCCTCGTGCGACTGCACGCCGGAAACGCCGATCGCGCCGACGCATTCGTTCTGGTGCATGATCGGCACCGCGCCCTGGATCAGGATACCGGCCGGGAAATTGACGAAGGCCGGACGGTCCTTGACGCGGTCCTCGAAGAATTTGCTGGGCCGGCGGGTCATCGCCGAGGTGCGCGCCTTGCCGAGCGCGACCTCGGCGGAAATCGGCGCCGCGCCGTCCATGCGCTGGAAAGCGAGGAGGAAGCCGCCGTCATCGACGATCGCGACCGCAACGGCCCAGTTGTTCTTGACGGCTTCGGCTTCGCACGCGGCCAGCATTGTTTTGACGTCGGAAAGGTTCAGGCAGGGCTTGTTGCGCATGGTTTTCCTCTTTTGGCGGCTCTTAAGCGTCTTGCAGAACGCTCAAAGACCCCGATCGGCCCTCAGCGACGAGTTGCCGCGTCGAGCTTGAGCGATCGGTCATGTTTTGGTAATGACGGAAGTGTGGCACGACCCTAGTCTACATGTTTCGAATTCGGCTTTCGAATCCGCTTTTCGAAGGCGCGGCGGCGAGGAGGGGACTATGCAGTCAGGTGATGGGGCACGTTTGGCGCTTCTCGGTGTGGCGGCGCTGGCACTCGGTGCCGTAACGATCCCCCTGGCGGCGTCGTCCGCGCGGGCGTTCACGCTCGAAACCCTGGGCACGCCGAATTCGGATGGCGCCAAGTTCGGCGATCCGGACGATCATGTCAGTCATTTCGGCAGCGGCGGAACGCAGCTTGGCGGGCCGGGCGGGCCGATTGTGCAGTTCGGCAGCAGCACGCAGTCGATGTCGCCGCTGGGCCGCTTCGGACCCGGCGCCGGCTTCGCCCCAACGCCACGGCCGCCCGAGCCGTATGCGATGCCGAACAACGACTGAGGCAGACAGCGGACGGTTTGCGTCAGCGCAGCGAGAAGCGGATCGGCACGGTCAGATCGAGCTGTGACTGCGGCATGCTCGGCGGGAACGCCGGCAGCGGTTCCGCCCGCTTGATCATCGCCAACACTTCGGCGTCGAGGTCGGGATAGCCCGAACTTCGGGCTATCCGGTGCGCCAGCAGCCGGCCGTTGCGGTCGAGGCTGAAGGCCAGCAGCACGACGCCCTGCTCGTCGCGCGCCCGCGCCTCGTTCGGGTAACGCTTGTATTGCTGCAGTCGCCGCACCAGCGTGCTTTGCCAGGACGGTTCGATATGCGGCGCGCCGCCCTTGACGCGCTCGGCGGTCATCGGCGCCGGCGGCCGCGCCTGTTCGACCTTTTCCGGCGGCTTCGGCGTCGGCTCGGGGATCGCGTCCGGCGTGTTGTCGGGCGGCGGCGGCTCGACCTTGGTCTCTTCCGGTACCGGCGGCTGGTCTTGTGGCTGCGGTACGGCCTTGGATTCGATCATGGTCTCGGGCGCCGGCGCGGCGTCCTTGGCCTCCGCGTCCGGCGTCGAGTTCGATCGGCGCAAGTTCGAGCGTCACGGCCTCGGTATCGTCGCCGATCTCCGTCGTCGGCGGCTGCCACAGCACGTAAGCGGCGCCGGCGCCGGCATAGACGCCGAGCACGATGGCGCCGGCGACGATCCAGCGCACAATGTCGCGCGGACTGTCGTCCTCGATCCACCATGGCGCCGGCGCGGTCATTTGGTCTCCCGCATTTCCATGCCGACCAGCGCGATTTTCAGATAATGCGCGGCACGCAGCGCGTTCATCACCTGCATCACCTCGCCATAAGGGACGCTGCGGTCGGCGCGCAGAAAGATGCGCTCGTCCTTGTTGCCGCCGGTCGCGCCGTCGAGCGCGCCCGCGAGATTGTCGCGCGCGATGGTGTCGTCGCCGATGGCGAGGCTGAGATCGGACTTCACCGTGAGGTAGACCGGCTTGTCCTTCTGGTCCTTGGGCTCGGCATTGGACGAGGGCAGGTTGACCGGCACGTCGACCGTCGCGAGCGGCGCCGCCACCATGAAGATGATGAGCAGCACCAGCATCACGTCGATGAACGGCGTGACGTTGATGTCGTGCACCTCGTCGAGTTCGTCCGCTCCGTGATCGAGACGCATCGCCATGGTTCGGTCACTCGGCGGCTTGTGAAACGGCGCCCGATTTCGGCTTGGCGGCGCGGTCGAGGTCGCGGCTGACGAGCTTCATCACTTGTGCCGACGCGTCGCCGATCAGCGCGCGGTAATGCGCCGTCGACCGCGCCAGCACGTTGTAGATCACGACCGCAGGAATGGCGGCGACGAGGCCGAGCGCGGTCGCGAGCAACGCTTCGGCGATGCCGGGCGCCACCACGGCGAGATTGGTGGTATGCGCCTGCGAAATGCCGATGAAGCTGTCCATGATGCCCCACACCGTGCCGAACAGGCCGACGAACGGCGCGGTCGAGCCGATAGTGGCAAGAACGCCGGTGCCGCGCGAGATCTTGCGGCCCGCCGCCATCTCGATGCGCTCGAGCTGCCAGGCGATGCGCTCCTTGACGCCGTCGCTCGGCAGCGTCGTGGACAGCCGCATCTCGTCGGCCGCCGCCGCCATGACTTGCGCCACCGGATTGGCGCGATCGTCCAATTGCTTCTGCAATTTTTCGCGGGCTTGAGCGAGCGTCGTGCACTGGATGAGGATGCGCAGTCCTGCGCGCACCTTGCCGCGCGCGCCCTGCAGTTCCAGGCTCTTGGCGACGAATACCGTCCAGGTCAGCAGCGAGGCGAACGCGAGCCCGACCATCACCACTTTCACGATGATGTTGGCGTGCTCGAACATGCCCCAGGGCGACAGGTTCTGCGGCAGCTCCGCCGCGCTGATCGAAGGCGCGCCGGAGGTGGCGCCGATCGGGGCCGGCGTCGCCGCCGGTGCCGGGGTTAGGGCGGGCGCGACTGCCGTTGGAGCAGGGGCCGCTGGAGACGGCGCGGCAGCGGCCGGTGGTGCGGTTGGTGTCCCGGGCGCGGTGCCGTCCTGGGCCAATCCCGGCTGCACGCATGTCACCGGCGCCAAGATCAGCCCCAAGAGCACCGCGGCAAGCGTCCAGCGCGCACGTGTTCGGCGGATCGACGCCGTGGGCCGCGCGACCCGCCGCTGGTCGTTGTGCATCATGAAAAATCCCTCACCGTCCCAACCTTCGTCCGCCGCGCCCCACACTATTCCAGCCGAAACTGTCCGGCAAAAGTGACGTTATAATGTTACGGCAGTGCTCGTATCCCGCGCGTGGCGGACACGTCGCCGCGGGCCCGCATTAAAACGGCGATTATGGCGAACGAAGCGGTCCGTGCGGCCGCGCGCGGAATTGGCTCCGCCGTCCAAGGGCCCCCGCCATTAATGCCCGGCGCGCATGTGGGTGAGCAAATCCGGCGTCGGATAGGAATCCGCCGGCAGTCCGTATTTGACCTGCACCGCCTTGACCGCTTGGCGCGATTTCAGCCCCAAAAATCCGTCGATGGCGCCGACGTCGTAGCCGGCATGCGCCAATAATCCCTGCAGCTCCTTGACCTCGGCAAACGGCAATCCCGCCGGCGGCGTGCCGTGGCGCAGCGGCGGCGCGCCGGCGATGCGGGTAGCGAGGTACGCGGCCGTGGTGGAATAGACCAGGGAGTTGTTCCACTGCAGATAGACCTGGAAATTCTGGTAGACCAAGAAAGCCGGCCCGAAGCGGCCCATCGGCAGGAGGAGCGACGCGGGCAGATTGTCCGCCGGCAAGGGCCCGCCGTCGGCGAGCGTGACGCCATACGCCGCCCATTTCGCACGCGGCAATTGAATTGCCAAGTCGGCCTCTTGCCACGGCAGCTTCGCCGGCACGCGCACCTCGGTCAGCCACGGTTCGCCGCGATGCCAGCCGAGCCCGACCAGATAATTCGCGGTCGAAGCGAGCATGTCGGGCACGCTGTGAATGAGATCGCGCTTGCCGTTGCCGTCATAGTCGACGGCGTACTGGTAATATTCCGACGGCATCATCTGCGTCTGCCCGAGTTCGCCGGCCCACGAGCCGATCATCTCGTCGGGCTTAAGATCGCCGCGCTCGATCAGGCGCAGCGCGTCGAACAGTTGGGCGCGAAAACGGTCGCTGCGCCGGCAGTCGTAGGCGAGCGAGGCGATCGAAGCGAGCGAATGGTAGTTGCCCATGTTGGAGCCGAAGTCGCTCTCCAGCGCCCAGAACGAGACGATGACCGGCGCGGGTACCCCGTATTGCCTCTCGATGCGGGCGAACAGCGCGGCGTTGGCCTTGATACGCGCGGTGCCTTGCTGAATGCGATAGGAATTGGCCATGCGGCCGGAGAATTCCAGAAAGCTTTGGGTGAAGACACGCTGGCCGCGATCGATGTTGACGATGCGCTGCTCGTAGGTGAGGCCCGGCCTGGCGGTCGCGATGGCGGCCGGCGAGATGCCCTTGGCCTGCGCCTCGTGCTCGAAGGCCGCGAGCCAGGCCGGGTAGCTTCCCGCGGTGCGGCACGGCGCCGCGTCGGCGGAATGGCCGACCAGCAGGCCCATCACCAGTCCGCTCGCAATAGCGAATCTGCGTCCCCGCATCGTGCGTCCCCATGCCTCGCCCGCACCCTGCAGAGTTCGGTGCCGGAGTGAAGTGTAGAGCAAATTTCGCGCTGGTTGGAAACGTGCGAGAGCGCCCGCGCCGCGATGCGGCCCGTCCACCGCGTGGGATGGGCCGCATCGGGCCGAGGCTTGCGGCTATTCGACGCTCGCGGGCATGCGGGACACCGACATCAGCGGCTGCGACACTTGGTCCAGCAGTTGCGCGGCGTTCTGCTCCTCGCCGAGCGTCGTCGTCAGCAATTCGACGAGCGCGGGCTGATGCAGTTGCATGGCGAGGTTGCGCGCAGTGGTGTAGGCGGCGATCTCGTAATGCTCGACGCGCTGGGCTGCGCCGATCAGGGCCAGATCGGCCGCGGCGTCATCTTTCTTTTTGCCCTCGGAGATGACCTCTTCGCCTTCTTCGATCAGGCCGGCCATGCCTTTGCACGGCTTGGCGCGCGCCGGAGCGTCGAGCAGGCGAAGACACTCGGTCACCCGTTCGACCTGCTGCTCGGTCTCTTCCAGATGAACGCCGAACAGGCGCTGCAATTGGGCGGCATGCGCCGCCTTTTCCATTTTGGGCAGCGCCTTGAGGAGCTGCTTTTCGGCGTGGAGGATGTCGCGGAGCTGATCGACCAGGAGTTCCTGGATCGGCGCCGGATCGGGCAGGTCCGAACTCTCGCCGTGGATGGCGGGACCGCCGGCTGACAAGCCCTCCAGATCCTGGAACGCCGGCAACTCGACGAACTCCCACGGCTCGCCCTCGTTCCACGGCCCGCGCGTATCCACTTCGCCGTGGTCGCCTTCGCCGGTCGAATCGTTGAAGAACTGATCGACGAGCTTCGGCGTCGGCGCGATGCGGCCGATGCTGAAGGGCGGCTTGCCCATGGTTTCGAGGGCGATCGTGAACGCGCGCATGTGCGTGATTTCGCGCGTCATCAGGAACTGCAAGGCATCCTTGGTTCCGGAGTCGCGGCAAAAATTGATCAGCCGCTCGTAGACGATCTTGGCCCGCGCCTCGGCGGCGATGTTGCTGCGCAGATCGACGTCGAGTTCGCCGGTGATCTTGAGATAATCCGCGGTCCAGGCGCTTCCCATCGAATTGAAGAGACTGACGCCGCCGCCGCCGGCGATGGCGATCAAGGGATCGGCTTCGGCCGCCTCGCGCACCGACTTCAAAGGCTTGAGATGCATGCGGGCGAGACAGCCGACGATCTCCAAATGACTCAGTTCTTCGGTCCCGATATCCATCAAAAGGTCTTTTCGCGCCGCGTCGTCGCAGTTCAGCCCTTGCACCGAATACTGCATGGCGGCCGCGAGCTCGCCATTGGCGCCGCCGAATTGCTCGAGCAGCATGTTGCCGAAACGCGGATCGGGCTCGTCGACGCGAACCGTATACATGAGTTTCTTGACGTGATGGTACATAAGCGTCACCTGAGTGCGTGGTGGGGGCGAGGTTTTTGGGAACTCGGCCGGGCGAATTCGCCGGGCTATTACTCAAGCCCCCGATCGGGAGGATTGTTCCTACCGTCGGCGCTAGATGGGTCGAGGTATTTGATGCGGCGCGGCTGACGCTGATGGAGGGGACGAAGCGCGCGGCGAAAGCCCTGCGGCGCTCTCCTCCATCGACGGCGGTGCCCAGCAGACGGCCGTTGTCGTGGCGAGATGATCATCATCGGGATGCCCTCGAGATCGACCAGCGTCGGTGCGGCAGAAATGCGAATCATCGTCGGCTTGATGGCGTGTAGCGTCCACGAGGGCCTCTTGGTCGGGCTTGGCGTAGCGCAGCAGCGGGCCGTTCGCTCTTCCTTACCCTCCCCAGCGCTTGACCGGTCGTTGGTAAACGCCTTGCGCGATGATCCCATCCCTGGCGGAAGATTATTCTCCCGATCACATCCCCGTTAAAATGCCCGCGGCACCATTGCCCTCTCTATATGAAGGGGTATGGAACTATCGTGCGACGCTCCGATTGACTTTCTTGCCATTGCCTTCAGCCATTCAAACCGCTGTTTTGCCGGACCCGATGATGCACCCTCCCGCTATGCTGTCGCCTGCTCGCCCGCACAAATCATCCCGTCATGCCGCCGCCCGGGTCGCCGAGTGCGCTGAGAACGTGCGTCAGACCTGGATCGACGCGTTCCGTGCGGTGCGCGCCGAGACCGAACGGCGCGCCGCGCCGCTGTCGGCCGAGGACCAGGTGGTGCAGTCGATGCCGGACGCGAGCCCGACGAAGTGGCATCGCGCCCATGTGACCTGGTTCTTCGAGCAATTCCTGCTGCGTGCGTTCGCGCCGGGCTACCGTGTGTTCGACGAGCGGTTCGCGTTTCTGTTCAATTCCTATTACGTCGCCGCGGGCCCGCGGCAGGCGCGGCCGCAGCGCGGTCTCATCACCCGGCCTGGCGTCGCCGAGACCGCCGCCTACCGCGCCCATGTCGACGCCGCCGTCGCGGCGCTGATCGAAACGACGGACGATCTGGCCGCCGTCATCCCGATCGTCGAGATCGGATTGAACCACGAGCAGCAACATCAGGAATTGCTGCTCACCGACCTTCTGCACGCCTTCGCGCAGAACGAGACCCATCCGGTCTATGATGCGCAATGGCGCTGGCCGGCCGGCGAGGGTGGCGGTGCTCGCGCCGAGGGCGATATTCTGATCTCCGGCATTCACGCCATCGGACACGCGGACGAAGAAGGCTTTTGTTTCGACAATGAGCGGCCGGCGCACCAGGTGCTGCTGGCGCCGGTGCGCGTGTCCCGGGCGCTCATCACCAATGGCGAGTGGCTCGAATTCATGGCCGAGGGCGGCTATGGGACGCCGAGCCTGTGGCTGTCGGACGGCTGGGCCCATGTCGAGGCCCAAGGCTGGCAGGCGCCCGGCTATTGGCGCAAACAGGACGGAGCCTGGTTCGCGATGACGCTCGGCGGGCTTCGCCCGGTCGATCCGGCGCTGCCGGTCTGCCACGTCAGCTATTACGAAGCCGACGCCTTTGCGCGCTGGGCCGGCAAACATCTGCCGAGCGAAGCGGAGTGGGAGGTGCCGGCGCGGAACGGCGGGCTCGATGACGCGTTCGGTCAGGTGTGGCAGTGGACCCGCAGCGCCTATTCGCCTTATCCCGGTTATCAGGCCGAGCCCGGTGCGCTCGGCGAATACAATGGCAAGTTCATGATCAATCAAATGGTATTGCGCGGCTCGTCGCTGGCGACGCCGGTCGGTCATTCGCGGCCGTCCTATCGTAATTTCTTCTACCCGCCGGCGCGTTGGCAGTTCTCGGGCGTGCGGCTCGCCGATTTCTGCGGACGCTGAGCGGCGCCATGGCTCCCCGTTCGCAACGTGTGCTCCGCCCGACGGCCGTAGCATCAACGCTCGAGCCGTTCGCCGCCGACGTTCTCGCCGGTCTAACCGCGAGACCAAAACGGCTGCCGCCGAAATATTTCTACGACGCGGCCGGGTCGGTGTTGTTCGATCAGATCACGAGGCTACCGGAATATTATCCGACTCGCTGCGAGCTGGCGCTTTTGCGCGAGCATGCGCCGGCGATGGCGTCGCTGTTTCCGCCGGGCTGCGCCTTGATCGAGTTCGGCGCCGGATCGAGCCGCAAGGCGCGCATTCTCATCAATGCCGCGGCGACGGTCGAAGCCTATGTGCCGATCGACATTTCGGGCGAGTATCTGCAGCAGGAAGCGGCGCAGCTGCGCCGCGATCAGCCGCGGCTAGCGGTCTACCCGATCGCCGCCGATTTCACCGAAGCCCCGGAGCTGCCGGCGGCGCTCGCCGGCATGGGGCGGGTCGGCTTCTTCCCGGGCTCGACCATCGGCAATTTCGAGCCGCACGAAGCGGCGCAGTTTTTGCGCCACGCCGGCCGTGTACTTGGGCCGGGAGCCTTGTTCATCGTCGGCGTCGATCTCGTCAAGGCGCCCGACATTCTCTATCGCGCCTATAACGACGCCGCCGGCGTCACCGCGAAGTTCAATCTCAATCTGCTCTCCCGCATCAACCGCGAGCTCGGCGCCGATTTCGATCTCGCCGCGTTCGAGCACCACGCCTGCTTCAACGCCGAGCGCGGCCGCATCGAGATGCATCTCGCCAGCACCCGGCGGCAAAAGGTGAAACTGCGCGGCACGACCATTGAATTCCGCACCGGCGAAATCGATCCACACCGAGAACAGCTACAAATATTCGATCAATTCGTTCCAGGCGCTCGCGCACGGCAGCGGCTGGACGGCGCTTGCCGCATGGACCGACGGCCTGTTCAGCGTCCACGCCTTGCGGATGACCGCCGGCCAGAACGACGAGATTCCGAAATAACAAAGCAATCGTAGCTTTGCGCCGTTGCCGCTCGGCGAACCATCAGTGCGTCTTGGCGTTGTCATCGAGGGAAGGTGACGACGGAGGACCAGCACATGCCGCGCACACAGACGATCGACAAAGCGCGCAGGGACAAGCGGGCGGGCAAATCGGCGTCGACCCAGGCGGGCGAGTTCGTGCGCGACGAGATCGACAAAATCCGCCACGGCGAGCATGGCGCGCGCTCGACCAAACAGGCGATTGCGATCGGCCTGTCGGAGGCGCGGCGCGCCGGTGTCGATCTGCCGCCGCCGAAGCGCGGCCGCACGACCGACCGCACCCGCCGCAGCGCCGAATATGCCTACGAAGCTGGGCAAGGCAAACGCAAGCCGAAGCGGCGGCCGCGGGTCTCTCGCGCCGTGTCGGCCGCGCTGAAGCGGGAACCGCGCGACACCGCCTCGCATAAGGCGCTGTCGCGCCAGGCCCGCAGCGCGTCGGCGCAGCGCACGGCGGCGCAGCGTTCGGCGTCGGCGAAAAAGGCTGGGCGGACCAAAGGCGCCGCCCGACGCTCGGCGGCGGCGAAGAAGGCGGCGCGCACCCGCGCGCGGCGCAAATAGGCATAGTACAGTCGTTGCAAGACCGGGAGCGACGAAGCAATCTAGCCTGCGCGACGAAGAGATTACCGATTGCTTGCTTGGCACGGCGCCGCCATTGGCTCGCTGCCTCGCAATGACGGTGCGAGATGCCGATTTGCGAAGCCGACCCGTGGCGCCTGCAATATTTCACGCAGGTCAAGACCGCGGCCAATATCGCCACCGAAGATGCCGACGCCTGGCAATGGTTTCCGGCGCACCGTTGGGTCTATGACAAGCTCGCCGTGGCGTTGAGCCAAGGACTGGAAGCGGGTCCGCACGCTACGCCGCCGCCGCGCTTTCCGGTGTTCTCGAAACCGATCGTCAATCTCAAGGGTATGGGTATCGGCAGCCGCGTTCTGACAACGCCCGCCGACTACCAGCGCCACGCGACCCCCGGCCATTTCTGGATGACGCTGCTCGAAGGCCGCCATATCTCCTCGGACATCGCGGTGGTCGAGGGCGCGCCGCGCTGGTGGCGGCACGTCACCGGCAAGCCGGCGGGCGAGGGCACCTTCGATTATTGGACCGTCCATGCGGAGGCGGACGCCGAAATCGAGGCGCTGTGCGGCAAGTGGGTGCGCACGCATCTCTCCGGCTATACCGGCATGCTTAATCTCGAAACCATCGGCGGCACCATCATCGAGGTGCATCTGCGGTTCGCCGATCAGTGGCCCGACCTTTACGGCGCCGGCTGGATTGCGGCGCTGGTTCGGCTTTACGAGACCGGGACCTGGGACTTCGCCGACGCCGACCGCCGCGACGGCTACAGCGTCGTGCTGTTCGGGCCGAACGGCCGGCGCTACCGCCATCCGCCGCCGGCGCTGGTCGCGGAGGTCGGCCGCATGGCGGGCGTCAGCAGCGTCCAGATCACCTTCCGCGAAGACGTCGCGCCGGAACGCCACGCCATGCCGCCGGGCGGCTTCCGGCTCGCGATCGTCAACGGCTTCGATCTTGCCGCCGCGTTCGCCGCGCGCGACCGCTTGCGGGGGTATTTTCTCGGCTGATTTTTCGCCCCCGAGTGCTGCCCGCTCCGCGAAATTCGCAGTGCAGACGCTTGGCGTTCCCCACGGCAGGGGCGGTAGATCGCCGCCGTTCGGCTCGATATAGTCCCGGCCGTTTCGGCGACCGAGACCGGCAAAAGCAATCAACGACAGGCAAGGAAAACAATCATGAAAATCGTAGCATTTGAAGGCCAAGGCGGTCCGCGGCTCGGTCTCATCGACGGCGATCAGGTCATCGATCTCTCTGCCGTCGACGCGAGCGTACCGGCCGATCTCGGCGAATGGCTGCGCCGTCACGATGGCGACCTTAAGCCGCTCGCCGACATCGCCAAGCGCGCCGGCGCGAGCGCCCGGCGGCCGTTGGCGGGTCTCACCTATGCGCTCCCGGTCGCGCATCCCGGAAAAATCATCTGCCTCGGGCTCAATTATCTCGAGCACGTCAAGGAAGGCCCGAACCGCGACAATATCCCGAAATTCCCGACCATCTTCATGCGGAGCCTCACCTCCTTGGTGCCGCACGATCAGCCGATCGTCCGGCCGCTGGCGAGCGAGACGCTCGATTACGAGGCCGAACTGATCGTGGTCATCGGCAAGCGCGCCAAGCATCTCACCGCCGCCAACGCGCTTGCCTGCATCGCCGGCTACACCTGCGGCAACGAGGGCTCGGTGCGCGAATTCCAGCGCAAGACCACGCAATGGAACATGGGCAAGAATTTCGACCGCACCGGCGGCGTCGGCCCGTGGGTCGTCTCCGCCGACGAATTGCCGCCCGGCGGCAAGGGCTTGAAGATCGAGAGCCGGCTCAACGGCACCGTGATGCAGTCGGACAACACCGACAACATGATGTTCCCGGTGATCGAGACGCTGGTCTATCTCACGCAGGGCATAACGCTCGAACCGGGCGACATCATCTTCACCGGCACGCCCTCCGGCGTCGGCCACCCGCGCAAGCCGCCGGTGTGGATGACGCCCGGGTCCGTCTGCGAAATCGAGATCGCCGGCGTCGGCGTATTGCGCAACCCGATCGTCGAAGAGAAGGCCACATGACGGCACGCCGCGCCGCCGCCGCGCTGATCTTGCTCTGCGCGGCGCTTGCGCTGGCGCCTATTTCGCTCTGCGCGGCGATAGGACCCGCCCGTGGCGACGAGACGGTCCGCATCGGCATCGGTTACGGCCTGGCGTTCCTGCCGACCTACATCTGCGAGGATCTCAAGCTCGTCGAGAAGTACGGCCGCGACGCCAAGCTCGATCTGACCGTGAGTTACCAGCGTTTCCCCGGCGCGGGTCCGCTGCAGGACGCGATCGCGTCGGGGGCGATCGACATGGGTCCCTACGGCATCGTACCGCTGCTCGCGCAGTGGGAAGAGGCCAGGAACACGCCGCGCCAGATCCTCGTGGTTTCCGGCATCACCACGCTGCCGCTGACGCTGTTGACGAACCGGGCGAGCCTGCACTCGCTCGCCGATTTCAAGCCCGCCGACCGCATCGCGATGCCGGCTGCGACAGCGCCGCAACGCTATCTGCTGCAGATGCAGTCGGAAAAGCAGTTCGGCGAGTTCGATCGGCTCAAGAAGCAGATGGTGGTCGCGGCACCGTCCGACGCCGTCGCGGCTCTGATCGCCGGCGGCGGGTCGGCGGCCTATTTCGCCTCGGCGCCCTACACCGAGGTCGCACTCGAGGACGGGCGCGTCCGCAAGCTTCTCACCTCCGCCGAGGTGATCGGCGGCAAAGCCTCGTTCCTGGTCATGGGCGCGACCCGCGGCTACATCGTCACGCACCCCAAGGTGCCGGAGGTGATCGGCAAGGCGATGGAGGAGGCCGCGCGCATCATCCGCGACGATCCGCATCGCGCCGCGCAGATCTATCTGGCACACGAGCCGTCGAAGGCGCTCGCCGGCAGCGCGATCGATGCGGTCGTCACCGACATCAGGGACGAGTTCGGCAGCGCCGTCCACGGCGTGCAGGCCTTCGCCGATTTTCTCGGCCGCCACGGCGAACTCAAAAACCCGCCGCACAGTTGGAAGGAGATCGTCGTACCGGCGCTTTACGCGTCGCCGAGCACGTAGCCGCCGAGATTTTTCGAATTCATTCGAGAGGACAGCATGACCGACCGAACGCTCAACGTCATCTGCATCTGCGGCAGCCTGCGCAAGGCCTCCTATAATCGCATGGTGATGAACGCGCTGCCTGGCCTTGCGCCGCCCGGCATGACCATCACCGAAGCGCCGCCGTTCACCGACTTCTCGCTCTATAATGCCGACACCCAGACGGCGAGCGGCATTCCGCCGTCGGTGCAGAAGCTCGCCGACGCGGTGCGCGTCGCCGACGGCGTCATCTTCAATACGCCGGAATATAATTTCTCCATCCCCGGCGGCCTCAAGAACGCGATCGACTGGGTATCGCGGGTCGAGAACCAGCCGTTCGCCGGCAAGCCGATCGCGATCCAGTCCGCGACCAACGGGCCGCTCGGCGGCGGCCGTATGCAATACGATCTGCGCCGGTCGATGATCTTTCTCGACGCCGTGACGCTGAACAAGCCGGAAATCTTCATCGGCAACGCCTCGCAGCGCATCGACGCGACGACCGGGCAGATCACCGACGAAGCCACCAAGAAATTCATCGGCCAGCAGCTCGTGGCGTTCGCCAAATTCATCGAGCGGTTCGGGCCTAAGAGTTGAACACCACAAATTAGGGCGGGAGGAAACAAACATGGGTCGTCTCGACGGCCGGGTCGCAATCGTCACCGGCGGCGCCAAGGGGATCGGCCGGCATTATTCGCAGGCGCTCGCCGCCGAAGGCGCGCGGCTGATGATCGCCGATATCGCCGACGGCAAGGAGGCGGCGCAGGAGATCGCCCGCGCCCAGGGCGCCAATTCGGTGGAGAGTGCGGTGACCGACGTCAGCGACGAGGCGGCGGTTACGGCATTGGTCGCGCAGACGATCGAGCGCTTCGGCAAGATCGACGTCCTCGTCAACAATGCCGCGTTGTTCGCGCCGCTGCAGGAGACCGTGTGCACCGCGATCGATGTCGCGCTCTGGGACAAGGTGATGGCGGTCAATCTGCGCGGCCCGTTCCTGATGGTGAAGCACGTCGCGCCGCACATGATCGCGCAAGGCTACGGCAAGATCATCAATATCGGCTCCGCCACCGCCTATAAGGGCATCCCGCGGATGCTGCACTACGTCACCTCGAAGGGCGGCATCATGGCGTTCACGCGCGCGCTGTCGCGTGAACTCGGCGAGCACGGCGTGCGCGTCAACACCTTGGCGCCCGGCTTCACCGTGAGCGAGACGGTGATGCAGCAGAATCCGCACCACGCGGCGACGGCCGGCAAGGCATCGGTCGCCGGCCGTGCCATCCGTCGCGACGAGCATCCGCAGGACCTGATCGGCGCGCTCATCTTCCTCGCTGGCGCCGAGAGCGATTTCGTCACCGGGCAAACCATCGCCGTCGACGGCGGCAACGTGAATACGTAGGGTTGTGGTCGTACACGCCGCGCTTTGCATGGCAGCTCCGTCATTTGCTGCGTTTCTGCGCTATTTCAGCGGCACGGTGCGTTATTATCTATAGTGGTGCTAACAGCGCCGCGATCCAGGAGGAACCATGACCGCCGCGACCGCGAAGAAGCCGGGCACGCCCGATCCGACCCACAACATCGAGGCGGTGCGGCAGGCCTATTACGACCGCATTTCCAAGCACTCCATGACCCCGCTGTGGAAGGTCATGGGCGACTCTGGTGCCCGACGCGCCGGTGACCCGCTGCGTGCCCGCGGTCTGGCATTATGACGACGTGAAGTCGCTGGTTTTGGAATCCGGCAGCCTGATCACCGCGGAAGAAGCCAAGCGCCGGGTGCTCATTCTGGAAAACCCCGGCATACGCGGCGAGTTCGCGCATCACCAACACGCTTTACGCCGGCATCCAGATGATCATGCCGGGCGAGGTCGCCCCGGCCCACCGTCACGTCTCTTCGGCGGTGCGCTTCGTGCTCGACGGCGAGGGCGCCTATACCGCGGTCGAGGGCGAGAAGGCCTTCATGTCGCGCGGCGACTTCCTCATCACCGCCAACTGGGCGCCGCACGATCACGGCAACACCTCGCAAAAACCCATGCTGTGGCTCGACGTGCTCGACGCGCCGACCGTCAATTTCTTCGAGACTTCGTTCGGCGAGGATTTCGACAGTCCGACCCAGAAGACCACGCGCCGCGACGGCGACTCGCTGAGCTTTTATGGTTCGGGCGTGCTGCCCGACGGCACGGCGGCGCAGCATCCGATGAACCGCACCCCGGTCATCAACTACACCTATGCCCGCACCCGGCCGATCATCGCGCGCATGCTCCAAGCCGGCGACATCGACAAGAGCCACGGCGCGCGGGTGCGCTACGCCAACCCGATGACCGGCGGGCCGGTCCTGCCGACCATGAGCGCGCACCTCGCCATGCTGCCGGAAGGTTTTCGTGGCGAGCCTTACCGCTCGACCGACGGCACCATCTTTGCCTGCGCCGAGGGCAAGGGCTCGACCGAGATCGACGGCGAAGTGATTACGTGGGGGCCGAACGACGTCTTCGTCGTGCCGCCATGGAAGCGCTACGCCCACCGCGCGTCGCAGCCCTCGGTGCTGTTCTCGATCTCCGACCGCCCGGCGCAGGAAGCGCTCGGCATCTGGCGCGAAGGGAATTAGCGGCTGTCATTCCGGGGCGCCGCGAAGCGGCGAGCCCGGAATCCATAACCCCAGCATGGCCGGAACGTTACCGGCTTTTTCCAATCCTCTCGGCGTGCCGGGATTATGGATTCCGGGCTCGCGCCGTTGGCGCGCCCCGGAATGACTTGCGTCACTTCTCGATCGAGAAAAGCACCAGCGCCTGCAGATCGGCGTCGCTCATCATGCCGTTGTCCCAGGTGGTGGCGAGCCGCACGATCTTGCCGTCGGCGTCGAGGTCGATCGCGGTGATGCCGCGCTTCACAGGGCCGTCGGCGTTGGTCCATTCGTAGCCGCCGCCCTGATCGCTGCCGACGATGTGGACGAGCTTGGCGCCTTTGCCATAAGGGACCGTCGGCAGCAGGCGCGACAGATATTTGCCGATCGCCTGTTTGCCGATGACTTGCGTCCGCAGCGCCCGGTCGCGATAGACTGCGTCGTTGGAGAAAAGGGCCGCCGCGGCCGCGCCGTCGCCTGACGGCGAACGCGAGGCTGAGCTTCTGCGCCACGTCCTTGATCTTGGCCGAGGCGCCGTCGCTCGCGACGTCATAGTCGAAATTGGTCGGGAACTTGTCCGCCGGCGTGCGCATCTTCGCCGCGGTCGCGGCGCCGAACGAGCGGCTGTCCCAATAGTCGACCCAGCGCACGATCTTGCCGTCCTTGAAATCGATCGCCGCGAGGATGCGGATCTCGCCGCCGAACAATTCCGGCGTGTCGGTGAAGGCGACCAGCGCCGAGTGCGTGTCGCCCGAGATGCGCGTCGGGTAGGATTTTCCCGCCGCCGGCCATTTCGGCATGTAGGCCTCGAACAGGTCGGTCATGCCTTTCTTGGTGTAGAACGGCCAGCCCAGGGCGGCATCGATGTAGGTCAGATGCGCGTCCGAGAAATGATCCGTGGTCGGGACCGGTTTGTGCTCGCTCTTGGCGGTGAAGTACGACTTGAAGAATGAAGCGGCCTGCGACGTTGCGTGCGAGGTATTGACGACGTCCGGATAGACCGGTTCGGCGCGCAGGTTCCCGGTCGCGAACAGCAACACGGCGGCAGCACAGATCGAAGTGACGGCTCTCATGATTTCCTCCCTCGGCATTTTTTGCCTGAAGCGTGAGACTAATCTCCTCTGCCGGGCGCTGTCTAAGCGCGACAGGTTGCAAGCGGCGGTGAGCGATGCGCCAAATGCGATAAGAAACAGAGGCTTGGCGCCCACGATCGGTCCCGAACGCTATGCGTGGGCAAGACTTGCGGTGGGCGGCGGAAGCGCGTAACCGAAGCCCGAACAACACGAGCGTGCGACGACCATGGATGCACCGACCCCGCGAAAATCCAAGCTGATCAAAGGCGCGACCGGCGACTGGGAAGTGGTGATCGGCATGGAGGTCCATGCCCAGGTGACCTCGCAGGCGAAACTGTTCTCCGGCGCTTCGACCGCGTTCGGCGGGCTGCCGAATTCGCACGTTTCATTGGTCGACGCCGCCATGCCCGGCATGCTGCCGGTGATCAACGAAGAATGCGTGCGCCAGGCCGTGCGCACCGGGCTTGGCCTCAACGCCACGATCAATCTCAAATCGGTGTTCGACCGGAAGAACTATTTCTATCCCGACCTGCCGCAGGGCTACCAGATCAGCCAGTACAAGCAGCCGATCGTCGGCGAGGGCGAGGTCGCGATCGATCTGCCCGACGGCGAGACGGTGCGGGTCGGCATCGAGCGGCTGCATCTCGAGCAGGATGCCGGAAAATCGCTGCACGAGCAGCATCCCGGCCATGTCGCTCGTCGATCTCAACCGCTCCGGCGTCGCGCTGATGGAGATCGTGACCAAGCCGGATCTGCGCTCCGCCGACGAGGCCAAGGCCTTCATCGGCAAGCTGCGCAACGTGCTGCGTTACCTCGGCACCTGCGACGGCGACATGGAGAAGGGCAATCTGCGCGCCGACGTCAACGTCTCGGTGCGCAAGCCGGGCGCCGAGCTCGGCACCCGCTGCGAGATCAAGAACGTCAACTCGATCCGCTTCATCGGCCAGGCGATCGACTACGAAGCGTGGCGGCAGATCGGCATCATCGAGGACGGCGGCACGATCGAGCAGGAGACGCGGCTGTTCGACCCCGACAAGGGCGAGACGCGCTCGATGCGCTCGAAGGAAGAGGCGCACGATTACCGGTATTTCCCCGACCCGGACCTGTTGCCGCTCGAATTGTCGCCGGCGCTGGTCGAGGAGTTGCGCCGAGACCTGCCCGAACTGCCGGACGAGCAAGAAGGCGCGCTATCATGCGCGACTACGCGCTCTCCGCCTACGACGCCGATGTGCTGGTGGCCGAGACGCGAGATGGCCGATTTTTTCGAAAGGCATGGTCGCCGGCGGCGGCACCGATCGGGCGCGGCGCGATCCCAAGCTCGCGGCCAATTGGGTGATCAACGAACTTTCGAGCCGGCTCCATCGCGGACGGGCATGGACATCGCCGCCGGTGGCCGCCGGTTTTCGGCCGCTCATGCCCGGCGGTCCCGTTGCCAATGCTGCGATACTCCAGATCGCCGACGTCCGCACCATTTCCGGCAAGATGCCAAGGAAGTGTTCGAATGGTCTGGGAGGCCGGAAGGCCGAACCGATAAATGATGCAGCGACGATTCGCGAATCGTCGAAGCCCGCGGTTTGAAGCAGGTGACCGATATTTCGGCGCTGGAAAAGCTCGTCGACGACATTATCGCCAAGAATCCCGACAAGGTCGGCGACGCCAAGACCAATCCGAAGGCGATCGGCTGGTTCGTCGGTCAGGTGATGAAGGCGTCCGGCGGCAAAGCCAATCCGCAGGCCGTCAACGATCTCCTCAAGCGGCGCCTCGGCGTCTGAACATCCCTCTGTTGGTCGTCCGCGCGCGCCGCGTCGAGGCGCCGTTCATCCTCTTTGCACCGCGAAAACGGAACCGCAAAGCGCCGCGCGGCGGTGCTCCGACGCGGCGCGCAAGCGAATCGCTCGGCACCGATTCGCGCGTTTTGCGCCGCTTGAAGGCGCTCGAAGCGCCTCTCGGCGCATTTGCCGCGAAATTTTTTTCGGGTGGGGAAATCCCGCAACGGCGGTGTTTTTGCGCGCGCGAAGACGCCGATGCGGCGTGCGCGAGCCGTGCGCGGCACTTTCAGCAAAGCATCGCGCGGCATGTCAAAAATGCCCATTTTATCGGCACTTCTCTGTTTCATCCTAAAAGTCGTGCACGGTCGCATCAAACAAAGCGGTCGGCGTCGTGTTGCTTGAGCGGCGCGGCGGCGATGGCGGCGGCGCGCGCGCGGGGCGCGGCGCTTACACACAAAATTAAGGCGAGTCACTGTTATTTTTTTTCTGCTGTAGTAATCGATGGTTAGTGCAGCTCGATTCGCGACTGCACTGCACCGATGTCGCCATCCACTCAATGCTAGGAGGGCAGCAATGGCGAAGAAGCGAAAGACCACGAAGGCAGCGGCGAAGAAGGCCGTGAAGAAGACGGCGAAGAAGAAGGCGGCGAAGAAGAAGTAATTCAGCGCCGTTCTCGGTCTTCGGCATCCAACGAGATGTCGATGATCGCGTCACACGGGCCGGCAGCAGTCGAGGTCGATCGATGGCCACCAAACACCCGATCATCCAAGCTAGGTTGATCCGCGTTTGGTTCATCCGAGAAAAGATCGTCCGAGACGCGCCGGCCCAGGTGGACGGCGGAGGCGTCGGCGGGACGGAGGGTTGAGCTTCATTTGCGGCGCGCAGTGCGCCGCGGTGAAGAGGGGGGCGGGCAGTCCGCACCTCAACATGGCGGCTGATCGAGCGTGGCACCTGCCACGTAGACCGATGAGCCGGCGGTTTCGATCCTCGACCCGCTAGCATCTCGCCGACGCCCTCGGTATGACGGCTGTTCTTCTTTCTATCTTGGCGGCGCCGCGCGGCAATGCGCGGCGCCGTTTTTATTGCGGTCGGACGTGGTATTCGGTGATTGATGCCGCGCTAGCCGATGAGGGGATGACCATGCCGCACGCGCCGGCGAGAACGAAGGCGAAACGCGCTGCGCCGCCGCGGCGAGCGCAATCGCAGCCGATCGAACTTTACTACTGGCCGACGCCGAACGGCTGGAAGATTTCGATCATGCTGGAAGAGTGCGGCTTGCCTTATGTGGTGCGGCCGGTCGACATCTCGAAGGGCGAACAGTTCGTGCCGGCCTTTCTCGCCGTCTCGCCGAACAACCGCATTCCCGCCATCGTCGATCCGCGCGGCCCCGCCGGACGGCCGATCGCGGTGTTCGAGTCCGGCGCCATCCTGCAATACCTCGGCCGCAAAACCGGAAAATTCTATCCGCGCGATGAGCGCGCCCGCGTCGCCGTCGAGGAATGGCTCTATTGGCAGGTCGGCGGGCTCGGGCCGATGGCCGGGCAGGCCAATCACTTCCGCCGCTACGCGCCGGAACAGATCACTTATGCCATCGCGCGCTACACCGACGAGGTCAACCGGCTGTTCGGCGTGATGAACACGCGCCTCGCCGACCGCGAATTTCTCGCCGGCCGTTATTCGATCGCCGACATGGCCTGCGTCGGCTGGGTCAAGCTCGCGGAGCGCATGGGTCAGGATTTGCCGGGGCAGTTCCCGCATCTGCACCGCTGGTTCGAAACGATCCGCGCCCGCCCCGCCGTCAAGCGCGCGTTCGCCATCCGCGTCGAAGCGGCGGCGAAGGTCGACATCCGCGACCCGAAAGTCCGCGCGGTGTTGTTCGGGCAAAGAGCAAGGTGAGGTTTCGGACTCCTTCCGCCTTTGCAACAGCGCGCGTCATCCTGAGGTGGCCGCGGCAGCGGCCCTCGAAGGATGCTGCCGCAGCGCTCGGGTCGTGCGTCCTTCGAGGCTCGGCGCTGGCGCGCCGAGCGCCTCAGGATGACGAGTTTGTAGCGACTACGCCTTCGGCCGTGTCAGGCCGAGGTGATCGCGCAAGGTCACACCTTCGTACTCGCGGCGGAACAGGCCGCGCTGCTGCAGCTCCGGCACGACCAGCCGGGCAAAATCCTCGATGCCGCCGGGAAGATAGGGCATCTGCACCATGAAGCCGTCGCAGGCGCCGGCCTCGAACCATTCCTGAAGGCGGTCGGCGACGTCGGCGCCGCTGCCGCAGAATTCGCGCAGCGGGCCGATGCCGTACTGCTTGCCGACTTGCGACAGCGTGAGCTTGCGCTTCTGCGTCAGGTCGGAGACTTCTTTGTAGTGGCCTTGCACGCCCGGCACGTCGAGCTTCGGCAGGATCTCATCCTGCGGAAACTGCGAGAGGTCGATGTCGAGATGGTACGAAAGCGTCGAGAGCCCGGCGCGCGGATCGGCGAGATCGTCGATCAAAGCGCGCTTGTCGTCGGCCATGGCTCTGGTCTCGGCGACGATCGGCACGCAGCCCGGCAGGATCTTCAGGTCGTCGGGGTTGCGGCCGAATTTTTCCGCCCGCGCCTTCATGTCGCTGTAGAAGGTCTTGGCGGACTCGATCGAGCCGTGGGTGACGAAGATGATCTCGGCCCAGCGCGCGGCAAAATCCCGGCCGCGATCCGACGCGCCGGCCTGGATGAACACCGGGCGGCCCTGCGGCGAGCGGCTGACATTGAGCGGACCTTGGACCTCGAACCATTTGCCGTGGTGGTTGATCGGCGTGACCAGCGCGGGGTCGGCGAACAGCGGCGTCGCCGGGTCGCGCACCAGCGCGCCGTCGCGCCAACAGTCCCACAGCTTGCAGGTCACGTCCAAAAATTCGTCGGCGCGGTCGTAGCGGTCGTCGCGTGAGAGCTGGTCCTCGAGGCCGAAATTGTTGGCCTCGGCCTGCTGGAACGAGGTGACGATGTTCCAGGCCGCGCGTCCGCCGCTGAGATGATCGAGCGTCGCCATCGCGCGCGCCACCGCGAAGGGATGGAAATACGAGGTCGATATCGTGCTGGCGAGACCGAGCCGCGTGGTCGACGCCGCCATCGCCGCGAGCACGATCATCGGATCGAGCCGCAGCGCGCCGAGCGCGCCATAGCGCAACTGGCTGTCGAGGCTTCGCCTCGAACCGGCTCGGAATGGCGAGGATGTCGGCGAAGAAAATCAGATCGAACTTGCCGTCTTCCAGAACCTTGCCGATGTTGCGGTAATAATCGACCGACAACAGATCGCGGTCGGCGGTCGGATAGCGCCAGCCGCCGTGATGTCCTGACACCGGCCCGGCGACGACGAACGCCGCCAGATGCATCTTGCGTTGAGTTGGAGAGCTTGTTGAAGAACTCATGACCACCCCCTTCATTCCACGTCGACGGCGATCGAAACGGGGGTGGTTCGCGCCGCGGTATTGTAGATCGGACAGATCTTGGTGAATTCGCCGACCAGCTGTTCCGCCGCCGTCTTGGCGATGCCGGGCAGGCGAAATCTAAGGGCGATGTGCGCGAAGCGCGTCGAATCCTCAGGGTCCACGCTGGTCGAAACGTCGGCGCGGTATTCGCGCGCCGCGATGCCGCGCCGCCGCGCCTGATCGGTGATCACCGCCAGCGCGCAGGTTGCGAGCGAAGCGAGAAACAATTCGGTCGCGACCGGGGCTTCGCCGGACCCGCCGCGCGCTGACGTTGAATCCGCGACGATATGGTTGTGGCGGATATCGATGAGATGGCGGCCGGGCGTGGCGGTCGAGGTCGCCGTGATCGTCACGCTGTCGCTCATGCCGGCACTTCCTCGTACCACGCGTTCCAACAAAACGCCCGCCGCCGGTGGATTTCTTCTGTGCGACGCCGCGATCGGGAGGTGCTGCAAGCGGTTGTATCGCCGCAACAACATGCGCGGATCCGCGCGGTATCACGCGTTGACTCCCTTGTCTATTATTTCTATGGGATCTCGAGTTCAAAGATCGCCCGCCTGACCCGCAACTTTAACGACGGTGACCCGTGATGCTGACGCGCCGCAACACCATGACCGCTCTTCTCGGCGCCGCCAGCGCCGGATGGCTCGGCGCCGGCCGCGCCGCCGCCGCCGATCCGGTGCGCATCGGCACCATCCTCTCGGTGAGCGGACCGGCGGCGTTCCTCGGCCAGGATATGAAAGACGGCACGCAGCTCGCGGTCGACGAGATCAACGCGGCGGGCGGCATCGGCGGGCGGCAGATCGCCTGGACTTTTTACGACGCGGCGAGCGAGACGCAGCGCGCCATCGGCGAGGCGCGGCGGCTTCTCAGCAACGACGGCGTCGACATCATCGTCGGCGGCGGCTCCATGAGCGGCATCGCGCTCGCCATGGCGCCGATGGCGGAAGCGGCCAAGGTGCCGTTCATCTCGACCGAGGGCGCGAGCGCCATCGTCAATCCGGTCGCCGATCGCCGCTGGATCTTCAAGAGCACGGTCGACGATTATCTGGTGCTGCAGCGCGCCGCCGACTATTTCGGCAAGAAGGGTTTTCACAAGATCGCGCTCCTCGCCGACACCTCGGGCTTCGGCCAGGGCGCGGCCGAGCAGATGAAACTGGTCGCCAAGGAGCGCAACCTCGACGTCGTCTATGAATCGTTCGCGCCGGGCGACACCGACCTGGTGCCGCAGCTCGGCCGCATCCGCGACGCCGGCGCCCAGGCGATCGTCTGCTGGACCGTGACGCCGGCGGGCGTCGTCTTCCTCAAGCAGGCGCAGCAGCTCGGGCTCGACCAGAAAGCGCAGCTCGTTCACAGCTACGGCTTCGTCTCCGGCAAATACATGAATCTCGCCGGCGGCGCGGCCGACAAGCTGTTGCTGCTGAGCCAGAAATTTCCGGTCGGCGACCAATTGCCCGACAGCGACCCCGGCAAGTCGAAGATCGCCGCGCTGACCAAGAGCTTTCAGGACCGCTTCAAGCGCGTGCCCAATCAGTTCGTCGCGCAATGCTACGACGCCGTCTATCTCGCCCGCGCGGCGCTCGCCAAGGGCGGCGCTGACCGCGAGAAGGTGCGCGACGCGCTGGAGAACATCCACGATTATCACTCCGCCAGCGGCACGTTCTCGTTCTCGCCGGAGCATCACTCCGGCCTCGCCAAGAGCAACATCGTGCTTGTCAATTGGGCGAGCGGCCGGTTCAACTTGGCGGACTATGCGTGAGCGCGCGCCGTTCGCCTTGGCGTCGCGCAAATTCAGCGGCTCGGGCGACCGATAAGGCACGATGAACGCGGGGAGCATGGGTGCGACGGCGCTGCAACTGGCGCTCGCCGGGATCGGGACCGGCGCCATCTACGCGCTGGTCGCGCTCGGCTTCAACGTCATCTTCAAGAGCACCGGCGCGCTCAATTTCGCCCAGGGCGAATGGGTGATGCTCGGCGGCATGACGGCCGCGGCCGTGGTCGCCGCCCATGTCGCGGTCTGGCTCGCCTGCCTGATCGCCGTCGTCATCGTCGCGGCGGCGGGTCTCGTCTCCGAGCGGCTCGTGGTCGCGCCGCTGCGGCGGCCGACGCCGATGCTGATCACGCTCCTCAGCATCGGGCTGGCGCTCGCGACCAAGAGCGCCGTCATGCTGACGCTCGGCAAGGATCCGGCCGGCTATCCCGGCTTCTCCGGCGATGCGGTGCTGCATTTTCTCGGCGCCAGCGTCCCGGCGCAGACGCTGTGGATCGTCGGCATCACGCTGGCGTTCCTGGCACTTGCGCACCTGTTTTTCGAGCGCACCATTCTGGGTAAATCGCTGCGCGCCGCGGCGGCCGACCGCGAGGCGGCGTCGCTCGTCGGCATCAACGTCCAGCACGGCGTGATGTGGTCGTTCGTGATCGGGGCGCTGGCCGGCGGCGTCGCCGGGACCATCATCACGCCGCTCACCTTCACGTCCTACGACCAGGGCGCGCTGATCGGCTTCAAGGGTTTCAGCGCCGCAATGCTCGGCGGCGTCGGCAGTCTTTCCGGCGCCCTTGTAGGCGGGCTGCTGCTCGGCTTGCTGGAGGCGTTCGCGGCCGGCTATCTGTCGTCACACTTCAAGGATGCGGTCGCCTTCGTCGTGCTGCTGCTGATCCTGTTTGCGCGGCCGTCCGGCCTGATGGGGCAATCTGCAGCCGGACCGAGTCTGAGAGCCGCGCGATGACGAACCTCAACGATGCGGCGTCCCGTCCTGGCGTCGAGGCCGCGACCGCCGCGGGGCAGGGGACGCGCATGGCCCGCTTCGGTCCGCGTGCGGCGCTCCTCGTCCTCTGGCTGGTGCTGCTGCCGGTGCCGCTCCTCACCGCGAACGACTACGTCATCTATTTGTTCGTGACGTTCTTCATCAATCTCATTCTCGTCGCCAGCCTCAACACGCTGATGGGCTATGGCGGGCAGATCTCGCTCGGCCATGCCGGCTTTTTCGGGCTCGGCGCCTATGCGGCGGGCATCGTGTCGGCGAAGACCGGCGTTTCCGCCTGGGTCGGATTGCCGCTCGCCTGTTGCGTCGGCGGTTGCGCGCGCGCTTTTGATCGGTGTTCCGGCGCTGCGGCTGAAGGGACACTATCTTGCCATGGCGACGCTCGGTTTCAACGCCATCCTCACCGTCCTCTTCACCCAATTGATCCCGCTGACCGGCGGCCCCAACGGGCTGTTGGGGGTCAAGCCGCTGATGCTCGGGCATTTCGCCCTCGATACGCCGGCGCGGATTTTTCCCGTGGTCTGGCTGTGCGCGGGGTTTTGCGTCCTTGCACTCGTCAACCTGATCGAATCCCGGGTCGGGCGGGCGCTGCGCGCCATCGCCATGAGCGAAGTCGCGGCGAATTCGCTCGGCATCGACGTGTTCCGCCATAAGCTGATCTTGTTCGTGCTCACGGCCGCCATGGCCGGCCTCGCCGGCTCGCTTTACGTGGAGAGCAATCTCTACGCCGCGCCGGAAACCTTCGGCTTCTCGGCGTCGATCCTGCTCCTTGCCATGGTCGCGCTCGGCGGCTGGGGCCGCTTCAGCGGCGCCTTTCTGGGCGCGCTCATCTTGACCGCGGCGCCCGAAGTGCTGCGCTCGTTCGAGGACGCCGAGCTTTTGATGTTCGGCATCGGCATGATCGTGGTCCTGTTGTTCTTCCCCGGCGGCCTTGCCGGCGCCGGCGTGGCGCTGCGGCGCATCTGGCGAAGGCGGACGCCATGAGGGACACCATGACCGCGGCGACTTTGCTCGAAGTCAGCGGCCTCGGCTGCCGGTTCGGCGGCCTGCAGGCGGTCGCCGACCTCGATTTCTCCGTCGCCGCGGGCGAGATCAAGGCCGTGATCGGCCCGAACGGCGCCGGCAAGACCACCTTGTTCAACATGATCAGCGGCGCGATCGCGCCGTCGAGCGGCCGCATTCTGCTCGCGCGGCGACGACATCGTCGCCTTGCCGCCGTTCGTCCGCGCCCGCCGCGGCATCGCGCGCACGTTCCAGAATTTGCAAATCTTCAAGGACATGACGGTCATCGAGAACGTCATGGTCGGCCGCCACACCCGCTCCTCCTGCGGCACGGTGCAGGCGCTCCTGCGCAGCCGGCGCGTCACGCCGCGAGGAACGCGACATCCGCGCGGCGAGCTTCGCGCTGCTCGATCGTCTCGGTCTCGCCGCGCGCGCCGATGAGCCGGCCGCGGCGCTGAGCTTCGGCGACTGCAAGCTGTTGGAGATCGCGCGCGCGCTCGCCGCCGCGCCGGCTCTGTTGCTGCTCGATGAGCCTGCCGCCGGCCTCGCGCACGACGCGGCCGAGCGCGTCGGCGCGCTGATCCGCGAGTTGAACCGCGACGGCCTGACCGTGCTGCTGGTCGAGCACAATATGCGGCTCGTCATGAACCTCTCGCACGGCATCGTCGTGCTCGACCACGGCCGCAAGATCGCCGAAGGCTCGCCCGACCAAGTCAGGCGCGATCCCGCCGTGCTCGCGGCCTATCTGGGCGAGGACGAGGATGCTTGAGGTCAAAGACCTTCACGCCGCCTATGACGGCAAGGCGGCGCTGCACGGGCTCGACTTCAAGGTCGAAGCCGGCGGCTGCGTCTGCCTGATCGGCGCCAACGGCGCCGGCAAGACGCACGACGATGCGCTGCCTCGCCGGCCTGATGCGTCCAGTGCGCGGCGCGATCATGTTCGAGGGCCACGAGATTTCGGCGCTGCCGCCGGCGCGCCGGGTCGCCGCCGGTATCGCCTTGGTGCCCGAGGGCCGGCGCGTGTTCGCGCCGATGACGGTGCGCGAGAACCTCGAGATGGGCGCGTTTCGCCGGCTGTGGCCGCGGCGCGACCGCGCCGTCGCCGACGATCTCGCCTTCGTGTTCGACCTGTTTCCGCGGCTTCTCGAACGCGCGGCGCAGCGCGCCGGCGCTCTCTCGGGCGGCGAGCAGCAGATGCTGGCGATCGGCCGCGCGCTGATGGCGCGGCCGCGTCTCCTCCTGCTCGACGAGCCGTCGATGGGGCTCGCGCCGCTGGTGGTCAGGAGCATCTTTGCGACGCTGCGCCGGCTCAATGAGTCCGGCGTCTCGATCCTGCTTGGCCGAACAGAACGCGCGCATGGCGCTCAAGCTCGCGCGCTTCGGCTACGTCGTCGCCGACGGCCTCATCGTCAAGGCGGCGGACACCGCGACGCTCGCCGGCGACCCGGCAGTGCGCGATGCTTATCTTGGTGTGTAGAAGGTTGACGCTGCGCCGTCCGGCAATCAGTTCGAGCGGGTCCAGTTCTCGGTCTTGCACATCAGGCCGCCCATCACGCAGCCCTTGAGGTCGGCGGTGTTGGCGCCGGTCATCGTGAACGAGCCCGAATAGGTATTGCCGTCCCGCGAATTATAGACCTTGCCGTCCCAGGTGTTGGCGCCAGCGGGCTTCATGTTGAGCACGATCGGTATGCCGAGGAGGGGCCGGCTCTGCTTGGCGGCGTCGACATTGTTCTTGTCGGTCTTCGGCTGCTTGGTCTCGGGATCGAGCGGCTCGGCGAGCCACACCAGCGTTCCGCACAGCGCGCCGCCGCAATCGGCGATGCGGACCTTGCCCTTCTTGTCTTCGGTCAGCCAGGTCCCGAACGGGTCGGCCGCCAAGCGCAGGCGCGACCGCCAGCGCGGCGAGCCCGACGGCGCCGAAGACGACGCCCGCGGTCATACGAAATGCCGTTTTACGGAAGCTTTTCATCGTTATCCCTCCCTGATCCGCCGCATGGCATGCGCCATCCGTCCCGGCGAAAAGATAGCCGAGGCGGCCGCCAATGCAAGGTCGGCCGGGCCGGGACACGCGGCCTGCGCGCAACACCCGGCGGGCGGTTTGGCTAACGATGGGTTGCCGATTTCGCCGCATCGTCACGGGCGAAGTTCAGTTTTGATTCATCGCATTGTTTAAACCACCATTCAAATGTTCTGAACATGATGGCGGTGCCGGCTGGGGGCAAAGGAGCCGGCAAGGCGCGATAGCGCAGAGGGTGTCAGGACGGGGAAAGCACCATGGCACGTTTTGAAATACTCGACAGCACCACGGCGCCGCTCGGCGAGGGGCCGGCCGCCGGCGACGTCTTGTTCTCGCTCGGAATGATGTATTCGGTCGGCCGCGAGGTTCCGGTCGATCTCGTCTCGGCGCACAAATGGTTCAATCTGGCCGCGGCCAAGGGCAATGCCGACGCCGTGCGGCTGCGGCGCGAAATCGCCGACCAGATGTCGGAGAACGAGATCGCCGCCGCGCAGCGCGCCGCTCGCGATTGGCTCAAGTCGCATTGATGTCAAGTCAGGAGTTCGACGCGCGCATGATGATCATGCGCGCGGGCAAGCTTGCCATCGCAGGTCAGGAGGATTGCGGGCAGCGCCTCCGCCAGAGCGATATAGGCCGCATCGTAGGCCGTCACGGACGTTCGTAGAGCCCAGATTCGGCCGATGAGCGGCGTGTGGTCATGCCGAACCAGCGAGAGATCGAGGAGTGTCGCGAGCGCCTGGGCGGCCCTTTGCGCATCGAATTCCCCAGCCAATGTCAGTCGGCGCAGGACTTGGAGCGCCTCGACATCAATGAGATGCGGCGCGTGAAGCGATTCCTCGCCACCGAGCACGCGATCAGTGTGACGAATCCCGAGCGGAGTACGCAGCAGGACCTCGATCACGACCGACGCATCGAGCACAATCACGGGTCATGTCAGCGCCGGTCGCGCTCCTCCCGGATCGCCTTGGTCGGTGAAGTTTTCAGCCGGCCCGGCGGCAACGCGGCGAGCCGGGTTCGGATTTCCTCCAAGGTTGGACGCTCGGCGATCTTGCCGACTTCGCGGACGAGATAGTCGGACAACGACATGCCGGCTCGTGCGGCGCGCGCCTTGAGCCGATGATGCAGAGCATCCGGGACGTGGCGAAGCCGGATCATTTTGGGCATAGATGCACGACTACATGCATGTGCCGCACATGTCGAGAAGGCGAGGGCGTTCGGCGGCGTTACGCGGGCCCTACGACGATGCCCGCCGGCTCACCGAGGGCAGCCGCAGCACGCGGCCGCGCTCCTGCTCAGCGCGGATCGCCAGCGCCCGCACGCGCAAGAGATCGCGACGCGCGACCAGGCCGACGACCTTGTCGCTGCCGCGCGCCAAGATCGGCACGCGGCCGGTGTCCGCGGCCGCCATGCGGTCGGCGAGATCGCCGACCAGGTCGTCGACGCGTGCCGATAACAACTCATCGCGCGCGGACAGGTCGCGGAGCGTGACGCCGTCGTCCAAGCCGTCGCGGGTCCAGCGCAGGATGTCGGCGCGCGCGACCATGCCGACGAGATGACCGCTTCCGTCGACGACGGGATAGCTCTTGTGCCGCGCGGGTCCTTCCGGCGCCGTGAAGTAGGCGATCGCCTCGGTGGCGGGCATCGCCGCCGGCAATGTGTCGACGGGCTGCGCCATGATTTCCCCGACGCGCGTCTGCAGAAACGGATCGATGGTGTATTCGCGCCAGATGTGATGGCCGCGCCGCGCGATCCGCTCGGTCAGGATGGATCGCCGCATCATGAGCACGGTGACCGCAAACGCCGCGACCGAGGCGGCCAACAGCGGTAGCAGAATGTGCGAATTGCCGCTGATCTCGACCGCGAACAGCGTGCTCGTCGAGCGGCACGCGCATGGTGCCGCCGAGGATCGCCGCCATGCCGACGAGCGCCCAGAATCCCGGCCCGGCGAACGGCAAATAGTGCCCCTCGATCGATCCCAGCGCGCCGCCCATGATCAAGAGCGGCGCGAGCACGCCGCCCGAAGTACCCGACGACAGCGCTACGACCCAGATGCCGGCCTTGACCAGGAGGAGTTCGATGGCCGCATGAAGGTCGAGGCCGCCTTGCAGCAGGGCGCGAATATTCTCATAGCCGACGCCGAGCGCCGCCGGATCGAAAAAGCCGCCGATGCCGACGCCCAAGCCGCCGATCGCCGGCCACCACATCCAATGGATCGGCAGTTTGCGAAACAGATCCTCGGCGCCATAGAGACAGATCGTCATCAGCGCGGACTGCAGGCCGGCAACGATGCCGACGGCAACGCATACGCCAAGCCCCCATGCTGGCATCGCCGGCACGTCCGGAAAGGGAAACAGCGGGCCGGCCCCGATCAGTTGCGGCCGCCACAAGGCGGCGACGACGACGGCGGCGGCGACCGGAACGAAGCTGCGCGGCTTCCACTCGAACAGCAACAATTCGACCGCAAGCAGCACGGCGGCGAGCGGCGTGCCGAACACCGCGGTCATGCCGGCGGCCGCGCCGGCGACCAGCAGCGTCTTGCGCTCGGCCGAACTCAGGTGGAAGAGCTGCGCGAACAGGGAGCCGAGCGCGCCGCCGGTCATGATGATCGGACCTTCGGCGCCGAACGGGCCGCCGGTGCCGATGGCGATGGCGGACGACAGCGGCTTGAGCAAAGCGACCTTGGGCTCGATCCGGCTCTGACCGATCAGGATGGCCTCGATGGCTTCGGGAATGCCGTGGCCGCGGATTTTTTCCGAGCCGAAATAGGCCATCAAGCCGACGATCACGCTGCCGACGACCGGCACGACGATCGTCCAGCAGCGGCAGCGTCGTGCCGGCGAAACGCACGGGCTGGTCGGAGAGATGGTGAAAATAGGCGAGATTGGTGATGAGCGCGATCAGCTTCAACAGCACCCAGGCGGCGAACGCGCCGGCGCTGCCCACGATCAGCGCCATTGCCGCCAGCAACAACAGGCGGCGGTCGGCGGCAAAGTCGCGCAGCGCATCCCGCCGCAGCGCCGCTTTTTGATGGACTGCCGGCTCGGAACCTGCTGCCATGGGGGCCACCGATCGTCAAAGAAATCGCGGCCGAACGGCTGCGAACGCGCCGGCTATTTATGTCGTAATACGATATAATGCAAGAACCTCGAGGTCAGCGCATGCGCAAGCGAAAGACGCCTTCCAGGCGCCGGCTGACGACGCAGGACTACCAATTGCTGGCGGAATTCCGCCACCTGCTGCGCCGGTTTCTCGTGTTCAGCGAGGAGAAGGCCGCCGCGATCGGCCTGTCGCCGCAACAGCATCAGGCGTTGCTCGCCGTCAAGGGCGCGGGCGGCGGCGCGCCGACCGTCGGCGACCTCGCCGAACGGCTCGCCATCCGCCACAACAGCGCCGTCGGACTGGTCGATCGCCTGGTCCGCGCCGGCTATTTGGCTCGGCGCGGCGACGACGCGGACCGGCGGCGCGTCGTGCTCGCGCTGACGCCAGCCGGCGAAGCGATCCTGGAAGACCTGAGCGCCGCGCACCGCGACGAACTGCGGCGCATGGCGCCTTTGCTCGAGCCGCTTTTGGCGGAGTTGCGGAAATAGCGAACCGGCGTTGCCGACTAAAAACCCAGCGCGCTCAGCCCGGGATGATCGTCGGGTCGGCGGCCCGGCGGCCAATGATATTTACGCTCGGTCGCGGCGATCGGCAGATCGTTGATGCTGGCGATGCGCCGACGCATCAGGCCGTCGTCGCCGAACTCCCAATTCTCGTTGCCGTAGCTGCGGAACCATTGGCCGCTGTCGTCGTGCCATTCATAGGCGAAGCGCACGGCGATGCGGTTGTCGTTGAAGGCCCATACTTCCTTGATGAGACGATAATCGAGCTCGCGATTCCATTTGCGCGTCAGAAACGCTTCGATCGCGGCTCGTCCGGTGATGAATTCCGCGCGGTTGCGCCAGACGCTGTCGAGCGTATAGCCCAGCGCGACGCGCGCTGGATCGCGGCTGTTCCAGGCGTCTTCGGCCAGGCGCGCTTTTACTGCCGCGCTGTCCATGGTGAAGGGCGGCAGCGGCGGCCGGGTGGTCGGTGCAACGGCTATTGTCATTGTCATGATAAGTTTCCCGTCTGGTGAGCGGCTTTTTCGCGTAACGCCGCGTTCTCGGCTTCGAGTTGTTGCATCCGTGCGAACAAGGGTGCGAGTTCGGCTTCGCTGAAACGCGGCGTAATATGTTGCGGGCAATTCCAATCGAACGCCTCGACCTCCAGTACAAAGATTCGTTCCGACTTGCCGCGGTAGTCCGGCGACGTCACCGCCTCGGCAAGCGCTGGGTCGTCGCTCTGGTCCTTCGCCGCGATGTGCACGTAGATCTTGAGCCGGCGGCGGTGCGCGTAATCCATCAGGAAAAGCGCGGCGCGGCCGCTCACGGCGGCATTGCCGAGGCTGATATATTGGCGGTTGCCGCGGAAATCGGCGAATGCCAGGGTCTTCTCGTCGAGCACACGCAGAAATCCGGGCGGGCCGCCGCGGTGCTGGATATAGGGCCAGCCGGTTTCCGACACCGTCGCCAGATAGAAGCTGTCGCGCCCGGCGATGAATGCCGCCTCGGCCGGCGTCAAACGGTCCGAGCGCCGCTCGCCGGCCAACGCGCGTGCGTTGAGCGCGCCGCTGCCGTTCGCCGCCTGGGCGGCGCTGACGCTGGGCGTGCTGGCGATTTCCAAAAAGTGATTGCCCATGACCAAGCCTCACAGGGTCAGGCCCGCCTTGGTTCCCCACCCCACCACGGCGAACATAACAATTCCAATTTCGGCAACAATTGTGTGATAATGAGAACTATTATCTCGAAACGTGAAACCGGCCATGGACCGTCTGGAAGCGATGTCGATCCTGGTTGCCGTTGCCGAGGCGGGCAGCCTCACGGCGGCGAGCCGCAAGCTGCGCGTGCCGCTGCCGACGGTCAGCCGCAAGCTTAAGGAGCTCGAGGCGCATCTCGACACCCGGCTGATCAGCCGATCGACCCGCAAGCTGACGCTCACCGATGCCGGCGGCGCATATGTTGCCGCCTGCAAGCGCATCCTCGAACAAGTCGGCGAGGCGGAGCGCGCCGCCGCCGGCGAGTACAACTTACCGCGCGGCGATCTCGTCATCAGCGCGCCGATCGTGTTCGGCCGGTTGCACGTGCTGCCCGTGGTCACCGACTTCCTCGCGGCGTTTGCCGACATCAATGTGCGGATGCTGCTCGCCGACCGCAACGTGCATCTGATCGACGACCACATCGACATCGCCGTGCGCATCGGGGCATTGTCCGATAATAGCCTCGTGGCGACGCGTGTGGGGTCCGTTCGCCGCGTCGTTTGCGCCAGCCCGGCTTATCTGGCGCGGCACGGCACGCCGAAGTCGCCGGCCGATCTGGCGACGGCGGATTGCATCACCTTCGAGGGGCTTGCGCCATTGCCGTCGTGGAAGTTCGCCGCGCCGGACACGGCGGCGGAGCAGACGGTCGCCGTTCGATCGCGGCTCGCGGTGAATACGGCGGAAGCGGCGCTCGACGCCGCCGTCGCCGGCCTCGGCATGACGCGCGTTTTTTCCTACCAGGCCGCGCGCGCGGTGAAGGACGGCACGCTGCGGATCGTGTTGTCGCGGTTCGAGCCGCCGCCGCTGCCGGTCAGCGTCGTCCATGCCACCCAAGCGCCGCTGCCGCGCAAGCTGCGCGCGTTTATCGATTTCGCCGTCCCGCGCCTGCGCGAGCGCACCGTGCGCGTCGCGATGTCGGCAAGCTCGTCATTGCGAACGAAGCGAAGCAATCCAGGGGAAGCGGCACGGCCCCCTGGATTGCTTCGTCGCAAACGCTCCTCGCAATGACGGTGCTCTGCCGGCTCTTCACAGTGCGAACAGCCGCTCGGCGTTGGTCTGAAAGAATTTCAGCTTGTCGGCGGGGGAGAGTGGCAGATTGTCCTGCGTGACGACTTCTTCGGCGACATACTCGTAAGGATAATCCATGGCGTAGAGGAGGCGGTCCGCCCCCATCACGCCGTGGACATACATGATCGGCGGCGCCCAGCCCATGCCGCTCGTGGTGTAGTGGAAATTCTCGCGCAGATAGGCGCTGAGCGGCTTCGCGAGCGGCTTCGCCGAAGGATAGCGGTTGGTGCGCACGATGATGCCGTGCATGAAATCGAGCCGGTAGAGCCAATAGGGCAGCGCCTCGCCGAGATGGCCGAGCACGATTTGCAGGCGCGGGAAACGGTCGAACACGCCGGCGACGATCATGCGCAGCGCATGAAGGCCGGTCTCGGCGGCGAAGCCGAACACCGCGCCGTCGAGGCCGCGCGCCAGATAAGGCTCGATCATCGCTTTCGACGGCGTCGTCGGATGCAGATAGAGCGGCACGCCCAAAGCTTCGCAGGCGGCAAAGATGTCCCAGAACTTTCGGATCGTCCAAATATTCGCCGCGGGTGTGCGAGTTGACGATGGCGCCCTTGAGACCGAGACCGCGTACCGCGCGCTCGAGCTCCTGCGCGGCGCGCCGCGGATCCTGCGGCGCGATCGCCGCGAGCCCGGCAAAGCGGGTCGGATGCCGGCCGACCGCCTCGGCGAGCTCGTCGTTGAACCGCGTCGCCAGTGCCGTCGCCAAGTCGGCGTCGAAAATCTGCACCCCGGGAGCGGTCAGGGCGACGATCTGCCGATCGATGCCTGTTGCATCCATGTCGGCGAGGCGGCGGTCGCCGATATCCTGGATGCGCCCCAACAGCGCCTGCGCCCGCTCGCTGGCGCCGGCGAAAAAGCCCCACAGGCTGTAAAAGCCCGGATCGTCGAGCGTCTTCGCCTCGAATTCACGCTGATAGAGATTGATGAGTTCGGGCGGCGCCCAGGCCTCCTCGGTCGCGATGCGGCGGTAGCCGGGCGCTTTTTGGATGGCGGCGGCTGCGGTGGTGCTCGTGCTCGTGGTCATGGCTCTCCTTGGCGATGCGGTGGGCGTTACGCTCGCCCGTTCATTGCCGGCATTGGACACCGGAAACGCCGCTAATGAAACACATCGACTCGCGGCCGCAATGTCAACCGGAGCGACCGCATCAGGCGCGGCACGCGTGCAAGTTGGCCAGATGCGCCGTGGGCGGCGGCATCGCTGCCCGCCTAACAGGTACTTGTTAACCATCTGTTGTTCATTTTCTCTTCCAATGTGTCGTCGCCGCCGCAGAGGCGATGGTAAGTTCGGTTGCGTATCGTTTCTTGATTGCTCGGGCCCATTTCGTCCCGCTCTTCCAGTGGTTGCGTCAGCCTTCCGGCATTGTTGAGTTGCCTTCCTGCACGGGGTCGCCCATCGCGGACCGTCGGGGGAGGTGTGCGTCCAATCAACATGGTGGATTTGATCGCTCAGCGCCTGTTCGCGCTGGGCGGCGGGGCACGTAATGGCGTCCAGCCGCTCGATTGTCGATGAAGCACTCCGCGACGCGGCGCGTGCGGCCATCGTCGAATGCGCCAAACGCTGGCGGCTGATCATCGCGACGCGCCGGCGCGGCGCTCGTGCTCTTCGCTGCGATCGCCGTCGGTGCGTGCGTGTTGTTTGGAGCGCCCGGCGCGGCGCTGGCGCAATGCTCGCAGAGCGGTTCGACGGAAAATTGCAGCGGCGATCTCTCCGGGAACCAGAGCTTCAACACGTCGTCGGGCATCAACGATCTCGAAATCAACAACGTCACGACGGGTCCGAGCCAAATCCAGTTTCAGGGGTCGGGGTCGACGCCGAGCGACGGCTCGGCTGGCACGGCGAGTTACAATTGCTCGACCGCCGGCGATTGCACGATCGACAACACCGCTTCTCCGCCGACCTGTACGGTGAACAGCGGCGCCCCCGCGGGAACGTCGTGCGTCGCGGTGGCGGGAACGCCGGCCCAGGTAGGTCCCTCCGGGAATTCCGGCCCGCAAGTTACCGTCAATATCGTCACGCTCGACGAGCGGCGCGGTGACCGTGGGCGCGAGCCGTACCAACATCGCGATCATCGGTTCTTCCTACGGGTCGAATGGCGGCCACGGCGGCAGCGCGACGCTCATCGGCGATGGCGGCGACGGCGGCCCCGGTGCCGATGGCGGAACCGCGTCGGTCACTTTCACGGGCGTCGTGCCCAATGGAAACTATGGCGGCATTCTCGTGCAGAGTATCGCCGGCAATGGCGGCAACGGCGGCAGCGGCGGCTCGATCGGCGGCAGCGGCGGCTCGGGCGGCGCGGGCGGCTATGGCGGCGCGGCGACGGCGAGCTTCGATGGCGGCTCGATCACCGTTTCGGGTCACGGGTAACGTCGGCATCTCGGCGATCAGCCAAGGCGGCAATGGCGGCAGCGGCGGCGGCGGCGGCTTTTTCTATTCCGGCGGCGGCAGCGGAAATAACGCCGGTCAGGCTGGCGCGGCCGAAGTGGACACCGCCAGGGGCACGTCCATCTCGACCAGTGGCGACTATGCCGACGGTATCGCCGTTTACAGCCTCGGCGGCGCCGGCGGCAGCGGTGCGGGCGGCTTCGGCCTGTTCTATTCCGGCGGCGGCGGCGGCTCGACCGGCGGCAATGGCGGCACCGCAACCGTCAATGCCTCGGGCGACATAACGACGACGGGTCAGTACGCCCACGGCATTCTCGCCCAGTCGATCGGCGGCGGCGGCGGCAGCGCGGGAAGCGTCTCGGGCCTGTTCGCGCTCGGCGGCAGCGGCGCGGCGGGCGGCATCGGCGCCACGGTCAATGTCGGCAATTCGGGCGCGATCACGACGCAAGGTTTCGGCGCCAACGCCATCGAGGCGCAGTCGATCGGCGGCGGCGGCGGCAACGGCGCCAATTCCGGCGGTCTCTTCGCCATGGGCGGCAGCGGCTCGAACACGACCCCCGGCGGTTCGGTCACCGTCACCAACGAAGGCGTTCTCCAGACATATTCCTCGCAGGCAGATGGCATTCTCGCCCAGTCGATCGGCGGCGGCGGCGGCAATGGCGGCACGTCGGCCGGACTTTTCGCCTTTGGCGGCACCGGCGGCGGCGGCGGCGCCGGCGGCACCGTCACGGTCACCAACGGCGGCGACATTTCCACCGGCACCAATGGCGGCACCACCTACACCGGCAATTACGGCGCCGGCATCTCGGCGTCGCCCGGCATTCTGGCGCAATCGATCGGCGGCGGCGGCGGTAATGGCGGCGGGGCGGTGGCGGCGGGTCCGGTCGCCGTCGCGTTCGGCGGTTCCGGCGGGGCGGGCGGCGCCGGCGGCAATGTCTATGTCTATCGTGACAATGCCGACGCCGCTTTGGCGACCGCCTACAACATCACGACTTACGGCGACGCATCTTCGGCCGTCGTTGCGCAATCGATCGGCGGCGGCGGCGGCAATGGCGGCTTCGCGATTGCCGCCTCGGCAAGTCCCGATTTCAGCGCCTCGATCGGCATCGCGGGCAGTGGCGCCGGCGGCGGCAGCGCCGGTACGGTTGAAGTCGACACCAAGGGCAGTCTGACGACCTACGGCCTGAGTTCGAACGGCATCCTCGCGCAATCGATCGGCGGCGGTGGCGGCAATGGCGGTTTCAGCGTCGCGGCGAGCGTCAGCTTGGGCGCTTCCGCCTCGGTCAGCGTCGGCGGATCGGCCGGAGGCGGCGGCGACGCCGCGGGCGTTACCGTCTCGAGCCTCAGCAACATTTCAACCGTCGGGCGATAATTCCTACGGCATTTCCGCCCAGTCGATCGGCGGCGGCGGCGGCAATGGCGGCTTCGCTGCAGCCGCGTCGGGGGGCATTGTCGGCGTCAGCGCCGCCGTCGGCGGCAGCGGCGGAACGGGCGGTGCGGCGGGGGCGGTCAGCGTCGCGAGCGTCGGTAACGTCTTCACTTCCGGTGCCAACTCCGTCGGCATTGCCGCGCAATCGATCGGCGGCGGTGGCGGCAATGGCGGGTTTTCTGTCGCCGGTTCGATCGGCGTCGGCGGTGTCGGTGTCGGCGTCGGCGGCTCCGGCAATGCCGGCGGCTTGGCGAGCACCGCGAGCGTCGACAGTTCCGGCGCGATTGCGACGACGGGCGATAACGCGACCGGCATTCTGGCGCAATCGCTCGGCGGCGGCGGCGGCAATGGCGGCTTTTCGGCGTCCGCGGCGATCGGGTTGGCCGGTTCGGCGGCGGTCGGCGTCGGCGGCTCGGGCGGCAGCGGGCAGAACGCCGCGGAGGCTTCGGTCTATGCCGATGGCGGCGGTCAGTCGCTGACCGAGACCGGTTATGGCAGCGGTTGGACGCTGGCGACGACTGGCAACAACTCCGCGGGCATCGAGGCGCAGTCGATCGGCGGCGGTGGCGGCAATGGCGGCTTTGCCGGTACGATGGCGCTGTCCGGGGGTGGCAGTGTCGGCCTGTCGCTCGGCGGCACGGGTGCCGGCGGCGGTAACGCCGGCGAAGCGCTGGTGCAAAGCGGTTACGGCCGCGCTTACGCCAACAACATCATCACGCTCGGCGACAATTCGGCCGGCATCGTTGCCCAGTCGATCGGCGGCGGTGGCGGCAACGGCGGCTTCGCGGCTTCGCTGAGCGGCACGATCGGGGGCGACGTGGCGGCCGCCGTTGCGCTGGGCGGCAGCGGCGGCGCTGGTGGCTTGGGCGGGCATGCGGAAGCCGACAGCGTCGGCAACATCACGACGGTCGGCAATCTCTCGGACGGCATTCTAGTCCAGTCGATCGGCGGCAGCGGCGGCAACGGCGGCTTCAGCGCTGCGCTCTCGGCTTCGACCGGCAGCTTCGGCGGCGCCGTGGCGATCGGCGGTACCGGCGGCAGCGGGAACGACGCCGGCGCCGCGGTCCTCAACAACACCGGGACGATCGTCACTTACGGCGATCAGTCCAACGGCCTGTTCGCGCAATCGATCGGCGGCGGCGGCGGCAATGGCGGCTTCGCCGGCGCCGGCGCGCTGACGCTCGGCGCCGGCTCGGCCGCGGTCGGTCTGGGCGGCAGCGGCGCCGGCGGCGGCGCCGGCTCCACGGTCAACCTGACAAATAACGGCGCGGTCACGACCTACGGCGACCAGTCGAGCGCGATCGTCGCGCAGTCGATCGGCGGCGGTGGCGGCAATGGCGGCTCGACGGTCGGACTTGCGCTCGGCATCGGCGGCGCCGCCGCGGTCGCGATCGGCGGCGGCGCCGGGACCGGTGGCGATGCAAATAACGTCGTCGTCAATTCGACCGGCAATTTGTCGACCGGAGCCGGCTCCGCGGCCGGCACGCTGAGCAACAACGCCTACGGCATTCTGGCCCAATCGATCGGCGGCGACGGCGGCAATGGCGGCTTTGCCGGATCGCTGGCGGCCGGCGGCGCCGTCGGCGTCGGCGTCGCCGTCGGCGGCAATGGCGGCGGCGGCGGTTCGGCCGGTACGGTGCAGGTCACCAACGCCGGCAATATCTCGACGGTGTTCGACAATTCGAGCGGCATTCTCGCGCAGTCGATCGGCGGCGGCGGCGGCAATGGCGGCTTCTCGGTGTCCGTGGCGGCGTCCGCCTCGATCGAGGATGTCGGCGCCGCAGCGGCGGTCAGTGTCGGCGGCTCCGGCGGCCAGGCCGGCAATGCGTCGACCGTCACGGTAACGAGCACCGGCACGATCCTCACCGAGGGCTTCAATTCGAACGGCATCGCCGCCCAATCGATCGGCGGCGGCGGCGGCAATGGCGGCTTCAGCGTCGCGGCTGGCGCTTCGCTCGGCGAAGCCGGCGTCGGCGTTGCGGTCGGCGGCTCCGGCAATGGCGGCGGCGCGGCGGGCCAGGTGAACGTCTACAGCTACGGTACCGGCTATGACGTGACGCCGACGCCCGGCACCGCGACGCTCGAGACCACCGGCAATCTGTCGAACGGCATTCTGGCGCAGTCGATCGGCGGTGGCGGTGGCAATGGCGGCTTCGGGATCGGCCTGGGCGCGGCGGCGAGTGGCGCCGGCATCGGCGTCGGGCTCGGCGGCACCGGCTCAGGCGGTGGTTCAGGCGCTGCCGTTAACGTCACGAGCTACAACAACATCCTGACCGAGGCATCGCAGTCGAACGGCATCGAGGCGCAATCGGTCGGCGGCGGCGGCGGCAATGGCGGCTTTGCGGCTTCGCTCGGCGCCTCGCAGTATGGCGCGCTCGGCCTGTCGCTCGCCGGCAATGGCGGGGTCGGCAACAACGGCAACACCGTGACGGTCAACAGCTTCGGCACGATCGTCACTCAAGGCAGCGCAATCGAACGGAATATTCGCGCAGTCTGCGGGCGGCGGCGGCGGCAATGGCGGCTTGGCGATCTCCGTGGCTGCCTCCAAATATGCGTCGATTGCCCTGTCGTTCGGCGGCAGTGGCGGGTCCGGCGGGACAGGCGGGGCGGTCACTGTTAATTCCACCGGCGCCATCACGACGATCATCGGATCAATCGAACGGCATCTTCGCCCAGTCCCTGGGCGGCGGCGGCGGCAATGGCGGGATTGCGATTTCCGGAACGCTGACGACGGAGTCGACATGCGGGCAGTGTTTCCCTTGCGATGGGCGGCTCGGGCGGCTCGGGCGGGACATCGGGCACTGTGACGGTCGGCAGCGCCGGCGATATCACGACTTCAGGCGCAAGTTCCGATGGCATTCTCGCCCAGTCCATCGGCGGCGGCGGCGGCAATGGCGGGATCAGCGGCGCGCTCGACCTGTCGGGGGGCGGCAACGCTAGCGCGGCTTACACCAGCAGCCTGGGCGGAGCCGGCGGTTCCGGCAACACGGCCGGCGCGGTCAGTGTCACCAGCACGGGCAACATCACCACCGGCGTCGCCTGCCTAGGCACGAACGCCCTGTGCACCGGCAACTCGAATTCGGCCGGCATTTTCGCCCAGTCGGTGGGCGGCGGCGGCGGCAACGGCGGCTTCTCGCTGACTTTGGCGGCTAGCTAAATGGCGACGGCCGGGTCGCCGAGTGCCGGCGCCCAAGACGGTGGGCGGCAATGGCGGCAGCGGCGGGACCGGCGGCACCGTTTCAGTCACCAGCTATGGCACGGTCTACACTTACCGGCGCGCTCTCCGACGGCATCTTCGCGCAATCGGTCGGCGGTGGCGGCGGCAATGGCGGTTTCTCGGTCGGCGCGGGTCTTTCCTACAAAGGCGACAGCGACTATCGATTCCGTCGGCGGTGATGGCGGCTCGGGCAACACCGCCGGCCAGGTCTCGGTGACGGCGTCGGCGACGGCAGGCTCCTCGCACGCCGGCTATTCGGTCATGACGCAGGGCGACAATTCGGTTGGCATTCTGGCGCAGTCGATCGGCGGCGGCGGCGGCGAAGGCGGCTTCAGCATTGCCGCAAGCCTCAGTGCCGGTGGCGATGCGAATGGCAGTACCATCGGCGGCAGCGGCGGCACCGGCGGCGACTCGCTGAACGGATGCACGCTCGGCGCCGCCGATGCACCTCCGCCAGCGCGGGCTATGTGCCGGCCGTTACCGTCACCGACACCGGCAGCATCTCGACCGCCGGGCGCAACTCCAGCGCCATCGAGGCGCAATCGATCGGCGGCGGCGGCGGCGACGGCGGCTTCTCGATCGGCGTCGCCGGCACGACCAAGGACGACAGCACGTCAAACCTGCAGACCGTCGGCGGCAATGGCGGCGCGGCCGGCAACGGCGCCGACGTCGTCGTGATGGCCAACGCCACGGCCAATTCCACCGCGACGATCTCGACGGCGGGCGATTTGTCGTACGGCATTCTCGCCCAGTCGGTCGGCGGCGGCGGCGGCAATGGCGGCTTTGCCATTGCGGGCGCGCTTTCGACCAGCGGCGGCGCGGCGGCGAACGCGACCGGCGGCAACGGCGTCGGCGGCGGCGATGCCGGCAACGTCACGGTGACGATGGGCGGCGTCGATATCGACCGGCACGGGGAATTTCGTCAGCGGTGTGTATCAGTCGACCAGCGGCGAAGGCTCGATCGGCATTCTGGCGCAATCGATCGGCGGCGGCGGCGGCAGCGGCGGCTTCTCCGGCGGTCTCGCGCTCGGATTGAGCGGCGACGGCACGAGCAACACGACCGGCGGCACCGGCGGGATCGGCGGCAACGGCGCGAGCGTGAGCGTGACGACGCTCGCCGGTGCGTCGATCACCACCTATGGCGACAATGCCTCCGGCATCCTGGCGCAATCGGTCGGCGGCGGCGGCGGCAACGGCGCCTTCTCGATCGGCGCCGCGTTCAGCGACTCCAACGGCAAGAGTGCGACCAACACGGTCGGCGGCGACGGCGGCGTCGGCGGCACCGGCGGCGACGTGACGGTGACCAACGCGGCCGCGATCACGACCTACGGCCTGATGTCGAACGGCATCGTCGCGCAGTCGATCGGCGGCGGCGGTGGCAGTGGCGGCTTCGCCGTTTCCGGTTCGCTGTCGCTCGGCGGCGACGCGGCGTCGAACACGACCGGCGGCGGCGGCGGCACCGGCCAGGACGCCGGCACGGTGACGGTGACCAACACCGGCAACATCCAGGTCGGCCAAGCGGGCAGCATCGGCATCCTGGCGCAGTCGATCGGCGGCGGCGGCGGCGATGGCGGGTTCGCCGGCAGCCTGACTTTCTCGACCGGCGGCAGGCGCGACCAACGCGGTCGGCGGGCAGGGCTCGGGCGGCGGCTACGGCAACACCGTCAGCGTCACCAACACCGCGTCGATCTTTGCGGTCGGCAATCAATCGAGCGGCATCGTCGCGCAGTCGATCGGCGGCGGCGGCGGCAATGGCGGCTTCTCGATCGCCGCCGGCGGTCGACCCAAGACACGTCGTCGTCGCAGTCGGTCGGTGGCGCGGGCGGCGCGGCCGGTGCCGGCGGCAATGTCACCGTGATGTCCAACGCGACCGCGAATTCGACTGCGTCGATCACGACGCAGGGAGATTTGGCCTACGGCATTCTCGCCCAATCGGTCGGCGGCGGCGGCGGCAATGGCGGCTTCGCCATTTCCGGTTCGCTGTCGACCAGCTCCGGAGCGGAAGCCGACGCGACCGGGGGCAGCGGTGCGGGTGGCGGCAAGGCCGGCACGGTGTCGGTCACGGCGGGCGGCTTGATCTCGACCGGCACGGCGACTTTCGCCAGCGGCGTTTTTCAGAACTCGACCAGCGGCGAAGGCTCGGTCGGCATCCTCGCGCAATCGATCGGCGGTGGCGGCGGCAACGGCGGCTTCTCGGGCGGTCTCGCGCTCGGCCTTGGCGGCGATACGACGACAAACACCACGGGCGGCAGCCGGCGCGTCCGGCGGCAACGGCTCGACCGTAGGCGTCACGACGCTCGCCGGCGCCTCGATCGTCACTTATGGCGACAACGCCTCGGGCATTCTTGCGCAGTCGGTCGGGGGCGGCGGCGGCAATGGCGCCTTCTCGATCGGCGCTGCGTTCACCGAGTCCAACGGCAATAGCGCGACCAACACGGTCGGTGGCAATGGCGGCGTGGGCGGTACCGGCGGCGATGTGACGGTCGGAAATGCGGCCGCGATCACGACCTATGGCTTGATGTCGAACGGCATCGTCGCGCAGTCGATCGGCGGCGGCGGCGGCAATGGCGGCTTCGCGGTTTCCGGTGCCCAATCTGTCGGTGGCGGCGGCGGCAATGGTGCCTTCTCGATCGGCGCAGCGTTTTCAAATTCCAACGGCAAGAGTGCAATCAACACGGTCGGCGGCAATGGCGGCCTCGGCGGTACCGGTGGCGATGTGACGGTCGGCAATGCTGCTGCGATCGCGACCTACGGTCTGATGTCGAACGGCATCCTGGCGCAATCGATCGGCGGCGGCGGCGGCAATGGCGGTTTTGCCGTTTCCGGCTCGCTGTCGCTCGGCGGTGACGCAGCGTCGAATACGACCGGTGGCAGCGGCGGCACGGGCAGAATGCCGGGACGGTGACGGTCACCAACACCGGCAACATCCAAGCCGACCAGGCGGGCAGCGTCGGCATCCTGGCGCAGTCGATCGGCGGCGGCGGCGGCAATGGCGGCTTCGCCGGTAGCCTGACATTCTCGTCCGGCGGCCAAGCCACCACCAACGCGGTCGGCGGTCAGGGCGCCGGCAGCGGCAACGGCAATACGGTGAGCGTCACCAACGCCGCGTCGATCGCCACCGCGGGCAGTCAGAGCATCGGCATTTTTGCGCAATCGGTCGGCGGCGGCGGCGGCAATGGCGGCTTCTCGATTGCCGCCGGCGGCACGACCCAGGACACATCGTCGTCGCAGACCGTCGGCGGCAGCGGCGGTGCCGCCGGCGCCGGCGGCGATGTCACCGTGCAGTCCAACGCTACGGCGAATTCCACCGCGTCGATCACGACCCGAGGGGATCTCGCCTACGGCATTCTCGCCCAATCGGTCGGCGGCGGTGGCGGCAATGGCGGCTTTGCCATCGCCGGCTCGGTATCGACCAGCGCGGGCGCGCGAAGCGGACGCGACCGGCGGCCACGGCACCGGCGGCGGCAATGCCGGCACCGTCACCGTCACGGCGGGCGGCACGATCGCAACGGCGGGCGAGGGATCGGCCGGCATTCTGGCGCAGTCGGTCGGTGGCGGCGGCGGCAGCGGCGGATTTCTCAGGCGGCCTCGCGCTCGGCCTTGGCGGCGATGCAGCGACCAACACGACGGGCGGCGCCGGCGGGATCGGCGGTACCGGCAACACCGTGAGCGTCACCACGATGACCGGCGCGTCGATCACCACCTACGGCGACAATGCGCCCGGCATTCTCGCGCAATCGGTCGGCGGCGGCGGCGGCAATGGCGGCTTCTCGATCGGCGGCAGCCTTCACCACCTCGAATGGCGGCGGCGCCACCAACACGGTCGGCGGCGATGCCGGCGCCGGCGCCATCGGCCAGAACGTCACGGTGACCAACGCTGCCGCGATCACGACCTACGGTCTCCTCTCCAACGGCATTGTCGCGCAGTCGATCGGCGGCGGCGGCGGCAATGGCGGCTTCGCGGTCGGCGGGACCATGGCGCTGGGCGGCGACGCCACCACCAACACGACCGGCGGCAGCGGCGGCACCGGCGAGGATGCCGGGACCGTGCAGGTGACCAACACCGGCGCAATTCAAGTCGACGCGGCCGGAACGATCGGCATTCTCGCGCAATCGATCGGCGGCGGCGGCGGCAATGGCGGCTTCGCCGGCGGTCTCAGTTTCTCCAACAGCGGCGCTGCGGCGACCGACACGGTCGGCGGCAGCGGCGGCGCGGCCGGCAGCGGCGGCGCGGTGAGCGTCACCAACAGCGCTGCCATCACCGCGGCCGGCGACCAAGGGGTCGGCATCTTCGCGCAGTCGGTCGGCGGCGGCGGCGGCAATGGCGCTTTCGCGCTCAGCGGCAGCGGGTCGTCGAGCGCGGCGTCGCAGACGCAGAATATCGGCGGCAACGGCGGCGCCGGCGGCAACGGCGGCAACGTCGCCGTCATCAACAATGTCGGCGGCGCCATCACCACCAACGGCGCGATGGCCTATGGCATCATCGCGCAATCGATCGGCGGCGGCGGCGGCAATGGCGGCTTCTCGACCGCCGGAAGCTTCAGCCTCGGCGGCGATGCGACATCGACGGTCGGCGGCGGTTCCGGCGGCGCCGGCGGCAGCGCCGGCACCGTTACGGTCGACAATTTCGACAGGATCACCACGCAGGGCGTGAACAGCACCGGCATTCTCGCCCAGTCGGTCGGCGGCGGCGGCGGCACCGGCGGTTTTGCCGGCGGCCTCACTTTCTCGAGCGGCGGCGCGGCCAACAATATCGTCGGCGGCGGCTCCGGCGGCAGCGGCAATACGCCGAGCTCCGTGACGGTGACCAACGAAACCGGCGCCAGCATCGTGACGATGGGGGCGAACTCGACCGGCATCTTGGCGCAGGCCATTGCCGGGGGCGGCGGCGCCGCCGGCTTCTCGATCTCCGGCGCCGCTTCGACCGGCAGTGACGGTTTGAGCCAGAGCGTCGGCGGCACCGGTGGCGCGGGCGGCAGCATTCCCTTGACCGTGGTGGTCCAGGTCATCAATGCCGGCTCGATCACCGCCAACGGACCGCTCTCCTACGGCATCTACGCGCAGTCGGTCGGCGGCGGCGGCGGTGTCGGCGCTTTCAGCGTCGCGGGCGCCTTTTCCAGCTCCGGCGGCGCCACGTCGTCGGTCGGCGGCGCCGGCGGCGCGGGCGGTGCCGGCGGACAGGTGGTGGTGAACAACACCGGCAATATCACCGTCAACGGCGTCGGCTCGGTCGCGATCTTCGCGCAGTCGGTCGGCGGCGGCGGCGGCGCGGCTGGCTTCAGCGGCGCGCTCAATTTCACCGGCAGCGGCAATCTGACAAATATCGTGGGCGGCGGCGGCGCCGGCGGCGCCGGCGGCAATGTGGCGGTCACGAGCAAGGGCACGATCGTGACCGCCGCGGACGATTCGGCGAGCGTGATTGCGCAATCGATCGGGGGCGGCGGCGGCAGCGGCGCGTTTTCCATTTCCGCGCAGGACGGTGCGGTCCTTGGCGCCGACTTGCAGGTCGGCGGCTCTTCCGGCGGGAACGACGGGACGCAGGGAACCGTCACCATCAATATTTCCGGCCTGCTCGTGACCGGCGGCGCCTTGGCCTACGGGGTGCTGTCGCAGGACGTCGGCGGCGGCGGCGGCAACGGCATGTTGTCGGTTCCCGATCCGCTCACCGTCGGCTCGAGCGGCGTCAACCAACAAGTCGGCGCCACCGGCTCAACCGGCGACGGCGCGATGCTGAATACGAGCAACGCCAGTTCGGTGATCACGTCGGGCGCCGGCGCCATCGCCGTGATCGGCCAGTCGATCGGCGGCGGCGGCGGCACATCCGGCATCACCGGCGACGTGACGTTCACCACCACGCTCGGCGCGATGACGCTTGACGGCGGGCGGCAGTTCGAGCGGTGGCGGCAGCGGCAATGCGTCGAACGTGACCAACACGGGCGCTTACATCCAAACCAGCGGAGATGCCGCAGTCGGCGTGCTCGCGCAGTCGATCGGCGGTGGCGGCGGTAGCGCGATCTACGCGCTCGGCATCGTCACCGGCCAAGCTTCGATGGTCGGCGAGACGCTCGGCGGCTCGGAAGGCGGAACGGACAATGGCGGCACGCTGACGCTGATCACCGGCGGCAATGTTTCGACCACCGGCAGTTTTGCGCCGGGCGTCGTCGGCCAGACCATCGGCGGCGGTGGCGGCTTCGGCGCCGCAGTCGCGCCCTCGGGCATGAGCGTCGGCTCGGGCGGCGTGCAATTCGCGCTCGGCTCGACCGGCGGCTCCGGCGGCGCCGGAGATCCGGCTCTAAGAATCGTGGTGGACGATCAATGCCGGCGCGATCAGCACTACCGGCGTCGTGTCCGACGCCATCGTGGCGCAAGGCATCGGCGGCGGCGGCGGCCTAGCCGGTTTTGTCAGCATCGGCTCGCAGGCGCCGCCGCTCGGGACCGTCATCCTCGGCGCAACGGGCAGCCCGGGCGGCAATGGAACAGCGGTGACACTCACCAGCGCCAGCTCGGTCTGGACGACTGGCGCCGGCGCTATCGGGCTGATCGGTCAATCGATCGGCGGCGGCGGCGGCATCGCGCAAGCCTATGGCGTATCGGGCCCCGGCACCGTGACGCTCGGCGCGAGCGGCGGCGCTGCCGGCAACGGCGCCAACGTGTCGCTGATCTCGAACGCGACGATCAGCACCAGCGGCATCGACGCCCATGCGCTGGTCGCGCAATCGATCGGTGGCGGCGGCGGTCTGTTCCTCGGCTTCGATGCCGCGGGCAATACCTTGGCGGCGAACGTTCAGGCCAGCACCGGTGGTGGCGGCGGCAATGGCGGCAATGTGACGGTCGAAAGTAACGCCAATATCGGCACCACCGGCCAAGGCGCGTACGGCATCATCGCGCAATCCGTCGGCGGCGGCGGCGGCATCGTCGGCGGTGGCGTCTTCGCCAACCGCGCTGCCGACGACGGGAGCGTTCGCCGGCAGTGCCGGCGGATCGGGCTCGGCCGGTACGGTCGCGGTCAACAGTCAGGGCAGCGTGATCGTCACCGGCGTCGACGCCGCGGCGATCTTCGCCCAGTCCGTGAACGCGACCGGTTTCGGCGGCAATATCGGCATCACGATCGGCAATGTGACGACGGGCACCGATGTTTGGGTGTCCGGCGGCGCCGGCGCCGGCAATGCCGTCGCCTTCAGCGGCGGCGCCACCAACACGCTCACCAATTACGGCACGTTGAGCACGGTCGCCGCCATCGACGGCATGACCGTGACCGGCGGCGTCGGCAACGAAGCCATCACCAATTACGGCCACATGATCGGCTCGATCGATCTCGGCGCCGGCACCAATTCGATCGACAACAAGCCATACGGTTCGATCGCGTCGCGTTTCTCCGGCGTGTTCGATTCCGGCACGACCGTGAATCTCGGCGGTACCGCCGCCGGCGACCTCTTCACCAACGAAGGGGTGCTCTCGCCGGGCGGCATCGGGCGCGAGCTGACGACTAACTGTTAACGGCAATTTCGTCCAGACCGCGACCGGTTCATGCGGCATGTTCGGCACCTCGCCGACCTCGACCTGCGGCTATTACGCCCTCGATCTCGATTTGAACCGCCAGATCGCGGACCGCATCAACATCACGGGCACGGCTGTGGTGAGCGGCGCGGTCGCCGTCAACATCGACAATGCCGCGTATGCGTTGCCGGGGACGAAGACGTTGACGATCCTGTCGGCCGCCGGCGGCGAAACCCATCCGAACCTTTCGTTGCAGACGTATCAGACGGCGGTTTCGAGCTATTCCTTGCTGTACCCGAACACGACCGACATCGATCTGCAATATTCGATCAATTTCTCGCCCGCGGGACTGACGCAGAACCAGCATGCTGTCGGCAACGCGGTCAATGCGATCCAGAGCGCGCGCTCGTCGCCGAACTTCGCGCCGATCGCAGCTGCCTTGTTCTACCAGCCGAACGTGGCGGCGCTCGGCCAAGTCTACAATTCGATCTCCGGCGAAGGCGTCGCGACCGTCGAACAAACGGCGTTTCAAGCCAACGACCTGTTCCACGGGTCGATGTTTCAGCAAGCGGCCTATTGGCTGTTCGACGAAGAGAAGAACCTCGCCAACAGCCAGGTGTTCTACAGTACGCCGCTCGCCTACGCAGCGGATGACGCCACCGACGGCCTCGGCTCGATCGCTGCGCGTCCCGCCGCGCCGTCGTCCGACCTGCGCACATTGCGGATGTGGTTCACGAATTACGGCGGCAGCGCCAGCTATGCCGCCAACGCCACGGTCGGGACTGCGGCGACGAGCAATCTCGGCGGCGGTTTCACTACCGGGCTCGATTATCAATTGAGCCCGCATTTTCTGGTCGGCGCCGCGGCTGGGTACGGAACCTTTTCGTTCAGCGTGCCGGACCGCGCCACGACCGGCACCATGAATGCCACCCACGCCGCGGCCTATGCCGCATCCGCGCCGACGACGCTTACGCCGTCGCGATGCTCGACTTCGACTATTTCGCCAATCAGGAGAACCGGACTGCGGCCATTCCCGGCACGGCGCTGCCGGCGATGTTCGGCGCGTCGGTCACGGCCATTCCGGGCTTTCTCGAACAGGATTCCGGCAGGTTCGGAAGCTATTCGGCGAGCGGCCTGTTCGAGACCGGATACCGCTTTCATCTCGACAGCAATATCGAACTCAAGCCGCTCATCGGCACGCAGTTCAGCTATCTGCGAATGAACGGCTTCACAGAGGCCGCCGGCGGCGGCGCGAGCACGATCGGATTGTCCTACGCGGCGCAAACCGTCCCGTCCGTGCCGGCCTATGCCGGCGCGCAATTCGACGTCAAGACGGATCTGAGCGCCGGCTATTCTCTCTACAGCTGGCTGCGCGGTGAGTGGGTGCACGAGTTCGAGCCGCAGCGCCCGATCGACGTGTCATTCATCGCGGCGCCCGGATTCCCCTTCACGATCCAAGGCGCGCAGGCCCCGTCGGACTTTCCGCGGATCAATACCGGCATGAAGTTCAACGTCAGCGACCACCTTTCCTTCACGGCCAGCTTCAACGCCGATCTCTACACGACGCCGAGCTACTCCGGCACGGCGGGCATCCGCTTCACCTGGTGACGCCATACGCGGCGGCATGCAGTTGTTCGCCGGATTTGTGCGCGGCGGAGACGGAACGCATTTTCGCAAATTTGCATCGATTTTATGCACTGCGCTCCCGAAAGAATGGGAACCGGCGACGCAAGTTCACTGCAACACCTCAGGCGTGACGCAATCGGCAGTGTTTTTGCGCAGTCGGTATTGAGACATATCGATTTGGCAGCAATCACCGGGTTTTGAAGCCGACGGACGGTAAATCATTCGGCCTCGTCGGAACCGAACCCGCCTATGAGCGGTTTCTGTCGGGGGCGCTTCTCCCTCCGCCGGTGGATTGCGTGTCCACACATCGTGCATATCCACACATCATACGATCCACGCAATGTGAGAAGCCGCTCATGCCAGCCAAATCGGCGACGGACCGACGCACCGCAGCACCAAACTCGCACGCCCGACCTGCGACGGGCGTTGGATCAGCTTTGCATAAACACCATTCGCACGCTCGCGATGGATGCCGTGCAGCAGGCGAATTCCGGCCATCCGGGCACGCCGATGGCATTGGCGCCGTTGGGCTACACCATCTGGCAAAATTTTCTGCGGTTCGATCCGCAGGACCCGATCTGGCCCAATCGCGATCGCTTCGTGTTGTCCAATGGCCACGCTTCGATGCTGCTCTACGCGATACTCCATCTCAGCGGAGTCAAAGCCGTGAATGCCGAATACGAGCGGCTGGGCGAGCCGGCGGTTTCGCTCGACGATATCAAGCGGTTTCGGCAGCTCGGCAGCAAATGTCCGGGCCATCCCGAATATCACCTCACCTCGGGCGTCGAAGCGACAACCGGCCCTCTGGGCCAGGGTTGCGGCAACAGCGTAGGCATGGCGCTGGCCGGGCGGTGGTTGGCGAAGCACTTCAACCGGCCGGATTTCGCCATGTTCGACTATGACGTCTACGTCATATGCGGCGACGGCGACATGATGGAAGGCGTATCGAGCGAAGCTGCTTCGTTCGCGGGCCACCAGATGCTCGGTAATCTCTGCTGGTTCTACGACAGCAACCGCGTGACGATCGAAGGGCACACGGATCTGGCCTTCAGCGAAGATGTCGCGGCGCGTTTTCTCGCCTATGGCTGGAACGTGCAGCGCGTCGGCGATGTCAACGATCTCGAGCGGCTGGACTCAGGCGATCGAGAGTTTCCGCCGGACCGACGATGCGCCGACGCTCATCATCGTCGACAGCCATATCGGCTACGGCGCGCCGCACAAGCACGACACCAGCGCGGCCCACGGCGAGCCGCTCGGCGAAGAGGAGATACGTCTCGCCAAGCGGAGCTACGGCTGGCCCGAGGACGCGAAGTTTCTGGTCCCTGACGGCGTGCGCGAGCACTTCCGGGACGGCGTTGGCCGGCGCGGCGAAAGCCTCCACGAGGCTTGGCTCGCTCAGTTCGAATCCTATCGAATAAAATATCCCGATCTTGCCGACGAGATCGAGCGCATGCAACGGCGCGAACTCCCGGCGAACTGGGACGCGGCGCTTCCGGTTTTTGCCGCCGACGCCAAGGGCCTCGCCACCCGCGATTCGTCAGGCAAGGTGCTCAACGCCATCGCGTCGCATTACCCGTGGCTGATCGGCGGCGCCGCCGATCTTGCCCCGTCGACAAAAACGCGGCTCACATTCGAGGGTGCGGGCGATCTGGAAGCCGACACGCCGGGCGGCCGCAATCTGCACTTCGGCATTCGCGAGCACGCCATGGGCGCGATCCTCAACGGGCTCGCATTGTCCAAGATCAGGCCCTATGGCGCCGGCTTCCTGATCTTTTCCGATTATATGAAACCGCCCATCCGGCTCAGCGCCCTGATGGAGCTGCCGGTCATCTTCATATTCACGCACGATTCGATCGGGTTAGGTCAGGACGGACCGACGCACCAGCCGGTCGAGCAACTCGTCGCGCTGCGTAGTATTCCCGGTCTCATCACGCTGCGGCCTGCCGACGCCAATGAAGTCGTCGAGGCCTGGCGCGTCATCGTCGGCCTCGGGCACCAACCGGCCTGCCTGGTGCTGAGCCGCCAGCCGCTCCCGACTTTCGACCGCACGCGCTTTGCGTCGGCCGCAGGTGTGGCGCGGGGCGCCTATGTCATGGCCGATGCCGAAAGCGGCAAGCCGGAGGTGATCCTGATCGGGACCGGCAGCGAGGTTGCGGTGTGCGCCGAGGTTTATGAGACGCTGAAGCAGGACGGCATTCCGGCGCGCGTCGTCAGCATGCCGTCGTGGGAGCTGTTCGAACAACAAGATCAAGCCTATCGCGACAGCGTGCTGCCGCCCGACATTACCGCACGCGTGTCGGTCGAGGAGGGTTCTGTCATCGGCTGGGATCGCTATGTCGGCACGACCGGCGCGACGATCGGCATGCACACCTTCGGCTCGTCCGCGCCGATCAATGATCTGCTGACGAAATTCGGCTTTACGCCGGAGAAGGTCCTCGCCGCGGCCAAGGAACAGATTGGGAAGTCCAAGAGATCATCCAAGAAATCCAAGAGCAACGAGAAGTCCAAGGGCGGAATTGAATAATCATATCAGGGAATTCTATCAGGAGTGAAACAAATGCAGATCGGCATGATCGGACTCGGCAAGATGGGCGGCAACATGTCTCGCCGCCTGATGAAAGCCGGGCATCATTGCGTCGTGTACGCGCGAACTGCCAAGACGCGCGACGCGCTGGCAAAGGACGGCGCCACGGCGGCGGCGTCGATTGCCGATCTGGTGAAGAAGCTCGGAGAAAAGCCGCGCGCCGTTTGGCTGATGCTGCCTGCGGGCAAGGTCACCGAAGAGATGGTCGAGCAACTCGGCGGTCTGCTGGACCGGGACGACATCAGTCGTCGACGGCGGCAATTCCTTTTACAAGGACGACATCCGCAACGCCAAGAAGCTCGCGGTGAAGGGCATCCGCTACGTCGATTGCGGCACGTCCGGCGGCGTCTGGGGCATCGAGCGCGGCTACTGCATGATGATCGGCGGCCCGAAAGAGGCGGTGGATCATCTCGATCCGATCTTCGCGGCGCTCGCTCCCGGGCTCGGTGGCATCCCGCGCACGCCGGGGCGCCAGAAGGGCGATCCGCGCGCCGAGCGCGGCTACATTCACGCCGGTCCGTCCGGCGCCGGGCACTTCGTCAAGATGGTGCACAACGGCATCGAGTACGGCTTGATGCAGGCCTACGCCGAAGGCTTCGACATCCTGCGCAACAAGGACTTCGACGACCTGCCGGCGGACGAGCGCTTCACGCTGAACATGCCGGATATCGCGGAGGTGTGGCGGCGCGGCAGCGTCATCTCGTCCTGGCTGCTCGATCTCGCCGCCGCCGCGTTGGCCAAGGATGCGCAATTGAAGGATTTCTCCGGGTACGTCCAGGATTTGGGGGAGGGGCGCTGGACGGTCGAGGCCGCAGTCGAGGAATCGGTCCCGGCGGATGTGATCACCGCGGCGCTCTACGCCCGTTTCCGCTCGCGGCAGGAGCATACGTTCGGCGAAAAGGTGCTCTCGGCGATGCGCTTCGGCTTCGGCGGACATGTCGAGGGTCAAGAGCCGATCGACCCCGAGCCGAAGCAGAAGAATTCGCAGCGTTCATCAGCAGCGCAGCACGCCGCCGAGTAATGCCATGGACGAAGTCTCGACCCCGATACAGCCGATCTCACAGATGATCACTTGTCCGCCGCGGCGCCCGGCGAAGCCCGCCGATCCCTGCGCCATGGTGATCTTCGGCGCCACCGGCGACCTGACCAAGCGCCTGGTGGTGCCGGCACTCTACAATCTCTTGCGCACCAAGGTGCTGCCGGAGAACTTCGCGTTGATCGGCGTGGCCCGGACGCCGGGCACCGCTGAAAGCTGGCGCGACGAGCTTCACGGCATGCTGACAAGCTTCGTCGGCAACGCCACCGCGGAGTTCGACGTCGACCACATCGACGAGGACGTCTGGAAGCGGCTCGCGGAGAAGATGACTTATATCCAGGGCGATCTGACCAAGCCCGAGCTGTACGACAGACTTCGCGGCGCTCTCGCGGAGGCGGAAAAGACCCATGGCACCCGGGGCAACGCCATCTTCTATCTCGCGGTTGCCGATCGGCTGTTCGGCACCGTGGTGGAGCAGCTCGGCAAGGCGAAGCTCACCGATCAGGAGCAAGACAAGAACGGCGAATATCGATTCTGGCGCCGCGTAGTGATCGAGAAACCCTTCGGGTCCAGCCTTGATTCGGCGCGCGCATTGAACGCCTACATCCTGCGCACGCTGCACGAGAACCAGATCTTCCGGATCGACCATTTTCTCGGCAAGGACACGGTCCAAAGCATTATGGCGTTCCGCTTCGCCAATGGGCTGTTCGAACCGATCTGGAACCGCGACCGCATCGATCACGTGCAGATCACGGCAGCGGAGACGGTCGGCGTGGAAGACCGCGGCAGTTTCTACGAGACGACCGGCGCGCTGCGCGACATGGTCCCCAATCACCTGTTCACGTTGCTGTCGATGGTGGCGATGGAGCCGCCCACCGCCTTCGATGCCGCTGCGATCCGTACCAAGAAGGCCGAAGTGCTGGCCGCGATCCCCGCCGTCAAGCCGGCAGCGGCGGTGCGGGGACAATACGGCGCCGGCGCGGTGCTGGGCAAAAAAGTGAAGCCCTATCGGCAGGAACCGCATGTGGCGCCGGATTCCAACACCGAGACCTATGTGGCGATGCGGCTCGAGATCGATAACTGGCGGTGGGCCGGCGTGCCGTTTTATCTGCGCACGGGCAAACATTTGTCGCGGCGCAATACCGAGATCGCGATCCGCTTCAAGCAGGCGCCCTACGCGGCGTTCCATGGCACTCCGGTCGACGCGCTGCGGCCCAACTGGCTGGTGCTCCGCATCGCGCCGGACGAAGGAATTTCCCTGCAGTTCGAGGTCAAGCGTCGCGGCCCGGTCGTGGACCTCGCCGCCGTGAAAATGGACTTCCACTACGATGATTGGTTTCCCAAAGAACCGAACGTTGGATACGAGACGCTGATCTACGACGTCATGATCGGCGACCCGACATTGTTCATGCGGGTCGATATGGTGGAGCAGACGTGGCGCATCGTGCAGCCGGTGCTCGATGCCTGGGCTGCAAGCTCTTCGACTGCAAGCTCTTCGGCCAAGGACAGCGCCGGCGATTTGCCGATCTATGCCGCGGGAAGCGCGGGGCCGGGCGAAGCGGATGCGCTTCTGGCGCGGGATGGCCGAAGCTGGCGAAGCATCCAAGGCCACAGCGATGGACAACCGTCATGAGTGGCGAGCGTCCGCTGCCCTTCAAATGTTCGGCCGTGATTTCGGATGTCGACGGTACGTTGGTGACTGACGACAAAGTGTTGACTCCGCGCGCGCAGGCGGCCGCGGCGGCGCTGCGCGCCAACGGAATCATTTTTTCGATCATCAGCAGCCGGCCGCCCCGCGGCTTGCGCATGCTGCTCGAGCCCCTCGGCATCACGACGCCGGTGGGATGCTTCAATGGCGGGGTGCTGGCTAGCCCCGATCTTGCGGTCATCGCCGAGCATCTTCTCTCGCCGGACACCGCGCGGCGCGCGCTCGATAGGCTCGATGCGCGCGGGGCACAGATATGGATTTTCAGCGGTCAGGACTGGCTGCTGCGCCATTCCGACGGACCCTATGTCGGGTTGGAACAACGCACGGTCGGATTCCGGCCGACAATGGTGGACGATTTCGGGCCCGCGCTCGATAGCGCCGCCAAGATCGTTGGTGTCAGCACGGATTTCGAGCTTCTCGCGGGATGCGAGCGCGACCTGCGCGCGTCGCTCGTCGATCAGGCCGCCGTGGTGCGTTCGCAGCCCTATTACCTCGACATCACCCACCCGCTCGCCAACAAGGGCGCCGCATTGTCGGAGATGGCGAAGCTGTTGGATGTCCCCTTGGCGGAGATCGCCACCATCGGCGACGGCGGTAACGACGTCGCGATGTTCGAGCGCGCCGGCCGCAGTATCGCGATGGGCAATGCCAGCCCGGAGGTGCAGCGGGCGGCGGATTTCGTGACGGACAGCAATCGCGACGACGGCTTTGCCCACGCGATCGAGCGGTTCATCCTCGGCGTCGGTCGTTTGGACCTGCCGATCGAGACGGAACGAGCAAACGATCGAGCAAGGGATCGCGCATGGTAGCCCCCCGCGCACCGAAAATCTCGCTTGTCCTCGCCGACGTCGACGGCACGCTCGTCACTGAGGAAAAAGTGCTGACGCCGCGCGCGGCCGCTGCCGTGAAGGCCGTCCACGCCGCCGGCCTCGCCTTTGCGATCACCAGCGGCCGGCCGCCGCGCGGCATGGCGATGCTGATCGACCCCTTGGCGCTGCGCAGCCCGGTCGCCGGATTCAACGGCGGGATTTTCGTCAAGCCTGACCTGAGCATCATGGAAGAGCACGTGCTAGCCGCCGACGCCGCAAAATGCGCGTTGGAGGTCATCCTCAAGAACGGCATGGATGCCTGGGTCTACAGCGGCAACGACTGGCTCGTTCGCGACCCCGCCGCGCCTCACGTCGCGCGGGAACAATGGACCGTCAAGTTCGCCCCGACGGTGGTCGAGAACTTCGAGGACGTGCTCGGTAGCGCGGTCAAGATCGTCGGCGTGAGCGACGATCATGACCTGGTGGCGCGCTGCGAGAAGGACGCCCAGGACGCGCTCGGCGCCAAAGCGTCGGCAGCACGTTCGCAACCCTACTATCTCGACGTCACCCACCCGGACGCCAACAAGGGAACCGTGGTGGCGCGGCTGTCGGAATTTCTCTCGATCCCGGCCGCCGAGATCGCCACGCTCGGCGACATGCCGAACGACGTGCTGATGTTTCGCAAGAGCGGGCTCAGCATCGCGATGGGCAACGCCAGCCCGGAGGTGCAGGCGCAGGCCGATCTGGTGACCGACTCCTACAACGACGAGGGTTTCGCCAAGGCGATCGAGCGGTTCATTTTGCCGCGCGCCGGCGCGGCTTCGCGGAGGGCGTCATGAAGCCGATCGTCGTCGCGCCTTCCATTCTCGCCGCCGACTTGCGGCGGCTCGGAGAAGAAATCCGCGCCGTCGACCAGGCCGGCGCCGATTGGATACACATCGACATCATGGACGGCAGGTTCGTGCCCAACATCTCCTTCGGTCCCGCCATCGTGAATGCGGTGCGCCGCTCCACCGCGAAGCCGCTGAACGTGCACCTGATGATCGTCGAGCCGGAACGTTATCTTGAAGATTTTGTCGAGGCCGGAGCAGATCACCTTCTTATTCAGGTCGAGCCCACTTCGACGATCCATCTCCATCGGACACTGTCGCGCGTTCGCGAGCTCGGCAAGAAAGCCGGTGCGGTGCTCGACCCGGCCAGTCCCGTCGTCTTGGTCGAGCAGGTGTTGCACCTCTGCGACGTCGTCCTGGTGATGACCGTCAATCCCGGATTCGGCGGACAGAAATTTTTGCCGGAGATGCTGCCGAAAATCCGCGAGCTGCGGCGGCTTTGCGAGTTCAAAGGTCTCGATCCGTGGATCGAAGTCGACGGCGGTGAGGACGCCGCTACGGCCGCATCGGCCATTGCGGCAGGCGCGGACGCGATTGTCGCCGGGTCGGCAATATTCGGCTCCGGCGATTACGCGGCCGCCATCGCACGAATTCGAAACAGCCCGTCGCGGCACAGCGATGCGGCTGCGGCGTAAGGATGGTCTGGGATGACGGACGCTGCATTGTCTGAAAATCACGTATTCGAGAATGCCGAAGCGCTTGCGCGCAACGTCGCCGAATGGCTCTGCCGTCTCGCGCAAGCGAGCGACCGTGCCTTCGCGGTCAGCCTATCGGGCGGATCGACGCCGCGGCGCCTCTATGAATGTCTTGCGGGACCGGCCGTTGCGTCGCGCTTTCCGTGGGACCGCGCGCACTGGTTCTGGGGCGACGAACGATTCGTGCCGCACGACCATCCCGACAGCAATTACCGCATGGCGCATGAAGCCTTCCTTGCGCGAGTCCCCATTCCTGCCGACAACATTCATGCGGTGTCGACGGAAGGTCTGTCGCCGGACCAGGCCGCTACTGCGTACGAGGCGACGCTGAAGCGTTTCTACGGCGCCGACACGCTCGCTCCCGATCGGCCGCTGTTCGACGTCACGCTGCTGGGAATTGGAGAAGACGGACACACCGCGTCATTGTTCCCCGGGCAGCCGGCGCTGCAGGAGAGGAGACGATGGGCGGTCGCCGTCATCGGCGCCAAAGCCGAAGCCCGTATCACGCTGACCTATCCGGCGCTCGACAGCAGCGGCGATCTCGCGTTCGTGGTGACGGGTCGAGAAAAGCGGGCGGTCGTCGCACGCGCTCAGGAGGGAGACCGGACGATTCCCGCGGGCGCCATTCGTCCGGTCGGGCGCCGCCATTGGTTTACGGATCGTGCCGCCGCGGCAGAACGAGCGAAGTGATGGCCATGCAAACCAAGGCGACGGAAGGCACTTCACCATCTGCTCCCAAGGCGGTGATCGTGATGGGCGTTTCGGGGTGCGGGAAGTCGACTGTCGGGGCGCTCCTCGCCTTGCATTTGCGATGGGAGTTCGAGGACGCCGATTGGTTCCACCCCGCGGCCAATGTCGACAAGATGCACAACGGCATTCCGCTCACCGACGAGGATCGTTGGCCGTGGCTGAACGCGGTTGCCGCCTGGATCGACAAGACGCGTCGGTCGGGCGGGCACGACGTCGTCGCGTGTTCCGCGCTGAAGCGGCGCTACCGCGATGTTCTGATCGGCGATCGTGCCGACGTCCGTCTGGTCTACCTCAAGGGCGACGAGACGCTGATCGCACGCCGTCTCGCCACCCGTCACGAGCATTTCATGCCGCGAAGCCTGCTGCACAGCCAATTCGAAGCGCTGGAGGAACCCGGAGCGGACGAAAATCCCATTATCGTCTCGATCGAGCCGCCGCCGCGCGAGATCGTGGCCCAAATCCTGTCGGCGCTGAATTTGGTCGAGCGCGCTCGGCCGCCCAAGCCAACATCTCTGCAATCATCTGCCCGTGGCGCGTGAACGAACCCGCAAGGAGCCGTCAATGCCTGCCACGCAGTCGCCCGATCCGCTGGAGGAGGCGTCCCCCACGCTTTCGCCGGCTCCGCCGGATGCAACACCTCGCGCTCTGTCGCCCGATCTCTTGGAAAAAATGGACGCGTATTGGCGCGCCGCGAATTACCTTTCAGTCGGGCAGATCTACCTGCAGGACAATCCTCTGCTCGACTCTCCGCTCAAGCTCGAACATATCAAGCCGCGTCTGCTCGGCCATTGGGGCACGACGCCGGGATTGAACTTCCTCTATGTCCACCTCAACCGGCTGATCAAAGAAAACGACCTGAACATGATGTACGTCATCGGTCCGGGTCATGGCGGCCCGGGCATCGTGGCGATGACCTATCTCGAGGGGTCGTACACCGAACGCTATCCGGCGATCGAGCGTGACCGCAATGGACTGCGGCGGCTGTTTCGTCAGTTCTCCTGGCCTTACGGCGTTCCCAGTCACGTATCGCCGGAAACGCCCGGCTCGATCCACGAAGGCGGCGAGCTCGGCTATTCGCTCCTCCACGCCTATGGCGCCGCGTTCGATAATCCGGACCTGATCGTCAGTTGCATCATCGGCGACGGCGAGGCGGAGACCGGCGCGCTGGCCGCGAGTTGGCACTCCAACAAATTCCTCAATCCCGCGCGCGACGGCGCGGTGCTTCCGATCCTCCATCTCAACGGCTTCAAGATCGCAAATCCGACCGTACTCGCGCGCATCGGCCGCCGTGAATTGACCGACCTGATCCGCGGCTACGGCTATGAGCCGCATTTCGTGGAAGGCGACATCCCGGCCGTGGTGCATCAAAATCTGGCCGCCGCGCTTGATACGATCCTGGCGAAGATTCAGAAAATCCAGCAAGCCGCGCGATCGTCTCCGGACGCGGTGGAGCGGCCGCGTTGGCCCATGATCGTGTTCCGCACGCCCAAGGGCTGGACCGGGCCGAAATTCGTGGATGGCAAGCCGGTCGAGGGGACTTGGCGCGCGCATCAGGTCCCGATCTCGAATTTCAAAAATCCCGAGCATCTCGCGCAGCTCGAAGCGTGGATGAAAAGCTACCGGGCGCACGAGTTGTTCGACGAACGCGGTAAGTTCCGCGACGAGTTCATGGCACTTGCGCCCACCGGCCATCGCCGCATGGGCTCCAATCCGCACGCCAATGGTGGGGAATTGCTGCAGCCCCTATCGATGCCGCACTTCCACGACTATGCCGTGGCGGTGCCCAGGCCGGGCAGCGTCGAGGCAGAATCGACGCGGGTTCTCGGAAACTTCCTGCGCGACGTGATGAAGCTCAATCTCGACAAAGAGAATTTCCGGCTGTTCGGCCCCGATGAGACGGCCTCGAACAGGTTGGAGGCGGTCTATGAAGCCTCCGGCAAGGAATGGATGGCCGCGTTCGAGGATGTCGACGTCGATCTGAGCATCAAAGGGCGTGTCATGGAGGTTTTGAGCGAGCATTTATGCGAGGGCTGGCTCGAAGGATACCTGCTGACGGGACGCCATGGTTTTTTCTCGTGCTACGAAGCCTTCATCCACATCATCGATTCGATGTTCAATCAGCATGCAAAATGGCTCAAGGTCTCGAGGAAAATCCCCTGGCGCAAGCCGATCGCGTCGCTGAACTATCTGCTCACGTCCCATGTCTGGCGGCAGGATCACAACGGCTTCTCCCACCAGGATCCGGGGTTCATCGATCATGTGGCGAACAAGAAAGCCGACATCGTGCGCATCTATCTGCCGCCCGACGCCAACTGCCTGCTGTCGGTGGCGGATCACTGTTTGCGCAGCCGCAATTATGTCAACCTGATCATCGCCGGCAAGCAGCCGGAGTGGCAGTGGCTCGACATCGATGCGGCGGTGCGCCACTGCGTCGCCGGTGCCGGCATTTGGCATTGGGCCAGCAACGATGCCGGCGATCCGGACGTGGTCATGGCGTGCGCCGGCGACGTGCCGACGCTGGAGACGCTTGCCGCCGTCACGCTGTTGCGCGCGGACGTCCCCGGCATCCGGATCCGCGTCGTCAACGTGGTGGATTTGATGGTGTTGCAGCCGCAATCCGAGCACCCGCACGGCTTGGAAAATCAGGATTTCGATGAGCTGTTCACGACAGACAAACCGGTGATCTTCGCGTTCCACGGCTATCCCGCGATGGTTCATAAGCTGACCTACCGGCGGCACAATCACGACAACTTTCATGTGCGCGGCTACAAGGAGGAAGGCACCACCACGACGCCTTTCGACATGGTCGTGCTCAATAATCTCGACCGCTTTCAACTCGCGTTGGACGCCGTCGAGCGGATTCCACGGTTCAGCGATCAACGGAAGAGCGCCACCGAGCGTTATTGGGCGGCGATGGAGCGCCACAAGCTCTATATCAGCGAACACGGCGACGACATGCCCGAAGTTCGCGACTGGCGCTGGAACCTGTGAGCGCCATTTTTGAACCCCGGTTGCGCGGTAAGCGGCGCTTTGTTTCCGTGGATTCGCTTCAGGCATTAGTAATCATAGGAGAACCACAGCGGCCAGGTGACTGCTGCTATGCCTAGAAAGCCCCGCCGCGCGGCCGAAGCCCGGCACAAGGATTAAAGCGGAACTTTGCTGCAGTGCACGCGTTGGTGCTCAGCCGGGGGAGTAAAGGCCTTCATGAAAATCGCGCAGATCGCTCCGCTCATCGAGAGCGTTCCTCCTCGTCTCTATGGCGGGACCGAGAAAATCGTTTCCTATTTGACCGAAGAGCTTGTCGGGCTCGGCCACGACGTGACGCTTTTTGCAAGCGGAGACTCCGTAACCAGCGCCGAATTGGCGACGTGTTGTACCCGCGCGCTTCGGCTCGATCCGACTGCGCGCGACTTCATTCCGCACTTCATGCTGATGATCGACAAGGTGCGTGAACGGGCCGACGAATTCGACGTCCTGCATTTTCACATCGATCTGTTTCATTTCCCGCTTTTCAGGTCGCTGGCGGCGCGGACCTTGACCACGCTTCACGGCCGGCAGGATTTGGGGGATCTCAAGCCGTTCTATTATCACTTCGGCGAAATGCCGTTGATCTCCATCTCCGACAACCAGCGCAAACCATTGCCGCACGCCAATTTTGTCGCGACGATCCATCACGGCATTCCGGCTGACCTGCATCGTCCGTCGTTCGAGGAGGGAGGCTACCTTGCCTTCCTCGGACGGATTTCCCCGGAAAAACGCCCGGACCGCGCGATCAGGATCGCGCGCGCCTGCGGTATTCCACTCAAGATTGCCGCCAAGGTCGACAAGGTCGACGAAGACTACTTCCGCAACGAAATATTTCCACTCATCGATGGCCGGGGCGTTGAGTTCATCGGCGAGATCAACGAGCGCGAGAAAACCGAATTCCTGGGCAAGGCAGCCGCGTTGTTGTTTCCGGTGGACTGGCCGGAGCCGTTCGGACTTGTGATGATCGAAGCCATGGCGTGCGGCACGCCGGTGCTCGCGTTCCGTTGCGGCTCGATCCCCGAGCTCATCGAAGACGGCGTCACCGGTAAAATAGTCGACAGCGAGCAGGACGCCATCGCGGCGCTGCGGGAAATCCTGTTGTACGATCGCCGCGCGGTCCGCCGGCGATTTGAAGAAAGATTTACCAGCGGCAGAATGGCCAAAAATTATGTCAGTGTTTATCGCCAATTGTTGGGGATGGGCACGGCCGGCGGCGAAGCGCGCGGTTCGCGGTCGCGGCGGATCAAACTCAACGGCGGCAACGGCTCGTCTCCGGTGTCGGCCGCGAAGCCGCTTGCGGCCTTATTCGATGCCGCCACGGATCCCGAGGTCGCAGTCTGAGGAACGGTGGGTTATATGAGAGCGGCCTGAATCAGGATCGCCGTAGAATGAGGTTTGCGACGCGCCTGCCGGCCATGCCGTCTTGAGGTCATAGCCCATTTAAAAGATTGGAATTGTTTTCCAGCTCGTTAGCGTCTGCCGGCAGGCGCGCGGAAAGGCCCATGACGTTCAAGGTTCAGGTCGGCCCGGCCCAGATCGCCATCCATCAGGGCCAGACGGTGCTGGTGACCAAGCCCGACGGGCAGGTCGACTGGCCAAGCGCACACGGGCTTTATTTCCGCGACACCAGGGTGATCAGCGCTTGGGCGATCTATGCCAATGGCGAACCGTGGGACCTCTTGAACGGCGGTGCCATCGCCTATCACGCCGCGCGTATCTTCCAAACCAACCGGGCGTTCGCCAGCGAGGACGGGCCTATCGCTGAGCGCACGCTGGGCCTGGTGATCGGCCGCCATATCGAAGGCGGCCTGCACGAGGACATCGACATCACCAATAACAGTCGGAACCCGGTACGCTTCAATCTGGAGATCGCGATCCGGGCCGATTTCGCCGACATCTTCGAGGTGAAGAGCGATCATATCGTCCGGCGCGGCCGCATCACTACGGTCTGGTCGCATACGCGACAAGCGCTGAGGTTCACCTATCGCAACAAGGATTTCTGCCGTGAAGTGATCGTGCGCACCGGCGACGGCGATGGCGAGGCGGCGGTCAACGCCAATGGGCGGCTGAGCTTCGACATCGCGTTGAAGCCCGGGCAAGCCTGGCATCGCTGTCTGATCTACGACTTGGTCGATGGGGCAAGCAGCGTCCGGGCGCCGCGCGGATGCACCGATTCCAGCATGAATTCGGTCCACGCCGGCAGGATGGAAGCGTGGGGGCGGACGGCGCTGAAGATCAAAACCAGCAACGAGGAATTCTATCGCTGCTATACCCAGGGCGTGCAGGACTTGGCTGCCCTGCGGTTGCCGCTACAAGGCACGGACCACATGGTGTTTGTGCCGGCTGCCGGGCTGCCGTGGTTCGTGGCGCTGTTTGGCCGCGACACGCTGATCGCCGCGTTGCAGGCGATGATCGTCTATCCGGGATTTGCCGCCGGCGCGCTCGAGGTGCTGGGACAGTATCAGGCCAAAGAGCGCGACGACTACCGCGATGCCGAGCCGGGCAAGATACTCCACGAATTGCGCTACGGGGAGCTCGCGTATTTCAAGATGATTCCGCACACGCCGTATTACGGGACTGCGGACGCAACGCCGCTTTACTTGGTGGCGCTCCATGCGGCGTGGGAAGCGACCGGCGACCGCGCGCTGATCGAGCGGCATTTGCCGAATGCCGAGGCGTGCCTGACTTGGATCGACGAATACGGCGACCGCGACGGCGACGGGTTCCAGGAATACCAGACCCGCTCTACGGCCGGCTACGAGAACATGGCGTGGAAGGATTCCGGCGATGCGGTGATGTATCCCGACGGCACGCTGGTACGTGGGCCGAAAGCACTGTGCGAATTGCAGGGCTATGTCTACGATGCCTGGCTGCGCATGGCCCAGATCTACGACGAGGTGGGCAACAAGCGGCGCGCCAACGCGCTGCGCAAGAAGGCCGCAGTACTGTTCAAGAAATTCAACGAAGCGTTCTGGGACGAGAAATCCGGATTTTATGCATTCGCCTTGGACGGAGAGAAAAAAAAAGTGTTGTCGGTGGCGTCCAATGTCGGGCAGTGCCTCTGGTCCGGCATCATCGCGCCGGAACGCGCCCGGACCGTGGTGAAACGATTGATGCGCAAGGACATGTGGAGCGGGTGGGGCATCCGTACACTGTCGGCGGATCACCCTGCGTTCAATCCGTACAACTATCAGACCGGGGCCGTGTGGCCGCACGACAACTCGCTGATTGCGCTGGGCATGCGACGTTATGGGTTCGCCGCCGAGGCGGCGGCGGTGGCGCGCGACATCAGCGGTGCGGCGAGTCATTTCCTGCTGAACCAATTGCCGGAGCTGTACGGCGGGTTGCAGCGCGATGCCACGAGTTTCCCGGTCCAGTATCTCGGCGCCAACGTGCCGCAGGCCTGGGCGGCGGGGACGCCGTTCATGCTGCTGCAGGCGATGCTGGGGCTGCAGCAGGACGCGCCGCACGGCAAGCTGTACGTCGATCCGGCACTGCCGGAATGGCTGCCGGACGTGACGCTGACCGACCTGCGACTGGGGCGGCAGCGTTTCGACATCCGCTTCTGGCGCGACGGCGACAAGACAAAGTGGGAGGTGCTCAAGGGGAATCGCGATGCGGTCACCCGACGCAGCTACGCCAGCCGAAGTCATTTGCGGGCCGACGAAGACGTAGGATCGGACATGTGAGCCGACGGCCTTTCTTAACGACGATCCGAACAGTAAAAGCCCTGAGAGCCGTCTCGTGCCAGTCCGTCCAATAATCGTTCCTATGGTACGACCCTAAGTCGACGCCGTCGGACAAAGGACGGTAAAATGGCGTCGAACCGGAAACGAAACGACAGAAGACAAAACGAAACGCAACGAAACGCAATCAAGTGATTGACAATACGTGTAGATCCAAAGAAGAGGCGTTTCGCCGATTCAGTGTCGCCCCCATGATGGAATGGACCGACCGGCACTGCCGGTTCTTCCATCGGCTGATGACGCGGCGGGCGCTCCTCTATACCGAGATGCTCACCACGGGTGCGGTCATCCATGGCGACCGGGCGCGGCTGCTTGCCTACCACGCGGCCGAGCATCCGCTGGCGTTGCAGCTCGGCGGATCGGACCCGCGGGCGCTGGCGGCGTGCGCGCGCATCGGCGCCGATCTCGGCTTTGACGAAATCAATCTCAATTGCGGCTGCCCGTCGGACCGCGTGCAAAACGGCAGCTTCGGCGCGTGCCTCATGGCCGAGCCGGCGCTGGTCGGCGACTGCGTCGCGGCCATGAAGGCGGCCGTCGCGGTGCCGGTCACGGTCAAATGCCGCATCGGCATCGACGCCCAGGACCCGGAGGAGGCGCTGGAGGTGTTTGCGCAAACCGTCGAGCAGGCGGGCGCCGACGCGCTGATCGTGCATGCGCGCAAGGCCTGGCTCCAAGGCCTGTCGCCGAAGGAAAACCGCGACGTGCCGCCGCTCGATTACGATCGCGTCCATCGGCTCAAGGCGGCGCATCCGCGCCTGACGGTCGTTCTCAATGGTGGCCTCGCCGACGCCGAGGCGGCGCATGCACATCTCGGCGCCGTCGATGGCGTCATGCTGGGCCGCGCCGCGTACCAGGAGCCGTGGCGGCTTCTCAATGTCGACCCGCTGTTCTTCGGCGAGCCCGCGCCGTTCGGGTCGCCGAAGGCGGCGGCCCTGGCGCTGATCCCCTATATCGAGCGCGAGCTCGCTCACGGAACGCGGCTTCACGCCATCACCCGTCATCTGCACGGCCTGTTCCACGCCGTGCCCGGCGCGCGCGCCTTCCGCCGTCACCTCGCCGGCGCCCCGGGCGCAACGGAAGGCGGCGCCGCGTTCTTCGCGGCGGCGCTTGCTTTGGTCCGTGATGAGTATGCGGTCGCGGACGTTGCCGCTTAGTCCAAGCCGCTTAAACCGCATGTCTCCTAACCGCTCGCGGGCTGGCCCGCGGCACGGTCTTGCGACATATGTGGCGCCGGTCCGCGCTTGGGCACCTCTTGAGCGGCGGTCGCCGCAATGATTAGCCCGCCGGGGATATTCGCTCCTGCAGTCGGGCATGGGAAATCCAACATGCTTCTCGGTGTTTCCTTGCACGAAATTCTCTGGCTGGTGATGACGGTCGTCGTCGCCGGCGTCGTCACCGGGCTGCTCGCCGGATCGTTCGGCGTCGGCGGCGGTTCGGTCATCGTGCCGGTATTGTTCGAAGTGTTTCGTGTCCTCGGCGTGCCCGAGGACGTGCGCATGCAGCTGTGCGTCGGCACCTCGACCGCGATCATCGTGCCAACCGTGATCCGCTCCTTTCTGGTGCACCGCGCCACGGGCCTGGTGATCCCCGGCGTGATCCGGTCGTGGGCGCTGCCGGCCGTCGCCGGCGTCGCCGTCAGCGCGGTGATCGCGGCGTTCGCGCCGCCTTGGGTATTCACCCTGACCTTCGTCGTCATCGCGACCTTCATGGCGACCAAATTGTTGTTCGCCTCGAAACGCTGGAGCCTCGGTTCTGCGCTGCCAGGTCCGCTGGCGATGATGTTCTACGGTTTCGGCATCGGGCTCGGCGGCGCGCTGATGGGGGTGAGCGGCGGCGGTCTCTCGACCATCGTGCTGACGCTCTACAAGCAGCCGATCCACAATGCGGTCGCCACCTCGTCGGGGCTTGCCGTACCGATCACCATCGCTGCCTCGATCGGGTTTGCGCTCGCCGGCCTGCCGCATGAGGGGCAGCTGCCGCCATTCTCGATCGGGTTCGTTTCGTTGATCGGCCTCGTGGTGATGGCGCCTGTGGCGAGCTTTGTTTCGCCCTATGGCGCCCGCTTGGCGCATAAGCTGCCGCGCCGGACGCTCGAGATCGCCTTCGGCTGCTTTCTGCAGCTTGTCGCGCTGCGGTTTTTGGTCAGTCTGATCTGACGGCCCGGCAGACGTTACGGATAGCCGTGCAGCACCAAACGGTCGCCGCGCACTTCCCAGCTTTGCAGCCGGTTGAGGAAGCTCATGCCGAGGAGGCTCGTCTTGAGCTGTCCTGGTTGCGCGACCAAAGCTTCGACCGAGCGTTCGACCAGGCCGCCGACGGCGATGCGGTCGAGCCGCACCGAGCGCGGCGCGGGTGCGGCCGTTGGCGGTCTCGATCGGCACCGTATAGGACAGCACCTCGATCGGCAGGCCGGCGGCCTTGGCATCCTCGCGGCTGAGCACGACCGAGCTTGCGCCGGTATCGAGCACCATGGCGACCGGCACGCCGTTGATCTGCGCGCGCACGTCGAAGTCGCCCGACATGGCGCGCGCGACCTCGACGGTGCGGCCATGGGCGATGACGTGGCCGGGAACAAGCTCCGCCTCGACGCGCTCGGCGATCTCGCGCAATTCGAACCGGTAGGAGTAGCCGACCACCAGGACGAGGCCGAACACGACCCAGACCAAGGCGGCGGTGAGTGCCTGGGTGAAGCGCTCGCCGCGCAACAGCGTCAGCGCGGTGCCGCCGAGAAAAACGAGAAGCGCGATCTTGTAGGCGAGCGCGGAAAAATCCTTGTTCGACAGCGGGCCGATGGTGCCTTCGCCGTGGCGATTGATGAGAATGAGGAGCCCCACCAGAACGGCGGTCAGCACCAGCCACTGCAGAACATGGCGCACGGCTTTGGTCCTTTCACGCCGTCGGCTGCGGCGCGTCGGCGCCGCGCAGCAAAACGAGCCGCGACGGCAACGCTGCCATGATTCGCGCGCGCTCGTCGGCGCCAAACGCCATCCAGCCGGCGATCTCGTCGAGCGAGCGGCCGCAGCCGACGCACAGCTTAAGCCGCGGATGCACCGTGCAGACGCGATTGCACGGGCTCGCGACGCCGACCTCCATCGTGGTCTCACAATCGGCCATGGCCACCCTTAAGAACAAACAGCGGCACCATAATGAGCGTGGCGGCGAAGGCAATGTTATGGCGCAGCTCAGCGGAACAGCGACTTGCGCGCCCGCGACAGCGCCTCGTCGGCGGACGACATCATGTCGCTGTCTGGCGCGATCGGCGGCGCGTCGGGCGAGATCGGCGCCATGCGCCGACATCACCCGCTCCGGCGGGAACGTGACGACGACCTCGGTGCCGATGCGCAGTGTCGATTTGAGCGTGAAGGTGCCGCCGTGAAGATCGATGAGATTCTTGGCGATCGGCAGGCCGAGGCCGGCGCCTTGCTCGGCCGATTTGATCGAGTTCGAGCCCTGGCCGAACGAGGCGAGCACGACCGGGATCTCCTCCTCGGGAATGCCGGCGCCGGTATCCTTGACGCTCATGTACTGCCCGCCGGACGCGGTCCAGCCGACCTTGAGCCAGATTTCGCCGCCCTGCGGCGTGAACTTGATGGCGTTGGAGAGGAGGTTGAGGCAAATCTGGCGCACCGCGCGCTCGTCGGCCCACAGCCGCGGCATGTCCGGCTCGAACATTTCGTGGATGGTGATGCCGCGATTGCCGGCGCGCAGCTTGAGGAGATGGTGGCAATCCTCGACGACGCGCGCGAGCGACACCGCTTCCTCGTTGAGCTCGTAGCGGCCGGCTTCGATGCGCGACAGATCGAGAATTTCGTTGATGAGGTTCAACAGGTGCACGCCGGAACTGTGGATGTCGGCGGCATAATCCTTGTACACCGGCACCGCGTGCCGCCCGAAGATCTCGGCTTTCATCACTTCGGAAAAGCCGAGAATGGCGTTGAGCGGGGTGCGCAGCTCGTGGCTCATCTGGGCGAGGAAGCGCGATTTGGCGATGTTGGCGGCTTCGGCGCGGCGGCGCGCCTCGTCGGAGATCGACTTCGACTGTTCGAGTTCGCCGATCAGCGCGTCCTTTTCGGCGCGGGCCTCCAGCGTCGCGAGCGTCGTCGAATAGAGCCGGTACGCCAGCAGCGAAAAATAGCCTTCCGCGGCCAGCGCCATGACGGCGAGGATGTAATCGTGCAGCGTGCCCTTGACCGCGAAGTCGAGCGCGATCGCGCAGGCGACCGGGAGCGTCAGCGCGAACACCGCGACCGGAACGCTCGAGGCCAGCATGCTCGAAATGGCGACCAACAGCAGCATCACGAACAGCATGAAGGTCGAGGCCTGCTCGCCGACCCCGACCGGATTGACCAGGATGAAGGTCCACGCCATGCCGAAGAACAGATCGAGGATGATGAAGCGCATCCGCCACGCCCGCAGATTGGCGGTGCTGGCGGTCTCCTCGAGGAAGCGGCGGCAGTTGCGTACGATGATGAGATGAATGACGAGCGCGCCGCCGGTCCACACGCCCGAGGTGAGCGCGCCGGTCCACAGGCTCGACAGCACGCCGATGGTGACGATCAGGATCAGAATCACCAGCGAACCGGACAGCCGGTTCTGCGCGAACTGCCGCAGCAATTCGTAGTCGAAGAACGGCCGCGTGCCGCTGGTCGAGGTCAGCCGGTCGCGCGCCTCGCGCACGTGCTGCGCGGCGAGGCGACGCTTCGTCGGCGAGGCCGACGAAGCCGGTTCGCGCTGGTCGCTGAACGTGCGGGGCATTGCAATCCGGCGGCGGTGAAGATTTAGGCTAAAAATCACCCAAATTCCTTAAGACGAGGCTTAAGCGGGTAGGGGTGCACGACGCCCGGTTACGAAAGTATTGGCGGCTTGTGCAAGTCCCGCGCGTCGGAGGCGCCGCTGGCAAGCGGCGTCGGCGCAAGCTACGTTGGCAGATACGTTCGTGCCGCCAAAGGGATAGGGAGACTGATCGCGATGAAGCTTTATGACGGGGGCCGCGCGCCCAATCCGCGCCGGGTGCGGATTTTCTTGGCCGAAAAGGGGATCGAGGTGCCGATCGTGCCGGTCGACCTCGGCGCCTTGGAGCAGCGCAGCGCACGCCTACGCCGCGATCAACCCGATGCAGCGGGTGCCGACGCTGGTGCTCGACGACGGCACCGCGATCGCCGAATCGGTCGCCATCTGCCGCTATTTCGAGGGGCTTCATCCGGAGCCGCCGCTGTTCGGCCGCGGCCCGCTCGAGAGCGCGCTGGTCGAAATGTGGAATCAGGCGCCTCGAGCTTCACCTCTATCTGCCGGTATCGAGCGTATTCCAGCATCTGCACCCGGCGATGAAGGCGATGGTCGACCCGCAGGTGCCGGCCTGGGGCGAAGCCAACAAGCCGCGCGTTTTCGACTTTTTGCGCTTCCTCGACGGCGAACTCGCGCACCGCAGCTTTATCGCCGGCGAGACGTTCACGATCGCCGACATCACCGGCCTGGTGTCGGTCGATTTCATGAAAGTCTCGAAGCTCGCCGTGCCGGACGAACTCGACCAATGTGAAGCGCTGGCACGCGGCGGTTTCGGCACGGCCGAGCGCGAAGGCGTAATTTATCCGCCCGCGCTTCGCGGGCGGGAACCGCACTCGCTCCGGCGGGGTGACGACAGCAGAACCGGGCGACGATCCCGTCGCTATAGGAGACTAAGCATAGGATGGAATGATGCCAGTTGTCAGAATTTCGCTCGGGCGTTTCGCCGCGACGGACTGCGACGTGATCCGTAAACTGCTCGACGACAGCCAGAAGACTTTGATTCCAGCGATCCGCGCGCTGAAGGGTAACCGCGCCTACTACGTCGGAATTGATCCTGAGAACAATGCAATGACCAACGTCAGCGTGTGGGACACCCGATCCGACGCCGAGCAGATGGCCACGCTTCAGCCGATGCTCGATCTGGCCAAGGTATTCATCGATGCCGGGGTGCGTTTCGAAAGACCTATCACCAACCACGAAATACTCTGGACGATGTAATTTGTTGAGCTGTGCCAATTTGTCATCAATCGTCGCAACGTGCTGTAAGTGTCTTGTGTTTGTGGTACCGCGACAAAAACACAAGAGCGGCCGCGGAATTTAAATTTCCGCCGTAGATCGCGCGCCCTCGATTAAAACAAGATTGACACTCCGTTCGGCCACTATTGAAGTCGTCTGTGTCGACAGCCGCGATTTGTCGGCCAACATGAGAGAAGACCATGAAAGACGAACACAACAAGGCAGCGGAGCATCACGAATTCGCAGCAAAATCGCACCGTTCAGCCGCCGAAGCTCACGGCAAGAATGACCATGCCAAGGGCAAGGAGCACGCCACCCAAGCCCAGCAGCATGCTCAAAACGCGAATGAGCACTCCAAAACGGCGAACAGTAAAAGCGCCCAACAGAGCTAACAGCCGTTCTCGGCAGGCTGGCGATCACGCCAGCCTCCCGATACGGTGCTATGGAAATCGCGCTCAATCCTGGCGGGAGTTTTTGACGACCACAGTGGGAGCGCATGGTGAAAAAAGGTGATAGTCAATTGTCCCTATTGGCGGGCGAACGCGAGATGACGACGGCTGGTCTGGCTTTCAAACAGTGGAGCCATACCCGACGCCAAGCCCGAAGCTCGCGGTGCCCGACGATTTTCGCCAACGTCAAGCGGCGGCACGTGGCGGTCTTGCCGCCGCCGAGCGCCAAGGCGTCGGTTCGATCGATCGGGTCATGTTTTCTATTTTTGTTATATCTTTCTCGAATTGTTTTTGTTTTTTTCTCGCGGTGGAGACAAGCGGGACGCGTGCACAACACGTAAACGTGTCCGCGCGGCTTGCAACTCTTCGCGGCAATGCCGCGTTGTCGTCGTGCTCACACCAAGTTCTTTGTTTCAGCCATAATAGGAAAATGAAATGATTCGTAAAACACTCATCGCGCTCACGGTCGCGCTCGGCTGCGCGTCCCTGGCGACGAATGCGCTGGCGGCCGGCCATCCGAGCGGTCACGGCGGCGGACACGCACATGCATCCATGGGACACGCATCGGGCGGACATGCCCACGGCGGTCATGGTGCCCGATACGGCGGAGGTTACGGTGGCCGCGGTTACGGTGGCTACGCCGGGGACGGTTACGTCGGAGGCGGCGGACCGATCTATAACAGCTGCGGCGGTTACTACGGTCCCGGCTATGCCTACGAGTGCCCTGGCTACGGCGTTCCCCTCATCGGCGGTCTGATCGGCGGCGTCCTGGGGGGGTACAGCCCCTACTGACCGAAGGCGACGGCGCAGCTGCGCCGCGCTCGACTCCAGATAGCCTGAACGAATACCTTGCGATCAAACGGCGGTAACGCCGTTTGATCTTTACCGGGTGGAGCTAGGCGGGGCTGACGCCACAATCAAGGCCGGGGAGACGCGTTCGGTCGTTCCATGCGTGATCGACACCGTCGTGCCATGGGGGTTCCTCGAAACCTTCACGCGCGCGTCGAGCTGTTTGGCGAGGGCTTCGACGATGATGGTGCCGAGTCCGGGACTTGGTCCGGGATTTGGCTTTTTGAAAGCCGATTGGACCTCCGCCGGCCCGGCCCCGATGCCGTTGTCGGACACCGTGAGGCGCCAGCAGGCGTCAGCCGCCGCATAGGCAACCTCGATGCGGCCGCTCGCTTTGTCGCCGGGAAAGCCATGCTTGAAGGCGTTGATCACAAGTTCCGTGGCGATGAGACCGATGCTGATCGCCTCGGCGGATGACGCCGTGCTGCCTTCGGCATGAACCTGCAATGAGATCGGACGGCTCTCGTCGACCAGCGAGGCGGCCAGGCTGTCGCACAATCGTGAGAGATAGGAGCCGATTTCGATCGGCTCGCCCTGCGTCGAGGCCAGCAATTGCTGCTGCACCGCCGCCACCGACATCACGCGCTGATGCGCGTCGCGAAGATGCAGCCGCGTTTCCTCCGACAGCACCGTGCGCGCCTTGAGGAGCAGGACGCCGGCGATGATCTGCAGGCTGTTGGCGACGCGATGCTGCATTTCCTGCAGCAGCATGTCCTTCTGCTGTAAAAGCACCGTCATTTCCCGTTCGGCGGCGCGCCGGGCGGTCACGTCTTCGATCGCCAGCAGAATGAGCTTGTGGGCATTTCTCTCGTTGAAAATCTCGCGCGCGTTCAAGAGCATCGAGCGTCGGCCGATGCCGGAAAAATCCCGCTCGACCGCGTAGGCTTCCATCACGGCGTGCTGCGGCGCGACGTTCTCCAGCAGGATCCGCAGCTCGGGGATATCCCACTCGCCGTCGCCCAATCCGTAAACCGGATGACCCTCGACATCCTGACGCTTCATCCGGAACGTCAGATAGAAGGCGCGGTTCGCCGTGACGACGCGCAGGTCCTGATCGAGCACCAGGAGGGGGTCGCGGACCGTATCCACGATCGTCATGGCGAGGGCGCGCGCTTCGTCGATTGCCATGAACGGTGCGCTGTTGGGCAGCCCCGCCGCGCCTGCCGGTGGAGGGCGCTGTCGATCGTTCGACGATTCCATGTCCACTCTCCAAATCCGCCGTGCCAAGGCGCCCAAAAACCGCCGAAACGCGGCACAGCCGGCTGTCGGCTACCAGCGCCGTCCCCAATTTCCTCCCCAACCTTTTCCCCAGTTTCCAAGCCAACGGCGGCGCCATCCGCCGCCGCGCACCAGCCTGATGACCAGCAACAGCAGCACCGCGCCGATGGTGGCATCGATGATCGCCGCGACGATGCCCGAGCCGAGGTGGAGGCCGAGTTGCGGCAGGAGCCAACTGCCGATGAAGGCGCCGGCTATACCGATGAGGAGGTCGCCGACGATCCCGAACCCGGTGCCTTGCACGATCTGGCCGGCCAGCCAGCCGGCGACGAGGCCGACCGCCAGGATGATCAGGAGACCTTCACCCGAAATGTACATGTTCGTATCCTCCAGCCGCGTCGACGAGATGACGAATTTGCGTCAGCTTCGGACCGGCTCAACAGATGCTGGCCTAATCGGCAAAAACCGCGGTGGCCGACCGCCAGGGTTCGCTGCCTCAACGTCCGCCGCTTCAAGGACGAGCGGTAACGCTGTGCTCGACTATTGAAGTTCCGTGCCTCGGCAAAAACTGTGCAAAATTGCTCACTTCGCCCCCGGCATGGCTCCGATGCGCGCGATCGGCGCGCGTCAAATCAAATCCGTCCGAGAAGAAAGAGAACGAGAAGGATGATCAGGACGAGGCCAATGACTCCGATGCCGCCGTGTCCGAAGCCGTAACCATAGCCACCGAAGCGGCCGCTGAAGCCGCCGAGCAGGAAAATGACGAGGATGATGACGAGTATGAGGCCCAACGACATGATGTTGTCTCCATTCGCTTTGCAGCGATAGAAGGCTCTTGCCGCGGTCGTGTCTGTATCAAACGGCTCACGTCGGCGCGGCCGGCACCGCGCGTGTCAGCGCTCGATGAGCGACTGATCGTGCAGAACGACGTTCAATAACGAACTATGGACTTCGATGCCGCCGTTATACTTAATAAATCCCAGCTTGCGGAATTTGTTCATGAAGAAACTGACGCGCGAGCGCGTCGTTCCGATCATATCGGCGAGCGTCTCCTGGCTGATTTTCGGGATCACCGGCTCGGGAGCCCCTTCCTTGCCGAAATTCGCCAGCAGCAGCAGCAGGCGGGCCAGACGCTTTTCGCTCGAATTGAACAATTGATCGACCAGATCCGCTTCGACGCGGATGCTGCGGCCGAGCAGATGCGCGATGAATTTTTCGGAAAACGCCGGCTCCTCGTGGAGCACCCGGACAATGGCCGATTTTTCCAGCCGCACGATGACCGAGTCCGACATGGCCGTGACCGTCGCGATACGCTTCGTCTGCCCGGCGAGGCACCCCTCGCCGAAAAAGTCGTCGGTTCCCAGAATGGCGATGACCGCTTCGCGGCCCTGCTCGGAAACGACGGTGAGCTTCGCCTTGCCTTTCTGGATGTAGAACACCGCATCGCCGGGATCGCCTTGTGAAAACACGACCTGGCCTTTGCCGTACTTGCCGATGCTGCGGCCGTCCCCGATCCGAGCGAGAAACGATTTGGGATCGAACGAGGCGCGGGGTTTCGTCGCAATGAGTTTCGTCGCCATCACATGACCTTGCGTATTTGCCCGCGCCCCCGCGAAGGACGAATCTCCCTATAGCACAAGTTTTTCGGCGGGAACCGCGTGCCGAAGTGAAGCACGACTTCGAGCTGTGGTTCTCGTATCGGTCGGTATCATCGGAATGGTGCAACGGAAATGATGCAACGGATGTGAGCAATACTGCTCAGAAATACCTCTGTCGAAGGTCAATACACCATGCCAGAGGGGCGGCCCGAAAGGGAGCCACAACCATGAATTCTACGTTATTTCTGACCGTCGCCTCACAGGGAGCGATCATTCCGATCAGGAGATCGGCAATAATCATATCGAGGAACGCGCCGCAAAGATCGGCAAACCGATGACCGCCGCCGCATCAATGCTGGCGAACGGCGGCTTCAAAGGCCCTTACGGGCAGACGGCGCTCGTTTTCCAGGGCGGTGGTGCGCTCGGCCCCTATCAGGCAGGCGCCTATCAAGCGCTGGCGGAGGCGGGATGTGAACCCGATTGGCTCTCCGGCATCTCGATCGGGTCGATCAACGCGGCGATTATCGCGGGGAACGAGCCCAATATGCGGCTCCCTCGTCTGCAGCAATTCTGGGAACAGGTAACATCGTCATTTCGCTGGCCCGCGCTGGACTCCGGCAGCGATGCGCGGCGCTTGTTCAACTCCACGAGCGCCATGTCCTCTTTGCTTTCGGGCCAGCCCGGATTCTTTCAGCCGCGGTTCATACCGGCGTTTTTGCAGCCGCACGGCGCCCCTGGCGCGCTCAGCATCTACGATACGAGTCCGCTGCGCACGACGCTGGAAGCCCTCGTCGATTTCGACCGCATCAATGCGGGCGAAACCAGGCTGTCACTCGGCGCCGTCAACATCGGCTTGGGCAATTTCGTCTATTTCGACAACACGAACTGCAACATCACCCCCGACCATGTGATGGCCAGCGCGGCGTTGCCGCCGGGCTTTCCGCCGATCGAAATCGAGGGAGCATCCTATTGGGACGGCGGTCTGGTCTCCAACACCCCGCTCGTGCACGTGCTCGAAACCGGACTGACGCAGGACACGCTGGTGTTCCAAGTCGATCTATTCAGTGCGCGCGGCGACATCCCGGGCGATCTGATCGAAGCCGAGGAACGCCGAAAGCAGATCGTCTATTCCAGCCGCACGCGCCTCAACACCGACAATTTTCGGGACAAGCACGCGCTGCGCCAAGCCATCGTCGAGCTGTTCGACGAGCTGCCGCCCGAAGCCAAGCAGAAAGAGAAAATCCGCAAGCTTCGCGATTTGGGCGACGACCATGCCGTCGCCATCGTCCACTTGATCTACCGGCGTGCGACCTACGAGGGCCTGGCCACGGACTTTGAATTCTCACGCGCCTCGATGAACGAGCATTGGCGGGCGGGGTACGACGACGGGCGGCGGACCTTGCGCCGGCCGCGCTGGCTGGAGCGCTGGGAAGGCGTCGGCGGCGTGCGCGTCTTCGATCTCGCGCAGGCTTCGGAAGCTCGATGATGGTCGCTGCAACTTATTTCCGCGACCGCATTCGCGCCGAAACCTTACGTTCGGACTCGGGCGCGTGGTTCACGATTGTCTGGGAGAAGCCGGGATGTCGTCGCGTAGATGAACGGATGGCTCGCCAAACAAGTGGAAATACCTGTGCCGCCACGGCGACGCATTGGAGGAAATCATGACGCGCAGACTGGCTACCAAGAACGTATTGCTCATTATCGCTGGCGTGCTTGTCGTGACAGGGGCGGCATCGACCGGGACGCTCTACGCCTACTGGGACCAGGCGGTGCCGCTTGCGGGCATGGCGATAAATTACGTGCGCTATCTTTCGGCGCCAGTCGGTACCCTGGTAACGGAAACGGCCGCTTCCAAGGATGCGGAACCGCCGGCAGCGTCGGGCGTCTCAGCGCCGGGTCCAGTACCGGCTGCGGCCCTTGTCTCCGAGCAGGTCTCCGACCAGACCCCGGGTGCTGCGACGGGAAACTGGCCAAGCTACAACAAGACGCTGACCTCGAACCGTTTCTCGCAGCTGAACCAGATCAACACCGACAATGTCGGCAAGATGAAGGTTCTGTGCACCTACGACACGGGCCAATATACCGGCTTCAACTCGGGTTTGCTCGAGGTGAATGACGCCCTGATCGCGGTGACCGAATACGATATTTTCTCCATCGATCCGACCAACTGCCACCAGAACTGGCGAACGCACGAGGATTACACACCCTCGACGCCGCAGGGTGTCAACCGCGGCGCGGCTTATATGGATGGCGAATTGTTTCGTGGCACCCAGGACGGCCGCGTCTTGGCCTATGACATCAAAACCGGCAAGCGTCTCTGGGAGACCTCGATCGCCGATGCGAAGAAGGGTGAATCCGTCCCGGCCGCGCCAATTGCTTGGGAGGGTCTAGTGTTCGTCGGCAACGCGGGCGGAGACCTGAAAGGCGTGAAGGGCCGCATGTATGCGCTCGACGCCAAGACCGGCAAGATCGTCTGGGAATTCTATCTGGTGCCCAAAACCGCGGGCGACCCGACTCGCGGACCGCAAGGCGCGACGCCACTCGACATCTCGACGTGGAAAAACGCATCGGCCACGCCCATCACCGGCGGCGCTACCTGGACGTCCTACACTTTGAATCCGGCCACCGGGGAACTCTACATCCCCGGCGGCAACCCGGCGCCCGACTTCGCGACCGGCCCGCGCGAGGGAAGCAATCTCTATTCCGGCTCGATTGTCGTGCTCGATGCCAAGACCGGCGCATACAAAAACGATTTCAAACTTGTGCCGAAGGATTGGCACGACTGGGATGTCTCTGCCGCGCCCGCCTTGATCCACACCAAAGGCGGCAAGATGCTCCTGTCGGTCGCGCCCAAGGACGGGCACCTCTATGGCTTCGATCTTGCCACCAACGCGATGCTCTACCGCACGCCGGCGACCCGCGTCGAGAACGCCGACAAAACCTTCTCGGCCGGTAATGCGGTTCATTTCTGTCCGGGCTCGGTTGGTGGCGCAGAATGGAACGGGCCGGCCTATGATCCCAAGACCAATCTCATCCTGGTCGGCGAAGTCGAATGGTGCACCACCGTGACGCTGCAGACGCCCGAGCAAATCCGGAAGACCGCGGTAGGGGCGCCATGGTCCGGCGAGGCGTCGATCAATCCATATAATACCTGGGGCAAGCAGGACGCGTTCGGCGATTGGGCGGGCTGGGTCTACGCCATCGATGCCGACACCGGCGTCTGGAAATGGCGGGTCAAGACCAACTACCCCATCCAGAGTGGCGTGACGCCGACGGCCGGCGGTCTTGTTTTCTTCGGCGATATGGGCGGCAATTTCTACGCGGTGGATGTAACGAACGGCCAGCGATTGTGGGGTCAGAAAATCGGGGGCGCGGTGGGTGGCGGCGTCATTACCTATCGAGCCAACGGGACGCAGAAAGTCGCCGTAGCGACTGGTCTCACGGAAATCTTGTGGCCCACCGAAATCACGACCGCGAAGGTGTCGATCCTGGGCCTCGGCGACGCCACCGCGAGCCGACAACGTGCGGCTCCGATTGCCAGAAATTGACCGCCCGACTTGAGCCTCTAAGGAGACGAGCCATGTGAGCAATATTGCTCAGAAATACCTCTGTCTAAGGCGAATAAACATGCCGGAGGGGTGGCTCGAAAGGCGGCCACGACCATGAATCCCATCACATTATTTCTGACCTTCGCCTGCTTCGCCGCGGGCATTGGATTGGGCGCCACTGGCCACGTTTATGCGAGTGTTCCGCTTTTCATCGTTGCGATTGTCATCGCTTCGGCGCTGAAGATGGCCAACACCTGGGAAAAATTCGTCATCCTTCGCGCGGGAAAGTTGCGCGGCGTCAAAGGGGCCGGGCTGTTCCTGATCATTCCCGTCATCGACAGCATCGTCGCCGTCATCGACGAGCGCATTCAGACCACGACGTTCAGCGCCGAGGCGGCGCTGACCAAAGATACCGTCCCCGTCAACGTGGACGCGATCATCTTCTGGTTCGTCAATGACGCGCAAAAGGCGGCCTTGAACATCACCAACTACCGCGAAGCCATCGATCGCGTCGCCCAGACCTCGCTGCGCGAAATGATCGGGTCGTCGATGCTGTCGGCGCTGCTGTCGGAACGTACCGCCGCCGACGACCTCCTGCGCGCCGAGATCGGCCGCAAAACAGCCGACTGGGGCATCTCGGTGAAATCCGTCGAGATTCGCGACGTGGCGATCCCGGTCGCGTTGCAAGATGCGATGTCGCGGCAGGCGCAGGCCGAACGGGAGAAGCAGGCGCGGGTGATCCTGGGTTCGGCCGAGGCGGCGATCGCCGGCAAATTCGTCGAGGCCGCCATGACCTACGCCGATCATCCGATGGCGCTGCAGCTGCGCGCCATGAATATCATCTACGAGACCACCAAGGAGCGCGGCGCCACCATCCTGATGCCGACCTCGATGGTCGACAGCATGAATCCCGGGGTCGCCCTGGCTCTGGCCGGGCAGGAAGCCGCACCGCAAAAAACCAACGGCCCGCTGCCGCTGATCAAACGCACCCAGTAACGGGACGTATTTGCCCCGAAGGAGCGACAAAATGGAAAAAGCTGACACCGTCATTGCCGTCTTTGCGGACCACGCCACTGCCGAATCCGCCGTGAAAACGCTCAACGCAGCCGGCTTCGAGATGAAAAATCTCAGTGTCGTCGGCAAGGGATATCAAACCGACGAAAAGGTCGTCGGTTTCTACAACGCAGGCGACCGGATAAAGTTCTGGGGCACGCGGGGTGCGCTCTGGGGCGGTCTCTGGGGCATGTTCTTCGGTGGGCTGTTCCTGAGCATTCCGGTGGTGGGACATGTCGTCGTGCTGGGATATCTGGCCTCCATCGCGGTCTACGGCATCGAGAATGCGATCGTGGTCGGTGGGTTGAGTACGCTCGGTGCGGCGCTCTATGGCATCGGCATACCAAAGGACAGCGTGATTAAATACGAGACCGCCGTGAAAGCGGATAGCTTTCTGGTGATGGCGCACGGCACCGCAGAGGAAGTGGCTCGCGCGAAGACGATCCTCGGTGAGGCGAAGCCCACGCGGCTTGATGTGCATCATGGCGCGGCAGCGGCAAAGACGGCGGATCATCTCGTTCCGGCGGTCTAAAAGGGCCGGCCGAGCTGAAAACATGATCGACGCGCCCGTGACATATTGGCGTGAGATGCGTTGTAGGCGATTTTGATCGCCAGGTTCGATCGGACGCGTTGATCTGGATCATGATCACGACTACGCGGCGCATGTAACGATGCGGCGCAGCATATGGATATTGCCTGGAGGCGGTCATCGCGATGGGAAAGCCTCCCTAAAGGAGACCACGATGACAGTTGAACAAAATTCAAAGCGGGTAGCGGCAACAAGCTCGTTTGGCCTCGAGTGGCTCGGTTTTCCGCAGGTCTCCGCGGTGCCCCAGGGCAATTTGGCGACAAGCTGGCCGGAATACGCGGTCGATGCGTTCCAGCGCAGCGTTCTCTTTCTCGATCTGCTGCGGCAGCGTGGCAACGAGGAGATCGAGATCACATCACGACCGATGGCGACCGTGCTGCGCTTCGAGCACGAAGAGCTGATGAGCGGCCGGTCGCTGCCGCGGCCGATCAACTATGCGCTCTCGCGCATCGTGCCGCCGCCGGGCGCCGCGACCGACCCGCGCAAGCGGCCAGTCGTGGTGATTGATCCGCGGGCCGGCCAGGGGCCGGGCATCGGCGGTTTCAAGGCGGACAGCGAGATCGGCGACGCCCTGGAAGCCGGCCATCCAGTGTATTTCATCGGGTTCGGCGCCGAGCCTGCACCCGGCCAGCAGTTCCTCGATGTCGTCGAGGGACAGGTGAAGTTCTTCGAACGGGTGGTCGAGCTTCACCCCGACGCGCCGCGTCCGTTTGCGATCGGCAATTGCCAGGCCGGCTATCAGACGCTGATGGTGGCCATGCTGCGGCCGGACCTGTTCGGGCCCTGCCTGGTCGCGGGCTCCCCGATGTCGTACTGGCAGGGCGTGCACGGCAAGAACCCGATGCGCTATTCCGGCGGCCTGCTCGGCGGCAGCTGGCTCACCGCCATGACGAGCGATCTCGGCAATGGCAAGTTCGACGGCACCGGGCTGATCCTGAACTTCGACGTCCTGAACCCGGCCAATTGGCTGTGGGGCAAACAATACGGCGTCTATGCCGACATCGACACCGGAGCGGAGCGCTTTCTCGCGTTCGAGAAGTGGTGGGGCGACTTCATCGCACTGAACGGCGACGAACTGCAGTTCCTGGTGGACAACCTCTTCATCGGCGACAAGCTGACCCGCAACGAATTGCAGTCGCATGACGGCACGACATTCGATGTCCGCAACGTCACCTCGCCGATCATCGTGTTCACTTCCACGGAAGACAATATCAGTCCGCCGCCGCAGACGCTCGGCTGGATTCTCGATCTGTATCGGGACGTCGAAGACATCCGCGCCACCGGCCGCACGATCGTTTACTCCTTGAACCACAAGATCGGGCATCTCGCGCTCTTTGTGTCCTCCAAGGTAGGTGCGAAGGAGGACGAGGAGTTCGTGCAGCTGATGGACGTCATCGATTGCTTGTCGCCCGGCCTCTACGAGATGGTCATTTCAGCGCGGCCGGCGGATGTTCCCCTGGCTGGCTTCGTCACCGGCGACTGGACCGCCCGCTTCGAGGTCCGCTCGCTCGACGACATCCGCGCGCTTGGCCGCAACAGCCCGCAGGACGATCGCGCCTTCGCCGCTGTCGCGCGGCTGTCGGAACTGAACCTGTCGATCTACCGTACCTTCATGCAGCCTTTGGTGCGCGCGCTCGCCAACCAGCCGGCGGCGGACCTCAACGAAGCGATGAACCCGCTGCGGCTCAGCTATACGATGTTCGCGGATCGCAATCCGTGGATGAAGGGCGTGCAGCAATTGGCTGCCGGCGTGGCAGCGGACCGCAGGCCGGTTACGGCCGACAATCCGTTCCTCACGCTGCAGGGGCAGATCTCGGAGCAGATCACGGCTGCGCTGGACGCCTATCGCGTGGCGCGCGACCAGCAGGCCGAGCAGATGTTTTTCGGCTTCTATGGCTCGCCATTGGTGCAGGCGCTCCTCGGCATCGACAAGGACAGCGAGGTGCGGTCGCTCCCCGGCAGTTCGCCCGAGAAGCTGAACGCACGACGGGCCCAGGCGGCCGCCTATGCGGCGAAGCTGCGGACGGGAGGATTCGACGAAGCGCTGACCCGAGCGGTGCTGTACGTCGTGGCGGCGGAGCAGATGATCGACCAGCGCACCGCGCTCGCGTTGAACGTCGCGCGCAAGAAGCTCATGCATCTCTCGCTCGCCGCGTTCAAAACGCTGGTGCGAGAGCAGGCCTTTTTGTTGCAGCTCGAGCGGGAGCGCGCGGTGGAAGCGCTTGCTTCCCTGGTACCTGAAGCGGGTGCGCGCAAGGAACTGTTGAAGCAGGTCAACGCGATCGTCGGGGCGAGTGATCTTCCGCTCGCCGCGGAGCGCGAACGTCTGGCGCGGCTATCGCAGGTGCTGGCGGCCCCGAATGAGAAGACGGCGACGCTTGTGCTGTCCGACCGAGCTTCCGCGCGGCGCTCCGCGGCCTCGCACTGATCGGAAGCTACTCCTTCGCGCGCGCTCAGGCGCCGGACCTTTCGGATTATGTCCCACCATGCAAACGATCGTGAACAAGACGTTCAACGAGATCGCCGTCGGCGACGCCGCGTCGGTTGAGCGCACGTTGCAAGCCGGCGACGTGCGGGCCTGGGCCGCCGCCTTCGGCGAAGTCGACATGCTTGCCGGTCCCGGCGAGAGCCAGGGCGCGGCCGGCATCGTTACGGCCATTCTGACCGCGCTCGCTGGTGCGTCCCTCCCGGGATCCGGGACCTCGATCCGAAAAACCTCCGTGCAGGTCAAGGGTGCATTGCCGATCGGCGCGGCGATGACGGCGCGACTGGCCGTGCGGGAGAAGCTGACGGATCGGGGGATCGTCGTGCTGGACGGCCAGTGCACCGGCCCGGCAGGTCAGGTCTTCGCCACCGCGGTCCTGGAAGTTCTCGCGCCGACGACGCGACAGCAACACCATGTAGCGGAACATCGCCTGGAGGGACTTGTCGCGCGCTGCCGAGACCTTAAGCCGATGCTGACCGGCGTGGTGCACCCCTGCAGCGCCGACGCGTTGGCCGGCGCGGTCGAAGCTGCCGCGGCCGGGCTGATCCTGCCCGTACTGTTCGGCCCCGAGGCCGAGATGCGGCGGATCGCGGATCAGGCGCACCTCGACATTGCCAAGTGTCGAATCGTGGCCACGGACGGTGCCGAGGACTCGGCGCTGAAGGCTGCGATGGCGGCCGGAGCCGGCGAGGTTGCGGCGTTGATGAAGGGCAGCCTGCACACCGACGTGCTTCTGCACGCGGTCATGCAGAAGGAAACAAAACTGCGCAGCGGGCGATTGATCAGCCATTGCGCGATGATGTCGGTGCCGACCTATGCACGCCGCTTCATCATCAGCGACGTCGCCTTGAACATCGCGCCCGACACCGATCAGAAACGCGACATCTGCCAGAATGCGATCGGTTTCGCGCGCGCGCTCGGCATCGACCTGCCGAAGGTAGCCGTGCTGGCCGCAGTCGAGATGGTGCACACGAAAATGCCGGCCACGCTCGACGGCGCGATTCTGGCCAAGATGGCCGATCGCGGGCAGATCGTCGGCGGCATCGTCGACGGGCCGCTCGATCTCGATGCCGCAGTGGATGCGCAAGCCGCGCGCATCAAGCATATCTCATCGCCGGTCGCGGGCCTCGCCGATGTCCTGATCGTGCCGAACATCGAGGCCGGCAACATGGTTTACAAGAACCTCGCCTTCATGGCCGATGCGCAGATCGCGGGGCTCGTCGTCGGTGCGCGGGTGCCGGTGATCCTGACCAGCCGTGCCGACACCGCCGCGGCGCGCCGCTTCTCGGCTGCCGCCGCCGTGCTCTACGCCGATGCGCTGACGCGCGATCCCACCATCCTGTTGCCTGAAATCGCGGAGTGATCGGCCATGAGTACCGCCGGCGTCAGCGAGGCCATCGTCGTGGTCAATGCAGGCTCTACCAGCCTGAAGTTCGCCGCCTATGCGGTCGACGCGACGAGGGCCCTGCCGCTGCTCTGCCGCGGCCAGATCGATAGTATGGAAAGTGATCCCCATTTTATCGTCAAAGACGCGGCGGGTGAGCAATTAGGCGCGCATGAATGGGGAAAAAATCGCCCGATCGACCACAAAACAGCGTTGCACTTCGTCATCACCTGGCTGGAAGCCAATCTTAGCGGCAGCAAGGTGATCGCCGCCGGCGACCGTATCGTGCTCGGCGGCGCCCGGTTCGAGGCGCCGGTACGGATCGAGGGCGACGTGCTGGACTACCTCGAGTTGCTCGTGGTCATGGAGCCTTCGCACCAGCCCTACAATGTCCGAGGAGCCCGTGCGATGGCCGAAGCTTTTCCCGGTCTGCCCCAGGTCGCTTGTTTCGACACCTCGTTTCACCGGACGATGCCGGAGGTCGCGCAGATCTACGCCCTCCCGAAGGACGTACTGGACGCCGGCGCGCGGCACTGGGGCTATCACGGCATCTCCTACGACTACATCAGCCGGCAGGTGCCGAAATACGCGCCTGCAGCGCGACGGGTGATCGCTGCCCATCTCGGCGGCGGCGCCAGCATGTGCGCCATGCTGGATGGGAAGAGCGTCGAAACGACGATGGGCTTCGGCGGACTGACCGGTCTGCCGATGGCGACCAGGTCGGGCGATGTGCCCCAGGATCTGCTCTTCTATCTGTTGCGCCGCAATCTGTTCAACGACGCGTCGCTGGAGAAGATGCTGTACGAGCGCGCGGGCCTGCTCGGCCTTTCCGGCATCAGCGAGGACATGCGGCTGTTGCAGCAGAGCACGGATCCGCGGGCGGTCGCGGCGGTGGAGTATTTCGTCTACGCGATGACCAAGTATGCCGGCGCTTATGCGGCGGTGCTCGGCGGGCTGGACGCTTTCGTGTTCACCGCCGGCATCGGCGAGCACTCCGCTCCGGTCCGCGCGGCGCTGTGCGCCAAGCTTTCGTGGCTCGGCGTGAAACTGGACGAGCGGGCGAACAGCGCCGGTGGGCCGCGCATTTCCACCCCGGATAGCGATGTGTCGGTCTGGGTCATCCCCACCAACGAGGAATTGATGATCGCCCAGCACACGCTGGCGCTCGTTCGCCCTCGAGGAGACCATCAATGAAAGCCGCGCTATTCAGTACGCAGGATTTTGAGCGTCAATTCTTTACGCAGGCAAACAAGAAGTTTCGCCACGAATTGCTTTTTTACAAAGAGGTCTTGCACCAAGAGACTGCACCGATGGCAAAAGGCTTCCCGGCCATTTGCGCCTTCGTCAACGACAAATTGGATGCCGCAACATTGAGCGCACTTGTGGCGGGCGGCACGCGATTGGTTGCTTTGCGTTCGGCGGGTTATAACAATGCCGACCTTGCCGCGGCCGAAAAGCTCAAGCTGACGCTCATGCGTGTTCCCGCTTACGCGCCGGCCGCCATCGCCGAGCACGCGGTGGCGCTGATGCTGACGCTAAATCGCCATATCCACCAAGCGTACAACCGGGTGCGCGAGGGCAATTTCGATCTCAACAACCTCGTCGGGTTCAATATGTCGGGCAAGACAGTCGGCATTGTTGGTACCGGGAAAATCGGCGTCGCGCTGGCGCGCATCCTGAAAGGATTTGGCTGCGAGTTGCTCGGATACGACGTCTATCATAGCCCAGCCTGCATTGAACTCGGTTTGCAATATACCGATTTACCGACGCTCCTTGCGCAATCGGATATTATTTCCCTTCATTGTCCTCTTACACCGGAAACAAAGCATTTGATCAACGAACGATCGATTGAGCAAATGAAACCTGGATCGATGCTCATTAATACGGCGCGAGGCGCGATCGTCGACGCGTCCGCCGTCATTGAAGCGTTGAAAAAGAAGGATCGCTTGAGCTACTTTGGTATGGACGTGTACGAAGAGGAAGGTCCACTCCTCTTCTCGGACCTGTCGTCAACGATCATTCAGGACGATGTGTTCGAACGTCTCACAACCTTTCCGAACGTGGTCATTACGGGCCACCAAGCGTTCCTGACGCGCGAGGCGCTTACGCAAATCGCCGATATCACGCTAGGCAATATCAACGATTTTGAAGCAGGGCGCCCAAAGGTCGAAAACATAATTGCGGTAGGCAAATAACGTTCGCACCTGTTGCCCGTGCGATGACAGAAGGAATATTCGTCGTGAAACCCAACACTGCCCATCCCGAGGCTTCCGTATCGAAGTCGGGATCGAAACCCACTGCGAAGGACGATTTGAAATCCCTGCCGCTGGCGGAGGTGGAGAAAAAATTGGCGTCGTCACCGGACGGCCTCACGCAAGCCGAGGCACAGAAGCGGCTGACCCAATATGGGCCCAACGAGATTGCAGAAAAGAAGACCAATGAGCTCCTGAAATTCCTCAGCTATTTTTGGGGTCCCATCCCGTGGATGATCGAGGTTGCGGTGATCCTGTCGGCGGTGGACCGGCATTGGCCGGACTTCGGCATCATCCTTGTTTTGCTTCTGGCCAACGCGGTCGTCGGGTTCTGGGAAGAACACGAGGCGGGCAACGCCATCGCTGCCCTGAAGGCCACGCTGGCGATCAAGGCCAGGGTGAAACGCGATGGGAAGTGGATCAACCCGGCGGCGCGTGAACTGGTGCCGGGCGACGTCATCCGCGTCCGCATGGGCGACATCGTGCCGGCGGATGCGCGCTTGCTGGAAGGCGACCCGGTCGAGGTGGATCAGTCCGCGCTGACGGGCGAGTCGCTGCCCGCCACGCGCAAATCCGGCGAGGCTGTGTTTTCCGGTTCGATCGTTCGTCAGGGCGAAATCGGCGCACTGGTCTATGCCACGGGTGCGAACACCTACTTCGGCAAGACGGCGGAACTGGTGCAGGGCGCGCAAACCGTCAGCCACTTTCAACGCGCGGTGCTCAAGATCGGCAATTACCTGATCATCCTCGCGGTGGTTCTGGTGGCGACGATTATTGCCTTTGCGATCTTCCGCGGCGATCCGATCCTCACCACGTTGCAGTTCGCCTTGGTGCTGACCGTGGCCGCGATTCCCGTGGCGATGCCCACGGTGCTGTCGGTAACGATGGCGGTCGGCGCGCGGCTGCTGGCCAAAAAACAGGCGATCGTGACCCGGTTGGTGGCCATCGAGGAATTGGCGGGCGTGGACGTGCTGTGCGCCGACAAGACCGGCACCCTGACCCAGAACAAACTGACGCTCGGCGATCCGTTCAGCGTGAACAAAATTCCCGCCGAGCAAGTGATCCTCGCTGCCGCGCTGGCGTCGCGCGCGGACAATAACGACACCATCGATCTGGCCGTCCTGGGCGGCCTGAAAAGCGATCAGGCCTTGAAAGGCTATAAGGTCACTCATTTCCAGCCGTTCGACCCGGTGCATAAACGCACCGAGGCCACCGTCACGGGCCCGGACGGAAAGGCGTTCAAGGTGACGAAGGGCGCGCCGCAGGTGATCTTGGCGTTGTCGGCCAATGCCGCACAGGTGAAGCCCGCCGTCGACAAGGCGGTCAACGAATTCGCCGCGCGCGGCTTTCGTTCCTTGGGCGTGGCGCGGGCCGAGGGAGACGGCAAATGGCAGCTTCTGGGTGTGCTGCCCCTGTTCGATCCGCCCCGCGACGATGCCAAGTCCACGATCGCGACCGCGGAACATATGGGCGTGAAGGTCAAGATGGTGACCGGCGATGCGCTGGCCATCGCCCGAGAAACCGCCAAGACACTGGGGATGGGCACCAATATCCTTGATGCCAGCAGCCTGGGCGACGAAAAACAACAAGCGACGACGGCGGTGGCGAAGGCCATCGAGAAGGCGGACGGTTTCGCCCAGGTCTTCCCCGAACACAAGTTCCACATCGTCGATGACCTGCAAAAGCGCGGTCACATCGTCGGCATGACGGGCGACGGGGTGAATGACGCCCCGGCGCTGAAGAAGGCCGACTGCGGCATCGCCGTTTCGAGCGCGACGGACGCGGCGCGCGCAGCGGCGGCCATCGTGCTGATGACGCCCGGCCTATCGGTGATCATTGACGCCATCAAGGAGAGCCGCCGCATCTTCCAGCGAATGAACAGCTATGCGATCTACCGCATCGCCGAGACGCTGCGCGTGCTGTTGTTCATGACGCTGGCGATCCTGGTCTTCAACTTTTATCCGTTGACGGCGGTGATGATCGTGATGCTGGCGTTGCTCAACGACGGCGCCATCCTGTCCATCGCCTATGACAATGTTCATTACAAGGATCAGCCCGAGGCCTGGAACATGCGCGTGGTGCTGGGGATCGCCACGGTGCTGGGCATCATCGGCGTCGTGGCCGCGTTTGGCCTGTTTTATCTTGGCGAGCGCGTCTTTCACCTCGACCGCGCGCATATCCAGACGCTGATGTACCTGAAGCTGTCCGTTGCCGGACATCTGACGATTTTCCTGACGCGCACGCGCGGCCCGTTCTGGTCCATACGCCCAGCGCGGATCCTATTGGGCGCGGTGCTCGGCACGCAGATGGTGGCGACCCTGATTGCGGTGTATGGCGTGTTCATGACTCCGCTCGGCTGGGGTTGGGCGGGGTTCGTGTGGGGCTATGCTCTGGCTTGGTTCCTCGTGAACGACCGTGTGAAACTGCTCGCGTATCGGATTTTCGATCCTGCCAAGGCCAGGACACTTTCCAATTCGAGGCCGGCGGCGATGCGCCAGCCGACACGCAAACATTTAGCCAAAGGCGCGGGATGAGATGCGGGTTGCCCCAATGTCGTCTGAGGTGTCAAAACAAAACAGCCTGGCGACGGAGGGACGCCGTCGCCAGGTCATCGGGAGCGCGGAGGATGCGGCCGCGGCTCGGGAGTTCGAGAACGCCTAGAACGTCCGGTACTTCGGCGCGGTGCAGCCGCCGCAGGCCCACGGCCAGGACCAGTCGGCGACCTTGCCCTTGTTGGCCGTGACGTAGGGGCTCCACGCGCGCGGCGGCAGCGCCTTGCTCTTGTAGACGATGGCGAACTGGCCATTGGCTTGGATTTCGCCGATCATCACCGGCTTCGCCATATGGTGGTTGGGCAGCATCGTCACCTCGAAGCCTGACGGCGATTTCACCTTCTGGCCGATCATCGCCTGGCGCACCGCGTCGACGTCGGTGGTGCCGGCCTGCTGCACCGCCTGCACCCAAATGTGGAACAGGATATAGGCCGATTCCATCGGGTCGTTGGTGACGCTCTTGGGATCGTGATTATAAGCGTGCCACTTGGCGATGAAGGCCTTGTTCTCCGGCGTGTTGACCGATTCGAAATAGCTCCAGGCGGCGAGATGGCCGACCAGCGGCTTGGTGTCGACGCCGGCCAATTCCTCTTCGCCGACCGAGAAGGCGATGACGGGAATGTCCGCCGCCTTGACGCCCTGGTTGGCGAGTTCCTTGTAGAACGGCACGTTGGCGTCGCCGTTGACGGTGGAGATCACCGTGGTCTTCTTGCCGGCCGAGCCGAATTTCTTGATTGCGGCGACTTCGGTCTGCCAATCGGCGAAGCCGAACGGCGTATAGTTCTCCATGATGTCCTCCGCCTTGACGCCCTTCGACTCCAGGAACGCGCGGATGATCTTGTTCGAGGTGCGCGGATAGACATAGTCGGTGCCTTCGAGGATGAAGCGCGTCACCGCGCCGCCGTCCTTGCTCATCAGATATTCGACCGCCGGGATCGCCTTGTTGTCGGGCACCGAGGAGCCGTAGAAGATGTTGTAGGAGGATTCCTCACCCTCGTATTCGAGCGGGTAGAACAACAGGCCGTTCAATTCCTCGAACACCGGCAGCACCGATTTGCGCGACACCGAGGTCCAGCAGCCGAACACCGCGGCGACCTTGTCCTTGCTGATGAGTTCGCGCGCCTTCTCCGCGAACAGCGGCCAGTTCGAGGCCGGATCGACCACGACCGGCTCGACTTGCTTGCCGAGCAGGCCGCCATTGGCATTGATCTCGGCGACCTGCATCAGCATCAGGTCCTTGAGGATGGTTTCGCTGATCGCCATGGTTCCCGACAGCGAGTGCAGAATTCCGATCTTGATGGTGTCGTCGGCCGCGGCGCTCGGCGCGATGCTGCCGAACAACAACGCCGTTGCGGCCATTGTTCCTGCCACGGCGCCAAAAAAGGCACGTCGATTGAGGCTCATGAGCTTTCTCCATTGTCAAAGGTGGAATCGGCCGGGCCGCAGCCGCCCGGGCCTTTGCCACTGCTCCGGCTGTCGAGAAGCATGCGCCGCGGCCGCCGCTTTCCCGAGAGCCACGGCGGGAAAATGCCATGGCGCCGGATAACCGGCGCGGCGCGGGGGTTTTGCGCGCCGCTTTGCCTAAGGCGCGATCCGACTTCTCGTCTTTGATGCAAACCTTGCCTGCATGTTGGGCAAGTGGCGGGCCGCTGCCGCTGCGATGGGTCCAGTTGAAGCCGAATCCACGGGGCCAGTAATGCGGCGCTTTGAACGGAGCCGGTGGTGCCGCTAAGATCGGACGCCGGGCCGAACCAAACCAAGCAGCCGCATGCGGGCTGCGCGGGTGCGCATGCAAATACCCGTCCTGCTCGATCGTTCCCGGCGCGAACCCTTGACCGACCAGCTGGTGGAGCAACTGCGCGACGCGATCCGGCACGCGCGCATCCGCGGCGGCACCCGATTGCCGTCGTCGCGGCGGCTCTCCGAGCAACTGGCAGTCTCGCGCAACACCGTGGTGCGGGCCTACGACACGCTCATCGTCGAGGGCTATGTCGAATCCCGGCCGGCGTCGGGGATTTTCGTCGCCGAGACGCTGCCGGGCGCGCCGGTCGCCGCGGCGGCGCCGGAGCCTGCCCGGGCGGTGACGCTGTCGCATCGGCCGATGCCGCCTTTGCCGCTGCGGGCGCCGAGCCTTGTCAGTCCGCACCGCCTGTCGTTCGATTTCTTTCCCGGACGGCCGAACGCCGCGCTGTTTCCGATCAAAATCTGGCGGCGCCTGCTGCAGGCCAACCTCTCGCACGGTGGCGCCGGCGGCTTGTCGCAGTATGGCGATCCGGCCGGTTTGCCGGCCTTGCGCGCGGCGATTGCCGACCATCTGGCGACGACCCGCGGCATCGCCGCCGATCCGGTCCGCATCATTGTCGTCTCCGGCGCGCAGGAAGGCATCAGCATCGCGGCGCGGCTGTTTCTCAATCACGGCACGCCGAGCGCGATCGAGGACCCGTGCTACCAGGGCGCCGCCTTCGCGTTCGAGGCGACCGGCTCCGAGATCGCCAACGTCGCCGTCGACTTCGAAGGCGTCATCCCGGAGGAGTTGCCGCAGCGGCCGACCGCGCTCCTCTATGTCACGCCGTCGCACCAATATCCGACCGGCCACACGCTTTCGCTCGAGCGCCGGCACGCGCTCATCGCCTGGGCGCGGCGCTATGGCAGCTACATCGTCGAGGACGACCGCGACGGCGACTTCCGCTACGAAGGTTCGCCGCTGCCGGCGGTCGCGGCCTTGGCGTCCGATTGCTCCATCTATCTCGGCACCTTCTCGCGCTCGCTCGGTGCCGGGTTGCGACTCGGCTACATGGTCGTGCCCGAGCATCTCGCCGGCGTCGTCACGGCCGCGAAGGCGCTTCTCAACAACGGCAATTCCTGGCTCGAGCAGGCCGCGCTCGCCGAGATGATGCGCACCGGTTCGTTCGCAGCGCATCTGTTGCGCAGCTAGGCCCATTACAAGGACAGCCGCGACATTCTCCTTGCCGCGCTGCGCCGCAGTTTTGGCGAGCTCAGCGTCACCGGCGAGCCCGGCGGCCTGCATCTCGTCTGGTATCTGCCGCCCGGCGTTCCTAACGCCGCGGTGGTCGAGGACCTCGCGCGGCGGGCGCGCATCGGCGTCTATTCGTTCATGTCCGGCGCGGCCCATGTGGCGCGCGCCTCGACGCTGACGCAGCGCGGCCTCATGCTCGGCTACGCCGCGCTCACCCGCAAACAGATCGAGCAGGGCGTCGCGCGGCTGTCCGACGCCATCGACGATTCGATCGACGATCCGAGCGCGGACCTCAACGCGCTGTTCGTGCGCGCCCATGTGCCGTCACCGCCGCCGCCCGCCGGCAAGCGCGCGCGCAAGCTGGACCCGAGGTTTGTGCGCCAACCGGCTCTAGCCGCGCGACGGGCGGGCCGTAAACACTCGGCGTTCGGAGCGGCACGCCAGGCGGGCAATGTGATGGTCGCGGGCAGCAAGATCTACCGGTATCCGATCAAGGGCTTGAGCGCCCAGCCGCTGTCGCGCGTCGCGCTCGATGCCGACAAGCCGTTTCCACACGACCGCATTTTCGCGCTGGCGCGGCCCGGCGCGCCGATCGACCGCGACGACGCCAAATGGGCCAAGAAAGGCCTGTTCATCATGCTGATGCTCGACGAGAATCTGGCGCGGGTGACGACCTCGCTCGATCTCGACACGCTCTTGCTCACCGTCAAGCAGGGCAATCAGCAAGTCGCCGCCGCGCGGCTGACCGACGCCGACGACCGCGGCAAAATCGAGAATTTCTTCTGGCAATTGCTGCCGACGCTGCGGGCTCCGCCGGCGCTCGTTCGCGCCGCGGACGGGGCCGGCCATTTCATGGACAAGCCGGACAACGTCATTTCGCTGATCAATCTCGCCACGGTGCGCGCGCTCGAGGCGCAATGGGGCGTCGAGATCGATCCGTTGCGCTTTCGTGCCAACATCTATGTCGACGGCGCGCGGCCGTGGGAGGAGTTCGACTGGGTCGGCAGCGAGATCAGGATCGGCGATACGGTGTTCACGGTCGATCGCAAGAACGGCCGCTGCGGCGCGACCAACGTCAATCCCTCGACCGGACGGCGCGACCTCGACATCCCCGGTTCGCTGCGCGCAGCGTATGGCCACAAGAATCTCGGCGTCTATCTGATCGTCCGCGAAGGCGGCGAGATCGCGATCGGCGACCAGGTGCTGGTGCCGCGCGTCGCGCCGGCGGAGCCGGCCGCGGTCACTTATGCCGCGGCGGCGCCGGCGAACGGCCATCACCGCCGCTTCATGTGCCGGGGCTGTTATTTCATCTATGAAGAAGCGAACGGCCTGCCGCAGCAGGCGATCGAGCCGGGCACGGCGTTCGCGGACATCCCGGCGACCTGGCGCTGCCCCGACTGCGGCACCGACAAGACGACGTTCCGGCCCTATGTGGAAAAGGTGGCGGCGAATTGATCGCCATGTCCCGGTGCGGCGACACGTCGCCATAGCGCAGTCATGTGCCGTTCATCGGCAGTCGCCTACGATGTCTGATCCCAACTCGATGGAACCAACCCTTTTGATCGGGATTGTAGTAGGCATCTGATATGTGATTTAAATCTTGGAGGAGAACGTATGGACAAGAAGATCGCAGGGCTGCTGGGGGCCGCGGCCGCGTTGACCGCCGCCGGCGGCGCCCAGGCCGCCGTCCCCGCGCAAACGCAACTTGCACCGGCGGCAAGCTATCGGGATCTGCTTCAACCCGTTCCGAATGCGGTGGCGGCGTTGAAAACCGATGATGAGCGGGCGGCGGAGAAAGCCGTCGGCGAAACACGCCTGGCCTGGCATCATCATCACCACCATCATCATTGGCGCCGACACCATCACCACCATCATCATCACCACCATCACCTTTTGATAATAAGGTGAGGGTTGGTGAGGCCATCGTGGCGCCGGAGATTATTTGATCCCGGCGCCGTTCTTCTGGTTTTTCATTCTTCCTTGGCTTTGGCCTTCGCCGCCCGCAACAAATGGCGGTACGTGCCGTCGAACACCGTGTCGGTGGCGGAGGTCCAGGTCGAATTCGCCGCCAGCGTGTCGCGGCTGGCGTGGATGCGGCGGCCGCGCATCTCGCGTTCGGCCGCTTCCTCCTCGCCCATTGGCGTGAGCGTGAAGTCGCACGTCACCGGCAGCACCAAATCTGCAGCATCGGTTCGCCGGGGCGAAAAATGTGCGTGCCCCCTTCGGCCGGCGCTTTGAACACCACGAAAGCGATCATCGGCCACCATTCGGTCCGCAGCAGCGCCGGCACCGCGATCGGCACCGTATCTGTAGCATCGGTGTAGAAGCGGGGATGGGGCTCGGTCCGGACCGCCCATTCCGGACCGACTTTCAGATCGAGCAGCAGCTGATAGGTGTAAAAGTCCTTGCCGAAGCTGCGGAATGGCGGCCATTGCAAATCGTCGTCGGGTGGCGGCCCGAATTCGCCGTCGAAGATCAATTCGCCGTCTTTCCTGCGGACGTGGAGCTCGTTGTCGTACGGATAGAAGAGCTCGATGCCGTACTGCGCGCCCTCGGTGAAAGGCATGCAGTGCCAGGCGTATTCGTGCGAGCCGTCGGCGCGCGGCGCGGGCTTGCCCGCCCAGCCCGGCATCTCGAGCCTGGTCCGGCGCGGCCGCAGGCCGGGGTTGACGAGTCTGAATGTGATGTCCATAGCCATCGTCCCGTTGTTCCTCGAGAGCGTAAGCGGAAAGTCGCGGACGGTGAAGGAGTTCCAATCGTTCATCCGGCGCGGGCCGGATGCTGTCCCGGCCGCTGCGGCAGCAAAAGAATGCACGCGACGATGAAAACGCCGATCACCGCAGTGGCGATGGGGCGGCTCAAGGCGAGCCCGCCTTCGCTGACGGGCTTATCGAGGAAATCGCCGACCGTGGCGCCGAGCGGGCGCGACAGGATGAAGGCCGCCCAGAACAGAAACACGCGCGAGACGTTCGTCCAGTAATACGCCGCAGCGAGTGCTGCCAAACCGGCGGCGAACACCAGCGCGCCGCCGCCATAACCGAGCCCGGTGTCGTCGGCAGTCCAATCGCCGAGCGCGGTTCCCAAGGTCTGCGACAGGGTGATCGCGGCCCAGTAGAACGCCTCGACCTTCGGCGTCGTGACGGTCGCGACTGCGATCGAGCCGAGCGACCAATACCAGAGGCCGAGGACCGCGATGAGCGCGAAGAACAACAGCGACGCGCCGCCGGCATAGCCGATCCCCAACGATCGGTCGGCAAAATCCGCCATGGTCGTGCCGGCCGTGGTCGAGGCGATGATGGTCGCCCAATAGAGCAGGGGATGGAATTTTTTCGCCGCGATCTGGACCGCGATCAGCACGACGAGCGCGGCGAGGAACAGCGCTGTGCCCGCGAGGTAGCCCCAGCCGAGCGTCATGGTGACGGTGTCGCCACCGGTTTCGCCGAGCGTCGTCGCCGCGATCTTGACGATCCAGAAGACGAGCGTGACTTCGGGGACTTTGCTGGCGGTTCGGCTGGCGGCTTGTCCGGCATTCATGGTGCCGATGATAGAGGCAGAGCGGGTCTAAGGGAACAATGAGCGTCGCTCGCCCGTTTCGCGGAACTCGTCTCCCGATGCTGGCGCAAACGCGAGGGCGCGCCCAAATATCCGACACGGGACGTCCACCGACGCTGGCGCAACCCGCGGGATTTCCGAGTGTCCAAAGCAACATGGGAATTTAAACGATGAGCCTTGCACCCGATTTGTTTTCGCCGACCACGATCGGAGCGATCCCGGTCAAGAACCGCATCGCCATGGCGCCGCTGACGCGGGCGCGGGCGGGCATGGACGGCGTCCACACCCCGCTCGCCGTCGATTATTATCGCCAGCGCGCCTCGGCCGGCCTCATCATCAGCGAGGCGACCAACATCTCGCGCCAGGGTCGCGGCTATGCCTTCACGCCCGGCATCTATACCGACGCCCAGGTCGCGGCCTGGAAGGCGGTGACCGACGCCGTGCACGGCGCCGGCGGCCGCATGGTGCTGCAGCTCTGGCATGTCGGGCGAATTTCGCACGTCAGTCTGCAGGAAGGCGGCGCGCCGCCGGTCGCACCGTCCGCCATCCGTGCCGGCGGCGAGACTTTCATCGAGACCGGATTCGCCCAGCCGTCCATGCCGCGCGCGCTCGCGACCGAGGAAATTCCCGGCATCGTCGAGGACTATCGCAAGGCGGCGGCGAATGCGAAGGCCGCCGGCTTCGACGGCGTCGAAATCCACTGCGCCAATAATTATCTGATCGAGCAATTCATCCGCGACAGCACCAATCATCGCACCGACCGCTATGGCGGCTCGGTCGAGAACCGCACACGGCTCGCCGTCGAAGTCGCGCAGACGGTCGCGCGGGTGTGGGGTCCCGACCGCGTCGGGGTGCGGCTGTCGCCGATCACCAAGGCGGCGGGCGAGACGCCGTTCGACAGCGATCCGCAGACGACCTACGGCTTCCTCGCCGACCGGCTCGGCGAGCTTGGGCTCGCTTATCTGCATTGCATCGAAGGCCAGACCCGCGGGGATAACGCGGCGAGCGGCTTCGACTTCCAGATGCTGCGGCGCAAGTTCGGCGGCAGCTACATCGCCAACAACGGCTATAACGGCGCGCTGGCGCGCGAGGCGATCGCCAAAGGCTGGGCCGACATGATCGCCTTCGGTCGCCCCTTCATCGCCAATCCCGATCTGGTCGTGCGGCTCAAGACGAATGCGCCGCTCGCCGAAGCGCCGAAGGAGCTGTTCTACGGCGGCGGCGCGCACGGCTATACGGATTGGAAGGCGCTGGAGCCGGCGTGAGCCGCATCGGCGCGGGTCGCTGCACTGCTTTGAACCGCCGGCCCGGCCGTCCGTTTTTGAGAGAGTATCGCGGATAAGAAATTATCGCGGATGCCAGAGTTCGATCCGGCCCGCCGCCGAGCTGCCACGCGCCATCTCGGCCGGCGAGGGACGGTACACTTTGGCAATGAATGGTGGCCTGTGGCGGTGGAGGAAAAGCTCGATGCGAGGCAGCGTCGTCACAAATGCACGGGCAAGGTCCGTAAAGGGCGCCGCACCGATGATCACCAACAGGGCGACGCGGTGGCGGACGACAGCGTCGCGCTCATTCGGCTTGTAACGGATGCGCTGATCATGAGTCAGCGCGATCCAGCCGCGCTTGCCGATTTCCTCGAGCCAAACCTCATCGGGGAGCGTCATCGGCGAAATGATCGGCGTGGCGCTCGACCGTCAGATCGGCGGACCTGAGAATCTCCGGAAAGCTTTTGCCGAGATCGCGATCGGTGAAATAGACAAAGCTCAAGCCGCCCGCTCATAAAGGATCGCCTGTTCGATCTCCGATTGCGCGAGATCGTAATCGGCGGCGACATCTTCGACGGTTTCTCCGGCGTCGATCCGCTCCGCAATGGTCGACGTCGTGATCGCTTTGCTCGCCATCACCGGTCGGCCAAAGGCAATGCGCGGATCGATGACGATAGGGCGCGCCTCGCTCGGCGAAGCCGCGGATACGAACGGATAAAACCGCACGGGGAATTTGGACGAATCCCATTCGATCCGCTTCAAATGTTCGTCAAAGAGCCGGCGCATCGCGAGTTGGCCGGATGCCGAAAGCTCGATCAACTCGCCGTAACGGTCGAGAAAGATTTTGCCGGCATGGGCGCGCAGTTCCCGCCGAAGCAGGAGCCGGTCGATGCCGAGCGTCCGCTCGGCATAGGTGAGCGCAGCGCGCAGCGCTTTGACCGGCACGCCGTGCTGAGTGCGCAGCGAGCGCAGCACATGCGCCTCGACCAGATTGGCAAAGGACAGCAGGGAGGGCTCTTTCGAGGCAGGTCGGATCAACGGCGGAAATTGGCCGCTGCCTTCGGCTGTCGGATATTGGCGGCCCAGTACCCACGAGCGCAACGTTGCGACTGGCAGCCGCAGATACCGCGCCGCTTCGGCAAGGGTGTAAGCGGCCGAGTCTCGATCACCGGTGGCGTGCTTGCGAGCGCTGACGTTCATGCTCAGCTCATGCGGGAAGGCAGCAACTCCTTTATTTAGACGGTTCGGCAACGATTCGACAGCGGCCTAAGCGGGCCAAAGTCGAAACTGGCCGCCCCAATGCAGCGACCGAGCCGCCCAAGCCATCTGCATAATGTAGTCGCCCGTTTCATCCGTGCCTAGCGCTGCAACAGCGCGATCAGGCTCGACGTGTCCCAGCGCTTGCCGCCCATCTTCTGGACCTGCGCATAAAACTGATCGACCAGCGCGGTGAGCGGCAGCTGGGCGCCGTTGCGCCGCGCTTCGGTCAAGACAAATATCGAGGTCCTTGCGCATCCAATCGACCGCGAAGCCGAAATCGAATTTGCCGGCGGCCATGGTCTTGTAGCGGTTCTCCATCTGCCAGGATTGCGCGGCGCCCTTGGAGATGGTGGCGATCAGCTTCTCGATGTCGAGGTCGGCGTTTTTGGGCGAAATGCAGCGCCTCGGCGAGGCCCTGCACGACGCCGGCGATGCAAATCTGGTTGCACATCTTGGCGAGCTGGCCGGAGCCCGAGGCGCCCATCAGATTGCAGGCGCGCGCATAAGCGGCGATGATCTTTTCGGCCTGCGCGAACGGCGCTTCATCGCCGCCGCACATCACCGTGAGCACGCCGTTCTCGGCGCCGGCCTGGCCGCCCGACACCGGCGCGTCGATGAAGTCGAAGCCGCGCTTTTTGGCCTCGGCGTGCAGCTCGCGCGCGATCTCCGCCGAGGCGGTGGTGTGATCGACCACGACCGCGCCCTTGGCGCATGCCGGCGAAGACGCCATCGGCGCCGAGCATCACCTCGCGCAGATCATGGTCGTTGCCGACGCAGGCCATGACGAAATCCTGGCCCTGCGGCCGCTTCGCGCGGCGTCGGCGCGCTCTTGCCGCCGTACTGCGCCGACCCATTTCTCCGCCTTGGCCGCGGTGCGGTTATAGACCGTGACGTCGTGGCCGCCCTTGGTCTTGAGATGCCCGGCCATCGGATAGCCCATCACGCCCAGGCCGACAAACGCCACCTTCGCCATCGAGTCCTCCATCGGCTGGTCGTGCCGGCAATTGAGCCGTCGGCCGCGCTGTCCTATCTAGGCGGCATATAGTCGGTTCGGCGGCGGTCCGAAAAGGGCCGCGCAAGGAGAAGCGCCCATGGCATCGCTCAAGGACGAAGTTCTGGCCAAGCTTGCGGGCGTGGCCGACGCCCGACGGCCGGCCGCTGCCGCCGACGGGCAAGCTCTCCGACATCGTCGCCAGCGACGGCAAGGTGTTTTTCTCCATCACCGTCGATGCCGCGAGCGGTCAAGCAATGGGAGAGCGTGCGCGAGCAGCGCGCAAGCAGGCGGTGCGCGCGCTGCCCGGCGTGACATCGGCCATGATCGCGCTCACGGCCGAACGCGGCGGCGGCAGCAGTGCCGAAGCGGCGCCGGCCAGGGTGCGCCGCCGCCGCCGCCGCCGCCGATGCCGCAGCGCGCGGCGCGCGGCCGCGCCGGGGCGCGGCGCACGGGCACGGGCAGGCGGCGGGCAGGGTCCGGCCGGCATTCCCGGCGTCGCCGCGATCATCGCGGTCGCGTCCGGCAAAGGCGGCGTCGGCAAATCGACGGTGGCGGTCAATCTCGCGCTCGCGCTGCGCGACCTCGGCCTCAAGGTCGGCATCCTCGACGCCGACATTTACGGGCCGTCGCTGCCGAAACTTCTCGCCATCCGCGAGCGTCCGCAGACCGTCGGCGGCACGCGGCTCAAAGCCGATCGTGCGCCACGGCATGGCGGTGATGTCGATCGGCTTTTTGGTCGAGGAAGAAACGCCGATGATCTGGCGCGGGCCGATGGTGATGTCGGCGCTGACGCAGATGCTGCGCGAGGTCGAGTGGGGCACGCTCGACGTTATGGTGGTCGACATGCCGCCCGGCACCGGCGACGCGCAACTCACCATGGCGCAGCAGGTGCCGCTCAAGGGCGCGGTCATCGTCTCGACGCCGCAGGATCTCGCGCTGATCGACGCGCGGCGCGGCATCGCCATGTTCCGCCGCGTCAACGTGCCGGTGCATCGGCATCGTCGAGAACATGAGTACCTTCATCTGCCCGCATTGCGGCACGCGCTCGGACATTTTCGGCCATGGCGGCGCGCGGCACGAAGCCGAGCGGCTCGGCGTGCCGTTCCTGGGCGAGGTGCCGCTCGCCATGGACATCCGCGAAAAATCCGACGCCGGCGCGCCGGTGGTCGCGACCGACCCCGACGGGCCCCACGCCGCAGCCTTCCGCGACATCGCCGCGCGCGTGCGCGACGGCCTCACGGTCGAAGGCCGCCCGGCGCCGAAGATCGTGATCGAGGCGTAGTTACCGCGTCAATGCCGCAGGCACAGCGCCAGCGGCCGGGCCGCGCGGTCCGTGTCGCTGCCGCACGTCGGCTCCGTGGTGCCGCTCATCAGACCGACGCCGGTCCGGGGTGCTGAGGAGGCTGCGCCCTCGAGCGCGTCGTCCGCCGGGGCATGTCACCGAAACCAGCGTTGCGCCGGGCTGCATGTCAACACGCAATTGCCGGCGGGGCAGTTCTCTTCCCGCAGCGGCTGCAAGGCGGCCGATCCGGCAGCGCCGGGCGGACCGGCTGGCCCGCCGATCCGCGCCGGCGGGCCCCGGCGGTCCGACCGATCCGGCCGCGCCGGCTGGTCCGGGCGCGCCTTTTTCGCCCTGCGGCCCTTGCGGGCCCGCGACGCCGGCCGGACCGGCCGGTCCTTGCGGACCCTCGAAACATCCCGCCAGCGTAAACGCCGCGACGACGGCGACAATCGCAATGGACACGCGCATGGTGTTCCCCCCTGTTCGGCTCCCATACCGGCGTCCAAAGTTTCACTGTCGAAAAGGCGTGTCAATCGGCCACGCCAGCGCAGCGTTCAACGGGCCGCCGCGACCTGCGGGGGCCACACCGACGGCGACTCTGGATTCACAATCGTCCGTCGCTACGACGTCAGGCCGAATATACAATCCGGCGGTGCGGAGCTAAATCCAAGCTGCGGCTTTGCCACCGCGATCACGCCATAACCGGAACGGCGACGCGATGTCGACCTATCGCCTGGAAAAATTATTTGCGCCGCAGTCGGTCGCCGTGATCGGCGCGAGCCCGCGCGAACGGTCGGTCGGGCGCGCCATTCTGCGCAATCTGCGCGGCTTCCCCGGCGACGTTCATCTGGTCAATCCGCGCTATCACGAGATCGACGGCGTCCGCTACGGTCAAATCATACCAGAAGCTGGAAGCGGTACCCGATCTCGCCGTCGTCGCGGTTCCGCCGGCGATGGTGCCCGACACCGTCGCCGCCATCGCCGAAAGGGCACGCCGAGCGCGGTCATCGTCGACAGCGGGCCTCGGCCACGGCGCAGGCTCGCTCGCCGAACGTTGCGCGGCGACGGCGCGGGCGAGCGGCTTGCGGCTCGTCGGTCCCAATTGCCTCGGCGTCCTGGTGCCGCGCGCCGGCCTCAATGCCAGCTTCACCGCCTCGAATCCGCGCGCCGGCGATCTCGCTTTGATCTCGCAGTCCGGCGCCATTGCCGCGGGGCTGGTCGAATGGGCGGCGACGCACGGCGTCGGCTTTTCCGCCGTGGTCTCGATCGGCGATGCGGTCGATGTCGATTTCGGCGATCTCCTGGATTACTTCGCGCAGGATCGCGCGACCCGCGCCATTCTGCTCTACGTCGAATCGATCCGCGACGCGCGCAAGTTCATGTCGGCGGCGCGCGCCGCGGCGCGCGGCAAGCCGGTGATCGTGATCAAAGCCGGCCGCCACGCCCAAGGCGCCAAGGCGGCGGCGACCCACACCGGCGCGCTCGCCGGTTCGGATGCGGTCTACGACGCCGCGTTCCGCCGCGCCGGGCTGTTGCGCGTGTTCGATCTCGACGAACTGTTCGCCGCCGCGGAAACGCTCGGACGGCTCGGCGCCTTTTCCGGCCGGCGGCTCGCGATCCTGACCAATGGCGGCGGCATCGGCGTGCTTGCCGTCGACCGCCTGGCCGATCTCGGCGGCGACCTCGCGGACATTTCGCCGGCGACCATGACCAGGCTCGACGCCGTGATGCCGCCGATCTGGTCGCACGCCAATCCGATCGACATCGCCGGCGACGCCGATGCCGCCCGTTACGCGCGGCGATGGATGCGCTCTCGACGACCGCGCCAATGACGCCGTCCTGGTCATGAACGTGCCGACCGCGCTCGCCTCGTCGGCCGGCGCGGCCGAAGCGATCGCGACCGTCACCAAACAACATCGCGACAAGCGCTCGCCGGCAAAACCCGTGCTGGCGGTATGGCTCGGCGGCAGCGCCGCCGCGACGGAGACGTTCAATGCCGCCGGCATTGCGAGCTATGCGACCGAGGCCGATGCGGTCACCGGCTTCATGCATGTCGTGCGCTACCGCCATGCGCTCAGCCTGTTGATGGCGGCGCCGCCGAGCCTGCCGCAGGATTTCGTGCCGGATACGCCCGCGGCGCGCGCCGTGATCGCGGAGGCATTACGCGACGGCCGCCATTGGCTCGACCCGATCGAGGCGGCGCGGCTGTTCTGCCGCCTACGGCATCGACGGTGACGCCGGCGCATCTCGCCCGCGATCCCGACGAAGCCGCGGCGGCGGCAAAACCTTATTTCGCCGCGGGGCAGGCGGTGACGGTAAAAATCCTCTCGCCCGATATCGTGCACAAATCCGAGATCGGCGGCGTCGCGCTCAATCTGACGACCGAACATGCCGTGCGCGAGGCGGCGGCCGACATTTTGCGCCGGGCGCGCGCGGCGAAGCCGCAGGCGCGCATCGCCGGCGTGACCATTTCGCCGATGATCATCAAGCCGAAGGCGCGCGAACTGATCGCCGGCGTCGCCGACGATCCGACCTTCGGTCCGGTCATCGTGTTCGGCCGCGGCGGCATCGCCGTCGAGGTGATCGACGACAAGGCGCTCGCGCTGCCGCCGCTCGACCTCGATCTCGCCCGTATTTTGATGGCGCGCACGCGGGTCTCGCGCATCCTCAAAGCCTATCGCAACGTGCCGGCGGCGGACGAGCCGGCGGTGGCGCTGATGCTGGTCAAGCTCGCCCAGCTCGCCGCCGATTTTCCGGAAATCCGCGAGATCGATCTCAATCCGGTGCTCGCCGACGAGACCGGCGTGATCGCGGTCGATGCGCGCGTGTCGATCGCGCCCGACGACGCGGCCGGCCGCGGCGCCTTCGGCCATCCGCGTTTCGCCATCAGGCCCTATCCGAAGGAGTGGGAGCGCCATGTCAAATTGCCGGATGGGCGGGCGATCTTCGTTCGCCCGGTGCGGCCGGACGACGAGCCGCTCTACCCGCCGTTTCTGTCCGCGGTCACGCTCGACGATCTGCGGCTGCGCTTCTTCGCGCCGGTGAAGGACTTCAGCCACGGCTTCATCGCGCGCTTCACCCAGATCGACTACGCGCGGGCGATGGCGTTCCTCGCGCTCGACGAGGCGACCGGCGAAATGCTCGGCGTCGTGCGCCTGCACGCCAACACCGAGCGCGACCGCGGCGAATACGCCGTGCTGGTGCGCTCCGACCTCAAGGGCCACGGGCTCGGCTGGCTGTTGATGCAGATGATCATCGAATATGCCCGCAAGGAGGGCATCGCCACCATCGAAGGCCAGGTGCTGCGCGAGAACGTCACCATGCTCGATATGTGCCGCAACCTCGGCTTCGAGGTCACGCGGCGATCCGCACGAGGCGGACCTGGCGGTGGTGCGGCTGGGGCTTTAAATCCGGGTTCCGCGCGCGCGGCCAGGTTTTCAGCAGCCAAGACGAAAGACAATGTGCGCGGCAGCCCCTATACTGTGCCGGCAGGCCGGGGCGGCGCCGACACCACTCTTCTATGATCGCATTGAAGCATTTCATTCGCTCCGGATTGGCTATATCGGTCCTCGGCCACCTGGGGATCGTGGGGCTGGGCCTGCTCGTTGTCGCTGCGAACGGCCTCGATGCCGCCGCCGCCCGAGCCGACCGCGGCGATGCTCCCCGAGGCGACGGTGGTCGACATCGTGCCGCCGGACGAGGCGCCGCGGTTCGAAGGCACGCCTTCGGAGCTGAAGTCGTCCGGGTCCGAACTTGCCGCTCAAATCCGATCACGTGAGCGCCGCCCCGCAGCAGGCGCCACCCAAACCGTCCGCGCAGCCGCGGCAACAACCGCAACAGCCCGCGAAAAACCCGCAACGCGAACGCCGACCACGGCGAAAGCGCCACCGCCGCACTCGCCGCCGCCTGAGCCGGCGCATGCCGAGACTGCGCCGCCCGATCCGGTTCCAGCCGAGACGGCGCAGCCGACACGGCTCAACCCGACACGGCCCAGCTACGCGCAAACGTCCGAGCCGCCGCCGCCGCCGCCGCCCGAGGGACTGCCGATGAACCGGCGGCCGCCGAAACCTTCGCGCAGCTCGCGCTCGTTGGCGGACAGCTCGGCGGCGGTTTCGCCGCCCCGGCCATCGACACCAACCAGGTTTCGGACGACTTCACCCTGACGTTCCGCGAACGCGTCAGTTCCTGCTCGTCGCCGCCGGCCGGGGTCGACAGTCACGACAGGATCGCGGTCTCGCTGCGGGTTTCCTTCAACCCCGACGGTACGCTGGCGATGCGGCCGCGGCCGCTGCGGCCGATCACGTCGCCCAAGGCGCAGGCGATGATGGAAAGTGCGATCGATGCGCTGCAGAAATGCCAGCCCTACACCATGCTGCCGGCGGCGAAATACAAGCTGTGGAAGACGCTCGATCTCGTCTTCTACCCGATGAATTTCGGCGGCGGGTGAGGGCGGGTTTCGTCATTGCTGCAGCAGCAGCTTGCCGAGCTGTTGGAGAAGTTCGCCGTAGCGCTCGAAATTGCCGGCGGCGTATTCCCGCTGCATCTCGCCGAACAAAGCGCGGGCACGCTCCAGCGTTGCGTTGCCGGCAGCCGCGGCGGGCGCGGCGGCTGCGGTTGCCGCTGGGGCCGCTGCGCCGACCAGCAGGTGCTCGGCGTCCGCGAGCGTGCTCGCCCACTGGATGTTGCGGTCGTCGGGCAAGAGCTGCCCCAAAACGACGCGCGCCAGCATCGGGATCTTGGTCTGCTCCGCCTCGATATAGACCGGCTCGATCACGATGAGCTGGTTGTCGACAAGCGGCAGCACGATGAGATTGCCGCGAATGACCCGCGAGCCGTGCTGATCCCACAGCGTGAGATCTCCGGAGAATCGGCTGTCCGAACTGATCCGTGATTCGACCTGCGCCGGGCCGTCGATGAACGTCCCTTTGGGGAAGCGAAACGCCACCATCTTCCCGTAATTGTCGCCATCGCACAGGCCCGCGAGCCAGCCCGCCATCTGGTTCTTGCCGGCGACCGCGAGCGGCAGCATGAGCAGAAACTGCGGCTCCCGCGTACCGGGAAGCTGTGTCGTCACATAATAGGGCAGCATCGCGATCTCGCTGCTGCGATAAAGCTCGTGCGGGACCTCCCAGCGATCCTCGCGATTGTAGAAGGTGGTCGGGTTGGTCATGTGATAGGTGCCGTACATCTCGGCCTGCGCCGTGAAGATATCCTCCGGATAGCGGATGTGCCGGCGCAGATTGTCGGGCATTTCGCGCGCGTCCTTGAAAAGCTCCGGCAGCAGGCGGCGATAGGCGTTGATGATCGGATCGTGGCGGTCGAACACGTAGAACGTCACCGCGCCGTTATAGGCGTCGATCACCGCCTTGACGGAATTGCGCAGGTAATTCAGGCCGCGGAACGCCGGCACCGAACCCTGATAAGCCTCGCTGTAGGGATAATTCGCCGACGTCGTGTAGGCGTCGAGAATGTAGGAATAATGATCGCCGTCCGCGATGATGTAGGGATCGTGATCGAAGCTCAGGAACGGCGCGAGCGTCTGCGCCCGCTCGACGATATTCCGGCGCAGCAGCACGCGGCTCTCGGGCGTGAAATATCCGGAAATGAAAAGCCGCAGGCCGTCGAAGGCGCGGGCGATGACCAGCTTGCGCCAGAAGTCAGCGAGCGGGATGCCGCCGGTTCCCTGATACACCGTCTCGGCGTTGGCTTGGCCTTGGGGAAAATCGAATTCCTTCTCGGTCGTGTGCACATAGACGCGATCGTCGGTGAGCTCGCCGAAATAAATCTGCCCGCGGGCGACCGAAAGGTCCTTCTTGGCGATGACGGGAATATCGTGGGCCCACAGCACCGGATTGCCGCGCGCATCGATCTCGTTGACCGGGACCGCGACGACGCCGTAGCCGTGGGTGTATTTGAGGGCGAGATTGACCCAGACCTGCGCCGGCGCGGGAAGCCGCGCCACGTCGAGCTCGCGCGCCGTGATCAGGACCTGTCGCTCGGTGCCGTCGATCTGATAGCGATCGATGTCGACGCCGTGAAAGATGTAGTAGGGCCTTAGCCCCTGGATCTGCTGCAGTTGCGGCTCGAGCGCGCGCCAATCCCAGATGCGCGCGTCCTGCAGCGTCGCGGCGTCGTTGGTCAGATCGGCGGCCGTCAACGGCGTTGCGGAGACCGCAAACTCGCGCTCCTCGACCGAAGGTCCTTCGAGGTTGAAGGCGGCCCGGGTGCCGGCGATGCTCCTGACGAGATACGGCAGTTCGAGCGTGATCTGGTTCGGCCCGACATAGAGATCCTCGATCGCGGCGGGAACCGCGAAGGCGCCCACGACAAGCAGCGCCAGCGCCGCGGCGGGCGCGAGCCAATGCGACCGCCGCAGCAACAACCAGCCGCGAACGCTCGGAACGGCCGCCGCCAGCGCCGGGATGGCCGCGGCCACGAGCCAACACACGACGACGAGGTCGTAGCCGGGCAGCCAGAAATGGACGTCGGCATAAGAGGCGCCGGCCACCACCTTCGAGTGTCCGTTCAGAACGAGGTGATAGCGGGCCAAGAACCGGCCGACCGCAAGGGCGACGCACAACAGCACGCCGAGAACGAGGCCCTGCCGTATCCAGGTCGTCCAATCCGGCCGCCGCGGCCGTGGCGGCAGCACCACGACGCTTCCCTGGGTGTGAAAGGCCTCTTCCGGGACCAGGCGATTGACGAACGCGATCGTTCCACCAGCCGTCATTCCGATGACGATCCAAGCCGCGATTGTCAGGCCGAGCATCCCGATGACGAAATCGACGATGTCGTCGTAGAGCGGCAACGCCAACAAATAGAAAGAAAGATCCCGGCCGAATACGGGATCGGCGATGCCGGCCGGCTCGGCGCCCAGAAACCGCATGAGCGGAATCCAAAGCGGGGTCGCGAAAAATCCGACCATTGCGGCGAAGCCGAATCCGACGAGCCACGGCGCGCTCGGCGGCACCGCCGCGTACGAGCGCGCCAACACGCGCAGATTGGCGCCGACGAACAAGCCGACCGCGAGCAGCACCACGAGAAAAATCGCCAGGCGGTATTCCAGCGACAGCCAATAGCGGTGGCTTTGGCCGAGTTCGCCGAACCAGTAGATTTCCAGCGAGATGCCCAGCGCGACTTCGACGCCGATGATGGCGAGGCCGGCAAGGAGAATGTAGGCAGCATCGCGATAGAGCCGGTGCACCAGGGCGATGCGATCGCCGCCACTGCCTTGCATCAGGGTGCGCGCCAACGGCAGCGCCGCCAACGCCAGCACCGACAGGTAGATGACCTCGAACATCGGCGCTCTCCCTGGTCGTGCCGATCAAAAACTTCCGGCACACGAAGCTCACGGCCTAGTTCGTGAGATCGTCGTCCGGCAAAATCCGCACCGCGGCGCCGTCGAGGTCGTCGTATTGGCCGCTCTTGAGCGACCACAGAAACGCGACGAGGCCGGTGAAGCCGAGCAGCAGCGCCAGCGGGACGAGATAGATGAGGACGTTCATGGCAGCCTCGGGGGTCGAGAGCTCAAAGCCGTGCGCGCAGCGCGTTCAAGGTGACGAGGAGCGAGGAGCCCGACATCGCCACCGCCGCGATCAGCGGCGTCACCAGGCCGGCGATGGCGATCGGCACGGCGAACGTGTTGTAGATCGCCGCGAGCGCGAGATTTTGTTTCATCAAGCGGCGCGCCTGGCGCGAGACGGCGATGGCGCGCTCGACCGGCGCCAGATGGTCGCCGAGGAACAGCGCGTCGGCATGCGCCTGCGTCAAGTGGGCCGCGGTGATCGGCGATAAAGACACATGCGCAGCGGCGAGCGCTGGCGCATCGTTCAAGCCGTCGCCGACCATGAGGACGCGGCGGCCTTGCACCTTCAACGCTTCGATCGCCGCGATCTTTTCAGCCGGGGTCAGCCCGGCGCGCCAATCCTGAATGCCGAGCGTTTGCGCGACCGGCGCGACCGCGGCGGCGCGGTCGCCGGAAAGCACCAGGAGCCGCAAGCCGCGCTTGGCGCAGCGCGTCGGCGACTTCGACCGCATCCGGCCGCAAGGTCTGGCGGACGGCGATGGTCGCGGTGTTGCCGGCGTGACTGAACCAGATGAATGACGCTTCGCCGTCGGGCACGGCGGCGTCGGCGGTCGGCAATGCCGCAGAAACTCGCGCTGCCGAGCCGCGCTTCCTCGCCGTCGATCAGCGGCGCGCACGCCGCGGCCCGGTTCCTCGACGGCGCCGGGGTAAGGGACGCGCTCGCGCGCCTGGCGCGCCAGCGCCGCGGCGAGCGGGTGGCGGCTCGACAAGGCGAGCCGCGCCGCGCGCTCCAGCGTTGTCCGGCGCGATTGTCAAAGTCTCATCGACGCGCGGATCGGGCAGCGTCAAGCGTGCCGGTCTTGTCGAACACCACGGTATCGACCTGCGCCAGCCGCTCGAGCGCATCGCCGCCATTGAGAATGACGCCGGAGCGGAACAGCTTTCCCGCCGCCACCACCTGCACCGCGGGAATGGCGAGCGCGATGGCGCACGGGCAGGTGATGATGAGAACGGCGATGGCGATGACGATGGCGTCGTGCACGCTCGCGCCGGCGATCAGCCAGCCGATCAAAGTCAGCGCCGCCGTGGCGTGCACGACCGGCGCATAATATTGCGAGACCTGATCGGCGAGCCGCACGGTCTGCGACTTCGCCTGCGTCGCCTGGTCCAGCAGCTTTTCGACTTCCTCGACCAGCGTGCCGGCGCCCGTCGGCGGTGACGCGCATGCGTCAGCGCCCCGGAGGTGTTGATGCTGCCGGCGTAAAGCGTCATGCCGGCGCGCACTGCGCGCGGCAGCGTCTCGCCGGTCACCAGGCTCTCGTCGATATCGGAGGTGCCGTTGATGATGGCGCCGTCGGCGGGGACGCGCTCGCCCGGCCGCACCAGCAGGCGGTCGCCGGGATGCAGCGCCGCGGCCGGCACGCGCACGAGTTCGCCGCTGGCTTCGAGCCGGTGCGCGAACTCCGCCTTCAGCGAGGCGAGATTGCCGGCGAACTGCCGCGTCTTGCGCCGCATCGCCAGATCGAGATAGCGGCCGATCAAGAGAAAGAACACCAGCATGATCGCGGAATCGAAATAGGCGTGCGCGGCGTGCGTCGCGGTCTCGTAGACCGAGAGGCCGAGCGCCAGGATCACGCCGAGCGCGATCGGCACGTCCATGTTGAGATGGCGCGCGCGCAGCGCCTTGAGCGCGCTCTGAAAGAACGGCTGGCCGGCATAGGCGGCGGCCGGCAGCGCGATCAGCGCCGAGAGCCAGTGAAACAAATCGCGCGTCTCCGGCGTCATGTCGGAGACGTTGCCGGCCCAGATCGAGACCGACAGCAGCATCACGTTCATCGCCGCGAAGCCGGCGACGGCGAGGCACTTCATCAGCCATCTGGCTTGCGCGCTCTCGTCGGCTTCGACGCGTTCGGGCGCGAACGGGTGGGCGTGGTAGCCGATGCGCTCGACCGCGGCGATGATGCGCGCGGCATCGATCTCGTCGTCGCGCCAGTCGACGCTGAGCCGGCGCTGCGTGAAATTGAGCCGCGCGTCGACGACGCCCGGCAGCTTGGCAAGTCCGGTCTCGATCTTGCGGATGCAGCCGGCGCAGGAGACGCCCTCGACCGCCAGCGTCATGCGCGAGGTGCCGGCGTCGCCCGGCTCGACGAACATGGAAAGATCGAGCGTTTCCGCCATCGTCCTTGCCTTTCGCCGCGGCGCCGTTTGCGGAACCCTAATGCAGCACGACGCGGTTGACGGAGCGGAATTGCTGTTCGCCCTGGCGCGTCAGCTCGATGACGAGGTCCCATTGGCCGGCCGGCACATTGTCGGCGCTGCCGCGGAAATGTCCCGGCGCATCTTGGCGCACGGCGACGATGTGATCGAACCGGCGGTCGGTCGGCCGCTGCAGCGTGATGGTCGCGTCCACGCCGGACAACGGCGCACCGGCAGCGTCGCGGGCGTGGATGTCGATCAGGGTCGCGCCGGCGCTGGCGGGAAGAAGGGCAGCGTCGACCTGCCAATGCCGGTCGTCCTGCGCCTTGGCCATGGCGGCGTCGCGTTCGAAGGTCTGTCCGGCGTGGTAGGCGCTGTCGGTATCGAGGCCCGAGAAGGTGGACAGCGCTTCGTGCACCAGCACGCCATTGACGGCAAAAATGACGCCGAAGAAGGCGATCAGGCCCGCCAGCACCATGCCGCCGGTGAGCTTGCGCTCCGGATCGGCGTCGGGCGCCGGCCGGACACCCGGCGGGAAGTGGACGATGTTGGAGCCTGTATCGCTCGAAAAGATCTCTCGACATGGTATCGCCTCACGGTCCGAGGAAGTGGTCGTTGGCGCTGGCGGCGGTGCCGCCGGTTGCCGGGACGATGGTGAAGGTCAATGGGATCGACGCCCCCGGCGCGAGCTTCTGATGCGTGGTGACGAGAACGCGGACCTCGCGCGTCTGGTCGGCACCGACCTCGATCACCGGATTGCCGCCCGAGCGCGTCGCCGCGCCGATCACTTCGACCTCGGCGTCGGCCAGTCCCTTGACCTCGAGCGCAAAACTCTTCTCGTCGAGCGTCTTGTTGACGAGACGCACGCCGTAGGCGTTGCGCACCGCGCCGTCGGCGAGCCGCACGAACAGCGGATTGCGGTCGTGGATGACGGCGACGGCATCGTTGCGCCGCGTCGCCAGCGCATACGCCATCACGCCGCCCACCAGGATCATGATCGCCGCATAAAGCACGGTGCGCGAGCGCACGATGCGAAAGAACGGCGCGAGCCCCTGTTGCCGGCGCTGGATGTTGATGTCGGTGTCGTAGGCGATGAGACGCGTCGGCCGGCCGACCTTGGCCATCACCGCGTCGCAGGCGTCGATGCACAGACCGCATTGGATGCAGCCGAGATTGGGCCCTTGCCGGATGTCGATGCCGGTCGGGCAGACATGGATGCATTGCTGACAATCGATGCAGTCGCCGGCGCGCGCGCCGTGCGCGCGCAACGCCTCCGCCTTCTTGACCGAGGCGCGCGGCTCGCCGCGATCGTAGCGGTAGGTGACGTTGAGCGCGTATTCGTCGGTCAGCGCCGCCTGAATGCGCGGCCACGGGCACATATAGACGCAGACCTGCTCGCGCATCCAGCCGGCGAGCGTGTAGGTGGTGAACGTCAGAATGCCGATGAAGGCGTAGGCGATGAACGGCGCTTCGAACGTGGCGAGGTCGTGCACGGTCTGGAACGCGTCGCCGAAATACAGAACCCAGGCGCCGCCGGTCCACCACGCCACCATCAGCCACAGAAAGTGCTTCAAGATGGTGCGATAGATCCGGTCCGCGGTCCACGGCTCGCGATCGAGCTGCAAATGCTCGCGCCGGTCGCCCTGGGCGAAACGCTCGATCGCCTGGAACAGGTCGGTCCATACCGTCTGCGGGCAGAGATAGCCGCACCACAGCCGGCCGGCGACCGCGTTCATCAGGAACAGGCCCATCGCCGCGAGGATGAGGAGGCCCGTCAGGTAATAAAACTCCTGCGGCCAGATCTCGATGAAGAAGAAATAAAAGCGCCGGGCCGGAAAGTCGATCAGCACCGCCTGGCTCGGCGCGTTGGGCCCGCGGTCCCAGCGGATGAACGGCAGGAAATAATAGATGCCGAGCGTGACCGCGAGCACGATCCACTTGATGCGGCGATAGGTGCCTTGGACGTGCTGCGGGTAGACTTTCTTGCGCGCCTCGTAGAGCGGCTGATCGTCCTCGGGGAAGTCGGGCTCCGGCGGGACCGCGCGCAGACTGGTGCGCGCGGCCTCGTCGGCGAGCGCCGCGAGGGACGGTTGCCCTGGCTGCGCAGCGGCAGCCGGCGCGGCGTGCGCGAGGTCACTGCCAGGGCACATCGATCATTCCCCGCCGCCGAAGGTGTGGACGTAGACGGCGAGCGCCTTGATGGTGACGGGGTCGAGCTTGCCGCCCCACGCCGGCATGACGCCGCCGCGGCCGTTGGTGATGCCTTCCATGATCGTCTTCTTGTCCGGCGCATAGAGCCAGATATCTGATCGGTCAGGTTGGGCGCGCCGAGATCGCGATTGCCCTTGCCCTGCGGCCCATGGCAAACGGCGCAATTGTCGGCGAAGATTTTGGCGCCGGCGGCGAGATCCGCGCCCGGCTCGGTCTTCAGGCCGGAGAGCGAGCGCACGTAATCGGCGACGGTCGAGATTTGATCGGGCTTCAAGGTGCCGTCGCGGCCGAACGCCGGCATCGATCCTTGACGACCGTCATCGTCGCCGGCGCGCGCGCCGTGGGTGATGGTCTGCGAGATGGCGGCGAGCGTGCCGCCCCACAGCCAGTCGTTGTCGTCGAGGTTCGGATAGCCCTTGGCGCCGCCGCCGCCGGCGCCGTGACAGGGCGCGCAATTGTCGGCAAAGGCGCGCCGGCCGAGCGCGCGGGAGAAGTCGAGCAGTTCCGGCGTCGTCTCGATCTGCTGCAGCGAAGCGGCAGCGAGCTTGGCCATCATCGGGCCGCGCTGCGCCTGCAGCGCGGCGAGTTCCTGGGCGACGGCGCTGCGCGCATGCCAGTCGAACGTGCCGTTGGTATAGGACGAGACCAGCGGCCAGGCCGGATAGACGATCCAGTAGCCGATCGAGAACACGATGCAGGCGTAGAACAGCCACAGCCACCAGCGCGGCAGCGGCGTGTTGAGTTCGGTGATGCCGTCCCATTCATGGCCGGTGGTGCCGACCTTGGCTTCGGCGCCGGTATGTTTCGGATCCGTCATTTCTCAATCCTCCCGCAGCGGCAAGCGCGCCTGTTCGTCGAAGTCTTTCTGAAGCGAGGGCCAGAGCGCGTAGACGAGCACTGCGATGAACAACACGAAGAAGTAGATCAGCCCCCAGGTCTGGGCGAGATGTGCGAAAAACTGATAGGTCTCGGACACGGTCGCTCTCCTCAGCGGATGTTGGCTTTGTCGTCGTAGAGCTTGAAGTCGACCAGCGTGCCCAGCATCTGCAGGTACGCGATCAGCGCGTCGGCTTCGGTGACGCGGCCCGGATTGCCGGCGAACTCGCGCGCCTGCGCCTTGGGATAGCGCTTGGCCATCGCGTCGGCGTCGGGCGCGTCGGCGGTCGGCTTGCGTCTTCACGTCGGCGGTCGCGTTGGCGATCATGTCGGCGCTGTAGGGCACGCCGAGCAACGCCTGCACTTTCATGTCCTCGGCGATGTGGCTGAAGTCGAGATCGGTCGTGAACAGCCACGGATAGCCCGGCATGATCGAGCCCGGCACCACCGCGCGCGGATCCTTCAGGTGATCGCGGTGCCAGTCGTCGGAGTATTTGCCGCCGACCCGCGCCAGATCGGGGCCGTTGCGCTTGGAGCCCCACTGGAACGGATGGTCGTACTTGCTCTCGGCGGCGAGCGAGTAGTGGCCGTAGCGTTCGACCTCGTCGCGCAACGCGCGGATCATCTGCGAATGGCAGAGGTAGCAGCCTTCGCGCACGTAGATGTTGCGCCCGGCGAGTTCGAGCGGCGTGTAGGGCCGCATGCCGGACACGGTCTCGATCGTGCTGCGCAGATAAAACAGCGGCGCGATCTCGACCAGGCCGCCGATGGCGATCACGATCAGGATGCCGAGCAGCGAGCAGGATCGAATTGCGTTCGAGGATCCAGTGCCGCTGCCACAGCGAGGTATGGGTGGTCATGGTTGATCCTCCTACTCGGCCGGGGCCAAGGCGACAACGGGCGTCGAGCGCTTTGCTCGGATAGATCGTCCGCCAGATGTTGAAGACCATGATCAGCGCGCCGATCAGGAACAGGGCGCCGCCGATCGCGCGGATGACGTAGAACGGATGCATCGCCTCGACCGTCTCGATGAAGGAATATTCGAGGAAGCCGAGCGGCGTGTAGGCGCGCCACATCAGGCCCTGCAGGATGCCCGCCACCCACATCGAGGTGATGTAGACGACGATGCCGATGGTGGCGATCCAGAAGTGCCAGTTGACCAGCCGCAGCGAGTAGAGCGGCTTGTTCCACAGCCACGGCACCAGGCAGTAGATCGCGCCGAAGGAGACGAAGCCGACCCAGCCGAGCGCGCCGGAATGCACGTGGCCGATGGTCCAGTCGGTGTAGTGCGACAGCGAGTTGACCGCCTTGATCGACATCACCGGGCCTTCGAAGGTCGACATGCCGTAGAAGGCGACCGAGAGCACCATCATGCGCAGCACCGGGTCGGTGCGCAGCTTGTCCCAGGCGCCCGAGAGCGTCATCAGGCCGTTGATCATGCCGCCCCAGGACGGCATCCACAGCATGACCGAGAAGGTCATGCCGAGCGTCTGCGTCCAGTCCGGCAGCGCGGTGTAGTGCAGATGATGCGGGCCGGCCCAGATGTAGAGGAAGATCAGCGCCCAGAAGTGGATGATCGACAGCCGGTAGGAATAGATCGGCCGCTCGGCGCGCTTCGGGAATGAAGTAGTACATGATGCCGAGGAAGCCGGCGGTGAGGAAGAAGCCGACGGCGTTATGGCCGTACCACCATTGCACCATCGCGTCCTGCACGCCCGACCACACGATGTAGGACTTCGGCGAGAACACCGAGACCGGCACCGCGGCGTTGTTGCCGAGGTGCAGCACGGCGATGGTGAGAATGAAGGCGAGATAGAACCAGTTGGCGACGTAGATGTGCGGCTCGGTGCGCCGCATGATGGTGCCGAGATAGACCAGCAGATACACCACCCAGACGACGGTCAGCCAAAGGTCGGCGTACCATTCCGGCTCGGCGTATTCCTTCGATTGGGTGATGCCGAGCAGATAACCGGTGCCGGCGATCACGATGAAGAAGTTGTAGCCGAGCACCACGAACCAGGGCGCCAGATCGCCGACCAGGCGCGCGCGGCAGGTGCGCTGCACGACATAGAACGAGGTGGCGATCAGCACGTTGCCGCCGAACGCGAAGATCACGGCCGAGGTGTGCAGCGGACGCAGCCGCCCGAACGAAATGTAGGAAATGTCGAAATTGAGGAACGGAAACGCCAGCTCGAGCGCGACATAGAGCCCGACCGTGAATCCGGCGATGCCCCAGAACACCGCGAGGATGGTCGCGAGCTTGACCGGCCCCATATTGTAGTTCGGCTTGCCGTCGATCGTCAGCGGCGGCGGTGCCGCGTCGCGCTCGAAGAAGCGGTTGAATATCGCGAACACCGAAGCCACGCTCGCCGCGGCAAACAGATATGCGTGAAACGCATATGCCGGCGTATAGGCCTTGGCGGCGACGACGATCGAGAAAATGGCCAGAAGAGCCAGGGCAAAGGCCAAGCCGCCTTCGCCGAAGGTCATGTATTTTGGTTGTGCGTGCGCTTGCGCCATGGTTCACCCCGAACGAGAATCCGCCACAGCCGGTGAGGCGCGGCGAAACATTGGCAACAAGCACGCAGCGCGGACCCCGTTCTTGACGCAGATCAAAGACGCGGGACGCGCGAGGCAATTCGCGGCCTTTTTCCACGCGTTACCGCGGGGTTGATCTGGGTTCTGATAAATCAATGGCGCTCGCGGCCGATTGGCGAATCGGCCGCGAGGCGCGAGACAAGCCGCGTCTGAGGAAGGAAAGTCGGCCGCCTCAGCGCTCCAGCGACTTCAGATACGCGATCACGTCGTCGACCTGGCCGGGATCGAGCTGGAATTCCGGCATCGTCGGATGGCCGGTGACGATGCCTTCGGCGAGCGACTCCTGCAGGCTCTCGACCGGATAGCGGTCGTGCAGCGTGCGGAACGGCGGCGCGACCTTGAGCGGGCTCGGGCTCACCTTGTCGACGGCGTGGCAGCGCGCGCAATTGGTGCGCACGAACACGAAACCGCGCTGCTCGGACGGCGACAGCGTGCTCTGCGCGCGCGCCGAGAGCGGCAGCAAAGCCGCGGCCGCGATCGCCGCAGCCGCCAAAGTGCGCGGCAGCGCGTTGCGCTTTTGTCTGTGCATGATGGTCGCACCTCGATTGCGCCACGATGAAGAAAAAGCGCGGCGCCGCTGCTTCAGTGGACGGAGTTCTGCGCCGGTTGCGCCGCGCGCGCCTTGGCTCTCGTCCTCGGGCGAGCCGAACGCCATGCCGGACATCGGCTCGACCCAGACCAGATGATCGCGCACCGCCGTGACGCCGGCGACATTTTCCGTCGCCACGATCAGCGCCTGGCGTTCGCGTTCGTCGGTGATGGTGCCCCACAATTCGGCGACGCCGCGGTTGACCACGACATTGACCTGCGGCGCCCATGGTTGCTTGGCGAGCGTCGCCTGGATGCGCTCGCGGATCGCCGCATCGTCGCCGGCCGGCGCCCGCTTGTCTGCTTGCGCGTTGCGCGCGAGGCTCGCAAGCGCGTACATGAGATTGGCGCGGCTGACGATGCCGACCATCTTGCCGTCGCGCAGCACCGGCAGGCGCTTGACGCGACGGCGCTCCATCAGTTCGACCACCGTCTCGAGCGAATCGTCCTCGCCGACGGTCAAGGGCTCCGTGCTCATGACGTCTTCGACCTTGCGGCCCGAGGCGTGCACGTAATCGCTGGCGAGCCGGCCCGGCCCGACCAGAAACTCCAGCCATTTCGGCCGCCGCCGCTGCGTGCCGATTTCACCGCGGCGCAGAAAATCGCCTTCGGTCACCACGCCGACCAGGTTGCCGGTCGCATCGACGACCGGCAGACCGCTGATCCTGTTCTGCAGCATCAGCTCGGCGGCTTTGAGCACGGTCTCGTCCGAATTAATCGAGATCACGTTGCGCGTCATGACATCGCGGACTTGCATCGTCGTATTCCTTTTTCGCCACAAGCGTTCGGCATGGGACGGCCGCCCGACCTGGCGCCCGTCGCGTCGGCCGTCGCGGCTTCAGCCGTTGAGGCGGTTGAGCGCGGCGCGATTGCGCAGCACGATGCGGCGCGAACTCGGCACCTCGATGGTCGCGGCGCTTTCCAGTCCGGTAAGCGTGCGCGACACGGTCTCGATGGTCAGGCCGAGATAATCGGCGATGTCCTGGCGCGACATCGGCAGCTCGACGATGTTGCCGCCGGCGGCGCGCTCCGCCATCTCGATCAGGAAGCTTGCGACGCGCTCTTGCGCGCTCTTGACCAGAAGCATCACGTGCTCCTGCACCCGGCGCAGCTCGCGGCCGGTCACATTGAACAGTTCGCGGGCGATCGAGGCATCGCGTCCGGCGAGCGCGGCGAGCGCGCTGCGCTTGATCACCAGCACCTTGGTGTCGGTGATCGCCTCGGCCGAGAAAGAATGATCGTCGGCGAATTGCAGGCCGAAAATGTCGCCCGGCATGTAAAATCCGCCGATCTGGCGGCGGCCGTCATTGAGGATCTTGTAGGTGCGCACGCTGCCGCTGATGACCTTGTAGAGATACTCGGCGGGCTCGTTCTCGCCGAAGATTTCGGCGTTGCGCGGATAGGACAGGGTGGCGCCCATGAGTTGCATGGATTGCGCCAAGCGGTTCTTGCAGGTCGCTCCGCCGTGCTACGGCTTGCGACGCGATGCGCGGCGGTCGGGATGAACGGCATGAAGGGACGGACTTGACCAGTCCGGACGGGGGTCTGGGAGAGCATGGGGCTTTACCTCCGGGTTTGTCGGGGGCTATTGGTAGGCGCCGCGGGGCAAGGGAAAAATTCAGATGTTATCCCTAAGGGCTTTCCCGGATGCTTCAGGGGGAGCCGCGATGCGGTGGTCGGGGGCATTTTGGGCGAAGGCCTCTGGGCGCGATCTCTTGGGCGACGGTGTTGGGCGACGAGGATTGAGGATCACCGGCATTCGCGATGGCACATCGACAATCGCAAGGGGCCGCGGACGCCGCTAAGCCGGGATTGACGCTTCCGGCGGCGGGCGTGACCTGGAGCGCGGCGCTGCGGCCTTACGGCATTGCGTTCGCGGCGATCGCGGCGGCGCTGGCCGTGCGCCTGGCGCTCGAATCGGTCCTCGCGGGCCAGGCCTCGTACCTGTTCTTCTTGCCGGCCGTGCTGATCGCATCGGCCGTCGGCGGGTGGGGGCCGGGGGTCTTCGCCACCGTACTCGGCCTGGTCTGCGGATTGGTTTTCATGATCGACGTTCGCGCGGTGGGCGCAGCGGACGTCATCAACGCCGCCGTGTTCGCGCTGGTCGGCGTCGGCACGTCGTGGCGCGGCGAAATGCTGCGCGGCTGGCGCCGCGCCGCGACGGCAAGCTCAGAAGCCGCGCTCGCCCGCGAGGCGCACCTGCAATCCATCCTCGACAGCATTCCCGAGGCCATGGTCGTGATCGACGACCGCGGCCTGCATCCAATCGTTCAGCGTGGCGGCGGAGCGGCTGTTCGGCTACGCCGCCGGCGCGACGTGCGCGGGCAGAACGTCAAGCTCCTGATGCCGTCGCCCTATCGCGAAGGCCACGACGGCTATCTCGATCGCTATCTGCGCACCGGCGAGCGGCGCATCATCGGCATCGGCCGCGTCGTGGTCGGCGAGCGCAAGGACGGTTCGACCTTCCCGATGGAGCTCGCGGTCGGCGAGATGAAGGTCGGCACGCAGCGCTTCTTCACCGGCTTCATCCGCGACCTGACCGAGCGCCAGCAGACCGAGGCGCGGCTGCAGGAGTTGCAGTCCGAGCTCGTCCACATGTCGCGCCTGACCGCCATGGGCGAGATGGCCTCCGCGCTCGCGCACGAGCTCAATCAGCCGCTGTCCGCCATCGCCAATTACATGAAAGGCTCGCGCCGGCTCCTGGCAGGACAGCCAGGACGAACACGCCGCGACGCTGCGCGACGTCATGGAAAAAGCCGCCGAACAGGCGCTGCGCGCGGGCGACATCATTCGCCGGCTGCGCGACTTCGTGGCGCGCGGCGAAAGCGAGCGGCGCGTCGAGGACGTGAAGAAGCTGATCGAGGAGGCGAGCGCGCTCGCTTTGGTCGGCGCCAAGGACCGCGGCGTGCGCGTGCGCTTCGCCTTCGACCCGCGCCTCGATTTCGTGCTCGCCGACAAGGTGCAGGTTCAGCAGGTTCTGCTCAATCTGATCCGCAACGCCATCGAATCGATGGAGGAGACGGAAAAGCGCGAGCTCGTCATTTCGACCGCGCCGGCGCCGGACAACCTCGTCGCCATCAGCGTCGCCGACACCGGCACCGGCATCGCGCCGGAGGTCGCCGCGCAATTGTTCCAGCCCTTCATCACCACCAAGCGCCACGGCATGGGCGTCGGCCTGTCGATCTCGCGCACCATCATCGAGTCGCACGGCGGCTCGATCGCGCCGCAGCCCAATCCCGGCGGGGGAACGGTGTTCGCCTTCACGCTCCCTTCCGTCAGCAAGGAGGAAGTCGGCGATGCCGTCTGATCAGCCCCTCGTGCACGTGATCGACGACGACGACGCGATCCGCCAGTCGCTGGCGTTCCTGTTGAGCACGGCGAAGATCGAGGTCAAGACCTACCCGTCGGCCGCGGCGTTCCTGGAGGCCTTGCCGGGCGTCGATGCCGGGCTGCATCATCACCGACGTGCGCATGCCCGGCATCAGCGGCATCGAATTGGTGCGCCGGCTCAAGGAACTCAATGTCGGCGCCCCGGTGATCGTCATCACCGGCCATGGCGACGTGCCGCTCGCGGTCGAAGCGATGAAGATCGGCGCCGCCGATTTTCTCGAAAAGCCGTTCGACGACGAGGTGCTGCTGGCGAGCGTGCGCTCGGCGCTCAAGGCAGCAGGACGCGGAGACCAAGCGCCGCTCCGAACGCGGCGAGGTCGAAGGCCGCCTCGCCACGCTGTCGAGCCGCGAGCGCGACGTGCTCGGCGGCCTGGTCGCCGGCCGCGCCAACAAGCAGATCGCCTTCGACCTCGGCATTTCACCGCGCACGGTCGAAATTTATCGCGCCAATCTGATGAACAAGATGCAGGCCGGCAGCCTGTCCGAACTGGTGCGCATGGCGCTGGTCGTCGGGCTTTTGGGGGCCTAGCGAAGCTGGGCGAATGGCGAATGGCGAATGGCGAATAGCGAGTGGCGAATGGCGAATAGCCTGTCTTCCCCCACTCGCCACTCGCCATCGCGCGATCCTCCGCAATTGCGCTCAAGCCAGTTTGAGCCATGTCAATGCCGCAGCGCCGCTTTGCGTATTTTCTGCGCCCGACCGGAACCATGCACAGAAGGCGCAGGCGCACGTGTCCCCGCGGGCCAAATCTTCCACCGTCCCGTCGGCCATCGCGATCGTCGATGACGATCCCGCCGTCTGCAACTCGCTGAAATTCGCCTTGGAGCTCGAAGGCTTCGCTGTGCGCACCTATGGCGGCGGCGCCGAGGTTTTGCGCGATGATGGCGATGGCGGCCTTGCCGACTTCGATTGCTTCGTCGTCGACCAGCGCATGCCGGCGATGACGGGGCTCGAATTGATTCTCAAGCTGCGCGAACGCAACATCGACGCACCGGCGATCCTCATCATCAGCCAGCCCAATGCGGCGCTCGCCGCGCGCGCCGCGCTCGCCAAGGTGCCGATCGTGGAAAAGCCGTTCCTCGGCAACACGCTGCTCGAGCGGATCAGGGAAGCCTGCGCCGCCGGTCGGGCGGGGGCGTGATCCGCGCTGGCCGTTGTTTTTGACGAGTTGAAAGGACTTCAGCGGGATTGGGCGAAGTCGTAGCGCATGCCGCCATCATACCGTTCCACCGCGGCGGTCAGGCAGATGCCGCACGGCGGGCATTCGAACGTGTGCAGCTCGGCAAGCCCGCCGAGGCGGGGAACGGTCCGCACAAGCCGCATCGGCTGGCCGCAATGCGGGCACGGCGGTGCGGATGGATTGGCCGGGCGCTTGGTCGGGGCATCGTGCATGCCCCCCTCGATACGCCGCTGCGGCGCCACGGCATTGATCCAGATCAGCCGCCGCTCGTGCGCGGCGCGGGGGCTATTCCTTGTAGTTTTCGGTCAAATAGGCGACGGCGGCCGTGCTCAATCGGCGCCGATCCCGCTCGCCGCGTTGCGCCAATTCGATGATGTACTTGGCCAGAACCTCGCGCGCGCCGCGCTCGTAGGCCGGGCGCGAGAGCGTGCTGCCCGAGCGCTTGACCGCCTCCCAGGCATCGTCGAAGGCGGCGCTGAGCGTTGCGACCGCTTCCGGATCGAACGAGCTGTTGGCCAAAAGCTGGATGATCGGCATGGCGCCTGGTCGGGGTTTGGGTTTCACCGGCTCGCCGCCGGGCCATTGCGGTCTGCAGCCGCGCGCACCAAGCGGGCCGGCCGGAAAAGAGGAAGCCGGGGGAGCGACCCCCGGCTCCTCCGCCTAACAATGGACCGGCTACTTGACCGCACCCATGGGGAGCGACCCCGTGCATCAAGGCTCGTCCGGACCCTAAGGTTAGACCTACCCGCCGATGAAGTGGGCGAAACGATCGTAGCACCATCCGCCGCCGCCTCGCCATGCCAAAGCAACGGCAAAGCAGGCATGCCGGCGCCGCCTGTGTATTCCGGGGCCAATTGAAACCCTTTCGGTGCCTTTCAAAGGATGACCGCGAAACCAACGCCGCACGGGGCTACCGGTTCAATGGCCCGCGCGCGCAACCGAGGAAACCCCCGGGAGAACCGGAACCTTGGGACAATCTTGGGACAATCCTGGATTTTACGCGTAAAAGGTGTACAATCAGGCGTACAAGACAAAATCGGCAAGACCATCCTCGCGGCCCCAGGCGCATCGCCCCTCCCGCCCCGCGACTGGGGCCCCTCCTTTTTCCCCTCGAGGCCGCGCCAAGATCGGGCCAAGGATCGCGCCAAGATCGCGCCAAAGTCGCACCAAGGAAAAACCTGAGCGAACGGATTTCGCGCGCTTTTTGGTTGAACGCGCGGGCGACGAATGCTAGGTGTCCGCCACCACCATAACCTTGGCCCCGATCGCACCGCGACCGGGGCCTTTCTTTTTGCGGTCGTGGTGTTTTGGCGCGCGGCGGCTCCGGAGGCCCTCACCCTTCTTGGTGTTGCAGCGCCGGGCGGCCCTCTCCCGCAAGCGGGCGAGGGCACGGTGAAGAGCGCCGTCATTGCGGGCAACCCGCAGGGCGGAATAGCGAAGCGTATTCCGCCATCCGGCCGCGTCGAAAGCGTGCCTTGATCTGCTGCCTCCCGAGGCAGTCCCGGATATCGCTGACGCTCATGGGGCTATGCTTGCTACGAAACTAATTTGCTGCCGCCGTGCGATTTAAGGACAGAAGCGCGCTCAGCGCGCTTGGACAAGCTCGGCAAGTAGTGCGGGGTTGCGGCAACGCGGCTGACACGGAAGCGGCTGACACGGAAAAGGGCGGATTCATCCCGGAAATCACTTGGTGGCAAATATATTGCTTTTGTAATATCCCCTTCGACCGGCATGGGAGAGTGTCATGGCAGTTATAATCGATGGCGTCGGGCTGAATATCTTTCCTGCGGTCGAGGCTGTCGATGCCCAAGACGCCGGTCGCGAAGTCGAGCTCGTCTTGCTGACGGCCAATCTGCTCCTGTGGCGGTGAAACTCAGTTACCAGCAAGCGGCCGATCTTTCCAAATTGCTGGCGGTATTTGGGAAGGAGAGGCCGCCAACCGAGGCCCGCCAATGACGCACTGGATTGGTGCTTTCATTCTCCTTGCGGCGTTCGCATTTATTTTCTTTGCGTTCCGCCAAGGCAACAAAGTCAAACCAGACAAACGCCCCGACGATTGGCCCGGCGGCACTTGGGGGGATCATACTGGAATGTGAGTTTCGAAACGGGCTACTCCGAAACTCAAAAGGCAGGAGCCGCTTTCCGGTCCGGTGGAAAGGGGCCGGCGGCGGCGAGGCAACCCCCCGGCTTTTGCTGACGCTCATCCTGGACACGCTAGCTGCTGCCATCGTGCAGATGGAAATCCTTAAATCGAACGGCTGCAGGGGAGCGCGGAGAGATCGTGAAGTCAAGGACGGCCCATAGCCGGCGGCTATGGGCCGCCGCCTGCGGCGGTGCTCCGCATCCTTGACTTCACGATCTCTCCGCGCTGCGATCTGCCGTGCGATTTAAGGGAAGCTGCGCGATGGGCGCGTGTGTAACAAGCGAAACAAGTGGCCCGCATGAGCGAGGCGACATGCGGGGTTGCGGCGGCGAGGCAAGCCCCGGATTTCGCTGACGCTCATCCGGGCTACGCTGGCTGATCTACGAGGACGCCCTAGATCGCTACCCTCATCCTCTATCGGGATAAACGACATCTTTCGGATTTTTCAGAAAGGGAATGAAATCAATTCGGCGCGGAAAAATGCGGAGTGGAAATTCGGCGGAAACTTCCTGCTTCGCAAACTGAATATTCACATAGCACAGCACGGGAAATCGAGGATCGGTTTTGCGTTGCCACGCGGCAAGCTGATTCACTCCGCCGAATGGATACGGAACGGAACTTAGTTCGTCATCGTCAAAGGCAATCTCAAAATTCGACCATTCTTCAGCTTCGATCTTTTTTTCAGGACCACCACTTGATGGCGTACCCCATGCCGTTATCCGGCCTTGGCGCATAGCATCGTGAAATTCTTCTCGTAGGCGCTGTTTTAGCCTTTCCTCGATAACTCCATCCGCTGTCATGTGGTGCTCAAGGGGCCTTGGTAAATTCAATAACTCGTCCCTTCTCCTAACCAATTCGGCTGCCCTGCGGCTGCGAAGCAATATAGAGTCTAAACGCCACCACGGCTGGAATGTCCGGTCGCGTGGGGCGTCCAGATCGCAATTCGTGGGTAAGTGCAACATTGTTCGCAAACAAAACCGCTATCGCCGCCGACCACCACATCCACACGGGAACGTCGGGCCAGCTAATCAAGCCCATCTGTTTTGCGGCTCCGACCGCAGCAAGAATTAGCCAAGCTCCGCTTCGCCAGCTTTTGAGTGCTTGCGTTACGCTGACCCAAATCGAGTAAATCATCTGGCGTTGTTCCGACTAGGGAAGCATCATATCCCCCCAATCGTTATTAGTGGCCCCTTTTGCGAGCCCGCCCCGGTCCCCTTTGACCCTAAAGGGGCCAGTACCCCGAGGGGCCAGTACCCCGAGGGGTCATTACCCGCACCCCCAAAAGAACATATTGCGAACATAGAACAGATCGTGTACATTACCCCGATCGCCATTGCCATTCGCGGGGCCCGGCGGGCGCGTTGCCGGACTCGGTAATCCCGGTCATAAGGAGCACGACCACAATGAGTGCAGCGCTTCGTCTCGTCGAAGGATCGTCCATGGACAAATCGAAAGCCCTTGATGCCGCGCTGTCCCAGATCGAGCGCAGCTTCGGCAAGGGCTCGATCATGCGGCTCGGCAAGAACATGGCCGCGATGGACGTCGACACCGTGTCCACCGGCTCGCTCGGCCTCGACATCGCGCTCGGCATCGGCGGGCTGCCGCGCGGGCGCGTGGTCGAGATCTACGGCCCGGAATCCTCGGGCAAGACCACGCTCGCGCTGCATGCCTTCGCCGAGGCGCAGAAGAACGGCGGCATCTGCGCCTTCATCGACGCCGAGCACGCGCTCGACCCGATCTATGCGCGCAAGCTCGGCGTCAATGTCGACGACCTGCTGATCTCCCAGCCGGACGCCGGCGAGCAGGCGCTGGAGATCGCCGACACGCTGGTGCGCTCCGGCGCGGTCGACGTGCTGGTGATCGATTCGGTCGCCGCGCTGGTGCCGCGCGCCGAGCTCGAGGGCGAGATGGGCGACAGCCAGCTCGGCCTGCAGGCGCGGCTGATGAGCCAGGCGCTGCGCAAGCTCACCGCCTCGATCAACCGCTCCAACACCATGCTGATCTTCATCAACCAGATCCGCATGAAGATCGGCGTGATGTTCGGCACCCCGGAGACCACGACCGGCGGCCACGCGCTGAAATTCTACGCCTCGGTGCGCCTCGACATCCGCCGCATCGGCGCCATCAAGGATCGCGACGAGGTGGTCGGCAACCAGACCCGCGTGAAGGTGGTGAAGAACAAGCTGGCGCCGCCGTTCCGGCAGGTCGAGTTCGACATCATGTACGGCGAGGGCATTCGCAAGTTCGGCGAACTGATCGATCTCGGCGTCAAGGCCGGCGTGGTGGAGAAGTCCGGCGCCTGGTTCTCCTACGACAGCCAGCGGATCGGCCAGGGCCGCGAGAACGCCAAGACCTTCCTCAAGAACAATCCCGACATCGCGGCCAAGATCGAGGTCGCGATCCGCCAGAATGCCGGCCTCATCGCCGAGAAGATTCTGGCCGGCGAAAACAGCGACGAGGACGACGACGACGCCGCGGAGGGGTGAGTTTTAAAGCCGTGTTTCCCGGATGCAGTGCAGCATGAAATGCTGCACTGCTGATCCGGGATCGTCGCAAACACGGAGTTTCCGAAGGTCCCGGTTCTGCAGCGCATCCATAGCGCGTCGAAGACGCGCGTGAACGCGGCTTGTGGCGCTGCGCTGCGCCGGGAAACGCAATTAAGCCCGACGCCGGCGGGCGAGTCGTGCGCCAAAGACGTGAATGGCCGGGACATAGGCGAGCGAAGCGACGCCGTTCTTCGAACGGCTATGCCCGGCCATGACGATTGAGAAGAGCTCAGATAGCCACTCACACTAGCACTACTTTGGCAGATTTTTGAGCGATACGGGATTCCCAAATCAGTTTTTCTGTGACTCATGGGTGGTCGGCTTTTGGAGGGGCCGACCATGGCTGGCAGAGCTTTGGATTGGAGGGAGGAGCTTGGACGCTTTCTCGAGCCGTTTTTGGCTCGGTTGGGTCACAAGGCGCGGCGCCAAATGTGTCCACTCTACGTTTCGGGGCTGATCGGCCCTGGCGAGCGCAAGAGCATTCAGCCGATGGCGGAGCGACTTGCGCCGGGCGAATATGATCAATTGCACCACTTCGTTGCTGCCGGGGTTTGGGATGCGACACCGGTCGAGACAGAACTGCTTGTTCAGGCAGACAAACTGCTCGGCGGCAGCGATGCCGTGCTGGTGATCGACGACACCGCGATTCCCAAAAAGGGCACGCATTCGGTGGGTGTGGCTCCGCAATATGCTTCGACGCTGGGCAAGACCGCCAATTGCCAGACGCTGGTGTCGCTGACGCTGGCGCGCGGCGAAGTGCCGGTCATGCTGGCGTTGCGGTTGTTTCTTCCCGAGAGTTGGACGAGCAACCGAACTCGATTAAAGCGAGCGGGCGTTCCGGTCGAATATCGAGCGGCACGCACGAAGCCAGAGATCGCCCTGGCAGAGATCGATCGTGTCATCGCAGCCGGTGTGCACTTTGGCTGTGTGCTGGCCGATGCCGGTTATGGGCTGAGCGCGCCGTTCCGTCAGGGCCTTACGGCGCGCAAACTACCCTGGGCGGTTGGCATCCCGCATCACCTCAAGGTGTACCCTGCCGATGTGCGGATGATCTGGCCGGTTGCCAAGCGTGGACGCCCCCGCAAGCGGTCCATTCCTGACATTCTGTCGATGCCGGCCGAGGACATGCTGGCCGATGCCACATGGCAGAACATCAGTTGGCGCAGCGGCACGAAAGGAAAGCTTAAGGCTCGTTTTGCTGCTATCCGTGTGCGGGTGGCCGACGGACCACCACAGCGGATCAGGGACAAGGGTCAACAGCATCTGCCCGGGAACGAGGCTTGGCTTATTGGCGAACACAGGATGTCGGGAGAGAAGAAATACTATCTCGCCAACCTGCCGGCGACGACCGACCTGCGCACACTGGCAGCCACCATCAAGGCGCGATGGGTTTGCGAGCAAGCTCACCAGCAGCTGAAAGAAGAACTCGGTCTTGATCACTTCGAGGGCCGATCCTGGCGCGGCCTTCACCGTCATGCGCTTATGACGATGATCGCCTACGCCTTTCTCCAGCATCGCCGCCTTGCAGCAGTAAGGCGGAAAAAAAAGAATCAGCGGGCCCCCGCCTCAGCCAACTTTGCCTGCCGTGCGCCACGCCATTCTCGAACTCTTCGTTCGACCTCCGCCGAAGCGATGCCCACATTGCCGAAAATGGATTGGCAACGACCAGCGGCGTGAGTAAATCTGCCAAAGTAGTGCTAGGGCATGGTCACAAACTGCGCCGTTCGGCGGTCCACGAGCCCGAGCACGAGGCGCCGCTCCAGGAGCCGCTGCCGGCATTGCCGGAAAGCCGGCCGAAGCCGGCGGCATGGGTGTCGCCGTGGCTGACCATGACCTTGACGACGCCGCTCGGCGCGACCTTGCCGCTCACGTCGATGGCGATGTCGCCGGCATTGGCGAGGACGCCGTTGGCGATCCGCATCGGGTAGCGGTAGCTCGCGATGCAATCGCCCTTCTTGGTGACGATCGAGACGCTCCAGGTGCCGTCATAGCGCGGCGCGGCGAAGCTCGACGTGGAACTGGCCGCTGCGGCGACGAGCGCCAGGGCGCCGACACGGACGGAATTGCGTAGTGAGATCATTGATGCCCCCGCGGGTTCGGCGCGGCACCGCGCGCCTGTGATTGTTTCGTTGTCGCGGCGCGGCGGACACGACTCGTGCGCCCGCCACGCAGCTACGTGTTTTAACGGACAAAAGTTCAAACCAAGTTGATAGGAGTCACAAAATTGCTGCAAATCTTAAAGGAATTCGCCGGCGCGGCCTAAGACGTGGATGGCCAAGCCCGGCCATGACGAATAGGTTAGGGTCAGTGGCCGCCGGGTCTTACGGTTGATCCTCGTCGGCCCGGTAGGGCTCGTCATAGCCGTGGCGGCTCGAATAGAACAACAGCGCCATCAGGCCGATACCGACGATGAGCGAAAAGAAAATGCCGAACCCCATGGCGAGATAGCCGACCGCCGGCATGGGCGGACCTGCCACCCCGGTAAAGGCCTGCGAAGCGTACCAGCCCGCCGCCGCCAACATGGCGAACAGCACGGTGACGACGGCGATGGTTCCGATCCGGTTGCGGCTGGTCATGGTGAATGAACTCTTGCCGCTCATTTAGGTTCACCCGCCGGGCCGCTGCGGATTGGGACGCCCGGCGATCTCCGGCGCGCGAGCGACCGGTGCCGCCGGTTACGCGCCGGCCATCGCCTTCTGCAGATTGGCGTCGACCTTGTCGAGGAAGCCGGTGGTGGTGAGCCATTTCTGGTCCGGACCGATCAGCAGGGCGAGGTCCTTGGTCATGAACCCGGACTCCACGGTGTCGACGGTGACCTTCTCCAGCGTCGCCGCGAAGCGGGCGAGCGCGGGGTTGTCGTCGAGCTTGGCGCGGTGGGCGAGGCCGCGGGTCCAGGCGAAGATCGAGGCGATCGAGTTGGTCGAGGTCTCGCGGCCCTTCTGATGCTCGCGGTAGTGCCGCGTCACGGTGCCGTGCGCCGCTTCCGCCTCGACGATCCTGCCGTCCGGCGTCGTCAACACCGAGGTCATCAGCCCGAGCGAGCCGTAGCCCTGCGCCACCGTGTCGGACTGCACGTCGCCGTCGTAGTTCTTGCACGCCCACACATAGCCGCCCGACCATTTGAGCGCGGCCGCCACCATGTCGTCGATCAGCCGGTGCTCGTAGGTGATCTTTTTCGCGGCGAACTTGTCCTTGAACTCGGTGTCGAAGATCTCCTGGAAGATGTCCTTGAAGCGGCCGTCATAGACCTTGAGGATGGTGTTCTTGGTCGAGAGGTAGAGCGGATAGCCGCGGCCGAGCGCGAAGTTCATCGAGGCGCGGGCGAAATCGGCGATCGACTGGTCGAGATTGTACATCGACATGGCGATGCCCGCGCCCGGGAACGCGAACACCTCGCGCTTGATCTCCTGGCCGTCGTCGCCGACGAAGGTGAGATAGAGCTTGCCCTTGCCCGGCACCTTGAAATCGGTGGCGCGGTACTGGTCGCCATAGGCGTGGCGGCCGATGATGATCGGCTGGGTCCAGCCGGGCACCAGCCGCGGCACGTTCTTGCAGATGATCGGCTCGCGGAAGATGACGCCGCCCAGAATGTTGCGGATGGTGCCGTTGGGCGAGCGGTACATGTCGTGCAGCTTGAATTCCTTCACCCGCGCTTCGTCCGGCGTGATGGTGGCGCACTTGACCGCGACGCCGACCTTCTTGGTCGCTTCCGCCGCGTCGATGGTGATCTGATCGCGGGTCTCGTCGCGCTTCTCGATGCCGAGGTCGAAATACATCAGGTCGATGTCGAGATAGGGATGGATGAGCTTGTCCTTGATGTATTGCCAGATGATCCGGGTCATTTCGTCGCCGTCCATTTCGACGACCGGTTTAGCCACTTTGATCTTCGCCATGTGAGTGATGACCTTTGTATCCCGGGCTGGAGTAAAGAAAAGCGGGACCGGGGCGCGCGTTCGGACGCAGCCACCCCGGCGCGCGTCGCTATAGCATTGGCATTGGGCGCGAGAAAGCCGCCATTGCGCCGGCGGCGCCGGCCGCTAAAAGGTCGCCATGCCCGGCGCAGGAACCGACCGAACCAAGATATGGGCCGAAGCTCCCGGCCCGGTCGTCATCCTGGTCGAGCCGCAGCTCGGCGAGAATATCGGCGCGGCGGCGCGCGCGATGGCGAATTTCGGCCTGTCGCGGCTGCGCCTCGTCGCGCCGCGGCAGTCCTGGCCCAATCCCAAGGCGCGCATCATGGCGGTCGGCGCCGACGCCATTCTCGACGGCGCGACGCTCCACCAGACCCTCGAGGATGCGATCGGCGACTGCGCGTTCGTCCTCGCCGCGACCGCGCGCGCCCACGACCAGGCGAAGCCCGTCGTCGGCGCGGCCGAGGCGGCCGTGGCGATGGCGCCCCGCGTCGATGCCGGCGAGACCGTCGCCGTCGTGTTCGGCCGCGAGCGCAACGGGCTCGAGAACGACGAGGTCGCGCTTGCCGACACTATTCTCACGTTGCCGGTCAATCCGGCCTTCGCTTCGCTCAATCTGGCGCAGGCCGTGGTGATCGTCGCCTACGAATGGTTCAAATTGCGCACGGCGGGCAAGCTGCCCTTCACCATGCCGGAAAAATCCGCGCCGGCGCCGAAGCAGCAATTGCTCGCCTTCTTCGCGTCGCTCGAACGCGAATTGGAGCGGGTCGAGTTCTTCCGCCCGCCGGACAAGCGCGCGACCATGCAGATCAATCTGCGCAACATCGTTACCCGCATGGGGCCGACGCATCAGGACATCCAGACGCTGCACGGCGTCATCCGGGCGATCGCCGAGGGCCGCAAGGGACCGGCGCGCGGCGGCATCCTCGATGGCGCCGAGGCCGAGTTGCTCCGCACGCTGCTCGCCGAGCACGAGGGCAGCGGCGCGCTGCCCGAGCACGGCCCGGTGCGCGGCCTGGCGCGGCTGTTGCGCCGCAATCCGACCGAGGCGGAGCGGCTGTTGTGGCAGGCGCTCACCAACGACCGCCGCTTCGCCGGTCGCCGCTTCAAGCGGCAAACGCCGGTCGGGCCGTATATCTGCGACTTCGTCTCGTTTCCGCTGCGCCTCGTCGTCGAGATCGCGCCGCGCGAGGCGAGTGCGGAAGCGGCCGGGACGCGCGCGCAGCGGCGGGAGTGGCTGCTCGGGCGGGGCTACACCATCGTCCAGCTCGAGGCCGCGGACGTGGAATCCGATGTGGCCGGCGCGCTCGAGCGAATCGGGCAGGCCATGACGCCGCAGGATTTGACGCCGTCGAGTTTTGCGTAAATTCAAATCGCCGCCGCGGCGCCGGACAATCCGTGCACCGGCAACGCGGAAGGCGGTAATTCGGAAGGCAGCATGATGCAATTGGCGAATTCGACGACACGCTACGGCGCGATCGCGCAGACGCTGCATTGGCTCACCGCCGTGTTCGTGGTCGCGGCCTGGCTCTTGGGCCAATTCGGCGACGACCTGCCGAAGGCCGCGCATGCCGCCGGCCTCTTCATTCACATGACGCTTGGGCTGAGCGTGCTGGCGTTTTTGCTGCTGCGCCTCGGCTGGCGCTCCTTGAGCCCGCCGCCGCCGGCGGAACAAACCCGTTACGGCCGGCTGGTCGAGGTCGCGAGCCGCATAAGCCATGCCGCGCTTTACGTGCTCTTGGTCGCGGTGCCGGCCGCCGGCATGACGCTGCAGTTCGCGCGCGGCCATGCGGTGCCGCTGTTCGGGCTTTGGGCCATTCCCTCGCCCTGGGTCGCGGACCGCGCGTTCGCGCACAAGGTCGGCGAGGCGCACGAATTGTTGGCCGATGCGCTGCTCGATTCTCGCGGCGCTCCATATGATCGCGGCGCTGTGGCACCATTGGGTGCTGCGCGACCGCACGCTGACGCGGATGCTGCCGCGCGCGACGTGAGCGACCGACCGCGCGACGGACGCCAAGATCCGACTTCAAGAACCGATTTCAAGAGCCGACTTCAAAATCCAATTTCTTGACAAATTGAAGACAAATTGAATCGGTTTCTTCCGCTGCGGGTAACAGGTCGGCGGTACCATCATCCTCGGCGCACGATCGCCACAACGGAGAAGCCGGCCATGCTTCGTTTGTCCCTCCTCATCGCGCTCGTCGTGTCGACGACGGCGGCTTCTGCGCAGACCACTGTCGTGATCAAACCCGGCGAGCGCGCGCCGGTCGCCGCGTCGCAGGTGCGGGTATCGGTCGGCGTCAACATGTTCGTGGCGGCGCCCAACGATAACGGCGAACAATCGCTCAAGGCGCAGGAAGACGGGCGCCGGCTGATCTACACGCTCGCCGCCCACGAATGCGCGCTGCTGCAGGCGACGCTCGCCGCCGAATGCCAGCTCGAATCCCTCAACGTCAACGTCCAGCATGCTTTCGCGAATCAGTTCGGCGCTCAGCAGCGGGCGGAGGGCTTCAATATCAACGGCAATATCGGTCTGCGCATCACGCCGAAGTGAGCAGGCAAGACTTCAGTCCTTCCGTCCTTCAGTCCTCAGCTCTTGGTCGCCTTGAGCGCCGCGCCGGCGCCCGCGCGCAGCATGGCGAGATCGCTCGCGACGGCGAGAAAGCGCACGCCGCGTTTGGCGAGCGCCGCGGCGCGTTCGCCGGTGTGGCAATAGGCGCCGGGAATCTTTTTGGTCCGCGCCGTGGCGGCGAGGATGCGGTCGAGTTCGCGCTCGACATCGGGGGACAGCGGGTCGAGGCTCGACCCGTTTGACAGCGCGATCGAGAGATCGGAAGGCCCGAGAAACAAGCCGTCGATGCCGGGCGTGTCGACGATGGCGTCGAGATTGGCGAGCGCGGTGCGCGTCTCGATCATCGCCAGCGTGACGATGTGGTCGTTTGCTTCGCGCAGATAGACCGACTGGTCGGTGAGCCCTGCGAGCGTCGTGGCGCGGTGCGGCCCCCAGCTGCGCTCGCCGATCGGCGGATATTTGGCCGCGGCCGCGAATGCGCGCGCGTCGGCTTGCGTGTTGATCATCGGCGCGATGATGCCCTCGGCGCCGAAATCGAGCGCGCGCGAGACGAACGCGAAATCGCCGACCGGCACGCGCACCACCGGGGCTGCGGCGGCCTGCCGCACCGCGGCGACCGCGGCGAGGATCGTGCTCGGGTCCCACAGGCCGTGCTGGCTGTCGAGGGTGACCGCGCCGAATCCTTCGCGGCCGATCGTTTCGGCGACGATCGGGTAAGGCAGACCGCACCAGCCGCTGAAAACGGTCTCGCCCGCGCGCAAGCGGCGGGCCAAGGTGAAGGCGGGAATGGCCATGGGAATCCGTTACCGGCTGGCATGACTGGTTGGGGTGGACTTGCCACGATAGATTTGGCGTTACATGCCGGCGTTACGTGTTACGCGCACACGTTGTCGGCTTCACGTGTCGGCGTTATTTGCCGGCCTTGATGTCGGCGATCGCCTTTTCCATCAGCTCGGTCATGACGCGGCCGAGCTGGTGATCCGACTGCGCGACGCCCTTGGCCTCGAAATCCTTGCGGATCTTGCGCATCACGTCGTGCTCACCCACTTCTTCAATGTCGCTGACGACGACCGACTTGGCGTAGCTTTCCGCCTCGGCGCCGGTGAGGCCGAGCTTTTCCGCGGCCCACAGGCCGACGAGCTTGTTGCGGCGCGCGATGGCCTTGAACCGGAGTTCCTCGTCATGCGCGAACTGCTGCTCGAAAGCTTCCTCGCGCTTGTCGAACGTGGTCATGACCCTTCGCCCTGATCTTGCCCGGATCGCGATCGCATGGCGCGAAGCCTGCGGCCGATCGCACGGCTGATGAATGTTACGACTAAGATGTTACGACTTACGTGTTCCGACTAGGATGTCACGTCTCATGTGTTCCGACTTGTGCCCTAGATCTTGCGCCTTGCATATCGAGGGTCCCTCGTCAAGGCAACCGTCATGCGCGGGAAACATCGGCGTTGCGGCGGGCGCCGCGCGGGTCTATGTCGATTGTACTCCGCGCCGCGTTCAGCTAGCTTGCGGACTGCGGATGGGCCGCTGCGTTTGAGTTGCGTGCCCGTTGCCGCCGCCGCCGCGGACCTCGATACTAAAACTGGAGCCACGGCATTCCCATGGATTTCACCAAGCCACGGTACACTCCGATGAGCCGCCGTCGCCGCATCTACGAAGGCAAGGCGAAGGTCCTCTATGAAGGACCCGAGCCGGGAACTCTCATTCAGCATTTCAAGGACGACGCGACCGCCTTCAATGCCAAGAAGCACGAGGTGATCGAGGGCAAGGGCGTCCTCAATAACCGCATCTCCGAGTACGTGTTCCAGCACTTGAACGACATCGGCGTGCCGACGCACTTCATCCGTCGGCTCAACATGCGCGAGCAGCTCATTCGCGAGGTCGAGATCATTCCGCTCGAGGTCGTGGTGCGCAACGTCGCGGCCGGCTCGCTGTCGCAGCGGTTAGGCATCGATGAAGGCACCCAATTGCCGCGCTCGATCATCGAGTTCTACTACAAGAACGACCAGCTCAACGATCCGATGGTGTCGGAAGAGCACATCACCGCGTTCGGCTGGGCGACGCCGCAGGAGATCGACGACATCATGTCGCTCGCGATCCGAGTCAACGATTTCCTCTCTGGGCTGTTCCTCGGCGTCGGCATCCGTCTCATCGATTTCAAGATGGAGACCGGCCGGCTGTGGGAGAACGACATGATGCGCATCGTCGTCGCCGACGAGATCTCGCCGGATTCCTGCCGGCTGTGGGACATCAAGTCGAACGAGAAGCTCGACAAGGACCGCTTCCGCCGCGATCTCGGCGGGCTTCTCGAAGCCTACACCGAAGTCGCTAAGCGCCTCGGCATCATGAGCGAAGGCGAGCGCCCGCAGGGCGCGGGTCCGGTGCTGGTCAAGGGGTAAACGCGAAGGAGCAGGCTCTGCCGTGGGCGTTCCTACCATCAAAACAGGTCCGATGACTGTGGAGGAATTCTATGCCTTCACCGACACGCGTCCGGACGAGGAGAAGTGGGAACTGATCGACGGGGAGCCGATCTTGAACGCGTCGCCAAGTCCCGTTCACCAATGGCTTGTTGCAAATCTCATGCTTGCGCTCGGCAATCGTGCGCGTGAACTGCATGCATCCTGGGCCGTCTTGCCCGGTCTCGGCGTGCGCGTGTCTGAAGTCAATCGTCCTGAACCGGACGTATTGATCGTTCCGCGCGGGGGGGCCTCGGCAGACGCCTTGGGTCGGGATCGCAGCGACGTGATCGTGGCATTTGAAATCCTTTCGCCGTCCACCGAGGAGCGCGATCTGCGCTGGAAGCGAACTGCCTATACGAACCTGGCGTCGCTCACGCATTATGTGGTCGTCGCGCAGGATGCGATCGATGTGGTGATTTTCGCGCGCGATGCGGGTTTTGCGGAACGGCGGCTTCGGTCGCTCGGCGATTCGATCGAGCTGCCTTCGCTCGACATTTCGCTGCCGTTGTCGGAAATCTATAACGACATGGAATGGATACGCGCGCGCCGCTGGTGACGCGACTCGCTTTGAGACGGTCTGCCAAGAACGCCCATGAAAGCCCGCGTCACCGTCACGCTCAAATCCGGCATCCTCGATCCCCAGGGCAAGGCGATCGAAGGCGCGCTGCGCTCGCTCGGGGTCGGCGGCGTGGCAAGCGTGCGCCAAGGCAAGGTGTTCGACATCGAGATCGAGGGCGCCGACCGGGCCGGCGCCGAAGCCGCGCTCAAGAGCGCAGCGGAAAAGCTTCTGGCCAATACCGTGATCGAGAATTACCGCGTCGAAGTTCTGCCGTAGCGTGAGCTGTGGTAGTTTGGTCGCAACTGTTGCGGCTTCGGCGGAAGCGACATGAAAAGACCAATTCTGGCACTGCTCCTTGGCGCGCTGACGGCGGTGACGGCCGCGCGTGCCGAAGGCGATGTCCCCAAGCCGCCGGTCAAGCCCGGCGGCGTGCGGGTGACGACGCTCCCGCCGGAGCCGGACAAGTGGGACGTACAGCGCTCCGCCAACGGCCTGCAGCGCGTGTTCAAGTGCAAGCCGCTCGCCTGCGCCGACACCGAATCGGTCACGTTCGTCTTTTCGAAGAGCCCGACCCGCCACCCCGATCCGCAGGCGCTGGAAAAATTCGCCAAGGTCGATCTGCCCAAGCGCATCCGCGCCATCGATGCGGCGCGCGAGGTGCTCTCCGACGGGGCGGAAAAGTTCGAGACCGTGAGTTCGAAGACCGCGACCGTGAAGGGCTATCCGGCCGTCGTCAACGAAAGTAAGCTCACGCGCGGCAACGCGGCCGCCTATGTCGAGATCACGATCATCTTCGCCGGTCCGGCCATGATCCGCATTCAATCGGTGTCCCCGAACCGGGAGCTGGCGCAAAAATCCCTCGCCGCCTTCATCGAAGCGATGCGGATCGAGGAAGGGCCGGCGCCGTCGCCGGGACAAGGCGGCCCCGCGGTCGAGGGCGGGGAGAAGCTTTAGATGGAGCGCGACCGATGAAATCCGCCGTGCTGGTCTTTCCCGGCATCAACCGCGAGCGCGACATGGCGCGTGCGCTGAGACTAGTTTCCGGCCGCGCGCCGGCGATGGTGTGGCACGCCGAGACCGCGCTGCCGGCGGCGACCGATCTCGTCGTCATCCCCGGCGGCTTTTCCTACGGCGACTACCTGCGCTGCGGGGCGATCGCCGCGCGCGCGCCGATCATGGACGCCGTGCGCGCCTTCGCGCAACAGGGCGGGCTCGTGCTCGCCGTCTGCAACGGCTTTCAGATCGCCTGCGAGGCGGGACTGCTGCCCGGCGTGCTGATGCGCAACGCGCAACTGCGCTTCATCTGCCGCAACGTCTATCTGCGCGTCGAGCGCTCCGACACGCCGTTCACGCGCGGCTACAATGCCGGGCAGGTGATCAAGGTCCCGGTCGCGCACGGCGAAGGCAATTACATCGCCGACGGCGAGACCATCGCGCGGCTCGAGGGCGAGGGCCGGGTGGCGTTCCGCTATGCCTCGCCCGACGGCATGATCGACCCGAACTGGAACCACAACGGCGCCATCAACGCCATCGCTGGAATTTTCAACGACCGCGGCAATGTCCTCGGCATGATGCCGCATCCGGAAAACCACGTCGAGGCGGCGATCGGCCCGACCGACGGGCGCGGACTGTTCGCCGGGCTGGTGGACTATTTCAAAGTGGCGGCGTGACTTGCCCAGGCCAATATGGCAGAGGGTGCAAACTGAGCGCGCCCCGTGATCCGTAACGAACCCGCCATAACCCCTGACCTGATCGCCCAGCACGGCCTCAAGCCGGACGAATATGCGCGCCTGGTCGCGCTCATCGGCCGCACGCCGAGTTTTACGGAGCTCGGCATCTTCTCGGCGATGTGGAACGAGCACTGCTCGTACAAATCCTCGAAAATCCATTTACGCACGCTGCCGACCAAGGCGCCGTGGGTGATCCAGGGCCCGGGCGAGAATGCCGGCGTGATCGACATCGGCGACGGGCTCGCGGTCGTGTTCAAGATGGAGAGCCACAACCACCCGAGCTTCATCGAGCCTTACCAGGGTGCCGCGACCGGCGTCGGCGGCATTCTGCGCGACGTCTTCACCATGGGGGCGCGCCCGATCGCCTGCCTCAACGCGCTGTCGTTCGGCGATCCGATCCACCCGAAGACGCGCCATCTCGTCTCGGGCGTGGTCGCCGGCATCGGCGGCTACGGCAATTCGTTCGGCGTGCCGACGGTCGGCGGCGAGGTCCGCTTTCACCGTCGCTATGACGGCAATTGCCTGGTCAATGCCATGGCGGTCGGCATCGCGCGGACCGACAAGATTTTCTACTCGGCGGCTTCGGGCGTCGGCATGCCGATCGTCTATCTCGGCTCCAAGACCGGACGTGACGGCATCCACGGCGCCACCATGGCGTCGGCCGAATTCGGCGCCGACGCGGAAGAGAAGCGCCCGACCGTGCAGGTCGGCGATCCGTTCTCCGAAAAGCTCCTGCTCGAGGCCTGCCTCGAAATCATGGCCAAGGGCTGCGTCGTCGCCATCCAGGACATGGGCGCGGCGGGGCTCACGTCCTCCGCCGTGGAAATGGGCGCCAAGGGCGACCTCGGCGTCACGCTCGATCTCGACCAGGTGCCGTGCCGCGAGACCGGCATGTCGGCCTACGAGATGATGCTGTCAGAGAGCCAGGAGCGCATGCTCATGGTGCTCGAACCGGACAAGGAGCAGGAAGCGGAGGCGATCTTCCGCAAATGGGGGCTCGACTTCGCCGTGATCGGCGAGACCACGCCGAGCAAAAGGTTCGTGGTCAAGCACGGCGGCGACGTCAAGGTCGATTTGCCGATCAAGGAGCTCGGCAACGAGGCGCCGGTCTACGATCGGCCCTTTGTCGCCAGCGCCAAGCTGCCGGCGATCGATCCGGCGTCGGTCACGCCGCCGACGAGCCTCGCCGACGCGCTGGAAAAGCTCATCGGCTCGCCGGACCTCGCGTCGCGGCGCTGGATCTTCGAGCAATACGACCACGTCATTCTCGGCAATACGGTGCAGCGGCCGGGCGGCGACGCCGCCGTGGTGCGCATCGAGGAGGGGCCGAAGGCGCTCGCGCTCACGGCAGACGTGACCCCGCGCTACTGCGAGGCCGATCCGTTCGAGGGCGGCAAGCAGGCGGTGGCGGAAGCTTATCGCAATCTCACCGCCGTCGGCGCCAAGCCCTTGGCTGTGACCGATAATCTCAATTTCGGCAATCCCGAGCGGCCGGAGATCATGGGGCAATTGGTCGGCTGCATCAAAGGTATCGGCGAAGCCTGCAAGGCGCTGAATTTCCCTGTCGTTTCCGGCAATGTCTCGCTCTACAACGAGACCAACGCGCAGGCGATCCTGCCGACCCCCACCATCGGCGGCGTCGGCCTCATCGACGATTTCACCAAGTCGATGACGCTCGCCTTCAAGGCCGAAGGCGAAGCCATTCTGCATGATTGGCGAAACCAAAGGCCATATCGGCCAATCGCTCTATCTGCGCGACATCTGCGGCCGCGAAGACGGCGCCCCGCCCCCCGTAAACCTCGCCGCCGAACACCGCGCCGGCGATCTGATCCGCGCCCTGATCGCCTCGGGCCTCGTCACCGCCGTCCACGACATCTCCGACGGCGGCTTGCTGGTCGCGCTCGCCGAAATGGCGATGGCCGCGAAAATCGGCGCCGTGCTCGAAGAGCCGCACGCCTCGCTCGGCATTCCCGCTCACGTCTTCTGGTTCGGCGAGGACCAAGGCCGCTACGTCGTCACCGCGCGCCACGCCGCCGTCGCCGAAGTGCTGCGCGCCGCCGCTGCGGCCGGCGTCGCGGTTTCACGCATCGGAGCGACGGGCGGACCTGCTCTGGCGCTCCCCGACGAGCGCCCGCTGCGGGTCGACGACCTCACCCGCCGCTTCGAAGGTTGGCTACCGGCGTATATGGCGGGCGAAAGTCACCGCTGACGGATCATCTGTGCTTGTCGGCGATAATTTGCTCGACAAGCCGGACGATCGACTGCCGCAGGACCGGGTCGGAAATTTCAGCGAACGCGTTGACCAGGCGAGAGGCATGCGGCTTGGTCATCAACTCGGCCACCGATCGCGCATGCGATCTGCCTGCTGACGAATATCCCGGCACGCCGTCGAACAGCTGGATGATGGGAACACCGAGCGCGGCCGCAATCCGCGTAAGCCGGCCGGCCCCGACGCGGTTGATGCCTTTTTCGTATTTTTGAACCTGTTGGAAACTGACGCCGATCTGATCGCCCAGCGCCGTCTGCGAGAGCTTGGAGGCGGTCCGGTGCAACCGGATGTTCCGACCGACCAACACGTCCACTGCTTCCGGAGTCCGCTTTGCCATCCGCAAGTTCCGCCCGCACGTTCCGCGTGAACATGCTCGCAGAAATAGCAGCTCGCACCGGAACCAGCAATATTACGACAGCTTATGCACAGCATCTCCGGCATGAGCCGACCCCGCCTCCAGATCGGAGATCGCCATTCGCAACAGCAGGGCGCTACTCCCGCTGTAGAATGCGACCTCGTCGACCGCATAGGTGAGGTAGGCGACTAACTGTTCGCGGGTTGTCGCCGGCGCGCACGCGGTCCTGGAAACGGGTTTTTCAACTATCATGGGTTCAACGAGGTTATGGAGAAATGGGGCTTACGCGGCGATGTGAGCGGATGGAATGGAGGTGGACGGGACGGGCTCGATGACGCTTGACGTGATCGCGCTCACCCGACGCATCCGCAGCAAAGATTCCTCGTCGACGTCCCACAGACCGACAAAGACAGGCAGCGATCCCAAGCGCCCCGTCCTTGTAATCGGCGTCGGCGTCCACCGGGTCTTTTTGTATACCCGCACCATACTTTGATCGTAGACGCCTTGAATCTGGGAGATGCCGGCTCGCAAGCCAACCTCGCAGATGCCCAACATCAACTCCCAGGTCGTGCGCATAGCGCCCGTCGCGCTGGTTCGAACGTCGACGTTCGGATGAAGGCAAAACCGGGTGCATTCCCAGATCGTGCCGCTTTCGATGTCGACGGGCTCGTCGAATAACTTGGCGAAACATTCCTTCAGCATGTTCGGGCCCGTGGTTGGCAACAGCCGTAGCGAACCACAGACCGCTCCGGTTGAATTGTCGATGGCGATCAAATAGAGCGGGTTGCTAGCGTCGAAACGATCGGTCTCTCGTCCGTCAACGACGGTCACGTTCCAGCCGAGACGCTCGGAAAAGACCGCGGCCCTCGCACGGAACATTGCGTCCATCTCGCGCGGATAACGATGAGCATCGGCGCCTTGAACCAGTCTGATCATGGGTTCCCCCATTGGTGGAAGAACGATCAGAGCGCGTGAAATCAAGTTGCTGCAATCCGTCGGTAACGACGGTGATCGGCATGAAAAAACAACCAGAAAGCGGATAATGCGATTTACGCTAAACCTTCGGTAGCGCCGAGATCAATCGGCGGCCGGGCCGATGATCCTCAAGCTGACAGCTCGCGCAAGCACATGACCACGGTTGAGGCAATTGAGTTTGTGCCGCGCGCTCTCGAAATACGCGCGCACGACGCGTTCGGAAATACCTAATTGGCGTCCGATCTCCTTGTTGGTCTTGCCGCGCGCCGCCCAGTTCAAACATTCCCGTTCCCGCGACGACAGCTGCTTGATCGGCGCGCTGACGCCATGTTCGAATTCGAGCACCTTGCCGTGAATGAAATGCCCAAGCACCTGAAAATCGCGCAAATAGATGTTCTTGAGCCGTTTCCACTCGGCATCGCCGGCGTCGCTGGTGATCGTGAAGAGCGCATGATCTCCGGTGGCGCCGCGAATTGGAAAGGTCAGGCCATGCGTCCCTACGCCCAATTCCGAAGCTTCGCCGAACACACGCTTGGCACCGGGCCCCCGCTTGTCAAGAAACGACCAGTCAATCGGCAGGAGACTGGTGGCGCCCGCGGCAACGACCGGGTCGATCGCGAAATAATTCTCGCCCACGTAGCGCTCCACCCACTCGCCCGGATAGGTGAGGAGGAGAACCGGGTTCGGTCGGTCGACCTGCGGCAGTGCAACAGCATGATAGACGCAGTGCTTGACGTTGTAGCGCAACAACAAACTGCGCAAAAAGGCCCGCAGCTCAGCTTCGGAGGAAATTCCTTCGATCTCGCTGATCGAAAGGTCGAACGAGTCCTCGAAGGGTCCCATGCCCGCCCCCGCACGATGGCCCGGGTTGAGAGTCATATGTTATGCGTGCGGCGAAGTATGTACAACCGCAAATCGGCTTTTGGCGCCCCGCAAGCGGGGGAAGAGAAAACGGCGTGCGCCGCGCCCGTGAGGGTACGGAGGCTACGCAACAGCGCCTTTCGGCGTTCCGCTTTCTTTTTTTTCGCAGCCGGATGAAGCGCGCTTGGTGCCCCATGACTCGGGTGCGAAGGGGCGCCGCGAGAACGCGTGCGCACATCCGCCCCGCGTAGCGAAGCGCAGTTGGGGGTGGGCGAAGACGGCCTCCATCGAGAAGAATGGATGGAAAAATCGCAGTCCCGGCATGCTTGCCCACGGCTTGTGAGCCGGCCGCGGCTGTACGAAAGTGAGGTGCAGGGAGGAACAACATGAAACGCAGTACGGATCGAATCCTGACCACGCACGCCGGCAGCCTGTCGCGGCCGGCCGACCTCATCGCCATCAATAAGGCGCGGGCGAGCGGCGAGAGCAAGGACGACGCGGCCTATGCCAAGACCCTCGCCGCCGCGGTCGCCGGCGTCGTCAAAAAGCAGCACGATATCGGCATCGACATTCCCGACGACGGCGAGTTCGGCAAGCCGATGGCGTCGAACTACGATTACGGCGTGTGGTGGAACTACGCCTTCGCGCGCATGGAAGGGTTTGCGCCGGCGGAAACGCTGCCGGTTTCCGAGCACAAGAAATCGAGCGTCGCCGAGGTGGCGCTGACGGCCTTCAGCAATCGGCGCGACTACCAGAAATTCGGCGAGTTCTATCAGGATCCGGACTCGACCGGCACGCTCCTCGGTAGCGCCGCCCGCCGCGGCGGGCGCCGGCCGGTCTGCACCGCGCCCATCAAGTATGCCGGCCATGCCGCCATCGCCGCGGACATCGCCAATTTGAAGACCGCCATGGCGGCCGCCGACGCTGACGAAGGCTTCATGTGCGCGATCGGGCCCGGCAGCTTCGCGCGCGGCGAGAACCTTTATTACAAGACCGACGAGGAATTCGTTTTCGCGGCGGCCGACGCCATGCACGAGGAGTACAAGGCGATCGTCGACGCCGGCCTCATCGTGCAGATCGACGATCCGAGCCTGCCGGACAACTGGGACATGATCAATCCCGAGCCGCCGCTCGCGGAGTTCAAGAAATTCGAGGCCGCGCGCATGGATGCCCTCAATCATGCGCTGCGCGGTCTGCCGCCGGAGCGCATCCGCTTCCACATCTGCTGGGGCTCTTGGCACGGCCCGCACACGACCGACATCCCGCTGCGCGACATCGTCGACCTGGTGCTCAAGGTCAACGCCGGCGCCTATTCGGTCGAGGCGGGCAATGTCCGCCACGAGCACGAATGGCGGGTGTGGAAAGAGGTCAAACTGCCCGACGGCAAGATCATCATCCCCGGCGTGGTGAGCCACGCCACCAATATCGTCGAGCATCCCCAGGTCGTCGCCGACCGCATCGTGCGCTACGCCAATATCGTCGGCCGCGAGAACGTCATCGCCGGCAGCGATTGCGGTTTTGGCGGCCGCATCCACCCGCAGCTCGCCTGGGCCAAGCTCAAAGCTTTGGTCGACGGCGCCAGGCTCGCGACCACGGAGCTTTGGACGTAGGGGTTTTGAACCTAGCAGCTGTGGACTTGAGCGCCGCCGGCGGCCCAAACGGCGGCGACACATTGACGCCACGGCGTGCACGCCGCATTCTGGTCGTAACGTTGCGCGAGTTTGCGCATGACCGGGTCGCGGCCGGGCCGGCGTCCGCACCCGGTCCGCTAGAGGAGGTGAGGCACGCCATGGCGATGGCTTCGAACGATATCGAGCGGTTGATCCGGGCCCGGATTCCGGACGCGACGGTGACCATCCGCGACCTCGCCGGCGACGGCGACCACTACGCGGCGACCGTCATCGCCGAATCCTTTCGCGGCAAATCGCGGGTGCAGCAGCACCAGATCGTCTATGACGCCCTCAAGGCCGAAATGGGCGGCAAGCTGCACGCCTTGGCGCTGCAGACCGGCACGCCGTAGGAGGCGGGCGGCGGCCATTCTACTTTTTCCGCTGCGCGTGGAATTTCTTGCTGTACGCTCCGCCGAAGTCGGCATGGATGCGGTTTCAAACCCGGATTCGAAATCCAACGATAAATCCAATGATAATTCTTGGCTTGAAATCAAGGCATTGGGCTTTGCACGCGTTTTGCGCTACATATATTCACATGCAACGGCATGACGCCGGCGCGGCGGACCGACCGACCGGCAAAACTGCCAGCCAACTGCCAGAAGATCACCAGGAAGATCACGATGTCCATCAACCAGTTCATCGACAATGAAGTGAAGGCCAACGACGTCGTCCTGTTCATGAAGGGCACGCCGCAATTCCCGATGTGCGGGTTTTCCGGCCAGGTCGTGCAGATCCTCGATTACCTGGGCGTGTCGTACAAGGGGCTCAATGTCCTCGAGAACGACGAACTGCGTCAGGGCATCAAGGGCTATTCCAACTGGCCGACCATCCCGCAGCTCTACGTCAAGGGCGAGTTCGTCGGCGGCTGCGACATCATCCGCGAGATGTTCCAGGCCGGCGAATTGGCCTCGCACCTCAAGGACAAGGGCGTTGCGGTCAAGGAAGGCGTCCAGGCTTAAGCGCCTGGTCCGCTTGGCTTAAGCCTCGCCGCGAGCGTCAGCGCTCGCGGGCGCGGTGGCTGATGAGCACGATGAGCGCCAAGACGATCGCGATCCCGACCAGGCTTGGGGCGGGCACGGCATTGGCGAATTTCAGTACATTGTCGGCGACGGCGGAGACGAACACGCCGGAATCCTGTCCGAGGATCAAATAGATCAGCATGACGGCCAGGACCGCGAGGAACCCGAGCTCGACGAACGCCCACAGATATTGCTTGGCTTTGTCCAGATAATCCAACATCGCACGCCCTCGTATCGTTGGGTGGGAGGCTCCTCCTCGCCACCCAACGCTGTTGCGATCGCGTGGTGTACGCGGTCGGTCGCGCGATGGCTCTAGGCCGGCCTGCGCTGCGAGAACAGCCAGATGATGATGCCGAGCGTGATCAGGCCGACGAGGCCGGCGTCACCGAGGCTCTTGACGAGCGCCATGATATTGGTGGTGACGCTGCCGAAGAACGGCAGGTTCGCGCCGACGAGCAACGCGGCGACGATCGCCAGCGCCAACAGACTGAGGCCGATTTCAGTAAGCGATCCGATCCAAGCTTTAACCCGCTGCAACGCATCCATGTGCGTTTCTCCCCGTTTTCAGTTTTTTCCGACCGGGCCCCGCGAATTTGCGGCGCCGAGTTGGCCATCACGCTACTATGGTCGCCTCGAGTTTCAAGCCGTGGGCCACAATTGAGCCGAAAAGCTGTGCATATCGCCAATCTTTCCGGCACACGTCTGCGTTGTTTGGAAGCAGTTCAGATGTTGCTGCGGTTGGGATTCCTGCAACCGGAGCGTACGCCTTGAGCACGACAAAAGTCCTTTTCGTTGGCGCCGGCGCTGTTGGCGCGTCCGTTGCGGCCTGGCTCGCGGAGTGCGGCGGCGCGGTCTCCGTCATGGGCCGCGGCGCGACTCAGGATGCGCTGCGCGCGAGCGGGATCACGATCTACGAATTTGCTGCGCCGGAGGCCAGCCGCCGCACCGTCCGCGTCAAGGTGGTCGATCGGCCGGAGGAGGCCGGCGACGCCGACATCGTGGTGCTGGCGGTCAAGAATTACAGCCTCGAAGCGGCGGCGCGGCAGGTGCGCGAGGCTTTCGGCGACCGGCCGATCATCGTGTCGATGGCGAACGGCATCGACAATCAGCGCATCCTGCCGAAGTTTTTCAGCCGCGTGGTCTACGGCGTGGTCGGCTACAACGCCCGCCATGACGCGCCCGCGGTGATCGGCTATCAGCGCAAGGGGCCGCTGCTGATCGGTGCCCTTGACCCGTCGCGCGATGCTGATGTGCGGGCGGTGCACGCGGTGCTGGCGCCGGCGTGCCCGACGCATATCGTCGACCGGCTGCAGGACGCCGTGCACACCAAGATCGTGATCAATCTCACCAACGCGCTCGATGCGCTGGTAGGGCGGGGCGCGCGGCCGTTATCGAACTTCGCGGCCTATCAGGAGCTGCTATCGCAGACCCTGCGGGAGGGGGTGCGCGTCGTCCGCGCGGCGGGCTACCGCGAGCATCGCATCCCCGGCATTCCGTCGTTCGCGTTCCTCACGCTCGCCGCGCTGCTGCCGGGCTGGCTGTTGCGGCCGATCTTCAGGCGCCGGCTGCAGGCGATGGCGATGTCGAGCATGACGCAGGACGTCATACTGCGTGGCGCGCACGACACCGAGGTCGAATCCATCACCGGCTACATCGTGCGCCTCGCCGCCGCGCACGGCGTCCCGGCGCCTTACAACCGCGCGATCTACGCGTTAGGCCGCGAGCGCTTCCACCCCGGTTTCGCGCCGATGCGTTGCGAGGACGTGCTGGCCGCGGTCAACGACGAGAAGAGCACACCGTAACCGTCGTCAGCGCGAATAATATTCGACGACCAGATGCGGTTCCATCTGCACCGGGTAGGGGATGTCGCTCAAACCAGGGATGCGCGAGAGTTTCGCCGTCATCTTGGTGTGGTCGACGTCGACGTAATCGGGCACGTCGCGTTCGGCGAGCCCGGTCGCTTCCAGAACGAGCGCGAGCTGTTTCGACTTCTCCCGGACCTCGACGAGATCGCCGACCTTTAGCCGCAGGCTCGGAATGGTCACGCGCCGGCCGTTGACCGTGACATGGCCGTGGTTGACGAATTGCCGGGCGGCGAACACCGTCGGGACGAACTTCGCCCGATAGACCACGCTGTCGAGCCGGCGCTCCAGGAGCCCGAGCATATGGGCGCCGGTGTCGCCCTTGAGCCGCCGCGCCTCGTCGTAGATGCCGTGGAATTGCCGCTCCGATATGTTGGCGTAATAGCCCTTGAGCTTCTGCTTCGCCCGCAATTGCACGCCGTAATCGGAGACTTTGCCCTTGCGCCGCTGGCCGTGCTGGCCGGGGCCGTATTCACGCTTGTTGACCGGGCTTTTCGGCCGGCCCCAGATGTTCTGGCCCAACCGGCGGTCGATCTTGTACTTCGCCTCATGGCGCTTGGTCATCGCGTCCTCGCTGAAGAAGGATAATGGCTGAGGATCGCGCCCTCCTACTGTCCCGGACTTTTGCCGGAACCGACAGGCTTGCCACCGAAGCGCCGGGGCAATCCACGGGTCGCGAAACGCGACGCGGGCCACCAAAGGCCCGCGCCGTGGGCGGGCTTCTAGGGGGAAACGGGGCGGAAGTCAAACTCTCGCCGCAGGCTAGTTCCACCCCACCGCGCCTTTCGCCCTGGACCTAGACCGGATTCCTTTGGGATTGCCGCCGCAGTCCTTTCGTAGCCGTTCCGGCCGCTTCGCCGCTGAGCGGATGCTCTATACGGTAAGCGGGAACCGCGCCGGAAATGCCGAACAAAAGGTCGCCGAACGTATCCGCTTCCCAATTGGTCGGACGCGCCAGCAACCGGGATATGACCTCGGGCGATTTGTTGAGCCGCCGCGCCAGCTCGGCTTGCGTGATGCCGCTCCGCTTGAATTCCCTGATCACCAGATCGTACTGCCGCTGCCTATTCCGTGCGCGGACATACCCAAGGGTGCCCAGGGAAATTTTGGCCGATCCGACCGGCTCAGACAGCCCTATAGTTGGTGAGGTATTCATCCAGACTATCTCCCTTGAACGGACCGTTTGGTCCGAAGAGGTCGTCCCATGCAGCCAGAGCGCCGCTGACGGCATCGTCAAAGTGCGGGATCATCTCGCGGAAGTCCCACGTCAGTGCGATGAACTCGTCCTTGCCGGCAAAGCCTCCAAAGCTACGGACGCCGGGCGTTTCATGCGGTTGCGTCACCCGTATGCTCCAAAGTTCGCTCTCGATCGGGTCGACCCGCGAGAGCATCGCGTCCGACGGCTTTTGAAAGGGATATTCCGCAACCGAAATTTCCGCCCCTTCCATGAAGCTGTCGAGCCATGCCCTGAATTCACCGAGCCGCAGGCCTTCGTCGCTGTCGGGAAAGGGCGGCGTCACGACCGCGAGTATCTCGAGCGATACGATCATCGTGCGTGCGGTTTCATCCCCGGTAAACAAGGAGGCAAGCTCAACAAGCCTCCCCGTGTCAAGATGCTCACTCAAAATCGGCTCTATTGACATAAAAGTCAAGACCACCGAGACGCTCCCTAAGGTGTCTCGCCCACATTGCTGATGACGACGGTGATCTTGTCAAAGTGCGCCGTAATTTCGAGCGTGCCGCCGAGCGCCTCGACGTAGCGGCGCAAGTTGCTCACATGCATGTCGCCGCGCTTTTCAAGCTTGGCCACGGCCGGCTGGTTCACCGCAAGCGCTTCGGCCACCTCCTCTTGCGAGAGGGCGCGTGCTTTCCGCAATTCCTCGAGCGTCATCGCTTCGCGTAGTGCAGCGGCCTTTGCCGCCACACGCGCCCGGCGTGCCGGCGTGAAGCCTTTGGTCAGCTCGCTGAAAGGCCTGTGTCCGGTCATGGTATCAATCCTTCCTTTCTGATCTCCGCGATATACACGTCGTAAAGTTTGTCAGCGATCGGAACCATGCGATCGTAAAAGCGCTTGTCGCCCGTCTTGTCGCCGCCAATCAGCAGGATCGCCGAACGCCGCGGGTCGAAAGCGTAAAATACCCGCAAAGGATGTCCGCCGCTTTGCACGCGCAGTTCACGCATGTGCGCATGCCTCGATCCGTTAACTCCCGACGAATGAGGGAAAGGCAATTGCGGTCCCATTTCCATCAGCAATAATCCAGCGGCCGTCATATCGTCCTGCTGGATTTCGCTGAGACCATGGTACCATTCCGCAAATTCGTCAGTGTGCTCGACGTTCCAGGCCATCCCTGATAATATATTCCATCAACGGAATATTTTCAAGCGTCGAATTTTTCCGACGCTGCAGCCGTCGTCTCCATGCGGGATAGCGCCGACGTCGGCGCGACAGGCGCCGACCAAAAACACGCCGGCGCTACTTCACCCCGCCGCCAAATGCCGGCGCCGCATGGTGCGCAGGACCGTGATCGCAAGGAGCGCGGTGACCGCATCGAGCACCGCGACGACGATGAAGACGGCGGTCCAGCTTCCCGTCGCCTGCTTGAGGAAGGCCGCCGCCGGGCCGCCGAGGATCGAGCCGACGCCCTGCGCGATGTAGAGAAAGCCGTAGTTGGTCGCCGCGTATTTGGGTCCGAAGGTGTCGGTGAGCGTCGAAGGGAACAGCGAAAAGATTTCGCCCCAGCCGAAGAACACGAGCCCCGTGAGCACCACGAACAAGGCCGGCCGGTCGATATAGGCGAACAGGATCAGGATCGCGACCGCTTCCAGCGCGAAGGCGAGCGCCATGGTCGATTCGCGGCCGATATGGTCGGAGATCCAGCCGAAGAACGGCCGGGTCAGCCCGTTGGTGACGCGCGACAGCGTCAAGCGACAGCGGCAGCGCCGCCATGCCGAGCACCAGCATGTTGGCGACGCCGAATTCCCGGGCGAACGGCCCGACATTGGAGGTGACCATCAGCCCGGAGGTCGACATCATGCTCATCATGATGAACATGAGATAGAACACCGGGCTCTTGAGCATCTCGCGCGGCGAATAGCTGCGCCGGCTCTGCTGCGGACCCGCCGCGGCGAGCCGCGGGCGCGGCGCTCGTCGCCTCGTCGTGCTGCGGCGGCAAGCGCAAGCCTTGCGCCGCGATGATCCCGATCGCGGCCTGGATGATGCCCCACACCACCAGCGCGTGGGCATAGCCGGAGCTTTTGATCATGCTGTCGATCGGGAAGCTGGTGAAGAAGGCGCCGAAGCCGTAGCCCGCGGCGGCAAGGCCGGTCGCGAGCCCGCGCCGGTCGGGAAACCACCGCACCATCAGGCCGATGATGCCGACATAGATGATGCCGGTGCCGAAGCCGCCGAGCACGCCATAGGTGAAATAGAGCGCCCAGATGTTGTCGACATAGGACGACACCACCCAGCTGCCGCCGGAGAGCAGCGCGCCGATCGAAATGAGCAGCCGCGGCCCGAAGCGGTCGACCAGATAAGCCTGAAACGGCGAGAACCAGGTCTGCAGAATGACCAGGAGCGAAAAGGTCCATTGCAGCTCGGCGAGCGTGGTGCCGAGCTTCGCATTGAGCGGCCCGGTGAACAGCGTCCAGACGTATTGCGGGCTGGAGATCGCCATCATGGCGATCACGCCCAGGACGAGTTGGGCCCAGCGGTTCAGGTACCAGGCGGAGCGCTCGTTCACGGCGGCAACGGTCATGTTTGCATCCTCGTTTGCAGAGTCCCGGCTGGCGGTAAAAGCGTAGCGGTGGCCGGCCGGATCGACAAGCTCAGGCGGCCGCCCCGTACTAAAAACGGTGGGCGATTCAGCGCGCGTGCGTCGTCGCCGGCTCGTCCGCGCCGACGCCTGCGCCAATACCGAAGCGGGCGAGGGCGGCAGCCGGCGGGCGCCCGGAGGTGAAAATGGCGCGGGTCGCGCCGGCCGATGGCGGCGCGCGCGGCCTCGCCGAGCAGCTCGACCACGCGGCGCGCGATTGCGGGCGCCGGATCGAGGAAGTTCACCGGCCACGGCGCGAGCCGGCGCAAGCGCTCGACCAGCAGCGGATAATGGGTGCAGGCAAGGACGACGGTATCCGTGCGCGCGCCATCGGCGACGAAGCAGGGGGCGAGCTCCGCGATGATCGCCGCATCGTCGACCGGAACGCCGGTCAGCTCGGCCTCGGCATAGGCGGCAAGCCGCTTCGACCCGACCAGGGTGACGCGGCAATCCTGGCCGAAGTCGCGAATGAGCGCGCGGGTGTATTCGCGCACGACCGTCGCCTCGGTGCCCAAGACCGACACGCGGCGTGTCACCGAGCCGGCGCAAGCGGGCTTGATCGCCGGTACGGTGCCGACGAACGGCACTGAAAAGCGCTCGCGCAACGCCGGCAGCGCGATGGTGGAGGCGGTGTTGCAGGCGATGACGACGAGGTCGGGCCGGTGGCGTTCGATCAGGCCGCCGATCAGGTCGATGACGCGGGCGAGCAGGGCCGCTTCGTCCATCGCGCCATAGGGGAAGGCGGCATCGTCGGCGACATAGAGGAAATCGGCGCCGGGCCGCGCCGCCACGATCTCGCGATAGACCGTGAGCCCGCCGAGCCCGGAGTCGAACACCAGAATGGTTTCGCGCGCCGCCATCGGGCGGCAGAAAACACGAGGAATCGGGCGCTCGCAATCGCGATCACGCGGGCCGCGCGGTCCGGTCAGCTTCAGGCCGCCTCGACGAACTGTTCCTCTTCGTACTCGACCGCATGCTGCCGGCCCCGCCGCCTGGACCGGCTCGGCAGCGGCGCGACGAGACCGCTCACCACCGTGAACGTCATCACCAGGATCGCCGCCAGATTGCCATCGTGATAATTGGCGAACGCGACCGCTCCGGTGAGATAGGCCCAGAACGGGAAGGCGATCGTGGAGACGAAGGCGTTGACGATCCAGGCGTCGCCCTCTTCGCGCACGTACCAGCAGAACAGCGGGGTGAGGAGGCAGGCCAGGACCAGCACGGCTTGCGCAATGCTCGAGACCGCAAATCCGGCCATGGCCGCATTCTTGCCGCCGGATTTCATCGCCTGATCGAGGATGGCATTGATCAGCAGGGAGAATGCGATGACCTCGGCCGGAACGTATTTCGCCATGCGCTCGATGTAATTATCGCCGACTTGCGCGCCCGCGACCTGCATGCCGCCGAGGCCGGACTGCAACACGCCCTCGAGCCCCGCGATCTGCAGGTCGAGGTCGGGCAGCTGCGGCTTTCGCACCAGACGTCCCATCATTCGCCCCTGATTTATGCTTCCTTCGAAACTCAAGTCCCGCCAAAGAAACTTAAGTCCCCCCAGAATCATCCGAGGGAATTCTCCAAAAATTCAAGTTACGTTACGTCAGGGGGGTGAGTCGGGCAAACGTGCGTTGGGACAATAACGTGGACAAACGGTGGACAGTCGATCCGTCCGGCGGTACGTTGCCGGTCTTGTCCCGGTCACGTCGCGGCCGCAAAAACCCGGCGGAAGATCGTGTCGACTTGGGCGAAGTGAAAATCGAGGTCGAAATTCGCAGCGAGCTCCTGCGCTTTTAGATATTTGCCGACCTCGCGTGTCGGCCTTGAGCAGCTCCAGGAAATCGCCTTCGCCGCGCCAGGCCTTCATGGCGCTGCGCTGGACCAGGCGATAGGCCTCTTCCCGCGTCGCGCCTTTTTGCGTCAGCGCGAGCAGCACGCGCTGCGAATGGACGAGGCCGCCGAGGCGGTCGAGATTCCGGCGCATATTGTCCGGATAGACGATCAGCTTGTCGATGATGCCGGCGAGCCGATTGAGCGCGAAATCGAGCGTCACGGTCGCGTCCGGGCCGATCATGCGCTCGGCCGAGGAATGCGAGATGTCGCGCTCGTGCCACAGCGCGACATTCTCCATCGCCGGCGTCACATAGGCGCGCACCATGCGGGCGAGCCCGACCAGATTCTCCGACAGCACCGGATTGCGCTTGTGCGGCATGGCCGAGGAGCCTTTCTGGCCCTCGGAGAAGAACTCCTCGGCTTCCAGAACCTCGGTGCGCTGCAGGTGGCGGATTTCGGTCGCCAGCCGCTCGACCGAAGAGGCGACGACGCCGAGCGTGGCGAAATACATGGCATGGCGGTCGCGCGGAATGACTTGGGTCGAGATCGGCTCGACGCGAAGCCCCATTTTTTCCGCCACATGAGCTTCGACCCGCGGATCGATCTGCGCGAAGGTGCCGACCGCGCCGGAAATCGCGCAGGTCGCGACCTCGTAGCGCGCCGCCTTCAGGCGCGCCTTGGCGCGGGCGAATTCCGCGTAGGCGTAAGCGAGCTTGAGCCCGAAGGTCGTCGGCTCGGCATGGATGCCGTGGGAGCGGCCGATGGTCGGCGTGTATTTGTGTTCCTCCGCGCGCCGTTTGAGCGCCGCTTCGAGCTTCTCGACGTCGGCGATGAGGAGATCGGCGGCGCGCACGAGCTGCACGTTGAGGCAGGTGTCGAGCACGTCGGACGAGGTCATGCCCTGATGCACGAAGCGCGCTTCCGGCCCGACGATCTCGGCGAGATGGGTGAGAAAGGCGATGACGTCGTGCTTGGTCTCGCGCTCGATCTCGTCGATCCGCGCGATGTCGAACTTGGCATCCTTGCCCTTGGCCCAGATCTTCGCCGCCGCCTCTTTCGGGATGACGCCGAGCTCGGCCATGGCGTCGGCCGCATGCGCCTCGATCTCGAACCAGATGCGAAAGCGCGTCTCCGGCGACCAGATCGCCGCCATTTCGGGCCGGGTGTAGCGGGGGATCATTTGTTCACGCCGCGAACCGCGCCCGGTCGTGCGGCTGTCGGTAATCGACCGGCGTGCCTTTCGGGATGATGCCGGTCGGATTGACGCGCCGGATCGAGTAATAGCCCATGACGTAGTAGCGCGGCTTGACCGTTTCGGCGACGCCCGGCACCGCGTAAAGCTCGCGCATATAGTTCAAGAGGTTCGGAAAGTCGGCGATGCGGTTCCTGTTGCACTTGAACAGCGAAAAATAGGCGACGTCGAAGCGCACCAAGGTCGGGAACAGCCGCCAGTCCGCTTCCGTGATCTGATTGCCGACCAGATAGCGCTGGCGGGCAAGCCGCGCCTCGATGTCGTCGAGCGTGGCGAACAGCGCGTCGTAGGCTTCCTCGTAGGCCGCCTGCGACTTGGCGAAACCGCAGCGGTAAACGCCGTTATTGATGTTGTTGTAGACCTCGGCATTGATGCGGTCGATCTCGGCGCGCAGCGGTTTCGGATAAAAATCGGTCGCATCGGCGCCGATGCCGGCGAATTCCGAATTGAGCATGCGGATGATCTCGGAGGATTCGTTGTTCACGATCCGCTTGGTCTTTTTGTCCCACAGCGTCGGCACCGTGACCTTGCCGGTATAATGCGGCTCGCTCGCCGCGTAGGCCTGATGCAGATAATGGAAGCCGTTGACCCGGTCCGGCGGGCAGTCGGGAAACGCCGGATTGTCCTCGAACGTCCAGCCCTCGTCCCGCAGCCCCGGAACGGCGATGGCGACGCTGATCGCGCCGGTGAGCTTCTTCAGCGCGAGATAGATCTGCGTGCGATGCGCCCACGGGCAGGTATAGGCGACATAGAGGTGATAGCGCCCCGCCTCGGCCTTGAAACCGGACGAGCCGTCCGCGGTGACGCGGTCGCGGAACACGCTGTCGACGCGCTGAAAATTGCCGGCCTTGCCGGTCTCCGCCGGCGGATCCTCGTCGCCGTTCCATTTGCCGTCGATCAGCATGCCCATTATGCCGCTTCTCCTCGTTCCAGCGCCGCCGCCTGGCGGATCGCCGCGATGTTGGCGCGGTAAGACTCCGGCGTGCCGCCCTTGAACACGGCGGAGCCGGCGACCAAAGCGTTCGCGCCCGCGCGCACCACCGCGGGCGCGATCTCCGGCGTGATGCCGCCGTCGACCTCGATGTCGATCGGCCGGCCCGCCGCCAGCGCCCGGATTTTTTGCAGCTTGTCGACCGCGGCGGAAATGAATTTCTGGCCGCCGAAGCCGGGATTGACCGACATCACCAGAATAAGGTCGACGAGATCGATCACCGGCGCGATGGTCTCGACCGGCGTGCCGGGATTGAGGGTGACGCCGGCCTTCTTGCCGAGCGCGCGGATCGCCTGCAGCGAGCGGTGGATGTGCGGGCCGGCCTCGACATGCACGGTGATGATGTCGGCGCCGGCCTTGGCGAACGCCTCGAGATAGGGGTCGCACGGCGCGATCATCAGGTGCACGTCGAACACCTTCTTGCTGTGCGGCCGCAGCGCCTTCACCACGTCCGGCCCGATCGAAATGTTGGGGACGAAATGGCCGTCCATCACGTCGACATGGATCCAGTCGGCGCCGGCTTGATCGACGGCGCGGACCTCTTCGCCGAGCTTGGAAAAATCGGCGGAAAGGATCGAGGGGGCGATGATGAGCGGGCGGTGCAAGCGTTCCTCCGATGGTCGTTGATCGCGTAACACGCCGGACATTGGCGGGCAACGTCGCTCCCCCTTCGGCGATCGAGGCCGCCGTCGAAGCCTAGACACCGGCAAAATTTGCCGGGCGGCTCGCCGCGCGCGGCAGAATTGTTACCCTGCGGCGGACCGCCATCTTAGAAAAATCATTGTTTTGCCGTTGGTTGCGCCGTGGCCCCGCCCTTGCATCGGCCGTGCCGGGCCATTTGTATCAACCGGCGCGTAGCCGGCGGTTTGAGGAGCGTCTCATGTCCTGTTGGGGATCAAGGCTCGTGTTCGAACGCGCCAAGCGATCGGCAAGATTTGCCGGGCGGCTCGCCGCGCGCGGCAAATTGTTACCCCGCGGCGCCCCGCCGTCTTAGAAAAATCATTGTTTTGCCGTTGGTTGCGCCGTGGCCCCGCACTTGCATCGGCCGTGCCAGGCCAAGTGTATCAACCGGCGTCGGACCGGCAGTTTGAGGAGCGTCTCATGTCCTTGTCGGTCGGCGGGTCGAACAATAACAACTACCTTGCCTTGCAGGCGCTGTGGCAACAGCAGCAGCCGCAGGGCACGACCGGTGCGCAAAGTAACCCGCTGTCGCAATTGCTCGGCGCGCTCGAGCAGCAGGGCGGCAGCACGACATCCTCGGCCACGTCCGGCGCTTCCGCTGGGACAACCGGAACGACATCGAACGCGGCGCTTTCGTTTCCGCAATTCGGCCCGCAGACGCTGCAAGCCCTGCTGGCGCTGCAGAACGGCGGAGCATCATCGTCGGCCTCGTCGCTGCTCGGCAGTGCCGACGGCTCGAGCGGCACCGACGCGACGCAGCAGAGCCAGCCGGGCGAGGGCCATCGCCATCATCACCATATGGGCGGCGACGGGGCGGTACCGGCGCCACCAGCCAAAGCACGACCCCGTCGTCCTCCACCTCCGACGCCTCATCGACCAGCGGCGCCACCAACGTGGCCAACAACAATCTCGTCGAGCGACTGATCCAGATGCAGGCGCAATTGTTGAACGCCTCGTCGACGCAGACGATCGCTACGGCCTAATACCAAGGACGCGCTCCCGTTGTGGCGCTGCCGCCGCGTGCGCATACCTAACGGGTAGCGTAGCGGGAGGCTCACCTGGCGCGTACCGACGTGATCGTTCTCGGGGCCGGCATCGTCGGCACCTCGATCGCCCTCAACCTCGCCAAGCGCGGCCTCGCGGTCGCGCTGGTCGACCGCGGCGGCGCGGGGGAGGGCACCTCCTACGGCAATGCCGGCATCATCGAGGGCAACACGGTCTTCCCCGCGGCGTTTCCCTCCGATTGGGCGACGCTCGTAAGCATCGCGCTCAAGCGCTCGCCGCTCGCCAATTATCACCTCGCCCAGTTGCCGCGGGTCGCGCCTTGGCTGATCGCCTTCCGCGCCGCCTCGCGGCCGGAACGGCTGGTCGAGACGGCGCGGCTGATGCGGCCTTTGTTCGCCCGCGCGGTCGCCGAGCATGAGATGCTCGCCGCCGAGGCGGGCGCCGAGCGTTATTTCAGCCGCAATGGCTGGCTCAAGCTTTACCGCTCCGACAAAGCATTCGCCGCGCAAGCGCCGGAACTCGAACTTGCGGCGCGGTTCGGCATCGCAGCGACGCCGCTCGACCGCGACGGCGCGCTGGCGCTCGAGCCGGCGCTGGCGGCCGTCCTTCCGCCACGCCGTGCATTGGACCGGCGCGGTCAGCGTCAGCAATCCGCTGGCGCTGACCCGCGCCTATGCCGCGCGCTTCACCGCGCTCGGCGGCATTGCATTGCAGGGCGACGCTCGCTCGCTGCATCGTGCCGGGCCGCACTGGCGGGTGGAAACGGAATTCGGTCCGGTCGATGCCGGCGATGTGGTCGTCGCGCTCGGGCCCTGGGCGCCCGACCTGCTGCGTCCGCTCGGCATCAATCTGCCGCTGACGGTCAAGCGCGGCTACCACCGGCATTACCGCGCGCAAGGCAACGCGACGCTCGGCCGTCCGGTGCTCGATGCCGAGAATGGCTATGTTCTCGCGCCGATGGAGCAGGGCATCCGGCTCACCACCGGCGTCGAGTTCGCCGCGCGCGATGCCGCGCCGACGCCGGTGCAGCTCGCGCGCGTCGAGCCCGTGGCGCGCGGCTTGTTTCCGCTCGGCGCGGCGGTCGAGGCGCAGCCGTGGCTCGGCGCGCGGCCGTGTTTTGCCGATTCCCGTCCGGTGATCTCACGCGCGCCGCGCCAACGCGGCCTGTGGCTCGCCTGCGGTCACGGCCATTGGGGCTTGACGCTCGGCGCGGCGACCGGGCGCCTGCTCGCCGAGCTGATGACCGGGGCGACGCCGTTCTGCGATCCCAAGCCGTACAGCGCCGAGCGGTTTGTTAGTTGAGCGTGTCATTCCGGGGCGCCACAAAGTGGCGAGCCCGGAATCCATAACCACCGCCGTTTCAGAACAGCGCTCCGACCCGGTGTTAGTTCTGTGAAGTCAGGGAGTATAGATTCCGGGCTCGGCCGGAGCCCGTCATCGGGCCGGCCACTTCGGGCCGGACCCGTTGGGCCGCCCCGGAATGACGCGGGATCACTCCCCGATCGTCTTCACCACGCTCGACACCGGCCGCGTGTTGGTGACGGCGTATTTGTCCTGCTTCATCACCATCTCGTCGTATTGCGGCAGCGTGGTCACGGCGGCGCGCGGCACCATGTGCACGATTTTGTAGCCGCCGGCCTTGAGCTGGCGCAGCAGTTCCGGCATCGCCGCGGCGGTGTTGCGCTGGAAGTCGTGCAGCAGGATCATGCCCTTGCCGCGCTTGTCGAGCTGGCCCATCACCGATTTGATCACCAGTTCCGGCTTGCGCAGCTTGAAGTCGCGGGAATCGATGTCGGTCGAGAAAGTCGCGATGTTGCGCTCGGCGAGATAGCTGAGCATCTGCGGCGGCTGTTGCAGATCGGGGAAGCGGAAGAACGGCGCGATCGGCGCCGCCGCCGCCATGTGCACGGCGCTCACGCCCATCTCGATCTCCTGCTTGGCCTTTTCGAGATCGGAGGCGTAGGGATTGCGCGCCAAATCCTTGTGCGACCAGGTGTGGCTGCCCACGGTCTCGCCGGCGGCGATGAGCTGCTTGGTGATTTCCGGGTGCCAGGTCGCGTGCTCGCCGATCTCGAAGAACGTCGCCTTGAGGCATTCGTCCTCGAGCGCGCGCAACACCGCGGGAGTGTTCTCCGGCCACGGCCCGTCGTCGAAGGTGAGCACGACTTCCTTGTCGCGCAGGAAATCATACTGCTTGAAATGCTCGAAGCCGAAAGCGGGGCCGCCGGTGGTGTCGATCTCGACGACGCGGGCAAGTCCCATGGCGCCGGGCTTGTCGCAAGCCGGAACCGCCGGGACGGCCGGCTTTGGCGCGGGGGCGGCAGCCGCTGCGGATCGGGCCACCGGCGTCGCCACGGCCGGCGTATTCTCCGCCACGCGCACGGGCCAGTTCTCCGCGACACGCACGGGCGATGCCGGGGCCAGCGGTGCTGTCGCCGCGGCGTCGGTCGCGCGCTCGGCCGGTGCGGCTGCCGGGGGCCGCGGGGGCGGTGATTTTCTTTTCGACGCGCAAGGCGCTGCGGGCCAAATCGGCAACCGCCGCCGGCAGCGTCGCTTTTTGCGCGGCGACGACGCCGAAGGCCGCCAAGCCCAAAGTCATCAATCCCGCGATGACGATCGCCAATACTCTCATCGCACTCTCCGCGCCCCAAGACCCGCGCCTACAAGTGAACGCGCAATCTGAAGTTCAAGTCAACGAAAACGACGGATTACGGAGTCAAAGTCGTTACCCTGTGGTTTTCGCGGCACGTTGCGGTATCCCGGCGGTATCCCGCTGCGACCGCGGCCGATTCAGCAACCGCGGCCGGTTCAGCGGCCGAATTGATCCTGCCAGCTCGATAACGCGCCAGGCAGGGAAAGTGCCGATGCCGCAAAGACGCCGCGCGCGATCGCGCGGGCCACGGTATTGGCGGCGAGCGCGCCGAGTTCGGTGAGTGCGACCGGCCCGTCGGCAAGCGGCCGCCGGCCGGTCGACGCGGCGAACACCACGTCACCGTCGAGCGGAGAGTGCACGGGATAAATGGCGCGAGAGAGGCCGGATTGCGCCATCACCGCGAGGCGCTTCGCCTGCGCCTTGGTCAGGATCGCGTCGGTCGCCACCACGACGAGCGTGGTGTTTTCGCGCGCGCTGCCCTTGGTGCGCGGCTCGAGCGCGTCTTCGGGAAATGCGGCGGGAAAGCCGCGGCCGCCGAATTCGCCGTCGCGCTCGTAGGGCGCTGCCCAGAACCACGGGCCGCGATCGATCAGCACGCTGCCGGCCGGGTTCACTGCCGCGAGCGCGCCGACGATCATGCCGTCGGCGGTTTGCGCCGCGGCCGAGCCGATGCCGCCCTTGCAATTGACGGTGGTCGCGCCGGTGCCGGCGCCGACGCTGCCGAGCGCGAAATCGACGCCGGCCGTCGCCGCCGCGGTGTAGCCGAGCTCGCGATAGGGCGGATAGCGGCCCCAATCCTTGTCGCCGCCGCTCAGAAGATCGAACAGGATCGCCGCCGGCACGATCGGCACGCGGGCCGAGCGCACCGCAAAACCGCGGCCCTGTTCGCGCAGCCAGGCCTGCACGCCCGACGCCGCATCGAGGCCGAACGCCGAGCCGCCGGCGAGCGTGATGGCGTCGATGCCTTCGACCGTCTGCGCCGGATCGAGCAGCGCGGTCTCGCGCGTGCCCGGCCCGCCGCCGCGCACGTCGATCGAGGCGACCGCCGGCGCGTCGAAGATGACGGCGGTCGCGCCGGAGCCGAGCCGGAGATCCTCGGCATGGCCGACCTTCAAGCCCGGCACGTCGGTGATGAGGTTGCGCATGGCGCCTCCTCCATTCCGTGGCTCCGGTCGGAGCCTGTCGTCGAGCCGGCTCCAGGGGCGCGACCGGGTATGCGCCATCCTCGCGGTGCGGCGCCGTGCGGCTTGCACGGGCAATCGGCCGGGCATTAGCGGCCATGCATGTCACCATCGCCGCCGCGCTCATCGCCGGCACGTTGAGCTTCTTGTCGCCCTGCGTGCTGCCGCTGGTGCCGCCTTATCTCGTCTACCTGACCGGGACGTCGCTCGAGCGGCTGGCCGACCGCGGAGGCGGAGCCGCAGGTGCGCGGCGATACGCTGTTGGCGGCGCTGTTGTTCGTCGCGCGGTTTTTCCACCGTGTTCGTGGCGCTCGGCGCCAGCGCCAGCGCGGTCGGTGCACTGCTGCGCGCCTATTCGGGCGAACTCGCCATCGTCGCCGGCCTCGCCATCATCGTGATGGGCCTGCACTTCCTCGGCCTGACGCCGATCGGCCTGTTGATGCGCGAAAAGCGCATGCAGGTCGGCAAGCCCGTCGGCCTGTGGGGCGCCTATCTGATGGGGCTCGCCTTCGCGCTCGGCTGGACGCCCTGCATCGGGCCGATCCTCGCCGCCATCCTCGCGGTGGCGGCGTCCGAGGAGACCGTGGCCAAAGGCGCCGGCATGCTCGCGGTCTATTCGCTCGGGCTCGGCATTCCGTTTCTGATCGCGGCGTTCGCGATCGAGCCGTTCGCCGCCTTCCTCACCCGCTTCAAGGCCCATCTCGGCCTGGTCGAGAAGGCGATGGGCGGCCTGCTGGTGCTCACCGGCGTCGCGTTTTTGACCGGCGGGGTGTCGCAGGCGAGCTATTGGCTGTTGGAGACGTTCCCGGTTTTGGGGAAGATTGGGTAGCCGTCATTCCGGGGCGCCGCGTAGCGGCGAGCCCGGAATCCATAGCCCCAGGCCCGGCAGGACTGCGGCTGGAGCCCGTTCTGAAACGGCGGTGAGTATGGATTCCGGGCTCCGGCCTGCGGCCGGCCCCGGAATGACACGGTTCAGCTCTTCGACAGCGCGGTGATCTCGTCGTAATTGCCGTCCTTGTCCCAGCGATAGACGGCCCAGCCGATCGACGTAATGTCGCCCTTCTTGTCGAACGACAGCGGGCCGAGCACGGTGTCGTAGGAGCCGGTGTGGAGCGCGGCGGCGACTTTTTGCGGGTCGGTGGTGCCGGCCTTTTTCGCGGCCTGCGCCCAGGCCTGCACCGCGGCGTAGGTGTAGAGCGTATAGCCCTCGGGATCGATGCCCTTGTCCTTGAACTCCTTGACGATCGCGGCGGCGGAGGCGCGCTTGCGCGGGTCGGGGCCGAAGGTGAAGAGCACGCCTTCGCCGGCGGGGCCGGTGATCGAGGCGAATTCGCGGTCGGCCATGGCGTCGCCGGCCATCAGCACGGTCTTGAGGCCCTGGTCGCGCATCTGCCGCACGATCAGGCCGGCTTCCTGATGGTAGCCGCCATCATAGACGATATCGATGCCGTTCAATTTCAGCTTGGAGACAAGCGCGGTGAAATCCTTGTCGCCCATATTGTAGGACTTCGTGAAGCTTTTCCTTCACGCCCGCGGCATTGAGCGCCTTTTTCACTTCGTCGGCGAGGCCTTTGCCGTAAGTCGTCTTGTCGTCGATGATGGCGATGTTCTTGTCCTTGAAGTTCTTGGCGAGATAAGCGGCGGCGAAGCCGCCCTGCTGGTCGTCGCGCCCGCAGGTGCGGAACGTGTTCCACATGCCGCGCTCGGTGAAGAGCGGATTGGTCGAGGCCGGCGTGATCTGCAGCACGCCGCCGTCGAGATAGGCGTCGGACGCGGGAATCGACGACGACGAGCAATAATGGCCGAACACGGCGACCACGCCTTGGCCCGAAAGCTTCTCCGCGACCGAGCGCGCCTGCTTGGGGTCGCAGGCGTCGTCGCCGATCTCGAGCCTGAGTTTTTTGCCGAGCACGCCGCCGGCGGCATTGATGTCGGCGACCGCCTGCTCGGCGCCGTTCTTCATCTGCCGGCCGAACGTCGCCTGGCCGCCGGTCATCGGGCCGGCGGCGGCGACGATGATGTCCGCCGCCATCGCCGGGCCGGCAAGGAGGCCGAAAAGAAGCGCAAGGGCGCCGAGCCGTAGCTTTGTCATATCCGTTCTCCTTGCCGTCAATATTGCGACGCGGCGAGGCTACCACTGGCGCGGCGCGATTTCTCGCGCGTTTTTTTCGCCTCGCCCGCTCGCGGGAGAGGCCGGTCGGCCATGGGCCGGTGCGGAAACGCAATGACGAAGTAAGCGACGATGAAGCGGAGAACAGAAAGGGAACAGCGATAGCGCGCCTCAGAGGATGCTAACACGGCGCCACCGCGGCCCAATCGGCTCAGCATGATGTTTCCAAGTGAAATGCACGAACGTCCGGCAGGCCTAGTTTGGGCGACTAATATGGTGCGGGTGCTACCTAAATGTGCTAGGAATAGAATTCCTATTTGGGGTCGAAGAAATCAATGGGGGATCGTCGTGGGTAAAATTGCGGGTGTTGATTATCATCGCGGCTTTGCCGGGATTTTTACGGTCCGCAAAGGCAGAACCCGAGAAGCAGCCGAACTTCGATAAATACACCTATATGATCCTTGATTTCCGCGGAGGTGAACCGCCTCAGTCCGAGCGAATTCAATGGAAATGTTGGAATGATGCCATTAAGGCCAGTTTGAGTTGCTACTTCGTCAACGGCCCGCTTACGGGTTTTCGATACGTTTATCACCCAAAGAAATTTGGCAAAATCGATCCCAATAATGTCTGCGACCTTTTGTACTTGGATTTTGACAAGGTCTTTTTTATACGAGGACCTGCTCGCATCGCGAGGTAGGAACTCATGATCCTAATGAATGTGAGGCGGTGACCCTTTCGCGCTTACGGTTAATTCGCGATCGGAAAAGCCTCGCGATTACGCTGCGACAACAGGCGGCAAATTGCTTCGGAACGAGTCCGACGCAGCGAGCAACGTGCAAGACGCGCAAGATCAAATCGCGGCGACCGAAAGAGCTATCGCCCGTCACAAGCAGCTTTGCGCAGCCGATCAGGCGGCGGAAGAAAGAGAAGGGAAATATTACGAGCGCAAGCGGATCAAGAGGCCCGATCGAGCCTTAGCGCGAGCGTCAGTTATAGTACGCTGGCCTCTGACGGGCACATTAGCTGCTTTGGCGGATGTCAGACCAACTGGGTTTCGCCACGTGGGCCGGCTTCGACAATAACAAGCCGCTCTTGGGGCGATACGGTTCCCGCTGAGCAGCGTACCGGTACGCGCAGCGCACAGTGATAGGCGATCGACACGCCGCTTACATCTTGTGGTCAGCCAATCAACCTGAAGAGATGATCATGACAAAGCGCGCTAGACAGAAATTTATTGCGACCAGAACGCTATTAGTCGCATTCTGCTTATTGTCGCCTTGGGCCTTGTCGGCGTACGCCGTCGAGCCTGAGTGTTTAACTGAAATACCAACAACCCAGGATCTTTGCGGTGACGTTCCCAGGGGCCCGGCCCCTCACAGGAGGAAGCGGCAGCGCTTCTTTCTGAACAAACAATGTGGAATATTTGTGTTAGGAATGCCCAGCGACAAATAGCTCAAATAAAAGACCAATGCTTCTCAAGGCCATCGCCTGTGCAACCTTCTGACGAAGACGACTAACGCTTTCCCGCCTTCGAGATAGGCGGCGCGGATTTCCGGCCGCCGCAGCAGCTCGCGCCGGTGCCCGACAGCGTGATCGCGCCATTGACCAGGACGTAGCCGCGGTGGGCGAGCTTGAGCGCGTGGTAGGCGTTCTGCTCGACCAGCAACACGGTGAGCCCTTCGCGTCGTTGAGCGCGCGGATGACGTCGAAAATCTGCTGCACCAGCAGCGGCGCCAGGCCGAGCGAGGGCTCGTCGAGCAGCATCAGCCGCGGCCGGCTCATCAGCGCGCGGCCGATCGCCAGCATCTGCTGCTCGCCGCCCGACAGCGTGCCGCCGCGCTGGCCCTGGCGGTCGCGCAGGCGCGGAAACAGCGCGAAGACCGCTCGAGTCGCCGGCGAAATCGCGCGCGTCGGCGACCGTCGCGCCCATCTGCAGGTTCTCCAGCACCGTCATGCGCGGGAAATGCGCCGGCCCTCGGGCGACTGCGCGATGCCGAGCCGGGCGATCTCGTGGGTCGGCAGCCGCGTGATGTCGCGCCCGTCGAAGCGGATCCGGCCCTTGGCGCGCGCGGGCTGCCGCAGATCGTCATCATCAGGGTGGACTTGCCGGCGCCGTTGGCGCCGATCAGGGCGACGATCTCGCCCTCGTGGATGTCGAGGTCGACGCCCTTCAGCGCATGATGTTGCCGTAATAGGCTGTGACGCCGCGCAGCGTCAGCAGCGGCTCGTCACGCCCGCTCACGCCGACCTCGCTTCGACGTCGCGCCGCCTCGTCGTCGACGCCGAGATAGGCGGCGATGACCTCCGGGTCGTCGCGGATCTCGGCGGGCGCGCCCGTCGGCGATCTTCTCGCCGTAATCGAGCACGACGATGTGGTCGGAAATGCTCCATCACCACGCGCCATGTCGTGCTCGATCAGCAGGATCGACGTGCCGTGCTCGTCGCGGATGGCGGAGCAGCAGCGCGTTGAGCTCGGCGCTTCGCGCGGGTTGAGGCCGGCGGCCGGCTCGTCGAGGCAGAGCAGCACCGGGTCGGTGCACATGGCGCGGGCGATCTCGAGGCGCCGCTGCGCGCCATAGGGCAGCGCGCCGGCCGGATCGTCGGCGCGCTCGTCAGGCCGACCGGTCGAGCCAGTGGCGCGCCTTGTCGACGGCGGCGCCTCGGCGCGCGCGTAGCCGCCAAGCCCAGCAGGCCGAGCACCGTGAAGCCGGCGGCGCGCATCAGTACGTTGTGCTGCGCGACCAGGAGATTTTCCAGCACGCGTCATGCCGGCGAACAGCCGGATGTTCTGGAACGTGCGCGCGACCCGGCCTCGCGCGCGATGCGGAAGCCGGGCAGCGCTCGAGCGGAAGCGCGCGCCGTCGGGGTGGGCGAGCCGCAGCGGCCGACGTCGGCTGGTAGAAGCCGGTGATGCAGTTGAACAGCGTGGTCTTGCCGGCGCCGTTCGGCCCGATCAGCGCGGTGATGTCGCCGCGCCGCGCGGTGAAGGAGAGATCGTCGACCGCGGTCAGGCCGCCGAAGCGCATGGTCAGGTGCTCGACCGCGAGGATCGCGCGTCGGCGCTCATGCCGGCCCCGTCCGCGTCGCGCCGACGATCGGCTTGCGCTCGTGCAGGACATCGAGGGCGTGCGCGTCGAGACGCAGGCCGCGCGGCCGCCAGATCATGATCGCCACCATGGCGGCGCCGAACACCAGCATGCGGTATTGCTCGAACTCGCGGAAAATTCGAAGCCGCCGAGCATGACGGTCGCGGCCACCGCGACGCCGAGCTGCGAGCCCATGCCGCCGAGGACGACGATCGCCAGCACGATCGCCAATTCCATGAAGGTGAAGCTCTCGGGGCTGATGAAACCCTGCCGCGTGGCGAAGAACGCGCCGGCGAAGCCGCCGAACATGGCGCCCATGGCAAACGCGGTGAGCTTGGTGTCGTGGTGTTGATGCCGAGCGCGCGGCAGGCGATCTCGTCCTCGCGCAACGCCTCCCAGGCGCGGCCGATCGGCAGCCGGCGCAGCCGCAGCGTCACCCAATTGGTGAGCAGCGCCAGCGCGAGAATGACGTAATAGAGGAACACGATCCGGTGGGTCCGGCGACGTAGGGGAGCCGCAGAACGTGGCGGCAAAGCCGTCTCGGACGGCGATGAACGGCAGGCCGAAGAAGGACGGCCGCGGGATGCCGGAGATGCCGTTCGGGCCGCCGGTCAGTCTGCCAGTTGAGCAGGATGAGCCGGATGATTTCGCCGAAGCCGAGCGTGACGATGGCGAGATAATCGCCGCGCAGCCGCAACACCGGAAAGCCGAGCAGGACGCCGGCGAAGGCGGCGAGAATGCCGGCGAGCGGCAGGCAGACTCCAGAACGACAGCCCGAAGTCTGCGCGATCAGCGCGTAGGAATAGGCGCCGACGGCGTAGAAGGCGACATAGCCGAGATCGAGCAGCCCGGCGAGGCCGACCACGATGTTGAGGCCGAAACCGAGCATGGTGTAGGTCACGATCAGAATGGCGAGGTCGAGCAGATAACGATTGCCGTAGAAGACGGTCGGGGTCGAGCAGCGCGAGGACGAGAAGCCGGCGGCGGCATAGGCGCGTCGACCGGACGCCGCGTTTTGCAGCGGGCGGGCGACGAGGCGTCGCCGGGCGAAGCGTTGACTCGCGTCGCCGCGTCAGCGGCTGCACCAAGCGGCCGACAAACACCACCGCGACGATCGCGGCGAGCGCGTCGAAACGCGTGGCGACGACCAGCGCGCCGGTCGGTCCCTGCTCGGTGCGCACGCCGATCAGGAGAACGAACAGGCCGAGCGCCACCAGCGCCGCGAGCGCGGCTTCCTTCAGCGCGGCGGCGACCTCGGGAAGGTGATGGCTGCGTTCTCGCGCGGCACGCGCGGCCCCGCTCCGCTCACACCTTCTCGACTTCCGGCCGGCCCAAAATGCCGGTCGGCAGGAAGATGAGCACGATGATGAGGATCGAGAACGCGGCGACGTCCTTGTACTCGATCGAGAAATAGGCCGACCACATGGTCTCGATCAGGCCGATCAGGATGCCGCCGAGCATGGCGCCCGGCAGCGAGCCGATGCCGCCGAGCACCGCGGCGGTGAAGGCCTTGACGCCGGCGAGAAAGCCGATGAAGAAATCGATGACGCCGTAATAAAGGAGGAACATCAGCCCGGCGACCGCGGCGAGCGCCGCGCCGATGACGAAGGTGAGCGAGATGGTGCGGTCGACGTCGATGCCGAGAAGCGCCGCCATTTTCAGATCCTGCTCGCAGGCGCGCATGTTGCGGCCGAGTTTTTGTCGCGCGACGAGAACGAAATGCGGCCATCAGCACGAACGTGGTGACGACGACGATGATCTGGATGTTGGACAGCCGCACGGCGAAATCGTTGCCCTCCATCAGGGTATAGCCGCCGCGGATGAGCGGCTGCAGCGGTTTGACGCGCGCGCCCTGCGCGACCTGGACGAAATTCTGCAGCACGATCGACATGCCGATGGCGGAAATGAGCGGCGCGAGGCGAAACGAATGCCGCAGCGGCCGGTAGGCGATGCGCTCGACGGTCCAGCCATAGAGCGCGGTGCCGGCCATGGCGACGATGAGCACGATAAAGAGCGCGAGCGGTACCGCGCTCACGCCGAGCGCGACCAGCACCAGAAAGGCGATGAGCGCGGTGAAGGCGCCGACCATGAACACGTCGCCATGGGCGAAATTGATCATGCCGATGATGCCGTAGACCATCGTGTAGCCGATGGCGATCAGGCCGTAGATCGATCCGAGCGTGATGCCGTTGATGAGCTGCTGGACGAAATATTCCATGCGTCCGCCGCCTTTCAATTCCCCGGCGCAATCGACCACGTTTAACAGGGGCTTTCCAGCTGCAGCAACGCCGCCCGCCGTAGGGGCGGCCCTTGTGGCCGCCCGCTCGCGCGCGCAACGGGCGCCCACAAGGGGCGCCCCCTTAGGCGTTAGGTTAAGCAAGCGGTCAAGTAATCCTGCTGCTTTCTTCGCTTGCGCGGCGGCTCACATAAGTAGCGAAGGGATTGCTTGAGGGTGTCGAGAATATTCGGCCACGGCAGGCCGCGAATGGTCTGGCGGATTGCGGCGAGGGCCATTTTGGTCATGCGCCAGCGCGAAGGGCTTGGCGCGGCGTTTTTGTTTGATGCGGGCCGTGCCGGGTGCACAGGGGGGAGAGTCCGGGACTTGCCCGGCAATCTGTTCTGCGATCAGGAAGGCAATGAGCCTGGCGTAGATCCACGCTTGTGCGAGCGCGGGGTCTCTGGCTGCGAGTTCGTCGAGGCCGGCCAGGCTCTTCATGCGCTTGAAGGCGAGTTCGATTTGCCAGCGAAAGCGATAAATCGCGAGCACGTCGCCAGCCGGGAACGCATCCGCCGGAAGCGAGGTCACGAGCATGACGTATCCGGCCGCTTCGAGGCTGCGTGGGTCGACCTTGGTGCCGCGTTTCTTGGCGTTCTTGAGCAGGCGTTTCTGCTCGGCTTGCGCCTGTTCGGGAGTCTTACGCCAAACGATGAGGCGCAAGTCGAGGCCGGCGCGCGCACCCGGACCTTCGTCGACATGAACTCGAACCTCGCCTTCTTCCCCCGCCTGGGCGCGCAGCGTTGCAAACAGGTCGAATGCGCTGCCATCCGGGTGCTTGAGACGCAACGAATTCCAGCCGGTGCGCACAATGAAGTCGGCACCGTCCCGCGTCACGCCTTCCAGATTATGTGCCCGCGCATAGATACGGTCGCCGAGCACGATCTCACCGGGCCGGTAGGTCAGGCGTTGCAGGTTCTCGCCCCCGCGCCCGTCGGTCAGCGCGATATGATCCACCTGTCCGCTCGCCAGATCGTAACCGACGTGCAGACGCCACGTCGTACGATCGGCGCCGGGCTGGCAAAGCGCCGTCGCGTCGATGGCGCGCAAGCGATACCCGGCCCATCGCTTGGCCGGCACCGCGGCCTGTTGGGCAATCAACGCGGCCACGATCTCGCCGAGCCAAGGCGCCGCCTTGCACAGGCGCTCCATCAGCGATGGCTCGCTCAAGCAGGCAAGCTTCAAGGCCGCAGCCCAGGCGCAGGTTTCGCGCAACGACATGCCGCAGCCGCCATAGGCCATGGCCAGCCGAAACAGCGAGGCCACATCCTTCACTTCGCGCTTGCGCAAAAAAGCACGACGCTCGCGCGCCGTTCTTTCGAGATCAAAATCCAGCGGCAAGTGCGCTCGCACCCGCTCCCAGATGTCCAAAAGCTCGATAATACCATCCCAATCTTAATTACATTCGGATTATGCGTCTACCCCTTAACCTAACGCCTATGAGGGGCGCCCCTTACGGAGCGCCCTCCCTTGTCGTCCCACCGGCCGCAGGCTACGCCAGGGCGAAGCCCGATGGGCAAAGCATAACGAACGAGGAGACCCCGCATGGACCGGGCCAGAGCCGAAGACGCCATCGCCGAGAAAGGCCGGCCGTTCACCGGCGCGGAATATCTCGAAAGCCTGCGCGACGGGCGCGAGGTCTATGTCTATGGCGAACGCGTCAAGGACGTCACCACCCATCCGGCCTTCCGCAATGCCGCGCGCTCGATCGCGCGGCTCTATGACGCGCTGCATGCGGAGAAGACCAAGGCGATCCTGACCGCGCCGACCGACACCGGCTCGGGCGGCTTCACCCACAAATTCTTCCGCGTCGCGCGCTCGCGCGAGGACCTCGTCGCCCAGCGCGACGCCATCGCGCATTGGGCGCGCATGTCCTACGGCTGGATGGGGCGCTCGCCGGACTACAAAGCCGCGCTGATGAACACGCTCGGCGCCAATCACGAGTTTTACGGCCGCTTCGCCGACAACGCCAAGGCCTGGTACGCGCGCGCGCAGGAAAACGTGCTGTTCATGAACCACGCCATCGTCAATCCGCCGGTCGACCGCGCCAAGGCCGCCGACCAGGTCAAGGACGTGTTCATCACCATCCAGAAGGACACCGACGCCGGGATCTACGTCTCCGGCGCCAAGGTGGTGGCGACCTCCTCGGCGCTCACGCACTATAATTTCCTCGGCCAGAACGCCGCCGTGCCGCTGCACGACACCGACCTCGCCGTCATGTTCATCGCGCCGATGAACGCGCCGGGCGTAAAGCTGTTCTGCCGCGCCTCCTACGAGATGACCGCGAGCGTGATGGGGACGCCGTTCGATTATCCGTTGTCGTCGCGGTTCGACGAGAACGACGCCATCTTCGTGTTCGACAATGTGTTCATTCCCTGGGAAGACGTGCTGCTCTACCGCGACATCGAGAAGCTGAAGGTGTTCTTCCCGCAATCGGGTTTTCTGGCCGGCTATCAGTTCCAGGGCTGCACCCGGCTCGCGGTCAAGCTGGATTTCATGGTCGGCGTCATCGCCAAGGCGCTGCGGGTCGCGGGCTCGGACGAGTTTCGCGGCAACCAGATGCTGCTCGGCGAGGTGATGGCGTGGCGGCATCTGTTCTGGTCGCTGACCGAGGCGATGGCGATGAACCCGACGGAATGGGTCGACGGCGCGGTGCTGCCGAACCTGCAATCGGGCTCGAGCTACCGCGTGTTCGCCGGCGACGCCTATGGGCGCGTCAAGGAGATCGTGGAAAAGATCATCGCCTCGTCGCTGATCTATCTGCCGTCGTCGGCCAAGGATTTCAAAAATCCGGCGATCGATCCCTATCTCGCGCGCTACCTGCGCGGCTCCCACGGCATCGGCTACAAGGAGCGCATCAAGGTGATGAAGCTCCTGTGGGACGCGATCGGCAGCGAGTTCGGCGGCCGCCACGAACTCTACGAGCGCAACTATGCCGGCAATCACGAGGACATCCGCATCCAGGCGCTGTGGAACACCCGCGCCTCCGGCATGCTCGACCAGCATGACCGCGCTCGCCGAGCAATGCATGTCGGAATACGACGAGAACGGCTGGACCGATCCGGCCTGGCTCGACCCCGACGATGTCGCCTATCCGGGGTTGCCGGATAGGGCCCGTGCCGCCGAGTGAACGTGATTGCGAGTGAACGTGCTTGAAAGTGCGTGGGGCATTGCCCACGCCGCTGCGATCCGTCATTCTCACGCGCATGACATTTGCTGCTGCGAGATCGACATGAGTTGGACTGATCAGCGACCCGACGACGCCATGGACGGCGCCTTCATGGCGGTGGCGCCGGAGCCGCTCGCCGCAGTCGAGCCGGGGCCGTTTCGCGAAGCGATGAGCCGGCTCGGCGCCGCGGTGCACGTCGTCACCACGGCGGGGCTCGCCGGCAAGACCGGCTTCACCGCGACGGCGGTGTCCTCGGTGACCGATCAGCCGGCGATGCTGCTCGTCTGCGTCAACCGCCGCAGCGCCAGCGCGCCGGTGCTGATGCAGAACGGCGTGTTCTGCGTCAACACGCTCGGCGCCGCCGAGGAGCGCCTGGCCGACATGTTCGCCGGCCGCATCAAGGTGCCGCGCGAGGAGCGCTTCGGCATCGGCGAGTGGATGACGCTCAAGACCGGCTCGCCGGTGCTCGCCTCCGCCGTCGTCGCGTTCGATTGCCGCACCCTCGAGACCAAGGCGATGGCCTCGCACAATGTGATCTTCGGCGTCGTCGAGGCGGTGCGGCTCGGCCCGTCGGGGCCGGCTCTGGTCTATCACGACCGCGCCTATAAGCCGGTTTGAGCCGCGCCGAATGCGCCTTAAGTGCGGCCGGCGCCGGTAAATTATCCCTTCAGTTTCAATTGGTTGATGAGGATTGCCTCGGTCGCGGCGGGAACCGGCGGCGACCGCCCGGCGTTATCCTTTGCCTAGACGACCCAACCAGTGGAGAAACGTCCGATGTCCAACGAGCAGAAGAATCCGCGCGATCAGCAGCAGGGCCAAGGTCAGCAGGGCCAAGGTCAAAACCGGCCCGGCCAGCAAAGCCAGGGTGGCGAGAACCGCTCGAACGAGCAGCAGGGCGGGGCGGGCCAGCGCCGCCCGGACCAGCAGCAGCAGGGCACCCAGCACAAGCCCGGCGAGCAGCAGAGCGGCCAGAACCGGCCGGATCAGGGCCAGCACGGCGGCGGCCAAGACCGCTGACGATAGCCGACAACGCGCGCGGCGGTTCGCAGACCGCGAGCCGCCGCCGCGTTGATCCTTGATCGTTGATCTCTCAGCCGCCGTTCGAGCCATGATAGTCCGCCAACCCCTCCGGCCAGGTGGCGTCACTGTGAAAGTTCAGACAGCGATGCGAAATCGCGCCGACGATCCGGCATTGTTCCGTCGCGTCCCTGACGGCAGTTCGCTCCGCGGCCAGCGCGGAAGAGAGCGCGGGCAGCGACAGCGCCGCGGCGGCGATCACGGCGAAGGCCGCATGGCGCGGGGACATTATTTGTTTCAACATGGCTTTCTCCTTCGTCGTATCCGGGTGGACCGGGCAGACGTCAGTTTTGGTGAAGTTGGTGAAGTCGCTTTGTTGCTGCGCGTACGTTCTGCGCGCACGATGTTGCACTGCAGTACGAAGCCTTCGCGGAACGAACGCCCTGACCGGAGCCTGGTTGCGGGTTTCCAAGTTACATTTCTGTGATGGTGCGTGCATGTGATTGGTGCATGCGAGGTGGGAAAGAAAGATTGCAACGCTGGCGGGCAGTTGGACGCTCCGGGCAACTTGCGAGCCGCGTGACCAGTAAGGTATTGCGCCAGGCGTTGCGTTCCCGGAACCGCGGCACGAGATTCGGTTTATTGCGAAACGAGGCCGTTGGACCATGGCGCGCGAGCGCGGGGGCCTCGCCAAGGAGAAAGCTATGCCGAAGCAGGTAACCTCGCTGCACCATGCGGTTATCGCCGCGGTCGCCGTCGTGGTGCTTTCGCCGCCGATGCTCTCGGCTGCGCAAGCCGATCAGGGCGCCGAACGAACGCACGCTGCAACAGTGCATCCGCATGATGCATGTCGGCAAGGATCCATCATCGAAGGCACCGGGAATCCGGAGTTCGTCGCCCCCTTTACGGGTCCGCGGCGAACGCAGGCAGATGCGCGTGGCCCTATCAAAACCAGTTCCCGCCATGCATGTCGACGTGGCCCGCGGGCGACCCGAATTACCATGGACGCGCGCCCCGGCGTGACGTTTGACTCGCCCTGGGCGCCGGACTGATGCGCGGCGTTTGAAGACGCGCTCGAAGGCCCCCGGCGTCTTTACGTGCGGAGAAGAAATCCCAACACGGTGTCGGTGTAGGCCTTGCGGCTGCTCGACATTGGCGATATGCGCCGCCTCGAGCACCGCGAGCTTGGCGCCGGGGATGCGCTCGCTGATGAAGGTATTCATCTCCAGCGGCGTTGCCGGATCGGCGCGGCCGGCGATCACCAGCGTCGGCGCGGTGATCGTCGGCAGCAAATCGCGAAAATCCATGTCGCGGATCGCGGCGCAGCAGCCGAGATAGCCCTCGATGTCCGTCCTGACGAACATTTCAGTCATGCGGGCGATCGCCTCGGGCGAGCGCTCGCGGAAATCCTTGGTGAACCAGCGCTCCATGGTGGCGGCGGCGACGGCGGCGATGCCGTTGTTGCGGGCAAACCGCATGCGGTCGGCCCAAATCTGCTTGTCGGCATAATAGCTCGCGGTGTTGGAGAGGATGAGCTTGTCGATGCGCCCGGGCGCGTTGGCGCCGAGCCATTGCCCGACCATGCCGCCCATCGACAGTCCGCACCAATTGACCCGCGCGATGCCGAGCCCGTCGAGGATCGCGAGCACGTCGCGGCCGAGCCGCTCCATCGTATAGGGGCCGTCCGGCACGTCGGAGCGGCCGTGGCCGCGGCGGTCGTAGCGCACGAGCCGGAAATGCCGGGTGAAGGCCGCCGCCTGGGCGTCCCACATGGAAAGATCGGTGCCGAGCGAGTTCGACAGCATCAGCACCGGGGCCCCCTCCGGGCCCTCCACCTCGACATGGATTTTGCAGCCGTCGGCGTCGATGTCCGGCATGGCGATATCCCTCCCTGCGTCATGAGCCCTTTCCAGCCGCTGCCCGAGGCGCTAATCCGTAGGTCGCGTGCCGCTGAAGCGGAGCGCGCCAGGGGAAGCGACCGCCCGAGGAGTACCGAGCAATGGCCATGACGATGAGCGGTGAGTACCAGCTTGCGGTGCCGCAGGAAACGGTCTGGGAAAAACTCAACGACGCCGAAACGCTCAAAGCCTGCATTCCCGGCTGCGAGCAGCTCGACAAGGTGTCGCCGACCGAGTTCGAGGCGGTGGCGACCACCAAGATCGGCCCGGTCAAGGCGCGGTTCAAAGGCAAGGTCACGCTGTCCGACCTCGATCCGCCGAACGGCTATACGATTTCCGGCCAGGGCGACGGCGGCGTCGCCGGCTTCGCCAAGGGCGGCGCCACGGTGAAGCTCTCGCCGAAGGACGGCGGCACGCTGCTGAGCTACAATGTCGAGGCGCAGATCGGCGGCAAGCTCGCCCAGCTCGGCCAGCGCCTCATCAACGGCGTTGCCAAGAAGATGGCCGACGATTTCTTCCAGAAATTCGCCGCGGCGGTGAGCGCGCCAGCGCCGAGTTCGTGACGTTGCCGGACCGAGCCCGACGAGGACCGTCTCGCCATGCTTCACATTCCCCGGCGCACTTCGTGCGCGAAATCCCCTTGACCGGCGGTAACGCCGCGGTTCAGACTAATTCCAGCTCCAAAGTACGAATCCCGGCGTGATCGTCGCCGTTTCGGCCCTGGAGCGCGCGGGCGGCCGTAAGTCGACCCGCAAACAAGACGTTTCGAGGGATTTTCCGAGGAGGCGCTCATGGCGGCCGTGTCCCTGACCGTTAACGGCAAACCTGTCACCGCCGACGTCGATCCGCGCACGCTCCTGGTGCAATTGCTGCGCGAGAATTTGCGGCTGACCGGCACCCATGTCGGCTGCGATACCTCGCAATGCGGCGCCTGCGTCGTGCATGTCGACGGCAAGGCCGTGAAATCCTGCACCGTGCTCGCGGTGCAGGTCGACGGGGCCAACGTGCTCACCATCGAGGGCCTCGCGCCGGCGGACGGGCCGCTGCATCCGATGCAGGAGGCGTTCCGCGAGAATCACGGCCTGCAATGCGGCTATTGCACGCCCGGCATGATCATGACCGCCGTCGATATCGTCCGCCGCAAGGGCAACGAGCTGGAAGACCGCGTCATCCGCGAAGAGCTGGAAGGCAACATCTGCCGCTGCACCGGCTATCACAACATCGTCAAGGCGATCGCCGCCGGCGCCAAGGCCATGGCCGGGACCGGCGCGGCCACGCAAGCCGCCGAATAGAAACGCCCCGCCGTACCGAGGGAGCGTCGCCACGCGAATAAACCAATCAAGAGGCAGTCGGTAAAAAGCTGCCGGAGGAAACTGCAATGAGCGCGACCGGGATCGGCGCCGCAGTGCGCCGCAAGGAAGACCACCGCTTCATCACGGGCAAGGGCCACTATACCGACGATATCAATCGCTTCGGCCAGACCTACGCCTACTTCGTGCGCTCGCCCCACGCCCACGCCACCATCAAATCGATCGACACCAAGGCGGCCGCCGCCATGCCGGGCGTGGTCGGCGTGCTTCACCGGCGCCGATCTCGCGGCCGACAAGATCGGCAACCTGATCTGCGGCTGGATGATCCATTCCAAGGACGGCACGCCGATGAAAATGGCGCCGCACCCCGCGCTCTCCCACGGCAAGGCCAACCATGTCGGCGATGCGGTCGCCGTGGTGATCGCCGAGACGCTGTCGCAGGCGCGCGACGCCGCCGAAAAGGTCGAGGTCGACTATGCGGTCTTGCCCGCGGTCGCCGATCCGGCGGCGGCGCAACAGCCGGGCGCGCCGCAGATCCACGACGTCGCCGCCAACAACACCATCTACCAATGGCACCTCGGCGACGCCAAGGCGGTCGATGCCGCGTTCAAGTCCGCCGCCCACGTCACCAAGCTCGACATCGTCAATAATCGCCTGGTGCCGAACGCGATGGAGCCGCGCGCCGCCATCGGCGAATACGACGACGGATCGGGCACCTTCACGCTGTGGAACACCACGCAGAATCCGCACGTGGCCCGGCTCGTCATCGCGGCCTTCGTCGGCATGGCGCCCGAGCATAAATTGCGGGTGATCGCGCCCGACGTCGGCGGCGGTTTCGGCTCGAAGATTTTCGTCTATCCCGAGGAAGTCGTGGCGCTGTGGGCGTCGAAGCGGGTGGGGCGGCCGGTCAAATGGGCCTCCGACCGCTCGGAGGCTTTCCTGACGGATGCGCACGGCCGCGATCACGTCACCCATGCCGAGATGGCGTTCGACGCCAAGGGCAAGATCCTCGGCCTGCGCGCCAAGACCATCGCCAATCTCGGCGCCTACATGTCGCTGTTCTCGTCCTCGGTGCCGACCTATCTCTACGCCACGCTGCTGTCGGGCCAGTACGACATCCCGCAGATTTATTGCGAGGTCGACGCGGTCTACACCAACACCGTGCCGGTCGATGCCTATCGCGGCGCCGGCCGCCCGGAGGCGACCTTCGTGGTCGAGCGGCTGATCGAAGTCGGCGCGCGCGAGATCGGCCAGGACCCGGCGGCGCTGCGCCGCAAGAACTTCGTCGACAAATTCCCGCACCAGACGCCGGTCATCATGACCTACGACGCCGGCGACTATAACGCCTCGCTGAAGAAGGCGATGGAGCTCGCCGACTATGACGGCTTCGCCAAGCGCAAGCGCGAGGCGGCGCGCCGCGGCAAGCTGCGCGGCATCGGCTTCTCGACCTATATCGAGGCGTGCGGCATCGCGCCGTCGGCCGCCGTCGGCTCGCTCGGCGCCGGCGTCGGCTTGTGGGAATCCGCCGAGGTGCGGGTCAACCCGACCGGCTCGGTCGAGGTCCTCGACCGGCTCGCACAGCCACGGCCAGGGCCACGAGACGACGTTCGCCCAGCTCGTCTCCGAGCGGCTCGGCATTCCGATCGACAATGTCTCGATCGTGCACGGCGATACCGACAAGGTGCAGTTCGGCATGGGCACCTACGGCTCGCGCTCGGGCGCGGTCGGCATGTCGGCGATGTCCAAGGCGCTCGACAAGGTCGAGGCCAAGGCGCAAGAAGGTCGCCGCCCATCTGCTGGAAGCCGCCGAGGGCGACATCGAGTTCAAGGACGGCCAATTCAGCGTCGCCGGCACCGACAAGACCGCGGCCTGGGGCGACGTGACGCTCAACGCCTACATCGCGCACAAATTCTCCGGCCAGGAGCTCGAGCCCGGGCTGAAGGAGGGCGCGTTCTACGACCCGACCAACTTCACCTTCCCGGCCGGCTGCCACATCTGCGAGGTCGAGATCGATCCGGAGACCGGCAAGACCGACATCGTCGCCTGGACCGCGGTCGACGATTTCGGCGTCATCATCAATCCGATGATCGTCGAGGGCCAGGTCCATGGCGGCATCGCCCAGGGCATCGGCCAGGCGCTGTGCGAGGGCGCGATCTACGACCAGGACGGCCAGCTCGTCACCGGCTCGTTCATGGATTACTGCATGCCGCGGGCCGACTATCTGCCGATCCTGAAAGTGGAGACGACGGTGACGATATGCCCGTCAAACCCGCTCGGCATCAAGGGCTGCGGCGAGGCCGGCGCCATCGCCGCGCCGGCGGCCGTCATCAACGCCATCACCGACGCCATCGGCACCGAGGCGATCGCCATGCCGGCGACCCCGCCGGCCGTCTGGGCGGCGCTCAAGAAATCAGGCCGGACCTTGCCGCACGCGGCATAACCAGGATATCCACGGAGACTGCCATGTACGCCTTCACCTTTCATCGCCCCGAAAACCTGCGGCAGGCCGCCAGTCTGCTCAGCGAAAACGGGGACGCCAAGCTCCTCGCCGGCGGCCATACGCTCCTGCCGACCATGAAGCTGCGGCTCGCCGGGCCGCCGCAGCTGATCGATCTCTCCCGCATCGAGGGGCTTTCCGGCATCGAAGTGAGCGCGCGCTCGATCACCATCGGGGCGATGACCAAGCACGTCGACGTGCACACCTCGCCGGAGGTGCAGCAAGCCGCGCCGGTCATCGCCAAGCTCGCCGGCATGATCGGCGATCCGGCGGTGCGCCACCGGGGCACCATCGGCGGCTCGGTCGCCAACAACGACCCGAGCGCGGACTATCCCGCCGCCTGCCTCGGGCTCGGCGCCACCATCATCACCAACAAGCGCAAGATCGAGGCCGACGACTTCTTCACCGGCATCTTCTCGACCGCGCTCGAGCCGGCGGAGATCATCACCGCCATCAGCTTCCCGCTGCCGAAGAAGGCGGCCTACCAGAAATTCCGCAACCAGGCGTCGCGCTATGCGCTGGTCGGCGTGTTCGTCGCCAAGCGCCCGAGCGAAATCCGCGTTGCCGTGACCGGCGCCGGCGCGAGCGGCGTGTTCCGGGTGCCGGCGTTCGAAGAGGCGCTGCAGAAGCGTTTTGCGCCGAAATCGCTCGAGGGCCTGAGCGTCCCCGCCGACGGCATGATCGGCGACATCCACGGCAGCGCCGAATACCGCGCCCATCTGATCGGCGTCCTCGCCCGCCGCGCGGTCGCGGAGGCGAACGAGAAGGGCGGCGAGGAGGAGTGAGCTCCGCTTGTCGGCCGTTCCGTGTCGTTGCACTAGGAACGGCCCGACGCCTACGCGTTTGCCAAGTGGTTTGCCATGCGCGAAGGATTTGTCCCGCCCAGGCGACAAACCCTTCGCGGCTGCTTAAATTGCGCTCATGAATAAGCTTTCCCCCCGACCGCTGCCGGCCTCGATCGACTTGACCGTCGCGCTGCTGGCCGAAGCCGAATACCTCGCCGACCGCTCGCTCGGCACCGTGCTCTATCTGGCGCTCAAGATGGGCCGGCCGCTGTTCCTCGAAGGCGAGGCCGGCGTCGGCAAGACCGAGATCGCCAAGGTTTTGTCCGCGACGCTCGGCCGCCGCCTCATCCGGCTGCAATGCTACGAGGGCCTCGACGTCGCCGCCGCGGTCTACGAGTGGAACTATGCCGCGCAGATGATCGCGATCCGCGTCGCCGAGGCGGAGGGCGAGCACGACCGCGACCGGCTCGAGCACGACGTGTTCTCCGAACGCTTCCTCATCAAGCGGCCGCTCCTGCAGGCGCTCGAGCCCGACACCGCCGGCGCGCCGGTGCTGCTGATCGACGAACTCGACCGCACCGACGAGGCGTTCGAGGCGTTCCTGCTCGAAGTGTTGAGCGACTTTCAGGTCACCATTCCGGAAATGGGCACGGTCAAGGCCGCGCAGCCGCCGATCGTGATCATCACCTCGAACCGCACCCGCGAGATCCACGACGCGCTCAAGCGGCGCTGCCTCTATCACTGGGTCGGCTATCCGAGCGCCGAGCGCGAGCTCGCCATCGTGCGCGCCAAGGTGCCGGGCGTCGGCAAGAAGCTCTCCGAGCAGGTGGTGGGGTTCGTGCAGGCCTTGCGCAAGCAGGAGCTGTTCAAGTCGCCCGGCGTCGCGGAGGCGCTCGACTGGGCGACCGCGCTGACCGAACTCGACGTCGTCGCGCTCGATCCGGCGACCGTGTCCGACACGCTCGGCGTCCTGCTCAAATACCAGGACGACATCGCCAAGCTCGACGGCAGCACGGTCAAGACGCTGCTCGACGAAGTGAAGTCGGAGCTGCACGCGGCGGAGTGAGGCTCCTTTTTTCCTCTCCCGCTTGCGGGGGAGGGTAGGGAGGGGGAAACGGCGGCCAGGCTTGCACATGGGTGAAAAACAGGCCCCCTCCCGCCCCGGCTCCGCCGGGTCGACCTCCCCCGCAAGGGGGGGAGGAGAAACAACAGGGCTTATTCCGCGGCGTCGAGCGCGACGGTCAGGCGGTGGCCGAGCGCGGCGAGCGCCCGCTCGATCGCTTCGAGCGGCGGATAATTGGCGAGATCGATCAGGCTGCGGACCTCGGCGACGGGAACGCGCAGCCGCTTCGCCAAGTCCCTGGGCGCGACCTTCTCCTGCCGCATGGCGGAATAGAGCGCGACCTGCGCGGCCGTGACGGCGCTGGGGCTGACTTGCACTTCGTTGCGGCGGGGGGACGAGGGCGCGGGGATGTCCTTTTCATAATGCACATAATGGGCGAGGATAGACTCCAAAAAATCGACAGCTTCATCCATTGCTTCGGCACGGTCCGCGCCGTCGGTTGCCCCATGGGGGAAATCGCGGAAGGTGACCAGAATGCGGCCATCCTCATCGGGGGCAAATCGGGCGGGATAAGCGAATGCAAGCATGTCGACTATTCACCGATCGTAGAGGTCTCTGACCGTCACTCCAAGGTCACGGCACATCTTCGACAGCAGTCCTTTGCCGATTTCCTTGCGCCGGTCCTTTACCGAAGTCTCGCGGTCGCGAAGATAGAGGCGACCGTGACTTCCCTTGCCGTGGCCCGGATCGAACCTGATCGCCAAATCCTTCCGACGCGCGTAACGTGTGACCCGGTCGAGGAATTCATTGCCGGTCATATATCATCCTGCGACGCAGGGAATGCACGTAGTATAGCCGACAGAACTTTGTGCGAACAGCTTGATGACTAGTGTCCCCACATCCGGTGATCATACGCCGCCGCCGAGCGCGGACGGCAGCGGCCGCCTCGCCGAAAACATCCTCTATTTCGCGCGCGCGCTGCGGGCGGCGGGGATTCCGGTCGGCCCCGGCGCGGTCATCGACGCGCTCGCCGCGGTCAAGGCGGCGGGCGTCGGCACCCGCCAAGATTTTTATTGGACGCTGCACGCGGTGTTCGTGAAGCGCCACGAGCATTCGCTCATTTTCGACCAGGCGTTCCGCATCTTTTTCCGCCGCCGCGGCTACATCGATCAGCTCATGGCGATGATGCTGCCGCAGGCGCCGCAGACGCCGCGCCCGCCCGAAGCCGGCGCGACCCGCATCCACGAGGCGCTGTTTGCCGGCCTCGACGACAAGCTCAAGAAGGAGCAGGAGATCGAGCTCGACACCCGCATGACGGTGTCCGACCGCGAAGTGCTGCAGAAGAAAGACTTCGCGCAGATGACCAATGCCGAGATCGCCGCCGCCAAGGCGGCGATGCAGCGGCTGGTGCGGCCGTTCGAGGAGGTGCGCACCCGCCGCCTCGCGCCCAACGCCCGCGGCCATCTGATCGACATGCGCCGCACCTTGCGCTCGAGCCTCAAGGGCGGCGGCGCCTTCATCGACCTGCGCTTCATCGGGCCGAAGACGAAGCAGCCGCCGATCGTCGCGCTGCTCGATATCTCCGGCTCGATGGCGCAGTACAGCCGGCTGTTCCTGCATTTCCTGCATGCGCTGACCGACGCGCAGAAGCGGGTCTCGACCTTTCTGTTCGGCACGCGGCTCACCAACGTCACCCGCGCGCTCAAGGCGCGCGATCCCGATGACGCTTTGGCCGCCTGCTCGGCGAGCGTGCAGGACTGGTCCGGCGGGACCCGGATCGCGTCCTCGCTGCACATGTTCAACCGGCTGTGGGCGCGGCGCGTGCTCGGCCAGGGCGCGGTCGTCCTCCTCATCACCGACGGGCTCGAGCGCGATGCCGACGACACGCTCGCCTTCGAGATGGACCGGCTGCACCGCTCCTGCCGCCGGCTGATCTGGCTCAATCCGCTGCTGCGGTTCGAAGGCTTCGAGGCGCGCGCGCGCGGCATTGCGACCATGCTGCCCCATGTCGACGAGTTCCGCCCGGTCCACAATCTGGAGTTGCTCGCTTCCCTGGTCGAGGCCTTGCGCGACGGCGCCGGCCGGGCCGGGGACCCCAAGGTGTGGATGCGGAAAATCGCGTGAGGCCTTATATTGGCGACTAGCGAATGGCGAATAGCGAATAGCGAATAGCGAATGAGAACCTTTCCCCCTATTCGCCACTCCCCATTCGCCATTCGCCCCTGAAGAAGCCGGAGGCCCGAAAATGCTTTCAACCGACAGCGATATTCTCAAAGCCGCCGAAGACTGGCGCAAATCAGGCCGCGCGGTGGCGCTGGCGACGGTGGTCGAGACCTGGGGCTCGGCGCCGCGGCCGGTCGGCTCGAACCTGGTCATCGACGGCGACGGCAACTTTCTCGGCTCGGTGTCCGGCGGCTGCGTCGAGGGCGCGGTGGTGACCGAGGCGCTCGACGTCATCGACAGTGGCAAGCCGAAAATGCTCGAATTCGGCGTCGCCGACGAAACCGCCTGGAAGGTTGGCCTCTCCTGCGGCGGCACGATCCGGGTGTTCGTGGAGAAGGTGGAGTAGGGGGCGAATAGCGAATGGCGAGTAGCGAATGGGGGAGGCCGGCTTGCTCCCTATTCGCTACTCGCCATTCGCCATTCGCGCTATGATCCCGCCATGAAGCTCGACCTCCTCACGACCCTCAACACCGAGCGCGCCGCGCGCCGCGCGGTCATCGTCGTCACCGACGTGGCGAGCGGCGACGCAGCGGCTGGTCAAGGCCGCCGACGTGGCGCAGGATCCGCTCGCGGACGCGCTTGGGGCCCGGCTGCGCAGCGGCAAGAGCGGCATGGTCGAAACGCCGGCCGGCCGCATCTTCCTCACGGTCTATGTGCCGGCGCCGCAACTCGTCATCACCGGCGCCGTCCATATCAGCCAGGCGCTGGCGCCGATCGCCAAGCTTTTGGGCTACGACGTGACCATCGTCGATCCGCGCACCGCGTTCGCTTCGCCGGAGCGCTTTCCCGACGTAAAAGTCATCGCCGAATGGCCGGACCAGGCGCTGCCGCCGCTCGGCATCGACCGTTACACTGCGTTCGTCGCGCTCACCCACGATCCCAAGATCGACGATCCGGCGCTGAGCTACGCGCTCGCGCGCGACTGCTTCTATATCGGCGCGCTCGGATCGCGCAAAACCCACGGCCGCCGCGTCGACCGGCTCAAGCAGCAGGGTTTTGCCGCGGACGTCATCGCCCGCATCCATGCGCCGATCGGGCTTGATATCGGCGCGGTGTCGCCGGCGGAGATCGCGGTCTCGATCATCGCCGAGATCACGGCGCGGTTGCGTCAGGAGCCCGCGGCGGAGCCGGAAGCAGCCTCGCGCGCCGCCGTGCGGGCCGCGTCGTGAAGTTCGGTGCGGTCGCGCCCCGAGCCGCGATCGGCGGCACTGCCGTGCACACCATCCGCCATGGTGGCCTGGTTCTCAAAAAAGGCACCCTGATCGGCGAAGCCGAGGCAGCCGCGCTCGAAGCGGCGGGCGTCCCCGACATCGTCGTCGCCCGGCTGGAAGCCGGCGACGTGTCCGAGGACGCTGCGGCGGCCGCGATCGCCGCCGCCGTCGCCGGCGACGGCGTCCATGTCGATCGCGCCTTCACCGGCCGCGCCAATCTGTTCGCGCAAGGGCCCGGGGTCCTCGTCGTCGACAAGGCGGCCATCGACCGTCTCAACCGCGTCGACGAAGCGATTACCGCGGCGACGCTACCCGCGTTCAAGCCGGTGGTCGCCGGCGAGATGATCGCGACCGTGAAGATCATTCCCTTCGCGGTCGAAAAAGCCGCCGTGCGCGCGCGCTCGGCGCCGCGCCGCAGCCGCTGGTGCGGGTCGCGCCGTACCGCATCCGCAAGGTCGGCGTGGTCTCGACCGTGCTGCCGGGGCTCTCGCCGAAGGTGATCGACAAGACGCTCCGCGTCACCGCCGAACGGCTGGCGCCGGCGGGCGCCGCGATCGTCGCCGAGCGCCGCGTGCCGCACGAGGAAGCGCCGCTGGCGCGGGCGATCGAGGCGGTGCTCAAGGACGGCGCCGAACTCGTCATCGTGTTCGGCGCCTCGGCCATCGCCGACCGCCGCGATGTCATTCCGGCGGCGCTCGAGGCGATCGGCGGCCGCATCGAAGGGTTCGGCATGCCGGTCGATCCCGGCAATCTGCTGCTGATCGGCAGCGCCGCCGGGCATGCGGTGATCGGCGCGCCGGGCTGCGCGCGGAGCCCCAAAGAGAACGGATTCGACTGGGTGCTCATGCGCCTCCTCGCCGGACTTGAAGTGCCGCGTGAGGACATCACCGGCATGGGCGTCGGCGGCCTCCTGATGGAGATCGTGACGCGGCCGCTGCCGCGCGAGGAGGTGTCGCGCAAGCCGCGCGCGGCCGAGCGCAACATCGCCGCTTTGGTGCTCGCCGCCGGCCGTTCGAGCCGCATGGGCGGACCGAACAAGCTGCTCGCCGAGATCGGCGGCCGGCCCTTGGTGCGCATCGCGGTCGAGGAGGCGCTCGCGTCCCACGCGCGGCCCGTGATCGTCGTCACCGGCCACCAGCGCGAGCGCGTCGACGCGGCGCTTGCCGGCCTGCCGGTCAAGCTCGTGCACAATCCGGCCTTCGCCGACGGCCTCGGCACCTCGCTCAAGACCGGCATTGCCGCGCTGCCGGCGGAAACGGACGGCGTCATCGTCTGCCTCGGCGACATGCCGCAGGTCGACGCCGCGCTGATCGACCGCCTGATCGGCGCCCTCGATCCCGAAAAGGGCGCGCTGATCGCCGTGCCGACCATCGACGGCCAGCGCGGCAATCCGGTGGTGTGGACGCGTCGGTTCTTTCCCGAACTGATGGCCGTCGAAGGCGACATCGGCGCCCGCCACCTGATCGGCCTCTACAGCGAAGCCGTCGCCGAAGTGCCGCTCACGGGCACCGCCGCGCTCACCGATGTCGACACGCCCGAAGCGCTGGCGGCGGTGAAGGCGGAGCTGGAACGGACATAGGCCATCGGTCAACCTGCGTCCCGCAGCCGCCGCGCCAGCACTTTCGTCCCTCGCTTCGCCGCCCCGCCGGGACCGCCCACGGCCTTCACGCTCTCGCTCGTGATCGCCTCGCCGCAGGCCGAGCAGGTGACCTGCGGCGCGAAGCGCTGCCCGCAGGTCTTGTGCACGAACAGGATCGGGCTGCCTTCCGCCGGCCGGGCCCAGCGGTCGCCCCAGGCGGTCAAGGCGAGAATGGCAGGCACCAGGTCGCGCCCGGCTTCCGTCAGACCGTATTCGTAGCGCAGCGGTCGGCGCTGATAGGCCTTGCGCAAGATGATGCCGCCCTCGATCAGCGACTTGAGGCGTCGCGTCAACAGGTTGCGCGAAATGCCCAGATCCTCGATCAAATCGTCGAAGCGCCCGACGCCGAGAAACAGATCCCGCACGATCAGCGGCGACCACCAATCGCCGATCAGATCGAGGCCGCGCGCCAGCGAACAGTGCATCTTGGCGAAGCTGGTTCGTTGCATGGCGCGACCATACTGGGTTGCATGATTGAACTCAATATGAGATGGTTCAATCATTGAACTATGGCATGATCCGGAAAAGCCTGCCCCCGGACTTGATCCGGTGGTGGAGACCGGTTTTCCGAAGGATCATGCGTGCTCTGAGAGGGCGGTATGTATCACGCATTCGTTCGCCAACGGATCAGGCGGCTGTTCGACGCCGTCAATCGCGGCAATGCGGAGCCGGTGCTGCAATTGTTCGCGCCGCGGTTCGAACATTGTTTCCTCGGCGACCACGCGCTCGGCGGCGCGCGAACGACGCTCGCGGCGACGCGGCGATGGTACGAGCGGCTCTATCGGCTGCTGCCCGACATCCATTTCGATCTGCGCGCGATCACGGTGAGCGGTGGGCCATGGAACACTATCGCGGTCGTCGACTGGGACGAGACCAACTCCGGGACCGACAATGTGCGCACCTATAATCGCGGCATTCACGTCGTCCATCTGCGCTTTGGCCGTGCGACACGCCTGATTATCTGCCCGGATACCGCCGGGCTCGTGGCGACCCTCGACCGGCTCGGTGCCGCCGGCAATGCCGAGGCTTTGGCGGCGCCGATCCTGGACTGAGGGACGCAATACGGGCTCCGTTCATCCCGTCGCGGCCGCCCTCGCCCCTGTACCCGTGAGCATCTCCGCGAGACTCTCGGCCTCGACGAGCGTTCGCACCACGACCGGCGCGGCACGGCCGCGAATTGCGATTTGTCGCGGCGGCAGCGCGTCGTCGGATAGCCTGGCGGTCGCGAAAACCTCGTCGGAAACCACGAGCTGGCAGGCGAGCTCTTTTGTCATGTCCTGAAGCCGCGCGGCGATATTCACGGCGTCGCCGAGCGCCGTGAACGAGATATTGTCACCGTAGCCGATGTCTCCGACGATGACTTCGCCGCCGTTTATTCCGATTCCGAACTTGATGGCATCGCGCCTGGCTGCGGCGAATTGCCGGTTCAGACGTTCGACGTTGGCGCCGACCATCGCCGCGGCGTGGAGCGCCTGCCGGCAAGCCGTCGGCGGACTTGTGCGGATCCCGAACAAAGCAAGCAGCCCGTCGCCGAGATACTGGTTGACCTCGCCGCCGGCTTGCGTGACGGCCTGCGAGACCACCGCGAGGAAGCGATTGACGAGGAACACCGTATCGAACGGCAGCTGATCGGCCGCAATTTGCGTGGAGCCGCGCATGTCGACGAACATGCTCACGACGTAGCGCTCCTCGCCGGGGTGATGGCGGCCTTGGCCATGGACGAACGAGGTGCCGATGTGCGGCGACAGCAACGGCACGATCGCGAGGTCGTGTGCCGGCCGCAACTGGCAGGCCAGACGCAGCGAGGGGTCGTCCGCGCCGGCGCCGATGTGATCGAGGACGAAAGCTTCGCGCGCCGAAGGCTGCGGCAGCCGGCTGTGGTCACCGAGGATCCGAACGCGGCAGGTGGAACAACGGCCCTTGCCGCCGCATACGTTCGCGTGGGGCACGCGATGGCGATAGCTGGCTTCGAGAATCGTCAGGCCCTTCGGCACCCGGATCGTCCGGTCCGGATATGTCAGACTGATCATGCCGCGCCGCCGCTCGTTGACGAAGCGAACGCCGCGGGCCGCGAACGCCAATCCGATCGCGCCGGCGTAACAAAATAGAAAATCGTTTCGCAGCCGCAGCAGATGATCGCGCTCCACGGACGTCCCACTCACGTTCGGAGCGACGATCTGGGCGCGCCATTCCGGCTGCCGTGCGAGAAGCCGGACCGACCTTCCCTGCTGATAGAATCCAAGCAGCGCGAGCACCGGCAACAGGACGGCGAGCGCGAGCAGAACCGGCGCCGTTTGCGGAAACCACCGCTGCAAACGCAGCCAGAAGAAAAGTCCGATGCAGCCGTGAATCCAGGCGACGCAGAGGAGCGTTGCCTGCATGGCGCCGAGTTCGGGCCGTGCGACCCACATGTTGTAGAGCGCCTTCGCGTAGCCGCCGTGAAGTCCGTACAGCGTGAAGCCCAGACGCTCGCCGATCAGGTGGGTGCACAACAGCGGAGGAATGCTCAGCCCGAGGATGAGCTGCGTGATCTCCGCGGTTTTCCAGCGAAAGAAGCGCCGCTGATAGAGGGCCCACAGGCCCAGCGAGCCGTGCACGGCGAGCGCCCCATAGAGGAGCAGCGTGCCGAGTGGGCTTTGCCACCACGTGACGTGGAACCAAAGCCCGTATTCCATCGCCTCGAGCGATATGTTGCCGAGCGCATGATTGATGAAATGCGTCAACAGATAGCTGAACAGCAATCAGTCCGCAGACGATACGGAGCTGTCGCACGCCGAAGCCGCGGGCCAACATGAGAGGTCTCGAAGTTCGCCGGTTTCAACCCAGCCCCACGCTTTCCGAGCCGCTCGACATTGCCGCGAGCGTCTCCAACCGACACAAATGGAGCGAAACTCGCCGCGGGCGCAAGGGCGGGGCAATACCGGCAAGGCTCACGGCAAACGATCCACCGCCGGGTGCGCCCGATCATGCCCGAGGCGCAGGCGGTCCGCCGCATGCGTCATTCACTGACTGGAAACCCTTCCCCGCTAGCTTGGACGTGTTCCTCTGGGGAGGGGATTTCATGATCCGTTTCGGGCGGTCTTCCGCGTTCGCCGCCGCCGCCGGCGTGCTGGTGGCGACGATCGGCGCGGCCGACGCCGCCGGCGCCTTCGCCGTCGGCTCCTGCGGCGCCTACGGCTATGCCTATGACTACAAGCATGTGACCGACGCGCGCAGCGCCGCGGCCAGGAAATGCACCGGCACCTGCAAGGTCGTCGGCGAGATCATGCGCGGCTGCGCGGCGCTCGCGGTCGACGCCAAGAACCCGTGCGGATCCTTCGGCTGGGCCGTCAACAATCATCTCGGCAAGGCCGAGAATACCTCGCTGCGCCGTTGCTACCAGTTCGGCGGCCGCGACTGCGTGGTGCGCGCCTGGGCCTGCGACGAGAAAGGCTGAGCCGGTCCGAGCGTTTCCGTTCGTCATTCGCCGGCGGCGGTCTTGGCGAGCGCGGCAGCGCGCCGGCCAGCGCCGGCACGGCATTGGCGTCCGGCCCCGCGAGGCCGTGCCGTGCCGCGAGCCAGGCGGGGTCGTTGTAGGCGAGCCAGGTTTTGCCGGCCGCATCCTCGAAGGCGAGCGCCTTGAGCGGCAGGTCGATCCCGATCGTCTGCTGCGCCTGCATCAGCGGCGTGCCGCCTTTGGCGTTCCCGAAGATCAAAAGCTCGGTCGGCCGCAACGGCATCCCGACGGCGGCCGCGCCGGCGGCGTGGTCGATGCGCGCGAACACCGTCAATCCCTTCGCCGCTACGGCGGCTTCGAGCCGGTCGATCGTGGCTTTGACGCCGTGGCGGCTCACGATGGTGGTCAGTCCGTTGTCGGCCATTTCAGTCCCTCCTCCTGAATTCCCGCGGCATTCCGACAACGCCGGAGCGTCAACTTCGATCCTGCGGCGGTAGCCCACCTTGACGTCGGCCGTGCAATCTCGGCAAGGCGCTTGACTCTCCGCGGAATCTTTCCGTACTTTGCCTGCCGCTGGTTGATTATCAGCGAGGCGATGGGGTTCGCCTTTAAACCGCCCGCGGGGCTGATTGATTCCTTTCGTTCGTTCGTGGACGCAAGGAGTTGCGCGTGGCCGCTCGCGACATCGTTCTGCAAATCTGCCAGGTGCTCGCCGTGGTGCTGTTGGCCCCGCTGCTGCAGGGCATCATCCTGCAGTTCGAAGAGCGCGTGCAGCTCGCGCAAGGGCCGGGCATTTTTCAGCCCTATCGCGACCTTTGGAAGCTTTTCCATAAGCAGATCGTCGTTCCGGAAACCGCCTCCTGGATTTATTGGATTGCGCCGTTCGTCGCCTTCACGGCGATGTTGACGGTCCCCATCCTCATTCCGGTTCTGACCGATTTTCCGCTGCCGCTGTCCGACATGGGCGACATTCTCGGCGGCGGCCTCATTCTCACGCTCGGCTCCTTCATGATCGTGCTCGCCGGTCTCGACAGCGGCAGCGCCTATGGCGGCATCGGCTCGAGCCGCGCGGTGATGGTGGCGATCCTGGCCGAGCCGACGCTGATTCTCGTGTTCGTCGGCATCACGCTGCTGGCCAAGGCGATGCTGCCCTTCGTGGTCAATCATCTCCTGGTCGGCAGTCCGGCGGTCTATTTGAGCCCCGCGCATCTGTTTCTGATCGCTGGCGTTCTTCACGCTGCTGATCGTCGAGACCGATCGCCTGCCGATCCATTCCAGCACGCATATCGAAGTCTACATGATCGACGAGGCCCGCATCCTCGAATATTCCGGGCCGTTGCTCGCGATCCTGCGCTGGGCGTCGATGATGAAGCAGTTCATCCTCTACACGATCTTCTGCAACGTCCTGCTCATTCCCTGGGGCCTGTCGCGTGAAGGCACGGCGATCGGAGTGCCGGCTCGGTCGCGGCGCTGATGGGCAAATTCCTGATCGTCGCCAGCGCCGTCGTTGTTGTCGAGACCGCGCAGTCGCGGCTGCGCTTCTACCGCTATCAGGAACTGCTCGCGGCGTCGTTCGTCTTCGCCATCCTCGCCATTATCGGAACGCAACTGGTGTAATCATGCTTGTCGCGCATCTCGATCCGCTCGCTCCGTCGATCTTCAGCCTGATGGCGATCGCCAGCCTGCTGCTCGCGTTCGTCATGCTCGGCTCGCGCTGGCTCAACAACTATCTCTACGCGTTCGCCGCCGAATTCCTGGGTCATCGCCGCGCTGTCGGCTGCCGTCGGCTTCTACGGCGGCTACCCCGAGCTTTATCTGATTGCGGTCCTTGACCGCGCTGTTCCGCGGCCTGCTGCTGCCCTACCTGCTCTGGCGCATCATCCGCCGGCTCAATGTCGCGCGCGAAATCCACGAAATTCTGCAGCCGAGCTCCGCGCTGGTCGTCGGCGCGCTGTGCGTCATCTTCGCGCTGGCGGTGTCCTATCGCATCGGCCAATCGCTCGGGCTTGCCGGTACCGTGGCCGTGCTGGCTCTCACCGTCATGCTGTCGATGAAGCTGATCGGATTTCTCATGCTTGCGGTGCGGCATGAGGCGATGAGCCAAATTCTCGGTCTGCTGGTCCTCGAAAACGGCATCTTCCTCGGCGCGCAAATCCTCGTGCCCGGAATGCCCCTGCTGATCGAAATCGTGATCCTCTTCGATCTTCTCGTCGTCGTCGCGTGCTTCGGCGTTCTCGTTCGCTATCTTGTCGCCCATGTTGGCAGCACCAGCAGTCTCGATCTCAATCGGCTGGTGGGCTGATCGATGGCCGGCGCGCTCCTCCTTGCATGATGATCGCGCCGGCGGCGGCGGCGGTCGGCTGCCTGGTTGTCGCGCAGCGCGCGCGCGGCCGAAAGCTTCAATCTTGCCGCCAGCCTCGTCGTATTCGCTGCCGCGCTCCCGCTCACGGTACTGAGCGCCAGCGGGCCCTATCGCTATCTGGGCCGATTACATCGTTGTCGATATGCCCGGCGCCTGGGTGATCCTGTGCACGGCCATCGTCTATCTGCTCGCGTCGATCTACGCGGTCGGATACATGCGCCTTCTCGGCGAGGACGAGAGGCTGTGGGGCTTCTATGCGCTGTTTGCCGGCTTCGCGCTGACCATCCTGCTGAGCTCGGTGATGAACAATGCCGGGCTCTACTGGATCGCGATCGAACTGACGACGCTGGTCAGCACCTTCCTGGTCGGATTCGAACGCGCGGCGGAGAGCATCGAGGCGGCCTGGAAATACATCATCATCGTTTCGGCCGGCATCAGCCTCGCGCTGCTCGGCACCGTGCTGTTCTACTGGTGCGGCAGCTTCGTGCTCGGGCCGACCTACGACATGACTTGGGACGCCCTGCGGCAGGCGGCGCCGAAAATGAATCCGGCACTCGCGTCGCTGTCGTTTCTGCTGGTGCTGGTCGGATACGGGACCAAAGTCGGCCTTGCACCCATGCACACCTGGCTGCCGGACGCCCACAGCGAAAGCCCGGCGCCGATCTCGGCGATGCTGTCGGGCGCGCTGCTCAACGGCGCCATGCTCGGGATCGTGCGCTATCTGGCCATCGCCGACGCGGCGCGACATCGGGACCCTTCGCGCGCACCACGCTGGTCGCGTTCGGCGTTCTGTCGCTGCTCGTCGGCGCACTTTTCATCGTCCGCCAAAACGGCATCAAGCGGCTGATGGCCTATTCCAGCGTCGAGCACATGGGCGTCGTCGCGCTCGGCTTCGGCTTTGGCGGGCCGCTCGGCATCGCCGGCGCGCTCTACCACATGCTCAACCATTCGCTGAACAAGTCGCTGATGTTCTTCGGCGCCGGCAATGTCATGCGCAGCTACGGCACGAAGGAAATCCGCAACATCCGCGACGTCTGGGCGCGCTTCCCGGTGCAGGGCGCGCTTTGGCTTGCCGGCGCCGCCGCGCATCACCGGCGCGCCGCCGTTCGGCCTGTTCCTCAGCGAGCTTGTTATCCTGCGCGCCGGCTTCGAGCGCGGCTACGACTGGGCCGTCTACGCCATGGTCGTGCTGTTGATCGTCATCTTCATCGGCTTTCTCAATCATTTTCGCGTCATGTATTTCGAACGCCGGCCCGGCGCCCGACCGATCGGCCGGCGCCGATCAGCCGGTGGTGCGTGGCGCCGATGTGGCTCGCGTTGGCGCCGCTTCTCGTGTTCGGCGTCTGGTGGCCGAGCGACCTGTGGGATCATTTCATGGCCGCGGCCGCGGATTCTGACGGGGGCCGCGCCGTGACATCGCACAAACGTGACATCACTGCGTCCGGCGGAATTGAAGGATGCCGCGTCCCATCTGCTCGCGTCCGGCGGCCGGATGCAAATGGCCTATGCCTGGTATCCGGAGCCGCACCGGCTCGAGCTGCGCTATGTCGCGAGTCCCGGCCGGCCAGCGCCGTTCGCGGTCTGGCGCTGCGACGCCAGCGAGCCGGTTCCGAGTCTCGCCAGCATTTGGCCGCTGTTGAGCTGGTACGAGCGCGAGATCACCGATCTGTTCGGATTGCGTTTCTCGACCAGCCGCAGCCGGAGCGGCTGGTGCTGCACGAAGGCGTCAACCCGACAAGCCGCCGTTCGATCCGGACTATCCGCCGGATCGTGCCGCTTCGGTGGAACCGCCAAGCAGATCGTTCCGGAGCTCGCCGGCGCCGAAGCCGATGTGCAGCTTCTACCTTTCGGCCCGGTGCGGGCCGATGTAGTCGAGTTCGGCCGAGTTCCTGTTCTTTTATGTCGGCGAAGCGATCCTGCACTACCATCCGCGGCTATTCTTCAAGCATCGCGGCATGGAAAAGCGGTTCGAGGGCCTCGCGCCGGCGCGCGGCGTCGTGCTGGCCGAGCGGGTCTCAGGCGTCGGCAGCGTGGCGCATGCGCTCGCCTATTGCCAGGCGGTGGAAGCCGCGTCGAATTGCATCGTTCCGCCGCGCGCGCGCTTCTTGCGCGTGCTGCTGGCGGAAATGGAGCGGCTCTACAATCATCTGCATTATTTCGGCCATCTCTGCCACACGACGACGCTCAAGGTCGGCGAGGCCGAGGGCAAGCTGCTCGAAGAGCAAGCCAAGCAGCTCAATGCGCGGCTGACCGGCAGCCGGTTTCCTGCGCAGCATCCTCGCCGTTGGCGGGCTGCGGCGCGATCTGTCGCCGAAGCCGTGGCTCGGCGCCGAGCTGGAAACGCTGCGGCGAGAAATTTTCCCGCTACGCCGACGCACTGGAAAACACCGCAAGCCATCTCGACCGTCTGATCACCACCGGAAAGCTCGACCGCCGCCTGGCGTTCGATCAGGGTGCAACCGGACCGATCGAGCGCGCCTCGGGCATCGACCGCGACTTGCGGCGCGACCATCCTTATGCCGCCTATGGCGAGCTGCCGCTGACGGTCGCGACTGCGCGAGGACGGCGACGCGCATGCGCGCGCGCAGGTGCGCATGGCGGAGGTCGACGCCAGCATCGCGCTGATGCAGCGCGTGCTCGATGCTGCTGCCGGACGGCCCGGTGCGCGCGGACTGCACGCTCGTGCCCGAAGCCGAAGGCCTGGGCTGGAGCGAATCGCCGCGCGGCACGCTGTTCTACGCCGTGCATTTCGGCGGCGACGGCAAGCTCGCGCGCGTCAAAATCAAATCGCCGTCGTTCTCCAACTGGCGCGTGTTTCCGTTCACCGTGCACGACAGCAACATGATGGACTACGCGATCAATGAAGCCAGTTTCGGCCTCACGATCGCCGGCTGCGATCGCTAGGAGCGCGCCATGCCGCAATGGACATTGTTGGGCTTGCTGCAGGGCAAGCAGACCGCGCCCTGGCCGCTGGCCGAAGGAACCGACGGCCAGGACGGCTTTCTCGGCATGCCGCGCTACCAGCCGGCGCTCTGCGACGACGATTGCAACGCCTGCGCCGACGTTTGTCCGACCAAGGCGATCACCATGCGCGCATCGGCCGGACGCCGGCAGCGGCCGGCTCGATGTCGATTACGGCCGTTGCGTCGTCTGCCAGCTTTGCACCGAGGCTTGCCCGACCGGCGCGATGAGCGCCATCTTCCGATTGGGCGTTCGGCGCGCGGGCGCGCGAAGATCTGATCTGGAAAGACGGCCGCGGCCGCGCCTGCGGCCGGCGCGGAAGCGCGCCGCGCATTCCGGCGCAGCCTGCACATCCGCCATGTCGATGCCGGCTCCTGCAACGGCTGCGAATCCGAGCTGCAGGCGCTGAACAATCCATTCTACAATCTGCACCGGCTCGGCATTTTCTTCACCGCCTCGCCGCGCTTCGCCGATCTGCTGCTGGTGACCGGGCCGGTGACCAACGCCATGCTCGGCCCGTTGCGCGCCACCTACGAGGCGATGGCGGAGCCGCGCTGGGTGATGGCGGTCGGCACCTGCGCGGTGTCAGGCGGCATCGCCGAAGGCGGCTATGCCTGCGGCCACGGACTCGACGGCGTTATTCCGGTCGATGTCTATCTGCCCGGCTGTCCGCCGAACCCCGCGGCGATCATCCAGGCGTTGCTGATGTTCCTCGACCGGGCGCCGCAGCGGGTCAAGGGAGGCCGGCTTGTCGAATGACCTTCTGGCCGCGGCGTTCGCTCGCCTGGCTCGCCGCCGCGCTTGATCGCGCTGACCGGGCGCGGCTGGTGCTTGTGCGCGCGCTTTGCTGTTTCTCGGCAGCGTCGCCGGCAATCGTTGCGCGCCATTCTGGCGCTGCCCGACGGCACCGCGGCCGTCACGCTGCCGACCGCGGCTCGCCGGCGAGGCCGGTCAGCTTTCAGTTGACGCCCGACGGCGCTGTGGCTGCTGGGCTTCGGCTTGGCTCCGGCGGCGCTGGCCTGCGCGCTAGCGACGCCGGCACAGCAGGGCCGCGCCGGCTGGCTGTTCGGCGCCGCCATGAGCCTGATCGGCGCGCTCGGCGTGTTCGGACTGCGCGACGGCGCGGGGTTTCTCATCGCCTGGGAAATCATGAGCTTCGGCGGCGCGGTGATGATCCTCAGCGAAAAGCTGTCGCGGATGCCGGTCGTCCGGTGCTGTTCATGCTGGGTCTGCTGGAGGTCGGCGCGATCGCGCTCCTGGTCGCTGTCCTGCTGCTCGCGGTCGCCGCGCACTCCTTTGCCTTCGAGGCGTTCGGCGGCGCCGCCGGCAATCTTGCGGTGCCGATCTGGCGGCTCATCGGCGTCCTGCTCGTCATCGGGTTCGGCGCGAAGCTCGGCCTGCTGCCGTTCTACGAATGGTTCCCGGCCGCCTATGGCGCCGGCAGCGGCGCGTCCGGCGCGCTGTTGTCGGGCGTGGTGCTGAACGCCGCCTTCTTCGGTCTGAGCCGCGGCCTGCTCGGAATGGGTGCCGGGCCAGAACGCCGCGGTCGCCGCCGGACTTGGCATTTTCGTCGTCGTCGTCGCGGTGCTGAGCGCCATTCTCACCGCGCTCTACGCGTTTCAGCAGGAGGACTGGCGCGCGCTGCTTGAGCTTCTCGTCGGCCGAGAACGCGTCGATCGCCGTCGCCATGCTGGGCGCCGCCTTGATTTTCCGCGGCCATGGCAAGCCGGAGCTCGCCAGCCTCGCCTGGACCGTGGCGCTGCTGCATCTGGCGGGACACGCGCTGGCCAAGGGCGGACTGTTCCTGACCGCCGACGGCGTCTATCGCGCGACCGGCGGCTACGCCATCGTGCATACCAACCTGTTGCGGCGCAGTTCCTGGCTGTTCGGGGTGGGCGCGCTGTTTGCGGCGATGAGCCTTGCCGCGATGCCGCCGCAGGCCGGCTTCGTCAGCGAGTGGTATGTGTTCGAAACCGTGTTCCAGGGCTTCCGGCTCGACACGCTGGCCAGCCGGCTGGTCATGGCGCTGGCCGGCGCCGGCCTGGCACTGACCGTCGCGATCGCATTTGCGACCTTCGTCAAGGTGTTCGGCATCGGCCTGCTGGGCGTTCGGCGCGCAATTTCCCGCCGGTTCGCGGCATCATTCGGCTCGCGGTCGGCCTGCTGGGCCTTGGGGTGCTGGCGCTCGCCGTCGGCATGCCGGTCTGGCTGACTGCGCTCGCGCGTCGCGGTCACCGCCGAATTCGGCACGCAAGCCGCGCGCGACATGCATGACGGCCTGTTGCTCGTGCCGCTGACCGCAAAGTTCGCCTTCATCTCGCCGACCCTGCTGGTCATCGTCATGCCGCTGCTCGCCTTGTTCCCGATCCTGCTGGTCCTCGCGCAACCGCCGCTTCGCCGTCCGCCGCGCCCCGGTCTGGTACGGCGGGTTCGATCAGGATCCGGCGCGGGCATCGACCACCGCGCTGACGTTCTCCAACGCGCTGCGGACGTTTTACAGCTTCATCTATCGCCCGACCGAGGAGACGACACGCGAAGCAAACGGCGCGCCATTACTTTGTGCACCGGCTGGTATTCACCCACGACGTCGCGCCGATCTTCGGACCCTATCTGTTTGCACCGGTGACCCGCGCCGTCTTCGCCGCCGCCGACAGCTCAAAGCCCTGCAATCCGGACACCTCAATTTCTATCTGGCGTTGATCGGCGCGTTGCTGGTCATCATTCTAGCGCTGGTCGCTCTATTGAAGGCAATGCGCTACACATCGCAGTAGAAAATAAATAGAACAATGGAGAGCGGTACAGCGCTCGCTACGGGGAGAACGCCCATGGAGTTACTTAGTCGAGAATGGCGGAGATTATGGACCGATGGCAATGTATCTTTTGGTGGCGCTCGGAGGCGCCATCGGAACGACCGGACGTTACTTTTTGTCCGGCGTGGCGGCGCGGATGATCGGCGAGACGTTCCCGTGGGGGACACTCTTCATCAATGTCACCGGCTCCTTCATCATTGGATTTTTCGCCACGCTAACCGGACCGGACGGCAGGTTTTCGTTGGATCGAAGGCGCGTCAATTCTTCATGACCGGCATCTGCGGCGGCTATACCACGTTCTCTTCATTCAGCCTGCAGACCCTGAACCTGATGAATGACGGAGAGTGGTTTCGGCCGGCGGGAATGTGGGTCTGTCGATGATTTTGTGTCTGATTGCCGTATGGGCAGGCTTCGGCTGCCGCGTTCGATCAACTCGCTGAAATGAATCTGACCATGCAAATTCCGCGCGACGCCGTTCTGCTTCGCATCTTCTTCGGCGAAGACGACAAGTTCAGATCTGCCACTGCATGAGGCGATCGTATTGAAAGCGCGCGAAATGCATCTCGGCGGCGCGACCGTCTTGCGCGGCCATGTCGGCTTCGGCCATTCGAGCCACATTCATACGACCAAAATTTTGCGGCTGTCGCAGGATTTCCGGTCGTGGTCGAGATCGTCGACTCGAAGGAAAAAATCGACGCCTTCCTTCCTGTGTTGGATGGCATGATGACAAGCGGGCTTATCACCATCGAGAAAGTTCAGGTCCTTCAATACGGCACGACAAAGCCGTAGGAAGAGCCTGCAGGCGCTACCGCGTGCCGTAGCGCAGTACCTTGACCTTTTCCAAGGTCACCAGGCCGCCGGCCATCATGCGGTCGAGCTCCGGCAGAAAACCGTCGATCTTGTCTTCGCCGTCGACGATTTCGATCACCAACGGCAAATCCTGCGACAGCCGCAGCACCTTGGTGGTGTGCAGGTGGCTCGAATGGCCGAAACCGACCGGGCCTCTGATCACGGTCGCGCCGGCGAGACCCGTCTCCCGCGCCTTGAGCACGATCGCCTCGTACAAAGGCAGCTCTTCGAACTTGTCGTCCTCGCCGAGGAAGATGCGAAGCAGCACGCTGTCCTGCGGAACCTCCATGCGCAAATCCACTCCTGACTGGCGACCGTGATTTAGACTTTTAGCGGAGCATGATCCTTTCGGAAAACCGGCGTCCACCCTCGGATCAAGTCCGAGGGCAGGCTTTTTCCGGATCATGCTCTAAATGATTCTCATGCTGTTGAGACCGACCCCGAGCGCATAACCCGCCCACACCGCGACCAGACAGAGCGCGACGGAGGCCCCGACATAGCCGCCGGCGCTGAGCCATTCGCCGTCATTGAGAAGATTGAGCGTCTGCAGGCTGAAGGACGAGAACGTCGTATAGCCGCCGCAAATTCCGACCATGACGAATTGCCGCCCCGTCGATCCGACAAAGACGCGGCCGTCGGGACCGGTCAATGTGCCGAAGAAGCCGATGACGAACGAGCCGATCATGTTGATCAGCAGCGTCCCCCACGGAAACGTCTCGCCCCAAAGCCGCGCCGCGACCCCGGAGAACCAGTAGCGCGCCATGCCGCCGAGCGCGCTGCCGGCGGCGATCCAGAAATACACGCCCATCTCGGCGAACACGGCCGCCAGCGCCGCCGCGAACGCGATGGCCGTCCCCACGGCGAGCCTGCGCACCTGGGTAGGCTGCAACGCAACCGGCAGATCGTCCGACGACATCGGCGGCTCCATGATGCCGTCACGCCCACGGGGAGCGGGAAGGCTTGGAGTAAACGGGGCGGCCAAATCGCGCCCCGGTGATCCTGGCTCTCGCGCTGCAGTGCAGCAAATACGTCAAATGACGTATGCGGACCAATGACCCGCGGCCGCGATCAATATCGCGCGCTAAAACCAAGGCGCAGATAGGGCCCGGCGCGGCGGTCGGATCTATGGCCCAGCCGGCGCCGGCGTTCCATTCGAGCCCATCGAAGCGCCACGCCGTTACTTGCGCGCCAAGGCGCGCCTCCTGGTATTCGGCGCACCAGATCGCCTGCGCCTCGGGTCCGATGAAGACCGGCGCTGAGAAACTTCGCGTGCCGATCGCGGCGCGCAGCGACCCGGTGGGACCGACGGAGGCAACAGTGCCGTTGAGCGCGACCATGGTCGCCGGGCTGGGCTGGTACCAGATGTCCGCCGCGAACTGCCCGCCGGCGTAAAACCCGTGCAGGCGGCTGCCGGGATCTAATGGCGTGAGCCGAAAGTCCTGCAGCAGCGGGCCGGCGAAAAGGTTGACGACGATGCCCGTCGCGCGTCACCCGCCACCCGGGCAGGGCGGCCGCCGACAGCAAGGTTCCGTTGACGTTGAGGTGCACATCCCGCCCGAGGGATAGCTGTAGCCGCCGCCGTTGAGGAGAAGTTTTAAGGTGAAGCCCGTCCTTGTCGCCAGCCCCGCGGGAGCCCACAACAGCCCGCCATAGATGAACGAACCCTCGCGCCACAGGTCGGTACCTGTGAACAGCAAAAACGACGCCTTGTCGGGCCCGTCGGTTGCAGCCCAAGACCGTCGCCGCGCATGAACCCGCTATCCCGCGGCGGCCGCACCGGCTGCCACGCACCCCCCCGCACATACGCACTGAGGCCCCCTAGCTTCCCCGTCAGCGCCTCCAATCTCCGTAGAATAATACCTCGATATTTTCGTTCTTTTGTCTAGTTGTGCTTAAGGCCGAAAGCGGAGGAGACAATGGCTGCGCACCGGTGCGCCCTTCGCCGATCTGACCTATGCAGGGAGGTTGGGGGGGTAGGCGCGGCGCGACCGGCCCGGGCCTAGATGACGGCCATGACGTCTGGACTTTGAGTTGTCATGCCTATTTCAGGGAGTTGACCAATGACTGGTTGACTTCTCTGCCTTCGGCGGTTTTGCCCGCCACCGGCCCGCCGCCCCTCGCCGCCGGCGGCTGGCGATCGGCTTTCTCAATCTGGCCCACGGGCTCGATCACTTCGTGATCCTGATCTATCCGATGGTGGTGATCGAGCTCCCGAAGTGGCCTATGGCCGCTCCGTTCTCCGGAGCTGATCGCGCTCTCGACAGCCTCCTTCATCGCCTTCGGCCTATTCTCGCTGCCGGCCGGCTGGCTCGCCGACCGCTGGAGCCGCCGCAACATGATGGTGGCGTTCTATATGGGCGGCGGGCTCTCCTCCATCGGCGCCGCGGTCGCGCCGTCGCTCTGGTGCCGCTGACGATCGCCCTGTTTGTGCTTGGCGTGTTCGCGGCCATCTATCATCCGGTCGGCACCGCGATGGTCGTGGAAGAGGCCAGCCAGCGCGGCCGCGCGCTGGCGTTCAACGGCGTCTGCGGCAATCTCGGCGTCTCGGTCGCGGCCGGGATCACGGCGATCCTCACCGCGACGCTGTCCTGGCGCGGCGCCTTTCTGCTGCCGGGCCTGGTCTGCATCGCCACCGGTGCGCTCTATCTCCGGCTCATTCCCGACACGGAGGCGCGGCACAAGGCGGCGCGCAACGCGTCGCCCGAAGTGGCGTTGTCCGCGACCGCGGCGGCGGTGATCTTCGCTCTGTTCGTCGTGGTCGCGCTGTGCGCCGGGCTCGTCTTCAACACGCTGTCGGTCGCGCTGCCGAAAATCGTCGACGAGCGCGTCGAGAGCGGCATCTCGCTCTTGGCCGTCGGCGGCTTGACCTCCATGGTGTTCCTGTGCGGCGCGCGTTGCGCAGCTCGCAGTCGGCCGGCTGGTCGAGCTGATCCGCCCGCACATCCTGTTCGCGGTCTGCGCGATCCTGCAGTTCTGCGGCGTTGTCTGGGTGTCCTATGCGAGCGGCTGTCACGATTCTGTTCGCGCTCGCCTTCACCATGGCCGCGATCTACGCCCAGATCACGGTCAACGACCTCGTCATCGCGCGCTACACGGCCGACGCCTGGCGCGGCCGCGTCTATGCGGTGCGCTATTTCCTCACCTTCATGATTTCCGGCGTCGCGGTGTCGATGATCGCGCTGTTGTACGGCCGCGGCGGCTTCGGCCTGGTGCTCGGCGTCACCGCGTTCGTCGCGTTCGGCTTTCTGCTCGCGGTGCTCTCGATCGCCGCAATCGCCAACGGCGTCGAGAAGGCGCAGGTCCCGCAGGCGGTGCCGGCGGAGTAGAACTTCACTCCGCCGATCTATCAAATTTCCCGCGCGGAATGGGCGCATGGCACCGCCCGAAGCGGCACCGGGTTCGGCGCGGCGCCGTCGGCGCGGGCAGGGCGCCGGCTCGCGGCAAGCCACATCACCGCGAGCGCGGCGACCTCGCACGATGCGCCGACCCAGCCGAGGCTAATGAGCGAGCCGCGCAGCAGCGTGAGCGAACCCAACGCCGCACCCAGCGAAAAGCCGAGATACATGAACCAGGCATTGAGCGAGAGCGCGATCGGCGCGACGCCGAGGCCGCCGATCTCCAACAACCGCGCCTGCTGCGACGGAAAGAAGCCCCAGCCGGCGACGCCCCACACCGCGATGGCGACGAGCGTGACGACGAGCAAAGCGTGCCCGCTCAGCAGCTGCGGGCCGGCGGACAGGCTCGCCAGCGCCAAAGCGAGGAGCGCCAGCGCCGGCACAATGACTGCCGACGCGCCGACGCGGTCGGTGAGCGCGCCGCCGCCGAAGATGCCCATCACCGCGGCCAGTCCCCACACGAACAGGACGAGGCCGATTTCAGCGGGCGCGACGCCCGTCACTTGCACCAGATAAGGCGCCAGATAGGTGTAGGCCGTATAGGCGCCAGTCGCCCACAGCGTCGTGATCAACAGGCCCACCAGCACCGGCGGACGCCGCACCACGGCCATCCGCTCGCGCAGTGTCGGGGTCGCCAAGCGGGTGCCGACGCCGCGCGGCAAGCCGAGCGCAAGACCGACGATCGCGATCGTGGCCAAGATGCCGACGCCGACGAAGGTCGCGCGCCAGCCCATGGCATGTCCGACGATGGCGCCGAGCGGCACGCCGAGCGCGACGGCGCTGCTGGTGCCGCCCATGACGATCGCAAGCGCCATGCCGCGCCGCTGCGGCGACACCACGGCGCCGGCCAACGCGCTGGCGCTCGGCACGTAAAGTCCGGCTGCGCCGGCGAGCAGCACCCGCGCGGCCATCAATTGCCAATAGGTCGCGGCGGATGCGGCGACGAAGTTGGCCAGCGCGAATGCCGCCATCGCGGCGAGGAGGAGCTTGCGGCGCTCGATGCCCGCGGTCGCTGCCGCGAGTACGGGCGAGCTCAACGCGTAAGTGAGCGCGAACACGGTCATTAGTTGCCCGGCCGCGGTGACGCTGACGGCAAGATCCGAGGAGAGACCGGGCAGCAACGCCGCGATCATGAAGCTTTCCGTGCCGGTGGCGAAGGTACCCATCGCCAGCCAGACGAGCGGGGCGAGCTCGTGCACGGCGGTAACGCCAGCGAGCGGTCTAGAAGCGGCGGCAGGGGCGGGGGCTTTCATCGCTGGGGGTTCCTTGTTTTAGAAGGGTAAAGATGACCAGTCATCTTGCGGTGAGCCAGAGATTGAGCTGTCGGCATGCGCGTCGCGATCCTGCTGCCGTCTCAGACCAGGATCTGGGCGAAGGCGAATTTCATGAAGCGGTCGAACGGTCGAGCATCCCGCTCGACGCGAGCGCGCAGCAGCGTGCCCTCGTAGGCGTCGAGCAGAAACGCCGCCAGCTCCGCCGCGGTCATGGCTTTGCCGATCGCACCTTGCTCCTGCGCCTCGGCGATGGCGGCCTCGACGTTGGCGGTCCAGCGCGCATAAAGCTTGCGCAAGGCATCGCGGATCAGTTCGCTTTGGCTGGACAATTCGGCGCTGAAATTGCCGAGGATGCAGCCGCGCTGGAAATTCGCGTCGACGAAGATCCGGTTCAGGCGTTCATAGTGACGGCGCAGCCGCTCGAGCGGCGGAACCGATCGATCGGTCAGAATTTCCCGCCGCCGGGAATCGGCACCGTAACGTTCGACAATCTCGGCGCCGAGCGCCTCCTTGCTCTCGAAGTGATTGTAGAACGAGCCTTTCGGCACGCCGGCCGTGGTTGTGATGTCCTGTACGCCGACGCCGTTAAAGCCTCTCTCGACCAGGCATTTCAGGCCGGCTTGGACGATCTGCTCGCGCGTGTTCGGTCGGGTCATACTGTATCAATATGACCGGTCGTCTTAAAAGTCAAGTGTCTCGGCGCTTGGCAGCGATTGGAAGAAATCGCGAATAGGGAATGGCGAGTGGCGAGTGGCGAGTGGCGAGTAGGGGATTGCCGCGATTATTCCGAGGCTTTTCCCCACTCGCCATTCGCACTTGTGGCGCAGCAATGCCGCCGTATCGCCCGGCCGCGCTACGCCGGATTGCGCGCCGCGAGCGCCATGGCGATCAGCGCCGAGCCGCCGAACAGCATGTTGATCCCGACCAGGAGGCCGATCGCCCACGCCGCCGTTTCCGGCAGACCGGACAAGATGATGGCGGCGAGGATGAGATCGACGATGCCCGAGACCAGCATCCAGCCCCAGCGCCCGCTGAGCTGATTGCGATGCTCTATCGCATAGAAGATGGAGGCGACACCCTCGACCACGAAGAAGGCGATCAAGACCAGGGTCAATGACAGCGCCCCCGTAATCGGTCGCGCCAAGAGGATCACGCCGGCGGCGATGCCGACCAAGGCCGAGATCAGCGACCACCAGAACCCCGGAGCGCGCCCGATGTAGAACGTCGTGAATAGCCCGGCCGCGCCGCCGAACAGAAACACCCAGCCGATGATGAAGGTGAAGGCGATGGTGGCGATCGGCGGCACCACGATGGCCACCACGCCGAGCAAGACGAGAATGATGCCCTCGGCGAGGAAAAGTCCCCAATGCTGGTGGATGGCGCCGGCGACAGCGCGCCCGATCGGGCCGGCTGGTTGATTGATGGTCATGATTGTCTCCCGGATTTTAAATGACGGCAGGCTGGCAAACGACGCAACAATGCTGCGGCACAGGTTAGAACATATGGCGGAGAATGCACAGGTCGTAATGCTACGGCCCCTGGCGACGACAGCCGCCATCGCCGCGCCGGCCGATCACCTGCACGGCGTGCTGCAAACCCACCACCATCCGCTTGGTTCCGGTCGGCGGCGGCGCTCGCGCAGGGAATGCGCGCGGGTTGGAGGCGCGGGTTGGAGGCGCGGTTGAGTACGTGCGGGCGTGCAGGGCTTGAAAATGCCGGGCGCAAGCCTATATTGCCCTTTAGCAACGTCGACGCTTGCGCTGCCGGCCTTCGGGCCGCGCCTTTCGGGCTCCGTTGCGGGACGGCCACGGATATGATGTGGGCGACGCCGGATGTACGCGCGCCTCGTCTTTCGTGGCCGTTGGCGTTTTTGTGCCCGCTTTGGTCCCCTCGTTATGCGTCAACGTCATTTCACGCCCGCCAGGGCGCATCTTGTCATCAAACTGTAATCGACGACCGACATGAGATGGCGATCATCCGCGCCATGAGCAGAGGGACGCAACATGACGGATAAGCCCGTCGATTTCAGCATCTTAGCCAGCGCCAGCGCCCCCGTGCGCACTTTCAAGGCGGGCGAGGTCATTTTCCGCGAGGGCGATCCGGCCGACGAGCTGTTCGTCATCAAGAGCGGCAAGGTCGGCATTCACCTCGGTAATCGGCTGCTCGACACCTTGCCGGAGCTCGCCATTTTCGGCGAGATGGCGCTGATCGACAGCGCCCCGCGCAGCGCCACCGCGGTGGCGGAAACCGACGTGACGCTCATTCCCGTCACCGAGAAGCAGTTTCTGGTCATGGTCGGCCACACGCCGTATTTCGCGCTCAACGTGATGCGCTCTCTGGTGCATCGGTTGCGCAAATCGAACAACGCGATTTATTGAGCGCGATAGCGCGAATGGGGAGTGGCGAATAGCGAATGGCGAATGGTGTATTCTTCTCTATTCGCCATTCGCCATTCGCAATTCGCTCCTCGCTCATTTCCCGTTCAGCCGCTCGATCAGCGCCATCGCCGCGGCGGGCGCCCGCACCTTGCCTTCGTGAATGACGTAGCAGAAGACGTCGCGCGGCGCCGGCTTTGGCTTCTCCGCCGCCGCGACGCGGGGCAGGTCGTCGGGCTCGCCGCCCTGCGCCCACAGCTTCAAGCGGCCGGCCCAGGCGTCGAGGTCCTTTTTCGGATAGGCGGTCGCAATGTCGTCCTGCCCGCGCTGCAGCCGCGCATAGACGAAGTCGGCGGTAAGGTCGGCGAACGACGGGTAGGTGACGTGGTCGGTGAACACGACGGGGAGCGCGAACGTGCGCATCAGCGCGACGAACTCCGCCGTGCGGAAGCTCGCGTGCCGCACCTCGACGACATGGCGCAAATTCCGCCCGCCGGCCTCGCGCGGCAGCAGTTCGAGGAACTTGCCGAAATCGGCGGCGTCGAATTTTTTGGTCGGGGCGAACTGCCACAGCATCGGCCCGAGCCGGTCGCGCAGCTCCAACACGCCGGAATCGATGAAGCGCTTGATGGAATCGCCGGCCTCGGCGAGTACGCGCCGGTTGGTGGCGAAGCGCGGGCCCTTGACCGAGAACACGAAGCCGTCGGGCACGGTCGCCGCCCATTTGCGAAAGCTCTCCGGCTTCTGCGAGCCGTAAAAAGTCGCGTTGATCTCGATCGAGGTCAGGTGGCTCGACGCGTAAGTCAGCTCCTTCGCCTGCGCGAGCCCCTCCGGATAGAACACGCCGCGCCACGGCGCAAAATTCCAGCCGCCGACGCCGATGTAAATTTTGCCTGCTGACTTTTCTGCTTTCGCTGCCATCGCGGCCGCCTTGTTGAATTTCGGCGCGCGGTTCGTCACACCGCTGTCACCGCGTGCGACAATACTTCAACCGCGCCGCGGCGGTAAGTGCTCGACCCGCTCAGCGGTGAGGCCACAACGGCCGGTGACGCCGGATGAACGCGCACCGATCGTTTGTGGTCGTTTCGTTTTCCCGCTGTGCTTTTGACCCGGCATCCCCAGACAGCAAAAGGCCCGGGATCGCTCCCGGGCCTTCGCATTCTCCACGTCGCCTGACGTGAGCTTAGAAGTCCATCCCGCCGCCGGGCGGCATCGCCGGACCGCCGGCGTCCTTCTTCTTCGGCAGCTCGGCCACCATCGCCTCGGTGGTGATGAGCAGGCCGGCGACCGAGGAGGCGCCTTGCAGCGCCTGGCGCACGACCTTGGTCGGGTCGATGATGCCCTTTTTGACCATGTCGACATAGTCGCCGCCCTGGGCGTCGAAGCCGAAGGCGTAGCTGGCATTCTCCAGGATCTTGCCGACGATGACCGAGCCGTCCTCGCCTGCATTGGTCGCGATCTGGCGGGCCGGCGCCTGCAGCGCCTTGCGCACGATCTCGACGCCGTGCTTCTGGTCCTCGTTGTGGGTGCGGACCTTCTTGAGGGCCTCGGTGGCGCGCAACAGCGCGACGCCGCCGCCCGGCAGGATGCCTTCCTCGACCGCGGCGCGGGTCGCATGCATCGCGTCATCGACGCGATCCTTGCGCTCCTTCACCTCGACCTCGGTCGCGCCGCCGACGCGGATCACCGCGACGCCGCCGGCGAGCTTGGCGAGCCGTTCCTGCAGCTTCTCGCGGTCGTAGTCCGAGGTGGTCTCCTCGATCTGCGCCTTGATCTGGGCGATGCGGGCCTCGATGTCGGCCTTCTTGCCGCCGCCGTTGACGATCGTGGTGTTTTCCTTGTCGATCATCACCTTTTTGGCCTTGCCCAGCATCGCCACGGTGACGTTGTCGAGCTTGATGCCGAGGTCTTCGGAGATGGCCTGGCCGCCGGTCAGGATGGCGATATCCTGCAGCATGGCCTTGCGGCGATCACCAAAACCCGGCGCCTTCACGGCCGCGACCTTGAGGCCGCCGCGCAGTTTGTTGACGACGAGCGTGGCGAGCGCCTCGCCTTCGACGTCCTCGGCGACGATCAGGAGCGGCTTGCCGGTCTGCACGACGGCTTCGAGCAGCGGCAGGAGCTCGTTGAGCGCCGAGAGCTTCTTCTCGTTGATGAGGATGTAGGCGTCGTCCATCTCCACGCGCATCTTGTCGGCGTTGGTGATGAAGTAGGGGGAGATGTAGCCGCGGTCGAACTGCATGCCCTCGACGACGTCGAGTTCGGTCTCGAGCGACTTCGCCTCTTCGACCGTGATGACGCCCTCGTTGCCGACCTTCTTCATCGCCTCGGCGAGGAACTGGCCGATCTCCTTGTCGCCGTTGGCGGAGATGGTGCCGACCTGGGCGATCTCTTCGTTCGAGGTGACCTTCTTGGAGTTCTTCTTGAGCTCCTCGACCACGGTCTCGACCGCGAGGTCGATGCCGCGCTTGAGGTCCATCGGGTTCATGCCGGCGGCGACCGCCTTGGAACCTTCCTTGACGATCGCCGCGGCGAGCACGGTCGCCGTGGTGGTGCCGTCACCGGCGATGTCGGAGGTCTTGGACGCGACCTCGCGCACCATCTGCGCGCCCATGTTCTCGAACTTGTCCTCGAGCTCGATCTCCTTGGCGACGGTGACGCCGTCCTTGGTGATGCGCGGCGCGCCGAACGACTTGTCGATGACGACGTTGCGGCCCTTGGGGCCGAGCGTGACCCGCACCGCGTTGGCGAGGGTGTCGACGCCGCGCAGCATCTTGTCGCGCGCGTCGACGGAAAATCTGACTTCCTTGGCAGCCATTGGGATCTCTCCTGAGAGTTCTGTTGTCCTGCCGTCATGGCCGGACTTGTTCCGGCCATCCACGTCTTTCGCTCAAAGCGCTAACACGTGAATGCCGGCGACAAGCGCGGGCAAGACGACAAACAAAAAGGGGTTACGCGGCCTTCTTCTTCGCGGCGGGCTCGTCGAGCACGCCCATGATGTCGGACTCCTTCATGATCAGGAGGTCCTGGCCATCGATCTTGACCTCGGTGCCCGACCATTTGCCGAACAGCACGCGGTCACCGACCTTGATGTCGATCGGGATCAGCTTGCCGGCTTCGTCGCGCCCGCCCGGGCCGACGGCGATGACTTCGCCTTGCGACGGCTTTTCCTGGGCGGTGTCGGGGATGATGATGCCGCCGGCAGACTTGGCTTCGGCATCAATGCGCTTGACGACGACGCGGTCGTGAAGCGGACGAAACTTCATGGTGTCCTCCTAAGTTTCTGAAACACAAAGGGTTTGGGTAGGCGGCCCGCTGTGCGTGGGTTCCCCCGGCTGACCGCTTGGCCGCGACATAAGGGCGCAAACGATGGCCGCAAGAGGGCCGTGGAGATTTATTAGCACTCATCGGGGCTGATTGCCAACAGCAGTGCCGAGGTTCTGGTTAATCCGCCGGTTCCAGCGCTCTCGCGAAAATATGAACCGCCGCAACTTGGGAACTCAGTCCCAGAAATTGCCGTTGGCCCTGAGTTGGAACCCACGGCGGCCGGCTTGGTAGCAATGTCCAGGCTATGCTGCTAATGCCTTGAGAATACACAACTTATTCACTTTTGAGGCTTGCAATGACCGTGTGGGTTTCGTGACAATGGTGCGTGACTAAGGGGACTGGAGGACGGCGATGGTTTGCGAAGACTTTCGTCTACAGCTCGAAGGCTACGGATTGACCACGGCCAACATTCTTTACCGGCGGCCGGACCACCCGTGGCTCCTGCAGACCTATGTCTGGCAGGACTACGACCTTCACCCGGTGTTTCCGGCGCTCAAAAAATTCCTCAATTTCTGGCAGGAAAAGCTCGAGGGGCCGCTGCATTCGGTGACGGTCGCCCATTCGCGGCTGATCAAGCCCGCGGAGCTGCGCGCCGTCTCAGGCGAGTTCCGGCTGCATTGAGCATCTCTTCCGCGCAGCGATCCGGCCCAGCGGATCGGCTTTCAAGCGCGCGGCTTGTCGGCCATAGTTGCGCCATGGCGCACGCAGCGACAGGCCGAACGTTTTACCGGGGCGAGCCCGGTTACGAAGCGGCCCGCTCCGCCGCTGTCAAGAACGCGCGCTTGCCGCAGCGATTTCCCGACGTGATCGTGCAGGCGGCGAGCGATGCCGACGTCATCGCCGCCGTGCGGCTCGCTAAACGCCACGGGCTGAAGATCGGCGTGCGCTCCGGCGGCCACAGCTGGGCCGGCGCCTTCCTGCGCGACGGCGGCATGTTGATCGACCTCTCGCAGATGAATGCGCTCGTCATCGACCGCGAGGCGCGCACCGCCGAAATCCAGCCAGGGCTGATCGGCACCGAACTCAACCGCGCGCTTGCCAAACACGATCTGTGCTTCCCGACCGGCCACTGCATGAATGTCGGGCTCGGCGGCTTCCTGTTGCAGGGTGGGTTCGGCTGGAATTCGAGGGCTTGGGGCCCGGCCTGCGTCAGCGTGCGGGCGATCGACGTCGTCACCGCCGACGGCGAGATGTGGCACGCCGACGCCAAGCGCAGCGCCGATTTGTTATGGGCGGCGCGCGGCGCCGGGCCGGGATTCTTTGGCGTGGTGACGCGGTTTTATCTGACGGTTTATCCGCGCCCGAAGGCGTTTCTGAAAAGCGATTATGTCTACCCGATCGAGGTCTATGACGAGGTTTTGCGCTTCGTGCATGCGGTCCAGCCGAAACTGTCCCGCGCGATGGAATGCCTGGTCTTCACCCGCCGCGATATTTTCGGCCATCAGGGGCCCGGCGCGCTGTTGACCGCGCCCGTGATCGCCGACACCGAAGAGGAGGCGCGTGAGGCGCTCGCCATTCTCGAGCAATGCCCGGTCGGGCCAAGGCGGTGATGGCCGATGTCGAATGCCGAAGGTTCGCTCGATCGATGGCTGCAGGGCGCCGAAGATCTGCTTTATCCGCCGGGCGCGCGCTACGCCGCCGACAATATGTGGACGCATGCGCCGGTCGAAGCGCTGCTTCCCGGCATGCGCGACATCGCGCGCACGTTGCCCGACGCGCCGTCGCACATGATGTGGATGCTGTGGGGCCCGAGCGAGCCGCGGCCGGACATGGCGTTCTCGATGGAAGACGATCTCTACATTGCGCTTTATTCGGTCTGGCGGGACGAGCGTGACGACGCCCGGCATCAAGCCTGGGTCACCGATCATATGAAGGCCTTGGAGCCGCACGCCAGCGGCATTCAGCTCGCCGACGAAAATCTGGGCAGCCCGGCCGTTCAAGTTCATCGCCGAGGCGAACCTGGCGCGGCTCGAAACGCTGCGGGCGAAATACGACCCCGGCGGCCTGTTCCATAGCTATATGGGCACGCCGCGCGGCGGGTAGGCGCGCTTGTGGTCTTGCGCTTTCTCCGGCAGATTCACCTCTAACAAAACGCGGCGCAAGCCAACCGAACCGGGAGGAAACAATCGTGGCAACCATCGTGCTCGCCCACGGCGCTTGGTCGTCGGCGTGGGCGTGGAAAAAGGTGCGGCCGCTGATGGCGGCGGCGGGACATGATTTCTTCGCGCCGAGCTATACGGGGCTCGGCGAGCGCGCGCATCTTGCTGATCCGGCGAATGATCTCGACACGCACATCGAGGACGTGCTCGGCGTGCTCGCGTACGAGGATCTCCACGACGTTGTCCTGATCGGCCACAGCTACGGCGGCATGGTGGCGACGGGCGTTGCCGATCGCGCCCGCGAGCGCATCGCCAAGCTCGTCTATCTCGACGCCTTCGTGCCGGCGGACGGTCAGGCGCTGGTCGATTTTCTCCCGCCGACGGGGAACGGCGGCGGCTTCTGGACAGCGTCGGCGCGGGCGACGGCTGGCGCGTCACGCCTAATCCGGTGCCGCCCGACACCGCGGCCGAAGACGTTGCCTGGATCATGAAATTCCGCCTGCCGCAGTCGGTCAAATGTTTCGTCCAGCCGCTTCGCCTGTAGGCGCCACCGACGCTGCCGCGCAGCTACATTCACTGCCTGCGCTATGCGGAGCACAAACCGTTCGCGCAGTTTTCGGCGCGTGCGCAAACAGAACCGGGGTGGACGGTCCACGATCTCGACGCCAGCCACAGCCCCAACGTCACCGCGCCCAGCAGCGCTGATGGCGGTGCTCGATCGCATCGTGAGGGAATAGAACGATCGTTCGGTCAGCTCAGCATCCCGACGATCGCCCCCAGCAGACACGTCGTCAGCGTGCCCGAGAGGATCGACTTCAAGCCCAGCGACACCACCTCGTCGCGCTTTTCCGGGCACATGGTGGCGAGCCCGGCAATCATGATGCCGAGCGAGCCGAAATTGGCAAAACCGCACATGGCGTAGAGCATGATCAGCCGCGAGCGCGGGTCGAGCGTGCCGGCGGGCAGCGCCGCCAGCTGCAGATAGGCGACGAGTTCGTTGAAGATCGTCTTGATGCCCATCAGCCCGCCGGCGGTGACGGCCTGCGACCACGGCACGCCGAGCAGCCAGCACACCGGCGCCATGACCCAGCCGAGCACGCGCTGCAGCGTCAGCGGCGCGCCGAGAAAATCCGGCAACAGGCTGAGGATCGAGTTGGTGAGCGAAACGAGCGCGATGAACACGATCAGCATGGCGACGATGTTGAGGAGAAGCTCGAGCCCGGCGACGGTGCCGATGACGATGGCGTCCATGGTCGACGACGCCGGCTGCTCCAGTTCGCCGATGAGCGCGCCGGTGCGGTGCTCGCCGAGATCGGGCACCATGATGAGGCTGATGAGGATCGCCGCCGGCGCGCCGAGGATCGAGGCGACCGCGATGTGGCCGGCGGCGTCGGGGATCGCGGCGCTGAGGATGGTGGCGTAGAGCACGAACACCGTGCCGGCGATGCCGGCCATGCCGCCGGTCATCACCACGAACATTTCGCCGCGCGACAATTTGCGCGAGATAGGGCCGGATGAACAGCGGCGCCTCGACCTGGCCGACGAAAATATTGGCCGCGGTCGACAAGCCCGACCGCGCCGCCGACGTCGAGCGTGCGGGTCAGCGCCCAGGAAAAGCCGCGCACGATCGGCGGCATGATGCGCCAGTAGAACAACAGCGAGGAGAGGACGCTCATCACCAGCACGACGGGGAGCGCCTGGAACGCGAGAATGAAATCCGATCCCGGCGTCTTCGGCACGAACGGCAGCGGCCCGCCGCCGATATAGCCGAACACGAAACGAGGTGCCGGCCCGCGTCGCCGCCGCGATCGCCGTTACCGCGTCGTTGATCCACACGAACGCGACCTTGACCTGCGGCACCTTGAGCAGCAGCACGGCAAGCGCAATGGTGACGACGAGCCCGATCGCAGCCTGCCGCCAGTTAACCGCGCGCCGGTTCTCGCTGATGACGAACGCAAACAGGATGATGGCGACGATCCCGGCCGCCGATTGCAGGTTCTGCATGAGTACGCCCCGTTCCCTCGGATGGGGCAAGTGTAGCGGGCGTCTGCAGATTCGTCAGGTCCGGGTGTGTACGTCGGAGCGGGGCAGGCGCGTACTCCCGCGGCGCGCCAGCGCCTCGTCCTCCCGCTTGCGGGAGAGGGTGGGGGTGAGGGCAATGTTCACGTGCGACAGCGTCCTTATGATGGTGACGCGCCGTCATCCTGAGGTGCGACCCCCGACTTGATCGGGGGAGCCTCGAAGGATGCTGCCGCAGCGCCGGGGCCGTGCGTCCTTCGAGGCTCGGCGCGGAGCTTGTCATCGGGCCGGCCACTTCGGGCCGGACCCGTTGGCGCCGAGCACCTCAGGATGACGAGGCATTCGCGTCATTGCGGCGCCGGATATCGCGTCCCGGTGCAGCGGCAAAATATTCCTGGCGGCGACGCTGGCGAATATCGGCGCGCCCGAACGCGCCGCACGCCAGTGCCTGCCGCGCGATTTTTATGCGCAGACGACGGCGCAAGCCGTCGCCGACGGACTGGCGCCCAGCTGCGTCACTTTGGCCTGACTTTCATTGTCACTTGCCTCGTGCTGGCCCTGGGCGGCAATAATTCCTACATCATGGTGCATAGAATCGATCGCTCGACATGTCGCCGCATGTAACGAATGTAACGTTCCGATGTAACGTCCCCGCATGCAACGTCCCGAATGTAAGGAGAGTGCCGTCATGGCAACCACAAAGCAGACGACGAACAAGAAGCGCAGGAGCAAAGCCGGTCCGGTGTTGGGGGCGGCCGGATTGTCGCTCTCGCTGGCGGGCGCCGCGTCGGCGGCGACCGGTACGCCGGCACCGGAAATGGTGACGCGGCCGGCGTTGGTGGGCCACGCCGTCATGCTGCGCGACGAGGAAATCGCCGACGTCAGCCTGGCGACGTTCTATGTGTTCGACAGAGACAATGCCCCGACGGTCAAGGCGAACCTGCGGCTTGCGATGGGCGCCTGCGGCGGTTGCGGCTGCGGTTGCGGCGGCTGCGGCGGCTGCTGGACGGGCACCAATTACACCTCGTCGGTGATCGGCGGCGATGTCTATGGGCCCTATGAGCGGGCAGGCCCGTCCATAAGCACAAACACGGATCGAAGCGCGCGAAGAATCCGTAAGACCTGCTCGGCGCGTCAGCGGCGCGACGAGCCGCCGGCGGAATTTCCGTCGCCGTGGTTCTGGGCGAAGAACACCGTCAAATCCCACGAGTTGCGGATGTTGACGAGGATGAGAAGGATCAGCGCGCCGGCCAGCAGCGGCGGCCCGACGTCGGAACGCGTGCCGATCAGCACCGCGGCGGCAAGCGCCGCGGCATAGGCGACCGGCGGACCGGCGCCGTAGGCGAGGCGATCGTCGATGTCGGTTGCGTGCTGCGCAGCACGCGGACCATGAGGAAGATCGCATAGGCGAGCCCCGCGGCCGCGCTGATGCCGACGATGACCGCGAGCGAGATGTCGGTGTTGACGGGTACGAGCGCGACGAGGCTCACGAACAGCACGTAGGTGTAGTGCACCAGGACCGGGCTGGTGAAGGTGCGGGTGGGGCTGCCGCGCCGGGCGCTGAGACGGCCGGTCGCGATCGAAGCGGCGACGAACAAAAGCGCGACCAGCGCCGCCGCCGCGGTGCCGAGCAAACCGTAAAATTCGTGCCAGTGTTCGAGCATGGGAGCGCGCGCTTAACCGGTCAGCCCCGCCCGACGAACGGCATCTTGTTCGCCATCACGGTCATGAACAGCACGTTGGCGTCGAGCGGCAGGCTCGCCATGTAGACCACGGCGCGGCCGACGTCGTCGACGTTCATGCGCTCCTCCGGCATGGTGCGGCCGTCGGCCTGCAGCATGCCGACCGCCATCTTCTCGGTCAGCGGCGTCGCGGCGTTGCCGATGTCGATCTGGCCGCAGCAGATGTCGTAGGCGCGGCAATCGAGCGCGGTCTGTTTGGTGAGCCCGGTGACGGCGTGTTTGGTCGCGGTGTAGGCGGCGCTGCCGGGCCGCGGCGCGTGGGCGGAGATCGAGCCGTTGTTGATGATGCGGCCGCCGCGCGGCTCCTGCGCCTTCATGATCTTCATCGCTTCCTGGGTGCACAGAAACACGCCGGTGAGATTGGTGGCGACGACATGCAGCCAGCGCTCCAACGGCACCTCCTCGAGCGGCATCGCGCGCATGCTGATGCCGGCATTGTTGAACAGAAGGTCGAGCCGGCCGAAGGCTGTCCTTGGTCGTGGCGAACAAGGCGCGGATCGAGGCCGCATCGGTCACGTCGGTCGGCACGACGAGGGTCTCGCCGGCGGCCTCCTTGCGCCACGCCTTCGAGCGCGTCCGTGGCGGCGCCCGGCGAGCACGACCTTGTAGCCGTCGCGCGACAAAGCGAGCGCCGCCGCCTTGCCGATGCCGCTGCCGGCTCCCGTCACCACCGCGATCTTTCTGTCCGGCCATCGGCGCCTCCTGTCATGCGCTCGGACACCGTAGCCCGGATTGCGCGGAGCGCAATCCGGGGTCGGCAACGCAGGCCGACGGAGTTGCGGATTTGGTGCGGCCGACCCCGGATCGCGCGGCGCGCGATCCGGGCTACGAGGCCAGCGCGATTTCCTCGTCGGGATTGCGGACCCGGTAGTCGTCGGGCGAGGCGAGCCGCTTGGTGATGTCGCCGGCGGGGCCGGGCCGGCCGAAGCGATAGCCCTGCATCGAGTGCACGCCGGCGGCGCGCAGGAACAGATGCTGCTCGGCGTTCTCGACGCCTTCGGCGGTCACCTTCATGCCCAGCCCGCGGCCGAGGCTGACGACGGCGTGCACGATGGCCGCGGCATCGGGCGCCTGTCTCGATCGCGCGCACGAAGCTCGAATCGATCTTGAGCTTGTCGAACGGGAAACGCCGCAGATAGAGCAGGCTCGAATAGCCGGTGCCGAAATCGTCGAGCGCGAAACGCACGCCGATCGCCTTGAGCCGCATCATCGACAGTTCCGCGGTCTCGAAGTTGCCGAGCAGCGTGCTCTCGGTCAGCTCCAGTTCGAGCCGGTTGGCCTCGAACCGGGTCTCGGCGAGGATGCGTTCGACCACTTCGACGAAATCGGAGCGGCGGAATTGCAGCGGCGAAACGTTGACGGCGACCGTCAGCCCCGGCCAGTTGCGGCCGTCGAGACAGGCGCGGCGCAGCATCCATTCGCCGAGTTCGATGATGATGCCGGAGTGCTCGGCGACCGGGATGAATTCGGACGGCGGGATTTCGCCCGCGGTCGGATGCGTCCAGCGCGCCAGCGCCTCGACGCCGACCACGGTGTCGCCGGAGACGTTGACGATCGGCTGATAGGCGGCCCGCAGGCTGTCGTTGCGGATCGCCTGCAACAGATCGCCTTCGAGCAGCTTGCGCTTGGAGAGGTCGGCATCCATCGCCGTATCGTAGATGCAGGCGCGGTTGCGGCCCTCGTTCTTGGCGCGGTAGAGCGCCATGTCGGCGTAGCGCAGAATGTCGGCGGCGTCCTTGGCGCGGCGGTCGATCACGGCGATGCCGACCGAGGCGCCGATGATGATGTTGTGGCCGTTGATGGCGTAGGGCGCGCACACCGCGGCGATGATGCGCCCGGCGATCGCCTGCAGCGAATAGGAATCCGAGGCGCAGACGGTGATGATGGCGAACTCGTCGCCGCCGAGCCGGGCGACGAGGTCGTTGCCGCGCATCACCCGGCTCAGGCGCTGCGTGACGTTGAGGATGAGCTCGTCGCCGATGTGATGGCCGAGCGTGTCGTTCACGTCCTTGAAGTGGTCGAGGTCGATGTAGAACACCGCCGCCGACGGGCCGCCGCGACGCACTTCCTCGATGACGTTCTCCAGCCGCTCGCCGAAGCAGATGCGGTTGGGCAGGCCGCAGACCGGATCGTGCAAGGCGAGGTGGCGCAGCTGGGTTTCGCCGGCCGCGATCGTCTGCGCGGTCCGCCGCATGTAGCGCATGACGAGCCCGACCATCAGCGCGAAGCCGACGATCGCCACCACGATGAAGGGCAGAACCCTGCGCGACGATCTCGCCGCCGGGCCGCGTCGGCGTCCAGGCGAAGCGCGCGATGGTGTCGCCGCCGGCGCCGGTGATCGCGCTCGCCTGTTCGGTTTTGCCGGGCGCCGCGCCGCCGATCATGTGCAGGCCGGGGAGCGCGAGGCGCCGCCCGATCTCGGCGACCATGTCGTCGTCGATATATTTGACCGAGACCACGATCGGCGCGCCGGCATTGCCTGCGGCAAGCTCGGCGTCGGAGCCGATCGCCACCGCCGCGACGATCGCCGGCCGGCCGCGGAACCGCTCGATCAGGGCCAAGTGGCGGCCGGGCTCGAGGGGATTGCTCGGCGCCGGCGATGACCGCAACGACGCCGGGCGGCATCGCGTCGAGGCGGGAGCGCATGAGAGCGAGGACGGTCGGCCAGCTCCCGCGGCAGATCGGCCGCGGAAGGATCGCTCGCCGCGGCGCGGCGGGTATTCGATCTGGTCGGCGCCGTCGACCACGACGACGAGGTCGTGGCCGAAGAAGGTTCGCAGCCAGGTGACCAGGCTGCGCTCGACCCATTGCGGGTCGTAATCGGTGCGGATGGCGGTCGCGGCGTTCGGCCGGGCGGCAATGCCGTCGAGTTCGCGCAACACCCGCGCGCCGCGCTGGGCGAGGGCCTGCTCGATCAGGTTCTGCTCGCGCCGGAGCGAAACCTCATCGGCCCGCTGCGCCGCGGTCAATACCGCAACGACGACGCAAACGATCGCGACGGCGACGATGATGACGATCGGAACGACGAGGCTCGGACGCGCGCGGTCCAGACGCGATCCCGCGCGTTCCTCGGCGATCTGTGCCCGCGCCGAAGTGATCACGCTCCCATCCCTGCCGAAAGACCGCATTGCCTGCTGAACAATCGTTGGGCGGGACGGTAGGACAGAATGGTTGCAAATCGTTTCCAGGCCGGCGGAATACGCGTTTTCCGCCATCCGCCCGTCGAATTTCGCGGCGAGAGTTAATGCCGCGTAAATTTCCGGGCGCGGCGCGGCCGGTGGCGTCAGCGCTTGTTGCGATAGGGCGGGCGGGGAATGGCGATGTGGGCGGCCCGCAGCGCCGCCGACCAGCGCTCGCGCAGATCGGAGAAATACGCTTCCCCCGGCTCGATGCGATAGATCAATTCGGCGTCGCAGGCGTCGCGCCGCACCACCAGAAGGTCGATCGGCATGCCGACGCTGAGGTTCGAGCGCATGGTGGAATTGATCGAGACCAGCCCGACCTTGAGCGCGTCGTAGAGATCCATCTCGTAGCTGATGGCGCGATCGAGCACCGGCTTGCCGTATTTGTGCTCGCCGATCTGCAGATAGGGCGTGTCGGTGGTGCATTCGATGAAATTGCCGGCGGAATAGATCATGAACAGCCGCATGCGCTCGCCCGCGATCTGGCCGCCGAACAGGAAGGAAACGTCGAACTTCACGTCGGAGGCTTCGAGCGCCTTGCCCTCGGTGTCGTGAATGGTGCGGATGGCGTGGCCGACGCGCTGGGCGGCCTGGAACATGGTCGGCGCGTTCATCAGGGTCTCGCGCTCGCCATTGTCCGGATTGTCGAACCCCTCGGTCAGCATGCTCAGGACGGTCTGGCTGATCGACAGGTTGCCGGCGGCGGCGATCGCCATGATGCGCTTGCCCGGATCCTTGAAGACGTGGAGCTTGCGGAAGGTCGCGATGTTGTCGACGCCGGCATTGGTGCGCGTGTCGGCGAACATCACCAGCCCCTCGCGCACGAGAATTCCGCAACAATAGGTCATCAGGCGTCCTGGCTCCCCGCTGGCGTGGTTATATCGGCAGCCGTCGGCGCGCGGCAATGGCGGACGGCGGCGAGGCGCGGCGCGGTTGGCCTTCGGCCAACGCCTATTGATCGACCTTGACGGCAATCTCCAGGCTCTCGTCGCCGTGGCCGTACCTGGTACCGCGGACCGGGGCCGCGCCTTCGGCATCGAGACCGATGGCGACGCGCACATAGGCGTCGGTCGGGCAGGCGCCGATGACGGGGTCGAAGCCGACCCAGCCGAGGTCGGGAACGTAGGCCTCCGCCCAGGCATGGGTGCCTTGCGCGAGTTCGCCGTCGGGGCATCGATAACCGGAGACGTAGCGTGCCGGAATGTCGAGGCAGCGGGTCGCGCCGATGAAGATGTGGGCCAGATCCTGGCTCGAGCCGCGCCGGCGCGCGAATGCCGCCGTGGCCGTCGTCGTCGCCTGCGCGGGATCGTGGGCCATATCCTCGTGCAAGCGGGCGAGCAGCTCGTGCAGGACACCGAGCACGTCGCCGCCGTCGGCGCCGCGAATGCCCAGCGCCAAGTCCCGCATCGCCGTGTCGGCCTGCGTGAGGGCGGTGTCGCGCAGGAACAGGGTCGGCGGAAACCGCTCGACGGCGCCGCGCACGACCCCGTCGGTGTTCTGCGTCTCCGCCTCGCCGTCGACCTCGACGCGCAATTCGTCGAACGGGCCGTCGGCCGAGAACACGTGGGTGAGATTGCCGAACGCGTCCTCGTGGGCGGCGAGCCGCACGTCGGACGACACGTCGATGCGCCAGCGGATCACATATTGGCCGTCATGGTTGCGCGGGGTCAGCCGCAGCACCTGGATCACGCCGGTCGCGGGCGGATCGTAGCGGTGGACCGTGGTGTGGGCGATGCGCAGGCGCATGCAGCGAACGGATGCCGGAGGACGGGCGGTCGTAAGGGAGATGATAGACGACGCAACGCCGTTTTGTCCTCACTCCTTTAGGGTCGTCCTCCGCTTATTGCAGATATTGCTGCGCGATCGCGGTGCCGAGCCGGTTATTGTCCTCGACGAAATCGTCGATGAACTCGTGCAGCCCGGTCTGGAAAATCTCCTCGATGCGGCTGTTTTCGAGCCGCGCCCTGATGGTGCGGGCCTGGCGCTGCGCCGGCCCCTGGCGGCCATAGGCGTTGCCGATGCGGTCGAGGTTCTGCACCAGGTTCTCGTAGCAGCTCGCCAGCGAGCGCGGCATCTCGTCCTTGAGCATCAACAGGTCGGCGACGAGCCACGGCTTGACGTTGGCGCGATAGACCCAGTGATAGGCGGTGAGCGCCGACACCGAGCGCAGGATCGCCGCCCATTGGAAATAATCGAGCGGGCCGCCGACCTGCTCCTGCGCCGGCAACAGCAGGTGATATTTGACGTCGAGAATGCGCGCGGTGTTGTCGGCGCGCTCCATGAAGACGCCGAGCCGGGAGAACCAATAGGCGTCGTTGCGCAGCATGGTGCGGTAGGCCGAGCCGTCGAAGCGCAGCGAGGATTCCTGCACCCAGCGCAGGAAGCGGGCGAATTCCTCGCGCGAGCGCGGCCCGTTGCCCCATTTCTTGAGTTCGAGCCAGGCGCTGTTGATGGTGTCCCACATCTCGATGGTCAGCGCGGTGCGCACCGAGCGCGCATTGATGCGGGCGGTCTCGAAGCAGTTGCGGATCGAGGACGGATTCGCGGTCGAGAAGGCGAGGAACTCGGTGACGGTCTCCTCGTTCGCCTCCGAATAGGTGGCGAAGAAGGCGTTGGCGCAGCCGGCGGTCGCGACCGCGGATTCCCATTCGTTGGAGGCGCCGACATAGGCGAGCGGCAACGCCGTGAGCCGATAGGTGGTGTCGAGGATGCGGGCGAGATATTCGGCGCGCTCGACATAGCGGGCGAGCCAGAACAGATTGTCGGCCGTGCGAGACAGCATGCTCTACTCCTGACCTCCGCCGCGGGCGCGGGAAGGCGTCTTCATCCGTGCAGCACCCAGGTATCCTTGGTGCCGCCGCCCTGGCTCGAATTGACGACCAGCGAGCCTTTCTTCATCGCCACGCGGGTGAGGCCGCCGGGCACGATGCGGACCTGGTCGCGGCCGGACAGCACGAACGGGCGCAGGTCGACGTGACGCGGCGCCACGCCTTCCTCGACGCAGGTCGGGCAGGTCGACAGCGCCAAGGTCGGCTGGGCGATGAAGTTCTTCGGGTCGGATTTGAGCTTGGCGCGGAACGCCGCGATCGCCGCCTTGTCGGCCTTCGGCCCGATCAGCATGCCGTAGCCGCCGGAGCCGTGCACCTCCTTCACCACCAGTTCCTCGAGGTTGTCGAGCACGTAAGCGAGATGCTCGCTCTCGCGGCAGCGCCAGGTCGGCACGTTTTTCAGCAGCGGCTCCTCGCCGAGATAGAACCGCACGATGTCCGGCATGTAGCTGTAGACCGCCTTGTCGTCGGCGATGCCGGTGCCGACCGCATTGGCGAGCGTGATGTTGCCGGCCTGGTAGGCCGATATCAGGCCGGGCACGCCGAGCGCGCTGTCGGGCCGGAACACCAGCGGGTCGAGGAAATCGTCGTCGATGCGGCGATAGATGACGTCGACGCGCTTGAGGCCCTCGGTGGTGCGCATGAAGACGACGTCGTTCTTGATCACGAGGTCGCGGCCTTCGACCAGTTCGACGCCGAGCTTGTCGGCCAGGAACGAATGCTCGTAATAGGCGGAATTGTAGACGCCGGGCGTGAGGAGAACGACGGTCGGCTCGGCCGAAGCGGTCGGCGGCGCCACCGATTTCAGCGTCTGCAGCAGTTCGTCCGGATAGTTCTCGACCGGCGCCACGCGGTAGCGCGAGAACAATTCGGGAAACAGCCGCAGCATGATCTCGCGGTTCTCCAGCATGTAGGAGACGCCGGACGGCGTGCGCGCATTGTCCTCGAGCACGTAGAAATTGTCGGCGTCGACCCGCACGATGTCGATGCCGGCGACGTGCACATAGATATCGTGCGGCACTTTCTGGCCGTTCATTTCCGGCCGGAACACCGGGTTCTGAAACACCAGATCCTCCGGCACGATGCCGGCTCTGAGGATCTCGCGGCGGTCATAGACGTCCTTGATGTAGGCGTTGATCGCCTTGACGCGCTGCTCGAGGCCGCGCTCCAGCGTCTCCCATTCCGCCGCGGCGAGAATGCGCGGGATGACGTCGAACGGGATCAGGCGCTCCTGCGCCTCGGGGTCGCCATAGACCGCGAAGGTGATGCCGATGCGGCGGAAGATGAGCTCCGCCTCGCGGCGGCGGAAGTCGAGCACATCGGGCGCGACCTGGCCCAGCCATTGCGACAATTCCGCATAGGCCGGCCGCACGTCGCCGCCGACGCCCGTCATCTCGTCGAACATTTCGGTCCCCCCGGGCCGCTCCATTTCACCCCCACAATCCTTTGGCGCCGACCTCCACATAGCAATCTTTACGCCAACTCAGGGTGATAGGGGGAGGGGCAGCCAATCCGCATAAGGTAGCCCCCGACCATTGCTCACATTTTAGGCGATTTGAACATAACCGCGGCGAAGGCCTCATTGAATTTCGCCTCATTGAGCTTGGCCGATCCACTTGGCGATCACCGGCCAGACCTCATGCAGATTGCGCGAGCCCATGAACAGCCCGACATGGCCGCCCGGTACGGTCTGCTTCGCGATCTTGTCCTTCGGCGTGCCGAGATAATTTTCGGCGCCGAAGACCTGCTCCGTGCTGGTGATGTCGTCGGCCGCGCCGGCGAGCAGGTAGACGGGGCAGGTGATGTCCTTGAGGTTCAAGCAGCGGCCGAGGCCGACGAACGTCCCCTTGGCGAACCGGTTCTCCATGAACAGCTGTTGGATGACCTGGAGATACCAGCGTCCCGGCAGGTCCATGGGGTTTTCGTACCAGCTTTCGAAAGTCTCTTCCTTGGCGAGATAGACCGGATCGTCGATGTGCTCGTAGAGGTCGATGTGCTCCTGAAAATAGTGCTGCTCGGGATGCATGTTCTTCCAGCCCTGCAGCATGAACTTGCCCTTCATCAGACCGCCGCCGAGCGCCACCAGTTCCTGGTAGTACGACAGCGGCGATGCATGAACCATGCGCTTGATCGGCCCGTTGCCGGCGTCGGTGTCGATCGGCGCGCCCGCCAGCACCAGGCTCGCGACCTTGTCGGGAAAGCGCGCCGCGACCATCGCCGCGGCCCAGCCGCCCTGGCACAGCCCGACCAGATTGACGCGGCCGCCGAGATCGTCGATCGCCACCACCAGATCGGCGAGATAATTGTCGATCTCGAAATCCTTCATGTCGTCGGTCGCCGGCTTCCAGTCGGTCAGCGCGACGTGGCCGATGCCGTTGGCGATGAGCGTCTCGATCAGGCTCTGGCCCTTGTGGTAATCGGCGATCATCGGCGGTGTGCCCGGCATGCGGCGCATCGACCAAAGTCGGCGTCGCGCCGTGGGCGGGCGCGCCGTAATCGCGCAGCGTCATCGTCCGCAGCTCGAGCCGCACGCGGTTCGGCGTCGCGAGCTTGGGCCGCAACTCGTCGTGAATCTTGATCTCTTCGCTCGACGAATTTGAGATTCTTGGCGTAAAGCTCGGCGCCGCTTTCGGCGAGCGCCGCCGCCATCGCCATCGGCCAGAAGGCCGGCACGCTTGTCAGTGCGAATTCGGAAGCTTTCACGGACGGCTTTGCTGGCATTTGCTGAACCCAACATGAAGTTGTTGTCGCCAGATGCGCAATTACGAGGCCGGGCGCCGTCAGGACCAGATCGGCCGCGGCGCGCGCCGCGTCTGGCGCCCCACTGACGCTCCAAAGCGAGGATTGCAGACGGCGGAAGCTTCGCGGTTGTTCACTTCGTATCGGCGTAACGTTCGTTGGGTCCTCGTATCATTGCGAACTGTTTGCTGAGTGTGAGAGCCGTCATGACTGTCGTCTTGCGGGATGAAGATCCGCGTTCGCGACGATCCAAGCGCGTGCTTGCGCCGCCTCCGCGAGTGGAAAGACTTCTTGTTTCGCCGGGCATCAGGAAACGGAAGAACCGCACCATGTGCTTGATCCAATCGACGTCGGTTACGACGGCAATCCGTTCCCAGCGCGTGAGATGCTCCATTCCAACCTTGAAATCCTCCCACGCCGCACCGACGTCGACCCCCGCGAAGTCCGCGGCGGTCTCGTAATAGAGCCGGAGCTTGTTATGCGTAGAAAGCGCTTTCGTGACGGCCGGCACCAGAACCGAGTATAATCCGCCTTCGTGACTCGGCCCTTGCAGACGAACGCGACGACATTGCCGGGAAAATCGAAAAGCTGAATTATCATGGTGCTGCTCGCTCGTTGTGAGCCGCTTGCGCGGAGTATGAATGTTTCATGGCGTTCGTCGCAAGATGCCGTCCTTGCGGGGAGGGCGCGCGACATTCGTCGCGCTTGCGGTCTTTAGTCGCATCCGTGTGTGACGTTCGCATTGCCGCTTGCCGATCGCTTCCGCGCCGGTGATGAGATCGAGCAGTTCCGACGTGATCTCGCTCTGCCGTTCCTGGCGGGCGCTCTGGCGCAGTTGCGACAGCTTCTTGGTGACATTGTCGTGCGCCGATTCCATCGCGGCAAAGCGCGCGGCGTTCTCGCTGGCGATCGATTCGACGGCAGCCTCGGTCAAGAGCGCGAAAACGTATTCGGCCATCAGCTTTTCGACCAGCGGCCGCGGTGCGAGATTGTGCAGCGGCGCCTGGCGCGGCGGCGCGGCCGACAAAGCCTTGACGTCGAGCGGCAACAGCAGGCGTTGCGCGATCGTCGCCGCGCCCGTGCCCTGGCGGCTGCGGCCGAACATGACCGCGACGCTGGAAACCTCGCCGCGCACGATGCGGGCATAGAGTTCGCCGGCGAGACGATCGACCGCGTCGGGAACGCCGGTCAGGCGCGTCGCCATCGGCCGTGTCCAGACAATCTTGCTGTCCGCGCTCGCCGGCGAGCGCCGCGCCGCGGCTTCCCAACATGAACAGGAGATCCTTCGGCTTCAGAGCGGCTTCGGCCGCTTCCAGCAGTCGTTCGTTGAAGCCGCCGACAAAGCCATGCTCGGAGGCGCAGAGAATGAGCGCGCGATGGCCGCGTTCCGGCTGCGGCACCGGCTCCGGCAGCAGCATCAGCGCCGCGCCGACGGCCGCCGCCATCGAGTCGGCATAGCGGCGCACGCCAGGGAGCGCGCGTTGCGCTTCCTGCGCGCGCATCCCGGCGAGCGAGCGCATCGCGCCGACGATGTCCAGAAGTTCGCCCATGCTGGCGATCTGGCCTTGCAGCTCGACCAGACGGGTCATGGCCGCACCTCCGCCGCGCGCGCTGCCGGGGCGGCGATCGATTGGGCGAGCGCGAGCAGCGCCGCCTCGAGCCGCCCGCGCAGTTCGTCCGACACCGACTTGCTCTCATCGTCGAGCGCCAGCACCGCCGAGCAGTGTTCGGCAAGCCACGGGCCGAGCGCGGCGCGAAACGCGTCGACGCGCTCGAGCGGCACGGCGTCGAGGACGCCGTCGCTCAGCGCGCACAGGAGCGCCACCTGTTCGCCGAGCGATTGCGGCGCGAACTGCCGCTGGCCGAGCACGGCGCGGATGCGGCGGCCGTGCTCGATCACCTTGCGGGTGCGCTCGTCGACCATGGTGCCGAAGCGGGTGAAGACTTCGAGCTCCAGAAACTGCGCGTATTCGAGCCGCAGACTTTCCGCCAGCGCTTTCAGCACCGGCGCCTGGGTCTTGCCGCCGACGCGCGACACGCTCTTGCCGACGTCGACCGCCGGCTTCTGATCGTCGTAGAACAGGCGCGGATCGAGATAGATCTGGCCGTCGGTGATCGAGATCAGATTGGTCGGAATGTAGGCGCTGATATTGCCGGCCTGGGTCTCGGCGATCGGCAGCGCGGTGAGCGATCCGCCGCCGCGTTCCGGCGCGAGCCGCGCCGCCCGTTCCAACAGCCGCGAATGGATGTAGAAGATGTCGCCGGGATAGGCCTCGCGCCCCGGCGGCCGGCGCAGCAACAGCGAAACCTGGCGGTACGCCGCGGCGTGCTTGGTGAGATCGTCGATCACCAACAGCACGTCGCGGCCGTGCGCCATGAAATATTCGGCCATGGTGCAGGCGGCGTAGGGCGTCAGCCATTGCAGGCCCGGCGCGGCGTTGGCTTCGCCGATCACGAACAGGCAGCGCTCGGGCGCGCCGTACTGGCGCACCGCCTCGATGACGCGCGCGACCGACGACGCCTTCTGGCCGACGGCGGCATAGACGCAAATCACGTCGCTCGATTTCTGGTTGATGATGGTATCGACGGCGATGGCGGTCTTGCCGGTCTCGCGGTCGCCGATGATGAGTTCGCGCTGGCCGCGGCCGAGCGGGATCATCGCGTCGATGACGAGGAGCCCGGTCGCCAGCGGCCGCGTCACCAGCGCCCGGTCGACGATCGCGGGGGCGGGCTGCTTCGACGGCGGCGAAGTGCGTCGCCGCGATCGGGCCCTTGCCGTCGAGCGGCGCGCCGAGCGCGTCGACCACGCGGCCGAGCAGGGCGTCGCCGACGGGAACGCGCGCGACCTCGCCGGTGCCGTTGACGACGCTGCCCGCGGCGATGCCCTCGTCGCTCGCCGAGCAGCACGCAGCCGATGGTCTCGTCGTCGAGATCGACGGCAAGACCGCGCACGCCGCCGGCGAAGATCAGCAATTCGTCGAGCCGGGTTCGCGGCAAGCCGCGAACGATCGCCACGCCGTCGCCGACCTGAGCGACGTGCCCGATATGTTCGAGCCGCGGCTCGAGCGCGAGCGCGGCGAACCGCTCGCGGCTGCCCTCGAGCCAGTCGTGAAGATCCTCAGTGAGCGTCGGCATGGGCGCCAAGCTCCGATCGCGCCGCGGCGAGCGCGCTCTGCCAGGTGAAGCGCAGAATGGCGTCCGGGAAATGCAGCTCCGCGCCGGCGATGATCTCGGGCCGCACCGCAAAGTCGACGGCGATATCGGCTCCGAGCTTGCGGCGCAGGCGGTCGGTCCACAATTCGGCGGTCGGCGGCGGGCACCGGCACTGCCGTCACGACGGTCAGCGCCTGGCCGTCGGCGAGTTGGCGCACCAGCGCGTCGCGCTCCGGCTCCTGGAGCGCGTCGAGATATTGCTCGACGCGCTCGATCCGCGCCTCGGCGCGCAGCTCCATCGGCACGTCGGCGAGGAGCCGCTGGGCGAAATCGGCGCCGAGATCGAGCGCGGCTCTGCGCGCTTCGGCGAGCGCCTGCGCGCGTTCCGCCGCCAATGTCTTTCGCCCGTCGTCGAGCAACGCCTGTGCATCGCGCTCGGCCTGGGCGCGGCGCGCCGCGGCCGCCTCCTGCGCCTGCGCCGCCGCCGCCCGCAGCGCCGCCTCGCGCTCGGCGGCAATCCCGGCGCGTTGGACCTCGACGTCCGCCAGCCGCGTCTGGGCTTGCTGGTCGGCCGCCTTGGCCTCGTCATACTGCTGTGCGATCTCGGCCTTGCGGGCGTCGATCATGCGCAGCACCGGCCGATACAGAAAGCGGTGCAGCAGCCAGACCAGGATGGCGAAGTTGACGGTCTGGAGACCTATCGTCCACCAGTCGAGATGCATTCGTCAGCCTGCGTACGGATTGGCGAACAACAAAAGCAGCGCCACCACCAGGCAATAGATCGCCATCGTCTCGATCATGGCGAGGCCGACGAACAGCGTGCGCGACACGGTGCCGGCCGCCTCGGGCTGGCGCGCGATGGCGTCCATGGCCGCGGCGACCGAGCGGCCTTCCGCCAGCGCCGGGCCGATCGATCCGATCGAGACGGCGATGGCCGCGCCGATGATCGAGATGACCTTGATGTCCATGAAACCTCCTTCAGTCATGTTCGACGCCGCCGACCGCGGCGCCGATGAAAACGGTTGCGAGTACGGTGAAGATGTAGGCCTGCACCAGGCCGACCAGGATTTCGAGGACCATCAGCGGGATCGGAACGAACAATCCCGCCAGCGCCACCACCAGCGCGATGATGAACTCGCCGCTCATGATGTTGCCGAACAGCCGCACCATCAGCGAGAAGGTCCGGGTCACTTCGGACATGATGTTGAGCGGCAGCATGATCAGCCTCGGCTCGGCGAAGCTCGCCAGATAGCCGCGCAGCCCGCGCGCGCGAACGCCGAAGAAGTGCACCGAGAAGAACACGATCAGCGCCAGCGCCGCCGGCGTTTCCAAGGTCGCGGTCGGCGCTTTGACGCCGGGCAACAGACCGCTGAGATTGGCCACGGCGAGAAAAATGAAAAGCGTACCGAGCAAAGGCAGAAAGGGTCTCGCATCCTTGCCGATGACATCCTCGATCTGAGCGGCGATGCCGGTCACGACGATCTCGAGCACGGCCTGGCGCGCATCCGGCCGCTTCCGCAGCCGCCGCGTCACCAGCCCGCAAAACACGGCCAGCGCGAGCATGATGACCCAGGTGGTGACGACCGCGCCGGTGATCGCGACCGGACCGACATGAAAGAGAACCGGGCTGGTGAGCGGGGAGCCGTGCATCAATCGGCCCTCCGCGCGACGCGCAACATGACGGTGCGCGCCAGCAAAAAGCCGAGAAAGGCGGCGATGAGCGCGGCGGCGCCGAGCTTCGCGGCCAAGCCGAGAAAGATGACCGCGGCGGCGATGCGCGCCAGTGTCAGTGCCAGCGGGCCGACCCAGCCGCGGCCCGCGGTGAACAGCGTCGACGGCGCGTCGCAGCGTGGCGAAGTAAACGCAGGCCGAAGACGATGCCGGCAAGCGCCATCGCCACGAGCAGGGCCGAGGTCGGGAGGGAGCGCGGCGCGGATCATTCGCTGTGCATCCTGTTCCAGGCGAACGTGCAGCCGATGGCGAGACCGGCGACGAGCAGGCCCAGCGTCCAGAATACGCCGGAGCTGAAATACCGGTCGAGCCAGCGGCCGGCGAAGATGCCGAGCGAGGTCGGCAGCACGATGGTCCAGCCGAGCGCGCCGATCATGGCGAGGTTCTGCCCGAGCGAGCGCTCGCCGTCGCGCCGCCATTGGTCGCGGCGCTGCTGCCGCGTCTTGACGGCTTCGTTCCATGCGTTCTTCGCTGTCGTGTCCGTCGGTCATTGCTCGAGACCGTCGTTCGCAATGCCGCCGCGCAGGCTCGGCAATCGTCGGGGCGCGCTCGGATCTGAGAAAGCGGTAGATTTGCCGGATCGCGGCGAGATAAAGCCGCTGCGCGTCGGTGCGCGCCGCCAGCTCCGCCTCGTTGCGGCGCTGGAACGTCGCCAGCACTTCGGTCTCGAGCCGGTGCAGATCGTCGCCGGCGACCGCTTCCCGGGTCGCGATCGTGATCGCGTCGCCGCCGCGCACTTCGAGCATGCCGCCGCGCACCGCGATATGATGCTCGCCGCCGCGCCGGTCGCGCCAGGTAGACGACGGAGACGGCCAAGGCGGTCAGAAAATCGGCGTGCCCCGGCAGGATGCCGAACGCGCCGGTTTCGTCCTCGGCGCGCAGATGGGCGACATTGTCGGCTTCCGTGATGATCGCGAGCGGCGTGGTGACGGTGAGCTTCATGCCGCCCCCGCCGCGCCGGCCCGTTCGCGCTCGCGCGCTTCGCCGAGATCGCCGACCATGTAGAGCGAGCTCTCGGCCCAATCGTCGGCCTCGCCGTCGAGGATGGCGCGGCAGCCAGCGAGCGTGTCCTCGAGCTCGACGGTGCGCCCGGCCTTGCCGGTGAAGGCGACGGTGACCATGAAAGGCTGGGTGAGAAAGCGCATCAGACGCCGCGCGCGCTTGACCGCCTGGCGATCCGCCGCGCTCAGTTCCTCGATGCCGAGCAGCGCGATGATCTCCTGCAGCTCGCGGTAATGGGCGATGGTTTTGCGGACGTCCTGCGCGGTGCGGTAATGCGCCTCGCCGACCAGACGCGGATCGAGCAGGCTCGACGTCGAGGCCAGCGGATCGACCGCCGGATACATGCCCTCGCTCGCCATGTCGCGCGACAGCACGATCGAGGAATCGAGATGGCGAGAAGATCTCGGCCACCGCCGGGTCGGTGAAATCGTCGGCCGGCACGTAAACCGCCTGGATCGAGGTGATGGCGGCGCCCGCGACCGAGGCGATGCGTTCCTCCAGTTCGGCGATCTCGCTGGCGAGCGTCGGCTGATAGCCGACGCGCGACGGCAGCCGGCCGAGCAGGCCGGAGACCTCGCCGCCCGCCTGCACCATGCGGTAGACATTGTCGATCAACAGCAGCACGTTCTCGTGCGCGCCGTCGCGGAAATACTCGGCGATGGCGAGCGCGGTCAGGCCGGCGCGCCAGCGCGCGCCGGGCGGCTTCGTTCATCTGGCCGAACACCAGCGCGGTGCGCGCCAGCACGCCGGACTGCCGCAGTTCCAGCAACAGCTCGTGGCCTTCGCGCGAGCGCTCGCCGATGCCGGCGAACACCGAGATCCCGGCGTGCTTTTCGACCGTGGTGCGGATCAGCTCCATGATCAGCACGGTCTTGCCGACGCCGGCGCCGCCGAACATCGCGGCCTTGCCGCCGTTGACCAACGGCGCCAGCAGGTCGATGACCTTGATGCCGGTATGGAAGATTTGCTGGCCCGCGCCGAGCCGGTCGAGGGCGGGCGCCGGCGCGTGGATCGGCCGATAGAGCGGTGTCGGGCGGCAGCGGCGGTCCGCGATCGGCGGGCTCGCCGACCGCGTCGAGAAGCCGCCCCAGCACGGCGTCGCCGACCGGCACGCGGATCGAGCCGCCGATGGCGCGCGCCGCGGCGCCGCGGCTCAGCCCGGCGGTGTTGTCCAGCGCGACCGCGCGCACGGTGACCGGATCGAGATGCTGCTGCACTTCGGCGATGAGCGGATCGCGGCCATCGCGCTCGATTTCGATGCCCTCATCGATCCCGGGCAGGGCGCCGGCCGGAAAACGCACATCGACGACCGAGCCGTGGACGGCGGTAAGCCGTCCCTTGGTCCGTCCATCGCCGGTAGCCGGTGGCTCCGCCATGATCCACTCGTGTCATGTTCCAGGAGCGCCACGTTATTTGTCACGCGAATTTCCGCTTTGATGTGCCTCAAGCGCAATCGCGCCGGCGAGGGGATCGCCGACGCGATTGTCGAAGCGTTTCGAGACTGGCGGTCGCCGCGGCCGACGAGGCCCCGGCGAGCGGCGCAGCGAGGGTCAGGCGTTGCCGAGCGGCACCGCGACGAACACCGTCGCGTTGGCGCTCTTCACCCGCATCAGCACGTTCTGCTTGCCGTGCGCCTTGGCGTCGACCAACGCCGCACGCACGTCGCCGGCATTGCCGACCGCCTTGCCGCCGACGTCGAGAATGATGTCGCCGGTCTTGATGCCTTGCTGCGCGGCGAGGCCGTCCGGATCGACGCCGGTGACCGCGACGCCCTTGCCGCCCGCGCCGGCAACATCGTTTGCGGGCGCGACGGAGAGGCCGAGATGCGGCACGCCTTTCATCGCGGCGGGGCCTTCGGTTTCAGCCTGCGCCTGCTGCTGGTTCGGCATCTGTGCGAGCGTCACCGTGACGGTCCGCATTTCGCCGTGCCGCAGGATCTCCAGCTTGACGGCGCTGTCGGGCGCCAGCATCGCAACGGTACGGGCGAGCTCGCGGGCGTCCTTGATCGGCGTGCCATTGAGCGTGGTGATGACGTCGCCGGCCTCGATGCCGGCCTTGGCCGCGGGGCTGCCGTCCTGCGGCTGGTCGACCATCGCGCCCTCGGCCTTCTTCATGCCGAGGCTGTCGGCGATCGCCGCGGTGACCGGCTGGACCTGCACGCCCAGATAGCCGCGCGTGACGTGGCCGTGCGCCTCGAGCTGGGCGATGACCAACTTGGCGGTGTCGGCGGGAATGTCGAAGCCGATGCCGACGGAACCGCCGGACGGCGAATAGATCGCCGAGTTGATGCCGATCACCTCGCCGTCGACATTGAACGCCGGTCCGCCGGAGTTGCCCTTGTTGATCGGCGCGTCGATCTGAATGTAGTCGTCATAGGGCCCGGCGCCGATGTCGCGGCCACGCGCCGAGACGATGCCGGCGGTCACGGTGCCGCCGAGACCGAACGGATTGCCGACCGCGACCACCCAGTCGCCGACGCGCGGCGCATGGTCGGCGAATTTCACGAACGGGAAATCGTTCTTGCCGTCGACCTTGATCAGAGCGAGGTCGGTCTTCGGATCGGTGCCGACGACCTTGGCGGTGTAGACGGTGCCGTCATCGGTCGTCACCTGGACCGAGGAGGCATGGTCGACGACGTGGTTGTTGGTGACGGCGTAACCGTCGGCCGAAATGAAGAAGCCGGAACCTTCGCCCATCATCGTTCCATGGCGGTGCGGCGCCGCGTGCGGCATGTCGGGCGCGCCGAATTGCTGGAAGAATTTCTCCATCGGCGATCCCGGCGCGAACGGGATGTTCTCGTTCTGGTCGCCATCGTCCATGCTCACCTGCTTGGCGCTTTCGTCGATCTTGACGCGCACCGAAATGACGGCGGGCTTCACCCGCGTCACCAGATCGGCAAAGCTCGCCGGATGCGGCAAGGCGGCGGTATCGGCCGCGAGCGCGGACGACGACCAAGAGGGCAGGTGGGTCGGCACATAGCCGCCCGGCCCCGCGGCGATGAGTGCGACTGCGAGCCCGGCCGCCGAGCCGAGCAGCACCAGACGGCGCGCCGTCAGCGGGTTGCGGGGAGCGGAATTTTTTGTATCCGGCATGATTGTTCTCCATCGATGCACAAGTGCCGTACGGCACGCCTGTCGCTTAAGATGGTGAGGGCGCGTTACGTGGCGGTGGAGAGCGAATTAATTCTGGGTAATGCTCGGGTATTGCGGCGCGAGCGAATGTAATATGGCAGATGTAACAAGGCCGTGATCGGCGCGCGGCGCGACCGGTGCGGCAAAAAGGATTGCAGCAGTGCTCGAGCATATCGTTATTCTCCTCACGGTCTGGGCCATTCCCGTGATCGTTGCCGTCACCTTTCATGAAGCCGCGCACGGCTATGTCGCGCACCTCCTTGGCGACGACACCGCCTGGCGGCTCGGCCGCGTCACCTTCAACCCGCTCAAGCACATCGATCCGGTCGGCACGATTCTGATGCCGGGCATTCTCCTGTTGCTGCAGGCGCCGTTCCTGTTCGGCTACGCCAAGCCGGTTCCGGTCAGGTTCCGCATGCTGCGCCACCCGCGGCGCGACACCGTGCTGGTCGCCGCCGCCGGACCGGCGATGAATATCGCGCTCGCCGTCGTCGCGGCGCTTGGCGTTTCACCTCGTCGGCTATCTGCCGCCGACCGGCGCGCAATGGCTGGCGAGCAATCTGCGCAACGCGCTCATTCTCAACGTGGTGCTGGCGTTGTTCAATCTGTTCCCGATCCCGCCGCTCGACGGCGGGCGCATCTTGACGGCGCTGCTGCCGCGCGCCGCGGCGGCATCGTTTTCCCGGATCGAACCTTACGGCATCCTGATCCTGCTCGGCGTTCTCATCGTCCTGCCGATGCTCGGCGACCGGTTGGGAATCGATTTGGACGCCGTCGGCCACGTGCTCCTAATCGGCGTCGCCAGCGTCTTGGAGGTCATCCTCCGCATTACCGGCAATCGGTGAGCGCCGCACGTATTCCCGGGCGAAGCGCAGCAATCGAAGTGCTGCGCCGCCGAACCGGGATCTTCGCAGACTTCGACTTCCGTCGTTCGTGCGCTCCCGGATCGCAGTGCAGCACTTCGTGCCGCACTGCATCCGGGAAACATGGCCTAACATCGCCTGCCGTCCAGCAACGCCCGGGTATGCCGGGCGATCATCAAATTCTCGTCGGTGGGAATGACCCACGCCGACACTTTCGAATCCGCGCGCGAGATGCGCGGGCCGCCGGCCGCGTTGGCGGCGGCGTCGAGCGTGATCCCGATCCACGCGGCGTCGGTGCAGACGCGGGCGCGGATTTCCGCCGCGTGTTCGCCGATGCCGGCGGTGAAGATGAAAGCGTCGAGCCCGCCGAGCGCCGCGGTCAGCGAGCCGAGTTCGCGGCCGATGCGGTAGACGAAGAGATCGACCGCTTCCTTCGCCTCCGGGCGCTCGCTCGCGAGCAAGGTGCGCATGTCGGACGACAGGCCGGAAACGCCGAGCAGGCCGGACTCCGAATAAATGAGATGTTCGATCGCCTTGGCGTCCATGCCCTCGTGCGTCGAGCAAATAAAGCAAGACGCCGGGATCGAGCGTGCCGGTGCGCGTGCCCATCACCAGGCCGTCGACGGCGGTAAAACCCATGGTCGAGGCGATGCTGCGGCCGTCGGCGATCGCGCACATAGAGGCGCCGTTGCCGAGATGGGCGACGATGAGCTTTTTGTTGCCGGCGCATTCGGGCGCGACGCGCGGCAGCGCCGAGACGATGTATTCGTAGGACAGGCCGTGAAAGCCGTAGCGGCGGATGCCTTTGGCGGTGAGCGCGCGGGGCAGGCCGAATTCCTGGGCGAGCGGCGGCGCGTCGTGATGAAACGCGGTGTCGAAGCAGGCGACCTGCGGCACGTCGGGCGCGACCGCGGCGACCGCGCGGATCGCGGCGATGTTGTGCGGCTCGTGCAACGGCGCGAGCGGCACCAGCGCTTCGAGCGCGGCCAGCACGGTGTCGTCGATCAGCACCGGCGCCGTATAAGCGGATCCGCCATGGACCACGCGATGGCCGACGCCGGCAAAGCCGGATTCACTGCCGACATGGGCGGCGAACCAGTCGTGAATGGCGGTCATCGCGGCGTGATGATCGTGGCCGGCTATTGTCGCGTCGGCGAGCTTGCGGCCCTGCGCGTCGGCAACTTCGATCCGCGCCGGCGTTCCGGTTTTCGCGCCGAGCCCGTCGACCTGACCGTGCGCGCCGGCCGTCGAGCGAGCGGTCGGGCATCGTCTCGAACACCGAGAATTTGATGCTCGAAGAACCGGCATTGATGACCAGGATCGGCTCGCGCATCGTGATTCAGTCCACGATTCAGTCCACCAGCTTGCCGGCTTCGGCGACCGCGATCCGCTGGGCGTGGGCATAGAGCGCGGCGATCGCGCAGCTTGCCATGCGGGTGCGCACATTGTCGGCGCGGCTGGTCAGGATGATCGGCACGCGGGCGCCGAGCACGATGCCGGCGGCGTCGGCATTGGCCAAAAAGCTCAGTTCCTTCGCCAGCATGTTGCCGGCCTCGAGATCGGGCACCAGCAGAATATCGGCATCGCCGGCGACCGGCGAGGCGATGTGCTTGATCTTGGCGGCTTCGCGATCGATGGCGTTGTCGAGCGCCAGCGGGCCATCGAGCAGGGCGCCGGTGATCTGGCCGCGGTCGGCCATCTTGCACAGCGCCGCGGCGTCGATGGTCGAGGGGATCTTCGACGTGATCGTCTCCACCGCGGACAGGATCGCGACCTTCGGCTGGGCGATCCGCAGCGCGTGCGCGAGGTCGATGGCGTTCTGCACGATGTCGACCTTGTCCTCGAGCGTCGGAAAAATGTTCACCGCCGCGTCGGTGATGAACAAAGGTTTCGGATAGGTCGGCACGTCCATGATGAAGACGTGGCTGATGCGCCGCGCGGTGCGGATGCCGGTGTCCTTGTTGACGACCTCGGCCATCAATTCGTCGGTGTGCAGGCTCCCCTTCATCAGCGCGTCGGCCTCGCCCTTGCGGACCAGCTCGACCGCCTTCGCCGCCGAGGCGTGGCTGTGCGGCGTATCGACGAGCTGGTAGGGCGCGATGTCGAGGCCGAGGCTCGCCGCCAGCGCGCGGATGCGCGCCTGCGGCCCGACCAATATCGGCTTGATGATCTTCGCCTCCGCCGCCTCGACCGCGCCGCGCAGCGAGGTCTCGTCGCAGGGGTGCGCCACCGCCGTGCGCACCGGGGCGAGCGCGTGGCAGGCGTAAATCAGCGATTCGTATTTTTCGTGCTGGCGGGGGTCGGCCATGGGCGGGGTCTATTCTTCGATGCTGCGGTAGTCATAAGCCGGCCGCCGGGTTCCACCAACTAAGGGACTTACCTGAGGCTGCACCGAGTTCCGTCTCGGTCGACCCGGAATGCGCTCCACCTGACCGGTCGCATATTCTTTCGGAAAACCAATGACCATTTGGTGACGGTTCACTTCATTTAACCGCCACTGGGGTAAAATGCAGGCCAAGACGGCAATCTGGCTTTCAGAAGGATTTGACAAAAGAGGGATTTCCACAAAAGAGGAAAGCAATTCAGCGGCATCGAAAATGCAACAAAAGAAAATCGAGCCGAACTCATAGCAGGCTCATTTGCGTGACCTCATCCATACGGATAATGCCGTTGATCAGCCATACGTCAGGATAGAGAGAATGGGTCCCCATAGCCAAGGCCATGCCCTTTTTCGGATACTCCTCGCCGAACACGCGCTGCATATCCACAAGCGCCTTCTCTTCTCCATAGTGACGACTCCAATTGTAGAACGTTGCGTCCGTCTCCCAATCCTGGCAGGTGCCTTCCCGATTGCCATCGTCGGTCGTGTAGCTGTATTTGAACGCGTAGGGGGATGGTTCGTAGGGAATGAGCGGTGAGGAGTTGAAGAGATCGGGTTGCGCCGCCAGCGCTTGAAACTTCGCCTTCTCTTCCCGAAGCGCTTCGGTCGATTTCTTCTCGATGAAAAACTTCAGGTTCCTTGGCCGCAACAAGGCGAGCGTCTTGCCCTCTTCCCTGACCTTAATGATGGAAGACACTTCCAGCCGGGCAAGAAAATTCAGCCGCTCTTTTGGCTTTAGCTCGCCGATGATTTCAATTGACTGGTGATCGACGCGCAAACTCTCGGGCCGGGTGTCATCCTGCGGCTTCTTCCAACGGAAGCGAACGCGGTCCCAGCGGCCGAATTGCTTCGCCTGGTCGAGGGTGCGAAAACTGACGGGATAGAGCCTTACCCATTCGCCCTTGTCGTTAACACCGGCGCAGCAAACCGTTTCGCCATGACGCCTGCCGACTTGGGGCGATGCTTTGACGAGAATAATTGCTTCGGATGTGCCTTCAAATTCCGACATAAGCGAGTTGGGTGAACGAGGCAGGCGCTGAGACCGCGTCGCGAGCATTCTCCACGGTCAAAGGCGTCACCGTCAATTGTGTCATCCGGGCAAGCCGGTCTGCGACAATGCTGCGGTGGCAATGGCCGTGATTGCATTCGAAGCACATCAGGCAGGCGCGCCGATCTCTGACGAGATAGGCTGCGATCTCCAGATCGCGCAGGGCGATGTCCGTTTGCATATGGCGGCCGAAGATCTTCTGGAACAGCTCATACTTGCCCGCGCGCGCTGCAAGACGACCGTCTTTGGGATCGCCCAGGCCCTTCAGGTGGACGTATTCGATATCGGCGTCGGCCAGAATCTGCGCCAACGAATTCTTCGAGAAGCCCTTCTTCCGTGAGAGCGGCAGGTCGCGCACGTCGATCAGCACGTCGATCGAGGCGTGCCTAAGCGCGCCGACGAAGCTTTCGATCGTCGATCCTTCGTAGCCGATGGTTGAAATCGTGCGTTTCATGGTTTGCTTCCCTAAACAGGCAGCCTACACCGTGTTATGCCGGCTGTTAAGGATTTACTAAGTCTGTCGCTGGGAATTGCGGTGACACCGCTGGACTGCATTTAATTTTGATCGCGCTTACGGATGACGAACGGCGCCAGCATGCTGTCGTCACCGATATAGCGATTTAGCTATTGACAACCGTCCACCGTCCAGTTACATAAGACCTCAAGCCCGCTCACGTACCAGGACGCCGTCCGGCCCGACCGCCGGGTGGCGGAGCGGGTGCGGTTCCCGCGGGCATGGGCTCGTCACCCGTGCTCCCGGGCGGTTTCGGCAAGACACGCCCGGACGGCATCATGACCGGACTGCGGGTGCAATCTCGCTGGGCTGGGACAGGAAGGCGCGGGTAACGCCCGCGGTGACGTGTTGGCCGGGAGCATTGTTTCGGGCCGGGCGTTGCGAAGCGCTCCGTCTTTCGAACCATCGGGACGTGCGCTCCGACCTATTCCCAGGAAGTCGCGTGGCTGAAGCTGAGCGGTGGCGTTCGGTCGCTGCCGCAAGTGCCGTGGTGGAACGCCGACAGGCGAGCGGCCCCCTCCTGTGTCCTCCCCCGCAAGCGGGGGAGGATGAAGGTGGGGGTCGCGCCGCATCGCGAGATGCGGAGGTTGATGAACAGCGTTTGTCGGCGTTCCGCTTTCCTTTTCGTCATTGCGAGGCAAAAGGGCGTTTACGCCCGTCTTCAATGCGGCGACGAAGCAATCCAGACTTCGTGCCGCCGACCCTGGATTGCTTCGTCGCTTCGCTCCTCGCAATGACGATGTTTATCCGCGCATGATCGTGATGGCGGCTGGTTCCACCACCGGCGCTGTCTGACGAAGATCGGGCTCGGCCGTCGTTTGTTTGCTTCGTGCCAGTAAAACTCGGGCGCAAACAAAAAATGCGTCGCGAGAACGATGGCGCTTATCCGCCCCCGCGTAGCGCAGCGAAGCGGGGGAGGGGGACCGCGCGAAGCGCGGTGGAGGGGGCGTGCGGCGGTGCAGAAAATTATCGGCGTTGGTGCAAGCGACGCGGCCGTTGCCCCCTCCACCATCGTGCTGCGCACGATGGTCCCCCTCCCCCGCGCTTTGCGCGGGGGCGGAAAGATCACGCGGGCTTGAGCGGCCAAAGCCGACACGCTAGGGAGAATCCGACAGAGCGGAGACAAAGCCATGACCGGCGCGGCCGAAAATAACAGCGAAGTCATTACCGCCGGTCTTCTCGTCATCGGCGACGAAATCCTGTCCGGCCGCACCAAGGACAAGAATATCGGCTATATCGCCGAATATCTCACTGCGATCGGCATCGACCTCAAGGAAGTCCGCGTCGTCCCCGACGAGGAGCCGGAGATCGTCGCCGCGCTCAATGCGCTGCGTTCCCGCTACACCTACGTCTTCACCACCGGCGGCATCGGGCCGACCCACGACGACATCACCGCCGACGCCGTCGCCAAGGCGTTCGGCGTGGCGATCGATTACGATCCGCGCGCGGTCGCGATCTTGCAGGAGCGGCTCGCCGCGATCGGCTCGACCATGAACGAAGCGCGCATGCGCATGACGCGCATGCCGGCGGGCGCCGAACTCGTCCTCAACAAGGTCTCGGCGGCGCCGGGTTTTCGCATCGGCAACGTCATCGTCATGGCCGGCGTGCCGCACATCATGCAGGCCATGCTCGACGACGTCGCCCCCTTCGCTCAAGACCGGCGCCAAGATGCTGTCGGAGAGCGTGCGCGCCGACTGCCGCGAAGGCGACATCGGCACCGAGCTCGGCGAGGTCGCCAAAGCCCATGCCGGCGTCGTCATCGGCTCCTATCCGTTTTTGGATGAGGAACGCGGCCCCAACACCAACGTGGTGGTGCGCGCGCGCGACCCGCAAAAACTCGCCGCCGCCAAGGCCGCGGTCGAGGCGATGCTGGCCAAAGTGAAAGCCGCGCTCGCGGCCGAGTAGGACGTTCGGATCGCGTCTTCTGCCGGTATTGCGGCCGCTCAATTTGCGGCGAGAACGCATTTCACATCACGCCGATGCGCCTTGCGGCATCGGGAGCGGACGCCTAAGTCCTTTGCAGCCTAGATATGCGGAAATTCTGGCGCCTGCGGGGTTCGGTCGATGAGCGAAAGCGAAGCCCTTTTCGGCGTGCTGCGGCAATCGGCCGATGCCGACTGCGTGGCGGCCATCGAGCGGGCGGTCCGAGACGCCTCCGACCGCGAGCTGTGCCGCATCAACGCGCTCGTTTTCGCCGCCAAATACGGCCTCGACGAGGAGCGCGCCATCGCCGCGTTCCTCCACGCCGCGCGATTGGGCCTGTTCGAATTGTCGTGGAACGTGCTCTGCCCCGGCTGCGGCGGCGTCCTCGACGCCGGCACCACGCTCAAGACCATCAACCGCGAGGAATACGATTGCGGCCTGTGCGCGTCGGGCTACAAGCCGACGCTCGACGAGATGGTCGAGGTCACCTTCACGGTGAGCCCGCGGCTTCGCCGCATCGCCGCGCACAGTCCGGACACGCTGCCCGAAGCCGAATATTTCCGCCAGATTTTCTGGTGCTCGGGCGTCGATCTGCCCGAGGACCTCGACGCCGCGCTCGCGGCGTTCACCATCGATTCGATCGAGCTGCCGCCGGGCGAGAAGGCGGTGCTGTCGGTGCAGCTGCCGAGCGATTTCGTCATCGTGTTCGATCCGGTGACGCACGGCACGCAATTCATCGACGTCAAGGGCGAGCCGACGCGCGAACGCCAGACGCTGTCGATGGTGTTCAACAAGGTCTATGCGCCGGTCACAACCATCGAAATGCGGCCCGGACCGCTGCGGCTGTCGCTCGAAAACCGCAGCGACCGCCGCGTGCTGCCGTCCTTGTGGATCGCCGGCGATGAGTTGCACCATCTGCTCGGGCACCGCCGGCCGTTCCTGACGGCGAAACGGCTCCTGACCAACCAGACCTTCCGCGACATCTATCGCACCGACACCCTCGACGTCGATCAGCGGCTGAAGATCACCAGCCTGACGTTCCTGTTCACCGACCTCAAGGGCTCGACCGCGCTCTACGAGCGGGTCGGCGATCTCGTCGCCTACGATCTGGTGCGCCAGCATTTCCGCGTCCTCAACGAGACCGTGGCGGCGGAGGCGGGCGCGGTCGTCAAGACGATCGGCGACGCGGTGATGGCGACGTTCGAGACGCCCGACCGCGCGGTCAAGGCGGCGCTGCGCATGCGCGAGGAAATGACGCGCATCAACGCCGAACGCGGCAACGAGGATCTGCTGCTCAAGATCGGCATCCATGAAGGGCCGTGCCTCGCCGTCATCCTCAACGACAGCCAGGATTATTTCGGCCGGACCGTCAACATGGCGGCGCGGGTGCAGGGGCTCGCCTCCTCGCGCGCCATCTTCGTCACCGCGCCGGTGGTGGCGGACGCCAAGGCGGCGAAAATCCTCGAAGTCGCCGGCCTGCAGCCGACCATGCAGCGCGCGGCGCTGCGCGGCATCGCCGACGAGACGACGGTGTACGAAATCCCCTGAAGCGTGCGATTCCGCGATTGCCGGGCGTGGGGGCGGTCTGATATCGGCTGGTTGTTGTGGTTGTGCCAACGCAAGACTTGTGCACGCACTTGCCGAGAGGACCTTCGATGACGATCGCCGAAGCGCAGCAGCCGGAACAGGCCGCGCCGCGCCCCGAAAAGATTTTCCCGGTGTCCTGGGATCAGTTTCACCGCGAATTCCCGCGCGCTCGCGTGGCGGCTGTCGGGCGCCGGGCCGTTCGAGGCCATCGTCTGCATCACCCGCGGCGGCCTGGTGCCGGCGGCGATCGTGGCGCGCGAACTCGGCATCAAGCTGATCGAGACGGTGTGCGTGTCGAGCTATACCGGCACCGCCCAGGGCGAACTCGCGGTGCTCAAGGACGTGGCGCCTTCGATCGTGGCGCGCGGCGGCGGGGAGGGCGCGCGCGTCCTCCTGGTCGACGACCTGGTCGATACCGGCAAGACCGCGAAAGTGGTGCGCGCGCTGGTGCCGCGCGCCCATCTCGCCACGGTCTACGCCAAGCCGATGGGCCGGCCGCTGGTCGACACCTTCATCACCGAAGTGTCGCAGGACACCTGGATCTATTTTCCCTGGGATACCGGTCTCGCCTTCCAGCCGCCGATCAACGAGGCCGGGCTGTAGGGCAACGACGTTCATCGCGACCGAAAACGGAGGTCCCCATGGACGCCATCACCCCCAAAGGCAAGCACGACACCCTCGACACCCATTCGCATGTCGTGCGTCCGGCCGAGATGGAATGGCGGCAGACGCGCTTCCCCGGCTGCGAGGTCAAGGGCCTGCTGCTCGACAAGGCGACCGGCCTCGTCACCGCGCTGATGCGGCTTGCCCCCGGCGCCGTCCTGCCCGACCATGAGCACGTCAAGATCGAGCAGACCTGGATGCTCGAAGGCCGCCTGGTCGACAAGGAAGGCCCGGCCGAAGGCCTCGCTGTCGGCCCCGGCGAATTCGTCTGGCGCGAAGCCGGCAGCCGCCACGTCGCCTGGACCCCGGAAGGCGGCCTGATGATCGCCATCTTCCAGGTCCCCAACAAATTCTACGAACGCGACGGCCGCGTCACCGACATCTCCGGCGCCGACTGGGACAGCCGTGTGGGGGCATGTCGGCGCGGACTGAGGTTCGTCCCGCCGGCCCGGTCCGGCTTGGCGGCGAGTCTTCGGCCGACTAGGATCGCGCCCGCTGCGGGCGTGGCGAAATGGTAGACGCAAGGGACTTAAAATCCCTCGGCGCGAAAGTGCTGTGCCGGTTCGAGTCCGGCCGCCCGCACCAGTCCAAGAACCGTATGTGGGATTTAAGCGTCGATACCGGGGTGGCCGATTCATCGCAATTTGAACGATTGCGACAACCACATCGCGACGTTTTGCATCGTAGCATTTGACGAAATTATTTCGGGGCGCGCGCCCCGAAGTTTCGATGCCGTCTCGCCCTGGTGATATGTTGGCCCCTCGATTGAAACTGCATGCCAGCGCGCCAGCGCCCGCGGCGCGGCCGCACCGTTCGCCGGACGCTCTCGCCGCCCATCGGCGCGATGTCATCCTGGAGGCCATCGCCGACAGTGCCAAGGAGCTGCTGCGCTCGTCCGACCTCAATGCGTCGTTGCCCAAGGTCATTGAACGGGTCGGTCAGGCGGCCGGCGTGGACCGGCTGCACGTCCTTTTGAGCGACGGCCGTCCCCAGTCGGCGGAACACTATGTGCTGGCGCAATCCTATAGCTGGAACGCGCCGGGAATTTCGTTGCCATCCGATTATCTCGCCATCGGTATGAAGGAGGCCGGTTTCGTCTCCTGGTTTCACATTCTTGCAAGGGGCGAAGCGGTCGCCGGGCGGACTCGCGATTTCGAGCCATCGGTGCGCAAGTTTCTGGAGACGTTCGGCGTCAAGTCGGCATTGGCGGTTCCGATTTTTATCGAGGGCGAGTTGAATGGCGTCATCGGCTTCGATAATTGCCGCAGCGCGCACGACTGGCCTCGCGCCGAAATCGACACCATCAAAATCCTGGCCGAATTGGTCGGTGCGGCGATCGCATCGCTGCGGCGTCTGCAGGTGCTCGCCGATGCCAACCGCATCGTGGAGTCGAGCCCGACGGTCGTCTATCGGTTGGGGCCGCGACAGCCGCACGCGCTGGTCTTCGTGTCGGCAAACATCCGCCGCTACGGCTACGAGGCCGCGCAACTGCAGGCGGAGCCGAACGGATGGCCGCGATTGATCCACCCCGAGGACCTCGCGGCAGTGACGGCCGATATCGCGTCGTTGGTGGAGCGCAAGACGGATCGCGGCGGACTGGAGTTCCGCCTGAAAAAGGCGGACGGCTCCGACGCCTGGTTCGAAAGCGATTTCGAAGCCGTTGCGGGACGCCGACGGAAGCTTGATCGCCATCGAGGGCGTCATGACCGACATTACCGAACGCAAGGCGGCCGAACGGCAGCTCGCCGCGTCCCACGTCCTGTTGACGGCGGCGATCGAAAATTCGCCGGAAGCGATTCTGGCCATCGGCCGCAACGGGCAGGTCACGGCGTTCAACCAGCGCTTTGTCGACATGTGGAACATCCCGCCGGAACTGATGAAAGGAAACTACGAGCAGATATTGCAGATCGGGGCCTCGTTCATGTCCGACGAGCGCGAATTCCTCGAGCAAGTCCGTGCCCTTTACGACCGTCCGGAAGCGACGTGCCACGACGAACTGCACACCAAGGACGGCCGCACCATCGAGCGTCACGCCGCGCAGCTCTACGACAGCAAGGAAAAGCAGCATCTGGGGCGCATCTGGTTTCTGCGCGACATCACGGTGCGCAAGCGCGCGGAACAGAAAATCGCCGAAATGGCGCGCACCGACGCGCTGACCGGGCTGCCTAATCGCGTCGTCTTCCTCGACCGCCTGCGGCTGGCGTTCGCGCACGCCAAGCGCGGCACGATGTCGTTTGCCGTTCACTATCTCGACCTCGATCATTTCAAGGACGTCAACGATACGCTCGGGCATCCCGCCGGCGATGCGCTGCTCAAGGTCGTCGCCGACCGGCTCAAGGGCTGCGTGCGCGAGACCGACCTGATCGCCCGCTTCGGCGGCGACGAGTTCGCGGTGCTGCAGGAGGACGCCGACGACATCGCCGCCGTCGAGGCGCTGGCGACGAAGATTTGCCGGGCCGTTTCCGCGCCGGTCTCGATCAACGGCAATCAGATTCATTCGAGCGCCAGCGTCGGGATCGTGCCCTATCGGAGCGACATCGCCGATCCCGAGGCCATGCTCACCAAGGCCGACCTCGCGCTTTATCGCGCCAAGACCGAGGGCCGTGGTCGGTTTCGCTTTCATATCCGCGAACTCGACGAAAAGGTCCGCGAACGGGTGGAGGTCGGCGAGGGCCTGCATTCGGCGATCGAGAGAGGAGAGTTGGAGCTCTTTTATCAGCCCGAGGTGGAGCTCGCGTCGGGGCGTATCGTCGGAATGGAGTCGTTGCTGCGTTGGCATCACCCGCATCGCGGCCTGCTGCTGCCGGAATTGTTCATTCCGATCGCGGAATTGAACGGCAGCATTCTGCAGATCGGACAATGGGTGATCGAACAGGTCTGCCGGCAGATCGCCGCGTGGCAACAGCTGGGCATCGCGCCGCAGGTCGTCGCCGCCAACGTCTCCGCCGGGCAGTTCAAACTGGCCGACAATCTCGACCGCGTCGTCGCCGCCGCGCTCTCCGCATGCGGCATCGCCGCCGACCGGCTGGAGCTCGAGCTGACCGAATCCGTTCTGATGGAGGCGACGCAGCGGCATACGGACGAACTCGAGCGGCTGCGTCGCATCGGCGTGCGTCTCGCGATCGACGATTTCGGCACCGGCTATTCTTCGCTCGATTATCTGCGGTCGTTCCGCGTGGCGCGCTTGAAGATCGACCGCCGCTTCGTCGACGGCGTGACGACGAGCGCCGACGACGCGACGATCGTGCGGGCGGTGATCGGGCTTGCTGGCGCGCTCGGCGTCGAGGCCGTCGCCGAAGGCGTGGAGACCGCGGAGCAGCGGGCGTTTCTGATTTCGGCCGGATGCCGGTTCGCACAGGGCTATCTGTTCGGCCGGCCCATGCGCTCGGCCGCGGCGACCGCACTGTTGCGGCGGCAGGCCAGGCTTGACGGCGCCGCGGCCGGTCCGGGCGTTGCCCCAGCTGCAATCGTCCCGCAGCGCCGATTTACCGCGTCTTAGCCGTGAATTTTACCGGCTCTTAACGGTAACCGAATAACGTAATGATTATGTGTTTTCGGTCTTGCGCGCGCTCGAGGCTATGACGATGGTGGTTACCGACAAATTCCGTGGCCGCGCCGAATTGCGCAAGAAGCCGCGGCGGCAATTCCAATATACGGCACGCATCGTCGCGGACCCGGCCACGCCGCCACGCCCGTGCGCGATTTCCGACATTTCGGACAGCGGCGCGCGCATCGTGCTCAATTCCGACGCCGATTTGCCGGAGCAATTTGTCCTGCTCCTGACCAAGGAAGGCAGCGCGCGGCGCAAGTGCCGCGTGGTATGGCGTAGCGGGAGCATCGTCGGCGTCGAATTCATGGGCGTGCAGCAATAGACCTGCTGCGTGCGGGCTTGCCTTATTTGTGGCGCAGGAGCCTGCGACCGGGTTGCAGCGTCGGCTGGCTTTGCTTGGACGCCCTTTGGACGCCCCTTGATGGCATTGAGTACCGATTTGCGCGAGCGCGTTCATCGATCGGCGCGGCTCTTTCGTCCCGGCCGCGTTGGCGTTTCGGCTGGCTGCGGCGCACAGGCGTAGCCTGGGCCAGCGCGAGCTGGCCGCGATGGCTGTAGCGCTGGCGCTTGCGGGGTGCGCGCTGACCGAGAGCACCATCGTCGATCCAGGCCGATACGAGGGCTATCATTGCAATGATCTGATCGGGCAATGGAAAGCCTTGGTCGCGCGGCAACAGGAGCTGCAAAGCCTCATGGACAAGGCCGGCGACGGTGGCGGCGCGGTGATCGGCACGATGACCTACCGTGCCGACTACGAAACGGTGTTGGGCGAGGAAAAGGTTCTGCAACGCACCGCGGCCGATAAGAATTGCGCGTTGACGCCGACTTATCAGAGCGACCAAACCATCCGCTGAGCCGCGCCCGCCCGGTAGAGCCCGCTCATCAGCAGCGCGATGCCGACGCCCGCAGCGGCCAGCAACACCAGTGCGGCAACGCTGCCCGCGGTCGCGCGCATCGCGAAAAAGGCCGCGTAGGCCGCCTTGAGAATGTTGTTGGAGGAAGCCGCGATGAGGATCGCGGCCGCAAGCGCGCTGTTCGGCACGTTCGGCGTGCCGCCCTGCGCCAGATTGAGCACGAAGGGATCGATATCGGTCACGCCGACGATGGCCGCCAGCGAATAGATGCCGGACGTGCCGAACGTCGTGGTGACCCATTTGGTCACCAGGGACACGATGATGAACAGGATCGCGAACAGCGCCGCCGGCCCAAGCTCCAAAGGGTTGCCGCCGGACGCCTGCAGCGTGGTCGTCGGCGACGTCGTTCCCGCCCCGCCGTGGCGCGCGGCCCAATCGGGCAGCCAGTATTGCAACGCCGAGATCACGAGGCCGGCCAGTGACAGCACGCACAATGCGGGCGCAAGCTCCCGCGCCAGCGTCAGATTGAAGAACGCCACGACCGCAAGAATGCGCATGTACATGATGGCGGTCGCGAGCGTGATGCCGGCCTGCGCCTGGCGCCGCATGACCGCGCCGGTCGCGGCCTGCCGGGCCAATACGACCGTTTCCGCGGTCGACGAATAAAGCCCGCCGAGCGCCGCCATCCACAGACCGTGCGCGGCGGCCGTCCAATAGCGCTGCGCCAGATAGCTGGCGTAGGACAGGCTGCAGACCACCACCAAAGCGAGCCAGGCCTGGCGCGGCGTGATGCTCGTGAGCGTCGTCACCGGCTCGCTCGGCAACAGCGGCAGGACGATGCCGGTGAGAATGAGAAATTCGCCGGCGGTGACGATCTCTCCAAGTTCGATGCGCCGCGCCAGCGCGTGCAGCTTTTCGCGGCCGGTGAGCAGGAGAACCGACGTCACCGTCATCGTCACCGCGACCCAGGGCGGCAAGGCGAGCGTCACGGCGCCGAGCAGATAGGCCTGAACGTTGAGCACCGGAACGACCAGGCCGACATTGGGCTCGGCGCCTTCGCTCGCCTCGCGCAGGTGTCGGCGGTAGTAGATCGTGAGCCAGGCGCCGAGCACGAGGAGGCCGCCGGTAAACGGCACGAAATGCTCGGGATCGAACAGGTAAAGCACCCCGCCGGCGAAAGCGAGCATCGGGAAGGTGCGGATGCCGCCGGGGCGCTTGGTGTCGGTGCGCGCGAAGAAATCCTCGAACGCCAAGCCGAGAAACAGGCTGAGCCCAAGCAGGAGCGCCACTTTGGTGACGGGCGGTACAACAATCATGGGGCGACCGAAGCGCGAATCGCGGACCCGAACCGGGCCATGGTGATCCGCCGGACCTACCATACATATCCGCTGGCGCGAACCGCAGCGCGCCCGGCGGCCGGTTTTCGGCTATGCTTGGCCAAACCGCCCGAACAGGGGAGACAACGCCATGAGCTGGATGCCCGACAAAGACCCCGTGCTTGGCGACAAGACGTCCTGCGACGCGCTCGAACTCATCATCGTGCCGCGGGTGCGCGACCTCGGCGACGGTTTTTCCGTCCGCCGCGCGCTGCCGCACGGGCGCCGGCAGATGGTCGGGCCGTTCATCTTCTTCGACCAGATGGGCCGGTGCAGCTCGTGGCCGGGCAGGGGGATGGACGTGCGCCCGCACCCGCATATCGGGCTCGCCACCGTCACCTATCTGTTCGACGGCAGCGTCATGCACCGCGACAGCGAAGGCAACGCGCTCGAAATCACCCCCGGCGCCATGAACCTGATGACCGCCGGACGCGGCATTTCGCACTCCGAACGCACCCCGCCGAGCGTGCGCACGTCGGGCGGCGGCATGTTCGGCATCCAGAGCTGGATCGCGCTGCCGCAGGACCACGAAGAGATGGCGCCGCTGTTCGAGCATTTCGACGCCCCCATCCTGCCGACCATCGCCGACACCGGCATACGCGCGCGGGTCATCGCCGGCTCCGCGTTCGGCCAGAGATCGCCGGTCGGCATGGTGTCGGAATGGTTTTATGCCGAGGTGCTGCTCGATGCCGGCGCTTCCGCCCCGCTCGACGCCGACCACGAGGAGCGCGCGATCTACGTCACCGAAGGCGAGGTCGACATCGCCGGCGACATATTCGAGGCGCCGCGCCTCCTCATCTTCCGCCCCGGCGACCGTATCACCGTGACCGCGACCAAGCCGTCGCGGCTGATGTTCCTCGGCGGCGCCGCGCTCGAAGGCCCGCGCTATCTGTGGTGGAATTTCGTCTCCTCGCGCCAGGAGCGCATCGAGGAGGCCAAGGAGGAGTGGAAGAGCGGACGTTCGCGCTGATCCCGGGCGACGAGAAGGAGTTCATCCCGCTGCCGGAGAAGTAGCCTTGTCCGACCGGCTGCTGAACCTATCCGGCTGACGTCGGCCGGTATAACATCAAGATGGAAGGCCCGCGGCGCCCCGGCACAGTGCCCTCTCCGTCCCGGGAGAGGGCGGCTCGGCCCATCAACAACAAGAATGGGTGAGGGCCCGCGGCAGGCGCGGCGGGGTTGGGCCGAGCGCCACGACTTTCCGCCGAGTCTCAATCAAGCGAACGCGAAAATCCGGTGCAGGATCACGCGGCTTCGAATTTGCGCCAATTCCGTCTCGAAATCGAAGCGTAATTGCGCGGCTTCGTCGTCCGGCAGGCAGCCGGTCATCTGCGGAAAGATGGTGCGATAGAGCGCCGTGCGGTCGTCGTCCCAGGGCATCGACTTCGCCGCGCGCATCTGCGCCAGAATCGCGCGCAGTTCCGCGCGGATCTCGTCCGGATCAGGATACCAAGTGGGCGTCTCCCGCTCTTTGGACGCGTCATCGTTCCGGAACAGGTCGCCTTGGCAGTGAGATGACATTTATTCACGCGTTCGGATTTCGAATCGGCTGAATCACGCGCGATCCGGGCGCGCCGCGCGAGCGACGCTGCCGCTTTTTCCCCGTAGCCCACGGGTTCCGAAATCAGCCCTTGCTTTTCTTCTTGTCCTTTTGGGACGTTGCCTCGCCCTCGGCGTGCGCAAGTGCGCCGGCCTCGCGCAACTCGTCGGCCTTGCGAAGGTTGCCCGCGCAGATCCGCTCCAGCAGGTCGGCCTGCCGGGGTTCCAGCGCGATCAGCCGCCCGAGCACGTGAAGAAGATCCAGCAGATCGTTGGTGTATTCCGGCAGCCAATGGTCCGGCTGGATTTTGTCGAGCGGCGACGGCGGTCGGCGGTCGCCGATGATCGGGCGGGTGCGATCGCGGCGGCGATAGCTGAACCAGTGCCAAAGCACCTGCTTGCCGGAGACTTCATAGGCCCACATCTCTGGTGTGACGTTCTCGACATAGCCCTTGCCGATCTTGAGCCGGCGCGCCGCCGGATCGTAATCCATGGTGTCGGGGAACGGCTCCGGCGCGCCTGGGATTGCGCCCTCGGCCGGGATGAACGGCGCGCTTTCCTTCGGCAGGCGCGGCGGCCCCTTCGGTCGTCCGGCCGCGGGTTCGACAATGCGCTCGCCGTAAGTGTGCAACCAGATCACCTCGGCGCCGAGCGTGACCGCTTCGGCAAACAGCTTGGCCTCCGCCGTCAAGGGAACTCGCCAGTCCGGGCCGCACCAGATCGGCCTTGAAGCGCGCGGTGAACGCCGGATGCGCCATCACGGCGGCAAGATAGGCCATCACGTCCTCGGCCTTCACGGGCTGCGCAAAAATTTTCGCCAGATGCGCGAGCAACGCCGGTTTGACGTTTGGCCGTTTTGCAGCGTTGTCAAGCCAAAGAGGCGATACCCTACCGGCGAATGACCCCTTATAGTAATCGTGGTCCGGCATCAAACCACAAAAGGTGATGGCTGGTCCGGAAGATGGCGCAGCCTTTCTTAACGCTGCCAAATACACTTGGCGCGTCGAATAGATATCCCATAGGGTCGGGCTTGGTTGATTTATCAGTCTTGCATCAGGGATAATCCACTGGCGATCAAACGATCGAAATCCATACCTATTCGGTTCAATACAAGCGCCGTTGTCGTTGATCACCGCGAAAAGCCGAATTTCGTGACCCGCTAAACCATTCGTGATGCTTTTTCTCAGGTGCTTGTCCCCTGGTTTTCCATCTCGAGATGTGGGGTGAAATAACAAATCCTTTCGAGCGTCATTAGCTTCATGGATCAGAACCGACCAGCGAGCAAGAAGACTGGCAGAGTTTGGAGAAATCACCCAAGTTCGCCCAGGCATGACGCCAAGAAAATCCTGGTTGAAGAAGTCGCCCAGTGGCGGAAATAAGGCCCATAGGCCACCCGCTTTTGGTAAGAACGGCTCTCGCCAGCCAGTAGCACCCTCAACCCAATCATAGTCGTGCAAGCTTAAGGCATTCAATGCCGCGAATTTTTTGTCACGTGGCCCTACAGGAAGCGCACGAAAGCGAATGCGGGCTGCTCCTCAGATCCTTGTTTAAATTTCGCGCGGCGAGGACGATGCAAATCGGCTGCTGAACCCCCTGAAAAATTCGTGTTGGTACGTTAGGTTGATGCCCCTCAGGTGAACAATCAATTACCCAAATCTCATCGCACGACCGTCGAAGCTCGTCGCGCATTTTTTGAAAGCCGTCCCCATTGAGAAAACCGGACGCGCTGATGAAACAGACGATGCCAGTCTTGTTATCCTCGACCAGCCCTCGTTGACACGCTGTATCCAGAACCGAACACCTTCCATGTTGCCCATCGCCAAAAATAGACATACAGATTTTTTAGGTGCTTCGCGTCCTGGCCGACTTGCCATTCTGCTGGCGGCATCCAAAGTTGCATCGGTGGCTGGCGGCCTTTCGTGCCTTCTTCAATCCAACCGCCCTTGCCCTTTGCTTTGTCTTTGTACGGCGGATTGCCGATCACGACCGTGATCCGTTCCTCCTTCTTGACCTTGTTGGCGCGACGCCGCGAAACCGCGATGGGCTCGTAGGTCTGTCCGAAACTGGCTCCTCTTCCATGAACGGATTGCCGAGCGTGTCGGTGATGAACAGGCCAAGCTCCGGCAGCGGCGGCTTTCCCATCAGCGCCTGCAAATCGGCGATCAGCCGCACTTGCGCGACCGCGAACGGCCCGAACTGCATCTCAAAGCCGATGATGCGCTTGCCGCGGCCTCGATGGCGCCGCGCACGGCGCCGGCGCCTTGATCCGCCGTGACAGTCTCCGCGATCCGCCGCAGCACGCCGAGCAGAACCGTGCCGGTGCCGACGGCCGGATCGGCCCGAATCATGTCCGCTGCGGCGAAACCGGCGGGCCGCTCGAACAGCGGTCCGCGCAATGCCTCGTCGACCAGGTTCACCATTGCCGACACCACTTCGGGCTGCGTGTAATAGGAACCGGTACGCTTGCGCAGGGCGTTGTCATAGACCTCCAGGAATTGCTCATAAAAGTAGAGCCATTCCTTCGGATCATCTTTTGTGATCGTGTGCCAATCGACGACGTCGAGCACACGCGTAAGCGTACCGAGCGAGGTCTTGAGCGCGTCCTGGTTCGAAGGGTCCTCGGTCAGCAGCCGCAGCGCGGTTCCGATCAACGATTTCGATTTGCGCAACTCTTGCGCCGCTTCTTCCGTGCCGTGGGCTAAGGAAATGTCGCGCGCCCGCGCCACCAGAAGGCCGAATGTCACCGCCTGGGCGTAGCCGTCGGCAAATTGCGCGTCGTCGGCTTGCGGAAACAGCAGCTTGCGCCAGTCTTGCGCCAGGCCGGTGAGTGCCGGACTGCCGAGCGCCATCTGTTCGACGACTTCGTCGCGGAGCAGACGGCAGAGGCGAGCGCTGACCTCGGCAAGCTGCCTGGCGTTCTTGGGCGCAATCGGCTGCCATTGCAGAAAATCAGCGACAAGCGAAAGCAACTTCGACGGCGCTTGGAGTTTCGCGCCCGCAGTTTTGATATCCCCATCCAGATGGACGATGCCGCTTTCGGACTTGCCGTCGCGCCACAGGCTGAACGATTGCCCGTCGGTGTAGATCAGGTTCGGCAGCGACTTGAGCTTGTCCCACTGCTCCTTGTCGTGCGGGTCGCTGAAATGTCGCGGGTCGGCACCTTTGCCCGGAGCCTTGATCTCGATAAAGCCCATGAGGGTCTTGCCGACGGTGACCGCAAAATCCGGCCGCGTCTTGAGTTCGGCGAGCGTCGTCTCGCCGACGAGCTCAACGCCGTTCGGCGACATTCCCTCGACTGCAGCCAGCTCACGGATCAGAATTTCGAACGGCCCCCGAAGCTGATCTTCCGGCGCGCCCGAAATGGCGACGTTCGTCAGTTTCGCCTTGACGCTCGCGCCATAGGCCGAAATGGCGTCCTCGAATGTCTTTCCAGCCAAGTTCTGTTTCCCTTGAGTTCTCAACCCGATTAGCCGTATTCGCGGCGATTGCAAAGCCGTGGCATTGCTTCTCTGCGGATGTAAACGGGGGGCGTGACATTGCGGGCCGGACTAAGTGGTGGAAAGGCTTCGGCGCCGGTCGGAGGATTAGCGCCTCGACTAATGGTCGCTATAGCAATTCCGCTTTGGCTAGCCTCGGTCATCGCGTTGGTTCTCGGGTCGCCTGCTACGTGATCTCCGGTGCCAGGAAATACACGGGCTCCAGACGAAGCTTGGCGCGTTTCGCTTCTGGAATTTTCGCGTAATGCTGCAGCCAAAGCTCCAAGAAACGATCGAGATCGATCAGCTCGATGTGGACGGCTCCCCTTTCCGCTTCCCGTGTTGCGTCGCGAGTAAAGCCGCCCGACGAGACGAAGACTCCGATTTCCCGTTCAGCGCGGATGATTTCCCGCAGTGCGGCGATTTCCTCTCGGCTCGCGGACTGATCCCTGTGCTTGACCTGCACCCGTATGTGCGGAGCGTGCGCGCCCAGCGGATCGACGTAAGCCAGTGCATCCGTGCCCCCATCGGGTCCGGGCCGGGCGATAAATCTTGTCGTGTAGCCCATGCCCTCCAATAGAGCGCCGACAAGCTCCTGGAAGTCATATGCGCTGAGTGTGTCCAAGTACGAGTTGATTTCCGCGCGCGCCTTTTGCCTCGAATTATCGAAGAGAACCGATGCGCTTTCGGAGGAAGCCTCTTCTTCAACGGCGCCCGGTGTCGCTGTGGCCGTCGGCGTCGCGGTTCTGGCTCCCCATTTCCATTGCCGGTAACCCGCGCGTATTAGCCGCTTAAGCTCATCCACCGGGAGAGCCGCGGCTTTCTGGCCTTCGTCTGTAATGCGCCACCAGCCATCGGACTTCTTCAAGTAGCCACCCTTACCTGCGGCAACGGAGAAGAAATGGAGCGACGCACGCCAACGCGGCAGCCCAGAGCCTTTCATTGCCTCGGTATCGAAAGAATTGAGCGGGACCTTCGCCTGAATCTCTCGAAAAATATCCTGCGGCCGCAACCCATCGGGATGGCCTTTCAGAAGCTCGAGGGTGAATTTCAGCAGAGCGATGCCGCGATCCGAGGTCGTTGGTTGCGTCACAGGTTTCTCCCACCTTTCCCACTTTATCCTCTCGCGTATCGCGGCTTCCGGCAATCTAAGGTATATACGCTGGCCGTCCCCCTTCCGGAAACTTCCGATTGACAAGTGGTCCTCATTTGAGTTACAAACAGCGAATTGCTCATGTACCAGGACGCCGGCCAGGTTATTCCGGTCGGCGGGGCGAGTGCGGTTCCCGCGGGTTAAGGCTCGTCACCTCGGCTCTCGGGCGGCTTGGGCAAGACACGCCCGGACGGCATCATGACCGGACTGCGGGTGCAATCTCGCTGGACTGGGACAGCAAGGCGCGGGTAACACCCGCGAGTGACGCATGGGAGGCCGTTCTCCGGCCTTCGTTCTGTGTGTTGCGATGCGCTCCGTCTTTCGAACCATCGGGGCGGGCGCTCCGAGCGAGTTGCAGGAAGTCGCGTGGCTCGAGCTGAGCGGTGGCGTTCGGTCGCTGCCGCAAGTGCCGTGGTGGGACGCCGAGAGGCGAGCGCGCCCGGACGGGCGCGTGCCGCATCGCAAGATGCGGTGGTTGTTGAACAGCGCCTTTCGGCGTTCCGCTTTCCTTTTTTCGTCATTGCGAGGAGCGAAGCGACGAAGCAATCCAGGGTCGGCGGCACAGAGTTTGGATTGCTTCGTCGCTTCGCTCCTCGCAATGACGAGATACTTCCGCGCGTGATCGTGACTTCAGCCGGTCCCACCACCGGCGCCGTCTGACGAAGATCACGCTCGGCCGTCGTTTGTTTGTTTGGTCGTGGGCATGACTCGGGCGTGAAGGCGCGCCGCGAGAATGCTGGCGTATTTTCGGCCTTTCCCCTTTGTGGGAGAGGGGAGGGGCGCCCCGGCGAGTTTGAGCGGTGCGATCAAAGGCATCCCATACCCGGCGAGGTAACGGTGACATGCTTCCTCATTGCGAACAAAACGGGAATTGTGATTTAGTCGGGATCCGATCCCCGAAGTGATTTGCACAAAAACATGCCCGCGGCGCTGCTCGACAAGCTCAATCCGCAACAGCGCCGTGCCGCCGAGCATGGCGGGCTGCCGCTCGCCGAAGCCGGGCCGCTGCTCATCATCGCCGGCGCCGGCTCGGGCAAAACGGCGACCTTGGCGCATCGGGTGGCGTGGCTGATCGCGCAGGGGGCCGATCCGCGCCGCATCATGCTGCTGACGTTCTCGCGCCGCGCCGCGGCGGAGATGACGCGGCGGGTCGAGCGGATCGTCGCCGCGTTCATGCCGGCGCACGGCGCCGCCGCGGCCGACGCCATGAATTGGGCCGGCACGTTCCACGCCATCGGCGCGCGGCTGTTGCGCGAATACGCCGAGACGGTCGGGCTCGCGCCGGCCTTCACCATCCACGACCGCGAGGATTCCGCCGATCTGATGAATTTCGTGCGCCACGATCTCGGCTTTTCCCAGACCGAGAAGCGCTTTCCCGCCAAGGGCACGTGCCTCGCGATCTATTCGCGCGCGGTCAACGGCGAACTGCCGCTCGAGGATGTATTGGGCGCGAACTTTCCGTGGTGCGCCGGGTGGCAGGATGAGCTGCACGTTCTGTTCAAAAACTATGTCGAGGCGAAACAGCGCCAGCACGTGCTCGATTACGACGACCTTTTGCTGTACTGGGCGCACATGATGCAGGAGCCCGCGATCGCCGCGGAAGTGTCCGAGCGGTTCGATCACGTGCTGGTCGACGAATACCAGGACACCAACAAGCTGCAGGCTTCGGTGCTGCTGGCGCTGCGGCCGAGCGGCAAGGGTTTGACCGTGGTCGGCGACGACGCGCAATCGATCTATTCGTTCCGCTCGGCGAGCGTGCGCAACATTCTCGACTTTCCCGGCCACTTCAGTCCGCGCGCCGAGGTGGTGACGCTGGAACAGAATTACCGCTCGACCCGGCCGATCCTCGACGCGGCCAACGCGGTGATCGAACTCGCCGAGGAGCGCTTCACCAAGAATTTGTGGTCGGAGCGCGCTTCCGGCGAGCGGCCGCAGCTCGTCACCGTGCGCGACGAGGCCGACCAGGCGCGCTTCGTGGTCGAGGGCGTGCTGGAAAGCCGCGAGCAGGGCATCGCGCTCAAGGCGCAAGCGGTGCTGTTTCGCGCCTCGCACCACTCGGGGCCGCTCGAAGTCGAGCTGACCCGCCGCAACATTCCGTTCGTGAAATTCGGCGGCCTGAAATTTCTCGAGGCGGCGCACGTCAAGGACATGCTGGCGTTCGTGCGCTTCGCCGAAAACCCGCGCGACCGCGTCGCCGGCTTTCGCGTCGTGCAATTGCTGCCGGGGGCGGGGCCGGCGACGGCGGCACGCGTCTTGGAAAATATCGGCGACAGTGCCGATCCGGCCGAAGCCTTGCGCGCGTTCAAGCCGCCCGCGGCGGCGGCCGAGCATTGGCCGGATTTCATCGCGACGCTACGGCTGCTGCGCGGCCGCGCGGCGGGCTGGCCCGCCGAGCTCGATCTGGTGCGCCGCTGGTACGAGCCGCACTTGGAGCGCATCCACGACGACGCCATGCTGCGGCAGGCGGACCTGCTGCAGCTCGTCGAGATCGCTTCGACCTATCCGAGCCGCGAACGCTTCTTGACCGAGCTCACGCTCGATCCGCCCGACGCCACCAGCGACCGCGCCGGCGATCCGCTGATCGACGAGGATTATCTGATCCTCTCGACCATCCATTCGGCGAAGGGGCAGGAGTGGAAGTCGGTCTATGTGTTGAACACGGTCGATGGCTGCATGCCCTCCGATCTCGCGACCGGAACCAGCGCCGAGATCGAGGAAGAGCGGCGGCTCCTTTACGTCGCCATGACCCGCGCCAAGGACCATCTGCATCTGATCGTGCCGCAGCGCTTCTTCGTCCACGGCCAGCGGCAAAACGGCGACCGCCACCTCTACGCGTCACGCACGCGTTTCATTCCGTCGGCGCTCATCGACAAGTTCGAATGCCGTGCCTGGCCGCGGCCCGCCGCCGGCGAGGCGGCGGCCAAGCCGGCGCGGGCGCCGATCGACCTGCGCGAGCGCGTGCGCCGGAACTGGGCTAGCCCGCGTTGGACGGCGTCGCGAATGGCCTGTTGCGTTCGTCGACCGTCGCATAGATTGCTGAAATCAGCGCCAATCGGCCGGGATCGATCGGCGCAATGTGGAGAGTCATCGTGCAGAGCGCCCTCAAAAACCCGCCCATCAATCTCAGCGCCTGGATCGAAGCCAACAAGGCGACGCTGAAGCCGCCGATCGGCAACCGGCAATTCTGGAAGGGGGACTGGCAAATCTGCTGGTGATGATGGTGGGTGGACCGAATTATCGTCCCGATTATCATGACGACCCGGGCGAAGAACTTTTCATCCAGCTGCACGGCGACCTGACGCTTAATCTGATCGATCCGGTGACGCGCGAGCGAAGCCAGGTCATCGTGCGGGAAGGGGAGATGTATTTGCTGCCCTCGCACGTGCGGCATTCGCCGCAGCGGCCGGAAGGCTGCATCGGGCTCGTCATCGAGCGCTACCGCCAGCCGGGGGAGGTCGACGCGCTGGAATGGTACGACGAATCCGGCGGCCTTGAGTTTCGCGGTGAGTTTCTGGTCGAGAACATCGAAGAGGATCTCGCCAAGGTCCAGGCCGCCTGGGCGGAATGGACGAAAAAGAACGATCGGAGAATACCGACGGTGTGGCGGGTGAGGGAAGACAACACGATCGCATAAGGGACTTCGATCGTTACAGTCGCACCCGCCGCAGCCGCAGCGCGTTGGCGATGACGCTGACCGAGGACAGCGCCATCGCCGCCGCGCCGATGATCGGCGACAACAGAATGCCGAACGACGGGTAGAGCACGCCGGCCGCGATCGGGATCGCGGCGACGTTGTAGATGAAGGCGAAGAACAGGTTTTGCCGGATGTTGCGCATTGTCGCCGCGACAGCGGCGCGCGCGCACGATGCCGGCGAGGTCGCCCTTGACCAGCGTGATGCCGGCGCTTTCGATGGCGACCTCGGTGCCGGTGCCCATGGCGATGCCGACCTCAGCCGCGGCGAGCGCCGGCGCGTCGTTGACGCCGTCGCCGGCCATGGCGACCACGCGGCCCTCGCGCCGCAGCTTCCCGACCACGGCGCTTTTTTGCTCCGGCAGCACCTCGGCTTCGACCTCGGTGATGCCGAGCTTGCGCGCCACGGCCTGCGCGGTGGTGCGGTTGTCGCCGGTGAGCATGACCATGCGCAGTCCGTCGGCGCGCAGCGCCTTCAGCGCGTCCGGCGTGGTTGCCTTGATCGGATCGGCGATGGCGAACAGCGCGGCGACGTTGCCGTCGACGGCGAGGAAGATCGCGGTGGCGCCGTCTTGGCGCAGGCGCTCGGCTCGCCGTCGAGCGGCTGCGTCGATATGCGAGATCGGCGAGGAACTTGGCGTTGCCGAGCGCGAGCGCGGCCGTCGACCATGCCGGTGACGCCCTTGCCGGTGCGGAATCGAAGTCGGCGCGGCGCGAGCGCGAGATCGCGCGCCGCGGCGGCCGCGACGATGGCCGCCGCCAGCGGATGCTCGCTGCCCGCTCGACGCTGCCGGCAAGCCGGAGCACCTCGCTCAGAAGCCTCGGCCGGCGACGACGGCGACCACTCTCGGCTTGCCTTCGGTCAGCGTGCCGGTCTTGTCGACCACCAGCGTGTCGACCTTCTCCATGCGTTCCAGCGCTTCGGCGTTCTTGATCAGCACGCCCCGTGGGCGCCGCGGCCGACGCCGACCATGATCGACATCGGCGTGGCCAGCCCAAGCGCGCAGGGGCAGGCGATGATCAGCACGCTCACCGCGGCGACCAGCCCGTAGGCGAAGCGCGGCTCGGGCCCGAACATCGCCCAGGCGGCAAAGGCGGTGAGCGCGACCGCGATCACCAGCGGCACGAACCAGCCGCCACCTGATCGGCCAGCCGCTGGATCGGCGCGCGGCTGCGCTGCGCCTCCGCGACCATCTGCACGATCTGGGCCAGCAGCGTGTCGCGGCCGACCTTTTCGGCGCGCATGACGAAGCTGCCGGTCTGTTGATCGTGCCGCCGATGACTTCGCGCCGGCTTCTTTGTTACCGGCATGGATTCGCCGGTCACCATGGATTCGTCGAGCGACGAGCGGCCCTCGAGCACGGTGCCGTCGACCGGCACCTTTCGCCGGGCCGCACGCGCAGCCTGTCGCCGACCGCGACCTCGTCGAGCGGGACCTCCTCGTCGCTGCCGTCGGCACTGACGCGGCGCGCGGTCTTGGGCGCGAGATTGAGCAGCGCGCGGATCGCGCCGGAGGTGGGCTCGCGCGCGCGCAGTTCGAGCACCTGGCCGAGCAGCACCAGCACGGTGATCACGGCGGCGGCCTCGAAATAGACCGCGACGGTGCCGCCATGGCCGCGGAAGGCCGCCGGGAAAATGCCGGGCGCGAAAGTGGCGACGACGCTGTAGACGTAGGCCACGCCGGTGCCCAGCGCGATCAGCGTGAACATGTTGAGATTGCGCGTGAGCAGCGATTGCGCGCCGCGCACGAAGAACGGCCAGCCGGCCCACAGCACCACCGGCGTGGCGAGCACGAATTGAATCCAATTGCGACAGCGTCTCGCTGACCGGGTGCAGCCGGCCAGATGCCCGCCCATTTCCAGCACCATGACCGGCAGGGCGAGCACGAGGCCGATCCAGAACCGCCGCGTCATGTCGGCGAGTTCGGGATCGGGCGCTGTCGCGCCGTCGCCGTCTCGGGCTCCAACGCCATGCCGCAGATCGGGCAGGGGCCGGGGCCGACCTGGCGGATCTCGGGATGCATCGGGCAGGTGTAGATCGTGCCTTCGAGCACGGTGCGCGGCAGGCGATGCTGGCGCGGCTTGGCATCGACGCCGCGCTGCGGCCGGTTTGTTCAGATATTTCTGCGGATCGGCGAGGAACTTGGTGCGGCAGCCGGCGCAGCAGAAATAATAGGTCTTGGCCCGTAGTGCGGCGTGCGATGCGGACTTTTGACCGGGATCGACCTTCATGCCGCAGACCGGATCGATGGCCGTGGCCGGCGCGTCGGTCGTGACGTGGTGCGTGTGCGGTGCTCATGGCGGACTTTCCTTGACTTGGCCTTCATTCGGCGGCTCTTGAAACAGATACCCCGTAGGGGTATATAGAGGCGATGCGAAGGAAGCAAGACGTCGGTGCTCAAGCGGCTCAAACGGATCGAGGGCCAGGTGCGCGGCCTCGCGCGCATGGTCGAGGACGAGCGCTATTGCATCGACATCGTCACGCAGCTATCCGCGGTGCGCGCGGCGCTGCGCCGGGTCGAGGAGGAAATCCTGCCGATCACGTCGCGCATTGCGTCGAGCACGCGATCGCGAGCGGCGACAAGGCCGACAGCGGCGCAAGGTCGGCGAGTTGATGGACGTGATCTCGCGCCGGCCGCTGGAGCGTCGAAAGCTGCGAGAGCTATCTAGGCGAAGTCTCTCGCCGCGCCAGCGCCGCGCCGTGCGCCAGCGATTCGAGCTTCTTTTCCGCGATGTCGCGCCGCATCGGCGCCATGCCGCAATTGGTGCAGGCGACGATGTGCTCCTTGGGCACGAATTTCATCGCCCGCCGATCACGGCGACGACCTCTTCGGCGTCTCGATCGCGTCGGTGGCGACATCGATGACGCCGACCAGCACGTCCTTGCCGTCGAGCAATTCAGCAAGCTCAGCGGCACGCGCGAGTTGATGCATTCGAGCGAGACCTGCTCGATGCGGCTCTTGGCCAGCGCCGGGAAAATTTCTCGTATTGCCGCCACTCGCCGCCGAGCGTCGCCTTCCAGTCGATGTTGGCCTTGATGCCGTAGCCGTAGCAGATGTGCACGGCGGTCGTGCAGGTGAGCCCGTCGATGGCGCGATGCAGCGCCTCGATGCCCCAGCCGGCGACCTCGTCCATGTAGACGTTGAAGGCCGGCTCGTCGAACTGGATGACGTCGACGCCGTCGGCCGCAAGCCCGCGCGCCTCTTCGTTGAGCAGGCCGGCGAAGGCCATCGCCATCTTCACGCGGTCGCCGTAATGCGCATCGGCGATGGTGTCGACGATCGTCATCGGGCCGGGCAGGGTGAATTTCAGCTGGCGCTTGGTATGGGCGCGGGCGAGGCGCGCCTCGGTCGCATGGACGCGGCGCGCAGCTGAGCGCGCCGACGACCGCCGGCACCATCGCCTTGTAGCGGTCGTTGCGGATGCCCATTTCGACCTTGTGGGCGAAATCGATGCCGTCGACGGATTCCAGAAAGCCGTGGACGAAATGCTGGCGCGACTGTTCGCCCTCGGTGACGATATCGATGCCGGCGTCCTCCTGCAGCTTGACCGCGAGCAGCGTGGCGTCGGCTTGCCTCGCGCAGCTCATCGCCGAGCCGCCATGGCGCCCACAGCTTGTTCGGTTCGGCGAGCCATGACGGCTTCGGCAGACTGCCGGCGATGGTGGTCGGAAACAATTGTGCAGCGGTGGAACGGTCCGACACGGCAAGCCTCCCAGGCGATATTTTCTTGACGATGATGCGCCGTGCCGATTATCGGGAATTTCAATCGTCACGCGCAATCATTTTGGTGCCAAGATCGCACAAACAAGAGTGACGCACACATGACCGACGCAGTATCGCCCCAGGCCTTGAATTCATCTTCGCCGCGCAAGTCAGCGTCGATCCGCCGCTCGAGCTCGGCGACGTGGGCAAGGGTGGACGGCGCATCGTGCCGATCGGTGGCGGCGTTTTCTCCGGGCCGCAGCTCCGCGGCGAGGTTTTGGCGGGCGGCGCCGACTGGCAGGTGTTGCGCACCGACGGCGTCGCCGAACTCGAAGCCCGCTACACGCTGCGCACCGACGACGGCGCGTTGATCTATGTGCGCAACCACGCGTTGCGCCACGGCACGCCGGAGGCGATGGCGGCATTGGCGCACGGCCGCCGCGCCGATCCGGCGAGCTATTATTTTCGCGGCGCGACGTTTTTCGAAACCAGCGCCGCGCGTTATGGCTGGCTCGGCAAATCGATCGTGATCTGCAGCGGTGAACGCGAGCCGGCCGGCGTCAATATCAGGTTCTTTCAGGTGCTGTGAGGCTGCCTGAATGGTCATTTGCTCGCGGGCGGTTCTTTGCCGTTGCCGCCGGCGAACACCAGGAGGGTCGATGTGCCGTGGGCCAGGATGCGGCCCTTGGCGTCGGTGATCCGCGCGTCGGCGGTGATGATCTGGCGGCCGCGGTTGATGACGCGGCCTTCGGCGCGCACGCGCCCGGTGTCTTTGGTGATGGGGCGCGACAGATTGGCTTTGGTCTCGACCGTCGTGTAGCCGACCCCGGGCGGCAGCGTCGTATGCGCGGCGCAGCCGGTCGCGCTGTCGATCAAGGTGAGCGCCCAGCCGCCATGCACGGTTCCCAGCGGATTGAGCAAATGGGCGCCGGCGTCGCCCTCGAATACGGCATAGCCGTCGGCGACCTCGGCCAGCCAGAAGCTCAGCGTCTGCGCGATGGGAGGCGCGGGAAGCCTGCCGTCGATCATCGCCTGCAGCATGTCCAAGCCGGTCATGCCGGCAATGTCGTCGGGGGTGGCGACGCCGTAGCTCAAGGCCGGTGCGGTTTGCATGACACTATTTCCTTGTGGATACGAACGATGTCAACCGACCTGACAACGAAACGCTTATCCCTTCGGTGTCAGCACCAGCTGCGTCTGCGTCACCAGCGCGCACAGCCGGCCGTCGTTGCGGGTGATCTTGGTCTGCCACACCATGGTGGTGCGGCCGCGATGCAGCGGCGTGCACTCGGCCCGCGCGGTGTCGCCGATCGGAATGGCGGCGAAAAAATTGGTCTTGCTTTCGATCGTGGTGGTGCGCGCGCCGTTACCGATGTTCGCCATCGTCGCGGTGCCGCCGAGCGTATCGGCGAGCGACATGATGGCGCCACCATGCAGGATGCCGTCGGAATTGTCGTGCACGTCCCGCACCGTCAGCTCGCCCTGGACCCGCTCCGGCGAAACATGGGTGATCTTGATGCCGAGGAAATCGGAGTAGGGCGGCGGTTTCGGTTGGTCGGAGCGGCTCATGCGTATTCCCGGTGGGTTCATTCTCGATGTCGCGTGTCGACGAAATCCAAAGCACGATTGCGTCGCGTCCGTCCAGTGGCGCACTCGCCGCCCTGGCTCAATGCGCCTGCGCCGCTGCGGCTGGAGACGGCGTCACGTTGCGCAACAACGGGACCATGATCGTGGCAACGGCAAAGGCCACCATGATCGCGCGGAATGCGTCCGCATAAGCGAGGGTCGACGCTTCGCGATAAGCGAGCTGCCATAGCTGTTTGAGCGCGGCCGCGTGGCCGGCGTGCAAACTGCCGGGCAACGCGCCGTAGCGCTGCGCCGTGGCGCCGAGGAGTCTGTTCATCGCCCCGTTTGCCGGCGTCAGATTCGACGCGATCGCGAGGAAATGGAAATTGGTTCGCTCGTTGAGGATCGCGCCGCATACGGCGATGCCGACGGCGCCGCCGAGATTGCGCATCATGTTGAATAGGCCGCTGGCGTATTTGAGCCGTTCCGGCGGCAGGCTGCCGAGGCCGAGATTGACGCTGGGCGCCACCGCAAAAACTTGCGGAAAGCCGCGCAGGACCTGCGGCAGGAGAAGCTCCGCCGCGCCCCAGTCGTGGGTGATGAAACTGAAGCTCCACATCGCCAGCCCGAAGGACGCGAGGCCAAACATCATGAGCCAGCGCGTGTCGAACTTGCGGGCGAGCATGATGTAGACGGGCACGCCGAGGAGCGACGCCGCGCCGGTCGAGAAAATCGCGACGCCCGTCTGCCAGGCGCTGAATCCGCGCACATAGCCGAGAAACAGCGGCGTCAGATAGATCGTGGAGAAGATGCCGATGCCGGTGATGAACGACAGGAAGCAGCCGAGCGCGAAATTCCGGTTGCCGAAGGCGCGCAGATCGACGACCGGACGCGGGAAAGTGAGGCTGCGGATCGACGAAGAGGACGCCGGCGATGGCCGGCGATCAGCGCGCAGTCCCTGATGGTCGCGATCGTCGAACCAGTTCCAGCGCGACCCTTCCTCGAGCACGTATTCCAGCGTGCCGAGCGCGATCGCCATCAGGACGATGCCGGGGATAGTCCGCGTCCTTGAGCAGCGAGAGGTCGGGCTTGTCGATCTTGACAAGAAGCGGAATCAAGATCGTGATCGCCAGGCCGGGAACGAGATTGATGTAGAACAGCCAATGCCAGTTCAGCGTGTCGGTGATCAAGCCGCCGATCACCGGCCCGAGCGTCGGGGCGACCGAGGCGATAGTGCCGACGACCGCGGCGGAATAGACGCGGCGCGGTCCCTGGAAATAATGGAACGAAGAGGTGAAGACGGTCGGGATCATGGAGGCGCCCAGCAGCCCCTGCAGCGCCCGGAACACGATCATGCTCTCGATGTTCCAGGCGAGACCGCACAGCATGCTCGTGACCGTGAAGCCGGCGGCCGAGGCGGTGAACAGCCATCGCGTGGAGAATACGCGCGTCAGCCAGCCGGACAGCGGGATCATGATGATTTCGGCGATCAGATAGGCGGTCTGCACCCAGCTGATGTCGATCCTGGGCGGCGGACAGCCCGCCGCCGATGTCCTGCAAGGACGAGGCGACGATCTGGATGTCCAACAGCGCGATGAACATGCCGACGCACATGACCACGAAGGGCAACAGCTCCGCAACCAGCCGGCGGACGGATGCCGCCGTCATTGCTCCGATCTCCGCCCGCGAGCGCGTATCCACGCTGGCGTCGTCGAAAGGCCCGGCCGGAACGCGCCGAGCGGCGTCCTCTTCGTCGAGCGCGATGCGCACCGGGACGCGCTGGACGATCTTGGTGAAATTGCCGGTCGCGTTTTCCGGCGGGATCACGCTGAATATCGCGCCGGTCGCCGGGCGCAAGGCTGAAGACGTGGCCGTGGAAGACATGGCCGGGCAGGGTGTCGGCGACGACGGTCGCCGCTTGGCCGGGTCGCATCCGCTCGAGCTGGTCCTCCTTGAAATTCGCATCGACCCACAGACCGTGCGCCGGAACGATGGTGAGAAGGTAGGCGCCCTGGGCGACATAGGCGCCGACCTCGGCGGCGCGGTTGCCGATATAGCCGTCGATCGGCGAACGGATTTCCGTATAGCCCAGATTGAGGCGGGCGGTTCGCGGTCGGCCTGGGCCTGCGCGACGTCGGCGTCGGCCGCGGCGATCTCGGTGTCGAGCACCGCGAGTTGTTGCTTGGCGGCGACGAGCCCGGCTTGCGACGATTGACGGCCGCGCCGGCCTGCCGATCGAGCGCGAAGGTCGCTGGGCGTCTTGCCGCGAGCCGCGCGTCGTCGAAGCCAGATCTTTATCGCGCGCGCATCGGTCTTGGCGAATTCGGCCTGGCGCCGTTTTGGCGTCGAGGTCGGCCTCGGCCTGCGGATCGCCGATTGTTGCAGCACGTATTTGGCACGCAGGCTGGCGAGCGTCGCGGTGCGTTCCGCAAGGATCGCGTCCGCGTGGGCGGCCGCGGCGCGGATGTCGCGATCGTCGAGGCGGATCAGCATCTGCCCGGCGGGACCCGCTGATTGTCGGCAACGAGAATTTCGGCGACGAAGCCGGCAATGTGCGGCGAAATCGCCGTGACATTGCCGCCGACATAGGCGTCGTCCGTACTCTCGATGAAGCGGCCGGTGGTCCACCAGGTGTAACCGTACCAGGAGGTGCCAATGACGGCGGCGCCGGCCAAGGCGACGAGCGCCAGGCGCTTGAACGAAGGTCGCTGCCGTGTCTTCGCGGCAGTCTTGAAGCTCTGGTCCGTCAGCGCGTCCATGATGAGCGCCCTTCGCTTCGCTATTCGTTGGCAGGATGGAATTCGCTCGCCACTACGTCACGCATCGTCGCCCGCATCGCCGCCGCGCGTTCGGCGCCGAACACGGTCTCGAAGCGCGCCTGGGCCGCCGACCAACACGCCTGCGCGACGTCGAGGCGCTTCTCGCCTTGTCCGGTCAGCCGCAACTCCTTGGCGCGCCGATCGGATGCTGCCGGCCTGACCTCGATCAGCCCGTCACGCTCGAGCGGCAGCACGTTGCGGCCGAGCGTGGTGCGGTCCATCACCATCTCATCGGCGAGTGTATTGATCGTCAGCGCTCCCCGCCGCTTGAGCTTGGCCAGAATGGAATACTGGGTCGTCCGCAGTCCGGACGGCGCCAGCTCCCGATCGTAGAATTGGCTCACATGCCGCGCCGCCGCACGAACGGCAAAGCAGTTGCACAAATGTGCTGCGGTGAAGCTCTCCGCTGACTTTTCCGCCGTCATGGCAAATCTCCACTAGGAGTATATACGCCTATTTAGGCGCATATGCGCCTATGTCAAGGGTAGCCGGCACCCGCTTTATTCCGGCCGACGTTCGGTATTCTCGCGGCGCGCCTTCGCGCCCGGGCTATGTCGGTACCAAGCGTAGAAAACCGAGCCGCGCGCGATCTTCGTCAGATGGCACCGGTGGTGGGGCCGGGCGCCGTCACGATCATGTGCGGATAAATCTCGTCATTGCGAGGAGCGAAGCGACGAAGCAATCCAGGGTCGGCGGCACAGAGTTTGGATTGCTTCGTCGCAAACGCTCCTCGCAATGACGAAAAGGAAAGCGGAACGCCGAAAGGCGCTGTTGCGTGACCTCCGCGCCCTCACGGGCGCGGCGCGGCCCCTTCGGGGGCCGCTCGCCTCTCGGCGTTCCACCACGGCACTTGCGGCAGCGACCGAACGCCACCGCTCAGCGTGAGCCACGCGACTTCCTGGGTACTCGTTCGGAGCGCCCGCCCCGATGGTTCGAAAGACGGAGCGCATCGCAACGCACGACGCGAAACCGACAACCGGTCTCCATGCGTCACTCGCGGGTGTTACCCGCGCCTTACTGTCCCAGTCCAGCGAGATTGCACCCGCAGACCGGTCGTGATGCCGGACGGGCGTGTCTTGCCCAAGCCGCCCGGGAGCCGAGGTGACGAGCCTCGACCCGCGGGAACCGCACTCGCCCCGCCGACCGGAGTCACCCGGCCGGCGTCCTGGTACGGGGGCGAGATTCGCTCGCTTTGTACTCCATTCAGTGACGATTTGTCAAGAGACGGTCTCTGCACCGGAGACTAAAAGCGTTATGGCTGTCATGACGTTGCGATGGTCGCACCGCCCCAATTAAACGTACAGTCCAGAACTCACCGTAATTGTACGGGCAGACCGTCTGCATCATGTGTAGACCGACTGTCAGCCGGCGCCTGATCCCGATCCAGCATGCTGTAATCCCGAACCACAGTAGCCACCCGAAGACGATAGTCTCGAAACACGTCTCGAAGGCTCCCTGCTTGAACTGCACGGTGGATCTCGTGATTTCGCCAAGCGTCGACCGCGGCTTCGTCGCGCCAGAAGGACAGTGCAACGAGCTTATCGGGCTCGGTCACGCTCTGAAACCTTTCTATCGAAATGAAGCCATTAAGGGTCTCAAGTTGCGTTTGTAGCGCGGCTCCCATTTCCAGGTAAGTTTGCATTTTTCCCGGCATTGGCCAGGACTCGAAGATGACTGCAATCACATCGTTATTCTCCCTGGAGCGTCGTTTATGGTGTAGTCGCCAACTTAGACCACAGTGCGCCCCTGATTTAGTTTTAGATCGCGCCTGAATTTCGACTCGCGCACCAACTCGCAAACTTGCAGGTGATATTCAGTGTAAAATTTCTGGCGGCCAAGCTTTTTGACGGGAATGTGTTCCGGATGGGTGGCCCACGCACGCAGTGTGTCCGCTGACTCCCATTCAAACAGCGTGAGCCGCTCGCCATCGTCAGCCACGTAGCCCTTATGGGATATGTAGCCGGGCATGCGGCGTGCAAGCTCACTCATGCGCAGGAACCACCGCTTGTATTCTTCGCCCTGGCCCTCGGGCGAGCGGCGAGCGCGAAACACCACGACCAACATCCGATGCCTCCTATCGACTTGGTCTTCGCCACAAAATCCACGATAGTGCACAAGTGTACACCATGGAGGTCAGAGTGTCTACTAAAGCGGACAATATTTCGGCCCGGGTTGCGCAGGCCGTGAAGCGGCGGCGCGAGCAGCTAGGGATGACATTACGTGAACTCGCGTCGCAGAGCGGGGTCTCTGCATCGATGATTTCCGATATCGAGCGCGGTGCAAAGTCACCGACGATCTCAACCCTCGATGCCCTCGCTCAGACGTTGGGAACGCCAATGTCTGCTCTTGTTGACAGCGGTGCATCCTTTGCCTCACGCATCCACGTCGTCCGCGCCGCCGAGCGGCCGAACTTCATCGACACAAAGAGCGGCGCTAAACGCGACAACTTCGGACCGAAGCTGCCTGGAAGCAAAGTGGAATTCCTCAGATATGTGGTTCCGTCGCGTAGAGTGGCCGGCCCTTTTGCCGCCCACGCCAGCGGGACGATAGAGCATATGCACCTGGCGGCAGGCAGCATTAGGGCCGTGTTCGGGAGCGAAGCGGTGACGCTCGAAGCTGGCGACAGCTGCGCGTGCTACGCGGACACTGCCCATCGTTTCGACAACCGCGAGGGTAAAGTCGAGGCGCTTATTTATATTGTCGTCGAACAGCGTTGATGGCTGCGACGACTGTCCGAGATGGGTCAACCGCGTTCGATTTAGCCATATCTGAATTACGGTGATACCTTACACATTTCCCAATTGGCATTGCCAGCTAATCGCCCGAATTACGCGGTCGAGATCGGCCAGGGCGGCCATCGACCACTCCAGCTTCATTGCCTTTTCCAGACCTTGAAGCGCGGCGTTTCCCAGATGTCGAGCCAGCGCACGACATCGTCGTGCGGTACGGTCGGCTGGCCGGCTTTGATGGTGGCCCATTGCCGATCGAGCGCGGACAGCTCCGCGTTCGACAAGGCGCTGGGTGCGCCTTCCGCAGCGACCATTTGCGCCAGCAGCTCGGGAACCGACAGGCCGACTTCCGCCGCGCGCAATTCAAGAACGGTCGCAGTCAGTAGGCGCCGGTCGCCCTGCGACTTCTTGACTTCCTATCCCGCAGTTAATGGAACTCGATCGGGAACCTACGGAACGCCCGACGCCCTGGCGCGTTATCTTCCCGACACACAACAACAGGAGCGGAACACATGGATCGCGAACACGTCAAGGGCGCCGCCGACAAAGCCAAGGGCGCCATCAAGGACGCCGCCGGCAAGGTGACCGGCGACACCAAGTTGCAAGCAGAAGGCAAGTTCGACAAGGCGAAGGGCGAAGCCCACAACATCGCCGGCGACGTCAAGGACGCCGCGCGCGACGCGGCCAACAAGCACTAAGCTCGCGTCTATCCTCGAAAAGGGTCGCCCTCGCGGGCGGCTCTTTTTTTGTTCCAAAAAACGCGCCGGTCGCCTTGTCCTCTCCCGTTCCCGGGAGAGGGCCGCCGCAGCGCTGCAGGCCCTCACCCATCGGCCCTCTCCCGCACGCGGGCGAGGGCACGATGAGCGGCGTTTAATAGACGACGACGCTGCGAATGCTCTTGCCTTCGCGCATCAAATCAAAACCCTTGTTGATGTCGGCAAGCGGCAGGGTGTGGGTGATCATCGGGTCGATCTCGATCTTGCCGTCCATGTACCAATCGACGATTTTCGGCACGTCGGTGCGGCCGCGGGCGCCGCCGAACGCGGTGCCGCGCCAGACGCGGCCGGTGACGAGCTGGAACGGGCGGGTCGATATTTCCTGGCCGGCGCCGGCGACGCCGACGATGATGCTTTGGCCCCAACCGCGGTGGCAGCTTTCGAGCGCCATGCGCATCAGGCGGGTATTGCCGACGCATTCGAAGGTGTAGTCGGCGCCGCCGATCTGATCGGCGCCGCGCTTGGTCAGGTTGACGAGATAAGCGACGAGGTCGCCCTCGACTTCGTTCGGATTGACGAAGTGCGTCATGCCGAAGCGCTCGCCCCAGGCCTTCTTGTCCGGGTTGAGATCGACGCCGATGATCATGTCGGCGCTGGCAAGCCGCAGGCCCTGGATGACGTTGAGGCCGATGCCGCCGAGGCCGAATACGATCGCCGTCGCGCCGGGCTCGACCTTGGCGGTGTTGATCACCGCGCCGACGCCGGTCGTGACGCCGCAGCCGATGTAGCAGACCTTGTCGAACGGCGCGTCCGCGCGGATTTTGGCGACCGCGATCTCCGGCAGCACGGTGAAATTGGCGAAGGTCGAGCAGCCCATATAGTGGTGGATTTTCTTCCCACCAATCGAGAACCGCGAGGTGCCGTCGGGCATCACGCCTTGCCCTTGCGTGGCGCGGATGGCGGTGCAGAGATTGGTCTTGCGTGACAGGCAGGACGGGCATTGCCGGCATTCCGGGGTGTAGAGCGGAATGACGTGGTCGCCTTTCTTGACCGACGTGACGCCTTGGCCGACATCGACGACGATGCCGGCACCCTCGTGGCCGAGGATCGCGGGAAACAAGCCTTCCGGATCGGCGCCCGACAGCGTGAACTCGTCGGTATGGCAGATGCCGGTCGCCTTGATCTCGACCAGAACCTCGCCCGCGCGCGGGCCCTCGAGCTTGACGTCGGTGACTTCCAGCGGTTTGCCGGGCGCGTAGGCGACGGCCGCACGCACGTCCATGATGCACCTCGTGATTTCCAGTCCCGCGTGTCGAGCGACAGCGCCCCGAAAAGTTGGGCTTTTGGCGGCAGAATGACAAGCCGTCAAGTGAACGGCACGATGGTCGACGCCGCGACGTGGGGCCGCCGCTGCTCAATGCTCAATGGCGGAGGCAAAAAAGCGCGGCCAAAACCGCGCTTTTCGGTATTCTTTGTTTGTTCGCGCGCCCGCTCAGTGCGGCTGCGGCACGATGCGGATATAGGGCTTCGGTTCCTTCCAGCCCTGCGGGTAAAGCTTCTTGGCTTCGTCGTTGGTGATGGCGCCGGTGAGGATCACGTCCTCGCCCTGCTTCCAGTTCGCCGGCGTCGCGACGCGGTGCTTGGCGTTGAGCTGCAGCGAGTTGACGACGCGCAGCACTTCGTCGAAGTTGCGGCCGGTGGTCATCGGGTAGACCAGGACGAGCTTGATCTTCTTGTCCGGGCCGATCACGAACACGTTGCGCACGGTCTGATTGTCGGCGGGCGTGCGGCCCTGCGAGGTGCCCTCGATCGCCGCCGGCAGCATGCCGTAGAGCTTCGACACTTTCAGATCGGTGTCGCCGATCATCGGGTAATTGGGGGCGAAGCCGACCACGTCCTTGATGTCGGCGGCCCAGCGTGCCGTGGTCGGTCACCGGATCGACCGACAGGCCGATGATCTTGACGCCGCGCTTGTCGAATTCCGGCTTGAGCCGCGCCATGGTGCCGAGCTCGGTGGTGCACACCGGGCGTGAAATCCTTGGGGTGGGAGAACAGCACGACCCAGCTGCCGCCGATCCAGTCGTGGAAATGGATTTTGCCTTCCGTCGTCTCAGCTTCGAAATCGGGGGCGATATCGCCGATTTGGAGCGCCATGGAATCCTCCGTCGCTGTGAACTGGTTGCGCAATGTCTGGAAAGTGACTTTCGGCCGTTAAATAACGTCCGACAGGCCACGATACTAGGCCGACAGGCCAAGTATTGTCGGCCGTTTTTATAAACCGGCTGAGAAGAATTGTGCCGTTGCCGCCGCCGAATGTGAAAGGTTTTTCCCGGCAATTCGAGCCCGGCGCTCCGCCGTCGTGGCGATGGGCGGCGTTCTCAATTCGCCGGGTCGGCTGGTAGAAACCGCGGATTCACCGTTGCGCGCGAACGATGCGCGGGGCAGATCGCGGAGGATTGCCCCGACTTTGCCTTATCGCCGCCTTTGGGTGGCCCGCGTCGCCCGGCAGACTGGCCAAGCCTCGAGTTCCGATCAGGCAATAAGCGCGCGTCAAGCGTTGGCGTCACACATTCGATGGAACCGCGCGCAAGGCGCCGGTGTTGGCAGGACGCGGAGGCACTGCATGCGATTTTCCAGCGAGTTTGTTTTTCACACGACCACGGCGTTGAGCGCGAGGACGCGGAGCGCGTCGCCATGGCGACGCTGGTCGCCGTGATTGCGCGCTTCGCCGATCGTGGTGGCCGCTGATTCGACGGCGACGACAACCTCGGAACGTGATCTCCCGTCCGGCTTCGACGCCTTGGACATCGTCATCCTCGATTGGATCGTCGCCGACGGCCGCCGCGCCATTTGCCGCGGGCTGCCGATGTGAACCGCCGTCCGTCAGCGCGACGCCGGCAGCTCCCGTCCGGCAAAACGGTGCCCGACAATCCGACCGTTCGCCCCAAAAATCCGCCGGCATCGAAATAGCGCGTCGTCCCGACGGTCTGCGTATTGATGACGGTCGCAAGCCCGTTCGGGCCGGGGTCCGATACCGTCACCCGGGCGCTCACCGCGGGCACGGCGCCGTTCGGGAACGTTTCGGTGAGCACGCGGCCGACGAGCTTGCCCTGGTCGCCGACATCGAGATGCAGCAGTTGCGCGATGGTGCGGCCGACATCGGCGTTGCTCGCCGGCGCCGGATCGACGAAATGCGATTTGAAATCCGGGCCCTGCATGGCCATGAAATTCCAGGTGTCGGCGCGGCTGAACGAGCCGTGCATGCCTTGGCCCTGCTGCAGGCCGGTGTCGGCGATCTCGACGGCGCAGCGCACCGGCTCGCCGCACACCGTGTCGAACGAGCGGAAGCTGATGGCGATCGCCGGGTGCGGGGTCACCGCGGTGCCTTCGAGCGCGATGTCGGCGAGGCTCAGCGTGCCGGCGAACTTGCCGAGCTTGCTGTCGACGAAAATGCCGCTGACATAATCCTGCGCGAACAGGGCGTCGATGACGCGCTGCGCCAGGCGCGCGGTCGCCGTCGGGCAGATAGATCAAATCCGAGCCGCCATTGGCCGCCACCACGATTTTGGGATGGTCCTTGTCGCCGCCGATCAGTCCGTTGCCCAGCCGCGTGTGCTGTCCCGCCGCGATCGTGCGGTAGTGGTCGTCGGGGTCGATCAGCGGCTCGCCGAGCGCATGGGCGAGGTCGAGCGCGACGAAGCCGAGCGGCAACTCGCCTGCGGGCGTGTTGGCAAAGCTCGTTTTCACCGTCGAAGAGGTCGCGCTCTGTTTGGCGATGGTCGAAAAGCCATGGTCGGCGACCGTGATGATGTCGGTCGTGTCGAGGAGCCCGAGCTCGCGCAAGGCCGCGCGCAGTCGCGCCAAATCGTCGTCGGCGTTACGGATCGCCGCGAGCGAGGTCGGGCCGTTGATGCCCGGAACGAGCGTGTCGAGGCTGTCGCCCTGATAATGCTGGCTGCCGTCGGGGTCGCGCGACCAGAACACCAGCACGAACGGCTTGTCGCGCTCTTTGAACAGCGGCAGGATCGCCTTGGTCGCGACCGCGGCGAAATAATCCTGCTGCACGGTGTTCGGCGTCAGCGTGCCCGGCGTCGTCATGTTGCCGGGATTGCGGTTGGCGCCGCGCGGCGGCGGCGCCGGCGCGCAGGTTCGCCGCCTCGAGCCGCTCGGTCATTTCCGCCGACAGCGGGATGCCCTTCGGCCCGCCGGTCGCGTCGTCGACGATGATGGTCGGGCTGCCGTTGCGGTCGGTGTGATCGAAGATCAGCGTCGGGCCGAGCTTGCCGATCGCCGCGGTCGCGTAGCCCTTGTCGCGCGCGAGCTTCAGGATCGTCGCCTCGTCGAGATAATTGCCGGCGAAATGATCGTCGATCTCGCCGAGCACCGGATCGTTTTCCAGAAACGGCGTCACGCTGCCGCCGGCGCCCGGCACCGGGAAGCCGGCATAGATGGTGTTGGAGAAGTCGCCGGTGTCGCCCAGCATGTGGCCGGTCGCCATGGCCGAGGCGTTCGCCGTGGTGAAGGTCGGAAACAGCGCATGGGCATTGCGCAGGCTCACGCCCTCGCGGGCGATCGCCGCCAGGGTCGGGGCGGTGGCGTCGTCGACCATGCGGAAGCGCAAGCCGTCGGCGACGAACAAGCACCACATTGTGCGGGCGCGCCGCCGGCGCCTGGGCGAACGCCGCGGGGGGCGTCGCAAGGGCGAAGGTTGCGGTCACGAGAACAAGTAATCGACGCATGGGAAAGCTCCGCGGGGCAGAGCGGTTGTGGCGGCGCTGCGTGACCAAGTTGTGACGGAAAGCTCGAGCCCGCAAAAGCGAAGCGATTGACAATTTCGTGAAACCGCCGCTAAGCCAAAGGGGCCGGATCGCGGGATTGAGCAAGATTTATGGCGTCAATGTTCAAGCGGATCCTCATTGCCAATCGCGGCGAGATCGCCTGTCGCATCATCAAGACCGCCCGGCGGATGGGGATAGAAACCGTCGCGGTCTATTCCGAGGCCGACCGCGACGCGCTGCACGTCGAGATGGCGGATCAGGCCATCCCGATCGGCCCGCCGCCGGCGGCGCAGAGCTACCTGGTGATCGACAAGATCGTCGCCGCCTGCAAGGAGAGCGGCGCCGAGGCGGTGCATCCGGGCTACGGCTTCCTGTCCGAGCGCGAGGCCTTCGCCAATGCGCTTGCCGCCGCCGGCATCGTCTTCATCGGGCCGAACCCGAAGGCGATCGCCGCCATGGGCGACAAGATCGAAATCAAGAAGGCCGCCGCGCGCGCCAACGTCTCGACCGTGCCCGGCCATCTCGGCGTCATCGAGACGGACGACGAGGCGATCGCGATCGCCGAAGAGATCGGCTACCCGGTGATGATCAAGGCCTCCGCCGGCGGCGGCGGCAAGGGCATGCGCATCGCCTTCAGCAAGTCCGAGGTGGCGGAGAATTTCGTCCGCGCCCGCTCCGAGGCGAAATCGAGTTTTGGCGACGACCGCGTCTTCATCGAGAAATTCATCACCGACCCGCGCCACATCGAAATCCAGGTGCTGGGCGACAAGCACGGCAACGTCGTCTATCTCGGCGAGCGCGAATGCTCGATCCAGCGCCGCAACCAGAAAGTCATCGAGGAAGCGCCGTCGCCGCTCCTCGACCCGGCGACGCGGGCGAAAATGGGCGAGCAGGCGGTCGCGCTGGCCAAGGCGGTCGGCTACGACTCGGCCGGCACGGTCGAGTTCGTCGCCGGGCAGGACAAGAGCTTCTATTTCCTGGAGATGAACACGCGGCTGCAGGTCGAGCATCCGGTGACGGAACTGGTCACCGGCATCGATCTCGTCGAGCAGATGATCCGCGTCGCCGCCGGCGAAAAGCTCGCGCTCGAGCAAAGCGACGTGAAGCTCACCGGCTGGGCGGTCGAGAGCCGCGTCTATGCCGAGGACCCGTATCGCAATTTCGCGCCCTCGATCGGCCGGCTGGTGCGCTACCGCCCGCCGGCGGAAGGCACGCACGACGGCGTGACGGTGCGCAACGACACCGGCGTGTTCGAGGGCGGCGAAATCTCGCTCTATTACGACCCGATGATCGCCAAGCTCGTCACCCATGCGCCGACCCGCATCGCGGCGATCGACGCGCAGGCCGACGCGCTCGACGCCTTCACCATCGAGGGCATCCGCCACAACATCCCGTTCCTCGCCGCGATCATGCAGCAGCCGCGCTGGCGCACCGGCAAGCTGTCGACCGCCTACATCGCCGACGAATTTCCCAAAGGCTTCGAGCGCACGCCGCCGACCGGCGCGGTGGCGCGCACCATCGCCGCCGTCGCCGCCGCGATCGATCATTTGCTCGGCGACCGCAAGCGGCAAATCTCCGGCCAGCTCAACAGCTCGGTGACGCGCGAGCGCCGCCGCGCCATCTGGCTCGGCACCGACGAACTCAACGCCGATGTGGAAAGCGAGCGCGGCGCGATCGCCGTCCAGTTCGAGGACGGCAACCGTCACGTTCTCGTCGTCGCCCTGGGTCCCCGGCGTGCCGGTGTGGGCGGGCACGATCGACGGCGCGGCGATCAACGTCCATGTCCGCATGATCCCCAACGGCTTCGAGCTTGCCTATCGCGGCGTCGAGGTGAAGGCGTTCGTCTATACCGAGCGCGAGGCGCGCTATGCCCGGCTGATGCCGGCCAAGGTGCTTTCCGGCAGCGAGAAGTCGGTGCGCTGCCCGATGCCGGGCCTGGTCGTCTCCGTCGCCGTCGCCGAGGGCCAGGAGGTCAAGGCCGGCGAGACGCTGGCCGTGGTCGAGGCGATGAAGATGGAAAACATCCTGCGCGCCGAGCGCGACGGCACCATCAAGACGGTGCGGGTCAAGAAGGGCGACAGCGTCGCCGTCGACGCGGTGATCATGGAGTTTGCGTAAGGCCCGTCATTCCGGGGCGCACCGTGCGAGCCCGGAATCCATAGCCATCGCGTTTCCAGAACAACGCCAGCATTAGTTCTGCAATACTGGGAGTATGATTCGGGCTCGCCGCTGCGCGGCGCCCCGGAATGACGGGTGTCTATGCAAGCTCTGCACTTCTCTTCTCCCCGGCCGGGCGGCTTTTGCCGCAGGCGTTCATCATTGCGGCCGGCGCGGTCTATGTCGTGGGCGTGGCGTCGCAGTGGCTCACTGTACCCGCCGTGATCGACCGCGCCGGGCTGTGGCCGTTCGTGGTGGCGCAGGCGCTGCTGATCTGGCTCTGGTACGCGCTGCATGCCAAGCGCCTGCATGATGGCGGCCGCGCGCCGGCGCGGCGGCGGGCGTCGCCGTGCTCTATGCGCTCTCGGTCGCGCTGCTCGTCATCGTGGCGGCGTCGTTTTTCAATACCGGGGAGGCGACGGACGCTCAACAGCGCCAGCGCGCTCGGGCTCATTTTGTTCGTCCTCGTCGTCAGCGTCCTGCTCGGCTCGCCGCACTACGATCTGGCCTGGGCCATGGTGGCGATCCTGACGGCGGTCGCGCTGGTGCCGGTGATCGTCGCGGTCATTTTCACGCTCTGGGCCGCCAGGCTGCCGACCGGCGCCGGGCCGCCGCCGTGATGCTGCACTTCGCCTACGGCTCCAATATGAGCCGCCGCGTCATGCGCCGGCACGCGCCTGACGCCGAACCCGTCGGAGCCGCGCGGTTGCCGGGCTACCGCTTCGTCATTACTGCCAACGGCTATGCCTCCGTCGCGCCGCAGCGCGGCGCCACGGTCCATGGCGTGCTGTGGCGCCTCACCCCGCGCGATCGCGTCACGCTGGACGTCTGGGAGAGCGTCGCGGCCGGCGAATATGGTGTAGAAATATTGCCGGTCGACCATGCCGGCCGCCGCCGGCGCGCGTTGGTCTATGTGGCGCGGCGGCGTCGGGTGGGCACCGCGAAGCCAGGGTATATGGAAGTTGTGATTGCCGCGGCGCCGGGAATGGCAATTGCCGGAAGCCTACATTGCGTCCTTACTACGCTTCATGCCGAAGCGGCCGCTCGGGGCGGGTACGCGAAAATTCGGAGAGTTCGGATGGACATGATCGTTTCGGTCATCATCCGCGGCGAGGTGCAGGGCGTCGGCTATCGCGCCTGGGCCGAGATCACCGCGCTCGAACTCGGCGTCGAGGGCTGGGTGCGCAACCGCCGCGACGGTACGGTCGAGGCCTTGTTGGCGGGCCCCGAAGAGACCGTGCTGACCATGCTCGAACTGTGCCGGGACGGTCCGCCCGGCGCGCGTGTCGAGGCGGTCGATCAGAACGACGCCGGTCCCGACGGATTGGCGCTGCGCCGCAGCGGCGAACTGTTCTCGGTCTTGGGCGGCACCTGAGCGTCGGCCGTCGCGCCGAACAGCTGTTCGAACTCGGCCCGCAGCGCCCGGTCGACCTCCGCCATCGCGACGTCGCGGCCGAGATCGGCGAGCGAGGTGACGCCGTAGCGGGCGTCGGCAACGCCGCACGGCACGATGCCGGAAAAATGCGACAAGTCCGGCGCGACATTGAGGGCAAAGCCGTGCAAGCGTGACCCAGCGCTGCACCCGGATGCCGATGGCGGCGATCTTGTCCTCGGCGCCTTCGCCTTTTTCCGGCCGCCGCACCCACACCCCGATGCGATCCTCGCGCCGCTCGCCGCGGACGTCGAAAGCGGCAAGCGTGCGGATGATCCATTCTTCCAGCGTGGCGACGAAGCGGCGCACGTCCGGCCCGCGGCCTTTGAGATCGAGCATGACGTAGCCGATGCGCTGGCCGGGGCCGTGATAGGTCAATTGCCCGCCGCGGCCGGCGGTGTGGACCGGAAAGCGCGTTTCCAGGAGATCCTCCGTCCGCGCCGACGTGCCGGCGGTGTAGAGGGGAGGGTGCTCGAGCAGCCAGACAAGCTCGGACGCCTCGCCCCGCGCGATCGCCGCGGCGCGCGCCGCCATGGTCGCGAGCGCGTCCGCGTAGCCGACCGGATGCTCGCTCAAAGCCCACTCGACCGGCGCCGCGCCGGGCGGCGGCGGAAGCCCAATCTTCAAATCGTCGCGCGTTTTAACCACCTCGTAACCATGAGCGGGCGAAACATATCGCCGCGACAGCATCCGACCAAGCCGCGCGAGGACCATTCCTTGGCGACACTCGACAACGTCTCGATCGACATATCGGTGGTGCTCGGCAGGACCACCATGCCGATCCACCAGGTGCTGCGGCTCGGCCGTGGCGCCATCATCGAGCTCGACGCCGGCGAGGAGGACGAGGTCCACATTCTCGCCAACACCATGCCGGTCGCCCGCGGCACCGTGATCGTCAGCGGCAACCGCATCGCGGTCGAGGTCAAGCGAATCCTGCCACGCTCCCCCGAGACGACCCGGGACTAGGCCGAGGACTGCCGACGGCGGTGGCAGCGCGGCCCGGGTAGCTCCTCCGAGCGCCAATCGAATGCCGGCGGCCGGCCCTTGTCCCGACGCAAGCGATTTGTTACATGCCCCGGCGCGCCTTTCGCGGCGCGATCCCCCCACATGCGGCCGTGGCGGAATTGGTAGACGCACTAGCTTGAGGTGCTAGCGGGGCAACCCGTGGAGGTTCGAGTTCCTCTCGGCCGCACCATTCTAGACATTTGACCTTGTTCTGGCGCGCGCACCCTTGGCCGAGGTGAGGGATTGAAGTTCGCTAATCGTTCGGGTTCCGGCTCCTTTGGCCGCTCGTGTTTGCCGGGCGCTTGAGGATGGCAAGCCACGGTCGACCATCATCGGAAATTTTACCTGGTACAACCGCTACTAGTTCCCAACCATCCTGCCCGAGCGCATTAAGATCGCCCTCAATGGCCGGAGGACCCAACGCTGACCCAAGAGCGTGGGAGAGTTCGGACCCGGATAGTTTTAGTTTTTCCTCGGGCGTATAGGTTTCCACATCAGGATCATAATGGATTGCCTTATAAGACCATTTCATGCCCATTTCCTCTCGCCGATTCGCAACGCGGTTTAAAAAATAAAGTGGGCCTTTTCAAATGTCGACTTGGCGTGCCGCTGTATAGGTGAGAATGAAGATCTTGTGACAATTCGTTTTTCAAGAAAGGTGCTTTTGCTATGAAGAAATCTGTTGCTGTCTTCCATGCCGAGGCTTGGGATTCGCGGACCGCCCAACACGTCTGGGTAGGGATGGGAACGCTAAGCGAGATCGCGAAGCGCGGCCTGCGTGCTGTCGGCGCGGTTCTCTACTGTGCAGAAAATCTGATCCCAGGAGGCTGGCTGAACCGCCGGGGCTAACGGAGGTCGCCTTAGTTGGCGGCTTCGCTCTTTTTCTGCCGGGTTCCAAGCTTGTGTATAGCCTGTGTCGCTAGGCTCCGCCGGTCGGCCGCGCGGGTATAGAGCGACGCCATACTTGCACGACCTTTCCGAGAAGGTCATCTCTAAAACCGGCGCGTAGCGCTTCATGGCCGCGACTATTTTATTTGAGCCGAAAACAAACAGTCGCAAATAAAAACCCCGCAGCTGCGAAGCAGATGCGGGGTTGCGAACCAATTTATCTCTGCCAGTACTTCCGTGGTCAGTGAATGTGGTCCGGCGCTCCGATCAGACGGTGCGCAGATTGTCTGCCGCGGACTTTCCCGTCCTGCGGTCGGCGACGACGTCGAAGGAGACTTTTTGTCCCTCGGCGAGGCCGCTCAGGCCGGCGCGCTCCACCGCGCTGATGTGGACGAAGACGTCCTTGCCGCCATCATCCGGTTGGATGAAGCCGAAGCCTTTTTGGCCGTTGAACCACTTCACGGTTCCTTGCGTCATAGAGATTCTTCCTTGTGGTGCGTGTGTATGCGGCAACGCTGTCTCGCGTGGCCGGGTAGGTTCGAGTTTTGGGTAAATTCGTCAGTCCGACGCAAATCGCGCGGCGAGGCCAAGTCGTTCGGCCGAAAGCTCGATTGCAACCACATAGAGACTTGCCGGCGCGCTGACAAGGCCGAACGGCCGGTCATTTGCGGAATTGCTGGCTATTTCGGTGCCGCGGCACCATATTTCGTAAATCGTCGGTAAAAGCCTGGGCTGCCGGCGCCTGAGAGACACCGCGCGCTCCCGCCTTACCGGGGAGTTCAACGTGCCTCAGACCCGTCCCGATTATCCTGCGAACCTGACGCCTCCGAACATGACGCGCTCCCGCGAGCAGCGCCGCATCCTGCGCGCGGAGTGAGGCATGCAGGTTCTGGTACGCGACAATAACGTCGATCAAGCGCTTCGCGTTCTCAAGAAGAAGATGCAGCGCGAAGGCGTGTTTCGCGAAATGAAGCGGCGGCGATTCTACGAGAAGCCGTCGGAGAAAACGACGCGCGAAAAGGCGGAGGCCATCCGCCGCAGTCGTAAGCTCGCGCGCAAGCAGGCGGTGCGCGAGGGGCTCATCGCCGCGCCCCGCAAGAAACCGGCCGGGCTCGGCAGGGACGGGTCGCCGCCGCGCTCGTTTGGACGGACCCCGAGCAACGAGAACGCCCGATGAGACTTTACATCTTCAAATCCGATACGAGCGCCGAATTGCGCGCCTTCGCGGCGGATCCGGCGGGCAGCAAGCTGCCGGCGCGATTTCGTCCCTGGCATGCGGTCGGGGTGGTCGGGCCCGAAAAGGCGCCGCCGCACAATCTGTCGCGCGACACCATCGAAAAGGCGATCGCCGACGCCGGCTTCCAGCTCTGGCGCATGAAGTCTCCCGCGGAAAACTAGCGCGTTTGCGTCAGGAAACGGGCGACCAGATCCGTGCGCCACGCGCGCCAATGGGTCGGCCGAACGTCGACGCGCTTTGTCGTTTCCGCGTCCATCCATCCGGCGATAATGCGGCGGCACGGGAACACCAGAGCGTGCGGGCCGTCATAGTCGACCACAGCGAGCTCGAGGTCGCGATCGAACGGCGCGGTGGAAATCGGCTGCCATTTCATGCGCCGATTATCGGCGACGGCGCCGCGGGTCCTTTGACCTAGGTCATGTCCGCCCCGGGGGGCGCGCCGGACGTCGGCCCCTTTTTCGGAAATCACCCGCAAGATCAAAGCGTAAGGCGTGATCGGAGGGAACCCTCGGTCGCGCCATCCGCGTTCATCCGAACGCGTTGAAGGCCGCGGCCTGGCCGTTGCCACGCGAGTTGTGTTCAGCGGTGAATCACCTTAATTCCCGGCCGCGCGGGCCGGCGGGTGGAAATCACAAAATTTCCTTCTTTCAGGCCCGCAGACGTCTCAAACCGGCGTTTGAATTTCACTCTGTCGTTTGAAAAACGACGGTTAAAAACGTGTAATGAGGACTGGCAATGTTAGCGCAACATTCGGTGCACCCCGTGGAGGGCCACGTCGCGCTTCGACCGGCCTGCCCGAACTGCGGGCGGTCGATGCATCTCAAGCGCACGAGCAAAGGCGCCGACGGCGTGACCGAGCTGCGGACCTTCGCCTGCGGAGAATGCGGCGTTTACCTGACGGAGGCCGCCGGCGACTGAAGCCGGATCGGTGCGCTGCGCCGGCAAGCGTTTGTGACGACACTCTTCCGCATCATGCTCTAAAGTCCGGTTCGCCCGAGGATTCGGAAACGGGGTCTCGGGCGGGGGAGGGACGCGATGCAGCTCGACGGCGGATGTTATTGCGGCAGCCTGCGCTACCTGGCCGAGGGCACGCCGATCCTGAAGGCGCAGTGCCATTGTCGCGAGTGCCAATATTTCAGCGGCGGCGCGCCGAACATGTTTCTGCTGATGCCGCCCGAGGGCTTTCGCTACAGCAAAGGCGCACCGAAAACGTTCACGCGCAGCGATCTCGCGCACGCGGTGACGCGGGAGTTCTGCGCCGATTGCGGCACGCACATCGCGACGCGGCGGCCGGGTTTGGCCGCGGTCATTCTCAAGGTCGGGACGCTGGACGACCCGGCGCAGTTCGGCGCGCCGCGGATGGCGATCTACACCATCGACCAACAGGCTTTCCATCATATTCCCGACGGCTTGCCGCGCTTCGAGCGGCTGCCGAAAATGTGATCCGCGCCTGCAAGGGCAATTGCGGTCGCGCCGCGTCCAGCGTTTGGGCGCTTTCCCGTCCGGCTTGACAGTTTCCCAGGCTGACGTACGCTCTCTGCGTTAGACCGTCGGCCGTGAAAAGTCAGGTCGAAGCGTTCCAATCGGCATCAAGACCGACAAAGTGGACGCAAGAGGACGCACGAGGGAGGGCGCTGGTGTTTGCCCCCACCGATCCATCGACGTCGCGGCCGCGAGCCGCACGTATCGCTATTGGCTGCCGTCGCGGCGGCATTGCCTTACGACTGACGGTACGGCGCATGGCCGAGACGTGCTTTGGCCCCAACGATCGATCCGAACACAACAATCCAAGGGAGGAAGTCGAATGAAGTTTTTACCGACATTGAGGACAGGCGCTGCGACGGCCGTCGTGGCGGTCGCCGCGATTGCGGCCGCGGGCTTCCTGTTCGCCTCGGGCGCGTCGAGCGACGAGCTCAAGAGCTACAACTCCAACAGCAAGGATTTTTGGCTGCATCCGCCGAGCGACTGGTACATGGGCGACCAGACCGAGGAGCTCAAAGGCACCGATTACGTCAAGACGATGCCGCCGCCGACCGGCTTCACCAAGGACGAGGTCGAGGCCAAGCTCAAACAGATCAAGCTGCCGCCCGGCTTCAAGATCGAGCTCTATGCCAACGGCGTCGGCGACGCGCGGCAGATGGCGTTGGGTGACAAAGGCACGCTGTTCGTCGGCTCGTTGTTCCTCGGCAACGGCAAGGTCAATGCGATCGTCGACGAGGGCGGCAAGCGCACTGTGAAGCCGATCATCAGCAAGGGATTGCGGATGCCGAGCGGGGTCGCTTTCCATAACGGGGCGCTCTATGTCGCCGACATCGACAAGATCTACCGGTACGACAACATCGAGGCCAATCTCGACAATGTCGGAGAGCCGAAGGTCGTCTATGACGACATGCCGCCCTACGTTCCGCACGGCTGGAAATATCTCGCCTTCGACCGCAACGGCTGGCTCTACGTCGCGTTCGGCCCGCCCTGCAACGAGTGCCTGCCGCCGACCTCGACGTCGCAGATCCGCCATATCAACCCGGAAAACGGCACGGCGGAAATCGCCGCGCTCGGCGTCCGCAACTCGGTCGGCGGCGACATCGATCCGCGCACCGGCGACTATTGGTTCAGCGAGAACGCGCGCGACTGGCTCGGCGAGGACATTCCGTCCGACAAGCTCAACCATATCTCCAAGATCGCCGAGGATTTCGGCTATCCCTATTGCCATCAGGGCGACATACCGGATCCGAAGTTCGCCATGGGGCATAAATGCTCGGAATTCTCGCCGCCGGCGCTCAAGCTCGGCTCGCACGTGGCGCCGCTCGGCATGAAGTTCTACACCGGCGATCAATTCCCGGCGGACTACAAGAACAACATCATCATCGCCGAGCACGGCTCCTGGAACCGCTTGAAATTCCAGGGCGGCAGGCTCACGCGCGTCACTGCCGATCCGGACGGCAAGAATGCCAAGCAGGTCGACTTCGCGACCGGTTGGATCGGCTCCGACGGCAAATATCTCGGCCGGCCGAACGACGTGCTGGTGGCGAAGGACGGGTCGTTGTTGGTGTCCGACGATTACAACAGCGCCATCTACCGGATCAGCTACAGCAAGTGATCCGATCCCGCATGACCGATCCGCGCCGCCGGCGCGGATCGGTTTCTATCCACTGTTGCGGGTCCAAGCCGAGCAACACGGCTTGGACCCCGTTGTTTTGATCCGCCCATGTCGCGAAGCCCGTTACCGCTCATTATCCTGAGCCTATCGATTCTGTTCGCCATGGGGGGCGCCGCGCCCGCCGCCGACGTCGCGGCCGGCAAGGTGCTAGCGGCGGGCTGCGCCGGCTGTCACGGCGAGGACGGCGTCTCGCAGACGGCGCTGACGCCCTCGCTTGCCGGCGAGCCCGATCTTTTCACGCAATGGCAGCTCGTGTTCTTTCGCGGCGGCAGCCGCAAGAGCGAGGTGATGGGGCTCGTCGCGGAAGCCTTGAGCAACGACGACGTCCGCAATCTCGGCGCCTATTACGCCGCGCTGCCGCCGCCCAAGCCGGCGCCCGCGGCCGCCTCCGACACGCTTGCGCAAACCGGCGCCAAGATCGCCGTCGCGCATCGCTGCAGCGCGTGCCACGGCGAGGATTTCGCCGGCGGGGGGCCCGCGGCGCGGCTTGCCGGACAGCGCGAAGACGTGTTGCTGAAGGCGTTGCACGATTACAAATCCGGCGCGCGCGTGGCGCCCGGCGTCGCCTCGATGGCCGACGTCGTTTACGACCTGAGCGACGCTGACATGCAGGCGCTCGCGCATTTCATGTCGTTGCGCTGACGCGGATCGGTCGTCCGTTATCTCTTGCGGTGTTGTCTCTTGCGACGCGATGGGCGGCCGCCCCGTACCAGCACGCTCTCGATCTGCCCTTCGACGCGTGCGCGGGCGCTTGCCCGGCTTTCGTCCGATGTGCCAAGATTGTGCAACTACGCCGGGTACACAAAGGGCAAAACAGGGAGGTTATGATGCATAAACGTCTGACGCTGGCCGTGTCGACGGCAATACTGCTCGTATCCGCGGCGGCATTCGCGCAAAACAATCCGAGCAATCTGGAAAAGCTCGGACAGTTCAAGACCACCGGCGCGTCGCCCAACATTCCGACCATTCCGCAGACCGGCCCCAAGGCCGACGCGATCAAAAAGAATCTGACCAAGATCAAGCTGCCGCACGGCTTCCATATCGGCCTCTATGCGCTCGTTCCCGATGCGCGTCATATGGCGGTCGGGCCGCAAGGCATCGTCACCTTCGTCGGCACCCGCAAGGCGCAGGTCTATGCCGTGACCGATCGCGGCAAGGTCGGCGTCGCCGAGGAGGTCAAGCCGTTCGCTTCGACGCTCGATCTCGTCCTCCCCAACGGGCCGTGCTTCTCCAAGGACGGCTTTTTGTTCATCGTCGAGCAGAACCGCGTGCTGATGTATCCGGCCGCGGAGTTCTTTTATGAAAGCCCGGACGTGGTCGCGGTGCCGATCGTGCCGCAGGGCCAGCTGATCCCGAAGGAGGACGAGAGCTACAATCACACGGCGCGGGTGTGCCGCGTCGGTCCCGACAACAAGCTTTACATCACGCTCGGCCAGCCGTTCAACGTGCCGGCGCCGGAAAAACTCGACGAGTTCAAGAAATGGGGCATCGGCGGCATCATCCGCATGGACCGCGACGGCAAGAACCGCGAGGTCTATGCCACCGGTATCCGCAATTCGGTCGGCATGGACTTCAATCCCAAGGACAAGACGCTGTGGTTCACCGACAACCAGGTCGACGGCATGGGCGACGATATTCCGCCCGGCGAACTCAACCGCGCCACCAAGGCCGGGCAGAATTTCGGCTTCCCGTATTATGGCGGCGGCCACATCCGCACCGATGAGTACAAGAACGAGACGCCGCCGGCCGACGTGGTGTTCCCGCAGGTCGAGATGGCCGCGCACGCCGCCGATCTCGGCATGACGTTCTACTCGGGCAGGATGTTTCCGAAGAAATACCAGGGCGCGATCTTCTCGGCCCAGCACGGCTCGTGGAACCGCACCGTGCCGGTCGGCGCTCGGGTGATGGTGACCTATCTCAAGGACGACGGCACCGCGGAAAAGACCGAGCCGTTCGCGGAAGGCTGGCTCGACGAGAACAGCGAATATCTGGGTCGGCCGGTCGACGTGGCGCAGCTGCACGACGGTTCGCTGCTGGTGTCCGACGATTTCGCCGGCGCGCTCTATCGGATCTGGTACGACGGCAAATAACGCGTCGCGTTTCTCGCGCGACAGCGACTAGGATCAGCGCCGCGCCTGTTTGGCGCGGCGTTTTTTGCAGCCAAAAAAATATCGGCGGACGGCAGCATGCTGAGTGGCATTCGATCAATCATAATGTCGGCCGTGTTGGCGTGCGCGATAGCGGCCGGCATGATGGGCACGGCATCCGCGGCGGGCGACGTTTCGGCTGGCCGCCACAAGGCGCTGGCGTGCCAGACCTGCCACGGCCTCGACGGCAAGGCCAAAATCCCGCAAGCGCCGAACCTCGCCGGCCAGAACCCGACCTATCTCGTCAAGGCGCTCGAGGACTACCGCAGCGGCGCCCGCAAGAACGACATGATGTCGCTCGTCGCGCCGACGCTCAAGGACCAGGACATCGACGATCTCGCCGCCTATTTTTCCGCAATCGAGGTCACCGTCGGCCCGCCGCCGAAATAGCCCGTCGCCGTCAGCTCTGGTCCCACTCCACCCGCGGGGCGCCCGGCGTCACGGGGTCGTAGTACCACTTCAATCCCAGCGGCTCCTCGCTGAGCACGTCGGTCTTGAAACTCTTCCAGGCCTGGAGTTCGAAGTAGTCGAGCGGACCGCCGTGGGCACGCAGACGATGGGGGATGCCCGGGGGGAAATAGACGAGCGTGCCGGGTGCGATTTCCTGGGTCGTCTCGCCGACTTGGACGACGCCTTGGCCCTTGAACGTGATGTAGCAGTGGGATGCGCCGTCGGGGTTGGCGCTGGTGCCGACGTGCCGGTGATAGGGCGACGATCCACCGTCGTGATAGTGCATCTCGCCCGCTTGAATGGCATTGGTCGGCGTCAATCTCGCGCCATCGAGAAGTCGCACAGTCGAACTCGGCGCAGAAGCGACGCACACGGCCGCCGCTGGCGTCACTGAGAGGGCGGAGCGTGCCGCGATCGAAAAAGTACCCCGGCCCGCCCGGCAATCCGCCTTCCACGGCGGCAGGCGGCTTGGGCGTCACCATGTGAAGCAGCTCGAGCTTTGCGCCGGACGCTTCAAATCGCGCGGATTCGCCTGGCGCGAGAAGCACGCCGGCACCCTCCGCGGCGGCGTGCGATTTCCCGTTGAAGCTGATGACGCCCGCTTTCGGCGCCTCGATGACGTAGACAAGGTGATAGTCGTCGCCGGCGTTGACGTCAAAATGGCGACCCTCCAGCACCGTTCGTTGGTAGACGGTCAGCGTCTTCGAACCACACAGACCTTGGCTACAGATCGTCCTTTCCAGCCCGGATGCGGCCGGTTTGGCTTCGGTCGTGTTCCAATTAATGATGAAAACGTCGCTGATCGTCGGCATGGGCATTCCTCCAGCGGGTCGGTAACGATCCGGCACCTCAAGGAAACGATAACGCCGAGACCGCCTGCTGTACATGCGCGGCCCGCGCGCTCGTACCCTCACCCGCCTGGGGACCTTCGGTCCTTGGCGACCTCTCCCGGGACGGGAGAGGGGTGTGACGCCCACTACCCCGCTGTGAAGCCGCCATCGACATACATCACCTGACCCGTGCAAAAATCGGACGCTGGCGAGAGCAGATAGATCGCCATGCCGACGAGATCTTCCGCTTCGCCGAGGCGGCCGAGCGGGATACGCGACAAAGTGCGGGTGCGCGTCGCGGTGCCGACATCGTCGTCCTGCCACATCCACTCGGTGAGCTTGGAACGGAAGGTCGTCGGCGCGATGGCGTTGACCGTGGTGCCGTATTTCGCCCACTCGGTCGCCAGCACGCGGGTCAGCGCGTCGGTCGCGCCCTTGGAGCTGCAATAGGCGCTATAGCCGGAGAAGTTGCCGTGCCGGCCGCGCGTCGACGACATCAGCACGACCTTGCCCTTGATGCCTTGCTTGATCCAATAGCCGCCGACCGCCTTCGCCATCAGCCAGGGCCCGCGCACATTGGCGTCCATCACGCGCTGCCAGTCCTCGTAGGACTGGCTCTCGATGAAGCCGGCCTTGTTGGTGCCGGAGGCGACGACGAGCTGGTCCACCCGGCCATAAGCGTCGAGCGCCGCCTGCAGGATCGCTTCGGCGTCCGCGATCAAATCCGGGCGACGCACGATGCTCGCGACTTCGCCGTTGACGGCGAGGACGTCGGCGACGACGGTTTCCAGCTCTTCGGCCGAGCCGGAGGCGAGCAGAAGTTTGGCGCCCAGCGCGCCGAGCGCGACCGCGCAGGCGTGGCCGAACGCGCCGGACGCGCCGGTGATGATCGCGACCTTGTCGCGGACGTCGAACAGCGAAAGCGGATGGCGCAGGCGTTCGCTGATCATGCCGCGGCCCTCATCGACCGGTCTCGATGCGGAATTGCTGCTCCGGATCGATCACCGCGACGACGCGGACCGGACAGCCTTCGCCCTGCGGCCAGCGCCACGGGAACGCCATGAAGGTGCAGCGCTTGCCAGTGATGGCGTCGAGGTCGCCGTTGATGTTTTCGATGCCGGGAATGCCGCCCTTGATCATCATGATCTTGTGCGCCGGCTCCCAGTGCGGAAAGTCCGCCATGGCGTCGCGGCCGGTGTCGCGCCGGTATTCCTCGATCAGATGCGGATGCGATGGTCCGGGTCCGTGGTCGATCAGCTTGGTGCCGAGCGGGTGATCGAGCGCCTGCACGTCGACGCCGACCATCTTCACTTGTTTCTCGACCAGCCACTCCGCCGCTTCCTTATAAAGGCCGGGCGAATAGGCGTAATATTCGTCGCTGTCGGCGAGCTTGTGATGGCTGCCGGTGTTGATCATGACGATATCGTTCTTGCGGATCTTTGGCGTCGCGTTTTCCAGATCGTCCGGCGTGATGACGCCCCATTTGCCCTTCGGGATCGCGACCGCGACGCCGGTGCCGAAAAAGCGCCACAGCGGATAGCCGGTCATGGCCGGTGTGTTTTCGGTGACGTGCAGCGGCGCGTCCATGTGGGTGCCGCGATGCATGATGCCTTCGAACTCGGTGACATAGACGCCGTCGAGTGCGTGGAATTGCAGCGTGGCGATGTTGATGCCGGGCGCCGACGGCCATTGCGGAATGCCGTGACCCCAGCGGGCGCTGAGATTGTAGAATTCGAGGCCGCTGGTAGAGCGTGCGGATGCCATTTGCTGTGTTGCTTCTGCTTTTTTTGCTGCGGCGGCGTCAGGCGGTGGCGCCGGCTTCGAGCCGGTAGGTGCCGGCGGGATCGAGCATGGCGACGAAGCGCACCCCGCAGGCGTCGCCCTCGGACCAGTTCCACGGAAAGGCCTGGAAGGTGCAGCGCTTGCCGACGAGCGCTTCGACGTCGCCGCCGACGTTTTCGATGGTGGGAATGCCGGCGGCGAGCAGCGCCCGGTGCGCCGGATTCCATTCGGGGAAATCGGCTTTCGCATCGCGCCCGGTCGCCGTCTGGTAGGCCTTGGGCAGCCGCTTCATCTGCGGGCCGTTACGCTGCGGACCGAGCGAGGTCGCGAGTGGATGGTCGACCTGCGGCGTGTCGACCGCGACCAGTTTCACGTTCTTCGCGCACAGCCATTGCGCGGCTTCCTTAGAGAGGCCGGGCGCGTGGCCGAAATAATCGATGCTGTCGCTGTAACGGCGGTGCCATCCGGTGACGATGACGACGATGTCCTCGTCTTCGATCCGCGGCCCGGTTTCGAGGTCGGCCGGCGTCACCAGCTCCCATTGCCGCTTCGGGATCGCCAGCACGACGCCGGAGCCGAAGAAGCGCTCGAGCGCGATGTCGCCGACGCCGGCGCCGCGCTGAACGAGATGCAGCGGCGCGTTCACATGGGTGCCTGAGTGCATCACCATGCGCACGCGCGTCGCCATGACACCGTTCTTGGCGTGGGTCGAAGCGCGATAGAGCTTGACGTCGTCGAAGCCCGGCAGCGTCGGGGCGTCGTGGCCCCATTCATGGCTGAGTTCGTAAAAGACGAGCCCGGTTTCGGGCTCGGTCACTCCCGGCATCGTTTCCTCCCGGCGGCGTCCTTACTGTGTCCGGCCACCGCCCTGACCGCCAATTCATAGTCAGGCCCGACGCATGCACGGATGGTATGGCGTCGTCGACGCGGCAGATTTAATTCAATCAATTCGACAAGGCCGCGCGGACCATCGATTTGAAGCTCTCGACCGCGCGCGCCGGCTGGTTGCTGCGCAGATAGGCGAGGCCGGCTTCCGCTTCCCAGAAGGTGCCTTGGTGCGCAATGTCGATGAGGCCGATCCGCTTGGCGAAATCGACCATGCCTGTGGCGATGAGGCCGAGCGCGTCGCTCTCTTCCAGCACGCGGAGCATGGCGATCGAGGTCGCTTCGACCGCGATCTGCGGTGGTTCGAGCCCGTTGGCAACGAGGTAGGAGCCGATGCGGCCGGTGCCGATGCTGTCGTTGGCGAGCACCACCCACGGAAATCGCGCCAGCTCTTCCGCCGCGATCACGCCGCGGCCGGCGAGCGGGTGGTCAGCGCGTGCTACCAACGTATGGCGAACCGCGAGCAGGGGCTCCTTCACCAGCTCCGGCTGCGACGGAAACGACAGCGTGACGCAGGCGAGGTCGATTTCGCCTGCGGTGAGTGCCGGCACGATGCTGTCGATCGCGCCCTCGGTGAGGCGCACCTTGACCTTCGGATGCTGCTTGTGAAACGCGGCGATGACGCCGGGCAGGATCATCGCCACCCACATCGGTCCGGCACCGATGCGCAGCACGCCCGACATGCCCTGTTCCAACGCGCCGATCTCGGACAGCGCGTGGCGGTATTCCAGCTCCATCTGCTTCGCCCGCCGCGCCAGCACCTCGCCTTGCTTGGTCAAGGCGACGCCGGTCGGCAGGCGCTCGAACAGCGGCACGCCGAGGGTCTTCTCCAATTGCCGGATGCTGCGCGTCAGCGCCGGCTGACTGATATTGAGCGCCTCGGCCGCCGCCGTAATGTTGCGCTTCTCCACCACGCCGAGGAAATGACGGAGCAAGCGCGAATGCATGGGGCGGGCCTTTTCCGCATTGATAAACGCAGCGGCGAGCCACACCATAACTTTTGCGTATGGGCAAGTCTAGTGGGCAACCGCCCACTATGCGCCGGTGCGGCCATTCCGGTGCGCGTTAGCAGGGTGAACCAAGCGCGGCCGGAGGACGCTTTCGTCAGTTGTGCGATGTCGCCGGCGCGGCGGCGCCGGCTTCGCCATTGCCATTGGCGGTGACGCTCGATCCCGATGCGGCCGCTTCAGCGACCACCTGCAGGTCGGCCGGAACGCCGAAATCCTGCATGCTAGGCGCCGGCAATTCCGCTGTGGCGGACGTGGGCACGTCCGGGGCGTCGCTGAGGCTCGGCCAGGTCGCGGCGCTCGCGCCGGCGTCGGCCGCTTGCGCGCCGCCGGGGCCGCTCGTGCCGTCGGCGGCCAAAATCGTGCGCCACGGCCGGAAGCCGGTATCGAACGAATCCGGGGCCGGGGCCGGCAACACCACGTGTTGTGCCGGCGCGCTTGTCACCGCTGTCGGCCAGTTCGGATCGCTCTTGTCGGTGCTCCAGTCTGGCATCGCACCGGTCGCCGGCAGCGGCAGGCTGACGGTTTCGATGCGGCCGCCGGCGCCGGGCACGATGTGCACCACATGGAAGCCCTTGTCCTTGAGCTCCTTCAGCAAGGCCGGCAGCGCCGCGGCGGTATGAGGATGAATGTCGTGCAGCAGCAATATGCCGCCGCCGCGCTGCTCCAGCCGGCTGATGGCGCGTCGCACGATTTCGCCGGGCTTGATGCCGCGAAACCAATCGTCGGCGACGACGTCGGCGCTGAATACGATGAGGCCGCGGGCGGCGAGCTCGCGTTCCACGGCGTCGGTGCGGCCGAGGCCGGGAATGCGGAAGAATGGCGCCATCTCATCGGGATTGCCGAGCGCCGCCTCGACATTGGCGATGCCCTGGTCGATCTCGTAGCGCACCTTGTCGATTGTCAGGTGATCGAACCGGGTCGGATGCGTTTCGCTGTGCGTGCCGATGGTGTGACCCTCGGCGTACATGCGCCGCACCACGGCGGGGAAATAGTGCGCCATCGAGCCGACCAGGAAATACGTCACCTTCACGCATTGCGAGGCCAGGATGTCGAGGATCTGCTTCGAAGACGGCGGCAGCGGCCCGTCGTCGAAGGTGATGACCACTTCGTGGTCGGCGAGCGGCAGCGTCTGCGGATATTGAATGTGGCCGAGGCGCTGATATTCGCCCGGCTCGATGGTGAGCACCCGGCTCGTGCCCAGGACGTCGGTCGCTTTCGCGCAATCGACCGGCGGCGGGGCTGGCGTCTCGGCTGATTTGGCGTCGGTCTTCGCGGTATCGGAGGATTTGGCTTCGCCGGCGGTGCGGAGTTTCTTCCGCGATTGCGACTTCGCTTCCTCGCGGGCTTCCTCTCGGGCGTGCTCTTTGGCGTGAGCCTTCGCCTCTTTCTTGGATTCCCGCGTGGCCTCTCGTTTGGCCTCCCGTTTGGCTTCCCGCCGCGCTTCCTTCTTGTCTGCGGACTTGGCGTGCGCCTTGGCTGCGTGGGTCTTGCCCGCGTGGGTCTTAGCCAACGCCGCAGACGCTTCGAACATCATGGGCGTGGCGAATACGCCCGCGCCCAACGCGGCGGCAAAGCCAACGGATATCAGCGCTGGAAACCTACTCATGCCCCACTCTCGGTCACCGGGCCGTTTTTTTCGCCGGTACCACGCAACCCTAGCCGAACACTACGCGGCATCGTGCTTAATGTCATCCTAACGGTTAATGGGCCCGCCATGCAGAAATCTCACGCGGCGATCCACAGCTTCGACACGGTGAACGGTCTTTCCTTGTCGTTAAGCATACGCCCCTAGGGTGCGGTACGCTGATGTCGATTGGGGTTACGAAAATGGCGGCCGCGGCGGCAGCCGGGACCTGGTGGGGGGCGTTGCGGCGGCGTTCCGGGGCGCGGTCGGGCTCGCCGGCTCGCGATGGCGCCCGTGCCAAGACCGTGCGGCTCGCGTCCTACCTCTTGGTCGTCCTGGCCGGCGCGATGATCGTGTGCGCGGTGATCGGCTACGCCGTCACCCAGCACGAGGACGGCCGCCAGGCGGCCGAGCGGCACGGGGCGCTGCGCCTCGCGCTCGATGAGATGCGCCCGGTATTCGGCAGTATGGCGCGGTTCGATCCGGCGCAATTGCGGTTGATCGAGCGTCGCACCGGCTTGAGCGATCTTCGCTTCAACGCCGAAGTGACCGCCGACGGCAGCCGTGAGGTACAATCGCTCCATGACGACGATGGCCGCATCATCGGCTGGTTCAGCTGGGCGGCGGATCGCGGCTTGGTGCGGGCCATGGACCGGCTCTGGCTCCTGGTCGGCGCCGCAGGTGTTGCGCTTGCGATCTGCGCCGTCCTTGCCGCCGCCGCGGCGCGGCGGCTCGCCCGTTCGCTCACGCTCACCACCGAGACCGTGCGGCGGCTCACCAACGAGGACGCCCTGACCGGGCTCCCCAATCACCGCGCCATGCTCGAGCGGCTCGACGAGGCGCTGGCCGACAAAAGCGGCGCCGTGGTGTTCGCGCTGATCGATCTCGACGCCTTTCGTGAGATCGACGATACGCTCGGCCGCGGCGGCGGCGACGCCGTGCTGGTCGCCATCGCCGAACATCTGCGGGCCGGCCTGCCGCCGGGCGTGCTGCTGGGCCGCTTCGAGGAAGACGAGTTCGCCGTCATCATGAAAGGCGGTCCGGGGACGGCGCAAGCGCTGGCCGAAGCGGTACGCACCGCCTTGTCGCGGCCGATTTTCGTCGAGCGGATGTGGCACGTCAGCGCCGGTATCGGCGTCGCGCAAGCGCCGCGGGACGCGGCGACCGGCGAGGAATTGGCGCGGCGCGCGAACCTCGCCTTGCGCGCGGCCAAGCGCGACGGCCGCGGCGCCATGCGCCAGTTCGAACCGGCAATCGAAGCCGCCCATGTCGACCGCCGGTTTCTGCTCGGCGAACTCGAATCCGCCATGACCCGCCAAAAGCTCGAGGTGCATTACCAGCCCATCGTCGCCGCCGACGGCGGCCGCATGGTCGGGGTCGAGGCCCTGCTGCGCTGGCGCCACGCGACGCGCGGCGACATTCCCCCTGCGGTCTTCATTCCGCTCGCCGAGCAGAACGGCCTGATGTCGAGGCTCGGCGAGATTCGTGCTGCGCCGCGCACTGGCCGACGGCGTGCGCTGGCCGGGCCTGTTCATCGCGGTCAATGTCTCGCCGGTGCAGATGCGCGACCCTTGGCTGGTCGATCTCGTCGGCGCCGTCATGGCCGAAACCGGTATCGCCGCCGCGCGCGTCGTGCTCGAAGTCACCGAAGGCATTCTGATCGACAACCCGCAGGAAGCGCAGACGCGGCTCGAGGCGCTGCGCGCGCTCGGCGTCCGCATCGCGCTCGACGATTTCGGCACCGGCTATTCCAGCCTGAGCTATCTGCAGAAATTTCCGTTCGACCGGCTCAAGATCGATCGCGCCTTCGTCTCCTCGCTCGGCACCACGGCCAACTCCGGCACCATCATCCAGTCGATCGTGGCGCTCGGCCACGCCCTCGGCATGTCCGTGCTGGCGGAAGGTATCGAAACCGACGAGCAGCGCGTGCTGCTCCGTCTCGCCGGCTGCGACGAGATGCAGGGTTTTTTGTTCGCGCGACCGGGTCCGGCGGAGGCGATCGACGAGACGCTGGCGCGAGGGCGCACGGCGGGGCAGGGGGCGGC
>CAVUWO010000030.1:0-15955 GCA_963745155.1 uncultured Pseudomonadota bacterium | reverse complement strand
CTGATCCTCGACCAATTCCTGCGCAATCCGGGGTGGTGAAAATCAACTCCCGACCGCGGCCTCGTTGAGCGCCGCCAGGACCTGCTCGCTCCCTGCCATGCCCATGCGCGCCTTGATCTGCTCGGCGACGTATTCCGCATCGCGCGCGACGCCCGAAAAACGCCCGGACCCCCAGGTGTAGAGCCACGGCAGCCCGAGAAAATAGACGCCGGGCACCGGCGTCACGCCGCGCACATGACTTGGATGGCCGCGGCCGTTGAACACCGGCAGATCGATCCATGCATAGTCGTTGCGGAAGCCGATGCACCAGACGATGGATCCGATGCCGGCCGCGCGATAATCGAGTGTCGTGCGCTCCTGCGGCGGCGTCCACACCGGCCTATAACGCTCCTCAAGCGGCGCGGCGACGGCGTTCTTGGCGATGAAGCCGTCGATCGAGGTCTTGATGCTTTCCGACACCTGATCGGCCTGGTCGAGGCAACGGCCAAGATCATCGGAAAAGACGAGGCGATCGCCGCGGACATCCAAGAGCTTACCGTAAAGCTCCATGCCTTCGCACACCCGCTGGCGCAGGTCGATATCGCGGCCGCCGTCGCGGCCGGTGACGTAGTGATTGGTCTTGTCGCGCACGCCCTCGCGCAGCGGGTGATCGCGCACCGGGAGATCGTAATAGCCCATCAGATGCAGCCACTCGACCACGTCCTTGCCGCGATAGCGCCGCGCCACCCGCGGCGCGTCGCCGACGCAAAGATGCACTTTGCGCCCGGCGAGATGCAGGTCCTCGGCGATCTGACAGCCGGACTGGCCGCTGCCGACCACCAGCACGGCGCCCGCGGGCAGCGCGGCCGGATTGCGGTAGAGCGACGAGTGGACCTGCACGATGTCGTCAGGAAGACGTTCGGCCGCGCGTGGTATGATCGGGATCTGATAGCCGCCTGAGGCCACCACCACCTGGTCGGCGAAATGAATGCCGTCGGCGGCGTCCAGCATGAAGCCGTGCTGCGCGTCGGCGCGCAGATGACGGACGGCGACGCCTTCCAGAAGCGGCGGCGCAAACGAGGCGACGAACCCGTCCATGTAGGCGACGATCTCGTCGCGCAGCATGAAGCCGTGGGGGTCGCCGCCGCGATAGGGAAAGCCCGGCAGCTGGCACTGCCAGTTCGGCGTCACCAGACAAAACGTATCCCAGCGCTCGGCACGCCAGGAATGCGCGGCCCGTTCCTTCTCGAACACGACGTGATCGATCCCGCTTTGCGTCAGATACCAGCTGATCGAAAGGCCGGCCTGACCGCCGCCGATGACGGCGACGGCGTGGTGCGCAACCGGGCTCATCTTGTTCATGCGGCGGCTCCTTTGCTACTCGTCCAACGCGTCGATATTGACGCGCGCGTCCGCCACAGCGGCGAACGCTTTCGCCCCGGCTTCGATCCGATCGAGCTGCGCCATCGCGCGCGAACAGGGGAAGCCGTACCGCGCCTGTACCCGCTCGCTCGCGATCGTGAGCGCGGCGCGGCTGCGTTCGAGAAAATCGGCGAGCGAATAGCTCTGCCCGGGCGCGAAAAACTCTTTCACCACCAGCGAGGGCGAATAGCAGCTCTCGCGACTGCCGTCCGGCCAGCGGATGAGGAAACGCATCTCAGGCATGAGCCGGCTCCCGCAGTTTTTTGTAGGTCGCGAGGTGGGCGCGCGCGGTGTTGGTCCAGTCGTGGCGCGTGGCGATTTCGAGCCCGCGTGGAATGAGCCGCGCCCGGCGGGCGCCGTCGAGCACGTCCGTCATCGCCGCCGCGATCGACGCGGTGTCGCGCGGGTCGCACCAGGCGACGTCGTCGTCGCCCAGATATTCGGTGAAGGGCGGAATGCGCGAGGTCACCACCGGCACGCCGCTCGCCAGCGCTTCCAGAACGACGAGGCCGAAGCCTTCCTTGATCGAAGGAAAAACCAGCGCCGTCGCGGCGCGATAGAGCGCCGGCATCAGCTTCTGCCGCAGCGTGCCGGTGCGCATCACCGCGCGCGCCGCCATCCCGCCGTGGGCAAGCATGCCGGCGAACCGGGCCTGATAGGCGTCGTGGTCGAGCAGTGACGCACCGCCCGCGATCAGGAGCCGGGACAACGGATATTGCGCATACAGCGTCTGGAAGGCCTGGAACAGACGCACCGTGTTCTTGCGTTCCTCGACGCCGCCGATGGCGAGAAAAATCGGCGCGTCGGTCGGCAGATTGAGCCGCCCACGCAATTCTGCGTCGGTCGCATCGGGTACGGGCGAAAAGCGCGCGGTGTCGACGCCGTTGCCGACATGGATGGCGTCGCGGCCGAATTCGCGCGCCAAGAAGTCGCGCCAAAGCTGGGCGACGACGAACAGATGATCGGCCGCTTCGATCGCACGGCGCTGCCAGGCGGCGACGCGTTCGTCGTCGAAGCGATCGACGTGATGCACGGTGCGGGCAAAGCCGGCGATGAGACCGCGTTCCTTGAGGGTGGCGAGCGCATTGCCGGAAATGCCGTCCTGCGCGTGCCAGACGTCGAAGCCGCGCCGCTCCGCGGGTTCGAAATAGCGGACATATTCGGCGACGCGCGTTTCGACCAGCTTCCCCACGTCGCGCCCGACCGCTGCTGCCGGCACGGACTTCGTTCGGCAGAGCGTGTCGCGAAAAAAGCCGGCGCCCGCGGTGTAGGGAGCAAATACCGTCGCCTCGTGGCCGAGGCGGGTGAGCGCGTCGCCGAGTTCAAGCGCATGCACCACGCCGCCGCGCGGGTTGGTCGAATGCGCCAGGATGGCAATCCGCAGTGCCTCCCTCATACAAACACCTCGGATTTGACGCAACCGAGCAGCGGTTCGCGCGCAAAATCCCAGATCGTTTCCGCGGCCGCGCCGGCGACGATCGTGACGCGGCGATCCGCGGTGAACGCGCCGATGTCGGCCGCCGCGATGCCGCGATCGCGGAAACGCGCCACAACAGCCGGCGCGTTCGCACGCTCCGCCGCGACCAGAAAGCCGAAGCTCGGAAAGGTCTGCAGCCAGCGCTCGAGCGGCACGCCGTCGGGTCGCGGCACACGGTCAAGCTCCACGGCGGCGCCGACGTTCGAGCATTCAGAAAGCATCATCGCGGTGCCGATCAGCCCACCCTGCGAAATGTCCTTGGCGGCAACGGCCAGTCCGCCCTCCGCCAATGTCGGCAAGATTTCCAGATCGCCGCGCAATCGCGCCGGCGGCGCGTCGGTTGCGGCTTCCCAATTGGAGAACGGTTCGCGGTAGCGGCCGCGCAGATCGATCGCCGCGATCAAGCGGTCGGTCGGGCGCGCGTCGAACGAGGTGAGCAGAGATTTGGCGCGGCCCAGGATCGCGACGGCGAGCTGGCCGCGATCGGTGCGGGCGTTGGTGTGGCCGCCGACGACCGGCACGCCGTAGGTCTGCGAGGCCGCGCGCAAGCCGTCGAGCACCGGCGCCGCCTCCGCCTCGCCCGCGGCCCAGACCGCGTCGACGATGGCGAGCGGCCGCCCGCCCATCGCCGCGACGTCGGAGATATTGACCATCGCTCCGCACCACCCGGCGAACCAGGGATCGCGCGCGACGAACGCGTTGATGAAACCTTCGATCGCCAGCAGCAGAAAACCGTCGCCGTCGGGGATCGCGGCGCAATCGTCGCCGACCGCCACGGCATCGTCCGTCGACAGCGACAGCCGCGCGGCGACCGCGGCGATGTCGTGCTTGGCGGCAAGCCCACGACCGGCGCGCAAGGTCGCAGCCAAATCGCCAAGGCTCGCGCTGCCGAGCATCACGCCGCCTTCGGCAACGACAGAAAGCCGACCTCCGCATCTGCGATCGCCGGGTAACGGCCGAGGTCCGCTTGCATGAAATGGTGCGGATGGCCGTGCAGCAGTTTTTCGTCGAGCGTCGTCCATCCCAGCCGGTGAAAAAGCGGCGCGTTCTGCGCCTGGACGTGGGCGTAAAAGCGCTTGCAGCCGCGCGCATGCGCCGAAGAGACGGCAAGGCGGATCAGCGACGTGCCGAGCGCCGAGACCCGACGGTAGGCTTCGCCGACCGCGAGCCGCGAGCCCCACCACACACCCGGCTCGGCGCGGTGAATGCGCACCGTGCCGACGACCTCCTGCGACACGACGGCAAACGACGACAGCGCGACGATCGGGATCGCCACGTCGTCGATCGCGTCGCGGTCGTCGCCAGCAAAAATTTTCTGCTCATCGCAAAACACGCGACGCCGCAGTGCCGCGGCCTCGCGGCGCTCCCACGGCTCGGTCGCGAATTTGACGCGGTATTCCGACGGCAGAAATTCGGGAAACGGCTCGAAGATCATGCGACGGCCTCCCGCTCGTAGGTCGAGAGCGCCGAACACGCCCCGCATTTGCCGCAGCCGGCCTTGATGTCGGCCGCCTGCAGACCGCCCGCGCGCAGCATGCGCGAAAGCGGCCCGAGAATGTCGTGCATGAAGCCGGCCGACGGCGGCGGATGGCTTTCGAGCGGCGTGCCGGAAATCGGCACGAACGGCACCACGAAGGGATAGACGCCGAGCGCGATCAGCCGCTCGCAGGTCGAAAGGATCGCCTCTTTGCTGTCGCCGAGGCCGGCCAAAATGTAGGTCGACACCTGGCCGCGTCCGAACACCGGCACCGCGGCCGCGAAGGCCTCGAAATAACGCTCGACGCTGACCTGCGCCTTGCCGGGCATGACGCGCGCGCGCACCTCCTCGGTCACGGCTTCAAGATGCATGCCCAGCGCGTCGATGCCGGATTGCCGCATGTGCGCGAACCAGATCGTCTCATCCGGCGGTTCGCACTGCCCCTGGATCGGTAGGTCGACCGCGCCTTTCACCGCCCGCGCGCTCTCGACCAGGATCGCGGCGCCGCGGTCGCGTCCCGGCGGCGTGCCGGTCGTCATTACCATGTGCTTGACGCCGTCGAGCTCGACCGCGGCCTTGGCGACTTCGGCGAGCTCTCCCGGCGTCTTGCGCTCGATAGTGCGGCCGGCGGCGAGCGATTGGCCGATAGCGCAGAACTGGCAGGTCTTGGTGCGGCTCTGATAGCGCGTGCAGGTCTGCAACACCGTGGTCGCCAACACGTCGCGGCTGTGCAGCACCGCGATCTTCCAATACGGCACACCGTCCGCGGTGGTGAGGTCATAAAAGCGCGGCCGCGCCGGAAAGCTGACGCTGGCGAGCGTCACGCCGTCGCGGCTGATCGCGCTTTTCCCCGACGCATCCGGCTTGGCGACGAGATAAGGGCTCTCGAACGCCGGCGCCGTGTGCACCGGGATCATCATGGTCACGCCGTCGATGGTCAGCGCCTTGTGGTCAGAAGGTCCGGCGCCGCCGCGGCGGCTCTCCAGACCGGCCTTCGGATCAACGAGCCGAACCCCGCAGGACTGCAACTCGTTGATCAGCTGCGCTGTCGGCATGACCTTGGCCAGTATGGCCTTGGGCGTCGTCGGCTTCATCGGACGCACTCCCATTCGCAAGTTGGTGAAAAGCTGAAAGTTCATGCGGGCGCTCGGCGTCCACGGTCCGTTCCATCACGGCTTCCATGGCCTGCGCGGGGCGATTGTCGAGCACGAGCTTGAGAAGTTCCGGCCGGGCGTAGTGGCCGACCGAATCCATCATGCGCTTGCGCTTGACGATGAGACCCATGTCGAGATCGGCGATGAGAATTCCCTCGCCCTGGGTGAGCGGCGGCACGATGTGCGCGCCTTCCGGCGAGACGATCGCCGTCATGCAGCCGCCGCGCAGCGCTTTGCGCAGCTTCTCCTCGGGCGAAATCTTCGCGATCTGCTCTTCGGCGAGCCAGCCGGTCGAATTGACGACAAAACAGCCGCTCTCCAGCGCGTGATGGCGGATTGTCACTTCCATCTGGTCGGCAAAAATCTGCCCGACCATCGAGCCGGGAAATTGCGCGACGTGGATTTCCTCGTGCTGCGCCATGAGAGCGTAGCGCGCGAGCGGATTGTAATGCTCCCAGCACGCCAACGCGCCGACGCGCCCGACCGCGGTGTCGACGACGGTGAGACCTGAGCCATCGCCCTGCCCCCAGATCATCCGCTCGTGAAACGTCGGCGTGATCTTGCGGCGCTTGAGACGCAGCGCGCCGTCGGCGTCGAAGACGAGCTGGGCGTTGTAGAGCGAGCCGTGGTCGCGCTCGTTGACGCCGAGCACGACCACGACGGCGTCGCGCTTCGCCGCCGCCGCGACCGCTTCCGTCACCGGGCCGGGCACGACCACGGCGTTGTCGTAGAGCCGGATGTGCTCGGCGCCCGTCATGACCGGCGGATGGACGAAGGAGAAGTACGGGTACCAGGGCACGAACGTCTCGGGAAAGACCACGAGCCGTGCGCCCTTGGCCGCTGCTTCGGCGATGGCGGCGAGCACTTTCGACAGCGTTCCGTCCGCCGTCTCGAGGTCCGGTGCCATCTGCACCGCGGCGACACGTACGGACCTTTTCTCCGTCATGCCTGTGTTCTCCTGCGCGTCCGCTCAAGTGCTCATAGTGTCCACGTGTTGAGCATGAAGGCGTTGTCGCGCCGGTGCAGCAGAATGAGGTCGAGCACGTCGAGTGGGCTGATCGGCCGGATGCCGGGCAGGAGCGACGGCTCGCCGTGGCCGTACAGCATCTGCAGCGCGAACCGGCAGCAATAAATTTCGCCGCCTTCGCTCATGAATTTGGTCAGCTGGTTGGCGAAATTCTGCGCGCCGGGAAACGGCTCGTCGCCGAGTTTCGGGAATCCGCGCTGCACGCCGAGCGTCACGCCCGGCCCGTAGAGCAGGATCGTGGTCTTGAAGCCTTTGCGGTGCAGCCGCAGCGCTTGGAGAATATTGACGAGACCGATGGAACCTTCGAACGCCACGGTGTGGAACGTCACCAGCGCTTTTTCGCCGGGATTGGCCTTGACGTCCTCAAAGACCTTTTCCTCATAATCGACCAGAAAGTCACCTTTCTTGTGCCGGGGCAGGGTGACGGCAGGCATATGAAGCTCCCTTGCTGAAAGTTGTCGGGCCGCGTGGGGCCGGATGCAATGAGAGCAAGGCACATGCCAAATGCCGGCATGCACATCCATTCATCAAATCCAGTCAATATCGCAGATTTTTGCAATCAATTTCTGCCGTACAATGCGGCGAGATATTTTTCGAAAATCCACCGCGCCCTAAATTTGAGCAGCAGAATGCCAATTTACATCGCATATTTTATGGGTCATGCGGTTCTGCAGGGCTGGTCTTTCCGATCGAGGCGCTCGAACAACAAATCTTGTTGCCGCGACCGCATGCAACAATATACAGTCAATTCGACAGCCGCGGTCGAAGCGAATGGCGCGACCGACCAACAATCAAGACACCGGTAGGCAATGCGACGACGCAAATGACTGAATGGGCGCCGCAGCTCTCGAAACTCGGCAAGCCGCGTTATCTCGCCATCGCCGACGCGATCGCCGAAGACATCCGCAGCGGCAAGCTTTCGCCCGCCGACCGGCTGCCGGCGCAGCGCACGCTGGCGCGCCGGCTCGACATTGACTTCACCACCGTCGCCCGCGGCTATGTCGAGGCGCAACGGCGCGGCCTGATCGAATCCCGCGTCGGCAATGGCACCTTCGTGCGCGCTTCAGCCAGAAGGCGGCACGGCCCGGTCGCGCGCCATCCGGAAATCGTCGATCTGTCGATGAATCTGCCGCCGGAACCCGACGATCCGGAACTCCTCGACCGCATGCAGGACGGCCTCGAGGCCATCGGCAGCGATCTGGTTTATCTGATGCGCTACCAAGGTTTTGGTGGGGTGGCGGCCGACAAGGAGGCGGCGGCGCATTGGCTGCGCCATCGCGAGTTGGTGCCGCAGCACGAGCGCCTGTTCATCGCGCCCGGCGCCCATCCCGCGCTGCTCGGCATCCTCGGCGTGATCGCCAAAGCCGGCGATGTGCTCCTCTCGGAAGACCTCACTTACCCCGGCGCGCGCTCGATCGCGGCGCAGCTTGGTCTGCGCCACATAGGCTTGCCCATGGACGATGACGGCGTCGACGCGCAGGCGTTCGCCGACGCCTGCGCCCGGCTCTCGCCGCGTGCGCTTTATCTCAACCCGACCTTGCTCAACCCGACGACGCACACGATCGCGCAAAAGCGCCGTCATGACATCATCGCCGTCGCCCGCGGCCACGGCGTCGCGATCATCGAAGACGATCCGTACGGCTTCCTGCCGGCCAACGGCCCCTCCCCGTTCGCGGCGCTTGCGCCGGACATCACCTGGCACGTCGCCGGTCTTGCAAAATGCCTGGGCGCCGGGCTGCGGATCGCTTACGTCGTGGCGCCCGACGTGCGTTCCGGCTGGCTGTTTGCCTCCTCGGTGCGCACGGCAACCGTGATGGCCTCGCCGGTGACGATCGCGCTCGCGACCCGTTGGATCAATGACGGCACCGCCGACGCGCTGCTCGCGGCCGTGCGCCGTGAATCGATCGCGCGGCAAAAACTCGCCGCGGCAATCCTGCTGGCGGGAACCTACCGCGCCGATCCGGTCGGCTTTCACCTCTGGCTGTCGCTGCCGGAACCGTGGACCCGCTCGGCGTTCGTCGGCCACACCCGTTCGACCGGGGTGAGCGTGGTGGCGAGCGACGCCTTCGTCACGGATGGGGCGCCGCCCGAGGCCGTTCGCATCTGCCTGGGCGGGCCGGCCGATCGCGCCGCGGTGCGCCGCGCGTTGGAGTTCATGGCGCACGCCTTGGACAAGTCGCCGACGCTGGCGTCGACGTTCCTGTAGCCAAAATTACCTGAAAATCGCCCATAGTCGAAGTTGCGTGTGATATCGGGCAGCAGGGCTCGCCGCCGGCTTGAAGGTGGCCGGCCGGGAGCGGTGTCATGAGGAGGCCACTCGCACCACCCCCGGGCCGGCCGAACCCCACGGACCCAGGAGATGCGGCGGACCTGAGCATTCCGTAGGGTATCTCAAACGGGGTCTATCAAACTTCAGTCTGTCAGACGGTCTATCGAGCAGAAGCGATCAAACACGCATTCGCGCCAACCCGGCCGGATTTTCCCGGCTCGCTGGGAAGGCGCCTGTCCGTCATTTCTGATTGCCGGGACAAAAATACCGCAACGGCCAAGGAAATCAACCGCCAAAGTTCCGCCAAAATGACGGATTCCGTCCGGTCTGGATTCGTGATGAAAGCGCCCGAATGCGGCGTCCGTGCGCCCGCGGCGCGGAAACACCTTACGGAAGAAGCCTGCGCGGCGTCAGCCACGCCACGGACCCGTCGCGCTTGGCCTGCTAGAGCACCTGGTCGTGCCCGCGCAAGGCCGCGATGCCGACCAAGATCGTCACCGGAATGGCCCGCGCCCTGCGATCAATCGCGAACGGTTCGCCCGCGATTTGCCGGCGCAGCCGCTCCGCCACCAACGCCAGCCCGGAGAATAGGACCATCTCAACGGCCTGTTGACACGGCGATCCGCCCTGATAAATTGAATACAATATTTAATTCGGAGCCGTCCTTGAACGTCGCCACCCCTTGGTCGCAGCTTCCTTTGCAGCGTCAATCGCTGCCGCAAGCGATCTATCTTGCGCTGCGGGAAGCGCTCCTCAGCGGCCGATTCTCGCCGGGGGAAGCATTGCGCCAAGAGCGTTTGGCGCGGGAGTTTGCGGCGAGCCGGGTGCCGTTGCGCGAGGCCCTTAATCGGCTGGAGGCCGAAGGCCTTGTCGTGCTGCGCCCACATCGGGGCTTTGTCGTCGCGTCGCTCGATCTCGACGAGGTGATCGAGATATTCCAGCTCCGAATGGTGCTCGAAGAGCACGCCGGCTTCGTGGCCACCGAGAAGCGCACGCAAGCGGACGTCGCTGAGGTCGGGAAACTTCTCGCCAGTCTCGAAAAAATCAAGATCGACAGACCGTCGAATATCGCAAAATGGGCAGCGAACAACCGCCAATTCCACGCCCGCCTTTTTGAATCGAGCCGCTGCAACCATGTCTGCAGCGTCACCAACATGTTGCGCGACAAGGTCGAGCAATATGTTCGTGTCGAAGTTGCGATAACCGGCGACCTCGATCGTGCGGAGCTTGAACATCGGGAAATCTTCAAGGCTTTCGCTGACGGTGACGCTCGCCGCGCTGGTCGTATGAGCCGCCAGCATTGCGAAAGCACGGCCGATCGATTGATCGCGGCGCTCAGAGCCCGTGAAGCCGCTGCCGCCAATTCGAAGTAAATCTGTCGGGAGACCTGGAATGCAAATAAAGATCTATAACGAAACGGAGTTGGGAGAGCCGCTCGGCCAATATTCCCACGTTACCCGCGTAAAAGCTTCCGAATTCCTGTTCATCGCCGGAATGCTGTCGGCGGACGCGTCAGGCAATGTCGTCGGCGCCGGGGACTTCCAGGCGCAGTGCAAGCAAGTGTTCAACAACATCGGCGTGGTTCTAAGGTCGGCCAACGCCGGCTGGCGGAACATCGTGCAGTTCACGACCTATCTGGTGCATTCACAAGACATCACGAACTTCATGACCTTCCGCACGCGCGAGTTTCCCAGCTTGTTCCCGGACCAAGTCTATCCGCCCAACACACTGCTGACAGTCGATCGGCTGGTTCAGGAGTTGTTTTTGGTCGAGGTCCAGGCGATCGCCGCATTGTAAGAGGATTGACGTGTGTTCGCGGGGTCGGATCCGAAGCCACAGCACCCGTCTTCCCTTGCGTCGCCCGTGCGGCTTCGCCGATGGAGCGCAACGGCAATGACGATCGAAGGCCCGACCCTCGCGAATCCGCTCCCGGCGAGAGCAGCCAAAGCGCCCAGGCTCGAACAGGGACCGTTTCGGGTCGCGATCGGTCTGGCGACGTTTCTTGCGGTCCTGATCGCCTGGGAAGCGGTCGTCCGCGTGTTCGGCGTGTCGGAATTTATCATTCCGAAGCCGACTACCGCGTTGCTCACGCTTTTTGCCGAACGCCGTCTGATCGTCGATTACACCTATGTGACCAGCGTCGAGATTCTTCTTGGTTTTCTCGCCGGCTCCGTCGGCGGCGCCCTGCTTGCTATCGCGGTGCATCGCTACGCGCTGATCGCGGCCGCACTCGGCCCGTTGATCGTCTTCTTTCAGATCGTGCCAAAAATCGCGTTGGCTCCGATCTTTCTGCTATGGTTCGGGTTCGGCTTGGCGCCGAAAGTGATCCTCGTTGCCATCATCGCCTTCTTTCCGGTCATGCTGAATACGTTGGCCGGCATCGAGAGCACCAATCCCGATCTCGGCCATCTCGTTCAATCTGTCGGCGGCAACCGCGGCCAGTATCTCTGGCGCGTGCAGCTGCCGAGCGCGTTGCCGCAAATATTCGCGGGTCTAAAGATCGCAATGACCTTCAGCGTCATTGGTGCGGTGGTTGGTGAGTTCGCCGGCGGATCCGAGGGATTAGGATATCTTATCTTGTTCTCGTCGAGCCAAGTCAAAACACCGCTTTTGTTCGCAGCGTTGTTCGCGATCGCAGGTCTGGGCCTCGTCATGTACTACGCGATTATCTGGCTCGAGTACTGGGCGTTGCCGTGGAACCGACCTTCAACGCAGCGCCAAGGTCTGAACCTCCAATGGCACTAATCGCTTCAGCGCAGCAAAGGTGGAACCCATGAGCACGGTGGAAAAAATGATCGACAATGGCTTTGCAACATATTCCAGGCGCGCGGCGATTGCCGCTATTGTCTGTGCTGGTCTGCTCTCCGGCGCGACCGCGCGCGCCGCCGACGCCATCACCATCCAGCTCGACTTCACCTACATACGCGGTGATTACGCGCCGTTCTATGTCGCCCGCGACAAGGGAATATTCAAGGACGAGAACATCGACGTGACCGATATCCGGCTTGGTCGCGGTTCAGCGGACACGTCACAGCGCATCGGCAAGGGAACTTCCGAATTCGGCTTCGCCGATTTGCCGACTGCACTCGCCGTGCGCTCGCAAGGGGTGCCGGTAAAGGCGATCTTCGCGACCAACGTTGTCAGCCCACTCGCCATGCTGTCGCTTGCCGCCAAAGCGCCACTGAAGAATCCAAAGGATCTCGAGGGCCAGTCGATCGCGGTGACGCCGGCCTTGTCGACCTACTACTTCTTCCACGCCTTCGCCGCCGCCAATGGCGTGGATCTATCGAAGGTCAAGGAGGTAGCGGCGGCTCCGCCCTACGAACCGCTCCTGCTCAGCGGCCGCGTTACCGCGCTGCCCGGCTACATCGACGCTGAAATTCCGATTCTCGCCGCGCACGCCGGCGGCTATGATAAGCTCGATATCCTGCGCGGCGAGGATTACGGCTACAAAGCCTTCGGCACCGGCGTGATAACGAGCGACGAGGTTTTCAGCAAGAAACCGGACCTGACCGCTCGCTTCGTGCGCGCCTATCAGAAGGCACTCAAATACACGATTGAGAATCCGAACGGTGCGGTCGATGTGTTGATGGCGGTCGATTCCAAGCTCGACCGCGCGACGCTGCTGGCTCAGCTCGACGCGGATATAAAACATACTTTTACCAACCGAAGCACGGAGAAATGCGGGTTGGGCTACATGGACCCTGCACGCTGGCAATCCACGATCAATGTCCTCGTCACGCAAAAGATCATCGGCAACGCTCCCGCACTTGATGATGTCTACAGCAATAAATTCATCGGCGGCGGCTGCTGAGAATGCTGTCGGCGCAACCAAAGCCCCTGGTCGACCTGGCGCGGGTCGTTTCCGTAACGGAACCGCAGAGCGTCCCCCGCCACATCTCGGTGCGTGACCTGTCGCTCTGGCTTGGTCGTCCGGGCCATAGGCAACTCGTGCTCGACAGCGTCAGCTTTGATTGCGGCAAACGGCAGATCGTCGGGCTGATCGGGCCTTCCGGCAGCGGCAAGAGCACGCTGCTCAAGACCATCGGCGGGCTGCTCAAGCCCGACACCGGCGAGGTGCTCATTGATGGCCGACCGGCCGCGGAGGCGATGCGCAGCAACCGGTTCGGCCTGGTATTTCAGCAGCCGGTCCTGCTGCCGTGGCGCAACGTCGTCGACAACGTCACCTTCACCGCCGAAATCGTCGATTCCCGGCGCGGCGACAGCCGCGCCAAGGCCAAGGCGCGCAATGCACGCGCCGAGGATCTGCTCGGACTTGTCGGGCTCGCCAATCATTTGCACAAATTTCCGCGCGAGCTTTCCGGAGGCATGCAGCAGCGAGTTTCCATTGCCCGCGCGCTTATGACCGAGCCGGATATTCTATTGATGGATGAGCCGTTCGGTGCGCTCGACGAAGTCATCCGGGAACGGCTCAACCTCACGCTCCTAAAGATCTGGGAACGCACGCAGATATCGATCGTATTCGTGACCCATTCTCTGACCGAAGCCGCCTTCCTCACCGACAATATCGTCGTGATGGGCGCCAACCCCGGTCGGATTATCGACCGCATCGGGGTTACCCTGGTTCGCCCGCGCACGGTCGAAACCTATCGTCTGCCGGAATTCACCGATCTTACCATGCATTTGCGAAGGGTTCTCGACGCCGCGTCCGAGGGTGACAAAGACAGCGGTGCGGATGGATAGGAACCGTCGGTAGTAGCCAAGGAGAGGACGTGTCAATGCTGTTGGACCACAAATTGATCGAAGAAGTCATCCGGCGTGGCATCGAGGCCGGGACGACGCGGAATTTCGAAGTGGCATGCGCCGTCGTCGACGCCGAGGGCCGCACCCGCGGCGTGATCCGGCATGCCGACGCGCTTTGGGTGACGCCGGAATTCGCCGTCGGCAAGGCGCGGCTCGCGAGCGCCTTTCGCAACAACACCGGGGCGATGTTCGCGCGCCTGCAAAAGGAACGTCCGCTCTATGGTGCAACGATCGCCGCGCTCAACGCCAATAACCAGTGGTTTCTCGCCGAGGGCGGCGCCGCAATCAAGGTCAAGGACTCGTCCGGCAAAGAAAAGTGCGTTGGTGCAGTTGGCGTGAGCGGCTGCTTCCCGGCCACCGTGGATCAGGAGATTGCCGACGAACTCGTCGCTTGGATGCAGCAACGATTGCAGTCTTGAACGCTGGCGAACCGCAGATGTCCGCCGATCTCAATGCCAACCCGTTCAAGCTGGCGCTCGCGGAGCGCCGGCCACAGCTCGGCATCTGGAGTTCCCTGTGCAGCAATCTACTCGCTGAAATGCTTGGCGATGCTGGTTACGACTGGATTCTTTTCGACACCGAGCACGCTCCCAACGAGCCGTTGACGCTGATCGGACAACTGCAAGCGATTCGCGGCACACCGGCGCAGGCGGTAGTGCGGCCGGCGGCCAACGATCCGGTCTTGATCAAGCGCCTACTCGACATCGGCTTCCGCAATATTCTCATTCCTTTCGTGCAGAACGCCGCCGAGGCCGCGCACGCGGTCGCCGCGACGCGCTATCCGCCGCGCGGCGTTCGCGGCGTGTCTGCCTACCAGCGCAACAATGGCTACGGCCGACTCGACCGGTATTTTTCTTTCATCGACGATATCGTCGCCGTGGTGGTCCAGATCGAAACCGCCGAAGCGATCGCCAACCTCGAAGACATCGCCGCGGTGCCGGGCGTCGATGCCGTTTGCGTCGGGCCGGGTGACCTCGCGGCGAGCCTCGGACGGCTCGGGCAGGTCAGCCACGTCGACGTCCAGGAAGCGGTCCGCAAGATCGGGCAACTGGCCGCGAGTGCGCGCGTACCTGCCGGCGTGATTGCCGGCAACGCGGCCGACGCGCAACGCTATCTGGATTGGGGTTTTACGTTCATGACCGTGGCCAGCGACGTCGCTCTCTTCCGAGGCGCGGTGCAGGCCAATTTCGATTCTCTCGCTGCGCTCCGTCGACGCGCTGCCTGAGAGCCACCAAGGCAATGGAGAACACCATGTCAGATATCCGCACCGCCATCAGAAGCCAAAGCAAGAATCTCAGTCTGGTCGGCTTATGGGACATCGTTCACCAGGTCGAACTCGGCGAACCGCAAAAGTCATACAAGCCTCATATTTGGTACTGGCGCGACCTTCATCCACTGATGCTGGAGGCGGGCAAAAACGTCCCGTTGTCGGAGGCCGATCGCCGCGTGATGATTTTGTCCAATCCCGCGGTATTTCCGAAGCATTATTCCACCAACACGCTTTACGTCAGCTGCTCCATCTACAACCCCGGTGAGACCGCGCCGGTCCATCGCCATACGCCCGGTGCCAGCCGCTTCGTGCTCGAGGGCGACGGCGGCTATACGAATATCGAGGGCGAGAAATGCCTGATGTCGCGCGGCGATCTGATCATCACGCCGAACGGTACCTGGCACGACCATGGCAATGAGGGGGTGAACCCGGTGCTCTGGGTCGACGTACTCGATCTGCCGCTGGTGGAGATGCTCGGCGCGACGCAGTTTGAATTCAACATGGAAGAAGCACCATCTTCCGGCTCGAACTCCAATGAAAAGGTGAACCGCGACACCCAATTGGTGCTCGAACCTCTCGGCCACTCGACAAACGTCTATGGCACCGGCGGACTGCTGCCGACCTTCGTCAACCACCAGCGCGGCCGCAGCCGCTCGACGCCGATGTTGCTCTACCGTTGGGAGGACACTGCGCGCGCTCTCGACCGTCTTCGCGATTACGACGGCAGTCCCTATGACGGCATCATGATGGAGTACATCAACCCGTTGAACGGCGAGCCGGTCACTCCGACCATGTCATTCAACGTGCAGCTGTTGCGTCCGGCCGAACACACCAAGCGCCACCGGCATACCGCGTCCGTCGCTTACTGCTGCCTGAACGGCAGCGGCAAGACGATCGTCGGCGATCACGTTATGGAGTGGGGCCGCAACGACATGTTCGTCTTGCCGAGCTGGGCCTGGCACGAGCACGTCAACAGCAGCAAGACCGACGACGCGATCCTATATTCGGTTTCCGACGCCGCGACGCTGCATCGGCTCGGGCTCTACCGTGAAGAAGCGGCGTCGTGACTATCAGCACCATGACTGCGAACGCAGCGGACGGACCGCAAGATTAGGC
>CAVUWO010000029.1:0-25674 GCA_963745155.1 uncultured Pseudomonadota bacterium | reverse complement strand
GCGGAACACGCCGAGCATGCGGCTGGTCACCATGGTCACGCCGGGCTTGTGCATGCCGCGCGTGGTCATGCACTGGTGCGCGGCCTCGATCACCACCGCGACGCCGCGCGGTTGAGCACCTTCCAGGAGGCGGCGATCTCCGCCGTCAGCTTCTCCTGGATCTGCAGGCGGCGGGAAAAAACATCCACCAGCCGCGCCAGCTTGGTGATCCCGACCACGCGGTTGCGCGGCAGATAGCCGACATGCACGCGGCCGATGATCGGCGCCATGTGGTGCTCGCAGTGCGACTTCGAACCGGATGTCGCGCAGCACCACGATCTCGTCGTAGCCGCCGGTCTCCTCGAACGTGCTCTTGAGATAGTCGCGCGGATCCTCGTTGTAGCCGGCGAACCATTCCTCATAGGCGCGCACGACGCGGGCCGGCGTGGCGCGCAGGCCCTCGCGGTCGGGATCGTCGCCGGCCCAGCGGATCAGCGTGCGCACCGCCGCCTCGGCCTCCTCGCGCGTCGGCCGCGCCTGCGGCGCAGCCTTGCCGGGGCGCGCCTTGGCGCGCTTCGCATTCACCGTCTTGTCCATATACGCGTTCTCCGGCAACGGGCTCCCTTGCGTGCCCGCCGATAAGCTCGGCGATGTTAACAAAGCATAAACCCTCGCTCCAATCGCCATTCCCGGAGGCAAGGGTTGCGCAAGGTTCATAGGCCAAATTGCCGGGCGGTACACCGATATAAGAGCCGAAATACTAAAGCCCAAGCACTTACAAAAGCCCGGCACTGGCGGCTTGTCGTCGACAGGCGTGTCCGGCGCGCCGAACGGACAGGGACCATGCGCCCGCGCGCCATCCTCCGCCGACCCGCCATTCTCAGCCGTCGGCTGTTCTCCCTCGTCATCCGCGCGATCGTGATCACCTCGATGTCGTTCGGCGCCGCGTTCGGCTTCATGTCGGGCGCCATGGCGCCGGGCGCGCATTACGATCCGCACTCGTTTGCCATCGGCGTTTCGGCGCTGTTCGGCGCCGCCTGCGGCGCCTTGGGCATCCTGGTTTCCCGCATCCGGCAGATGAAGGCGGAGCTGCGCGACCTCGAGGCCCGGCTCGAACAGGCGGCGGACCGCAACTGGGAAATCCGCGAAGCGCAGGAACGCGCCCGGAGCTTCTTCGAGGCGCAGGGCGACGTGATCGTGCGCCGCGACGCCGAAGGCGCGATCACCTACGCCAACGACGCCTTCTGCGCGCTGGCCGGCCGCGACCGTGCCGAGCTCCTGGGAACCGCATTCGCGCTCGCTGCGGACACACAGAGCGAGCCCCGCCTCCTGCCGGACGGCACACGCGTCTACGACCAGAAAATCGCGACCACGCAGGGCCCGCGCTGGATCGCCTGGCACGAGGTCACCGTGCGCGGCGATGTCGGCAGCGAAATGCAAAGCGTCGGCCGCGACGTCACCGACCGCGCCAACGCCGAGCGCGCGCTGGAAGAAGCGCGCGACCAAGCCGAGGCGGCCAACCGCGCCAAATCCCACTTTCTCGCCATGGTGTCGCACGAAATCCGCACGCCGCTCAACGGCATCCTCGGCATGGCGGACCTCCTCGCCGACACGACGCTCACGGCCGAGCAGACGGCCTACGTCAAGGCGGTGAAGACCTCGGGCGACACGCTGCTGTCGCTGATCGAGGAAATCCTCGATTTCTCCAAGATCGAGGCCGGCCGCATCGACCTCGCGGCGCGGCCGTTCGCGCTCGCGGCTTTTGTCGAAGAGGCGGCCGAGCTGCTCGGGCCGCGCGCGCAGGCGAAGGGGCTCGAAATCGGCTGCTTCGTCGACGAGCGGCTGCCGACGGAGGTGGTCGGCGACGCGGCGCGGCTGCGCCAGGTGCTGTTCAATCTCGCCGGCAACGCCATCAAGTTCACGGAAAAGGGCGGCGTCTCGATCATCGTCGAACCTGGCGAGCGGCCGGATACCGTCACGTTCGCGGTGAGCGACACTGGCATCGGCGTCGCCGCGCAGGATCAGGCGCGGATCTTTCTCGAGTTCGAGCAGGGCGACGGCGGCTCGACGCGCCGGTTCGGCGGCACCGGCCTCGGCCTCGCCATCTCCAAACGCATCATCGAGAGCATGGGCGGCTCGATCGCGCTCGACAGCCGCCCCGGCGCCGGCGCGACCTTCCGCATCACCGTTCCGCTGCCGCCCTCTCGCCGGCGTCCCCGACGCCGCGCCGCCGCTCGCCGTGCCCGATCTGACCGGCCAGGATATTCTCATTGTCGCGCCGGCGGCGATCGAGGCGGCGCTGATCGCGCGGCGGCTGCAGCGCTGGGGCGCACACACCGTCATCGTTCCCGACGAGCAGGTCGCCGCAGCGCTACTGCCGGAGCAGACCTGGAGCACCATCCTGGTCGACGATGCGCTCGGCATGCCGGCAAGCGAAGCCTTGGCGCGGATGGCCGCAGCGATCCCGCGACGCCTCGTGCTCGTCACGCCGGCGACCCGCGACAAGCTCGCCGCGCTCAAGGCCGCCGGCTTTACCGGCTACCTCGTCAAGCCGGTGCGCGCTGCCTCGCTCGCCGCGCGCTTTGCCGCCGACGACGCGTTCGACCGCGGCGCCGCGGCCGACACGCCGGAGGCGCCGCGCGAGCCCCGCCCCGCCGGCAGCCTGTCGATCCTGGTCGCCGAAGACAACGAGATCAACGCGCTCCTCGCCCGCGCCTTGCTGGTCAAGCTCGGCCACCGCCCGGTCATGGCCGCGACCGGCGCCGCCGCCGTCGAATCCTGGCTCGCCGCGCGCGCCGCCGGCACGCCCTACGACCGCGTGCTGATGGACGTGCACATGCCGGGCATGGACGGCATCGAAGCGACGCGCCGCATCCGCGCGCTGGAAGCCGAATCCGATTCCGCCCGCACGCCCGTCGTCGCGCTCACCGCCGCATCCTCCACCGAAGACCGCGACGCCTGCCTCGCCGCCGGCATGGACGGCTTTCTGGTCAAGCCGCTCGACCGCGAACGTCTTGCCGCCGTGCTCGCGGCGGGTACCGGGGCGGCGCTGGCGGCGTAGTAAGCTTTCGCCGCCGCTTTTCGCGCGACAAGCGCGGGCTAACGACGCTTAGCCCAAACTCGATCGATAGGAAGGATCGTGCGCCGCGTCTTAGCGAACTTGGGTAGTGTCTCAGTTTGAATTTCGGCCTGAGGCAGATCGGCGGAGCGGAGCGGTAACGAATGCGCCTCTCAAATTGAGCGGAGTCCGACCGAAGATTTTGCCTGACGGCAATCGATACCATTCGCTTCCAGTCCAACAATCGCCGGAAACGATCACGGTACAGGCGACCGTATCAGATGTCGGCACCGCATACTTTTTGGGACCGAACGGGAAGAGATTGTGCCATTTCTTACCGTCCCAGCATCGACCAGCGTCGATTGCCCAACAAGCCAAGTCGGTTCCTGCGGGAACAAAGGCGCCCCCCAGTAGCAAAGGGGATGCTCCGAATACTCGAATGTTTTGAGACAGCTGTTGCGCGTTCGCGCAGCATACCGTCAGACAGGCCGCGAAGGTTGCGCAGATCACTACGATACGTCGCATTCAGCCCCCCTGAAATTCAGCGCGCCCCTCTTCGTCAGCATCCATCTTTAGCTCTTCGCGACCTATGTCAGCCCCGCGCGGGTTCCGAACGAATTTGATCTCTTCATCGCTGCGTTCAAGAGCTATGACAAGTGACCAGGCTTCTTTTGCGTTCGCCTTCTCGGCCGTAGACACGTCACGCTTGTTCCGCATACCGTAGCCGATCACGTATGGCATCGGGGCGTACTCCTCCTATCGCTGCCAATATATCCGATGCCGATCGATGTGCTCACGGCTTCACAATTCAAATTGAGACACTGCCCGACTTGACATTAGTTTGTAATTTGCGGCGGTAACCCAGACGGATGATTGCGTAGCAGGTCCTCAATCTCATTCAGCCAAATCTTGAGTTGCTCCCGCCAAGCCGGAGTTTCGTCTCGATGATTGGTCCCCACGCGAACACCGCGTTCGTCGATGGCAGCGATCATCATTTTGAGTTCATGCCTTCGATGTTTCAGGCCTTTAACATGATGCGTCAGCATTTCTAAGATCGCGGCCACCCGCGCCTCTACAAGTTGTTCGCCAGAAGCGTATCGTTGAGCCTGTCGCAAAGTCACCTTGAGGACAGAAGGTGATGCGTAAACAGACAGACCAAGCTGTCGAAGCGCTTCGTTGAACTGATTCTTCGTCACAATCACATTGTACGTCATAGCGACGTATACGTCAAGACGTCGCTTACCCGCCGTGGCCGGATAAGATCACGTGCGCCGTCGCCGACCAGGCGACATTTCGCTTGATATTTGTCCTTCTTTGCGTTACGATTCTGATCGAATCTCGCTCACTTAAAGGAACGCGTTCCAGAGGCGATCCTGGAATGCGGAGCGAGTGCGGTGCCCGCGCGCGGTCTCGCAAGCCGCACCCGGGCAGCTTCGGGCATCATCGGACCGGCACTATGACCGGTCTGGGAGGTGCGTTCCCTGGACTGGGACTGGCGGGCGCGGGTAACGCCCGTTTAGGAACGCAAGGTCTTTCGGCCCCGGTTGGTCGAACCGTACAGGATCGAACGTCCTGCCTCGTCCCAGGAAGCCTGGCCTGAAGTTGCGCCCGCGGGCCGAGAGGCCCAACGGCAAGAGCCGCGGTGGAACGCCGACAGGCGAGCGCGTCCCGCAGGGCGCGCGCCGCGCCCGTAATGGCGCGGAGGTTTGGATACACGTCTGCCGGCGTTCCGCCTTCTTTTTTTGTAGCGAATGGCGAGTAGAGAGTAGCGAATAGCGAATAGAAACAAGGCTGCAGCGTACCATTCGCTATTCGCTATTCCGCCATTCGCTTTACGTTTGCAAAACTCGGGCGCCATCGCGCCGCGAGAACGGTGGTGCACGCGGCTTTGTGACACCGCCATGACTGATCTGCCTCAATAAAACTTACGCACGGCCGTGGTTCTTTGGCGCCTTGGAGGCAGGTGACTGAGCCATGAAATCCGAAATCGTCGCGGAACTCGGACAATCCGAATTGCTGTTGCCCGCGCTGATCGCCGCGGGTCTCGCCGCCAATAACCGCATCAAAGCGCGCCTGAGCGTGCTGCAGGCAGCGGCGCGGCATGCGCGCGAGCCGGGCGCCGCCGGGCTCGATCTGGCGGACGAGTGCCGGGCCGCCGGGATCGACGCCGTGGCCGCCGAAGCGCTGGTCAACCATTCCGTCCAGACCGCGGGCGAGCAGATGTCGGCGCCCGGTCTCGCGGGCTTAGGCGGGGCGATCTGGGACGATGCGGCCACCATGCTCGCCGCCGTCAAGGCCGGCGACCCCACCGAGGGCGATCCGGCGGCCGCGCGGCTCGCGGCGATCCAGAAAGATGCGCATCTCGGCGCCGGCGACGATGTCGGCCTTGCCGAAGTCACAAGATTGACCGGCCTGTTCGACGGCGGCGGCGACAGCCTGCACCGCCTGGTGATGGATTTGCACAAGGCGCTCAACCAGCTCGCCGCCACCCATGCGGAGGAGGTGGTCGCCGGCGCCCATGTCTACGGCCTGCGGGACGAAGACCGGCCGGCGATCGAAGCGTTCATGCGCGGCCTCGCCGCGACCGAAAAACTCAAATTCGGTCATCCCGGCCTCGCGACCACGGCGGCGCGCACCGGCGACCGGCTGACGATCCAGAACGACATCGGCGAAACCGACGCTCATGTCGTCGTCATCGCCGTCGATCCGGATACCGTGACGGTCACCTACACCGACGTGCATCTGCCGCGCGCCAAATTCTTCACCGAACTCATGCGCGGCTTTCCGGTTCAGTGGAGCGGCCTCGAGCGCAAAAGCGCCGCCGGCCTCGGCGACGACGGCGCGTTCTATCTCGTCACCGGCCGCTACGCGTTCGAAAGCGCGGTGCGCCGCGACGCCTTTCTCGAGACGCTCGGCGCTTCGCTGGTGTTTCTGATCGACTGGAACAAGGCCCGCAAAATTCTGCGCGAATGGGTGTCGAAGGCCGACGCGGTGCGCATTCTGCAATGGGCGGCGCTGCATCGCATCGGCCACCGCGGCTTTCTCGCACTTGGGCGGCAGCGAACTCGTCGCCGCGGCGGTCCATCACGCGACGCCGACGCGGATCGGTTTCGGCGAGCGGCTCGACCGCGCGCTCGGGCACGAGGCGGCGGTCGATTTCGTCAAGGCGGTGCTGCGCATTTCGACCGAAGCCTTGCTGCAAGGCAGCTCCATCCGGCTGGCGCGGGACCGCATCGAGGCGGCGCTGGTCGGTCACCTGCAGCGCGTCGATTCCACGCTGCTGGCGATCGTGATCGGTCAGGCCGGCCTGGCGCGCGAGATCGCCGACGGCATCGCCCGCTTCGTCGCCGAGCGGCAAGCGAACCGGCCGTTCGATTGCGCGGCTTTGGCGCAGCGCGCCCAGCGCATCGAGGAAAAAGCCGACCGCATCGTCGCCGAGGCGCGCAGCGATATCGCGCGGTTCGAAGCCGACCGCGGCATCGAACGCCTGGTCAATCAAGTCGAAGACGCGATCGACGAATTGGAGCAAGCGGCGTTTATCGCGTCGTTCGTCCCGCAGGATGTCGCGCCGGAATTGCTCGCCGCATTGTCGGAGCTGTGCGCCGCGGCGCTGGCGGGCACCGAAGCCGCGGCGAGCGGCGTCGCCGCCGCGGTCGAGGTTCCCAACGGCCATCGCATCGACAGCGAGGACGTGCTCGCCGCGGTCGGCCGCCTGATCGACGCCGAGCACAAGGGCGACGCCGCGGAGCGGCTGGTGACGGCGACGCTCCTGACCGGGGAGTTCAATTTCAAGACGGCGCTGTCGGTCCTGGAACTCGCGCGCGCGCTGGAGCGCTCGACCGATCGGCTGGCGGGCTTCGGCCATCTCCTGCGCGAGCACGTGCTCGCCGATCTTTCGGCGTAGGTTTTGGGGCGCACCATGCAGATCGCACGGATCGGCGGCGGATCGGTCGAGCAATATCCCGCCGACATGGTCGGCGCCAAGGCGGCCAATCTCGCCCGCATGGCGGCGCTGGGGCTTCCCGTGCCGCCGGCCTTCGTCTTGCCCATCGCGCTGTGTGCCGCGATCGCGGACGGGCGACGGCAAGGCGCTGCAAAAGGTGACGGACCTGCTGGCGGAGGGAATCGCGTTCCTCGAGCAGGCGACCGACAAGAAATTCGGCGACCGCCGCCGCCCGCTTGCTGGTTTCGGTGCGCTCCGGCGCGGCGCGGTCGATGCCGGGCATGCTCGATACGGTGCTCGATGTCGGCTGCACATCGGTGGCCCTGCGCGGGCTGGTGCGCGCGACCGGCCATCCGCGCTTCGCGCTCGATTGCCGCCGCCGCTTTCTCGAAAGCTATGGCGACGTGGTGCTCGGCATCGATGCCGCCGCCTTCGCCGCCAAGCGCAACGCACTGATCGCCGCCGAAAAGCTCGGCGGTGAAGGCGATCTCGATTGCGACGCGCTCGAGCACCTGGTGAAGGCCTACGAACGCGTCATCGAGGACGAGGACTACGTGCTGAGCGAAAACCCGATGGAGCAGCTCGAGGCGGCGGCCCATGCGGTGTTTCGTTCCTGGACGAGCGAACGCGCGCGCACCTACCGCCGGCTCCAGCATTTCGACGATCTGCAAGGGACCGCCGTCACCGTGCAAGCCATGGTGTTCGGCAATGGCGGCCTGTCCTCCGGCGCCGGCGTCGCCTTCTCGCGCGACCCTTCGACCGGCGCGGCCGTGCCCGTCATCGACGTGTTGTTCGATTCCCAGGGCGAGGACGTGGTGTCCGGCAGCCACAATCCGCAGACCGAGGACGCCATCGCCCGCGCGCTGCCCGACGTCGCCACGCAGCTGCGCGAAGCGCTTGCAGCGCCTGGAACAGGACTTCGGCGACATGCAGGACGTCGAGTTCACCATCGAGAACGGCAAGCTGTGGATGCTGCAGACCCGCGCGGCCAAACGCACGCCGCAGGCGGCGCTGCGGCTGGCGATCGATTTCGTCCATGAGGGACGCATCACGCCGGCGGAGGCGCTGCAGCGTCTCGACGGCGTCGACCTCGCCACGCTGACCAAACAAAAACTGGTCATTGCCGACGCGCCGGTCGCGCAGGGTACCGGCGCGACCGGAGGGATCGCCGTCGGCCGCGCGGCGTTCGATCCGGACAGCGCGGCGCGCCTGGCGGCGAGCGGCGCGCCGGTCATTCTGGTGCGTCCCGATACGACGACGGCCGATGTCGGCGGCTTTGCCGTGTCGAAGGGCATCGTGACCGCGGTCGGCGGACGGACCGCCCACGCGGCGCTGGTCGCGCGGCAATTGGGCGTACCCGTGCGTCGTCGGCTGCAGCGCGCTCATCGTCGATGTCGCCGGCCGCACCGCGCGGCTGGCGCAAGCGACCCTCAAGGAAGGCGATTGGCTGTCGATCGACGGCGAGAGCGGCGCGATCTATCTCGGCCAAGGCCGTATCGTCGCCGAGCGTCCGGAGGCCGAGCTCGCCGAAGTCGAACGCTGGCGTCATGCCAAAAAAGAATGATACGAGCCGCTCATTTTCGCGAGCGACCTACTTCACCGTCATGCCCGGCCTTGTGCCGGGCATCCACGTCTTCGAGCTGGCACCAGCAAGACGTGGATGGCCGGGACAAGCCCGGCCATGACGGCTCATATCATATCACAGCCTGCGCAGCGCGACTTCCTCGATCTCGTGACTCTCGCCCTTTTTCAGAATGAGATCGGCGCGCGGGCGCGTCGGCAGGATGTTCTCGTGCAGATTGACGAGATTGATACGGTTCCAGATCGACGTCGCGGTGGCGGCCGCCTGTTCATCCGAAAGCAGCGCGTAGCGGTGAAAATACGATTTCGGATCGGCGAAGGCGGTGCCGCGCAAGGTGAGAAAGCGAGTGACGTACCAGGCCAGCAGGACGCGCTCGTCGGCGTCGAGATAGATCGAGAAATCGAAGAAGTCGGAGACGAACGGCACGGCCTTGCCGTCCTTGGGGAGATTGCCGGTCTGCAGGACGTTGAGGCCTTCGACGATGAGAATGTCCGGGCCGGTCGATCTCGACCCATTGGTTCGGGATGACGTCGTAGATCAGATGCGAGTAGACCGGCGCGCGCACCGGCCGGCGGCCGGCCTTGATGTCGGACAGAAAGCGCAGCAGCGACGGCAGGTCGTAGCTTTCGGGAAAGCCCTTTTTCTCCATCAGGCCTTCGCTCTCGAGGACGGCGTTGGGATAGAGAAAGCCGTCCGTGGTGATGAGATCGACCTTGGGCACGTTCGGCCAGCGCGCCAGCAGCGCTTGCAGCACGCGCGCCGTGGTCGATTTGCCGACCGCGACCGAGCCGCCGACGCCGATGATGTAGGGCATCTTGGCGTCTTCGGTGCCGAGAAAGCCCTGCTGGGCGCGAAACAGCCGCTGCGTCGCCGCCACATAGAGCGACAACAGGCGCGACAGCGGCAGATAGATCGCCTCGACCTCCGCCATCTCCAACCGGTCGTGCATGGAGCGCAGCCGCGCCACTTCGGCGGGCTCGAGCGTCATCGGCGTGTCGTCGCGCAAGCTCGCCCAGTCGGCCCGCGAAAATACGCGGTACGGCGAGACGTCCTGCTCGGCGCGCTGCTCCATGGCGGATGGTCCCTAACCGCTTTTGCGCGCGGCTTTCTCGTCGATGCCCGATTGCCGCGTCCGTTCCGCCAGCGCCGCCTCGATGTCCGCAAGCGTGACCTCGCGCGTGTGCAGCACGACGAGCAGGTGATAGATGAGATCGGCGGCTTCCGCGATGACGCGGCCGCGGTCCTCGGCGACGGCGGCGATCGCGACTTCGACCGCCTCTTCGCCGAGCTTCTTGGCGCAATGGGCGACGCCTTTGTCGATCAGCGTGCGCGTATACGACGCCTCGGCGCTGGCCTTGGCGCGCATGTCGATACGCTGTTCGAGATCGCGGAGGGTAAATTCGGCCATGGCCAATCCACTCGCGGCACGATCGTCCGCGTCAGTTCTCATCGCGTAAGTAACATCTCCATGGATCATCCGCGAGAGGGCTCGCTACGGATCGAGCCGCACGGGCAAGCCGGCGCGCGCCATGTATTCCTTGGCCTGGCGCACCGAGTACTCGCCGAAATGGAAGATCGAGGCGGCGAGCACCGCGGTCGCATGGCCGTCGCGGATGCCTTCGACCAGGTGCTCGAGATTGCCGACGCCGCCCGACGCGATCACCGGGCACGGAGACGGCGTCCGCCACCGCGCGGGTGAGCGCAATGTCGAACCCTCGCCGCGTGCCGTCGCGGTCCATCGAGGTGAGCAGGATTTCGCCGGCGCCGAGCGTGACGACCTCGCGGGCATAGGCGACAGCGTCGAGGCCGGTCGGCTTGCGGCCGCCATGGGTGAAGATTTCCCAGCGGTCCGGTTCGCTCGGCTGCGACACTTTCTTGGCGTCGATCGCGACCACGATGCATTGATCGCCGAATTTCTCGGCGGCCTCTTTGACGAAGGCGCGGCGCGCGACCGCAGCGCTGTTGATCGACACCTTGTCGGCGCCCGAGGTCAAAAGCGCGCGGATGTCGTCGGTGGTGCGCACGCCGCCGCCGACGGTCAGCGGCATGAAGCAGGCCTCGGCCGTGCGCCGCACCACGTCGAGCATGATGCCGCGGTTCTCGTGGGTCGCGGTGATGTCGAGAAAGGTCAATTCGTCGGCGCCGGCCTCATCATAGGCGATCGCCGCCTCCACCGGATCACCGGCGTCGCGCAGATCGACGAAGTTGATGCCCTTGACGACACGGCCGTCCTTCACGTCGAGGCAGGGGATGACGCGGACTTTGAACATCTCAGCTCGCTCGCGCCGTACGGATCATGTGCAAGGCCTCCGCCGCGTCGAGCCGGCCATCATAGAGCGCGCGGCCGACGATGGCACCGGCGAGCTTCTTCGCCCGCGGCTCCAAGAGCGCGCGCACGTCGGCAAGCGAGGCGAAACCGCCCGACGCGATCACCGGGATCGACACCGCGTCGGCCAGCGCGATCGTGGCATCGAGGTTGAGGCCCTTGAGCATGCCGTCGCGCGCCACGTCGGTGTAGATGATGGCAGCGACGCCGGCATCCTCGAAGCGCCGCGCAATGTCGAGCGCCGACAGCTGCGAGGTCTCGGCCCAGCCCTCGACCGCCACCTTGCCGTCGCGGGTATCGAGGCCGACGGCGACCCGGCTGGGAAATTCCTTCGCCGCCGCCTTGACCAGCGCCGGATCACGCACCGCCGCGGTGCCGATGATGACGCGGCTGACGCCTTTGCCCAGCCAGCCCGCAATGGTCGCGCGATCGCGAATGCCGCCGCCGAGCTGCAGCGGCATCTTGACCGCCGCGAGAATGCGTTCCACCGCCGCCGCATTCATCGGCCGGCCCGCAAAAGCGCCGTCGAGATCGACGACGTGGAGATGCTCAAAGCCCTGCGTGGCAAAGCTCTTCGCCTGCTCCGCCGGGTCGCGATGAAACACGGTCGCGCGCGCCATGTCGCCCTGCTCGAGGCGGACCGCGAGGCCGTCCTTGAGATCGATGGCGGGAAAAAGGATCACGGGTTCCAGTTCAAGAAATTCGCGATCAAGGCCAGACCGAGCCGCTGGCTCTTTTCCGGATGGAATTGCGTGCCGACGATGTTGTCGCGCGCCACGATGGCGGTGATCGGACCGCCATAATCGGCCTCGGCGACGAGGTCGACCCGCTCGGCCACCTTGAGTTCGTAGGAATGCACGAAATAGGCGTGCAGGCCCTGCGGCCCGAGCGCCAAACCGTCCACCAGCTTGTGCGGACGCGCGACGTTGAGCGTGTTCCAGCCCATGTGCGGGATTTTCAGCTGCGGATCGCTCGGCACGATGCGATCGACCTCGCCGGCGATCCAGCCCAGCCCGTTGGTGACTTCATATTCGCGGCCGCGCTCGGCCAGAAGCTGCATGCCGACGCAGATGCCGAAAAACGGCCGTCCCTTGTGATGGACCGCCTCTTCCAGCGCCGCGACCATGCCGTCCACGCCGTCGAGGCCGCGCCGGCAATCAGCGAAGGCGCCGACGCCCGGCAGCACGACGCGATCCGCGGAGGCCACCACCGCCGGGTCGTTGGTCACGATGATCGGCTGATCGTGCCCGCTGTCGCGGGCGGCCCGTTCGAACGCCTTGGCGGCGGAGTGCAGATTGCCCGAGCCGTAATCGACGATGGCGACGCTCACCTGCCCGCTCCGGGGTCGGGAAACAGCCCGATCACGTCGGGCGCTTGCGGCATGTGCGGTACCGGCGATTGAGCAGCGGGCCCAGACGCCGCCGGCGCGGATGGCTCGACGCGAGCTTCGGTGCACCCACGCGTCGAAGAAGCGGCGCTCGGCGTCTTCGAGCGTATCGCCGCTGACGAGCCCGATGTTCTTCCACTTGCGCTGCGAAAGCGTGAAGCGCCGCAGCGTCGGCGCCTCGAGGCCGACCAGCACGGCGATGCAAAGCTCGACGAGCGCAATGGCCGCCGACGAAACACCCGCATAATGCAGGGCCGCTTCGAGGCCGCCGGCTAGCACGAGATAGATCACCAGCACCAGCCACATCCGGTGCCACAGCATCCACAGCGCCGCGACGAGGAAGGCCCAGAACGAAAATCCGTCCCGCACGAAGGCGAACCGGGCCGGGTCCGGCCGGACATCGGTGGCACGCAAAGGCGGCTCATGGACGGTAAAAACGGACATGACTTTGTTCCACTTTGCTCGCGGCTGGCGCGACTTACCCGCTTAAGACTTACCGGCTTAAGACTTGCCGCTTAGATGGGAAGCGGCACGTCACCCACCAAGCGTTCCCTTGGTCGACGGCACTTCGTGCGCGGCGCGCGGATCGATCGCGACCGCCGCCCGCAACGCCCGCGCCAACCCCTTGAAGCAGGATTCGGCGATATGATGGTCGTTGCTGCCATAGAGCGTCGCGACATGGAGCGTCACCGCGGCGTTCATGGCGAAGGCCTGGAACCATTCCCGCACCAGCTCGGTGTCGAACGTCCCGACCTTGTCGCGGGTGAATGCCGCGTCGAACACCAGGAACGGCCGTCCCGAAATATCGATCGCGACGCGGGTCAGCGCCTCGTCCATCGGCACGTGCACGTCGGCATAGCGGGTAATGCCCTTCATGTCGCCGAGCGCCTGCTTCACCGCCTGGCCGAGCGCGATGCCGACGTCCTCGGTGGTGTGATGATGGTCGATATGCAGGTCGCCGTTCGCCTTGACCTCGATGTCGATGCGGGCGTGACGCGCCAACAGGTCGAGCATGTGGTCGAGAAAGCCGATGCCGGTCGCGATCGAGGACGCGCCGGTCCCGTCGAGGTCGATCGAGACCGCGATGTCGGTTTCCTTGGTCTTTCGCCTGACTGCCGCTTTGCGCATGGGGCTTCCCGCAATTTTGCGCCTTTTATCAGGGCTTGCGGGGCAGCGCCAATGCTGTGCGGCGCACATTTGCATTGCCGGCGGCCGCTTCCTAAATCATGGCTTGAACAAAGGTTTTTCCGCCGATGAATCCCCCAGAATCCGGACTTTGGCACGGCACGACCATCCTGACCGTGCGCAAGGGCGGCGTCGTGAGCGTCGGCGGCGACGGGCAGGTGTCGATCGGGCAGACCATCGTCAAGTCGAACGCCCGCAAGGTTCGCCGGCTTGGCGGTGGCGGGGTGATCGGCGGCTTCGCCGGCGCGACCGCCGACGCTTTCACCCTGTTCGAACGCCTGGAATCCAAGCTCGAACAATATCCCGGCCAGCTCATGCGCGCGGCGGTCGAGCTCGCCAAGGATTGGCGCACGGACCGCTATCTGCGCCGGCTCGAAGCCATGATGATCGTCGCCGACAAGGACGTGTCGCTGGTGCTGACCGGGACCGGCGACGTGCTCGAGCCGGAAGCCGGCGTCGCCGGCATCGGCTCCGGCGGCAATTACGCGCTGGCCGCCGCGCGCGCGCTGATCGACGGGGAGCTCGACGCCGAGACGATCGTGCGCCGGGCGCTCGATATCGCGGCGGACATCTGTGTTTACACCAACCGCAACGTCACGATCGAGACGTTGAAGGCCGCCTGATCGGGCGCCGGGCCGCTCGCTTTGATGGTAGTTGATGAATGAGTGACTTCTCCCCCCGCGAAATCGTCTCGGAGCTCGACCGCTTCATCGTCGGACAGGCCGACGCCAAGCGCGCGGTCGCGATCGCGCTGCGCAACCGCTGGCGCCGGCTGCAGCTCGACGACCGGCTGCGCGAGGAGGTGCTGCCGAAGAACATCCTGATGATCGGACCGACCGGCGTCGGCAAGACCGAGATTTCCCGCCGTCTCGCCAAGCTCGCCGGCGCGCCGTTCCTCAAAGTGGAGGCGACCAAGTTCACCGAGGTCGGCTATGTCGGCCGCGACGTCGAACAGATCGTGCGCGACCTCGTCGAGATTTCCATCGCGTTGACGCGTGAGCGCAAGCGCAAGGACGTTCAAGCCAAGGCGCAGCAGGCTGCCGAGGACCGCGTGCTCGATGCGCTGGTCGGCGCCGGCGCCAGCGCGGCGACCAAGGAGAGCTTCCGCCGCAAGCTGCGCGCCGGCGAGCTCGACGACAAGGAGATCGAAATCGAGGTGCAGTCGTCCGGCGGCATGCCGATGTTCGACATTCCCGGCATGCCCGGCGCGCAGCTGGGCGCCATCTCGATCGGCGACATTTTCGGCAAGCTCGGCGGCGGCCGCACCAAGACGCGGCGCGTCAACGTGCGCGATTCCTACGAAATTCTGATCAACGAGGAATCCGACAAGCTCCTCGATACCGACCAGCTTACGCAAGAAGCGATCAAAATCGTCGAAAACAACGGCATCGTCTTTCTCGACGAGATCGACAAGATTTGCGCGCGCGACGGCCGCCTCGGCGCCGACGTGTCGCGCGAAGGCGTGCAGCGCGATCTCCTGCCGCTGATCGAAGGCACCACGGTCGCGACCAAGCACGGCAGCGTCAAGACCGACCATATCTTGTTCATCGCCTCGGGCGCGTTCCACATCTCGAAACCGTCCGACCTGTTGCCGGAACTGCAGGGCCGGCTGCCGATCCGGGTCGAACTCAAGCCGCTCACGCGCGACGATTTCCGCCGCATCCTGACCGAGCCGGAAGCCTCGCTGATCAAGCAATACATCGCGCTGATGGCGACGGAAGGCGTGACGCTGGAGTTCACCGAGGACGCCATCGACGCCGTCGCCGACGTCGCGGTCGCGGTGAATTCCAGCGTGGAAAATATCGGGGCGCGGCGGCTGCAGACCGTGATGGAGCGGGTGCTCGACGACATCTCGTTCGCCGCCCCCGACCGCGCCGGCGACACGGTCAAGATCGACGCCGCCTATGTCGACGCGCACGTCGGCGACCTCGCCAAGAACGCCGATCTGAGCCGGTTTATTTTGTAGCAGCGCCCGTCATTCCGGAGCCTCGCGAAGCGAGGAGCCCGGAATCCATATTCCCTGCGCCGGGGTTATGGATTCCGAACTCGCCGCGTTGCGGCGATCCGGAATGACAGAATTTGCAGCTACGGCCTTGCCGCTTCTTTGCTCGGCTCGTTGCGGCCCTGACGCGGCTTCGAACCGATCTCGCGGATCATCGCCATCCACTTTTCGACCTGCGCCAGGGCGTGATCGTCTGAAGCCGCCCATTGGCTGGAACATGGGCTGGAAGCGGAACTGGACTTCGCGGTACTCAACTCGGACATTTGCTGCGAGCTCCGAACAAGGGTCGCGGCCTTTGTCGCAGACGAAGTTGACCAATTCCTGGATACCATGTGGCAACGCCGCCGTAAGGTTAACGCATGTTTGATGAGCCGCGCCGCAATCGGATGTAAAGCGCGCCTTGGCCGCCATGGGACGCGTGCGCGTCCTCGAAGCCGATGACGAGGGCGCGAAACTCCGGCAAAGCGAGCCAAAGCGGCACTTGGCGTTTGAGCACGCCGCGTTCGGATGCCGCATCGTTCCGATCATCCAGGCTTTTGCCCATTCCCTTGCCGGTGACAACGAGCACCGTGCGCGCGCCGTCGGCCTGGGCGCGGTGCAAAAACCGCCGCAATGCCGCATGCGCCTCGGTTTGCGTCATACCGTGCAGATCGAAGCGCGCATCGATCGGCTCGCGGCCGCGCCCGACCCGTTGCCGCAACCGCCGGCCGAGCGGCGCGAGCGGCGGCGATTTTTTCTCGGAGTTCGGCGGCACAGGATTGCCGGCGGGTCGAGGTACAGCCGGTGCAACGGGCGCCACCGGCTCGCTCTCTCGAGCGGGCGCTTCAGGCGTTTCCGCCGCCTCGCGCAACGGCGTGATCGAGCGCACGAAGCCGGTCCAGAGCGCGCGTTCTTCGTCGCTCAAGCGCCGGCGCCGGCTCATTGCTGGTGCCGTGGCTTTTTCTTCGCGGCCGCCGGCTGAGCCTGCGGCGCCGGCTTATCTTCCGGCGGCGTTTCCTCGGCGGTGGGATCGGCCGCCGCCTCAGCGCTGAATTGCGCGATCTCGCTGGGACTCGGGCGCTCCGGCGGCAGCGGCACGTCGTGGGCCGCTTCGACCGGATCGAGCGCGCGCGGCAGCAGCATGACGAAATCGCCGGGGTTCTTGATGCGGCCGGCCATCCGCGCGGCTTCGTCGCCGGCGCCAAAATAGATATCGGCGCGCGCCGGTCCGACGATAGCCGAGCCGGTGTCCTGCGCGAACATCAGGCGGCGAAACCTGGTCGTGGACTTCTGGTTGGCGATCGGCAGATCGGCGGCGATGAAAAACGGCGTGCCGTAGGCATGCAAAGAGCGATCGACCGCGATCGAGCGGCCGGGCACCAGCGGCACGCCCTGCGCGCCGACGGCCTCGTCCTCGGTGGCCAGATCGGTGATGCGGAAGAACACATAGGATTTGTTGAGCCGCCGCACTTCCTTGGCCTCGTCCGGATGCGCCTCCATCCATTCGCGGATGCGCTGCATCGACATTTCGTCCTTGGGAATGATCTTGCGGTCGACCAGCGGCCGGCCGACCGGCGTATAGGGCCAGCCATTATGCGAATCGTAATTGACGCGAAGGATGGTGCCGTCTTCCAGCCGGATCCGCGCCGAGCCTTGAATTTGCGCGAACAGCACGTCGACCGGACTGCGCAGCCAGCAAATTTCCAGATGCCAGCCGTCGAGCGCGCCATCCTCGATCTCGCCGCGATCGTAATAGGGCACGATCTTGCGGCGGCCGACGCGGCGGCCGACCTTGACGCCCTTGGACGGAAACGCATCGCCGAGCTTGCGCCGGCCGGACACGACCAGATTGGGCGGCCGGCGGTAGAGCGGCGCCGTGAAGACGCCGGTCGGCACCCGCGAGCCCTCGATGATCGGCTCGTAATAGCCGGTCAGAAAGCCCGTCGTATCGCCGAGCTTGACGATACGCAGCGGCCGGAAATTATCCTCGAAGAATTGCCGCGCGCCGTCGTCCTCGAGCGGGATCGCCGCGACGGCGCGCTCGCAGATCGCCTTGAGCGCCTCGATCATTGCCGCGCCGTTTGCAGGGGCGGACAGCGCCGAAGCGCCCGGCCGGTGATTGGCGTTCAACGCCTGACAGCTCGTCAGAAAAGCGGCGAAGGCGGCAGCGTGATCGTCGCTCGACCAGCCGTCGATATCCGCCCAATCGATCGGTTCATATTGCGTATCGGGAAACTTCAGCGGATCCGAAGCGGCGCGGCGCGACGCAAATCGATGCGCCGGCAATTCCCAAAAGAAGCCCCATGAGCAGGACGGTCAGCCCAAAGTTCCGACAACGTGCCGCCGTCGGCCCCATGGTCCGGCCTCACTGCCCGGCTTCGGTCGCAACAACTTTCCAGTTGGGATCGCGCGACGAAACGTCCCGCGCAAAGGTCCAGACGTCGGTCACATCGGTGACCCGCTCGGCATTGCCGTCGATCACGGTCCCGGAGCGGTCACGCGTCGCGGATATGAGCTTGGAGACGAAGCGTACGGTGATCTGGGCGGTGCGGTTGCGCAATTCGGCGGCAGTGATCGTCGCATCGTCGATCGAGACGAAGCGGGTCTCCACTGTTTCGCCGCGGCCTTCGCGTTCGGCGATCGCGGCCTCGAAGCCGTCATAGACTTCGCGCGACAGCAAGCTGCGCAACTGCCGCCGGTCGCCCTCGGCAAACGCCGTCACGATCATCTCGTAGGCGGCGCGGGCGCCGGTAATGAAGTGCTTGGCATCGAAGCCCGGTTCGGCCGCGGCGACTGCATCGAGGCCGGCCGCGAGGCTCGAGCCGCTCTCGGCAAGGCCTTTCCAGCGGTCCGCGGGCGGCGCGACACCAGTCTCAACCGGCCGCGGCGCGGATTCGGCCGGTCGCGGCGGCAGAGCGACGACCTTGTCGCTTGCCGGAGTCCGGACCGCATCCCGCGCCGAATACGGGTCATAAGGCGGGCGTTCGCGGCCGGTGCGCTGGCCCAGCACGCTGCGGAGCCGCAGGAAGATGAACACGGCCAGCGCCAAAAAGATGATGGTGTAAATATCGAACACGTCTCACATTCTCTCGGCGTCGGGTACGCTTAAGGCCTCATGGCGCCGCACGGTACGCCAGGCGGCGGCTCGAATCGGCTATTCCGCACGGCGGCAGCCCGGCCTCCGCCCTTTCCAGTCCCCTGCTCGATCTCCGCTCTATGTAGGAACGCGCAGGAAACCATCCAGGGGCCGCTCGGATATTAGCGGGCGCCGGAGAAGCTTAGACGATCGCCGGTGGCCCGCCAACCATCGAAGGCCGACAACGTTACCGCTTAGCATCGAATTGAGGCGAAGCTGGCGCAGCCCGCCGCGGACAAGACCAATGAGTGCCGCCATTGTTCCGCCGCCGGGCCTGTGTTAGCGAAGCGCCCGACGCCCAAGCGATGCTCCCAAAATGCGCTTCCGGGGCGGCTCTGGAGACAAGCATGTCGGCGACCAATGGCGGTCCTCAAAACGACGGTCCTCAAGCGCAGGCGGCGATGCCGCAGATCGGCGTCCTGGCGCAATATGTGAAGGACCTGTCGTTCGAGAACCCGAACGCGCCGCGGTCGCTGGCGCCGACCGGACAGCAGCCGAACATCAATATCCAGGTCAATGTCGACGCCGCGCCGCAGAGCGGCACCGACGTCGAGGTGACCCTTCGACTGGAAGGCAAGGCTGAATCGCAAGGCACGCTGTTGTTCGGCTTCGAATTGATCTTCGCCGGTATATTCCGCATCCAGAACGTTCCAGCCGAGAGCCTGCAGCCGCTCGTCCTGATCGAATGCCCACGGCTGCTGTTTCCGTTCGCGCGCGAGATCATCGCCACGACGGTACGCAATGGCGGGTTCCCGCCGCTGCTGCTCGACCCGATCGATTTCGTCAATCTCTACCGGCAGCGCCTGGCGGCAGCGCAGCCCGCGACGCCATCGCAGCCGCTCAATCCAAACTGATTTCAGTCCAGTCCGACATAATCGCGCCAGATCGCGGCGTCGCCGAGCGAGGCGATGAAGCCGCGGTGCGCGGCGCGCTCTTCCTCGCTCAGCCGCGGGATAAGCGGCACGGTGCGTTCGCGCACCACGATCGGCTCGCCGGCCACACGACCCGGCGCGGCCGCTTGGGCCAGCACGAGCTGCGCCTGGCGCGCGCCGATCAGCTCGACATAGACTTCCGCCAGCAATTCGGCATCGAGCAGCGCGCCGTGCTTGGTGCGGCGGGAATTGTCGATGCCGTAGCGCGCGCACAGATCGTCGAGCCGGTTCGACCCGCCGGGATGCTTGCGGCGCGCCAGCATCAGCGTATCGATCATCCGCTCGCGCCCGATCAGCGGCCGGCCGGCGCGCTCGAGCTCGGCGTTGAGAAATCCGACATCGAAGCCGGCATTGTGGATGACGAGCGGCGCATCGCCGAGAAAGGCGACCAGATCGTCGGCGATCTCGGCGAAGAACAGCTTGTCCTTGAGGAATTCCTCGGTCAGCCCGTGAACCGCCATCGCCTCGGCCGGCATGCTGCGCTCGGGATTGAGATAACGATGAAAAGTCTGGCCCGACGGTATGCGGTTGATCAGCTCGATGCAGCCGACCTCGACCAGCCGGTGGCCCTGGAAAGGGTCGAGACCTGTCGTTTCGGTATCGAGCACGATCTCGCGCATGATTTTTCCGTCGATGGAGCTTTACGGCCGGCCCACGCGACGCGAACGTTACGAATCACCCGCGCTGTCGCGCATTCTAGCGACGGCTCGCAGAATGTCGCGCACTTGCGCGCGGGCGTGGTCGTAGCTCTGTGAACTATCGACGATGAAGTCGGCGCGCCGGCGCTTTTCCGCGTCGGGCGTCTGCTTGGCAAGGAGCGCCGCGAATTTTTCCTCGGTCATGCCGGGCCGCTCGAAGGCGCGGTGGCGCTGGACGTCGGCCGGCGCCGACACCACCACCACGGCATCGCAGCCGCGCTCCGCGCCGGTCTCGAACAACAGCGGCACGTCGAGCACGACGACCTTGGCGCCACTCGCGCGCGCCTGCGCCAGGAAACGATCCCGCGCGGCGCTGACGAGCGGATGGATGATCGCCTCGAGCTTGGCGAGCGCGGCGGCGTCGCCGAGCACCACCGCGCCGAGCCTGGTGCGATCGACCTTGCCATCGGCCGTCACCCCCGGGAACGCTTGTTCGATCAGGGGTACGGCTTCGCCCTCGTAGAGCGCATGCACGGCGGCGTCGGAATCGTGTACCGGAACTCCGGCCTCGGCGAAGAACGACGCCGTCCGCGACTTCCCCATGCCGAGCGAACCGGTGAGGCAGATGATGAAAGGGCGCTCACCACTCATGACGCCAGACACCCGCGCTGCCGCAGGAACTCGAGCGCCGGCAGAAGCGGCAACCCGAGCACCGTGAAATAATCGCCCTCGATCCGCTCGAACAGCTCAATGCCGAGACCCTCGAGCTGATAAGCCCCGACGCTCGCGGTGGCCGCAGCGCCGACGGTATCGAGATAAAGCTCGAGGAAGGGTTCGGAGAATGCGCGCATCGTCAGCCGCGCGACACCGACGTGTTCGAACAGAACGACACCGTCCGCTACGAACACGATGGCCGAATGCAGTTCATGGCTGCGGCCGCGCAGTGCGAGCAATTGTGCCTTGGCGGCCGCGCGGTCGGCCGGCTTGGCAAAGCGCCGCTCGCCGAGCGCCAGAACCTGATCGGCGCCGAGGACCAGGCGGCCCGGATGGAGCCTGCCGACGACGGCCGCCTTTTCGCGCGCCAGCAGCAACGCGACCGCGTCGGGCGCCTGCGGCCCCGCCTGATCTTCAAGACCCCGTTCGTCGATATCGGCAGGCGCGACCGCAAGTTCCACACCGGCCGCTTCGAGCAATGCCCGCCGCGCGGCGCTGCGCGACGCCACGATGAGCGGATCGGAAGCAAGCCACATCGGCATGGCGCTGAGGGGCAGAGCGCTAAGGGACATGGCGTTACGGCGCCGCGAGCCGGCGCCGTTCGCCGAGCAGCGCCAGCACCGCGGCCGCCGTCTCCTCGATCGAGCGGCGCGTCACGTCGATCAGCGGCCAATTGTTGCGCGCGCAGAGCCGGCGCGACGCCGATATCTCGTTCGCCACCGCCGCCTTGTCGATGTATTTGTCGTCGTCGCGGTGGGCCTTGAGACCGAGCAGCCGGTTCTGCCGGATCTGCACGATCCGCTCCGGCGTCGCGACCAGACCGACGATCAGCGGATGCTTGAGCTGCTTCGATCACCGGCGAGATCGGCACGCCCGGCACCATCGGCACGTTTGCCGTCTTGACGCCGCGATTGGCGAGATAGATCGAAGTCGGCGTTTTCGACGTCCGCGATACGCCGACCAGCAACACGTCGGCCTCTTCCAGATCGTCGGTCAGCTGACCGTCGTCATGCATCATCGTGTAGTTGAGCGCATCGATGCGACGGAAATATTCGGCATTGAGCGTATGCTGGGCGCCGACCTTATGGGTCGATTCGGCACCGAGATAGGCCTGAAACAGGTGCAGCACCGGACCGAGGACCGACAGACACGGCAGACCGAGCGTCCGGCATTTTTTCTCCAGGCGCTCGACCAAGTCCTCCTCGAGCAAGGTGTAGAGCACGATCCCCGGCAGTTCCTCGATCTGCGCCAACACGCGATCGAGCTGCCGTTGGCCGCGAACGAGCGGATGCACGTGTTCGACCGGCGCAACCTTGGTGTATTGGGCCGCGGCAGCCCGCGCCACCGTGATCAGCGTCTCTCCCGTCGAATCGGACACGAGGTGCAGATGGAAATAGTTGCCGGTCAGAGGCATCGGAAGCCTTGTGTAACCTGTCGATGACTGGGGAGAAGGCCATGCCTCACCCCGGGGTGCAAGCACCCTGGCGGGATAACCGGCAAGTCCGTCCACACCGCTGCCGCGCCGAGCGCGAAATGTGGCGGCCCGCCGCGCTACGGTGAAATGTGCATAGACGCCGACAGTCACGTCCGAGACCGACCGCAAAATGCCGTTCAGAACGGCGACAAGTGCGCCAAATTGCTATCCTCACCGCAATCGCTCGCGCAATGGGTATATGTGCACATGCTGTGGACGATGCCGGCGTTCCGATGAATGAGTCCAATCAACCGACCAAACGCTACAACAGTCTATTTTAAATCTTATTTAGATTAGAATGGGGAAATGACCGATCGCTCCGCGACCAGCCCGCTTCTGCGCGTCCTCTCCGGCCAACGTCAGAGTATCCCGCCGATCTGGCTGATGCGCCAAGCCGGCAGATACCTGCCGGAGTATCGCGCGCTTCGTGCCCAGGCCAATGGCTTCCTCGATCTGTGTTTCGATCCGGCTCGCGCAGCGGAAGTAACGCTGCAACCCATTCGCCGGTTCGGCTTCGATGCCGCGATTCTGTTTTCCGATATTCTGGTGGTGCCGCATGCGCTCGGTCAGCGTGTGACGTTCGTGGAAGGCGAAGGTCCGCGGCTCGACGCGCTTGGCGATCCGCAATCGCTGCAACGACTGAAGCGCGGAGATCGATCACGCGCTGCTGGCGCCGGTCTACGAGGCGATCGCGCGGGTCAAACAGGATTTGCCGGCCGAGGTGGCGCTGTTGGGGTTTTGCGGCGCGCCGTGGACGGTCGCGACCTACATGATCGCCGGATGTGGGACGCCGGATCAGGCGCCGGCGCGGCTGTTCGCGTATCGGTATCCCGACGCATTCGCGCAGCTGATCGATGTGCTGACGACGGCGTCGATCGGCTATCTGGTCCGGCAATTCGGCGCCGGGGTCGATGCCGTGCAGATTTTCGATACCTGGGCCGGAGTGTTGCCGGCCGATGAATTCGACAGATGGTGCATCGAACCGCTGGCGCGAATCGTGGCGGAGGTGCGCAGCCAGGTCCCCGGCGCGAAGATCATCGGATTTCCCCGCGGGGCCGGCACCAAGCTGACGCACTACCTCGATCGTGTCGCCGTCGATGCGGTCGGTCTCGACTGGATGATCGCGCCGAATTTGTGCGCGACGAGGTGCAGCCGCGCCGGCCGGTTCAGGGCAATCTCGATCCGTTGGCGCTGTTGGCCGGCGGTGCGGCGCTTGACCGCGCGATCGACGGTATTCTGGAAGCGTTTTCGCCCGGACCGTTTATTTTCAATCTTGGCCATGGCGTACTGCCGGATACGCCGATTGCTCATGTCGAGCGTTTGGTCGCGCGTGTGCGCGGCAGATCGGTGTCGCAGTGAGATATTCTGCGGGCGCGGGAGCCTGATGGTGGACATCTACCGCTGGATCAAGGCGTTCCACATCATCGCGGTCATCGCTGGATGGCGGGAATGCTCTATCTGCCGCGGCTGTTCGTTTATCACTGCGCGGCCGAGCCGGGCTCGGTGCAGTCGGAAACCTTCAAGGTGATGGAGCGCCGGTTGCTGCGGGCCATCATCAATCCGGCGATGATCGCGACCTGGCTGCTCGGGCTCTGGCTCGCCTGGCACGGGCCGGATGCGCACTATGGCTGGTTCGCGTCGGGGTGGCTCCAGGCCAAACTCGCCCTGGTGGTCGTCCTTTCCGGCGTGCATGGGCTGTTCGCCCGTTGGGTCAAGGCTTTCGCCGCCGACCGCAACCGGCATTCGCAAAGATTCTACCGGATTATCAATGAGGTACCGACGATCCTCATGATCGCCATCGTGCATCCTGGTGGTGGTGAAACCGTTCTGAGCCGCTGCGTTGACAGTGCAAAGTGTCCGTCGAACCGCTTACCCCTTGCCTGGACTGGCGATCTTTTCCTATCTTCGCGCTATCCCACCGAACGTAGGCGGATGCAGTTGAGTTCTGGCTCCAGTCACCTGGAGCCGGCCGATGCATCGGGTCCGAGGCCTTCCACAATCCCCTCGCAACCCAAGACCTGCGATCCTCTTCCTGCCAGCGCTGATGCGACCGATCGTGCTGCTGGCCGATTTCCTTAGGACATTCCGCATGCGGGAAATGAAACTCCAGGACCTCAAGACCAAAACGCCGGCGGAGCTCGTCTCCTTCGCCGAGGAGCTCGAGGTCGAGAACGCCAGCACCATGCGCAAGCAGGAGCTGATGTTCGCCATCCTCAAACAGCTCTCCGCCCGCGAGACCGACATCGTCGGCGAAGGCGTCGTCGAGGTTCTGCAGGACGGCTTCGGCTTCCTGCGCTCGCCGGAGGCGAACTATCTGCCGGGCCCCGACGACATCTACGTTTCGCCCTCGCAAATCCGCCGCTTCGGCCTGCGCACCGGCGACACCGTCGACGGCCACATCCGCAGCCCCAAGGAAGGCGAGCGCTATTTCGCGCTGCTCAAGGTCAACACGATCAATTTCGAGGACCCGGAGAAGGCGCGCCACAAGGTCAATTTCGACAACCTGACGCCGCTCTATCCCGACGAGTGGCTGAAGATGGAATACGAGGATCCGACCAAGAAGGACCTCTCCGCCCGCGTCATCGACATCGTGGCGCCGATCGGCAAGGGCCAGCGCGCGCTGATCGTGGCGCCGCCGCGCACCGGCAAGACGGTGATCCTGCAGAACATCGCCCAGTCGATCGCGCACAATCACCCCGAATGCTATCTGATCGTGCTGCTGATCGACGAGCGGCCGGAAGAAGTCACCGACATGCAGCGCTCGGTGAAGGGCGAGGTGATCTCCTCGACCTTCGACGAGCCGGCCGCGCGCCACGTCCAGGTCGCCGAGATGGTGATCGAGAAGGCCAAGCGCCTGGTCGAGCACAGGCGCGACGTGGTGATCCTGCTCGACTCGATCACCCGGCTCGGCCGCGCCTACAACACCGTGGTGCCGTCATCCGGCAAGGTGCTGACCGGCGGCGTCGACGCCAACGCGCTGCAGCGGCCGAAGCGCTTCTTCGGCGCCGCGCGCAATATCGAGGAAGGCGGCTCGCTGACCATCATCGCCACCGCGCTGATCGATACCGGCAGCCGCATGGACGAGGTGATCTTCGAAGAGTTCAAGGGCACCGGCAATTCGGAAATCATTCTCGACCGCAAGGTCGCCGACAAGCGCATCTTCCCGGCGATCGACATCACGCGCTCCGGCACCCGCAAGGAAGAGCTGCTGATGCCGCCCGATCAGCTGAAGAAGATGTACGTGCTGCGCCGCATCCTCAATCCGATGGGCACCATGGACGCCATCGAGTTCCTGCTCGACAAGCTGCGCAAGACCAAGAACAACGCCGAGTTCTTCGA
>CAVUWO010000028.1:0-22982 GCA_963745155.1 uncultured Pseudomonadota bacterium | reverse complement strand
GATAGGCTTGGGTGAGGTCACTCATGATCCTTTGTTGCAGTCAGCGCGATGAACGCTTTTTCGAGCGGGAGGATATATAGTCACTTATTGACTTGATTGGCGATGCACGCTGGCGCCAGCCTCGACGCCGCATTTCCGTCATGCCACATTTCCATCATATCGAAGCATCGGTTGTTGACACCAAGCTACTGTGGCTGAGAGCCGTTGCTCTTCGCATCAATAGAGGACAGACGGCATGTAAGCCCCAATGGGCTCGTTATAGAGACCCGTCGTCATCAACGTCATCTGGAAGACGAGCTTCAGACCGGCCTCTAGGCACCATTTAAAGACTTCATGGTTGCGCGTTGGCAGCATGAAGCCCGGCCCGCCGAATTCGGGCGCCGCACCGATCAGCGCCATCAAATCGTGATTGGTTTCCGCAACGCTGTGGCCGAAAAAGGCAATCCCGGTCGTGTAGCCAGTGATGCGATCGAGACGCTCGACCACTGACGCCGTCTTCTGGTCGACGCGTCGCGCAATTCGCCTGCGCGATCGAACCCGTGGACCTGGAGGCAGATATGCTTGCAGGCGGCGATGTCCGCGGCCGTCGCCGGACGGACCTCGTAACCCGGAACTTTTGCCCAAGTGGCCTTCCTTGAAGGACCGATACAGGCTCGCGGGTCCGAAAGCCGAGCTTGGTGTAAAGACAGAGAGATCGGTTGTGATATGCGGGCTTGCAGCAGGCGCACGCCGGCCATCTGCTGGCGGGCGGCGCGATCAAGGACTCCTCCATCAGGCGTGCCACCCAAGCCGCGGTTCTGGCCTGCCGGAGTCGACGGTAATCGGCCCAACGCCGGCAATGGAGGATCGTTCGTCAAGGAAATTACTACCAACGATGCGGCCTTCGCATTCGGCCACCACCGATAGAAGCGCGGATGTGCCAGCAGCATTGACGCAGGCCGGTCGCTACAGCCGGAGAGGAAAAGTCCGGCGGAAAGTTATGCGCCGTGGCGATCGCCTTGAAGGCCTCATAGCAGATCGTACCGCAGGCCGTGGCGTCGGCTGCCGTGCCCGCACGAAGAATGATGTTCGTCACCTGTTGTCCCCTCGTTGCGCGGTGATGGTGGCGGAGAGTACTGCCCTACCCCTTCTTCATCCCGCGGATCGGGTCCTTCACGTTCTCGAAGGTGGCGAATTCGATGTTGAAGAGTTCGCCGTTCACCTTCTCGACCTTGCGGATGTATTCGTTGTGGATGACGTCGCGGGTGTCCGGGTCGATCGACATCGGGCCGCGCGGGCTTTCCCAGGCCATCCCTTTCATCGCGGCGATGAGCGCGTCGCCGCCGGTGTCGCCGTTCGTTTTCTTCAGCGCTTCGTAGACGAGGTGCATGGCGTCGTAGCCGCCGACGGAAATGAAATTCGGCCGAAAGCCGTTCGCCGCCTTGAAGGCCGCGACATAGTCCTTGTTCATCGCGGAGGGATGCGCCGTCGAGTAATGGTGCGCGGTGATCACCCCGATCATCACGTCGCCCTGGTGCGGCAATTCGTCGTCGTCGGTCAAGTCGCCCGGACCGATGATCCTGATGCCGGAGCGGTCGAGGCCGCGTTCGGCGAATTGCTTGGTGAAGGCGCCGGCCTGCTGGCCGGGAAAGGAGACGAACACGGTATCGGGCGCGAGGTCGTGCGCCTTCTGTAGGAACGGCGAGAAATCGGGATTGCTCAGCGGCACGCGCAGCGACTCGATGATCTCGCCGCCGCCGCGCACGAAACTGTCCTTGAACGCCCTTTCCGCTTCGACGCCCGGCGCCCAATCGGAAGAGAGCGTGACCACCCGCTTGTGGCCGTTCTTGACCGCCCAGGTGCCGAGCACGCCCGAGGACTGGCCGAGCGTGAAGCCGGTGCGCACCAGATAAGGCGAGCGGTCGACGACGATCGAGGTGCCCGAGATCATGACGACGCCCGGAATCTTGGCCTCGGTGACGAGCGACGTGATCGCGAGCGCGGACGGCGTGATGCCGGCGCCGACGATGTTGATGCCGTCATTGACGATCATTTCCTGCACCAGGCGGCGCGCGACGTCGCCGATGCCGCGATCGTCCTTGACGATCAGTTCGACCTTGCGGCCGGCGACTTCATCGCCGTTGCGCGCCAGATAGAGCTTGGCGCCGGCGAGGCATTGGCGGCCGACGGTCTGAAAACCGCCGGTCAAAGCGAGGCACATGCCGATCTTGATGGTGTCCTGCGCGACCGCGCGGCGCGCCGAGAGGCCCGCCATGGCCGTCGCGGCCATGCCTTTGAGTACGCTTCTGCGCTGCATCGTCCCCTCCCTCGTTTTGTTGGCGCAATGCCCGCGTTCGTCGCGGGCATCCTTGAAGAAAAGCCTACACCCGTTCCAGGTGCGGAATTTGCGGCCGCTCGCCGCGCGCCTTGCCGCTGATCGGCGGCTTCGGCAAGCGCGCCGTGCCTTTTTCCATGACGAAGACGTGTTCGAGCGAATACCAGGGCGGCGTCACGTCCGGCGCGCCGGGGCGCGGCTCGTCGTGGCGGACGAATTTGCCGATGAGATGGCGGGTGACGCCGAACTGCACGTCGGTTTCGAGATGCGGATCGTCCGGCGCATAGACCTGCGAGATCAGCGTCTTGAAGCCTTGCTTGTAGGCGAGGACGTGAACGTGCGCCGGGCGCATGTTGTGGCGGCCTTGCGCGCGCAACAGGTCGCCGACGGGGCCGTCGATCGGGATCGGATAGCCGGCCGGCTTGATGCTGCGGAAGCTGATATGGCCTTGCGCGTCGGTGAAAAACTTGCCGCGCAGATTCATGTCGCCCTGCATCGGGTCCTGGTTCTCGTAAAAGCCTTCGGTCGAGGATTGCCACACGTCGACTTCGACGCCGGCGATCGGCTTGCCGTCGACGTCGCGAAAGGTCGCGTCGACGAACAGCGCCGGCCCCGGCGTCGGCGAGCGCACGATCGAGCCGCCGTTTTCGGTGCGCGGCGAATCCATGCGCCAGAACGGGCCGAGCATGTTGGCGTCGGTTTCGGTCTGGCCGCGGTCGCCGTTGTTGAGGAGGCAGACGAGCGGCGACAGGCCGAGCGATCCGGCCATCAGCACCGCCTCGTTGTGCGTCTCGTTGGTGTGCTGGCCGAGCGCGTTGACGTAGGAGGCGGCGAGCTGGAATTCCTCTTCCGTCAGCTTCACCTCGCGGGCGAAGTCGTGCAGATGCCGTACCAGCGCGGACATGATCTCGCGAAAGCGCGCATTGGGCGCGCGCGCAAGTTCGCTCAGCACCGCCTTGGTGACATCCTTCTCGTTCTCGATGATCATTCGCTTCCTCCGCAACCCCTTTTTGGCCGGCCGTTGGCGCAGCCGGCGCGGACTTTACGTGACCAAGGCCGTCCGCGCCACGCAGCGATTGGCATAGCCGGGCCGCTGCGGCGCCATCGCTCCGCGCCGCAGCGACGGTGCGTTTTGGCGGAGCGTCCTTGCGAGCCTCGTCCGCTACATGAGGCCGAGTTCCCGCAATTCCCGCCGCAACGTTTCCGGCATGGCCGCGGCGCCGGGCGCCGCTTTGTCGAGGTCGCGCGGGGCGTCCTCGGCGGCGAGATAGCGCCAGCCCTGGAAGGCGCGATAGGGCCGCGGCGCGACCAACACCACTTTGGGGTCGAGCACGATCGCGCAGCGTCCGGTGCCGTCCTTGTCCCGGAACGGCCTGATGTCGCGGATGCGCTGCCGGCACGTCACCTCGCCGCGGATGACCCAGAAGAGCGAGCCGCCGTCCTTCAGTTCGTCGGCGCGCTTGGGCACCATGCGGGTGCGGTGGATGTGCTCGGCCTTTTCGCCGCGCTTGCGCTTCTCCTTGAGCCTTTGCTTGATCCAGCCTTCGAGTTCGCGCGACCGAGTCGCAGCCGACGCAAAGTTTGATGAGGTTCAGCGCCATGCTCCAACTCTATTCCTGCGCGGCGGGTTCGATCAGCATGATCTCGGCGCCCTCCGCGACCTGGGCGCCGGCGCGCGCGGCGATCCGCTTGACCACGCCCGCAAACGGCGCCCGCAGCGTGTGCTCCATCTTCATGGCCTCGATCACGGCGAGGCGATGTCCAGCGACGACGTGCTCACCCACGGCGACGGCAATCTCCAGCACCCGGCCGTGCATCGGCGCCTTGATTGCGCCGTCGCCGCCGCCCGCGGCCGCGCTGGGGATGGAGAAATCCTTCAGCCGCACGCGCGTCTGCCGGCCGCGGCGCAGGACATAGACCTCGTCGGGCGCCGCGAACACGCGCGCATCGCTTGCCGGCGCCGCCTCGTCGACGGTGACGCGCACGCCGTCGCGCTCGTAGGCGACGGTCGCCGCGGCGGTCTCGTTGTCGATGAGGATCGGAACCGTGACCGCGCGGCGGCCGCCGAGCTGAAAGCCGTCGCGCGCCGCCCACGGCGATGCGGCGTCGCGCCTCGTCGGTGGCCGCAGACGCCGCAGCGCCATCGCCCGTGAGGAGGTAGCGCGGCGCCGAGCGCGGCCGCGGCGCTGTCGGTGCCATGCGGCACCGCGCCGAGCGCGGCGAGGTTGCGGTCGATGAAATTGGTGTCGACCTTCCCTTGCCTGAAGTCGGGCGCGCGGCACAGCGCTTCGAGAAATGCGAGATTGCTGCGCACGCCGGCGATCAAGGTGTGATCGAGCGCCTCCGCCAGCCGGTCGAGCGCGGCTTCGCGCGTCGGCGCATGGGCGATCAGCTTGGCGATCATGGCATCGTAGAACGGCGTTACCTCACCGCCGGCTTCGACACCGCTGTCCACGCGGATATCGGCGGGCAGCTCGAGCGCCACGATCCGGCCCGTGGACGGCAAAAAGCCGTGCTCGGGATCCTCGGCATAGACGCGCGCCTCGACGGCGTGGCCGCTGATTTTCACCGCGCTTTGCACGAGCGGCAGCTTTTCGCCGGACGGCGACCTGAAATTGCCACGCGACGAGATCGAGCCCGGTCACCGCCTCGGTCACCGGATGCTCGACCTGAAGCCGCGTATTCATTTCGATGAACCAGAAGCCGTCCGGACGCAGCGCCTTGCTGCCGTCGGCGACGAACTCGACGGTGCCGGCGCCGACATAGCCGACCGCCTTCGCCGCTGCGACGGCGGCGGCACCCATCTGCTTGCGCAGTTCCGCCGTCATGCCGGGCGCCGGCGCTTCCTCGATCACCTTCTGGTGGCGGCGCTGCAGGGAGCAATCGCGCTCGCCGAGATGGATGACGTTGCCGTGGCTGTCGCCGAACACCTGAAACTCGATGTGGCGCGGCGCGGCGATCAATTTCTCGATCAGAACGCGGCCCGATCCGAACGCCGCCTCGACTTCGCGGACGGCGCCTTCCAGCGCCTCTTCGAAGTCGGCGTGCTTGTCGACGCGGCGCAGCCCGCGGCCGCCGCCGCCCGCCGCCGGCTTGATCAAGACCGGATAGCCGACCTCGTAGGCCTTCTCCTTGAGGAATTTCGCGTCCTGCCGCTCGCCGTGATAGCCGGGCACGATCGGCACGCCGACCTTCTCCATCAGCGCCTTGGCGCGATCTTTGAGCCCCATGGCGCGCATCGCCGCGGCGGGCGGGCCCAACGAACACGATGCCGGCATGCGCGCAGGCCTCGGCGAACTCCGCGTTCTCGGACAGAAAGCCGTAACCGGGATGGATGCACGCGGCGCCGGCTTGCTTCGCCACCGCGATAATGCGTTCGATCGAGAGGTAGCTCTGCCGCGGCTCGGCGGCGCCGATCGCATAGGCCTCGTCGCACATCCGGCGATGCAGCGCGTTAGCGTCCGCGTCCGAATACACCGCGATGGTGCGCATGCCGAGGCGCTTGGCGGTACGGGCGATGCGGCAGGCAATTTCGCCGCGGTTGGCGATGAGGACGGATTCGAGCATGGCGCATCCTAAAGCATGACGCCGGCGGCAAGGGAAAGGTGTCGAGGGTGGGATTCGCGGTGGATTCGTGGCGACGCGATAGGAGCATGGCGCATTCGCGCGCAGAAGCCCATCTGCGGAACACGCGCGGGCCTTCTCAACTCACTGGGAACGAACGGTAGCGGCGCTCGCCTCGGGCGGAGCCGGCGCCGCCGTCGTCCGCCCGGATGCCGGCGGCACCGGTTCCGGCCAGATGGGCTCGACCGCGGCCGGCGGCGCGCCCGAACTGGCCTGGGGCGGCGGCGGATTGGCTGCCTGCTTGCGCGCCCGCCGCGACGGTGACGACGCCACCGGCGGAGGGTTCGGGTTCGCGGCGGCAGCCGCGGCCACGCCCGGCAAGACCGGCCCCTTGGGCTCGGGATTCATGATGCTGACCGCCGGGATCGAAGCGGCCGAGGGAAAATCGATGTTGGCGGCGCTTGTGCGAGCCCAGCCCCGCCGCCAACAATTGGCTTGGCGTCAGTTGGCTTCGGCGCCGCCTCGGCCACCGGCACGTCCGGCGACTTCGACCACAGCGGCTGATAGCGATCGAGATAATGCTGGAGTGTCGAGTTGCTCAGATTGGCCCGCACGCGGCCGGCGTCGCCGAGAAGCGCCAGCGGCTTGCAATTCCCGCTGCCGCAGCCGTCGCGCGTTGCCAACACATGGGCGAGGAGCCCGAAGCGATCGGCCTCGAGCGAGCGGCGAAGCGGCAACAGCACCGTGTCGATCGTGGTGTCGCCGCCGGCGCGATAGGCTGTCAGGTCCGCCAGCAACGCCAAACGTGCCGCGGTATACGAGACTGCCGCCGCTGCGGCGGCGGGAGATGCGAAGATGTCGCGCTCGCACGCGGTGGCGATGTTTTCTCCCGCCAGCGCATCGAGACAGGCCAGCGGAGAGCCGGGAGCGAACGCGCGCAGCGCAAGGTCCTGCGCGCGGCCTTCGAGGACGCGACGCTCGCCGCTCGGAAGGCCGTCGGCGGTCAAAGCCGAGATCATGGCGGCGCCAAAAACTGCGCCAAGAACAGCCCCAAGCACGACCGCACCGACGCGGACGGCTGCTCCGGCCGTCGTCCGCGGCAGCGAGAACGCCAGGACGCAAAGCGCAGCAATAAGCGCTGCCGATCCGGCCGCGGCCCACATATACACGGCCGCGCTGGCGCCTCCGGGATCAATGCCGAGCATCAACCCACTCCACGACGGGACAACACGACGCCCCACGGCAAAGTATGGACCAGCACCTTCCTCGGCGCCAGCCTGCCGGAATTACCGCGCCGATCACCGCGTCAAAATCGCCACAGCGGGCTCAGTGCTCGTTTTCAAGCTGGCTTTCTTTCGCCACGCGCTCAAACGCTTCGCCGGAGTTCTTGATGCGGTATTGATAATCGTCGCCATCCGAGGGCAGCAGCGAAACGACCCTGTAAGTTCCGCTTGCCCCCGGCCGGGTGATCGGGCTCGACGTGAACAACACCGTTTGGCCGACCCGGAACTTGTGGGCGCGGAACAGCGCGGTCCGTGCCGACACCTTGTGGGCAGTAGTCGGAACGGCGATTGCCGCGACTGGGATCGCTTCCGGCTTGGGCACCTGCCGCACGACCGTCTTGCCGACAGTCTTGGTCAGCGTACCGGCGAGCGTACTGGCAACAGTCTTGCCAACCGTCTTGCGGGCGCTTGAAGGTTTGCGAACGACCGAGCTCCGGCTCGTCGTCTTTGCGGCTTGCTTTTTCACTGAACGCTTATTCATGGGGACGCCACTATATCGCCAAATTCGACAACGCGCAAAAATATATAGGATGGGATTCGCGATTTGCGAATGGCGTCCGGCGCACTACGAATTCGAAGCTGAAATCTCGTTATTTCAATATGATACCGCTATAGCTTACATCGTCTCGACAGCAGATCGCTCAGCCTTGGCGCTGCCATCGGCCATTTTCGTCGGCCTGCCAATATGTGACCTCAAACCCGGCGGATTTGGCCGCGCTCCAGTGCGCGCGCGCGGCCTCGACCGCATCGGGATCGTTGCCATCGAACAGCAGCACCACCCGCTCATAGCCGGCGGCGTCGCCCGGGACGGCTGCGCCTTCGATCAGGAAACGCACGGCGGCGCGGTTCGGGTTGTCGTCATTGAGCGTCAGCAGGATCGGCTGCTCGGCGGCCTCGCTGTCGCGCCAGGTGCCGTGCGGCAGGAAAGCGTCGTCGCGCCAGGTCCACAAATGCGCATCGAGCGCCTCGATCCGCTCTTCGGACGACGCCTGGATGACGACGCGCCAGCCGCGCTCGACCGACTTCCGCAGCAGCGCCGGCAGGACCTGCTCCGGCGTCTGGCCTTTCAGGTGATAAAACAGAAACTCCGTCATCGATGATCTTCCAGCAGCGCCGACATCGGAACCCGACGCCCACGTCCGGCCCCACGCGCCGTGTCAGCGCTCAGCGCTCGTAGTGATCCTCCACCAACCGGTCGAGCAGGCGCACGCCCCAGCCGGCGCTCCAGCTTTTGTTGATCTCGGTCTGCGGCGAAGCGAGCGCCGTGCCGGCGATATCGAGATGCGCCCACGGCGTCTTGTCGACGAAGCGCTGAACGAACTGCGCGCCGGTGATCGAACCGGCAAAGCGCCCGCCGGTGTTCTTCATGTCGGCGAATTTCGAATCGATCAGCTTGTCGTACTCGGCGCCGAGCGGCATGCGCCAGACGCGCTCGCCGGTCGCTTCGCCCGCTTTGGTCAGGCGCTCGGCGAGCTTGTCGTCGTTGGAGAACACACCGGCATATTCCTGGCCGAGCGCGACCATGATGGCGCCGGTGAGCGTGGCGAGATCGATCATGAACTTCGGCTTGAAGCGCTGATTGATGTAGTGCAGCACGTCGGCGAGGACGAGGCGGCCCTCGGCGTCGGTGTTGATGATCTCGATGGTCTGCCCCGACATCGCGGTGACGATGTCGCCGGGCCGCTGCGCCTTGCCGCCGGGCATGTTTTCGACCAGACCGATCGCGCCGATCACATTGGCCTTGGCCTTGCGCGCCGCGAGCACCTGCATGAGGCCGACGACGCAGGCCGCGCCCGCCATGTCGCCCTTCATATCCTCCATGCCTGCCGCCGGCTTGATCGAGATGCCGCCCGAATCGAAGCACACGCCCTTGCCGATGAAGGCGATCGGATCGGCCCCGCGCTTGCCGCCGTTCCAGCGCATGATGACAAGCTTCGGCTCGTGCGCCGAGCCCATTGCGACGCCGAGGAGCGCGCCCATGCCGAGCTTCTTCATCGCCGCCACGTCGAGCACTTCGACGGTGACGCCGAGCTTTTTCAAACCGCCGGCCCGACGCGCGAACTCCGCCGGATAGAGAATGTTCGCGGGCTCATTGACGAGGTCGCGCGCCAAGACCACGCCGTCGGCGACGGCCGACGTGCGGGCGGAAGCCTTTTCCGCCGCGGCCGGCTGCGCGCAAGCGAAATTGACGGTGACCTTGCCGGTCCGTTCCTCGCCTTCCTTGCGTTTGGTTTTGTAGCGATCGAACGAATAGGCGCGCAGCCGCGCGCCGAGCGCCAGATCGGCGATTTCGTCGCCGCCAAGCGGGCCGGAGCCGAATTCCGCCACGATCGTCGCCTCGGTCGCGGCGTTGGGCACTTTTCCCATCGCCACGCCCCCGAGCTTGACGACGCCACGCGATCCGAGGTCGCTCTCCTTGCCGGTGCCGATCACGACGAGGCGCGGTAGATTCAGTCCCGCAGGCGCGATGATGTCGAGGCTCGATCCGTTCTTGCCGGTGAAGCGGTCGGCGCCGGCGGCGCGGCGGACGACGTCGCCGAGCGGCGCCAAGGCTTGCTGCGTAGCCGGCCCGAATTTGAGGTTTTCCCCGCAGAACACAATAAGAACACCGCGCAGGCGGGTAAACGGAACATAACCGAGCGTCAGGGCGTCGGGCATTTCGTCAATCCTTTCCGGCCAAGCTCTTTCCGGCCAAGCTCTTTTCAGCCGAATTCTTTCCGGGTGAACTCTTTCCGGCTGAACTCTCTTCGCGTGTACGCTTTCCGGGTGAACTCACGGACGTATTCACGGCCAGGATATGACCAGGACGGTGCATCCGTGCAATGCGCCTGTCGAACCGTCGAGACCCTGCAGCCCTGAGCATGCCGTGGCATGATTGCATTAACCCATTGTTGTGGAAGTTCAATAGGTTTGCCTTGGCGAGGCCATTTTGTACAAGCATGAAAGAGCGGTGGGGGAATGCGGTTCGCCTAGCCTTATTGGGCCGGAGAGCCGACGCGGCCAGTGGACCGGCCGCCAGTGGGGAACTTTAGTCCAATGGGCGCGATCGGCTGGTACATGTTTCGCACCACGATCGGTGCGTTCGTGATCATTTGCGCCACCTTGACCCTCATCCTCTGGTTCACCCAGGCGATGCGCGACTTCGATTTGATCACCAGCCAGCGGCAGACGCTTTTCGTGTTCGTCGGCATCACCGGTATGATCATTCCGCTGCTCGTCATGATGATTGCGCCGATCGCGCTCGTCATCGGCGCCGCGCATAACCTGTCGAGGCTGAGCACCGATTCCGAGCTTATCGTGCTGAATGCCGCCGGGGTGTCGCCCTGGCGGCTGTTGCGACCCTTCCTGGTCGCGGCCTTCGTCGTTTCGGCGCTGATCTTCTTCATCGCAGCGTATCTGTCGCCTCTGAGTTTGCGGAAATTGCGCGACTGGGGAACGCAGGTCCGCGCCGACATTCTCACCAATATCGTGCAGCCGGGCCGCTTCACCACCATCGGCGGCAGCCTGACCTTCCACATCGCGGACCGCAAACCGAACGGACTATTGGTGGGGATTTTCGTCGACGACCGCCGCGATCCGAACGAGCATGCCACCTACCTTGCCGAGCAAGGGCAGACCCTCAAGAACGACACCGGGACATTCCTGGTCCTGGAAAAGGGGAGCATTCAGCGTCTCCAGGCCGGCCAGCGCGACCCGCGCATCATCACCTTCGATCGCTACGCCTTCGACCTGTCGAAATTCGCCAGCGGACCGCAGAACATCGTCTACACGGCGCGCGAAAAGTTCATCCTGGACCTGTTGAATCCCCCCGAAGACCCATCGACGCCGAACCTGAGCAATGAATACCGGTCGGAATTCCACGACCGCCTCGCCTCGCCGCTCTATCCGCTCGCCTTCATCATCCTGACTTTCACGTTCCTCGGACCGCCGCAGACCACCCGGCAGAGCCGCACGCTCGCGTCGCTCAATCTGATCGCGGCGATCGCCTCGCTGCGCCTCATTGGCTTCTTGAGCATCATCATCGGCGTGCGGATCCCCGCCGTTCTCGCCGTTCAGTATATCGCGCTCTTCCTCGCCGTGGCCGCCGGAGTTTGGCAAATATCGCGCGGCCGAGCGGTCGAGCCCCTCGGATTCGTGACGAAGCTCGCGGCCGTCATTGGTCAGCGTCTGGCCCGACCGGCAACGAGTTGAGGGCGCGCTGATGGTCACGGGCAGGCTTTACCGCTACTTCGCCATGCGCTTTCTCGCGTCGGTGCTCACGATCTTCATCGGCGTGGTCGCCCTCGCCGCGATGATCGACTATGTCGAATTGATGCGCCGCGGCGCCGATTGGCCGAAAGCGACCGCCTGGCTGCTCGCCAAGATTTCCATGCTGCGCGTGCCGCAGCTGACCGAGCGCATCATGCCGTTCTCGTTTCTGGTGGGCGCGATGTCCTGCTACGTGGGATTGTCGCGCCGGCTGGAACTCGTCATCGCACGCGCCGCCGGCGTTTCCGCCTGGCAATTCGTCGCGCCGGCGCTGTTCGTCGCGGTCATGTTCGGCGCCATCGCGACCACGATCTACAATCCGCTGGCCGCCGTCATGCACGAGCACTCGAAGCGCCTCGAAGGAGAAATGCTGGGTGAGCTGCCCTCCTCGGCGATTCAAGAGAGCAGCAGCGGCTTCTGGGTGCGCCAGAAGAGCGGCGACGGGTCCGCCATCATCAACGCCAAATCGAGCCGCGAGCAGGGCGCGCAGCTCGGCAGCGTCACCGTCTTCGCCTTCGATGACGCCGGCCATTTTCGCGAGCGGATCGACGCCCGCAGCGCGACGCTGGAAGAGGGCTACTGGCTGCTCGAGGACGCCCGCGTCTACGCTAACGGCAAGCCGCCGCTGGTCGAGAGCACGTATCGCATCAGCAGCAATCTGACGGCCGCGCAGGTGCGGGAGAGCTTTGCCACTCCGGAGACGGTCCCGTTCTGGCAACTGCCGTCCTACATCGAAATGGCCGACCGGGCGGGACTGCACGCCGCCGGCTATCGGCTGCAATACCAGCTTCTCCTGGCGCGTCCGTTCCTCCTCGCTGCCATGGTCATGCTCGGCGCCTCGGTGAGCTTGCGCTTCTTCCGCATGGGCGGCGTGCAGAAGATGGTCCTGAGCGGAATCTCGGCGGGTTTTCTGTTGTTCGTGCTGTCCAAGGTCACCGAGGACATGGCCAATGCCGAGTTCCTTTCGCCGCTCTCGGCGGCGTGGATTCCGGTATTGGTCGGCGGTCTGACTGGATTTGTTGCGCTGTTGTACCAGGAGGACGGGTAGTGCCGCGTACGACGGCCTGTAACAAATCCGGTTCGTGCGGTGGAGTTCGGACGGTCGCGCTTGTTGTCGCGGCGCTGTTCGTGCTTGCGGCCGGTCTGTGCCTGGCGCCGGGGCGCGCCGCGGCGCAGGGCGTCGGCAATCTGCTGCATTTCCCGAAGCATTCCGAACCGCCGAAACAGCCGGCGACGCCGTCGGATGCGCCGATGCTCGTGCAGGCCGACGAAATGCGCTACGACTATACGAACAATACGGTCTCCGCCGTCGGCAACGTCCAGATCTATTACGGCGGATCGACCGTCGAGGCGGACGAGGTCACCTACGACCAGAAGACCAAGCGCCTGCGCGCCCAAGGCAACGTCAGACTGACCGAGCCGAGCGGCAAGATCACCTATGCGCAGTCGCTCGATCTCAGCGACGACTATCGCGACGGCTTCGTCGATTCGCTCCGGCTCGAGACCATCGACGACACGCGCTTCGCCGCGTCGCGGGCGGACCGCGACAAAGGCATCTACACGGTCATGCAGAACGGCGTCTACACCGCCTGCGAACCCTGTAAGGACGACCCCAAGAAGCCGCCGCTCTGGCAGGTTCAGGCCAAACGGATCATCCGCGACGAAAACGAGAAGATGATCTATTTCGAAGACGCCCGCGTCGAGTTCTTCGGCCTGCCGCTCATGTATTTTCCGTTCATGTCCGCGCCCGATCCGACCGTGAAGCGCAAGAGCGGCTTTCTGTTTCCCAACATCACGGACTCTACGACCTACGGATTCGGCATCCAAGTTCCCTATTACTGGGCGCTGGCGCCGAGCTACGATCTGACGTTCTCGCCGATGTTCACGACCTCGCAGGGCGTGCTGCTGCAGGCCAACTGGCGCCAGCGTCTGGAGACCGGCTCGTATTCGATCACCGTCGCCGGCATCGACCAGCTCGATCCCGGCTATTTCGCCGCACGCGACGGCGCCGGCAGCCCGACCGCGAACGCCTTCCGCGGCGTGGCCGAGACCGCGGGGCAGTTCGCGCTGAGCGACAAATGGGTGTGGGGCTGGACCGGGCTGTTGATGACCGACACCCAGTTCCTGTTCGACTACCAGCTCAACCAGCTGATCGGCAATTTCGATCCCTTCCACACCGGATTCGCCGCCGAAGGCGTGTCGCAGGTCTATCTCACCGGCGGCGGCGACCGCAGCTACTTCGACATGCGCTCGATGTATTTCTACGGCTTTTCGGAGCTCGACATCCAGAAGCAAATTCCCGTCATCGCTCCGGTCATCGATTATTCCAATGTACTGCCGCAGCAGGTGATGGGCGGCGAATTGAGCTACAAGACCAACATAACGAGCCTCACCCGTCAGGAGGCCGAATTCGATGCCATCACCCAGAATGCCAACACGCAAAGCCTGTGCACGTCGGGCAACTCGGCGGTCCTCAACCCCAGCAACTGCATCCTGCGTGGCGTGGCCGGAACCTATACGCGCGCCTCCGCCGAAGTCGACTGGCGGCGAACCTTCGTCACCGCCAATGGCCAGATGATCACGCCGTTCCTGAGCGCCCGCGTCGACGCCGCTTCGGTCGACGTGCTCAACCAGGCCGGAATGTCGAACTTCATCGGCACCGGCATGAGCGATCCGGTCCGCGCCATGCCGGCGGCCGGCGTCGAATACCGCTATCCGTTCATCGACGTGCAACCCTGGGGCACCCAGACGATCCAGCCGATCGCGCAACTGATTTTGCGCCCGAACGAGACGCAGATCGGCAATTTCCCCAACGAAGACGCGCAAAGCGTCGTCTTCAGTACCGCCAATTTGTTCTCGATGGACAAGTTTTCGGGCTGGGACCGCGACGAGGGCGGCGGCCGCCTCAATGCCGGCTTCCAGTACACCGCCCAGTTCAACAGGGCGGGCTCCCTCGACGTCATGTTCGGGCAATCCTATCAGCTGTTCGGCCTCAACTCCTACGCCGTCGCCGATCCGAGCAACACCGGTCTCGAAAGCGGCCTCGACAAGCCGATTTCGGATTACGTGGCGAGCCTGACGTATCAGCCCAACCAAATCTATGCTTTCACCGCCAGCGGTCGCTTCGACGAGGCGACCTTCACGCCGCAACGTCTCGAACTGGAAAGCCGCGCCAATTTCGATCGCTGGACGCTGCAATTGCTCTATGGCGACTACGCCGCACAACCGGAAATCGGCTACCTGACGCGGCGCGAGGAGCTGCTGGCGGGAGCGCAGTTCAAGGTCACGCAAAACTGGATATTGCTCGGCTCTATCCGCTATGATCTTGCCCTCGGCGAATTCGACCAGACGCGCGTGGGTATCGGCTACGTCGACGATTGCTTCATGCTGACGCTGAATTATCTGACTTACTACACGTATACCGGCGTGGGGGGGTCGACGTTTCTGGGGAGCTCAACGAGCAGCGGCGGCGTAGGATCTCCGTACCTGAACAGTACGATAATGCTGCAACTCAGCCTGCGTACGCTTGGGCCCGATTTCTTGGCTCCGGTCGGCCTGGGGAATTGAGACTGGGCAATAAAAACTCGGCAATAAAGACTCGGCAATAAAGACTGCGGAATTAAAATTCCGGAGCCAAGATCGGAGCGGCAAGGCGGAAAGATACGGGCGCCGGGGGATTAAGGGAGCTAGACGGGATCTAGGGGCGGCGGGGCCTGTCGAGGGAGAGCAAGACATGGGATCACGGAACTCGATCGGTATTTGCGGCAACGCACTCATCTTGACCTTTTTCGCGGCGGCGATCGCGATCGCGACCGCGTCGACGGCTTGCGCGCAGCAGGTCATCGCCTTCGTGAACGGCGAGCCGGTCACGGCGCTCGACATCGCGCACCGCGCCAAGTTCCTGCAGATGAGCACGAAGAAGGTGCCGACCCCCAAGGAGGTCATGGACAGCCTCATCGACGAGATTTTGGAGGTGCACGAGGCCAAACGCTTCGGGCTCGATGTCTCCGACGAGGAAGTCAACAAGGCGTACGCCGGCGTCGCGACCCGCATGGGGATGGACGCGCAGAAATTGACCCAGGTTCTCGCCAATGGCGGAGCCAGCGCGGATACGCTCAAGCGACGATTGAAGGCCCAATATGCCTGGGCCTCGCTGGTGCGCGGCCGCTACAAGGCCAGCCTGGAAATCAGAGACAGCGATGTGGAAGCCCAGCTCGAGCTGCATAAGTCGGCGGACAAGCCGGACGTCGGCTACGAGTACATCATGCGGCCGATCGTCTTCATCGTGCCGCGCGGTTCGCCCGACGCCACCGTCGAGGCCCGCAAGCACGAGGCCGACGCACTGCGCTCGCGCTTTGTGAATTGCAACGACGGAATTCCATTCGCCCGGGCGCTCGGCGAGGTCGCGGTGCGCGATCAGGTCTCGAAGTTCTCCGCCGATCTGCCGGAGGCGTTGCGCCGGATTCTCGACTCACCACCGTCGGTCACCTGACACCGCCGGAGACGACGAACGAGGGCGTACAGATGTTCGCCGTCTGCGACAAAAAGGAGACCAAATCCGATACGCCGGAAATGCGCGAAATTCGCGACCAGATGTTCCAGCAGAAATTCGGCGCCAAGGCCAAGCGCTATCTGGAAGATCTGCGCCGCGCGGCGATGATCGAATACAAGACGACCGACACCAGAACGACCGATACCAAGACCACCGAGTCCAAATAAACGAGCGACCTCGTGCAACCCTTGGCATTGACGCTCGGCGAGCCCGCCGGGATCGGGCCCGACCTTGCCATTGCCCTCTGGCACCGCCGCGTCGCGCTCGATACGCCGGCGTTCTATATCGTCGGCAATGCGGATTTTCTCGGCCGCCGCGCCGCCCGGCTCGGTCTCGAAGTCCCGATCACGATCGCGACGCCGGCGAGCGCCGCCAGCCGCGTTTGCGACCGCCTTGCCGGTGGTCGATCTCGAGCTTGCGGTGACCGCCGAGCCCGGCCGCCCCGATCGATCGAGCGCGCCGGCCGCCATCGCCTCGATCCGCCGCGCGGTCGCCGATGTCATGGCCGGCGCGGCCGCGGCCGTGGTGACCAATCCGGTGGCCAAGAACGTGCTTTACGACTCAGGCTTCGCCGAGCCCGGCCACACCGAGTTTCTGGCGACCCTGGTACAGGAGGCCACCGGCAAGTCGTTGCGGCCGGTGATGATGCTGTGGTCGCCGGAGCTCGCCGTCGTGCCGGTGACGGTCCATCTGCCGCTCAAGGACATCTTTGCGCATCTGTCGATCGATCTCGTGGTCGAGACCGGGCGCATCGTCGCGCGCGACTTGGCGAAGCGCTTTCGCATCCCGCGGCCGCGGCTGGCGGTTGCCGGGCTCAACCCGCATGCCGGCGAACAAGGCGCGCTCGGCGAGGAGGATCACACGATCGTCGCGCCGGCCGTCGCGCAACTCGTCGCCGACGGCATCGACGCGCGCGGGCCGCTGCCGGCCGATACGATGTTTCATGAGCGCGCGCGCGCGACTTACGACGCCGCTTTATGCATGTACCACGATCAGGCGCTGATCCCGATCAAGACGCTGGCGTTCGATCACGCCGTCAATGTCACGCTCGGCCTGCCGTTCGTGCGCACGTCGCCGGACCACGGCACCGCGTTCGACATCGCCGGTACTGGCCGCGCCGACGCGACGAGCCTGCTCGCCGCGCTGCGGCTCGCGCAGCGGCTCGCGCGCGCCGACAAGCCGGTGCTCGCCGCGTCGTGACCGCCGCGCCGGACGGGCTGCCGCCGTTGCGCGAGGTGATGCGCCGCCACGGCCTCACCGCAAGAAAATCGCTCGGACAGAATTTTTTGTTCGACCTCAATCTGACCACCCGCATCGCGCGGGCGGCGGGCGACCTCGCCGGGGTCACGGTGTTCGAGGTCGGCCCCGGGCCGGGCGGTCTGACCCGCGCGCTGCTGGCGCTCGGCGCCCGGCGCGTCGTCGCGGTCGAGCGCGACCCGCGCGCGATCGCCGCGCTCGACGAAATTGCCGCGCATTACCCCGGCCGTCTCGACATCGTCGCGGCGGACGCGCTCGCCTTCGATCCGCGCTCGCACTTCGACCGCGGCCCGGTGCGCATCGTCGCCAATCTGCCCTACAACATCGCCACGGCGTTGCTCATCGCCTGGGTCACCGCCGAATCGTGGCCGCCCTGGTTCGACGTTGCCGTACTCATGTTCCAGCGCGAGGTGGCCGACCGCATCGTCGCGGCGCCGGGCTCGAAAACCTACGGACGATTGTCGGTGCTGGTGCAATGGCGTTGCGAGGCCAGGATCATGTTCGAGGTTCATGCCTCCGCCTTCGTGCCGCCGCCGAAAGTGACGTCGGCAGTCCTACGCCTGTTGCCGCGCGCGGCGCCGCTGCCGTGCGATCGGGCGCTCCTCGAAGCGGTGACGCAGGCGGCGTTCGGGCAGCGGCGCAAAATGCTGCGCCAGAGCCTGCGCGGGCTCGGCGGTGATCCCGCGTCGCTGATCGCCGCGGCCGGTCTCGATCCCACCGCACGCGCCGAGGACATTGCGGTCGACGGATTCGTCGCGTTAGCGCGGGCCCTCGCCGACCGTCGCGGTCTCGGGCATGATGCCGGCCGATAAAGCCGCAAGAATAAGCCCGTAAGAGAAGCGACCCCATGACCACGATGCACCGCCAGTCCCTCCTCGCCTACGGCCAGCCGCTGTGCGAAACCGTCGTCGACTGCCCCACCCCGCGCGGCACCGAAGTGCTGGTGCGGGTCGAGCGCTGCGGGGTCTGTCATTCCGACCTGCACATGCAGGACGGCTATTTCGCGCTCGGCGGCGACAAACGCCTCGACGTCACCGCGGGCCGCACGCTGCCGTTCACGTTGGGGCACGAAATCGCCGGCATCGTCGAAGCCGTGGGAGAGAGCGCCGAAGGCGCGCGGGTCGGAGATCGCATTGCCGTTTACCCGTGGATCGGTTGCGGACAATGCGCCGCCTGCCGCGCCGGCGAGGAGAATTTGTGCGCCGCGAACCGTCATCTCGGCATTGCCGTCGACGGCGGCTTTGCCACCCATGTGCTCGTTCCGCATCCGCGCTACCTGATCGATTACGCCCCGCTCGCGGCGGATTTCGCCGGACCGCTGATGTGCTCCGGCCTGACCGCCTATGCGGCGCTCAAGCGGCTAAAGGCACGCGGCGAGCACGGCCCCGCATTGTTGGTCGGCATGGGCGGCGTCGGCATGATGGGCCTCGCGATCGCCCGCGCGTTGTTCCGCGAGCCGCCGATCGTCGCCGACATCGATGCGGCCAAACGCGAAGCCGCGCTCGCGGCCGGCGCGGCGCAAGCCTACGACCCTTCCGATCGCGAGGCGCGCCGGGCGATCACCAAGGCCACCGGCGGCGGCCCGCTTGCCGTCTGCGATTTCGTCGGCTCCGACCAATCGCTGCAATTTGCGACCGGCGTATTGGCGCGCGGCGGCAAGGTGGTGGTAACGGGCCTGCTCGGCGGCATGTTCTCGATCGCCGCCGCGATGTTCGCGATCAAGGCGATCACGATCGAGGGCACGCTGACCGGCACGCTCGCCGAAGCGCGCGAACTCATCGATTTGGCACGCGCGGGAAAATTTGCGCCGATACCGACCCGCGACCGCCCGCTCGCGCAGGCGCAAGCTGCGCTCGACGATCTGCGCGCCGGCCGCGTCGTCGGGCGTACCGTGCTGACGGCTTGAGGGGGTGACTGAGCTGGGCAAACGCGGACCAAAGCCGAAGCAGAGCAACTTGCTGTGGGTGCACGGTCACCCGAAAGCTCGATGCCGTCCTGCCGGCAGCCGCACTGTCGCCGCCGTTTTGGCGCGGAGCGACGCTCTACGCCGATGCGGCGACCGCTGGCTTCGCCGCCGGCCGCGACTCCCACCGTTTCGCGCATGAACAGTGTCGCGACGAACAGGACGACCATCGAACCGACGGCACCCCATAGCGTCAGCGGCAAGCCATGCGACTGGGCCAGCTTGCCGCCGATAGCAGGCGCCACGGTGGCGCCGACGAATTCGGCGAACATCGTCGCGAGCCCGATGCCCGCGGCTGCGACTTGGCGCGGAATCGTCTCGGTCGGGATGATGACCTGCGTCAATGCCGCAATGGATTGGCCGCCGGTAAACGCGATCAACAAGAGCGCCATCAGCCACAGGTTCGCATAAAGCATCGGCACCAGCAGAAGCAGCGGCACCAGCCCGCTGGTGAAGGCATTGATCAGCAGCATCGGCTTTCTGCCGGTCTTGTCGGAGAGGCCCGGCAGAATGAAGCCCCAAATGAAGGCGCCGAGCCCGGTCGCGCCGAGGATGAAACCCGCAGTGGTCGGCGCCTGACCCGCCACCTGAGTGATGTAGAGCGGCCCGAACACGTTCAACAAAAACAGCAAAGTCAGGTTGCAGGCGGCGCCGACGCAGCACAGCAACACGTTGCGGTAGCGCAGAACGGAAAAGAATTCGCCGATGCTGGCCGGCCCGGCCGACTTGCCGGCGCGCGCGGCGGGATTGTCGGCTTGGGTTCGCGGCTCCGCGACGTAGAAGATGATCATGAGCCCGAGAATGATCCCGGGAAGTCCGGCCACGAAGAATGCCCAACGCCAGCCGAAATGCCCCGCAATCTGGGTGGTCAGCACCGGCGCCACGCCGAGGCCGACGAGCGACGCGGCGCTGATGACCAAGCCGATGTTGGTCGCCCGCCGTTTGGGCTCCGAGGATTCCTCCATGAGCGCCATGATCACGGAGAAACATGGGCCTTCCGCGAACCCGAGTAGCGCGCGGATGAGCAGCAGCTGCTCATAAGAATGCGCCATTCCCGAAATCCAGGACAGGAGCGAGAAGGCGAACACGGCGGGAATCAGCACGGTGCGGCGGCCAATGCGATCCGATAGCGCGCCGAACAGCACGGTGGAGACAGCCCAGGCCAGCCCGGTGACCGAGGCCATGATGCCGACCTGCTCATTGCTCATGTGCAGATCGGCAATGATGTACGGCGCCAGGTAAAGCTGCGCCATCCGGTCGAGGAACACCGTACCCCACGTCAGGAACAGCACGGCAATCAGAAAATTCTCGTATCGGCGCGTGTACGTCACAGCGCCACCTCCCCTTATGCGATTCCGCGGTGCGCCTTGTCGCGCTTATCGATACCGGCCGTATGGGGCCGCCGCGGCGAGCGGATCAGGACAAGAATCGCTGCACGGCGTCCACGGCCTCGCGCTTTTCGTCGAGCACGAGGTGGCCGGCGCCTTTGAAGATAGCGACGTCGGCCTTGGGAATGAGCCGGCGCCAGGACTCCGCCTGCGGCACCGGGATGAGACGGTCGTCCTCGCCCCAGACCAGCAGCGTCGGCATGCTCAGGCGGTGCAGGTAGCGCGGCAGGTTCGCGTCCCAAGGACGCTCCCAAAGCAGCCGCGCCAGCGTGCCGCCTTCGCGATAGCGTGCTCCCATGAAATCCAGATCGGGCTTTTCGGGCAGATACGGCTTGATGACATCGAAATTCGTCACCAGCATCGGCACGATCTGCTCGGGCGGCAGCTTGAGCACGTCGGCCATGGGATGCGCCTTGTCGCGCAGCCCGGCCGGCGCCACCAGCACCAGCCGCTCGACGCGATGGTTGTGCTCCATGGCGAATTTCGCCGCCAGCCAGCCGCCGAGCGAGAAGCCGACCAGGCGGATCTTTGCGATGCCGAGCGCGTCGAACAGATCGAGATAATGCATGACGTAGTCATGCATGTCGGTCAGCGCCGGGTCGTCGCCGGATTCGCCGAAACCGGGATGGAAGGGAATGATGACACGGAATTGTTCCGCCCAGGGCAGGGCGAACGTGAAGCCGTGCCAGGTGCCGGCGCCATGCAGGAAAACCAGCGGCTCGCCGCGTCCGGCGGTGAGCACGACCGTCTTCACGCCGTTGATGGAATGAACTTCGCGTTCGAATCCGGCCACAGGGTCCGGTCGGGCCATGACGTCTCTCCTTGGTATTCGGCTTTTATTGTTCGTTATTCGGCCGCGACGCGGCGTTGAACGGATGCGCGGGCGCGCATGCGCGGCATCACGTCCTGGGCGAGCAGGCTCAGGTTCTTCACCACCTTCCAATGCGTCATGTTGCCGATTGCGCCGAGCAGGTGGAAATGGTTGGTGCCCATCGTCTCGCCCCATTCTTCGAGCTGCTCGACGACCTGGTCGGCGGTGCCGACGGCGACGAAGAACGATTCGTTGATGGCCTCGAAGTTGAAGCCGCCGTGGAGCTTGTCGGCGAGCGCCGCGCGCTTTTTCAGCTGGTCGACCGAGAGATAGCCGGGCGGGGCGAGAAAGCCCGGCGTGGTGCGCAGCGCGTCCTGGAAGAAATAGCGGATGTGCTCGACCGCCTCCTGCTCGGCTTTCTCCTTGGTCTCGGCGACATAGACGATCACCCCGAGCGGCAGCTGGTCGGGTCGGATCTGGTGCCCGTGCGCGGCCGCGGCCTGGCGCAATTGCTGATTGAGCTCGACCGCACGCTGCTTGGTGACGAACACCGACGAATAGCCGAAGCCGAATTTGGCCGCGAGTTCGATGGTCTCCGGACTGCCGGTGCCGACGATGTAGCACGGCGGATGCGGCCGCTGATAAGGCCGCGGCCACGGATTGAGGTAGCGGTAGGTGTAGAAATCGCCGTAATAGCTGGTCGGGCCGTCCTGCGTCCAGGCCTGCAGGATGATCTTGATCGACTCCTCGTGGCGCTCGCGCGCCGTCGCCGGGTTGACCGGATTGGACCAGTATTCCATGCCAGTACCGAGCGGAAACGCCACTTCCAGGCGGCCCTGCGACAGCACGTCGAGCATCGCGTATTCTTCCGCCAGGCGATTGGGGAATTCGAGGTTGGGCGGCGTGCCCCAGACGCAGATCTTGGCGTTCTTGATCTGCGGAATGATCGTGGCGGCGATCAGGTTCGGCGCCGCCATCATGCTGTAGGCCGTATTGTGATGCTCGTTGACGACGACGGCGTCGAAGCCGAGCCGGTCCGCGAGCACGAGTTCGGCGATGTATTGCTCGTAGAGCTTATACCCGCGTTCGGGGTCGTAAAATTTGTTCGGGAAATCGACCCAGAGCGAAGGGAAATCCTTCTGGTTTTCCGGCAAGTGAACGTAGGGCATGAAATGCATCAAGTTGAAACGGACATTGCCGCTCATCGAAAGCCTCCCTGTCATCGAACGATGCCGCGCGCCCGGAGCGGGGCACGGCGCTGACGTTTACGAGGAATCTCGAAAAACGGCGCAATCGCTCGGCGACCGCCGCGAGACGAGGCCCTCCCTTTTTATCGTTATCCAGAGCTTAGGAAGCGGTAAGTTGTTGTCAAGCTTCATCGACACTACACAGTGCATAAATTCAAAGACCGCGGCCAATGAGCCTGGCCCCGCTACGATGCGCTCGCCGAGCCAGGCTGCGGCGGAATTTGCCCGATAAACATGGTACCAGCATGACTCGGGCGCGAAGGCGCGCCGCGAGAACGGTGTTCGCTGTGCTTTTCCCCTCTCCCCTCCGCGGAAGAGAGAACGCGCACAAAGTGGGGCAGGATGAAACCGCCTT
>CAVUWO010000027.1:0-57797 GCA_963745155.1 uncultured Pseudomonadota bacterium | reverse complement strand
GACCCAGGTCGGCCGCCTCTACCCGCCCGGCGACCATCGCCGCGACCGCGCCTATTCCATCTTCTATGTCGGCATCAATGTCGGCGCCTTCCTGGCGCCGCTGGTCTGCGGCACCCTCGGCGAGGAGGCGGGCTGGCATTACGGCTTTGCCGCCGCCGGCGTCGGCATGCTGATCGGGCTTGCGATCTACCTCTACGCCCTGCCGTTCCTGCCGTCCGACGAATTGCAAGAAGCAAGCATATCGCCGGCGGGCGTGCCGACCGGGCGGCAGAAGCTCGACCGCGACGAATGGCGCGCCGTCATCGCGCTGCTCGTGCTGTTTGTGCCCAACACGCTGTTCTGGGCGACCTACGAGCAGCAGGGCAATACGCTCGTCCTTTGGGCCGACGCCAACACGGACCGGACGGTCGATCTGTTGGGTTTTGTGACCCAGATTCCGACGACGTGGTTTTTGGCGTTCAACCCGTTCATGATCTTCGCCTTCACGCCATTCGTCGTCGCGCTGTGGACGCAGCAAGCCGTGCGCGGCCGCGAGCCGTCGAGCATCACCAAGATGGCGCTCGGCTGTTTCGGCGTCACCGCGGCGAACCTGATCATGATGGTCGCGGCGCTCTCCGCCGGCGGCGGCAAGGCGAGCTGGCTGTGGCTGTTGTTGTATTTCGTCGTGATCACGGTGGGCGAGCTTTATCTGTCGCCGATCGGGCTGTCGCTGGTGACCAAGGTTGCGCCCTTGCGCATCCTCTCGATGATGATGGGGGTGTGGCTGGCGACGAGCTTCGTCGGCGGCTTTTTCGCCGGGTATCTCGGCAGCTTCTGGAGCCGGATGGACAAGCCCGCGTTTTTTCTGATGATCGCGGGGATCGCAGCGGTCGCGGGCGTCGCGATCTTCGCCTGCCGCTTTATGTTGAAAGGCATGCTGAAGGAATGAGCAGTGACACCCGCGTTCGGCCGTATTACGCGTAGCACAATGGTTGTCATGGCCGGGCTTGTCCCGGCCATCCACGTCTTTGGCTTCGGCTCGGTCCAAAGACGTGGATGCCCGGCACAAGGCCGGGCATGACGTGTAAATATTAGGAACAGCTTGGTGTTAATGCGCCGCGGCCGCCGCGACGGCGCCGCTGCCGCCGCTCGCTGCGGCGGCCTCCATCGCGGAAATGCGGGTCTTGACCGCCTTCTGCACCTTCTCGAAGGCGCGCACCTCGATCTGGCGCACGCGCTCGCGGGAGACGCCGAACTCGTCGGCGAGCTCTTCGAGCGTGATCGGGTCGTCGGCGAGGCGGCGCGCCTCGAAGATGCGGCGTTCGCGATCGTTGAGCACCGTCAACGCTTCGCCGAGCGCCTTGTGGCGGTTCTCCGACTCTTCCGACTCGGCAAGCCGCGACTCCTGGCTCGATGCAGTCATCGACCAGCCAGTCCTGCCATTCGCCGGAATCGCCGTCCTCGCGGATCGGCGCGTTGAGCGAGGCGTCGCCGCCGAGGCGGCGGTTCATGTCGATCACGTCCTGCTCGGTAACGCCGAGCCGCTTGGCGATCAGCTTGACCTGATCGGGACGCATATCGCCTTCGTCGAGCGCCGAGATGCGGCTCTTGGCCTTGCGCAGATTGAAGAACAGCTTCTTCTGATTGGCGGTGGTGCCCATCTTCACCAGCGACCAGGACCGCAGGATGTATTCCTGGATCGCCGCCTTGATCCACCACATGGCGTAGGTCGCCAGCCGGAAGCCTTTTTCCGGCTCGAAACGCTTCACCGCCTGCATCAGGCCGACATTGCCCTCGGAAATCACTTCCGAGATCGGCAGGCCGTAGCCGCGATAGCCCATGGCGATCTTGGCGACGAGCCGCAAATGGCTCGTCACGAGCCGGTGCGCCGCTTCGCGGTCGCCATGCTCGCGCCAGCTCTTGGCCAGCATGTATTCTTCCTGCGGTTCCAACATCGGGAACCGCCGGATCTCTTCGAGATATCGGGTAAGGCCGGTTTCGCCGGACAGGACCGGCAAGGCAGCAGTCTGGGCCATGATAGCGCCCTCCTTAATGGCGCCCCCGCAAGCGGCGGGCGGATGGGGTCGTCGCTCTACGGAGCCAACGGCCGCAGTTCCAATCTCGCACCCGCAGCATACACGGTGAAATCCCGGAAGCGGTAGTAAAGAGCCATCACATCGGCGCGACGCCGCCTTGATCGAGCTCAATGGCGGTAAAACGCGTGAATCCGGGTTAAGTCTCTATGTGTCGCTAGAATCAGCCCGCATGGCCGCCAGCATAGCATGCAAACGGGCGAGGTCGGGCGGCAGTTCCGACCGAAACCGAAGGATTTCACCGCTGATGGGGTGCAGCACCGTCAGTAGATAGGCATGCAGAGCTTGTCTGCCAAGGGCGTCCAGCGCCGCTTTTGCCGGTGGCGGCAGCAGCGCCACTTTGGTGCGAAATCCGGCCCCATACACCGTATCGCCCAGGAGCGGATGGCCAATCGAGGCCAAATGCACCCGAATCTGATGGGTGCGGCCGGTCTCGAGCCGGCAGGCCAAGAGGCTCGCCACCGCCTCGGCCGGACGTTTTGCCGCACCCGCGCGGGCAGCGCCGCTCGGCGTTGGCGCCGCATAAAAGCGCTCCAGCACCTCCCAATGGGTGACCGCTTCGCGGCCGCCTTCGCGGATCGCCATGCGGTCGCGGGATACCCGGTGGCGGTCGATCGGCCGGTCGATGGTGCCGCGCGGGCGGTCCGGCGCGCCCCAGACGAAGGCGAGGTAGCCGCGCTCGAACGGCTCGTCGCCGCGGCCATGGCTGGCGAACTGGGCGGCGAGGCGGCGGTGGGCGCGGTCGTTCTTGGCCACGACCATGACGCCGGTGGTGTCCTTGTCGAGCCGGTGCACAATGCCGGGACGGATTTCGCCGCCGATGCCGGACAGGCTGTCGCCGCAATGGGCGATCAGCGCGTTGACCAGCGTGCCGGTCCAGTTTCCGGCGGCCGGGTGGACCACCAGGCCCTTGGGCTTGTCGATCACGATGATGTCGGCGTCCTCGTAGACGACCTTGAGCGGGATCGGCTCGGCGGCGGGCTTGGCCGGAACGGCGGGCGGAACCTCGACGATGATCGCGGCGCCGGCATTGACGTGGTGACTGGGTTCGCGGATCGTGCGGCCGTCGACCGCGACCGACCCGGCCTCGATCAGCGCCTTGAGCCGCGTGCGCGAGAGTTCGGCGAGATGCGCGGCGAGAACGCGGTCGAGCCGTCCCCCGGCGTCCGCTTCGGCGACCGTGATCGATTTCTGCGTGGTTTCCATCGACAAGCTTTTAGGGACCTGATGAGCAATCCACCAGCCGGTGAGTTGCGTGCTGTCGCCGACGAACCGGCGACCCCGGAAACCGACGCCGCCGCGGCGAGCATGGTCGGGCGGGCGCGCTCGCTCATGATCATATCCGGTCTGACCACGATGATCGCCATCGCGGCCGTGATCGGCGCCATCGGCTACCGCGTTTACCGCTCCGGCGGAACCGGCGCGACGACGGCGGTGGAAGCGGTCGCCGTGCTGCCCAAGGGCGCGCGCGTGATCTCGACCGCCGTCGCCGACGATCGCGTCGTCGTCACGCTCGACGTCGCCGGCGCGACCGAAATCCGGACCTTCGACGTCAAAACCTTGAAGCAGACGGGGCGGATCAGGTTCGCGACCGAACCGTGAAATTAAAAACGGCTACCGGCCAAGCTTCGGTCCAAACAGCGGCTGGAGCGCGAACATGCCGAATTGCGCGACCCAATGCCCGACCGCGCCGTAACTCCCGCTCCAGTTCGACGCCGGCGCAAAACCGCGGTGAAAATGGGCGGCATAGGCATCGACGATGTCGGCGCGGCCGGACTTGGCGTACATGTCCCACAGACCCCAGGCGCGGCTGAAATTGAGGCCGAACTCGTGCGCGGCCGCCGCATCGGCGATCGGGACGGGCAACCCATTGAGGGCGATGAAGGCGTCGAGCCACTTGGCATAGTCGTCGCGGTCGAGCACCCGCGACACCAGCGCGGCCTGGTTGGTGCAGATCGCCATGAACTCGCCCCGCTCGGCCTGGTACGGGCATTTCTCCACGGCGCCGAAGTTTTGTTTGACCCAGCCGGCGGTTTCCGCTTGCAGGGCCTCGAGCTTGCGGTGGCGGGCGTAGTCGATGAGATTGATCAGCGCCCAGGAGGCGCTGTCGTAGGCGCCGGAACGGCGGTCGATCGGCCGCTGGCGATAGTGATCCCGCAGGCTCAGCGCCACCTCGTCGGCGAATGGCGTAAGATCGTTCGCTCCGGTCAGCAAATGATGGTCGATCGCCAGCCGCAGAAACCAGGCCCGGCCGTACGGCATCTCGAATTGCGGCGCCTGGCGCAGGTGCTCGCGTTCGCGGCGCAGGCCGTCGGCGGTCAGGATCGAGGCGACGAGCGGGGCATATTGGCGGTCGCCGGTCGCCCGCTCATAGGCGGTGAGCGCCCAGACGCCGTGGACGGCCGAATGCCAGTCGATGCAGCCATGAAACGCCGGATGATCGGTGTCGTGCCGGGCGCTGCAGAATGCCACCTGGCGCGCCAGTTCGGACGCCATGACCTCCTTGCGCGCGACCAGCGACGCCAGCGACGAGGGGGCTTCGGCGGCGAGCGCGGCCGCACCGGTCCCGATCAGCAGGACTTGCCCCAGGATTTGCGCCGTGAGGCGGACCATGCGCCGCATGGCGAGGTTCCTTCTGCGCTGGTGACGCCGCGCCCCATCGGCCTGATCGGGTGTACCCCGCTACGGACCGCAATTGAAGTGTCGAAAATAACAGTAGGCATGGCGAAAGATCGAAAAAGCGGGCGCAAGCCGCGCGAGGACGCTCGAGCGGTCGCACTTTGCTCACGTTTCGCCGCTAATCCGCGGGCCGCTTGACCGCCTTCGGCACGCAAGGCACTGTCCGCCGGCATCAAATCGCCGTCGGATCTGCCGCGCGCCTGCTGGGTCGAGATGGTCCGGTGTCGTCGTAGCGGCGGTCGCTCGGACAAGTCTGCCGCCGTTTGCCTTACCCAGGAGATGCGCGAGGAATGATCGCTCGTTTGCTTATTGCCAGCCTCGTCGCCGCCGCGGCGTTTCTTGCTCCCGTTTCCGCTTCCCGCGCCTTCGATCAGCGTAAGCTGCTCGAATCCAAGGAATCGCTCTACAACAACATCTATATCTACGGCCAAGGCCCCTATGTCAGCCTGACGTTCGGGTATAATCGCAACATCTACACCGAGAGCATCTACAACACGCTCGACGATCGCGACCTGCCGGTCGAATATACCCGCGCCATGACGGCGAGCCTGATCTACGCCAAGAACATCCATTCCATTCTCGAAATCGGCTTCGGCGGCGGCCGCACCGCCTGGTATCTGCACCGCTTCCTGCCCGACGTACCGATCACGTCGGTCGAGCTCGATCCGACCGTGATCGAACTGGCGCACAAATATTTCGGCATCAAGGAAGAGCCGAACTTTCACGTCGCCAACCGCGACGGCCGCATCTTTCTCGCCGATTCCAAGGAGCGCTACGACATCATTCTGATCGACGCCTATCGCGGGCCGTTCGTGCCGTTCCATCTCCTGACCAAGGAATTCTACGGGATCGTCAAGAGCCATCTCGCCGACGGCGGCGTGGTGGCGCAGAACGTCGAGCCGACCACCATGCTGTTCGATTCGGCGGTGAAGACCATCAGCGCGGTGTTCCCGCAGACCGAGTTTTATCCGGCGGGCGGCAATATCGTCACCGTCGCCTATGACGGGGCCGCCGCGCGCCGCCGCCGAGCTCGACCGCGTGGCGCGCGAACGCGACGCCACCTATCATTTCCGCTACCCGCTGCACGACCTGCTCGCCACGCGCCAGCGCGGCGGCGTCGACGACGCCGGCTTCATCGACCCGCACGCCAAGCTCCTGACCGACGACTTCGCGCCGGTCGAGTCGCTCAAGGCCATCGAGCGGCACAACAGGAAATGGCCGTGAGAGCGCCTCCCGCATCGCCGCGATCGTCGTCTATCTCGAGGCCTTCGTCGTCGGCGGCGTGCTCATGGGCTTCGAGATGCTGGGCAGCCGGTATTTGTTTCCTTATTTCGGCGGCGGCATCGGCACCTGGGCGAGCCTGATCTCGATGGTGCTGTGCGCGCTGGCGATCGGCTACTTCACCGGCGGCGGCATCGTCGAGCGCCATCCGTCGCCGCGCATCATCGGCGGCGCCATCCTCGATCGCCGCGATCTATCTCGCCGCCGTGCCGTTGACGGCCGACGCGATCATGATGCGCATTCTGGAAGGGATGGGCGACGGGCCCGGCGCCATTCTCATCGCGGCGGCGGCGCTGCTGCTCGTGCCGTTGTCGCTGCTCGGCACGTTCTCGCCGTTCGCGGTGCGGCTTCTCACCCGCACCGCCGAGGAGAGCGGCAGCGTCGCTGGGCTGGTCTACGGCGTCTCGACCGTCGGCAACATCGCCGGCACCTTGATCACGACGTTCCTGCTCATTCCGACGGTCGGATCGCGCTTCATCACCTATCTCGACGCCGCGACGCTCGCCGTCTGCGCCGCCATTCTGTTCGTGCCGACCGGAAAGAAGGCGGGCTGATGCGCAAGCTTCGCTACAGCGCCGTTTGGATGATGGCGGCGGTCGTCGCGGCGGTGGGTTCCGGGTTCGCGGGTCGCGCCTGCTGCTCACGTCGGTCTCGGCGGCGCCCGCGCCCAAGGACATGGGACAAAAGACTCGCGACCGACGGCTGGAGCGGCGAACGCGCCATGGCGGATATCGCCACGCAATTGCGCTTCACGCCGCGCTCGCTCGATACGCCGGGCCATCAGAAGACGATCGACTTCATCGAGGCCGAGCTTGCCAAGACGCCGGTCAAGCTCGCCCTCGAGCAGCGCTTCACCTTTCGCGGCGCCGACGGCGCCGAGCACGCGCTGACCAACATCGTCGCGCGGCTCGATCCCGCATAATCCGCGCCGCGTCATCGTCGCCACGCACTATGACAGCATCGTGCGCGCCTATCGCGACACCAAGAACCCCGACGCGCCGATGCCCGGCGCCAACAATTCGGCGTCCGGCGTCGCGGTCCTGCTCGAGACCGCGCGGGCGCTCGCCACGCTGCCGGCGCCGCCGGTCGGCATCGACATGATCTTTTTCGACGGCGAGGAAGGCCCGAAATCGCTCGGCGCCGGCGACCCCAACTGGATGGCGCTCGGATCGCCGTATTTCGTCGCGCATCTGAGTGACCTCTATTCCGTTCGCAAGCCGGAGAAGGGCGTCGTGTTCGACATGGTGTGTTACCGCACCTTGCAGCTCCATCCCGAGCTGTTCTCGCTCTATTACGCCAAGGCGGAGACCGCCAAATTCTGGCGCATCGGCGCGAGCCTCGCGCCGTCGGTGTTCCTGAGCGATCCGACCGCCTACCCGGTGTCCGACGACCAGACGTCGCTCGACCGCGCCGGCATCCCGAGCCTGCTGGTCATCGATTTCCAGTACGAGCCCTGGTTCAACACCAGCGAGGACACGCTCGACAAATGCTCGGCGGAAAGCCTCGCGACGGTCGGCAAGACGCTGCTGCGGTATCTTTACGCGCCTTGATCAGTGTCGTGGCGTTGTCACGTCGATGTCGCTTTACCGCCGGCATGGATGGTGATATTTTTGTTTATTAGTTTGCCAATGAATTCATACCCGACGGCGAGGAAAACATGAGGCGCTCCAAAGTCATCCGCGTTGCCACGTTCGTCTTGGTCTCTTTCGTTTTCGGATTGATGGCGCTTATCCCGCTCACCGCGTCGGCCCAATCGCCGTCATTGTCCGGCACCTGGAAGGGCCGCTACTTCTACAACGAGAACCGCACCGCGGTCGATTTCACCTTGGACCTCGACGGCGCCAACGGGCGCTGCATCGGGCACGTCAAGGAGATCAACACGTTCGGCGAGAAGTCGGCGCCGTACCTTTACGCCAACGTCTCCTGTCCGACGGCCGCCATACCTCCGGGCGGCGAATTCAGGTTTCACAAGCAATATGACGGCACCGGCGGCGTCTCGCACGGCGTCGACTATGACGGCGTCGTCTCCGCCGACGGCAACACCATCGCCGGGAAGTGGACCATCATCACCGCAAAGTCCCGCTCGACCGGGCAATTCTCCATGACGCGCGGCCAGTGATCGTTGCGCCGTCGTGCGGCGGGCCTGCAACGCGCTTGCATGGCCGCGGCATCGGGGCTATTTCAACCAACCGACGCTCCCTTCGTCTAGCGGTCTAGGACGCGGCCCTCTCAAGGCTGAAACACGGGTTCGATTCCCGTAGGGAGCGCCAGAGATGCAGCCCGCGCCCGCGGTATGACCGACATCTCCAAGGAGGCCGGCGTCTCGCGGGAAAATCTTTATCGCGCGCTCAGCGGCGATACCAAACCGGAATTCGGGACGATCCTGAGTGTCCTGCGTGCGCTCGGCGTCGAGTTGCGGGTGCAGCCATTGCCGGCCAAGGTCGACAAAACGCCCGCTTCCGCTCGCAAGCGCATCGCACGAATGCGGACACCCCGTACGATCCGTCGCAAGCCCGCTGCTGCCTAAAAGCGCGCCGAACGTTCCGGCGGTCAGTGCGTGGCTGTACCCGCTGGGGCCGTGCTTTCCGTCGGCGCCAAATCGATGCCGGCCTTCAAGAGCCCATCGGCGATCCGCTCGACGTCCGCCTGGTTCTTGTAGGGCAGCCGGCCGAAATGTTCGCGGAATCTGTAATTCGGATTGATCTGTTCGAGCTCGGCCCACACGCGCCGCGCTTCCTCACGCTCGCCCAGATGGCCGAGGGCGGAAGTCAACAAGGCGCGGGAAAAATCCGTCCCGGGCACGAATGCGATGCGCTGCTTGAGCAATGTCGCCGCCGTCTCGTATTTGCCGGCCAAAAGATAGGCCGTGCCGAGGAAGTGGAGATACTGTGTACTGTTGTTGGGGTCGAGACGCATGGCGCGCTCGATCACCGCAATCGCCTCGAGCGGCCGCCCGGAATAGCTGTAAATGCCGCCGAGGACGTTATAGGCCAGAGAGAAATTCGGGTTAAGCGACAAGGCGATGTCGACCTGCTCCTTGGCCCGATCGAGGTCGCGGTCGAAAGTTGCCGTGACCGCCGCGACGACGCGCGCCAGCGGTTCCTTCGGATTCTTCTCGATCGCCGTTTCGGCGTACTGCTTGGCCAGCGGCAGCGAACTGTCCGGATCCTCGCTCCAGCGGTTTTGGTAGTCGAACATGTAGGCAAAGGCGAGCCCCGCGTAGGGCTTGGCAAAGTTGGGATCCGCTTCGATCGCGCGCAGGAACAGCGCTTTCGCTTTTTGGAACGACTCGCGGTTCTTGGGATTGCCCATCAACACTTCGCGCCCGCGCATCGCGCACTCGTAGGCCTCGATGTTGGCGGTCTCGTCCGCGACCAGTTTGGCCTTGTCCGCTGGGGTCAGGGTGATCTTGAGCGCGTCGACGATCCGGCGCGTAACGTCGTCCTGCACCGCGAAGATGTCGGTCACGTCGCGGTCGTAGCGTTCCGCCCAGAGGTGGCCGCCGCTCGTCGCGTCGATGAGCTGCGCCGTGATCCGCACGCGATTGCCGGCGCGGCGGATCGAGCCTTCCAGCACCGAGCGCACGCCGAGGTCGCGGCCGACGGCGCGGACATCGACCGCCTGGCCCTTGTAGGTGAAGCTCGAGTTGCGGGCGATCACGGTCAGCCCGGCGATCTTCGACAGATCGGTGATGATGTCTTCGGTGATGCCGTCGGAAAAATATTCCTGCTCCGGATCGCCGGACATGTTGGTGAAGGGCAAGACGGCGATCGAGGCGGTCGCGGCGGGCTTCGCGGCGTCGCGTCGCACACTGGCGGCGGCGCCGCCGCTGTCGGGGTGCCACTTCCAGATTCGGATCGGCCGCTCGATGTTCTTGACGCTGATGTCGCCGGCGTCGCGAAACGCGGCGTCGACCCGGTTGCCGACGCTTTCATTGACGATGGAGGAGACGCAGATGCCGCCCGGCTCGGCCAGCGGCTCGAGGCGCGCGGCGATGTTGACGCCGTCGCCATAGATGTCGTCGCCTTCGATGATCACGTCGCCGAGATTGATGCCGATGCGCAGAACGATCCGCGGTTGGTGTGCGTCCTGCGCCTCTCGATCCGGGGCCGCGCCGCCTGCGCGCTGCACCATGAGCGCGCAGTTCACGGCGTCGACCACGCTGCCGAACTCCGCGATGGTGCCGTCGCCAATCAGCTTGACGATGCGGCCGTTATGGGCGGCGACTGCGGGGTCGAATACCGTCAGCCGATGCAGCTTGAGGGCGGACAAGGTACCCTCCTCGTCGGCCCCCATCAGCCGCGAATAGCCGACCACGTCGGCCGCCAGGATGGCCGCGAGCTTACGGTTGATGCGTTCTTCGGTCATGAATACGCGGGGTCCGGGAGCCCTCAGCCGCGGGCGGGTCAACCTCAAGGTAAGCAGCTATTTGGGAAAATCCACGGGCCCGTGGCCGGTCGCGGGCAGTTTCGTCGGGCCAACCCAAAGCCGTCGCGGCGGGACCGCTGCGCCCCGGTGCGCGTCCGCCATCGGCATTATGGTAGTCACGGCTGCCGGCAGTGTTGGTTGGGCGGCCGGAACTGCAGGCGAGTTCCGGCCTTGCGCCGCGCCGAACTGTCGGGCGGCGCCCTTGCGAACGTGGCAAGTTAACGCTAAAAAGAGAGCATCGAGTTTTTCGGCCGAATGTCTCGGCCTTGCAGCGACGATAGCGCGCCTGACTGACGATCTTTCACCAAAATCTCGAGCGAACCTGGCCGTGCACTTTGCGCGGCCTCTACGTCTATTCGTGAAGAGGAGCGGCCCGTGAGCAACGGAACAGTAAAGTGGTTCAACGCGCAGAAGGGTTACGGATTCATCCAGCCCGACGGCGGCGGCAAGGATGTGTTCGTTCATATCAGCGCCGTCGAGCGCGCCGGCCTGCGCGAGCTGCGGGAAGGCCAGAAAGTCGCGTTCGAGGTCGTGGTTGATCGCAAGACCGGCAAGTCGGCCGCCGAGAATTTGAAGACGCTGTGATGCGAACGGCGAAACCGCGGCCGCGGTCTCGCCGTCCGCTTTTAGCTGAAGCACGAGTAGGATGGGTTGAGCCCTTGCGAAACCCATCGACGATCTCGACCGCTGCAAGATGGGTTTCGCTGCGCTCAACCCATCCTACGAGAAGCTACGAGAAGCCGCGGCGTCAGCTTCCGGACAGACCGGGAATCGGAACCCCGAGCGTCAAAATAATAAGAAAGAAATTCAGGATAAAAACCGCGACCGTGCCGGCCACCGCGGTGACGCGGGTGATCGGGCCGTTGACGAACGGCCCCATGATGTCGCTCCGGCTGGTGAAGATCAATAGCGCCGTCATCGGCAGCGGCAGCGCGAGGCTCAGCACGACCTGGCTGACGACCAGCGCGTTGGTGGCGTCGACGCCGAGCGCGACCACGACGAAGGCCGGCACCATGGTCACCAGCCGCCGCAGCCAGATCGGAATGCGGAAGCCGACGAAGCCCTGCATGATCATCTGGCCCGCCATGGTTCCGACCGTCGAGGCCGCGATGCCCGAGGCGATGAGTGACACCAGGAATACGCCGGCGGCGCCGATGCCAAGGAGTGGCGTCAGCGTGTGATAGGCGGTCTGGATCTCGGCGACGTCCGAATGGCCGGCGTGAAAGGCGCTCGATGCCATCATCACCATGGCGATGTTGACGAGGCCGGCGAGCGCGAGCGCGACGATGACTTCCAAATTGGAAAACCGCAGCACTTTGCGACGTTCGCCGTCGTCCAGCACCGGCATGCGGGCCTGCGTCAGACCGGAATGCAGATAGACCGCGTGCGGCATCACCGTGGCGCCGATGATGCCGACGGCGAGCAAGAGCGCCCCGCCGTCCGCGATCTCCGGCTTGACCATATGCAGGGCCGCCGAGAGCCAATCGATCGGCGCGATGAACATCTCGACGACGTAACAGAGCGCGATCATGCTCACCATCGCGCCGATGATCAGTTCGATCGGCCGGAAGCCGAAGCCTTCGAACATCAACAGGCCGTAGGTCACGATCCCGGTCACGACCATGCCGAGGAAGAGCGGCATGTGAAACAACAGCGACAGCCCGATGGCGCCGCCGAGGAACTCGGCGAGATCGGTCGCCATCGCCGCGATCTCGCTCACCCCCCACATCGACCACACCACCGGCGGCGCGAATTGGTCGCGGCACATTTCCGCGAGGTTGCGGCCGGTGACGATGCCGAGCTTCGCCGACAGCGCCTGGAATATCATCGCGATGAGATTGGCGAGCAGCACGACCCACAACAGGCCGTAGCCGTATTTGGCGCCGGCCTGGATGTTGGTGGCGAAGTTGCCGGGATCGACATAGGCGATCGAGGCGATCACCGCCGGGCCGGCGAAGGCGGAATAGGCGCGGAACCCGCCGCCCTTGCCGGCGAGCACCCCGCGCGCGGCGGCGACCGTGCGCTCGGACAGCGAAGGGGGGCGTACGGCGGCTTCGGTCATAAGCGACGGACGGCCTTTTTGAAGCCTCGAGCTCCGGAAATCGGCCCAGGTGAAGGGGCCAGATAAAGGGTGAAGTGAAGCTTTCACCCAAGAGTGTAGCACAAGCTATAGAATAGGCAGCCGCCAACCCGGCGTCAATGGGTACAAAGTGTAGCCAAGCGAACACTTTGACACCGGCCCGAAAACATGGTCTCGGCTCGGCATCCGGAACCGGGCAAAGGGTGGCGGTGACGCCATGACGTCGACGACGGCTGACGGCACGAAACGGCGGCCGCGCGCCGCCACGGGACAGCTCCCGGCGGAAGGCACCCAGGCGCGCCGCTTCGGCAAGACGCGCTCGGCGCAGTCGACCGCCTTGCTGGAGGACTATGTCGAACTGATCGCGGACCTCCTCGCCAGCGCCGGCGAGGCGCGGCCGACCGACATCGCCCGCCGGTTCGGCGTCTCGCACGCCACCGCGGTCAAGACCGTGGCCCGGCTCAAGCGCGCCGGGCTCGCGACCGCGCGGCCCTACCGCGGCGTATTCCTGACCGAGAAGGGCCAGGCGCTCGCAGACCGCGTCCGCGTCCGCCACCGCCTGGTGGTCGATCTCCTCTGCGCGCTCGGCGTCCCGACCGAAGCCGCCGAAGCCGACGCCGAAGGTATCGAGCACCACGTCTCGGAAGCGAGCCTCAAGGCGTTCGCGCAGTTTTTGAAAGCGCGGGAGTGACGGTGGTGCGTAGGGCGGATTACCCAAAGGCGTAGTCCGCCATTTTTAAGCGACAAAATGGCGGATTACGCCCCGCTAATCCGCCCGACTTGCTCTCCGGCCCCCGCAGGGAGTGTGCGGAGAGGGGGCGTAGGCGGCTCCCGGCCGCTTTGCCTAATGAACGCCGACACAAAGCGCGTGTCCTGGATTTGTTAGCCAAAGGCGTATGCCGGCGTTCTCGCCGTTCTCTGAACGCTCCGGCCATCCCACGGTTCACGCCGATTGCAGTTGCTTAAATATTAAAGCAACCGCCATGTTGCTATTTTGTTCTTCCCATATTGCGCCAATCAAGGGGGAAAGAGGTCTATGGCTGGGGGGCGCAACTATGGCCAAGAAAGATTTTAATAAGGGACTCCATAATCGCGGCCGAGAAAATGACGGCGAAATCCGTCACAAGCGGAACGATACGCTAAACGGCACGCTGCGTCTGACTTACGGACAAAATTTCGCGAAGGGCTATCGGAGCGATGCAAAGCTGGGCACTATTCTAGAGAATGAACGCGCACATACGCTTTCGGATCTGCTGAGGCGGCGCTGACCGGAGTAGTCTTCTGTGAAGTCCGAAGAATATCCGGCGCTATTTCGGTCGGCTGATGCTGCGTCCGACGCGCAGCAACGTCTTTATTTGAACCTTGTCAAAATAGAGTACGTTGCGCTGTTTGCGGCGGCGATCTTATTTATGGACGTGTTCGAAGGAGCGACGTTTTACCTATTTTATGCATTAATTTTCCTAGTTGCGCTCGCTGCTTTGCTCACACGAGCGCTTATGAGACCAGAGCAGCGATGGTTCCGCTGTCGGGCCTTGGCGGAAAGCGTGAAGACGTTGACTTGGCGATACATGATGCGCGCACAGCCATTTACGGGAGGATTCGGTTCGTCTGCGGCCAGAACCGAGTTTCGGAATCATTTGAGGAGCCTTCTCGACCAAAATCGGAGCACTGCGGAAATTATCGCTAGTGATTGGTCGGATGCGGACCAAATCTCTCCCGAGGTAGCCCGAATCCGAGAATTGTCGTTGGCTGAGCGCAAGGCTGTCTATGCGTCGGATCGAGTTAAAGAGCAGCGGTCTTGGTATAGCCGCAAAGCCGGCGAGAACAAACGAAACGCAAATAAGTGGGTTTCGATTGGCGTGATAGCATATCTTGTGGCGATTGGGCTGGCTCTCAGCCGCATTGGGTTTCCGAGCTGGCACATTTGGCCGATCGAGCCAGTTATTGTGCTTGCGTCATCGCTCGTTGGCTGGATGCAAATCAAAAAGTTCAACGAACTTGGTGCGGCTTACACGGTGACGGCCCACGAAATCGGCCTAATTGCTCCACGCATTCATGACGCCACTTCGGAGCCGGAGTTCTCTGAATGCGTAAATGATGCGGAGCTTGGTTCTCTCGCGAACATACTTCGTGGATCGCCAGACTTCCGACCTGAGGAGAAATCAAATGTCAGGCGCTGCATACGTCGTTTTCGATGGCGATCATGATAAGTCGGCTTACGCCTATATGAACGGCTGGAAAGTGAACAAGAACATTGACTTCGATTATCAAGATGCGCACGATTTGGACACCATGACTAGTCGCGCCCAGGGCGAGGCGTACGTAAAAAGCAAACTTAAAGAGCGAATGAAAAAATCGTCAGCGGTGGTCGTTCTCGTCGGAGAAAGCACCAAGAACCTCTTCAAGTTCGTTCGCTGGGAAATAGATTTGGCGCTGGAACTTGGCCTACCAATAATTGTTGCAAACCTTAACAACAAAACTAAGATTGACCAAGATCGCTGCCCAGCGATACTTCGCGATGCATGTGCTGTTCATATCCCCTTCAAACTTCAAGCGATCAAGCGTGCGCTTGAAAAATGGCCTTCCGAGTTCAGATCACTTGATACACTGGCAAAAAGCGAAGGCGCTCGATACTATAACGATCCAGCTTGGTACAAGACGATGGGCCTTTAAGCGCGGAAACGATCCCTGAATTATGTGGGACGCGGTTGCATAGCCGCCCGTGATTAATCGCTAAGCGATTGATCGGAAGTGATTACCAGGGCTGCGGTCGGTTTTGGAATCGCAGGTTTTTGAATACGTAGGTTTTTGAATACGGATTACGGTGATGGGGTGGACGGCGCCCCGACCGGCATCGATGTGCCAAGATGGTCGTTGTCACAACCCATCTGAGGGAAGCCGTCCATGGGCAAGTCTATCAGGAATTTGTCGTCTGTCACGGTCGTCGGGCTCGATATCGCCAAGAATGTTTTTCAGGTTCATGGCGTCGACGCCGCGGGCGCCGATGTCGTCGCCAAGGCGGTTCGGCGCGGCCAGTTGCTGAATTTCTTCTCGTCGTTGCCGCCATGCCTGGTCGGGATCGAGGCGTGCAGTTCGGCGCATCATTGGGCGCGGTCGCTGATCGAGCTCGGCCATCAAGTCAAGCTGATCCCGCCGGCCTATGTGAAGCCCTACGTTCGGCGCAACAAGAACGACGCGGTCGACGCGGCGGCGATCTGCGAGGCGGTCGGGCGGCCGAACATGCGCTTCGTGCCGGTGCGCAGCGTCGAGAACCAGGCGCAACTGATGCGCCACCGCGCGCGCGAACTGCTGGCGGGCAATCGCACGCGGATGCTCAACGCCTTGCGCGGCCATCTGGCGGAGATCGGCGTCGTCGCGGCGCAAGGGGTTCAACACGCCTATGCGCTCAAGCGCCTGCTCGCCGACGGCGTCGACGAGAACGGCGAAGTCGTCGTCCCCGATTGCGTGCGCCAGGCCCTGGCGCCGCTCCTTCATCAGATCGACGCGATCGACGCCGAGATCGCGGCGATCGACGAAGAGATCAAGACGCTGGTGAAGGCCGACGAGACGGCGCGGCGGCTGATGACCATCCCCGGCATCGGGCCGCTCACGGCCTCGGCGATCGTCGCCACCGTGCGGGACACGAGCGCTTTTGCTTCCGGCCGAGAGTTCGCGGCGTTCCTCGGCCTGACGCCGCGCCAGAACGCGAGCGGCGGCAAGGAGCGGCTCGGGCGCATCACCAAGATGGGCGACCGCTACTTGCGCAAGCTCCTGGTGGTGGGGGCCTGCGCGACGCTGAGCCATCGCAAGGGACATCACGACGCTATTGCGCCTCTGGGCCGATCGATTGCTGGCGCGCAAGGCGGTCAAATACAAGTTCAAGCTGACGGCGGTCGCGCTGGCCAACAAGGTCGCGCGCATCGTCTTCGCGCTGATGACGCAGGGCGGCGAATACGACGAGCGGCCTGCCCCGCTGAGGCTGCCAAAAGCCTGCAAGAGGTTTGGCGAGGAATTTCGCCGCGAGGCGAGACGCAATCGAGGGTGACCACGGGGTGATGTGAACCAACGGATAAGGCTCGGAAGCCTGTGAACTGTCTGCGCCGATCGAACGCGATACGGTGATTGAGGCAAAGAGCCAAGCGGACGAACCATCAGGGCCAGCGGGTCTCAACCCCGCGCAAACAGGCCGAAGACATGACCGCACCCGAGATGTTCGCAGAGCCGCAAAGAAACCCTTGACAAGGGGCGCCGTCCAGACATGACAGTGCATTTAATTGCCCAATACTAGCCGGCCGATCGTCGGCATGGATACGCGGGTCAACCCGCGTATGACGACCTTCGGGGGCGTCGTGAATAATCACGCCCTCAGGTCCCACCCTTCGCCAGCAATCACTCGGCCGCGGTCGCGGGGGCAGTGCGATCGTCTCCACCTTGGGCCGCGAATTACGGTGCCAGTGCATTTACTGTAATTGCCAGATACCAGCCGGCCGATCGTCGGCATGGATACGCGGGTCGAGCCCGCGTATGACGACCTTGGCGGCGTCGCGAATAATCACGCCCTGAGGTCCCACCCTTCGCCAGCGTCATTCGGCCGCGGTCGCGGGGGGGGCAGTGCGATCGTCTCCACCTTGGCCAGATCGAGCTTGCGGGAAGCGTGGTCGATCTCGAGCCCGACGACGTTGCAGTCGGCGTCAAGATCGACGACCAATCCTGGCACGATCTCTCGCGCCTCGGCGCCGGGCGCATCCATCAGCTCGATGTAAAGGCTGTCGGTCTCGGGATAGTAATGCAGTTTCATTTCACATCCTCGCGAAAATTTCGATCGAAGAAGGCGTTATTTTACTGCGTCAAAAGACATAGTCGATCCACGACTCGGCCGCTCTCCCCCGCTCGCGTTCCTGGGGAGAGGACGGCGGCGAGCCAACGGGTCCGGCCCGAAGTGGCCGGCCCGATCGTAGATAAAGGCCCCGCGCCGGGCCCTCACCCGCCTGCGGACCTTCGGCCTCCGGCGACCTCTCCCGGGAACGGGAGATGGGTAAACGGCATGTCGCCGACCGTCTCTCCCATAGGGAACGATTTTTGACATTTGTCGCGAAACTAGGTACAAGCCGCGAATTTCGCTCGCCGAAAGGACGGCAGCCGGGTGACACCGGCTGGCGGAGCGGGAGCGGTTCCCGCGGGTGGGGGCTCGTCACTTCCATTCCCGGGCGGCTTGGGCAAGACACGCCCGGACGGCATCATGACCGGACTGCGGGTGCAATCTCGCTGGACTGGGACAGTAAGGCGCGGGTAACGCCCGCGAGTGACGCATGGAGACCGGCTGTCGGTTTCGCGCCGTGTGTTGCGATGTGCGCATCTTTCGAACCATCGGGGTGCGCGCTCCGAACAAGTCCTAGGAAGTCGCGTGGCTCGAGCTGAGCGGTGGCGTTCGGTCGCTGCCGCAAGTGCCGTGGTGGAACGCCGAGAGGCGAGCGCGCCGCAAGGCGCGCGCCGTGCCCGTGAGGGCATGGCGGTTGTTGAACAACGCCTTTCGGCGTTCCGCTTTCCTTTTGTTTCGTCGTCGTCATTGCATGTGCTTCGTCATTGCGAGCGAAGCGAAGCAATCAAGTCTCTTGGTGCCGCCGACCCTGGATTGCTTCGTCGCCAAAAGGGCGTTCACGCCCGTCTTTGACGGGTTATGCCTCGCAATGACGAGGTTCATCCGCGCGTGATCGTGACGGCCGCCGATCCCCACCGCCGGCGCCATCGACGAAGATCACGTCCGGCCTTTGGTTTGTTTGCTGGCTTGGTAGGGCCTAACTGGGGCGCGGATGCGTCGCGAGAACGATGCTGCTCATCCGCCCACGCGCAGTGAAGCGCAGCGGGGGAGGGGCACCGCGCAACGGGTCCGGCCGAAGTGGGCGGACCGGTGTCAGGCTCCGCGGCGGGCTCGGAATCCATATTCCCGGACGCCCCGTCCCCCCGGCGGACCGGGGCGCAACTTTGGCCTGCGCACTGTAAGCACGCTTGGCCGCGTCTTATTGTCAGCCTTCGGCTTCGCTCGCTTCGATTCGCAGCGGCCAAACCTGGCGCTGAACGGCGCGGCGCTTATAGCGCAGTCGTATCAGAACCGGCGCAACTCGATATTGGACGCGACGGATCGCAGGGACGATCCTTACTGCGAGCATGCCCAGGGAGACCGAAGAACGCGACCCCGATGGTATCGGGTGTGGAGTGGCCACTGCCCGTAGACGGGATCAGTTGCGCGCGCCGCACAAATCGCTTGTTCCAGCGGCAAGTTGACCGCAAGAAAATGGCCTCTGTGGGCGATAAACCAAAAATCCCGCAAGGGATTTTGTCGTAAGTCAATCGGAAACTCAGGGAGGACGTAGTGACGAGGACGACGGAATTATTTGCGACCGTCGCAGCGATCGGCATCGGGATGCTATCGAGCACGATGCTGATCGGCATGCCATCGCCGGCCGTTGCGCAGCAGGCCACGAGCACCGGCCATTGACGGCGACGATATCGGCGGGGTCGTCAGCGGTCCGAACGGGCCGGAAGCCGGCGTCTGGGTCATTGCCGAGAGCGTTGATCTTCCGACCAAGTTTGCAAAGATCGTTGTCACCGACGAGCAAGGCCGTTACGTCATTCCCGACCTGCCGGCGGTTAATTACAGCGTTTGGGTGCGCGGCTATGGCCTTGTCGACTTGCCCCGAATGCGGGCGAAGCCGGGCCAGCACGTAGATCTCACTGCGGTGCCAGCGCCGAACGCCGCCGAGGCGGCGCACTACTATCCGGCGATCTACTGGTACTCGCTGCTGAAGATTCCCGCGGAAAACGAGTTGAAGGGGGAGTTGCCCCTGAACGATCCTGGCCTGCAATCGAAGCAGGCCAATTTTTTGCGCCAGATGAAGAACATCGGCTGCATCGGCTGCCATCAGCTTGGACAGGAGGCCACCCGCACCATTCCGGCGCAATTCGGTGAGTTCAAAACCGGCGAGGAGGCCTGGATACGGCGCTTGCAGTCCGGTCTGGCCGGGAAGGAAATGACTGGCGAGGCTGGCTTCTTCAATGCCGCACCGTTGAAAGCGCTTGGCGAATGGACCGACCGGCTCGCCAAGGGCGAGTTGCCGAAAACCGCTCCCCCGCGGCCGCAAGGCGTCGAACGCAATGTCGTGATCACGACTTGGGAATGGGGAACGAGAAGACCTACATGCACGATCTCATCTCGTCGGATCGGCGCAATCCGACTGTCAACGCCCATGGTCCGCTGTTCGGCTCGCCCGAATATGCCAGCGACGATATGCCAATCCTTGATCCGAAAACTAGCAAGGTGACGTTCTTCAAGCTGCCTGTACGGGATCCGAACATGCCGGAAGTGCCCGGCTTCGGCTTTACGTTGCAACCAATGCAGCCCTCGGCCTATTGGGGCGACGAGAAGATCTGGAACACTAAAGCCAACAATCACAATGCCATGTTCGACAAAAAAGGCAGGGTGTGGCTGGCGGCATCGGTGCGCGGCATGGACAATCCAGCCTTCTGCAAAAAGGGCTCCGATCATCCATCGGCAAAAGTTTTTCCGCTTGATCAATCGCCGCGCCAAGTGGCGATGCTCGATCCGAAGACCATGAAATACACCTTCGTCGACACCTGCTTTGCCACCCATCATCTGCAGTTCGCCTACGACGAGAACGACACACTGTGGTTTAGCGGCACCGGACCGGTGGCGGGCTGGCTCAACACCAAAGTGCTTGATGAGACCGGCGACGCGGCCAAGGCGCAAGGCTGGTCGCCCTGGGTGCTCGATACCAATGGCAACGGCAAGCGCGACGACTACGTCGAGCCGGGCCAGCCGACCGATCCAAAGAAGGATACCCGGATCGATCTTAACGGCCTGTCAGGACCGTATGCGGTCATGCCGAGCCCGGCGGACGGATCGATGTGGTTCACCATCGGCGTCTTCGGGGGCATCCTTCCGCGGTGCTTCGCTTCGATCCGAAGACGGGACTCGTCGGAAATCTACAACGTGCCGGCGCCCGCCTTCGGCATTCGCGGCGGTGACATCGACGCGAAGGGAGTGGTGTGGGCGTCGCTGTCGAGCGGTCATCTGGCGAGCTTCGACCGCAGCAAATGCAAAGGTCCGCTCAACGGCCCGAAGGCGACCGGCGATCAGTGCCCCGAGGGCTGGACTGTCTACAAATATCCGGGTCCGGGCTTTGCAGGCATCGGCGACAACAGTGCCGAAGCGAGCTACTACACCTGGGTCGACCAGCACAACACGCTCGGCCTTGGCGACGACGTTCCGCTCTCCACCGCGAACCTCAATGACGGCTTCGTCGCGCTCAAGGACGGCAAGATGGTGATGCTGCGCGTTCCCTATCCGATGGGCTTCTATGCCAAGGGTTGGACGGCCGCATCGACGATCCCAACGCCGGCTGGAAGGGGCGTGGGCTGTGGTCGTCTGCAGGCGACCGCGTGCCTTGGCTCAAGGAAAGCGGCAAGGGCAGCAAGCCGTTGGCCGTGCAGGTCCAGGTGCGGCCCGACCCTCTGGCCAAGTGATCCTCAGGCCAAGTAACGGCGCAAGAAACGTCGCCGGTGCGCATGCAAACGCGCACCGGCTATTTTATGGCAACGACAGAAACAGCTTCGAGCGCCGCACCGGCGTTCGCCCCGAATGGCCGAGCTCCATCGTCGGCCCAGACGCATTCCACCAAAAAGAGCCGCCCAGTCGGCTCGAGCGGGTCGATCTGCTCGCCCAGCGGGCCGCGCGCACCGCAATTGTCCGAATTTGCATTTCGGCCGCTGTGCAGCCAAAATTGAAAAGTTCGGCGCGCCACGCAGGCCTTGGCACTGTCGGCATCGGCTGACCACGGGGCGCCGGTGCGATCGAGCGAGCAGGTGATGCAAACAAATAATCAAATGAAGGAAAGAGCAGGGGAGAGCCTGGAAACGTCCACCATCAATCGCATCTATTGGCGGATCATCCCGCTGTTTTTCGCGATGATGTTCTTCAACTATCTCGATCGGATCAATATCGGCTTCGCCGGTCTGCGCATGAATGCCGATTTGGGATTTGGCCCGGCGGTCTTCGGCTTCGGCGCCAGCATTTTCTTCCTCGGCTACATGGTGCTCGAAGTCCCGAGCAATCTGATGCTGCATTGGGTTGGCGCCCGGGTCTGGTTGGCGCGCATTCTCATGACCTGGGGCGCGGTCGCAACCTGCATGGCCTTCGTATCGAGTGCGTGGAGCTTTTACCTTTTGCGCTTCGGTCTTGGCGTGGCCGAAGCCGGCTTCATGCCGGGCCTCGTTCTTTATATCACCTATTGGTTCCCGGCGCGTTACCGAGCGCGGGCGATCGCCGGCTACATCATCGCCGGCGCGTTCTCGGCATTCTCGGCGGACCGATCTCGACCACGATGATGACCTACGTGAGCGGATTGGCCGGCCTTTACGGCTGGCAATGGATGTTTATCGCCGAAGGGGTGCCGACGATCCTGCTCGGCGTGTTCACCTTGTATTATCTGACCGACCGCCCGGCCGACGCGACTTGGCTGACGCCGGCGCAGCGCCAATGGCTGCAATCCGAGCTGCAGGCCGAGATCGCCGCGATGAACGCGAGGGGCGGCACCGGCTGATCGAACTCCATCCTCGACGTCAGGGTGTGGCTGCTCGCGGCGCTGTTCGGCTGCGCGCTGGTCGGATTCACGGCATGCTGATTTGGCTCCCGCAGATCATCAAGAGCTTGGGTGCGTTGAACGACATCGAGGTCGGCTTTCTCTCCTCCGTGCCGCCGCTTCTCGGCGTGGCCGGCACCATCCTGGCCAGCCGCAGCTCCGACCGCACCGGCGATCGAAAAATGCACATCGCGGTGCTCTATACAATTGGGGCGATCGGCATGTTGGCAAGCGCATTCGCCCCAAGCCCGATCTGGGCCTATGTCTGCTTGTGCGTCGCCGGGCTCGGGATCAATTCCACCAAACCCGCCGTTAGGAGTTTGAACGCCTCGTTCATGACCGGTATCGCGGCGGCCGCTTCGATCGCCGCCGTCAATACCGTCGCCCAGTTCGGGCGGTCTGATCGGCCCGTGGCTCATCGGCCTCGTCAAAGACTTCGACCGGAAGCTCCTCACGCTGGCGCTGGTGATTGTCGCCTGTTTTCTGCTCGTCGCCGCCACCGATTGCAGCCACCATGCGGGTGACGACCCAGCCTCGCCGAGAAGAAGCCGCCATCACGCCCAAGCCAACTTGAAAGCCAACTTCCAAGCCAACTTGACTTCTGTCGGAGCTGTTTCTGCAAGCCGCGCTCCGGTGCCGCACCGCCGGAGATTTGCAGATATTCGCATCCAATATTAAACTATGCTACTCTTATTGGGGGCCGCTATTATATGGATCCTACAGGACATGGACTTCCGACAGCTGAAGTACTTCGTGGCGGTGGCCGAGGAACTGAGCTTCAGTCGTGCGGCTCGCCGATTACATGTCAGCCAGCCCCCGCTCAGCGTGCAGATCAAAGCCACCGAAGCTGAGCTCGGAACGACCCTGTTTATTCGCGACCGCCGCCATGTCGCGCTGACGAAAGCCGGCGAAGTCTTCCTCGTCGAGGCCCGCGCCGCGCTCGCGGGCTTGGACCGCGCCGGCGCGATGGCCCGCCTGGCTGGGAAAGGCAAGGCAGGACGCCTGCGGCTGGGCTTCGTGCCGTCCGTTCCGCTGCTGACCTTGTTCATGCAGGTGCTCCGCGAGTTCAAACGGCGCTGCCCGCTCGCCAAAGTCGATGCGCGATTAATGTCGACGGGAAGGCAATTGGAGGCCCTCGCCGAGGGCGAGTTGGATATCGGGATCGTGAGGCCGCCCTCATGGTTCAGCCCGCCGCCGGGGATGCGGGTGCAGACCTTCTGGCGGGACCGGCTCCATGTCTACCTGCCGGACGACCATCCCCTGCTGTCGCGCAACGCGTTGATATCGCCAGGCGACCTGAGTCGGGAGCCATTCATCACCTTCGCTCCGGCCGTAGGCTGCGGTCTTGCCGGCCACACCAACATGCTGTGCGGCCAAGCAGGCTTCGAGCCGACCGTGGCTCAAGAGGTCGATGTCTCCAGCTCCGTCCTCGGTCTGGTCGCGATCGGGGTGGGTATCGCGATCCTTCCGGAGTGCCATGCGAGAATCCGGCGTGGTCGGCGTCGCGTCGCGTCCGCTCAGCGCCGCCGATAGCGTGAGTGACTTGTTGCTCGCCTACACCGAAGAGAACTTCAGTCCGCTTGCGCTGGAATGGCTGAACGTGGCCGGCAGCGTGGCGCTTCCCGTCCCGATGCTACGCCACTCTGGCTAATTCGCGAGCGGTCGGTGTCCGGCGTTCCCAGCTTGGCATGTCCTCGCCTCCAACGTCCTCGAGTGTCGACGGCATAAAGCTTCCGCGCAGCCTTCTCCGGTTCGTCGCGCGCTCTCAGCCACGGCCTTCTCGTCGAACGGATGCATGCGCGCCGGGCTCGCGACCGCGCGGCCTTAACCGCGGCGTCTTCCTGACCGAAAAGGGCCAGGCCGACCGCGTCTGCCACCGGCTGGTCGTCGATCTCCTCCGCGCGCTCGGCGTCCCGACCGAAGCCGCCGCCGAAGGCCTTGAGCACCACGTCTCGGGAGCGACGCTCAAGGCGTTCGCGCAGTTTTTGAAAGCGCGGGGGTGACTTTTGCTCCCCCCGCGCACTGTGCGGGGGGAGGGGGTATAGGCGGCCTCCTTGACGCCGTGCTTTGCGGCGAGGCGAGTGATTGGCCGACGGCGGTTCGTTCTATGAATGATGCCAACCAGGCTGATCGACCAGCAATTCAAAGAAGATATCGGCATTCGGGCAGAAGCGCGGAGCGAATGCTACCGACGACGGCATGCTGTCGAGCCAGTCGCGGCAGGCCCCTTTGGACGGGCACGCGTCGCAGTGGTGAAGCGCGGTGGCGTAGCTTAGACCCAGGTGCGGCGCGGCAAGTCCCCACGGCTCAATCCCGATGCGCTCCATCATTTCCCATATATAGATCGGTTGACGCTCGCGTGCGACAGGCGCAGCCATGATTGCCACTCCTTCACTCAGCCGGCTGCGGTACGATAGGCGGCACGCCGCATCGCATCTTGATTTACATCAAAACCGCGCCGGTTGAGGCCGCCGTTTCGATGTGGATGTGCGGGTGGAGGCGCGGTGAGGCCGGATTGGTCGGTGGCGACGTAGTCGATGGTATCGATTAGGCAGCAAGGGTAGGGTGGGCTAAGCGAAGCGTGCCCACGACTGAGTTGCAGTTTGCGTTGACGCTGACGTCGGCACAGCGCTACGCGCTTTTGACCGCCCTACGCTTGCTACTCGATGAAGATCACGCAGGATGTGCAGGATTACGCGGCGACGCTGAAAGACCCGGAAAAGCGGTCGGCGATGGGGGCGGATGCGCTGACGCCCGAGGAGGGGATGACCTGCCCCAGGATTTTCGGACCATCGATTAATTGAGAGACTGGCGCTCCCGATTCGGAGGGAGCCATGCGGAAAGGCCGGTTCACGGAAGAGCAGATGGTAGCGATCGTTCGCGAGGCGGATCGCGAGCAGGTGTCGGTGGTGGCGAAGCGGCACGGGATCAGCGAGCAGACGATCTACACGTGGCGCAAGCGCTTCGGCGGCTTTGAGGCGAGTGACGTACGGCGGCTGCGACAGCTGGAGGCGGAGAATGCGCGCCTGAAGAAGCTGGTTGCCGAGCGCGACCTCGAGATCGAAGTGATGAAGAAGTCGCGGCAAAAAACTGGTGAGCGTGCCGGCCCGCCGGCGGCAAGTGGCGTTCGTATGGCCGGGAGCGCGGTCTCTCGGCGCGGCGGGCCTGCACGCTGTTTTCGGTGGCGCGATCGGCGCTTGAGTACGCGAGCCGGAAGGCGACGGCGGATGCGCCTGCGATCGAACGAATGACGGCGCTGGCCGCGCAATATCCGCGCTACGGCTATCGGCGCATCCGCATCTTCCTCGGTCGGGCCGGACATGCCATGAGCCCAGGGCGCGCTTACCGGCTGTGGCGAAGGGCCGGCCTGCAGGTGCCGCGCAAACGGCCAAGGAAGCGCATCGCTGCGGTTCGTCCGCGGCCACAGGCACCGCGCGGCCCGAACCAGGTGTGGTCCTACGACTTCGTCTTCGATCGTTGCGCCAATGGTCAGCAGCTCAAATGCCTGACGGTCACCGACGAGTTCACCAAGGAGGGCTTGGCGATCGACGTGGATGGTCGCATTCGTGTGTTTCGGCGTGCAAATTTGACCCCGTGAGCTGGGGGATCGGCGTCCAAAATTGACCCCCTGAGGTGTAGCCGTCGCAGGCTTCCCGCTTCAATTCGAAGCGGGTGGTCAGGGGATGCTGGTTGTGGAGACGATTGCGCAGAATCGGCGCGAGCATTTCGCTTTTAAGGGCAAGACGATGTTCGAGGAGATCACACAGGACACTGGGGTGTCCCGAAACACTGTTCGCAAGGTTCTGCGATCAGGAGAGACGTCATTCGAATACGAGCGGACCGTGCAGCCGCGGCCGAAGCTTGGGCGATGGACAGCGGAACTCGACGCTTTCCTGGAAGGCAACGCGGTCAAGCCGGCTCGCGAGCAACTGACGCTGATCCGGATTTACGAGGAGCTACGGAGTCGTGGCTATGCGGGCAGCTACGATGCGGTGCGCCGCTATGCGGGGCGATGGGCCAAGCAGCACGGGCAAGCGACGGCGGCGGCCTACGTGCCGCTGAGTTTTGCGCCCGGGGAAGCCTACCAGTTCGATTGGAGCAACGAGATTGTCCTGCTGAGCGGCGTGACGGTGACCGTCAAGGTGGCTCATATCCGGCTCTGCCACAGCCGCATGCTGTTCGTACGCGCCTATCCGCGCGAGACACAGGAGATGGTGTTCGATGCCCACGACCGGGCATTCGCGTTCTTCAAGGGCGCGTGCCGGCGCGGCATCTACGACAACATGAAGACGGCGGTGGAGACGATTTCGTTGGCAAGGACCGTCTGTACAATCGTCGCTTCCAGCAGATGTGCAGCCATTACCTGATCGATCCGGTGGCCTGCACGCCGGCCTCGGGCTGGGAGAAGGGGCAGGTCGAGAACCAAGTCGGGCTGGTCCGGGAGCGCTTCTTCACGCCGCGCCTGCGGTTCAAGACGCTCGACGAGTTGAACGACTGGCTCACCGACAAATGCGTCGGCTATGCCAAGGCACACCGCCATCCAGAGCTGTCCGATCAGACGATCTGGGAGGTGTTCGAGGCCGAACGGCCGAAGCTCGTCCCCATGCCGGCCGCTTCGATGGATTCCACGCGCTACCGGCGTCGGTCTCCAAGACCTGCCTGGTGCGCTTCGACAACAACGAATACTTGGTGACCGCCAGCGCGGTCGGGCGGCCGGTCGAGGTTCATGCCTATGCCGATCGCATCGTCATTCGCCAGGACGGTCGCGTCGTCGGCGAGCACCGGCGCTCATTCGGCCGCGGCGACACGATCTACGATCCCTGGCATTACGTGCCGGTGCTCGCTCGCAAACCCGGTGCCTTGCGCAACGGTGCTCCCTTCAAGGATTGGGTGCTGCCGGCTGCGATGGAGCGCATTCGGCGCAAGCTTGCCGGCGCCGATGACGGCAATCGGCAGATGGTCAGCATCCTGACCGCGGCAATCACCGACGGGCTGCCGGCTGTCGAGGCGGCATGCGCCGAAGCAATTGTACAGGGCGTCCACTCCGCTGATGTTGTGCTCAACATCCTGGCGCGCCAGCGCAATCCCGATCCGCCTCCCACCATCATGACGCCGGTCGCACTGACGCTGCGCCACGCCCCGATCGCCGATTGTGCCCGCTACGACAACCTCAGGAGAACCGTCTGATGGAACGATCCGAGCTCTTCGACCTCATGGGCGAACTTCAGCTCCATGGCATGAAGGCCGCCTTCGACGAGATCATGGCCACCGCGATCAAACGCCAGCACGAACCGCAGCGCATCATCGGCGACCTGCTCACCGCCGAGATCAACGAGAAGCAGGCTCGCTCGATCAAATACCAGCTCACTATCGCCAAGCTGCCGCTCGCCAAGGACCTCGACGACTTCCAGTTCGACGGTACGCCGACCAACGAGACCCTGGTGCGCGATCTCGCCGGCGGCGGCTTCATCGCCCAGCAGCGCAACGCTGTCCTGGTCGGCGGCACCGGCACCGGCAAGACGCATCTTGCCATCGCAATTGCCAGAAGCTGCATCAGAGCAGGCGCACGAGGCCGCTTCTACAACGTCGTCGATCTGGTCAATCGGCTCGAGGCCGAGACTCGCAACGCGCGGCAGGGTCGCATTGCCGATCACCTGACCCGCATGGACTTCGTCATCCTCGACGAACTTGGCTATCTGCCCTTCGCCCAGGCTGGCGGGCAGCTCCTGTTCCATCTCATCAGTCGCCTCTACGAGCGCACCTCGATCATCGTCACCACCAATCTCGCCTTCGGCGAATGGCCGAACGTCTTCACCGACGCCAAGATGACGACCGCGCTGCTCGATCGCCTCACTCACCACTGCGATATCATCGAAACCGGCAATGACAGTTGGCGCTTCAAAACTCGGGCCGAGGATCATGCGACCCGCGCTCGCGCCGTCTCCGCAACCCCGACCAGCTCCGACGGCGCGAGCGCTACCACCCGGACACGCCGCACGAAGGGGTCAAAATTGGACGCCGATCAGGGGTCAATTTTGAACGCTGATTGACACGCATTCGTTCGCCCCGCGTCATCGATGTGCTGACACGGCTGATCAGCGAGCGCGGCGCTCCGCGCTTCCTGCGCAGCGACAACGGCCCGGAGTTCGCGCGCGCACCTCAAGGATGACGAGGTGGGGAGTCGCTCGGTCGCCGATCAAGAGACCATCACTTGACAAATTGTCACGTAACGAGATACAAGAATACGAATCTCGCTCACGTACCAGGACGCCAGCCGGGTGACACCGGCTGGTGGAGCGGGAGCGGTTCCCGCGGGTGGGGGCTCGTCACCTCCGCTCCCGGGCGGCTTGGGCAAGACACGCCCGTCCGGCATCATGACCGGTCTGCGGGTGCAATCTCGCTGGACTGGGACAGCAAGGCGCGGGTAACGCCCGCGAGTGACGCAGGGGAGGCCGGTTGTCGGCTTCGCGTAAAAATGCGTTGCGATGCGCTCCGTCTTTCGAACCATCGGGGCGGGCGCTCCAAACGAGTACCCAGGAAGTCGCGTGGCTCACGCTGAGCGGTGGCGTTCGGTCGCTGCCGCAAGTGCCGTGGTGGAACGCCGAGAGGCGAGCGCGCCCCGAGGCGTGCGCTGTGCCAGTGAGGGCATGGCGGTTGTTGAACAGCGCCTTTCGGCGTTCCGCTTTCCTTTCGTTTTTGTCGTCGTCATTGCGAGCCGCGAAGCGGCGAAGCAATCCAGGGTCGGCGGCACAGAGTTCTGGATTGCTTCGTCGCAAATGCTCCTCGCAATGACGAGGTTTATCCGTGCGTGATCGTGACGGCCGCCGAGCCCACCATCGGCGCCGTCTGACGAAGATCACGTCCGGCCGTCGTTTGTTTGCTTGGGTCGCGGCATAACTCGGGCGCGAAGGGGCGCCGCGAGAATGGGATTTCATTCGTCATTGCCGGACTTGATCCGGCAATCCATGATGAGGGACGGCTTGCTCATAATCGCCGTCTTTTGTTCGTCGCAGCTCTGCATGGATCACCAGGTCAAGCCCGGTTGTGACGATGGTGGTGTTGCGGTCGAAGGCTCACGCCGCGTGGTCGGTCAGCGCGTCGACGATGCCGTCGACGACCTCCTCCACCAGCGTCTTGTCGTCGCCTTCGCCCATGACGCGGATGACCGGCTCGGTGCCGGACGGCCGCACCAAAAGGCGGCCGTGGCCGTTGAGGCGCTGCTCGGCGTCCTCGATGGCGGAACGAACCTGCAAATTCTCGAGTGGCTTGCCGCGATAGCGCACATTCTTGAGGATCTGCGGCAGCGGCGTGAAGCGGTGGCAGACCTGGGAGACCGGCTTGTCCTGCTTCTTCACCACCGCGAGCACCTGCAGCGCGGCGACGAAGCCGTCGCCGGTCGTGGTGTAGTCCGACAAAATAATGTGGCCGGACGGTTCGCCGCCGACATTGTAGCCGTGCTCGCGCATGTATTCGAGCACATAGCGGTCGCCGACCGGCGTGCGCACCAGCGAAAGCCCGAGCGATTGCAGATGCCGCTCGAGGCCGAGGTTCGACATCACGGTCGCGACCACGCCGGGCTTGGCGAGCCGGCCGTCGTCGCGCCAGCTTTCGGCGATCGCGGCGAGCAGCTGGTCGCCGTCGACCAGATGGCCGCGTTCGTCGACGATGACGACGCGATCGGCGTCGCCGTCGAGCGCGATGCCGATGTCCGCGCGCATTTCGCGGACCTTGCGCGACAGCGCTTCGGGCGACGTCGAGCCGCAGTCGAGGTTGATGTTGAAGCCGTCCGGCTCGACCCCGATCGAGACCACGTCGGCGCCAAGCTCCCACAGCGCCTCGGGCGCGACCCGATAGGCCGCGCCATTGGCGCAGTCGATCACCACGCGCAGGCCTTCGAGCGACAGGTTGCGCGGGAGCGTGCGCTTGGCGAATTCGATGTAGCGGTCGTGCACGCCGTCGATGCGCTTGGCGCGGCCGAGGTCGCGGCTTTTGGCCAGCCGCTTGGTCATGTCGCTGTCGATCAGCGTCTCGATGCGATTTTCGATCTCGTCGGACAGCTTGTAGCCGTCCGGCCCGAACAGCTTGATGCCGTTGTCGTCGAACGGGTTGTGCGACGCCGAGATCATCACCCCGAGGTCGGCCCGCATCGAGCGGGTGAGCATGGCGACGGCCGGCGTCGGCATCGGGCCGAGCAGCAGCACGTCCATGCCGACCGAGGTGAAGCCGGCGACCAGCGCCGTCTCGATCATATAGCCGGACAGCCTTGTGTCCTTGCCGATGACCACGCGATGGCGGTCTTCATTGCGGCGGAACACGACGGCGGCCGCCTGGCCGACCTTCAACGCCAATTCCGGCGTGATCACGCCGTTGGCGCGGCCGCGAATTCCGTCCGTACCGAAATACTTGCGCACCATAATGGCACACGCCCCCAAGCCGCCGAGATCTCCCGGATCAGTTATAGCGTCTTGCCGGTGGCCTGCGCCTCAAAAAATTGCGGGCAAGCTTAGTGGTGCGAAAAACCGTTCATAAACCATGACATAGGCGGAGTCTGCGCGGCGCGCTACGCTCAAGGGTTGTACCGGTCATGCGCGTTGTGGGCCGGCTGGGTCACGGCGACCGGGTCGGAACCGGGAAAAGTGTCCTCCAGCCCGCAATCGAGCGCCTCCTCGAACCGCCGCAGCCTGGCGGCCATCCGTTCCGCCTTCCGGTGGCTCGCGGTGGCGTGGTTTGTCGGTGGGGATCGGTCGGCCGTCGGCTGTTCCGGACCTGTCATCATCGGGCTCCGGCGGCGAGCTGCCGCGCTCTGGCAGCAACGCGTCCGCCGGCAAGCGTGTTCCGCTGACATGCGCGTTCCGGCGGTTTCGTTCGTGGGCGAGAGAGCGCGAATTTGTGCTATCCAAGCAGGCTAGGGAGCCGGGAAGAGACCCCATGAAGACCATGACCTGCATCGAGGACCTGCGGCAGGAAGCCCGCCGCAAGGTGCCGATTTCGTTCTTCGATTATGCCGAGGGCGGCTCCTATGCCGAAGCGACGCTCCGGGCGAACTGCGCCGACCTCGAACGCATCAAGTTGCGCCAGCGCATCCTGGTCGACGTCTCCAAGCGCACGACCAAAACCACGATGATCGGCGAACCGGTGTCGCTGCCGCTCGCGCTGGCGCCGATCGGGCTGTGCGGCATGCAGCACGGCGACGGCGAAATTCTGGCCTGCCGCGCCGCCCAGGCGGCCGGGATTCCGTTCTGCCTGTCGACCATGGCGATCTGCTCGATCGAAGACGTCGCCGCGGCGGTCGACAAGCCGTTCTGGTTCCAGCTCTACGTCATGAAGGATCGTGGCTTCGTGCGCGCGCTGATCGAGCGGGCGAAGGCGGCGAAGTGCAGCGCGCTGGTGCTCACGGTCGATCTGCAAATTCTCGGCCAGCGCCACCGCGACATCAGGAACGGCATGACGGTGCCGCCGGAATGGCGCATCAAGACCATGCTCGACATCGCCACCAAGCCGGCCTGGGCGCTCAGCATCCTGCGCGGCAAGCGCAAGACCTTCGGCAATCTCGCCGGCCACATCAAAGGGATGGAGAACGTCAACTCGCTGTCGCGCTGGATCGCCGGCCAGTTCGACGAGACCTTGAGCTGGAAAGACGTCGCGTGGATCGCCGAAGAGTGGGGCGGCAAATTGATCCTCAAAGGTATCCTCGATGCCGAGGACGCCAAGATCGCCGCCAAGACCGGCGCGGCGGCGCTGGTCGTGTCGAACCATGGCGGCCGCCAACTCGACGGCGCGCCGTCGTCGATTGCGGCCTTGCCGCCGATCGCCGACGCGGTCGGATCGTCGATCGAGGTTCTGTTCGACGGCGGCATCCGTTCGGGGCAGGACATCATGCGGGCGCTGGCGCTCGGCGCGCGGGGCTGCCTGTCGGGCCGCGCCTTCGTCTATGGCCTCGGCGCCGGCGGACAAGCCGGCGTCGCGCGCGCCATCGAGATCATGAAGAACGAGCTCAATGTCTCGATGGCGCTGACCGGCGTGACCGGCATCGACAAGATCGACCGCAGCGTGATCGCCGCTGTTTAGCTCCGATGCCGCGCTACTCTTCCTTATAGCCATAGGCCTGAGCGTTGCCGGTGGCGCCGTAATATTTGTAGGGCAGGAATTTGCCCGACATGGTCAGACGCACGCGGTCGCCCTTGGGATCGGGCTGGCGTTCCAGTCCGAGGTCGAAGTCGATCGCCGACATGATGCCGTCGCCGAATTCTTCTTCGATCAGCGCTTTCAGCGCCGGCCCGTTGACCATGATCAGTTCGTAGAACCGATAGATCAGCGGATCGGTCGGCGGCATCGCCGTGCCGCGCAGCGGCACTTCGTTGAGCAGCGCCTGTTCGCTTTTGCCGAGCCCGAAAAGTTCGGCTGCCTTTGCCGCCTGCGGCTTGGTCAGCTTCATCTGGCCGAGAATGGCACCTGTAATCAATACCGGCGACATGCCGCCGATCTGGTCGCAAATGAATTTCCAGCTCCATTCCTTCTCGCGCTTGATGTCGAGCATTTTCTCGGTGAGTTCGGCTCGCGTCATGGACGTCCTCCTGTCGCAGCGCGCGGTGTTGCCCGAGCCGCGCGCGGCTTATATTGGAGCAATTGCCGTGCCACTATGCACGTTACATGGGCGGATTGACGCCGTCCTTGCCGACCGTGATCCCCGGCGCTTCGAGCGTGCCGTCGGGCAGCTTCTTCGCCGCGACGACGAAAATCTTTTCGCCCGGCTTCAAGTCGGCGGCACTCGCCGGCGCGAACTCGACCACCTCGACATTGGCCGGAACGGTGAAGGTCTTCTCGCCATCCTTGTATTTGAGCACCAGCTTCTGGCCGTCGATGCTCGCGACCGCGCTGTCGATATTGGCGTTGGTCATGGTGCTGTTGGGCATCAGGTCCCAGGGCCGGTGGCCTTCGCCGGTGCCGCGCATGGCCTCGGGGAAGATATGGATCTCCACCGCCTTCTGGGTGCCGTCGGGCTGCGGCATCGCGGTGATGCCGACGAATGAGTTCGCCTTGACGTCGGCGAGCGACTTTCTGATCACGGTGCGCACCGGCGCCCCGTTGGCGAGCCTCACCGTCAGGTCGGCGCCGTTGCGGCTTTTGACGGTGAGAACCGAGCCGTCGACTTTTTCGATCGTGCCGCGCACGCGCGTCGTTTGCGGCTGCTGCGCCAGCGCGATCGATGAAACCGCAAGCGCGGCAATGACGCCGGCGGCCAACGTCTTTCCCAACATTTTTGGGGTCCCTGACATTTTTGTCACGATGCTTCTCCCGGTCGCTATTGGCGAGGCGAGGGCACGCTAACTGAAGCTCTTAGGCTGCAAAAAACAAAACCGCGTTGCAATCAACACATTCGCGTTACGGAACCGGCTTGGCGGCCGGCCGATCGAGATCGGCCTCGACCAGCGCCCGCAGTTCGCCCGTCACCTCTGGCGTCGTTCCGAACCACAGCGCAAACCCGCGCACCGCCTGCTGCAGCAGCATGCCGAGCCCGTCGGCCGTCCGCAGGCCGCGGGCCGTCGCCGCCGCGAGCAACTCCGTGCGCACCGGCGCGTAAACCAGGTCGGCGACGATGGCGCGGTCGGGCAGCGGGCCTACATCGATGTCGAGACCGGGCTGTCCGTGCATGCCGAGCGTCGTGGTGTTGACCAAGAGCGTCGCGTCGGCGAGTGCGTGGCCCAATGCGTCCCACGGCGCGACCTCGACGCGCGAGCCGAACTGCCGGCGCAACAGTTCGGCGCGCTCCGGCGTGCGGTTCACGACGACGAGCCGTTCGACGCCGCGCTCGATCAGTCCGAAAATCACCGCGCGCGCCGCGCCGCCGGCGCCGAGAACGACGGCTTTGTCCGCGCGGCGATCCCATTGCGGCGCACAGGCATCGAGGTTGCGCAAAAAGCCTTCGACGTCGCTGTTGGTCGCGCGCAAGCGCGCGCCGTCGAACCACAAAGTATTGGCGGCGCCGACCGCGCGGGCGCGCTCGTCGGGCTCGGACAGCGCGAGCGCCGCTTCCTTGTGCGGCACCGTCACATTGGCGCCGACATAGCCGCGTGCTGCAAGCGACTGCACGAACGCTGGGAAATCTTCCGGCTTCACCGCCTCGCGGCGATAATCGCCGGCAATGCCGTAATGCTCGAGCCAATAATTATGAATGAGCGGCGAGCGCGAATGGGCGACCGGCCAGCCGATCACGCACGCCGCGCGGACGGCCGCGCTCACGCCTCCGGCACCACGATGTTGCGCAACACGCCGATCGGCGGACATTCGATTTCGACCGTGTCGCCCGGCTTGAGCCAGCCGCCCTGACCGTCGGGCACGGGTGGCCCCTTCTTCACCGGCGTGCCGGTCGAGATGATGTCGCCCGGCTTGAGCGTCATGAAGGTGGTGATGTAGACGATGAGGTCGGCGAACGAAAAGATCATGTTTGCGGTGGTGTCGTCCTGGGTGATCTCGCCGTTCTTGCGGACGGTGAGGTGCAGTGGCTTGGTCAGGTCGATGTCGGTCGCGATCCACGGCCCGATGCTGCCGCTGGCGTCGAAATTCTTGCCCTGGGTGACGTTGAATCTGACCGTGGCGGATCCAGTCGCGGATGGTGCCTTCGTTGCACAGCGTTAAGCCCGCGATCACCTCGAGCGCGCGGGTCTTCGGCACGTGCTTGCATTCGCGGCCGATCACCAGCGCGATCTCGCCCTCGTAGTCGAGCTGGTCGGAGATTTTCGGCACGATGAGCGGCTGGCCGTGGCCGACCAACGAGTTCGGCGCCCGATAGAACATGCTCGGATATTTCGGCCGCTCCGCCATGTCGTAGTCCTGCTCGCGGTTGGCGTAGTTGATGCCGATACAGAGGATTTTTTCCGGCGCCGTCAGCGGCGGCAGCAGCTCGACCTCGGCGAGCGGCACATCGGGGCGCACGCCGTCGGCGGCGGCGCGCGCCTGATCGAGCGCCTGGGCGCGAAATACCTCCATGAGCGTCGCGTAACGGGAGAGCCGCGAGCGCAGGTCGACGATGCCGTCGCCGACGACCGCGCCGAAGCTCGGCCGCCCGCGCAGATTGTAGCTTGCAAGCCGCATGGCTGCATTTCCCCCGACCGGCCGCGGCGCCCCGCGGGCTTCCGCCGGCCCGACGATGTGTTAGAAGCAGGCGCAGGACCCGTCAACGGCAGCGAACCATGCCCATCCGCCCTCCGGTCTTCCAACCGCCCTTCAACATCGTGCGCGCCAGCCACGTCGAGCTTGGCGTCAGCGATCTTAAGCGCTCGCGCGCTTTCTATGTCGACTGCCTCGGTCTTCTGGTCAGCGACGAAACCAAGGACGCGCTCTATCTGCGTGGCGTCGAGGAGCGCAATCATCATTCCATCGTGCTGCGGCGTTCGCAACCCGGCGAGGTTTCCGCGCTCGGCTTCAAGCTCGCGAGCGAGGAGGATCTCGACCGCGCCGCCTTCTGGTTCGGGCGCCGCAATCTGCCGACCGCGTTTCCCGATTTGCCGCACCAGGGCCGCACGCTGCGCACCGCCGACGTGTTCGGCATGCCGCTCGATCTCTACGCGTCGATGGAGCAGCCGGATTGCATGCTGCAAAAATACGCCGCCTATCAGGGCGCGCGCATCCAGCGCATCGATCATCTCAACTGCTTCACGCCGGACGTGCAGGCGAGCTACGATTTTTATGCCGAACTCGGCTTTCGCCTCACGGAATACACCGAGACCGACGGCGCCGATGCCAAGCTGTGGGCGGTGTGGATGCACCGCAAGGGCAACGTGCACGACCTCGCTTTCACCAACGGCGTCGGCCCGCGGCTGCATCATATCGGGGTGTGGAACGCGAGCGTGCTCGACATCATTCACCTCTGCGACGTGATGGCGACCTCGGGCTACCTCGCCAACATGGAGCGCGGCCCTGGCCGGCACGGCATCTCCAACGCGTTCTTTCTCTACATCCGCGACCCCGACGGCCACCGCATCGAACTGTTCACCTCCGACTACCTCACCGTCGACCCCGACCACGCGCCGCTGCGCTGGTCACTGACCGACCCGCGCCGGCAAACGCTGTGGGGTCACGCCGCCCCGGCCTCCTGGTTCAACGAAGGCTCCGCCTTCGTCGGCGTCAACCCGCGCGCGCCGGTGCTGGAGGCACGGCCGATCATCGCGGCGTAAGCGATCTTTCCGCGCATCAACGTAGCGCGTCGAAGACGCGCGTAAACGCGCTGACGGTGCCGCGCTGTGCCCGGAAACGTACTTGAACCCACGCCTATGGGCTTACGCCTCACAGCCCCTCGAACAGCGCCGTCGACAGATAGCGCTCGGCGAAATCCGGCACGATGACGACGATGTTCTTGCCGGCGAATTCCTCCCGCGCGCCCACCATCAGCGCGGCGGCGACGGCGGCGCCGGAGGAGATGCCGCACGGGATGCCTTCATGGCGGGCGAGCGCGCGGGCGGTGTCGAACGCCGCCTGGTTGGTCACGCGCGCGACCTCGTCGATGATCGAGCGGTCGAGGATGTCGGGGACGAAGCCGGCGCCGATGCCCTGGATCTTGTGCGGGCCCGGCTTGCCGCCGGAGAGCACCGGGCTGTCTTCCGGCTCGACGGCGACGATGTGCAGCGACGGCTTTCTGCGGTTTGAGCACCTCGCCGACGCCGGTGATGGTGCCGCCGGTGCCGACGCCGGCGACGAACACGTCGATGGCGCCGCCGGTGTCGCGCCAGATTTCCTCCGCGGTGGTGCGGCGGTGAATGGCGGGATTGGCGGGGTTCTTGAACTGCTGCGGAATGATCGCGTTCGGCGTCTCTCGCGCCAGTTCCTCGGCGCGGGCGATGGCGCCGTTCATGCCCTGCGCCGCCGGCGTCAGCACGAGCTCGGCGCCCAAGAGCGCCAGCATCTTGCGCCGCTCGATCGACATCGATTCCGGCATGACCAGGATCAGCCGGTAGCCGCGCGCGGCGGCGACGAAGGCGAGCGCGATGCCGGTGTTGCCCGAGGTCGGCTCGATCAGCACCGAATCGGAGGCGAGACGGTTCTGCGCCTCCAACGCGTCGATCATCGACACGCCGATGCGGTCCTTGACGCTGCTGATCGGATTGAAGAACTCGAGCTTGGCGAGAATGTTGGCCTTGACGCCGTGCTGTTGCGGCAGCCGGTTGAGCCGCACGAGCGGCGTTGCGCCGATCGTCTCGGTGATGGAATCATAGATGCGGCCGCGGAATTCGGCGTCGGACATGGCGTAATCCTCCCAGCTGGCTGCCGGCGCCCGGGAAAGATGCGCCGCGCGGCTCTGCCGACAAACGTAGCCCGCACGGAGCGAAGCGCAATCCCAGTGCTGCTGCGAAACGGCCTACGCGGCCGGCGTCGTCCTTTGCCGATAAGCCTCGATCGCGTCGCGCAGCGGCGGCGGCAGCGGCACGGGCTGGCGGGTCTCGAGCGACATCATGGCGGTGACCATGCGCGCGCGCAGGCGCTCGAGGCCGTCGCGGTGGCAGATGATGGCGATGCCGAGCGACGAACGGCCGATGCGCTCGACCAGCAAGGTCATTTCGATCACCTCGCCCATCCGGCTCGGGATCTTGAAGTCGCATTCGATGTGGACGAAGGGGAATCCGAGCCGGCTGCCCATGATCAGTTCGGCGTAATCGTGACCGAGCTCGTGGGTATACCAGTCCTCGATCAGGCCGTTGAACATGTCGAAATAGTGCGGGAAGTAGACGATGCCGGCGGCGTCGCAATGGGAAAAGCGCACCGCGACGTTGCGTGTGAACGCCCCGGCGGGAGGCGCAAAGCGGTCGTGTTGCATGAAACGGCGTCCGATCTCTAGGCGTTGTTGTCCGGGGGCGATCGCCGCAACCTATAGCGTGGCCGGATCGGCGAAGCGATATCGCGGGCGATCCGGCTTCTCCTCGCGGTCGATCTGGCCTAGTTTTGCGCGCGTGGCGCGGCTTCGCTGCGGCACGTTGATGGTATTCACGGCGGGCAGACATCGAGAGATTGCAATACGGGAAGGACTCAAAACATGAGCAGCAACGCATCATTATCGCTTGCCGAATTCGAAGGCCGGATCGCCATCGCTCGTGACAATATCCGGCAGCTGATCGAACAAGCCGCGGCGTTTTCCGGCGCGGAAGACGAAGACCGTAATGCCGAGCGGCTCGCGCAGCAGAACGAAGAGCTTGAACGGCTGGTGAAAGCGCGCGATGCGTTGCTGAAAAAATAACGTACGCGCCGCGCTTTGCGACCGCGCACTGCGGAGGTGCGGGGAAGATTACGACAAAATCCGGAACAGAGCCCGAGCGCCGCGCCTAATCGCCGACGGGCGCGGGCGGACGCGGCGGATTGGCAGCGGGCGCGGCGGTGCGCAGCATGTCCGGGATATGCTTGATGGCGGCAAAGAAGCTCTTGACCTGCGTCTGCGGGTCCGTTTGGGCGCTGTCTTGACCGTTTTGTTGCGGCTCGGTCGGGGACGCGGCCGTTGCAGGCGACGCCGACGCGTCGATGGCGGCAATCGGCCGTGATTTGATCTCGACAGCGGCCGGCGGATCGGACAGGACCGGCGCCTGCAGCGCTGCCTGCGGCGCCACTTCGGCCGCAGGCGGCAGCGCTGCGACGGTGCCAGCCGGAGGCGTGGTGGCGGGCAGCGTGCTCGCCGACGCCGCATTGAGCGGAGCCGAGCCGACCGGAGTGGGCGGAGTGTCCACCGGCTGCGGCGCGGGAACAGCGGTGGCCGCTTGCGCTGGTTTCTCGGGCGGGGTCGGCCGGTTGGCGTCAGCCTTGGCTAGCGCGGCGCGAATCCGGGCTTCAACGGATTCCCAATCGGGCGCTTTGGTCTCGGCCGTCTCGTGCGGTTTCGCCTCGGCGGCGTCGTGCTTGGCCTCGGCGGCGTCTGCTTGGTCTCGGCCGTCTCGTGCGGTTTGGTCTCGGGGGCGTTGTGCGGCTTGGTCTCGGCGGCCTCGCGCGGCGCCTTGCTTTCGGTCGTGGCGGTGTCGGTCGTCGGATGCTTGCGTCCCGGCGCCGCCGGAGCGGCATTCGCCGTGGCCCGAACCGTCGGCTTTGCCACCGGAACGGCCGCTTGTTGCGCGGCGGGTTGTGGCGCGCCAGCGGCGGCCGTTGAGGGGGACGGTATCGGCGGGACGCTGGATGCAGCCTGAGGCGTTTGGGCGGTGCTCGGCGCAGCTTGGACGATGGCTGGGGTCGCAGGCGGTGTTGGCGCGGACCATTTGGCGCCGAAATGCGCGACGAGATACCCGCTGACCGCGGTGGCGGCGCCGGCGGCGACGATCTCCACGAACTTCATCGTGAAACGTGAAAGGTACGAAGCCTTGTCCGCCACGGACATCCCCCAATAGTCGCGCGCCGAGCCGCCACCTCCAGCTTTCGTCCCGACGCAGAATACAAACCGCCGTTGTTGGGCGAAATTGAGATCGTTGCGTCGTCACGTCAAGCCACTCGACCGGCATCAAGCGAAATTGACCCTCGGTCGCAGCGCCGCGTTAAGACCGGCTTTACCGCGGCGTCGAAGAGGGTCGCGATCGCATCGGGCAGCGCAATGCGCGGATCCGTTGCGAGGGGCAGATGGCGCAGCAGCGAAACCCGGGGCGTGGCGTCACACGTACTTTTCGTCGCGCTCCAGAAGTTCGATCGAGACGCCCTGCGGGCCGCGCAGGAAGCAGATGCGCAGGCCCGGCCGGATGGTCCGCACGTCCATGGTGAATTCGGCGCCCTTGGCCTCGAGCTCGGCCGCCACCGCGTCGATGTCGCTCACATGGAGGCCGAAATGATCGAGCCCCAGATAGGGCGTCGCCGGCGCCGGGTTGACGGGATCGCCCGGCGCGACCGGCATGATGAAGACGTCGGCGCCGCCGAGCTTGAGGTCGATGCGCGGCTTGCCTTCGACCGTCGAGCGGATCACCTCTGCGCCCAGCATGCGCTCGAACCATGCAGCCGTCGCTTCCGGATCGGGGCTGCGCAAATGGATATGGTCCCATTTGTAATTGGGCGTGGTGTCCGGCATCGGCGATGTCTCCTTGGCTTCGGCAAACCTAGCCGGAACGGCGCAATATGCAAACGGCGTGCGCTCGGCGCTTTAATCTCGGCGTTCCGCCATCATATAAGACCGACATCATGAAGGTGCAGAAGAGTAGTGGCTACGACTTGTGCCGCGCCGCGTTCGTCATTGCTTTCGTTCTCGCCTCGGCAGGCCGCGCCGGCGCGCAGGATGCAAGCCCGGTCGTCACGCCGCTGTTGTCGACCGGCACGAGCGTCGTTGGTGAACCGCTGCATTATCCGACGAGCGGTCCCGCCCATGTGACGGCGACCATCGTCACCTTCGCGCCGGGCGCGCGGACGGCGCTGCACAAGTCGGCGTGCCAATGTTCGCTTACGTGCTCGAAGGCGAAATCACCGTCGACTACGGCGACCACGGCAAGCGGACCTATCATCAGGGCGACGCGATCGTGGAAGCGATGGGCGTGGCGCATTTCGGTGCCGACATCGGCACGCAGCCGGCGCGCCTGCTCGTCGTCTATATGGGCGCCGAGGGCGCCGCGGACGTCGTTCCGGTGCAATAAGGCGACGATATAGGACTACGTCCTTGCCGCGTCGCTGATCGCGCGCAGAAATGTCAGCAGGGCGCGGTTGATCGGGGTGGAGATGCCGTTGCGGTCGGCGGCGGCGACGATGGCGCCGGTGAGCGCCTCGATCTCCAGCGGCCGGCCGGCGAGCCGGTCGAAATACATCGAGGTGCCGAGTTCGCCCGAGAATGTGAACAACGTCGCCAGCGCCCGCGCCGGCTCGTCATCGGCGAGCCGCGCGCCTTCGGCGTGGGCGACCCTGACCGCCTCGTCGAGGATGGCATGGCAAAGCTGTTGCACGTCCGGGCGACGCAGCACCGCTTGTCGCTGCAGCGTCAATGCGGTGATCGGATTGGCGACGGCGTTGATGAGAAGCTTGCGCCAGGCGAGCGTGGTGAAATCGCCGCTCATGAGGACGCGCAGCGGCGTGCCGTCGAGGAGCCGCGCGAACGCGCGGCCGGCTGCGTCGTCGGCGACCGCGAGGTCGTGATCGGAGCCTTGCCGCAGCCGCACGCGATCGGCGGCGAGACGCTCGCCGTTGTAATAGACGATCACCGGCACCACTGCCGCGCCATTGACGAACGGCGCGACGCGCGCGACGTGTCCGATGCCGTTTTGCAAAACCGCGACATGCGTCGACGGCGTGCACAGCCGCGCGAGCCACGGCGCCGCCGTTTCGGTCTGGTGCGCCTTGGTGCACAGGAGCACCCAGTCGGCGGGCTTCGCCTCTGCCGGATCGGTCAGGGCACGAAGCGGCAATTCGACCGTGCCGCCGGGGTGTTCGAACGTCAGCCGATCGATCGGCCGGCGCACGCAGGCGACGATGTCGTGGCGCCCGGCCGCGGCGAGGCAGCCGGCGGCAACGCCGCCGATGCTGCCGAGCCCGACCACCGCTACGGTCTGGCGGTGGATTTCGGGGCCGCTTGCTTGCTCGGTCGCTTCTTGAAGCGCGGGCATCCCGCATCGTCGTTCAGATAGTTGACAAAGTCAAATATATCGTGCGGTCCCGGGGGGGCTTCGACACGCCGGGGAACGTGCGAGCCGTGACGAAAAACCAGGGCTATCGACAAGCCAACGCGCGCGGGCAAGATAGTGGGCAATTTGCCTATTTTGGCGGCGCACTTTCACGCCTCCTCCCGCTGTTTGTGCGATCGGGCTGTTGGTTCGCCCGCAGAAGCACGTGCGTGGGCGGCAATGGGAAAACAACCGTTCACGGCGTTGCCAATTCCCGGTTGCTTGATGGCAATTGAATCTCTAAGCCATCGAGGCCCGCCGGACTGAACCGCTTCAACGCTTGCGCGATCGAAACACTCTTGCACGCTCGGATCGTGAACGGAGCGCCGGCGCGCCATTCGTTATGGAAACCCAAGGGGAGTACGAAATGCCCGTGAATTTGTTGTTGCCGAGGCCATCCGGTCTGAGGCCATCCGGTCTGAGGTGTCTCGCTGCCGCGGCTGTGATGCTGTTGACCGCAGCATTGCCGGCCAAGGCCGCAGAGCCGATCAAGATCGGTTTCGGCATGTCGCTCACCGGTCCGCTCGCGGCCAACGGCAAAATGTCGCTGGTGGCGATGCAGGTGTGGGAGTCCGACATCAATGCCCAGGGCGGCCTGCTCGGCCGGCCGGTCAAGCTCGTCTACTACGACGACCAGAGCAAGCCGGCCGAAGTCCCGGCGATCTACGCCAAGCTCCTCGACGTCGACAAGGTCGACCTGATCGTCTCGGGCTATGCCTCGACCCAGATCGCCGCGGCGATGCCGATCGCGATCCAGCGCAAGAAGCTGTTCGTCAGCCTGTTCGGCACTGGCGTCAACAACGACTTCATCTACAACAAATATTTCGCGATGATCCCGAACGGCCCGACGCCGAAGCCGGCGTTCACCCGCGGCTTCTTCAAGGTGGCGGAGGCGCAGAACCCGAAGCCGCAGACCATCGCGCTCGCTTATGTCGACGCCGAGTTCGGACAGAACGCGTGCGAAGGCGCGCGCGACAACGCCAAGGCGGCCGGCTTCAACATCGTCTACGACAAGAGCTATCCGCCGGGCACGGCCGATTTCACGCCGATCGTGCGCGCGATCCAGGCGCGCAATCCGGACCTGTTGGTGATCTGCTCCTATCCGCTCGATACCGTCGGCATGGTCAAGACCATCAACGAACTCGGCTTCAAGCCGAAGATGTGGGGCGGCGCGATGGTCGGCCTGCAAGCCACCGCGTTCAAGACCCAGCTCGGGCCGATGCTCAACGGCGTCGTCAATTTCGAAACCTGGCTGCCGGTCAAGTCGATGGCGTTTCCGGGCTCGCTCGAGCTTCTGAAGAAATACCAGGAGCGCGCCAAGGCCGCCGGTACCGATCCGCTCGGCTACTACATGCCGGTGTGGGCCTACGCCGACCTTCAGGTGCTGGGCCAGGCGATCGCGGCGACCAAGAGCATCAACGACGACGTGCTCGCCAAATACATGCACGAAGCGACGTTCCAGACCGTGGTCGGCGAGGTCAAGTTCGGCCAGCTCGGCGAATGGACGCAGGAGCGGACGCTCGCCGCCCAGTTCCAGAACATCAAGAGCAACAGCATCGAAGAGTTCCGCGACACCAAGACGGAAGTGATCGTCTATCCGCCGCAGTACAAGAGCGGCGATGTGATCTACCCCTACGACAAGGCGATCGTGAAGTAGCCGGCTGATCGCCGACGAAAACGCAATGTACGGATCGCGGGCCGGCCAAAAGCCGGCCCGCTTGCATGTTCAGAACCCAAAGCGCGGGAACGCGAGGTGTGACCCATTTGCCGCACTTTGCCAGCGATTGTAGGCCGTCGGCCAAGCGCCACGCTGTTGCCGCGGTGCCGCCTTGATTGACGCTCAGGTCACCCACCTCAACACTGAAGAAGGGGTGTAGCGTGAAGTTTCAAACTCTGTTTGCATGCGCCGTTGTCGCCGTGATCACCGCGCCGGTCGCCGCGCAAGCCGCGGGAATTCCCGATGGCGTGGTGCATGGCGCCTATGTCGGCAACAACGCGGCGGGACCGATCGGCGGCGTCGTCGGCGGCGTCGTCGGTGGTGTCGTGGGCGGCGTCGAAGGGGCGCTCGGCGTTCCGACCAATTACGAGTTGTCGGAGGGTGTGCGCGTGCATCACCGCCGGCATTGGGCGCGGCACCACGTCCATCACCGGCACGTTGCCAGCTGATTTCCGCCGAGGTAGGCGATCGAATTAATCGAGATCGGGTGACAGTGCGTCGCGCATGCAGACCGCATACGCGAGCACTGTCACTTTGAATTTTGGCGGCCTGAAATTTTGGCCCTCACGCGTTTTGCATTCATTCGTTTCATGACGTTCGTGTCGACCGATCAACGATGAGACCGTGATCGTTCGCGCCGATGGAAGCCCAACAGGTGAAAGCCCAAGAGCCCGGAGCGGCAGAGCCGTAGCGTCATGCTCGCTGCGGCGCTCGAATTGGTTAAGAATGCAGCATGGGAAAATCGTCGCGACCCCCCATACTGGCCGCGGGCGGCATCGTCATCCGCAATGGCGGCAAGCCGTTGATCGCCGTCGTGCAGCGCCGGCGTGACGGCGCGTGGGTGCTGCCGAAAGGCAAGCTCAAGCCGAACGAAAAGCCGATCGCGGCGGCCCGTCGCGAAGCGACCGAGGAGACCGGCAGCGACGTGCGGGTGCACGAGTTTCTCGGCGTGATCTCCTATGTCGGCGGCAGCGGGCCGAAGATCGCGCATTTCTGGCGCATGCAGGCCGTCGGCGACGCCGACGGCAAGCTCATGAGCGACATCAAGGCCGTGGATTGGCTGCCGCTGGCGGCGGCGGTCGAGCGGCTGAGCCTGCCGCACGAACAGATGTTCCTGCGCAATGTCGGCCGTCACGCGTTGAAGCGGGCGCTGAAGAAATCGCGCATCAAACTGCCGGAGCAGGATGCGCTGCATCCGATGGTCGATGTCGTGACGGCGGTCCGGCCTGCCGAAGTCGCCACCCGGCCGCGGCGCGAAACGCAGCCGCGCTGGAGCGTGCTGGCCCGGCTCAAGCGCCTGCAGGCGGCGATCGGCCGCGCCGGCTGGTCGGGCTGACTGTCTCGGTACATATCCCTTTCGCAAAACCGGTTTCCACTTTCGTGCTAGTGTTGCGCCGACGCGGTACCTGCTCCACATGATACGACAGGCGAGCGGGAGCCCGTTGGCAATGCGGCAAGCGGCAGGTGCAAGATGGCGCACGTGACTTACAAGATCGTCCGTCACGAAGACGGTTGGGCTTATACCGTCGACGGCGTGTTCTCCGAGAGTTTCCCGACCCACGCCGAGGCACTCGAGGCCGCGCGGCTCGCCGCCGCCGAGCAACGCACGCCGGGCCGGACCGAGGCGATCGAATACGAAGACGCGAGCGGCAAGTGGCACACCGAACTCGCCCAAGGCTCCGACCGGCCCGAGACCGACGTGGAAGACAGCGCGTAGGGTTTCTCGTTTTGTCGCATTTTCTTCGGAAAACCGGTGACCATTTTTCCGGAAATGCTCTAACGGGTCCCTATTGTTCTGAGAGTCCGGCGCCCCCTCACCCCTACCCTCTCCCCCTCGGGGAGAGGGGGTTCGCCGTGCCGGCGACGACTTTCTTATCGCTTCGGGCACGATTGCTACGACGGGGACTTAGTTGAAGGACGTCAAAAAGCGATAAAAGGGCTGCCACTTGCTCAGCGCACTCCCTCTCCCCGTGGGGGAGAGGGTAGGGGTGAGGGGGGCCCGGCGTTTCAGAACATTCTCCCGAACCTGCGTCATATCGCTCGGCTCGCGAATCATGGTCCGGTCATTACCAAACAGACTCTACGACTTCTGAAACACTTCCAGCCGCAGCGGCAATACGGCGCCGAACCAGGCGGCGTGGGCGGTGTGGTCGCGATAATCGTTGCCGGTCTCGGGATGCAGCAGGATGACGAGCCCGTCCCGATTGAGCATCAGCCAAGGCAGGAATGTTTCCAGCACCGTCGCGGGAAACGCGATCTGATACATCGACTGCGTGTGCGGTCCCACCAGTTCGTCGTGCCAGCGCCCGAGTTTCGTCTGCGGAAATTCGGCGCCGACGCGCTGGCGCAGACGTTCGGCGCGGTTGCGCGTCGTCTTAGGATCGTAATAGACGTGGGCGTGATAAAAAGCGATCGACCGCGGGTCGCCGTTCGTTCGGTGCGGATCGGCCGGTTCAGCCACGATCGCTCACCTTCACGGCCGCGGTGCGCCGTCGCGCACTTTGCCGAAATGGCTGGCAAGCCAAAGCGAAATGACCAGCGCGCCGAGCGCGGTCGCGGCCATGCCGCCGGGCGGCGGCGGCAGCGGTGGGAAGAAGTACCGCAGCAGGGCGAGCCCGACGACGAAGTTGAACGCGCCCCACAGCACGTTGACGATCGCCGAGGATTCGCCGACGCCGGGCGGCTTGGCGAACGGCGTCTGGAACTTGTTGCCGCAGATGCCTTGCACGAAATGGGGAACGCCGTTGGCGAGAAACGCCCCGGCGAAGAAATGAGCGACGTAGGCATACCAGGGCATGGCGCGTCCTTTTGGTCCGTGTGAGGCGGTCCCGCTGAAGGTATTCAGCCAAATCTATGTCGCATACCGGCGCGGATGATAGAGGCTCGCCAGCAGCACCGCGAGAATGCCGGTGAGAAAAATGCCGTCGAAGGTTCCGGCGCCGCCGATCGAGGCGACCGGCGCGCCGAGACCGCGCACCTTGTCGAGGTTGGTGAGGTCGGCGCCGATCAGCGTGCCGAGGCTGCCGCCGATATAAGCGAGCGGCGCGGCGTTGTCGCGCGACAGCACCAGGGCGACGACGGCCGTCGCGATCGCCGGAAAGAACACGGGAACGGCGATGCCGACGCCGGGCACGGGGGTGGCGAGCCAGTGCAGAATGAGCGCGACCGCGGCGACGGCGATCGCGCCGTTGAGCCACAAATTCCGCGCGAACAAGAGATAAAGCGACATCAATGTCGGGATGACGGCGCCGCCGACATTGACCGCGATCACCGTGCCCGCCCAGTGCACGACCGGCACGGTGTATTCCATGCCGAAGAAATCGATCACCCGATCGGAGACGACCTGCTCCTGCGACAATTGCGCGACCGGAATGTTGAAGTAGCTGCCGATCAGGGAGCCGAACAACAGCAGCATGGCGGTCGAAGGACTGACGCCGAGGCTGACAAAGGCCTGGCGCCAGGCGCTCAGCATCAGGAAGATCAGCACGATGAGGAAAATGCCGACCAGAAAGGAAAAGAAGATCGGCGACAGCGGCAGATAATGGTATTGGCCGGAATACATGTGCGGCTCCGCGATATGGCTTGCTTACGACGGGCGACCCGAAATTCCCAAACCCACCCAAACCCAAACCCAAACCCAAGTCTAAAAGCTAACCATGCTCCTGATATCGTCTCGGCGCGGCGGTGTACATGATCGCGCGCGCCTTGCCACACTAACGCGCGAGCCTATAATCCGTCGCTTCCTTCGCGCAGGGGATTTTGATTGTGGCGCCGCCGGGAGCGAAATCCGTAGCCATCATCATGGGCAGCCAGTCGGACTGGCAGACCATGAAGCACGCCGCCGAGACGCTCGCCGCGCTCGGCGTCGAATACGACACCCGCATCGTCTCCGCGCATCGCACGCCGGAGCGGCTGTTCGCTTTCGCCAAAGGGGCGAAGGCCGCCGGCTTCAAGGTGATCATCGCCGGCGCCGGTGGCGCGGCGCATCTGCCCGGCATGACCGCGGCGCTGACGAGCCTGCCGGTGCTCGGCGTGCCGATCGAGTCGAAGGCGCTGTCCGGCCTGGACTCGCTGTATTCGATCGTGCAGATGCCGCCGGGCGTGCCGGTCGGCACGCTGGCGATCGGCCAGGCCGGCGCGATCAACGCGGCGCTGTTTGCCGCGAGCATCTTGGCGCTCGGCGATGCCGCGCTCGCCGATCGGCTCGACGCTTGGCGCAAGCGGCAGACCGAAGCGGTCGCGGAGACGCCCAAGGACTTTCCCGGACCAAAGGATCTTCCCGCGTGAGCACGCGCGCGCCGGTGCTCGATCCCGGGGCCACGATCGGCATCCTCGGCGGCGGCCAGCTCGGCCGGATGCTGGCGCTCGCGGCAGCGCGGCTCGGCTTGAAGTGTCATGTTTTCGCGCCCAATCCCGACTTGCCCGCCTTCGACGTCGTCAACCGGGTGACGCGCGCGGACTATAGCGACACCGAGGCGCTCGACCGCTTCGCCGCCGATGTCGATGTCGTCACCTACGAGTTCGAGAACGTGCCGGCCGACACCGCGAGCTTCCTCGCCGCGCGGGTGCCGGTGCTGCCCGATCCGCAGGTCTTGGCGACGACGCAGGACCGCCTCGCGGAAAAGACCTTCGTCGCCGGTCTCGGCATCGGCACCGCGGCGTTTGCCGCGGTGTCGGCGCCGGCCGAGCTTGCCGCCGCGCTCGAGCGGATCGGGCGCCCCGCGGTGCTCAAGACCCGCCGCTTCGGCTATGACGGCAAGGGCCAGGCGACGATCCGCGACGGCGGCGATCCGGACGCCGCCTGGCGCGAGGTCGGCGGCCAGCCCAGCATCCTCGAAGCGTTCGTCCCGTTCGAGCGCGAGGTGTCGGTGATCGTCGCCCGCGGCGGCGACGGCGCCATCGAATCCTTCGACGTCACCGAGAACGAGCATCGCGACCATATTCTGAAAATCTCGCGCGTGCCGGCCGCGCTGTCCGCCGCCGCGGCGCAGGAGGCGCGCCAGATCGCCGAGACCATCGCGCACACATGTGGCCATGTCGGCGTGCTGGCGGTCGAGATGTTCGTGCTGCGCGACGGCGGCCTCATCGTCAACGAAATCGCGCCGCGGGTGCACAATTCCGGGCACTGGACCATCGACGGCGCGTCGGTATCGCAGTTCGAGCAGCACATCCGCGCGGTCGCCGGCTGGCCGCTCGCCCGGCCGATCCGCCACGGCCGGGTCGAGATGGTCAACCTGATCGGCAGCGAGGTCGAAGAATACCGCCGCTGGCTCACGGTTCCCGGCGCCGCGGTCCATCTCTACGGCAAGACCGCCGTGCGCCCGGGCCGCAAAATGGGGCACGTCACGCGGGTGCTTCCCGATTGAGCGGCGCGGGCGAAAACAGGCCGATTGGGGCGGAACCGGCTCGGAACCGGCCTCGGCTTATGGACTTTCCCACTCTGTTCTGCTAATGCACCCGCCAAGTGGCGCTGGCGTGACCGCTCGCGGCCGCTTTTTCCATTTGCGAACGCGCTCGTCTTCCACTGCATGAGGACGCGCTTTGACACGAGGAGGCTGCGTGCAGGTACTTGTCCGCGACAATAATGTCGACCAGGCCCTCAAGGCGCTGAAGAAGAAGATGCAGCGCGAGGGTATTTTCCGCGAGATGAAGCTCCGCGGCCATTACGAGAAGCCGTCGGAAAAGAAGGCGACGAGAGAAGGCGGAAGCCATCCGCCGCGCCCGCAAGCTGGCGCGCAAGAAGCTGCAGCGCGAAGGTCTGTTGCCGATGAAGCCGAAGCCGGTCACCGCGGCCGGCGGCAGGGCCGGCCCGCCGCGCGCCCCCCGGTTCGGCTGAAGGCTCGATCTGTTCGGAGCGGCGCGGGCGCCTTATCGGCCCGCGCTTTTATTTTTGGCCGCCGGGCGCAAGGGGGATAAGGTCGCTCGAACGGTATTCGACCGTACGCGTAAGGGGTGGGCGCGGCGGTGCCACGAGGCATCGAATGAGTGCTGCAAGCAGTGGTCGCGCCTGCTGGTGGCGAAGCTTGATTTGGCCAGGCGTTATTTGGCCAGCGTTCTTTGGCCAGTGTTGCTCGGCCGAGCTCATTGGCAGCTGGCTGCCATTCGCGCTCGCGCTCGCCGGCTGTGCGTCGCTCGGCAGTCCGCCGGCGTCCGAAAAGGACGATGCGCTCTACGCCACCTCGCGCTCCAATCTGATGTCGCTCGGCGAGGTGATCCAAAAACATCCCGACGATCCGCAGGCCTACAACATCCGCGGCTCGGTGTTCGGTCAGGCCGGGCAGAGCGAGCAGGCGCTCGCCGATTTCAACAAGGCGATCAGCCTCGATCCGAAATACGCGCAGGCCTACGCCAACCGCGCGCTGGTCTATCGCGAGACCGGTAAGCTCGATCTCGCGCTCGCCGATTACAACAAGGCACTGGCGATCGATGCCGCCTACGCGCCGGCCTATCTCGGCCGCGGCATGGTGCATCGCCAGCAAGGCCACAGCGTCCAGGCGCTCGCCGACTTCAACAAGACGATCGCATTGCGGCCGGACAACGCGCAGGCCTACTATAATCGCGGCCTGTTGTATCAGAGCCAGCACCAGCACGCGTTCGCGATCGACGATTTCTCGACCGCGCTCGGGCTCACCAACCAGAAGGGCGCGCCCTATCTGGCGCGCGCGCTGAGCTACCTCGCCGTCGGCGACAACAAGTCGGCGGCGAGCGATCTCGACGAGGCGGTGCAGCTCGATCCGCAGAACCTGCAGGCCTGGACCAGCCGCGGCCTCGCCTATGAACGCCTCGGCGACAAGGACAAGGCCGCCGGCTCCTACGCCAAGGCGCTCAACCTCGACAGCAAATACGAAATCGCCCACGCCGGCTTCACCCGCGTCGGCGGTGAGGTCGGCCGGTCGTATCAGACGTTCTGAGCGGTCGGGTGTCGGTTGATTCACGACATCGTTTCGCTAGCGGCGCCTCTGCAAGCCCACACATCTGCCGGGAGCCGACATGTCGAAACTCGTGATCTTCACGATCTCCGCCGCATGGAATGACGAGGCGTCGTGTGGAGCGGGCATTGCGACGACATTCCGGCCGCTGCCGACGCGCCGACGCTCGACAAACTGCTGGCGAAGATCTCGGCGATCGCGCTAGATCTCTTGCCGGACAATCACCCCGACGTCGATCCGGCTTCGCTGTTCCTGCAAATCACGGCGTTGCGTGAAGCCGAGATAGCCGCGGCCTAACGGCGCCGCAGTTCGACCGCTGTTTGCGGGGCTGCTGCACACGGCGCGGAATCGGGTACAGCCCGATCACGAAGCGGAATTTCGCCGTGCCAGTCGTTATTCCGAGCATTCGCACCGCGAATGCAATTCTGCGGTCATCGCCAGCGAAGCCGGAATTCATGGTGAGGCCCTTCCCCGGATTTCGTTTCACTCAATCCGGGCTATGCGCGGCCGATTTGCACTCAACCGATTCACCAAAAGAGACCCGCTCGGCCTACTAAGTTTCTGCCACAGCGGAATCACCTGAAAGCACGCTGGCGAGAACTTTCTTCAGCGTCTCTTCGGGGCGCGAAACTCCTTCCTTGGCGCGCCAGGCGACGAAGCCATCCGGTCGGACCAGGACGGCGCCGGTTGAGAGAACGCCGTAGGTTTCCACGAACGCGTTCGCCGGATCCCGCCAACCGTCCGGAACTCCGATCTGATGAACGGTCAGGAAAGGGTTTGCCAAGCTTTGGACCGCTTGCACCCACGGCGCGCCATCGGGGGCGCACAGCAAAACAAAGCCTCGGCCGTAGAGATCGTGTGATGAGCGGCGTTGTCCGTCGCGTTCGAGCACGAAATGCGGCGCCCGGGTCCCGGGCCGTCCGCGTGATTTGAACGGATCGGTGTGAACCTCGGCGAGGTCGTCCGGCTCAGTGAGAATGGCATGCGATCGATAATGGTGTCCGATCTCCATATTCCAATCGTCGACCAGCGGCTGCACCGTATCGAGCCCCAGGTAAGGCGCGGTGCGGCGGACGTAACGCGCGTAGGCCTGTTCGACGGTGAGCGCGCCGACCGGCCGGCGCTCCGCATCGTAGCTGTCGAGAAGTGTTGGTCTCGCCGCGCCCCGCAGCACCAGCGCGAGTTTCCACGCCAGATTATGCGTGTCCTGAACGCCGGTATTGCCGCCGAAGCCGCCATTGGGCGGCATGGTGTGTGCGGCATCTCCGACCAGAAAGACGCGGCCCTTCGAATAGCGCTCGGCGCTGTCGGCGACGGTGCGCCAGGGGATGATCTGCGTGATCTCGATCTTCGCAGCCGGTACGCCGACCGCGGCGCGCACGATGTCGATCGCGCTTTCCGGCGTGATGGTATCGGCGATGCGGGAGGTCTCCGGTAGAGAAGTGTCGCCGACCGTGTTGACGGCAAGAAAGCCGGAGCGATTGCCCTTGTCCATGCGCAGAAAGCCGCGCACGACCGGATTGTTGATGTAGATGACGCCGAGCCGGCGGCCCTCGAGCAATCGGGCGGCGACCTCGGCGCGAAAATAGATCGTGACGCTGTGGGCGATCTGTCCCCGTCCTTTGACGGCAATGCCGAGCTGTTCGCGGATGCGGCTGCGGTTGCCGTCGCTCGCGATCAGGTAACGCGCCCGCACAGCGCGTTCCTTGCCGCTCTCGAGGTCGCGAATTCTGGCCGTGACGCCGTCGGCGTCCTGGTCGAACGACAGCAGTTCGGTGGCATAGAGCAGCTTTGCCCCGAGTTCCTCCGCGCGGGCGCGAAGCAAAGGTTCGAGCGATTGCTGCGTCATGAAGAACCGCATGGACGGGCTGACGGCATCGACGCCGTCATTTAGGTTGCGGATGAAGACGGCCAGCTCTCGGCCCGCTAGCAATTCGACCGCGGCGATGCCGAAATCGAGGTCGTATTGCTCCTCCGCGGCGCGCCGCACGATGTCCTGAAGTCCGATCGAGCGCAGGACCTCCATGGTGCGCAACTGGAAATGCCCGGCGCGCGGGTGGATCGCCGTGCCGCGGTGGCGTTCGACGTTCAGCGTCTCGACGCCGTGCCAAGCCAGGCATGCGGCGGCGGACAAGCCGACCAGGCTGCCGCCGACGATCAGAACTGGAACCTGTTCGACCTCGCCTTGCGTGTCGGTTAACGTGGACATGGCGTTTGTTCCCTCACTTCCCCCGATCCCGGTGCGAAATTTCCACCACCCGCGCGCGGGCGGCGAGCGCGTCGACCAGGGCATCGGCTTTGGCTTTGTTGGCGGCGTCGAGGTTAGCGTCCCATTCGTCGAACAGATAGAAGCGGGCGTCGGTCGAATTGACGATTTCTTCGAGCGATTTCAATTGGCGCTCGCCGGAGGAGAAGCCGGTTTGTTCTTCGGCGGGCTCTTCGGCGTCCTCCATCTCGTCCTCGTCGCTAGTTTCGATGTGGGCGGGGACGACGCCGCCGGCGAACTGGAAGGCGAGGCGGTCGGAGGTCGGCCAGTAATAGGCGCGCTGTTTCAATTCGGTCTTCAGGCTCGCCAGCAGCGAGGATTTGCCGGCGCCGTTACGCCGCGGATGTTGATGCGGCCGGTCGGGCTGGCTTCGACGATGCGCAGCGCGTCGTTGAGCGAGGACACCACGTTGGCGTGGTCGCCGTCGCGCAGCACCAGGCGGTCGAAGCGGATGCGGTCCTCGTAGTCCGGTTCGGGCTGCGGCTGCATGTTGGCGGCGACGCCGCCGAAGCGCGTCCACACCGCGATGAAGTCGTTCCACCCGGCGGCGAGGAGATGCAATTCGTAGGTCATCTCGATCTGCCGCGGCAAGCGTCGTCGCCAGCGCGACCAGAAACACCATGTCGCCGGTATGATGCACGGCGACCACGGTCACGGTGGCGAACACGATGGCGAGGCTGACGATGCCGCTCATCGCGCTCATGCCCTCGCGCGCGACGATGGCGCGGACCTGCGCGCCCAGGGCGACGCGCAGCCGCGACTTGAAGCCGGCGAGCCAGAGCCGCAGATTGTAGCGGTTGCCGGCAAAGATATTGTCCCAGGCGGTGTAGCCCTGCGCGGTGACGCGGTTGTTCATGCGCTGGTTTTCGAGATAAGTGCGCGCGATCGGCTTCTGCAGCGCCCATTGCATCGCCAACAGCGCGCCGAACGCGCCGACATAGGCGAACGGCAGGCTGACATCGATCTCGACGCCGAGCACCAGCGCGTTGAACACCATGCCGAGAAAGAGCTTCAGCGTGAATTCGAGCTCGTACATCACGTTGAAGAAGCACTGGAACGCCTCGCCGGTGAGAAACGGCTCGACCTGTTCCCGCGCCGGCTTGTCGTTGAACAGCTTGACCTTACCGCGGTTCTCGCGGGCGAAGCGCAGGATGAATTTGCCGAAGCCGCGATAGCCGGCGCTCTCGGCATAGACCCAGCTCACCACGCCGGCGACATAGGAGGTCGATTGGGCGGTGAGGATCCAGATCAGATCCGAGAGCAGGAACTGGCCGGTCGCCACCTTGCGGCCGGCATTGATGACGAGCCAGGTGGTGCCGGCGGCGAGCGTCGCCTCGACGATCATCAGCACGATCATGACGAACAGCGCCGGCGAGACGAGATAGCCGGCGAGTTCGACGCGGGAAATCGGCCTTTTTGGCTTTTTCACTTCTGGTCCAAGTCCGGGAAGGCGCACGGCGCGCCTTGCAGAGCCGACTCTATAGCAGCGGCAAATCGTTTTGACGCGTGAAGTCCGGCACACGGGTCCGGCCTGCGGCCGGCCCGAGCATAAACCTTGTGCCGGGCGTCCACGTCTTCGGAGCGGCACCGTAAGACGTGGATGGCCGGGACAAGCCCGGCCATGACGATTGAATATAATGACACGTAATCAATAACTTACGGCGCCGACTGGCTTCTGCGCCGGCATCCTAGGCTCACGCCTCACGTCTGCTCCGCGCGCCGCTCGCTCGCTCTCGCTCTCCAGCCGGCTGATATTGTCGAACAGCCGCGCCGCGGCGAGCCGCAGGAAATAGAAGCCGAAGGTCGGGTTCTGGTAATAAAGCTGCTCGACCTCCTCGTAGGTGATCGACAGCACCCGGCCCGGCTCGATGCATTCGAGCGTCGCGGTGCGCTTGTTGTCGGGCGCGAGCATCGCCAATTCGCCGACGACCTGGCCGGGCTCGATATCGATGCCGAGCTCCATGAGCTGATAGCGGCCGGTCACGGTGCAGAACATCTCGTCCGCCGGCTCGCCCTTGGCGAACAGGATGTCGCCCTTGCGGTACTGGCGTTCCGACATGAAGGGCTTGAGCCATTCCATCGACTTGCTGCCGCGGATGGCGGTGCCGACGTTCCGGATCAGCGCGATCATCTGGTAGAGGCGATAGCCGTTGAGCGGCAGGGCCACCGCCTGGAACGACAGTGGGATCCAGGCATGCGTCGCGCTGTAAAACACCACCAGAAAGCAGTTGGCGATGATCGCGAGCGTGCGCAACGGCACCATGGTCTTGGTCGAGGCTGTCGCCACGATGAACAGCGACGCGCCGCCATTGATGACTTCGGTCCAGTGCCAGTGCATACGGCCCTCCGCTGAGGTACATTTCCACCGGGCGGGTTTTCTCGCCCGCCAAAGGCGTGGTTTTCTCGAAATTCAAAACCGCCCTGGAATCATGGATTTATCAATATCCCGTGGATTCTGAAGGTTACATGACAGCGGCATCCTGCAGGGCATGGGCATCATACCGCCCGCCGCCGGCGAGGCTCGACTGATGTCCAAAAGACTTTCCAAGCGACTCCCAAGGCTTCCAAGCGATTCTCCAAGCGACTGTCCAAGCGAGCGCCCACCGGCTTGGCGTACTATACGGCACCGCTGCGCCGTTTCGGCGTGTCGGCGCTGGCGCGTTACGTCGTCATGGCGGTCGGCCTGGTGGCAATGACGCTTTATACCGTGCCGGAAGCGCGCGCGAGCGCCGGCGTCGTGCTCGCGACGTGCCTGTGGTGCTGCTGGACTTATTTCGTCGTCGAGAGCGGGGCGCGTGCCGTGCGGGCAGTGCGCGTCGGCAGGGCGGCGCGGGTCATGCTGTCGCCGTCCGGCATCGTCGATCTCGCCGGCATCCTTCCTGTTCCGATCGCGCTCGCCGCCGGCGTGCCGGCGCCGACCGCGTGGCTGCTGGCATCCTTGTGGGTCATCAAGCTGGCGCAGGATTCGCCGGGTTTCGCCCAGCTCCGGCGCGTCTTCGTCCTGGAGGCGAAGCCGCTCGCGAGCGTGTTCGCGCTGTTCCTGATCGTACTGTTTCTGTCCTCGGCCGCCATGCATGTGATCGAGCGCCGCGGCCAGCCCGACGCGTTCGGCACGATGCCAGCGACGCTGTGGTGGGCGGTCGTCACGCTGACCACGACCGGCTATGGCGACGAGGTGCCGCAGACGCCGCTCGGCCATCTCCTCGGCGCGGTGGTGATGATCAGCGGCATCGCGACGTTCGGACTATGGACCGGCATCCTCGCCACCGGTTTTGCCGCGGAGAGCCGGCGGCGCAACTTCATCCAGACCTGGGACCTCGTCAGCAAGGTGCCGTTCTTCCAGACCCTCGACCCGGCGGCGATCACCGAGATCACCCACATGCTGCGCCGCCTGGAAGTGCCGGAGCGCACCCCCGTCATCCGCCGCGGCAAGGTCGGCGACTGCATGTACTTCATTGCCGGCGGCGAGGTCGCGGTTGACGTGCAACCGTCTCCCGTCCACCTTGGCCCGGGCGCGTTCTTCGGCGAGCTTGCCTTGCTCGGCAATTCGATCCGCAGCGCCAATGTGACGACCACGCAGCCATCGACCTTGCTGATCCTCGATCTCGCCGATTTCCGCACCGCGATGGCGCACCATCCCGAGCTTGCCCGCGCCATCGACGCCGAAGGCAAACGGCGCCGCAGCGACAATCAGCGCCGGCGCGATCTCGACCGTACCGGCGCCTTGCCGTCCTGACCGGCGCGGACGCTTCGCTTTCATCATCATCCAGCCGGCATCGCGCTCATGACCCATCCGCTCAACGAAACCCACGATCCCGCGCGGCGGAGCTTCCTCGACAGCGCCAACGCGCCCGACGCCGATTTCCCGATTCAAAATCTGCCGTTCGGCGTTTTTCGCCCGGCCGCGGGCGCGGCCCCGCGCGTCGGCGTCGCGATCGGCGACCAGGTGCTCGACGTCGCGGCCGCGGCGGCTTCCGGCGCGTTCACCGGACTGGCGGCCGAGGCGGCGCGCGCCTGCGCGGCGCCGCAGCTCAATGCGCTGATGGCGCTCGGGCCGCAGGCCTGGTCGGCGCTGCGGCTCGCTTTGTCGCGCGGACTCTCAGCGCCGAGCACGGCGACGCGACGTTGCGCCGCCGGCATCTCACGCCGCTGGCGCAGGCGGAACTCCTGATGCCGGTCATGGTGCCGGACTTCACCGATTTCTACGCCTCGGTGTTCCACGCCACCAATGCCGGCCGCGCGTTCCGGCCCGACACGCCGCTGTTGCCGAACTACAAATACGTGCCCGTCGCCTATCACGGCCGCGCCTCGTCGATCCGCGTCAGCGGCACGGCGTTCAAGCGGCCGCGCGGCCAGCGCAAGCGCGCGGACGAAGCGGCGCCGACCTATGGGCCGTCGCGCAACATGGATTTCGAGCTGGAACTCGGCTTCTATATCGGCGTGCCATCTGAACTCGGCGACACCATTCCGGTCGGCGCGGCGGGCGCGCACATTTTCGGCTTCTGCCTGCTCAATGACTGGTCGGCGCGCGACGTGCAGGCGTGGGAATACCAGCCGCTCGGGCCGTTCCTCGGCAAGAATTTCGCCACCACGGTGTCGCCCTGGGTGGTCACCGCGGAGGCGCTGGCGCCGTTTCGCACCGCGGCGTTCGCGCGGCCGGCCGGCGATCCGGCGCCGCTGCCGCATCTCGACGACGCCGAGGACCGCGCGCATGGCGGCCTCGACATCACGCTCGAAGCTTATCTCGCGAGCGCGCAGATGCGGCGCGCCGGCCTCGCGCCGCTGCGGCTCACCCAGACCTCGTTCGCGACCACCTACTGGACCGTGGCGCAGATGGTGGCGCATCACACCTCGAACGGCTGCAACCTGGAAATCGGCGACCTGATCGGATCCGGCACCGTTTCCGGCCCGGACAAATCGAGCTGGGGCAGCCTGCTCGAACTGACCGCGCGCGGCGCCGAGCCGCTCGCTTTGCCGTCGGGCGAACAGCGCGGCTTCATCGAGGACGGCGACGAGATCATCTTCCGCGGTTTTGCGCAAAAACCCGGCTATCCGCGCCTCGGCTTCGGCGAATGCCGCGCGGAGGTGCTGCCGGCG
>CAVUWO010000026.1:0-122665 GCA_963745155.1 uncultured Pseudomonadota bacterium | reverse complement strand
GCAGGCCGCGCGGATGCCTCTAAAGGTTCGTCGTCGCCGCCTGCGCGCCGGGCACGCCGTCGCGGTTGTAAATATCCTCGCGGAACTGCACGACGCCGTCGGCGGTGGCCCAGCCGGTGATGTAGACCCAGTGCAGCGGCACCGGATTGGCGAGCCGCGCGGTTTTAAGTTCGCCGGATTTGATCACGTCGTCGATCTCCTCGCGCGACCAGTTGCGGGTGTCGCGCAACAGCCACGTCACCAGTTCGCGCACATTCTGCACCCGCATGCAGCCGGAGGAGTGGAAGCGAAAATCCTCGCCGAACAGATTTTTCAGCGGCGTGTCGTGCATGTAGACCTGGTAGCGATTGGGAAAATTGATGCGGATCGAGCCGAGCGAATTGAAGCTGCCCGGGTCCTGACGAAAGCTGTAATGGGTCGCATCCTCCGAGTACCAATTGATGTCGGCCGGCTGCAATTCCTGGCGTTTGACGTTGAAGATGCGGATATGATTGCTGCTCAGATAATCCGGCGCATCCTGCATCTTCGGGATCAAATCCTTCTTCACGATCGAGGCCGGCACCGTCCAATAGGGATTGAAGTTGATCTCGACGATCTTCGAGTTGATGTCGGGCGACGGCCGGTCGGGCTTGCCGGCGACGGCGGTGTGGCGCGACACGGCGGCGCCATTCTCGATCGCTTCGATGCGCGCCGCCGGAATGTTGGCGACGACGTAGCGCGGCGCCAGATTGGCCGCGAGCGCGCGCAGCCGCGTCACGTTGACCTTAAGCTGGGCGAGCCGCACCGGCGCCGGCACGTTGATCGCGGCGAGCGTCTGCTCGCGCATGATGCCGTCGACGGTCAAGCCGTGGCGGGCCTGGAAGCGCCGCACCGCGGCCTCGACGTAGGAATCGTAGATATCGTTGCCGACAGCATTCGGATCGATGTCGCCCGAGGCGGTGAGCCGCGCGCGCAGCTCCGGCACGCTCGGATGACGGTCGCCCAGCCGCAACACCGTCACCTGCGGAACATGCGGCCAGCCGCCGCGGCCGACGATCGCCGCGTAGCGGTCGATCGCCTGATCGGTGGTCTGCGCCGTCGCGGCGGAAACGGTCGGCTCCGACGGTTTCGGCATATGGATCGTGCGGGACGCTTCGTCGAAGCCCTGCCCGAACTCGCCACGCTGGGCGGCACCGATCAGCGCGTCGAGCGTCTGATCGTCGGCGGCGGCTGCCGCGCGCGCGGACAATCCGGCCGCGGCAAAGCCCGCCGCGCCGATGAGGCGGCGCAACAGGGTGCGGCGGTCGACCCGCCCTCGATCGTCAATCCGCGGTTCGTTCATGGAGCGCCCGTCCGCCAGAGCGTGACGGCCAAAAACGGCCAATGCGTGGCCCCTGATGCGTCGGCCCACAGGCCGCCTTAGCATGGAGCGTGCGGAATCCAAAGGGGTCGCACGCCGGCCGTGCGCGTGCGGCACAATGTGGCGTCCGGGCGTCGCCGGGCGGTCGTCACGGCAAGCGACGTGCCGGCAAAAAAGACCCCGGCATTGGCGCCGGGGTTTTGAGGCACGCCAGTACAACTCGAGAACCGCCTGATCGACCGGCCCTGCCGGATCAGAGCCGGTAGAGAATCTGATCGGTCCAGAAGCGCTCCAACCGGTGCAGCGACTTGTTGAGCACGCCGAATTCGTCGGCATTGATGCCGCCGACCTGCTCCACCGTGCGCACGTGCTTCTGGTAGAGCCCATCGACGATGTCGCGCACCTCGCGGCCCTTGTCGGTGAGCTTGATGCGCACCGAACGGCGGTCGACCCGCGAGCGCTGGTGATCGAGAAAGCCCATCTCGACCAGCTTCTTGAGATTGTAGGAGACGTTGGAGCCGAGATAATAGCCCCGCGTGCGCAATTCGCCCGCGGTCAGCTCCTTGTCGCCGATATTGTACAACAACAGCGCCTGCACCGAATTGATGTCGGCGCGGCCGCGGCGGTCGAACTCGTCCTTGATGACGTCGAGCAGACGCCGGTGCAGGCGCTCGACCAAGGTCAGCGCCTCGAGATAATGGGGCCGGATGTGATCGAACCGCGCCTCGCGCTCGGCGGGCTCGACCGTCTTGACGACGGCTTTCATTGTGACGCCTTTCCCAGTCGATTTTGTTTATCGTCGACGGGCCCTGTTTTCCCGCCGCAGTAACGTCACCCTACGCACCGGGGTCTAAGATCAGCTTAAATAACAGACTAAAGATAGCGTTTATTCGCCGCGCTTGGCGGGGCGATTGCGCTAAGAGTTGCAGGGAAACGTTTGGGAATTCGTTCACCTTATGCGCGAGCCCGCGCCCAACGCCTCACCAACTGACCACACGATCCCCCTCTTCGCCGACGATCGCCCGCTGATGTCTTCCACGGTTACTGCACGTTGCGTTCTTGGTTTGCACGTTTCATCGTGCGCATCTACCGCGCCGAAATCTATCGCCACTTCGGACTGAGAACGGATAGCTACAAGACCTACCTCCCCCTGCTCGACACGACATGCTAACTCCCCGCCTCTTATGCCCGGCGTACCGTCGCAGCCGCGCACGGCCTGCTCGTCGCCTCATCGCATGATCCGTCGTGCGCCACTTACTTGGGCGCCACTTCTTGGGCGCCATTTCTTGGCCGCCACTTCTTAGCCACTTCTTGGCCGCCACGTCTTGAGCGCCCCACGTTTGCGCACAAATAGCTTCGTATGTATCGGCCAGCGACGTTGCTATTTCGCTGCACGGTAACGCGCTACTGGCACAGCGATCTAGACTTTCACGAAGTTCGCTCGACAATTCACTTCCCAGCACTTCCATTAGGAACTGGTTACCGTACGAACATGGTGCGAATTCGACCGCATCGAAGAAAATGCGGGCACCTGTCGTTTCGGACATCAAATAAGGCGGAATTTCCAATCGGTCTCCACCGTTCCTGATGAGTGCTCGTAGCATTCCCATACCGTGCAGAAGGCACACACTAACAAAATACCTACAACAATGTGTCCGGCATGCAACAATCGCTGGAAATCGCATCTAACAAATAGCTCGTACGTATTAATACGTGGTGACTTCGAAGCCGATTGGACCCTAATGCGAACGTTGTCATTCTCATCAAGACGGGGGACCCCAATGCGCAAAGTCTTTGTTGCTCTGCTCACCGCCGCAGGCATGGTTGCCGCCAGCGGCCAATATGCTGCCGCCGCCGATCTCGCCGTGCCTTACAAGGCGCCACCGCCACCGCCGGCGCCGTCCTGGACCGGATTTTACCTCGGCGCCAATGGCGGAGCGGGTTGGGGCACGACGACGAGCAATGTGGATGTCGGTCAGACCCTTGCGATAAATGGTATTACCCCCGGCATCAATCTCGTCGTTCCCCTGGCACAAACGTCTCTCAACGGATGGCTGTTCGGCGGACAGCTTGGATACAACTATCAGATCGGAAATTTCGTGGTCGGCATCGAGGGTGATGGCGACTGGGCGAACTTTTCGGGAACCTCGCCCTGCCGTTACCGTTTTCAACTGTAGTAGCAAAGTCGACTGGACCGCCGACGTAACTGGTCGTGTCGGCGTCCTTCCCATCCAGAGCCTCCTCGTCTATTTGAAGGGTGGCGCCAGTTGGGCCGGGGTGAACAACAGCTTTGGCAACGGCATCAGCGGCACCGTCGGACCTGTTAGTTTTTTCGGCAACGTGAACTCGAGCGTCAACGAGACACAGGTGGGCGGTTTGCTGGGCATTGGCGCCGAGTATCTGTTTGCCCTTCATTGGACGGCCAAGGTCGAATACGACTACGCTGACTACGGCAAGCACAACGAGACCGCCGCGGTGACCGCGTCTGGCGGCGTCACTGTCGTCGGCGGCCCAGCGCTTGCGGGTTCGGTTACGTTTCCAACGGCGGTACAAACAGAAGTGCAGGTTCACACGATAAAGGCCGGCGTCAACTACCTATTCAGCTTCTGAACCGCGTACAGCGGCATAAACTCGCGAAAAACCGGCATGAACTTATCGCCTCCATTAGACATCGAGGCCTTCCTCCAAGACCGCCGTCCGGCGTCGACATGAAAAAAGTCGCGCCGGACGTTTGTTTTCTCCGGATGCTCTGGGTTTGAAACAACGCGAAGGCCGATCTTGTTCGTTTGCAGGCGCTCACGCTGCGAACGAAGCGATCCGCGGACCGCTTTTATTTGATCATAACGGCCGCGTTGCCGCCTGATGTTTTAGATCGGCGCAGTGCCAAAATACCGATCAAATCTCAGAAGCGCCGATTACTACTAACAAAATACTACAAACAAAGCGGATAGCGCGGACTCATCCGGTAGTCCGTCACCGTTTTTGTGTCGAGCAAGCAACACTCGCGAAAAAATTCGATTTTACCGCTATTTTCGTGGCCTCGCTAACTGAATTCACATGTGTTGGACTTTATCCGGGGCATCATTGTTGCAATCAGTGGGGATAAACCGTGCGAAACGGTCTTTGTTGCTTGCCGCTCAGGTACGATCGTGTTTGGCATCGAAGCCGCTGCGGCGGCCGACCTGGGCGTGCCCTATAAGGCGCCGCCACCTGTTCCGATGTTCAGCTGGACCGGATGGTATGTGGGCGTCAATGGCGGCGGCGCATGGGGCCAGACGGACCACACCGTGTCCGCCAGCATCGTTGGATTGCCGGCCGCGACGACCGGCAATTTCGACGTCGACGGCGGGCTCGCCGGCGGCACCCTGGGCTACAGCTACCAGATCGGACAATGGGTGCTGGGCCTGGAAACCGATCTCGATTGGACCAACATCGAGGGAACGAACTCGACCCCGGTCACGGTCGGCGGCGTGGCCGGAAACGTGGCGGTGACGTCGCGACTGCAATGGCTCGACACCACGCGCGCCCGGCTCGGCTGGGCCTTCGGCCATGTCCTGCTTTACGGCACGGGCGGCGCAGCCTTCGGCGGACTGACGGCGACCACCGCCGCGTCCGGCGCCGGGTTCGGCGCCGCGGCCACCGCGACCCTCGCCGATACGCAGACCCGTTTCGGCTATACCGCCGGCGCCGGGCTCGAATAGGCCTTCACCGACAACTTCACGGTGAAGCTGGAATACTTGTACGTCAACCTCGGAAGCCAGAATCAGGAATTGGTCGACAATGTGAGTTTCTACACCAACGTGGTGCGTGGCGGCGTGAACCTGAAATTCTGACACGTCCGAGCCGAACAACCCAGGCGACGACGAAAGGACCCGCCGGGCGTTCCTCGGCGGGTTTTTCGTTCGAGGCTCAGCGGTGTTCGCGATGCCGGCCCCGAAGCCTTGCCCGCACGCCGCAGTCAAACGAGGGTGGATGGTGGGGGAGGTGGACTCGAACCTACGAAGGCGTAAGCCAGCGGATTTACGAGTCCGCCCCCTTTGCCACTCGGGACACTCCCCCGCACGTCGCGAGGTCCGCATAACGTGAGGAAACGACAATCGCCCGCCCTGCGGGGCGGGAATTGCGTGGGCGGTTTTATGGTGGCGGGGCGAGGCAGTGTCAACTGCATTGCCGCGACCTTTGCGAGAGCGCTGGAAGCCTCCCGCCGATCCCATTGCGGCGTCGCCGAAAACCGCAACCGCGGCAGGGTTCCAGCCGCCGCGGTAACGCAGCCAACCGGACGGCGATAGGATGTAGAGGTCGGCGAGCGCGGCCTGGCCGCGCTTCACCTTGGCGATGTCGTAGGCCGGCGACACGAAGTTGGCGACGATGTTGACGCCCATGGTCGCGACGATGAAGGTGAGCGAGCCGAGCGCGACGATCTACGGATTGCCGATCCGCTCGACGATGCGCACCGGATCCATCGCCGCCTCGCCGAACACTTTGAGGTGCCCGCGGTGACGATCACGGTGATGATGGCGAAGACGATGAAATTGACCGGCAGGCCGAAAAAATCTGCACGCCATACCAGACGATGCCGACGATGCCGCGCACGACGGCGGCAAGGTTGGCGCCGGTGACGCCGAACGCCATGCGCGCCACGACCGGATAAGGCACGCCGTATTTGAGCGACGGGGCGCCGATCAGATTCATCAGGCCGAACACCACGAAGATGCCGATCGCCATCGAGACGAGCACCTGCCACCCGGTCAGGCCGAGAAAGAACAGGCTCGCCGCGAAGGTGTAGCCGCCGACCGAGTGCACGTCCGACATCCACATGGCGAAGATATCGAACACGCCCCAGTGGCGGCCGGCCTGCGAGGCCGGCGCCAGATCATCGTTGATGAGCTTCGGATCGGCACCGGGAACCGCGAGCACCTCAGTGCCGGACGGGGAATGGCTGGCCATCGGTCGCTCCATCAACGGCGTTTGGGGATTGGCGCACCAATATCGGCGTGCAAAAGCCAGGCCATGGCCAGGTTGGTTCGGCGAGATCGGTTCGGCAAGGGCGTTTCCACCGACCCGTTGCCGCAGTATGGATGCCCGTCATGAGCGCAGGGAAGCAACCATTCCGCCGAAAGCCCCATCGTTCGCATGAGCGGCCCGAAATATTTCCGCCGGCCGGCCGCCAGCGGCGATGCGCCGGTGATCCTCTATGGCTGGCACAGCGTCACGGCCGCGCTCGCCAATCCGGCGCGCCGGGTCCGGCGGCTGCTGGCGACCGAGAACGCACTGCGGCGGCTTGGCGACGAAGGCATCGCGCTGCCGATCGAGCCGGAGCTGGTGCGGCCCGACGCCATCGCGGCGCGGCTGACGCCCGATGCGGTCCACCAGGGCCTGCTCCTCGAGGCCGACCCCCTGCCCTCGCCCGAGATCGAAGAGCTGGACGCCGGAGCCGGCGTCGTGCTCGTGCTCGACCAGATCACCGATCCGCACAATGTCGGCGCCATCCTGCGCACCGCCGCGGCGTTCGCCGTCGCCGCGATCGTCACCACCGCGCGCCACAGCCCGGAGGCGACTGGCGTGCTCGCCAAGTCCGCCTCCGGCGCATTGGAATGGGTCCCGATCATCAGCGTGCAGAATCTCGCGCGCGGGCTCGCCGCGCTCAAGGAGCGCGGCTTTCTCGTCGTCGGCCTCGACAGCGAAGGCACCGCCGATCTCGCGGCGATTGATCTGCCGGCGCCGCTCGCTTTGGTACTCGGCGCCGAAGGCAAGGGTTTGCGGCAAGGCACCCGCGCGCAATGCGACCGGCTGGCGCGGCTGGACCTGCCGGGCGCGATCAAGAGCCTCAACGTGTCCAATGCGGCGGTGCTGGCGCTCTATATCGCCACGCGCGGCCGAGCGCAGGGCGGCATTGCCGGCGGCTGAGCAAAAAGAAAGCCCGCGCGGAGCGGGCCTTCAGGCTGGTTGTGCATTTTGCTTATTGTTTTTGTTTATCCGCGCACATTGAGCGGGCGCGAATAATACCGCGAACGCCACGCCGGACTGCTGTGATACGCGTGCATGTAGCCACGCGCGCGATAGGCATAGTGCGGCCACGGCCGGTGATAGCGATGGCCGTAGCCGTAACCGTAGCCGCGCCCGCGCAGATACGGATAGCCGTTCGCCGGCGCCCACGCCGCGGCCGGCGAATAGGTGTGATACGGCACCATGATGCCGGGACCCGAATACTCAGGGCCCTGATTGACGACGTAGATCGGTGCCGGTGCAACGGGCGTCACCTCGACCGGCGGCGCCGCGTAGACGACCGCGCCGCCGCATCCGCACCCGCCGCTCCACGCCGGCGGCGCAACCTGCACCGGCGGTGGCGGCGGCGGTGGTGCGGGCACGTAGACCACGGGTGCCGGCGGCGCACAGCCGCCGCAGGCGGTCGGCGCGTAATAAGCCGGCCCTCCGCAACAGGCGAAAGCCGCAGACGTCGAGCCGATCGTTAGAAATGTGGCGAGCGCCACGAAGGTTACGCGAGACATGATTCCCCCTTCCAGAACTGCCCACGTTGCGGGGCGAACAAGGACAGCCGAAGCGGCTCGTCCGGTGAGACCTGAAGCCCGATCGGTTCTGTTTGAATCAGAACCCGGCATTTGCTTTTCTTTGGAGCGTGATCTGTTCGGAAAACCGCTACCCAATTTTCCGGATCATGCTTAGTGCCCGCCATTCTCGCGGCCGTTCTCCTGAATTTGCGGAACGTTTCCAGATCCCTGATGCCCGTTGCGCCGATGCCACGACGGCGGACCGACCGCCGGAGCGGGAGCGTATTGGGTGGCCGGACCGGGATCGGATTTGCTCGACCAACGGCGGTAATAGGTCGGCGCCGGCGGCGGCAGCACGCGGTTGGCGGGCGGATTGACCTCCAACCGGCCATAGCCGGGACGCCGGCCGGTCCGAGGAAAATAGCTGCCGTCGTCCGCAGTAGGAACAGGACTGTAAACCGGCACCGGGACCACGAACGTCCGGTACACAAAGGTCTTCGGAAAGCCCGGCCGATCGAGACCGAATTCGCCGTCGATCACCGCGTAGGAGACGTCGACGCCGTTCATCAGAACGGGCACGTCCGGCCGGCCCGGAATGACGATCACCGGCGTGCGCTGCGCCGCCGCGGGCGCGACACAAAGCGCAAGCGACAATGCGGCGAGGACGAAGCGCATGGCAATCCCGTGTTTGCTCGAGGCACTCTACGGCAAGCACGGCGCCAATTGGTTTATGGCGGCGCGATCAAAAACCTGAATTGCGCAGTAATCTTAATTGGATGCTACGGGCCGCTTGACCGCGACGGTAAGGGCGCGCCCGGCGCCCAATCCGCACGCCAGCGAGGCGACGCCGACCGCGACATAAAATACCTCGACCACCACCCACGAGGCGGACCAGTCGTAAATCACGCCGACGGCAAACGGGCCGATCAGACCGCCGGCGACGTAACCGACCGTTTGCGCCAGCGCCGAGAGTTGCGCGCCGGTGTGCGGGTCTTCCGTCCGCAGCGCGAACAACAAAAGCGCGACGCCGAACGCGCCGCCCTGCCCTATGCCGAGCACGATCGAGCAGAAAGTGAGCGACCACACCGGAGCAAATACAAAACCCAGAAGACCGGCCGCGGTGAGCGCCACCATGATGAAAATGATCAGCCGCTGGTCGCGCCGGCGGCCGGCGACGATCGGCGCCAACAGCCCGGCGGCCGTCTGCCCGAGATAGCAGATCGAAATCACGATGCCGCTCGCCGTCGGGTCGAGGCCGCGGGCCTGCAGCATGCTCGGCCCCCAGTTGAAGACGGCGTAGGCGAGCGCGGTGATGAGAGCGAAGTATCCCGTCACCTGCCACGCCAGCGGATCGCGCATCAGCGCGCCGACATGGGCGGGGGCGACGCCGCGCGGCCGCGCGTAGCGAAACAGCTGCGGGATGAACACGATGGCGCCGATCAGCGCCGGCAGGCCCCAGAATACCAGCACCAATTCCCAGCTGCCGCCGATCGCATGCTGCAACGGCACGGCGGTCGAAGCCGCGACCGCGGGCCCGACGCACACCAGCATGGTGTAGAGCCCCATCATCAAGCCGACCTGATGGGGAAAATCCCGCTTGATCACCACCGGGCTCAAGCACGCCGAGAAAGCACATCGACGTGCCGATGATGACCGTGCCGACGAACAAGGGAACGCTGCCGAGACTGCGCACCACGCTGCCGACCGCAATGCCCAACAGCGACGCCATGAGAACCGCTTCGGTGCCGAAGCGGCGCGCCAATGCCGGCACGATCGGCGCGAACAGGCCGAGGCAGATCACCGGCGCCATGGTCAGTACGCTGATTTCCAGCGCCGACAGTCCGAAATCGTGGCGGATGTCGCCGATGAACAGCGCGACGGTGGTAATGGCGGGGCGCAGATTGAAGGCGATGAACAACACCGCCGCAACGCTCCACCCCGGATGGCGCAGCAGCATTGCGCGCAGCGTTGTGGCATTCCGATGCGCGCCTGCTGCGCGCATGCTGGCGTCGGGCGGCTGGTCGGTCATCGCGTCCATGAGCGCTCTAATTGGCAACGACCGAGGATTCCGCAAACGAATTCGAGGAATAGGACTTATGCGGTGCGGCATGCACGCACAAAGCGCGATCCGGCATGCAGGCTAAATCACTGCGCGGCCGCGCAGAAAATTGCGGCACCGCAACAAAGCCTCTTCCGACTTTTGGCGTACAGACACAGCGCGACTCGCGCATTAGCGTGATCTTTCAGGGCTGGCTGGCGGACCCGCGGCTTCGGCGCGCGCACTTTGTCACCAGCGATCGGTTCGGACGACAACGACAAGGGGAGATACGTCCATGACGACTGTGGCGATCAATGCGCCGCGCACGGGCGGGATGACGAGCGAAGAACGCCTCGTAATCTTCGCCTCCTCGCTCGGCACCGTGTTCGAGTGGTACGACTTCTACATCTACGGCACGCTCGGCGCGTTCCTGGCGAAATACTTCTTCTCCAACGTGCCGCCGAATGTCGGCTTCATCTTCGCCTTGCTGGCCTTCGCCGCGGGCTTTGCGGTTCGCCCGTTCGGCGCGCTGATCTTCGGCCAGCTTCGGCGACCTGATCGGCCGCAAATACACCTTCCTCGTCACCATGAGCCTCATGGGTATCGGCACGTTCTTCATCGGCGTGATACCCGGCTTTGCCACCTGGGGCATTCTGGCGCCGGTCGTGTTGATCGCGTTGCGCCTCATTCAAGGCCTCGCGCTCGGCGGCGAGTATGGCGGCGCGGCGATCTATGTCGCCGAGCATGCGCCCGCCAACAAGCGCGGCTATTACACCTCCTGGATTCAGACCACGGCGACGCTCGGCCTGTTCCTCGCGTTGCTCTTGATCCTCGGCATTCGCACCGCCATGGGCGAGGCGGCGTTCGGCGACTGGGGCTGGCGCATCCCGTTCCTGTTGTCGGCGGTGCTGCTCGCGGTCTCGCTGTGGATCCGGCTCAAGCTCAATGAATCGCCGCTGTTCCAACGCATGGTGGAGGAAGGCAAGCAGTCGAAGCGGCCGCTGACGGAAGCCTTCGCGCAATGGAGCAACGCCAAGATCGCGATCGCTGGCGCTGCTCGGCGCCACCGCCGGCGAAGCCGTGGTGTGGTACGGCGGCCAGTTCTACGCGCTGTTCTTCATGACGCAGACGCTGAAAGTGCCGGGCGTGACCGCGCAGATCATGGTCGCGATCGCGCTCGCGATCGGCACGCCCTGCTTCATCCTGTTCGGCTGGCTGTCGGACAAGATCGGCCGCAAGCCGATCATGCTCGCGGGTTTCGCGCTCGCGGTCGTGACCTACTTCCCGCTGTTCCAGGGCATCACCCACTTCGCCAATCCGAAGCTCGAAGCGGCGCTCAGCGCGGCGCCGGTGGTCGTGACCGCGGACCCGGCCAAGTGTTCGTTCCAGTTCAAGGCGACCGGCACCGAAAAGTTCACCACCGGCTGCGACATCATCAAGTCGACGCTGGTCAGTCTCTCGGTGAACTACAACAACGTCGACGGCGCCGGCCGGCACCACCGCGAGCGTGAAGATCGGCGAACAGATGATCACCGCCGATACGCCCGACGTCGCCAAGGTGATCGCCGCCGCGATCAAGGATCACGGTTATCCGGCCGAAGCGCGGATACCAACGACATCAACTACGTCATGACGGTGATCCTGCTCGCGGTCCTGGTGGTCTATGTCACCATGGTGTACGGGCCGATCGCGGCCTGGCTGGTCGAACTGTTCCCGACCCGCATCCGCTACAGCGGCCTGTCGCTGCCCTACCATATCGGCAACGGCTGGTTCGGCGGCTTCCTGCCGGCCACCGTATTCGCCATCGTGGCCGCGACCGGCAACATCTATTCGGGCCTGTGGTATCCGATCGTGATTGCCGCGATGAGCTTCGTCGTCGGGCTCATCTTCCTGCCCGAGACCAAGGATCGCGACATCAGCCAAATCTGACGCGACCGAAATACCAGCGATACCGCGGGACGGCGCAGGCGCCGTCCCGCTTTTTTTCGAGCCCGGCGCTTGACGTTACGCCGTTCGAATACCGACCGTTTTTCCGGCCGGCGCCAGACCGGTTCCCCTGCGCACGACGATAAGAACGGAACCTTAGTCCGCGTTGGCGGTTAGGGCGTCCGTATGGCGACAGTCGCAGCGCGCCGCGTGGCGCGCGATTATTTCCGATCCGCCTTCCCGATCCCCGACCCTAGAGTTGAGCGCATTGCGATGACGATAGATGTTGCCGGTCCGAGCACCGGAACGTTTTGGGTCCTGCGCATTGCGCCCGCCCGGTTTCGCACTGCCGATCGCCTTCGCGCTCGGCGGCTGCTCGGAAGGGGTGTTCGACCCGCAGGGACCGGTCGCCTCGGCGGAACGCACGATCCTGTTCAATTCGCTCGGCATCATGCTCGCGATCGTCGTGCCGACGATACTCGCGACGCTCGCGGTGGCTTTCTGGTTTCGCGCTTCCAACACGCGCGCCCGCTACATGCCCGACTTCCACTACTCCGGCCGCCTCGAGATGATCGTCTGGTCGATCCCGACGATGACGGTGATGCTGCTCGGCAGCCTGTGCTGGGTCGGCTCGCACCAGCTCGATCCGCGCAAGCCGCTCGCCTCCGCTGTGAAGCCGCTGACCGTCCAGGTCGTTTCGCTCGACTGGAAATGGCTGTTCATCTACCCGGAACAAGGCATCGCCAGCGTCAATGAGCTGACCATTCCGGCCGGCACGCCGATCGATTTCGAGCTGACGTCGTCGGGCGTGATGAACAGCTTCTTCGTGCCGCAGCTGGGCACCCAGATCTACACCATGGGGCTGATGACGACGCAGCTCAAGCTGCTCGCCGACAACCCCGGAACCTACGAAGGCCGCTCCTTCAATTTCAGCGGCGACGGCTTTTCCGACATGCATTTCCTGGTCCGCGCCGTGCCCGCCGACGAATTCATCGGCTGGGTGGCCAAGACTAAGGGCGTCGGCCCGGGGCTCGATGCCCAAAGCTACGCCGAACTCGTGAAGCCGAGCCAGGCCGTCGCGCCGTTCACCTACGGCTCGGTCAGTCCCGGCCTGTTCGAAACCATCGCGACGGCGGACATGCCCATGGTCGGGCTTTGCCATACCGTTTCGCCCAAGGTCGTTTCGCTTTACCGCACCGCCCGTTTGCGACACGGAGGATGACCGCGTGAACCTCCTCGGCAAGCTCAGCTGGAGCGCGATCCCGTTCGACCAGCCGATTCCGCTCGGGGCATCCGTGGCGATGATCCTAGCGGTCGTGGGCGTACTCGGCTGGATCACGCGCAAGGGGTACTGGCCGTATCTGTGGCGCGAGTGGATCACGTCCGTCGACCACAAGCGCATCGGCGTGATGTATTGCGTGCTGGCGCTGGTGATGCTGCTGCGCGGCTTTTCCGACGCCATCATGATGCGCTCGCAGCAGGCCTTCGCCGCCGGCGGCGCGCAAGGTTATCTGCCGCCGGAGCATTACGACCAGATTTTCTCCGCGCACGGCACGATCATGATCTTCTTCATGGCGATGCCGTTCGTGATCGGGCTGATGAATTTCGCCGTGCCGCTGCAACTCGGCGTGCGCGACGTGGCGTTTCCGACCTTGAACTCGGTCAGCTTCTGGCTCACCGCGTCGGGCGTGCTCCTGACCAATCTCTCGCTGGTCATCGGCGAGTTCGCCAACACCGGCTGGATGGCCTATCCGCCGCTGAGCGAGCTGCGATACTCGCCCGGTGTCGGCGTCGATTATTATCTGTGGTCGCTGCAGATCTCCGGCATCGGCACGCTGATGACGGGAATCAATTTCGTCACCACCATCCTGAAAATGCGCGCGCCGGGCATGACCTATATGCGCATGCCGGTGTTCTGCTGGACCGCGCTCGCGACCAATCTGCTCATTGTCGCGGCCTTTCCGGTCCTGACCGCGACCTTCGCGATGCTGCTGCTCGACCGCTATCTCGGCTTCCATTTCTTCACCGTCGACGCGCGGCGGCAACATGATGATGTACGTCAATCTGTTCTGGGTGTGGGGCCACCCGGAAGTGTACATCCTCATCCTGCCGGCGTTCGGCGTCTTCTCCGAGGTGATCGCCACCTTCTCGGGCAAGCCGCTGTTCGGCTACCGCTCGATGGTCGCCGCCACCATGGCGATCTGCATCCTCTCGTTCCTGGTCTGGCTGCATCATTTCTTCACCATGGGCGCCGGCGCCGACGTCAACGGCTTCTTCGGCATCATGTCGATGATCATCGCCGTGCCGACCGGCGTGAAAATCTTCAACTGGCTGTTCACGATGTATGGCGGGCGGGTACGCTTTCACGTGCCGATCCTGTGGTCGATCGGCTTCATGGTCACCTTTGTGATCGGCGGCATGACCGGCGTTCTGCTGGCGGTGCCGCCGGCCGACTTCGTTCTGCACAACAGCCTGTTCTTGATCGCGCACTTTCACAACGTCATCATCGGCGGCGTCGTGTTCGGCGCGCATGGCGGGCTACAATTACTGGTTCCCCAAGGCGTTCGGCTTCAGGCTCGACGAACGCTGGGGCGCCGGCAGCGTTCTGGTGCTGGCTCGTCGGCTTCTATCTCGCCTTCATGCCGCTCTATGTGCTCGGCCTGATGGGAATGACCCGGCGCATGCAGCACTATGACGATCTCGCGCTGGCGGCCGTGGCTGATCGTCGCCGCACTCGGAGCGGCGGTCATCATGGCGGGATCGCCTGCCAGATCGTGCAGCTCTTCGTCTCGATCCGCAACCGCGAGGCGCTGCGCGACTTGACCGGCGATCCGTGGAACGGCCGCACGCTGGAATGGTCGACGCCGTCGCCGCCGCCGCCGTGGAATTTTGCCGTCCTCCCCCAGGTCACCGGGATCGACGCGTTTTGGATCATGAAGCAGCAAGCAAGCGCGCAACAGGCGGCGCGCCCCCAACAAACCGCGCCCGCGCGACCGCCGGATTACGAGCCGATCGAAGTGCCGAACAACAGCGCGACCGGCTTTGTCACCGCCTTCTTCGCCGTCGTCACCGGCTTCGCGCTGATCTGGCACATCTGGTGGATGGTCATCGTCGGCATCATCGGCGCGTTGGCGACGATGCTCGTGTTCGCCTGGCGCGAACAGGAGGAAGTCGAAATCCCGGCCGACGAGGTCGCGCGCATCGATCGCGAATACCGCACGGAGATCGCCGCATGAGCAGCACCGCCGTCTTCGGCGCGGAACCCGACGTTACCGGCGACGTGAGCTATGTCGGTCCGGCGCCGAAGCGCATCGTCGTCGCCTACGGCTTCTGGATTTTCCTCCTCAGCGACATCGTCATGTTCTCGGCGTTGTTCGCGACCTTTGCGGTGCTGGCACACGCCACCGCCGGCGGTCCGGACGGCGCGCAATTGTTCGACCTGAGGCGCGTCGCCGTCGAGACCGGATGCCTGCTCTTGTCGAGCTATACCTGCGGCCTGATGTCGATGGCGATCGGCGCGCGCAACGCCGGCGCAACCTACCTAGCCGCTATGGTCACCTTCCTCTTCGGCGCCGCGTTCCTCGCGCTCGAGGCGAGCGAGTTCGCCGGCATGGTCAGGATCGGCGCGACGCCGGAGCGCAGCGCGTTTCTCTCGGCATTCTTTACCTTGGTCGGCTGCCATGGCGTGCACGTCACCTTCGGACTTCTGTGGCTCGCGGTCATGATCGCGCAGGTCGCGACCAGGGGCTTTCGCCCGATGGTGGAGCGCCGCCTCCTCTGCTTCAGCCTGTTCTGGCACGCGCTCGACATCATCTGGGTCGGGCTGTTCACGGTCGTTTATCTGATGGGAAGCCACTAAAATGAGCCTGCAGTCGCACGATCGCGCCCCCGGCGACGACACCAGCCTCGCCGCCACGCGCGAGGAGACGCTCTCGGAGTTCCTGGTCTATACGATCGGCCTCGTCCTCGCGGTCATCCTCACCGCGGCGTCGTTCTGGGCCGCAAGTACCACCCTGCTCTGGCCCCCCGGCGTGGCGTTGGGTCTCGCCGTTCTCGCCATCGCCCAGATGGGCGTCCACCTGGTGTTCTTCCTCCACATCACCACCGGGCCGGACAATACCAACAACGTGCTGGCGCTGGCGTTCGGCATATTGATCGTGATGCTGGTCATGGTCGGATCGCTCGTCATCATGGCGAGCCTGAACGCCAACATGATGCTGCCGGGCGATCTGATGAACCTGCAGATGCAGCATTAGCTGCGGTGTGGGGCGCGCTGACTCAGAATTTATCTGCAACGAAGTTCCGTCCCCGCAACGATGCCTGGTCGTCGTATTTGTTCCGAGCGGATCGTTTTGGCAGCTTGACCTTGGGGCGCGATACTTTCTTATAGGGAATGAGTTCGAGGATCCGGGCGATGCAGTTCAGGCGTCCCCGCCTTTTGTCGTCCGACCGCACAATTTGCCAGGGCGCATGGTCGACGTCGCTGGCCTTCAACATGGCATCGCGTGCCCGCGAATAGTCGTACCAGCGCTCGAACGATTCCAGGTCCATCGGACTGCAGCTTCCACTGGCGAAGCGGATCGTTGATGCGGGCGAGAAATCGCCGCTCCTGCTCTTCTTGTCCGACCTCCAGCCAAAATTTAATCAAAATAATGCCCGCGTCGGTTATGTATTTTTCGATCTCCGGGCAGAGGCCCAAAAAGCGATCGACCTCCCCGGCGCTGACAAATCCCATGACGTTTTCGACGCCCGCCCGGTTGTACCAGCTCCGGTCGAAAATGACGATTTCGCCGGCGGCGGGAAAACGCTCGACGTAGCGCTGAATGTACATCTGCGTTTTTTCGCGATCGGACGGTGCAGGTAGGGCCACTAGCCTAAAGACACGCGGGCTCACTCTTTCCGTTATGGCTTTGATCGTGCCGCCCTTGCCAGCAGCGTCACGGCCTTCGAACAGGATAATCGCTCGAAGTCCCTTCGCCTTCACCCAATCCTGCACGTAGCAAAGCTCGACTTGGAGCTTGCGCAATTCCTTTTCGTAGAGCTTTCGCTTCATCTTGCCGTTGTCATTCGTTGTGACACTCGCCATCCGATTAGCTCCCAAAAATAACGCGCCGGAAGCGGCTCATCGCGACAGCGAAGTATACTGCGCCAATGATCAGCATCGCCAGCAGCGGACGCCATACCAGCGAAAGATCGGCGCCACGAAACAACACCGCCTGAGCAAAGGAGACGAAATGCGGCGTCGGGCTGATCGTCCTCATGACATATTGCAGCCAGACCGGCATGCTCTCCATGGGCGTGCTGCTCCCCGAGAGCAATTGGGTGACGATCAGCACCGGCATCGCCAGCAAGCCGAACTGACCCATCGTGGTCGAAAGCGTGCCGAGCAGGATACCTAGGGCAGCCACCACCAGCGCGTAGAGCGCCGCGCCAAGCAGAAACAATGCAATCGATCCCGTGATCGGCGCGCCAATCCACAGGTGAACGACAAATTGCAGCGACAGCATCGCCGCCACAAGAATAACGAGACCGTTGGCGAGCATTTTTGCCAGCATGATCTCGGCAGGAACTACGGGCATGACCAACAAATGTTCCACAGTGCCCTGCTCGCGCTCGCGGATCAGCGCAGCGCCGGTGAGGATCACGGTCAGCAGTGTGATTTGATTGATCACCTGGGTCATTGCCGAAAACCAAGCGGTCTTTAGGTTCGGATTGAATTTCGCGCGAACCACTAGATTGATCGGGTCGCTTAACGGTTCCCCGCGCTTGGAGATGAAATTCTGCACCTCGTTGAATATGGCGGTCCGAAGATAGCTGGCGCCATTGCCGGCCTGGGCTACTGCCGTCGCATCGACGTTGATTTGGATCTCCGTCTTTCGCTGGGCTAGCACCTTGGCTTGGAAGTTGGGAGGTATCTCGACGACGAACAGCAGCTCGCCCTTGTCCATTTTCGCATCGATTTCGGGTGCGGTAATGTGCAGGGCACGTTGGAATGTCGGCGGCGATAGCCCTTCGGCGATCCCTCTTGAGAGATCCGAACCGTCTTCGTCCACGACCCCGACCGAAAGATTGGTCGCCTCGGTCACGGCGCCGGTCGCGACCGTGTTGACCGAAATGCTGAAGGCGTAGGCGACAAGGACGAGCATTGTCGGGTCTGCCCGAATGCTTCTCAGTTCCTTGATCACGAGTTGCAGGATGTTGAAAGCGTGATCGCGCAGCGTCAGCGTTCTCGCCTTGGCCCATTTTGGAACGGGTTCCGTGCGGGACGATGACACGTTACGCCTCCTGCTTGCGTAGGAGCACGAGTGACAGGATGAGATAGGTCAGCGCGATGACCGCGATCGCGACGATGTTTCGCCAAAGGTCGGGCATTCCGAGCGCTTTGGCGAAAACCCCGACGGTGACCGGCTGATACCAGGCCGACGGAAACGTGAGGCCTAGCACTTTCGCGCCGCCGGAGAGGGACGACACCGGCGCGAACAGCCCGGAAAAGTTCACGGCCGGGACGATGGAAAGAATCGCCGTGGCGAAGACCGCCGCCACCTGCGTGCGGGTAAATGATGAGATCAACTGGCCGAAACCGGTTGTCGCCACGACATAAACGACCGTGCCGATCAGCAGCGTAAGAAACGATCCTTTGATCGGCACGCTAAAAACGAAAATCGCCATCAAAAACAAAAAAACGAAATTCACCATGGCGACCCCGGCGTAGGGGAGCTGCTTGCCGAGGAGAAACTCAAGTCTGGTAATCGGGGTGGAGCGGAAATTGGCAATAGAGCCTGTTTCCTTCTCCCGCACGACCGCGATCGCCGACATGATGGCGGGGATCAGACACAGCATGAGCATGAATACGCTCGGAACCATGGCGTTGACGCTGAGGAAGGCCTGGTTGTAGCGAAAGCGCGTCTGGATATCGTCGTCGCTCCAGGCATTCGGGCTTCCTGCGCGCCGCAACTGTTTTTGGAGCTCCTCGCCTTGCTTCCTGACGACGCCGGTGACATAACTTCTCGACGTTTCTCCACGGAACGTCATGGCGCCGTCGACCGATGCGTCGACTTCGGGCCGTGAACCGTTGAGTAAATCGCGACCAAACCCGCTCGGAATTTCGACAACGATTTGGGTGTTGCCACTTCTCAAGCGCCTCTCCCCCTCGGCAGCTGAGCTGATTGGCGCCTGCATCGAGAAATACCGGGAGCCGGAAAAGCCGTCGAGCAGTTGCCGGCTTTCCGGCGTATTGTCCTGATCGAACGCCGCCGTCTGCAGGTTTTCGATATCAAAGGAAATACCGTATCCGAAGGCCATCATCAGGATGATAGGGCCGAAAAAAGGCAAAAGCGAGCCTGATCGGATCGCGCAAAAGCTCCACCGTCTCGCGGCGCGCATATGCCCAAAGACGGCCCAAATCAAAGCGCTTTGGGTTGCGCACCACTTCCGCTCCCGCTGGCACCACTGCTGGAGCCGGCGCTTCGGCCTTCTTCGAGCGGTCAATGCCGGCGGCGTCGGCCAGATAGCCAACGAACGTGTCTTCCAGCGAGTCGCTGCCGCGCTCCTTGACGAGCTCGAGCGGCGCACCGACCGCCAGCACTTTGCCCGCGTGCATGAGGGAGATGCGGTCGCATCGCTCGGCCTCATTCATGAAGTGGGTCGAAAGAAATATCGTGACGCCGTCGTCGCGAGAGAGATCGATCAGCGTGCGCCAGAACGAATCGCGTGCAATCGGATCGACGCCCGAAGTCGGTTCGTCGAGGATGAGAATGGCCGGCTCGTGCAACACGGCCACCGCAAGCTGAAGCCGCTGCTTGATGCCGAGTGGCAGGCTCTCGGGTTTAGCATTGGCGACGCTTGCCAGATCGTAACGTTTCAGAAGCTCCTGGATGCGGCCTTCGACCTTGTCCGTCGGTAAGTGATAAAGCTGAGCGTGCAGATCGAGATTCTGTCGGACGGTCAGTTCGGCATAGAGGGAGAACGCTTGCGTCATGTAACCGACGTTGCGGCGCATCTCCATGTCGTTCGATCCCATGGGGCTGCCGAAGAGCTTCGCCCAGCCCTCCGTAGCCGGCAGGAACCCGGTCAACATCTTCATCGTGGTCGACTTGCCGCAACCGTTGGAGCCGAGGAAGCCGAAGATTTCGCCGGGCGCGATCTTGAAGTTGACGTGATCCACCGCGACGAAATCGCCGAACCGTCGCGTCAGTCCCTCGGCCTCGATCGCCGGCACTTCGTCGGCCGAAGCAACCCGAGGCCGCACAATCACCTTTTGATGAAGCCCGCGCTTTTCCTCCGGCATCAATGCGATGAACGCGTCGTCGAGCGTAGGTTCCCCCGTCCTTTCCAATAATTCCTTCAGCGTGCCGTCGGCGATGATCTTCCCGTCATCCATCGCCATCAGCCAGTCGAAGCGCTGCGCTTCGTCCATATAGGCTGTCGCCACCACAACACTCATCTGCGGGCGCCGCGCCCTGATTGTATTGATGAGGTCCCAGAATTGGCCCCGCGACAGCGGGTCGACGCCGGTCGTGGGCTCGTCAAGGATGAGCAGATCCGGATCGTTGATGAGCGCACAGCAAAGACTGAGCTTCTGTTTCATTCCGCCGGACAGTTTGCCGGCCGGGCGAGCTTCGAATGGATCGAGTGCCGTGGCGGTCAGGAGTTCCGTGATGCGGGCACGCCGCTCTGATGCTGATTGCCCGAACAGGCGCCCGAAGAAGTCGATATTCTCGAAGACGCTGAGCGTCGGGTAGAGATTGCGGCCGAGCCCCTGCGGCATATAGGCTACACGGGCGCGGAGGGTTTTGAGGTGGCTCGCATCGGCGAGATTGCCGTCGAACACAACAACCTCTCCACTCTGGATGATGCGCACCCCGGAGATCAACGCCAACAGGGTGGACTTGCCGACCCCGTCAGGTCCGATTACCCCGACCATCTTGCGAGCGGGAATCTCAGTGGTGACGTTGTCAAGCGCGATCGTCGCCCCGTAACGGTGTGAGACATTCGTGAGCCGGGCGACGACGGCGTCCGTCATTGTGGCAACTTGACTTGAAGATCTTCCGGCCACGCTGTCGCGACATTCGTGCGCACGATCCCGATGCCTCGCACGCCGGTCTTTACCCTCCGTGAAAACTTTTTCAGAAGTTCCGCGTCCAGTTTGAGCTTGACGCGAAACATCAGCTTTTCGCGTTCTTCGGCGGTCTCCACGGTCTTTGGCGTGAACTGCGCGTCAGCCGCAACAAAGCTCACTGAAGCGGGAATGACATATTGTGGAACCGGATCCAGAATGATGCGGGCCTCACCGCCGATCTCGAGCTTGCCCGCAGTAGCCGCCGGCAGAAAGATCGTCATGTAGACGTCGTGCAGGTCGAGAATGGTCAAAATCTTGCCGCCCGCCGCAACAACCTCGCCATTCCGCGCCAGCTGGTATTGCACCCGTCCCGTTCTTGGCGAGACAAGAACCAAATCGTGCAAGACCGACTCAATGCGCTCGACCTCGGCTTGCGCGCTCTTGATGGCAGCGTCGGCTTGGTCGCGTTGGGCGGTCGCTCCCACGACGCTTGCCTGAGTCCCTTCGTAATTGCGGCGGCGCTGATCGAAAGTTTGTTGGGTGATAACTTGCTTTCCAATCAGTTCCTGCCCGCGTTCGAAATCGGATTTGGCCGCCGCTAAGGTGGCGTTGCGCTGGTTGATGAGCGATTCCGCCTCGGCCATTGACTGCTTGGCGCGCTCCACATTGGATTGCGCCGCCCGAAGCTGAGCTTCATATTCCGGTGACGATACCCGGCCGACAACTTGCCCTGCCTCGACCTCGCTGCCTTCTTCCACAGTGATATCGACAAGCCGGCCGGGATATTTCGCTGCGACATCGACCTGCGTCGCTTCAATGCGGCCGTTGGTCTTTGCGATGCCCTCCGGCATCGTTTTGCCGAGCACCCGGTCGAGCAGACTGCGAACTTTCGACTTCGCCTGCGCGGCGGGAGCTAACAGTCTTGCAACCGCGGGAGCCCGATTAGCGACTGGCAGCGGCAGGCTAATAGCAGCGAATAGGATCACCAGCAGGGTGCCCCCAAGGAAGCGAATAACCATTGCAAGTGTCCTTTCGAACCATCGGCAGTCGATTCAATTAAAAACAATACAAGATTGGCGCGCCAGATTGTTCATTGACTAAGATCAATTTGGGGCTAGCTAAATGTGCGTTTCTTGAATTCGCAGGGTGCTATTTTACACGATTATGGGCCTATTGCGCTTTTATCGAGTGCGAGAGTGCGATTAGGCTGTGCGGAAGCACGCGAATAATTCCGCCGCGCGGGCTGTCGATATCGGCGATGAGCAGGAAGGAAATTGACACGACTGCCGGCAGGACGAGCAGCAATAGCGCGCCTTTTCGACGCTCGCCGTAGCCGAGCAGCAGATTGCACGAAATGGCGATCAGTCCCATCAGCAACCAAGCCGCGATCGGAATACGATTCCACCAAGCTGCCTGAGTACGCGATTGAGAATTCAGCACATCGTTCATACCCGAGACCGCGAGCGCGATCACCAAGTGTGTGGGTTGTGCGTTTGCCACGGGCAGGATGCTGGACCAAAGTGCGCTCTGTATTTTCGCGATTTTGGGGTCCGCTTGACCGGCTGGATCCGAATCACGGCTCAGATAGAACGTAATTCGCTCGTCTAAATACCTTCCCAGCAACTCACGCACCCTCTCTGTGCTTTCGGCAGGCAACAAATCCGCGCGAACGTATTCGGTTCCGATCGCATTTGCCTCCGCCTCTTCGTAATCTTTGCGTTGATCATAGCGGGTAACGGCCATGGAGAAGCTAAACCCGATAATAAGCGCGAGGAGCGTCAGCATGCCCGCTTCGACGACATCGAGGTCTTCCCGCTCATCCTTCTGTACGGGCCGCCTCCGCCCGCGTAGGAGATCGCCGGCAAATGCTGCAAGCCATTGCGCGATAAGAGAAACCGTGAAAACAATAAATGGGTTATCTAGAATACCGCTCATACGAACGACCTGTTTCGTTCGCGCCACGCGGAGGAGTTCACGAGTGGTTTTTTCACCACCCAAATCATCATGGCCGGTGGAGCGGCCTATTGATCCTTATCAAAATCCATCTTCAAATCCGGGCTATCGACGGCTCAATTGGGCCGGTCGGGCCGGTCCCAGCGGTAGCCGTTCTCCGCGTGGCGGCCGTCGGGCCCGGCCAGCACCAGCGCCCAAAACACCTTGTATTTCGATTTCGGCGCATAGACCGCGGCAATCCCCATGCGGGTGGCGTCGCGATTGAGCATGTTGGCGCGATGCGGCGGCGAATCGCGCCAGCCGGAGAATGCCTCGGCGAGCGTGTGGTAGCCCGCTGAAATATTCTCGACGGCGACGCTGCCGCCCAACCCGGCACTGCGAATGCGATCGCCGAACGGGCGGGCCGCGTCGTGATCCATCTTGTCGCGCGCCGCCATGGCATGGGCCTGCTCGCTCGCGAACTGCATCAGCGTGGCATCGACCACGACCGGGCCGAGACCATTGTTGCTGCGATAGCCGGAAATCATCGATTGCGCCGCGGCCGCGTCGAGCGTGGCGTCGGGCTGTGCGAGGTCGCGATAGAATGTCGGCTCGCTCGGCGGCGGCGTAGTGTCCGCCGCGCAGCCGGCAAGGGCCGCAATGCCGATCATGGCGCCACAAACTACGAGCGCGGCAAAGGGCCGGTTCATCCAAAAATCCCCCAAACGATTCCGCGGACCATAAGCTACTTCGCTATCGCATTTTCGTACGGATAGATCACCTCCCCGCTTTTGACTTGCGGGGGATAGACGACGATCTCCGTCGCGAGATCGCGAAACTCGTCGGGGCTGTTGCTCTTGATGTTCTGGAATTGGGCGGCGAGCATGCGCTCGTCCGCCCACTCGCCGTCCTTGCCGAACTTGATGTCGCCGACCACGGTCTTGAACGTCGCCTGGTGCATATAGGCCGCGAGCACGGCGTCCTCGAGGCTCTTGGTCGCGGTGACGGCGGCGCCGAGCACCTGCAGATCGGCATAGGCCATGACCGGAAAGAACGCGAACGCGTCGGTCTTGGCCTCTTTGGCGCGCGCCCGGTATTTGTCAAGCAGCGCGGCCGCTTCCGGCGATTCGATCGCCTTGATCGGCATCCAGGTCTCGAAATTGACGATGCCGTTGAGGAGCGGCCCCAACTGGGTCTTGAGCGCGGTCGATTGCAGGCCGACCATCGCGCCACCCCACATCTTCGGCTTGTAGCCGAGCTCGTGGATCGCCTTGATCATGCCGACGGTATCGAGCGGATAGGAGCAGATCACCAACAGGTCCGGATTGCGCGCCTCGATCGCGCGCACGACCGGCGCGAAATCGACCGTCGTCGGCGGATAGCTCTTGTCGTAGACGATCGTGAAGCCGGACGCCTTGGCGTTCTCGCGCGCGCCCTCGCACACATTCTGCCCGAACTCGGCGTCGGCATAAGCGAGCGCGATCGTCTGCGGCCGCGGCTTCTGCGCCTCCGCGACCTTGAAGAAGCCGCGCGTGAATGCCGGCTTCGGATGCGGGCCGGTCGGGATCATCGAGAAATACATCGGGTATTGGAACGCTTCATTGATGCCCGTGCCGGACAGACCCATCAGCAGTTTCTTGCGTTCGATCGCGATCGGCATCGCCGCGGCGATCTGGGTCGAGGCGTAGCCCGAGATGATGAGATCGACCTTGTCGATGTCGAGGAGCTTGGCGTAGATGCTGGGCACCTGCGTCGGATTGCTCTGATCGTCATAAAAGACGAGCTTGACCGGACGGCCGAGCAATCCGCCGGCCGCATTGACGTCGTCTTCCCAGATCTGCATCGCCACCAGCGCCATCTTGCCGTTGGCGGCAAGCTTGCCGGAGAGCGACATGCCGAAGCCGATCTTGATCGGATCGGCCGCCTGGGCCGACGCCGCGGCGAAGGTCGCCATCAAAAGACCCAGCAAACCCGACAATAGCGATTTCACAGACATCGAAAGTCCTTGCATCGAACGCTTCCTTGCTTGGATAATCCGCCGGATTTTGCCGGCGGATCATTGCCGAGACTGCATTACGCGAGTTCCGACCACGCCGCATCAACCGAGAGTGCATAGCACGATGCCCGCTTTCGCGGTCATACGCCCGGCATGGCTCAAGCCGAGGCACGGACGAACTCGGCGACGCGTTCCGCGATCATGATGGTCGGAATGTTGGTATTGGCGCTGACGACCCGTGGCATCACCGAGGCATCGGCGACCCGCAGGCCCTCGACACCATAGACGCGGCAATGCGGGTCGACCACCGCCATCCTGTCGTCGGCCGCGCCCATGGCGCAGGTCGACGACGGATGGAACATCGCCCCGCTTGCCGCCAGGATCTCGTCGTCCGACAGCGGATAGACGTAAGCCTCGTCGGCGTAGAGCCGTCCCGGCTTGATCGCGGCGCCGATCGCGGCCCGGCGCAACCGCGCCGGCGCCGCCAGCACGGCGGTCGCGCCGATGGCTTTCGCGGCGCCCGAGAGCCCGGTGCCGTTGATCAGCCGCAGCGGCGCCTGGCGCGGCATCACATAAATCTCCTCGAAACAGTCGCGCACGGCGGGATCGAGCAGCAAACGCTCGGCAAGGCGCGTCGCCATGATCATGCGCTGCGCATCCAAGGGATCGGACAGAAGCCGCTGCTCGACCTCGAGCGGCGCATGGGGATCGGCGGAGCGCAGCGCGACGAACCCGCGCGAGACCGGCGCGTAGAGCGCGACCGCGACCATCGCCATGCGCAGCCCGAACGCCTTCGGGCTGACGCGGCCAGTGTAATAGTGAAAGAGATCGCCCGGGACGGTGCCGTCGAGGCCGGACGAAAAGCGCAGGCTCGTCATGATGTAATGCTGCGCGCTCGCGGCCATCCGGGAGCCCGGCTTCAGCGCCAGGGCAAAATGCAGCTGCGAATGGTTCTGGAAATTGCGACCTACACCGGGCCTGATCGGCGGCGACCGCGATGCCGAGCGCGCGCAAATCCTCCCCCGGGCCGATGCCCGAGCGCAGCAGCAGCGCGGGCGAATGAACCGCTCCGGCCGACACGACGATTTCGCGCGCGGCGATGGTTTGCGTCTGTCCGGCGCGCTCGACGACCACCCCCACGGCGCGTTGACCGTCGAGCGACGACGCGCAGCACGCGGGTGTTCGACCATGATTTCCAAATTGGCGCGCGCGCGCACCTCGCCGGTGAGATAGCACCGCGCGCTGGTCGCCCGCTCGTTGTCGTGGCTCAGCGGCGTCGCGAAGAAGCCATCCTCGACGGTGTCGTAGACATTGGCCAGCGACGCCTTGCCGTGCGCCGTCGCCGCGTCGCTCGAGGCGATGCATGTAGCGCGGCCACACTTCGCGCGGCAACCGGCGCACCATATTCGGCCCGCGTACGTTGCGGTTCGGCACCGGCTCGTCGAGATCGTCGATCATGGCCTGGAACGTCGGCTGCACGTCGCGCCAACCCCAGTTGCGCGCGCCCATCTGTTCCCAACCGTCATAGTCGGCAGGCAAACCGGGCAGCGCGATCATGCCCATCACGCTCGACCCGCCGCCCATCACCCGCGGCTGCAGGAACGGGATCGGCGCTTCGTCTTTTTGCAAACTGGTGGCAAGGCCCGGCCAGAAATAGTCGCGATTGACATAGGCCGCCGGAAAGATGCTGCGAATGTCCGCCGGAACCGCGCCGGGCGCGGTGTCGCGGCCGGCCTCGATCAACAAAACCCGCCGCGACGGATCTTCCGAAAGCCGCGCCGCGACCACGGCGCCCGCGGAACCGGCGCCGACGACAATAACGTCAGCATCCTGCATGAAGCGTTTCCCCCCGACCGCCGGGGGGTGCGCCCGGCATTTTTATTTTCACCGCGCGGCGACGATAAAGCGCTTACCGCTTTCGCGCCAGCGCGGCGGGCGAACGCGCGTTGATCCGATAAACGCCGTAAAGTTGCGCTGCGGCTTTAAACCGCCCGCCACGGTGGCTTGCCGGGATCGACGAGCTTGAAGTCGACCGGGCCCAGGCCGAAAATTCCGATCACGGCCGGCGATTTCTCACTTTGCTTCACGCCGTCATAATGCGGCGTGTGCGCGACGCGGCGGACGAACCCGCCGGCCGGAACCGGAACGGTACCGGCCGGGTCGAAGTTCGCGCCGCTGTTGACCCACCAGGTGCCGGACAGCACGAAGCAGAGCCGGTCGGTGACGTAGCTGTGGGGCGCGCTCATGAAGCCGGGGTACCATTTCATCAGCACGACATAGGGGCCAGGCGCGTCGAGGCTGCCGTGCAGCACGGCCGTGTCGGCGCTATGCGGTGGGCCGCCGGTCCAGGCTTTCCACTGATATTGATCGGGCAGCGTGACCTGGGTCTCTGAACGGTCGATCGCCGCCGCCGGCGTGCTGAGGAGACCGAGCGGCAGCGCTGCGGCGAGCGGTGCAAACAACAGTCCGCGGCGTGTGGCGACAGCGGCGAGCTCCGGCGGCGCGGGACTATGCGGGGGCATCGGCATCCTCCATTCGGTCGTTGCGAGGCCGCATTGGAGAAGACGCCGCAAGCGCGAAATCGTTCGATGCCGAATAACGGCTGTGGCTGTCTTAAGCGGCCACGGCTCTGAAGGCGGAAGCACCGCTACGACCGGCAGCCAGCACGGTCACGTCGTCAAAGCCGGCGCCGAGCAGACGGTCGCGCGCCGCTGCGGCCGTGCCGTCGGTGGGATTGGCGCTCAGAAGCATCGCGTGCGGCGCGATGTCGCCGATCGCCGCCATCTCAGGCCCGCCAAGCAGCCCGGCGTCGACGACGACATGGTCGTAGCTGCGCCCGAGCGCGGCAAAAATCCCCGCCAAGCCGGGCGACGCCAGGAGCACGAGGCGATCCGTGGCGGCGCGGCCGGAAACGATGAGATTGACGCCCGAAAGCCTGTCCTTGGTGATGATGTCGCGAAACGACGCGCGTCCCGCGAGCAGTTCGAAAATCCCGTTCGCCGTGGGATCGTTGGAGATCGTCCGGATTTTGTCGTCGTCGCCGCCGAGCCCGACCAGCACCACGCGGGCATCTTTCTCCGCGAGCGCGCGCGCGAGCCTGAGTGCGGCCGCGCCGGTCTCCAATCCGGGGGCGGCGGCGATGACGGCGATGCGTCCGGCGACCTCGCCCGATCGCTGCAGGCCCAAGACGACGTCCTCCATCGCGCCGACCGGGATGGTGGGGACGAGCGGCGCCTCGCACGGCGAAGGCGCCGGCACGCTCCAGCCGCGCGCGCCCGACGCGGATAATCTGGCGGAGCGCCGGGCCGACGTCTCCGTTGACCGCAACCGAGCCGGCGGTAAGCGGCGCGCCGAGAAGCTCGCGCGTCATCACCCAGCCGGCACAGAGCACCAAGGTCGCCAAGGTCGCGATCACCACGGTCGGCAGCTTCTTCGGATAGGCCGGAATGTTCGACACCGTCGCCCGCGAGATCACGCGGGCGTCGGCGGGTTCGGAATTGCTGGTCTCGCGCGCGGCCGCCTCGCGGTATTTGCCGAGATAGGATTCGAGCAGATCGCGCTGCGCCTTGGCGTCGCGCTCGAGCATGCGCAAATGCACGTCCTGCTCGTTCGAGCCTGCGGCCTGGGTCTTGACCTGATCGAGGCTCGTGGAGAGCGCATCGGCTCGCGCGCTGGCGAGCTTGGCGTCGTTCTCGAGCGAGCGCGCGATCGTTTCCGCCTCGCCGCGGATCTGATGATCGAGGTCGGCGATCTGCGCCTTGAGTTCCTTGATGCGCGGATGGCCGTCGAGCAGCGAGGAGGATTGTTCGGCGAGCTGCGCGCGCAGCGTCACGCGCTGCTCGGACAATCGGCGAATGAGCTCGGAATTGAGGATGTCGGAGGATTCGATCGGCTCGCCGGAACGCAGCATGTCGCGAATGAGCCTGCGCCCTCGCCTCGGCGTCGGATTTTTGCGCGCGGGCGGCGGCGACTTGCGTAGAGACGTCGCCGAGCTGCTGGGCCGACAGCGTGGTGTTGTTGGGGCCGACGAGCAGATTGGTTTTGCCGCGGAAGTTCGCGACCTTGGCCTCGGCGTCGGCGACGCGCTTCTGCATCGATTCGATCTCGCCGGACAGCCATTGCCCGGCAGCCTGCGCCTCTTCCCGCTTGGCGCCGCGCTGCCGCACCAGATAGGCGTCGGCGATGGCATTAGCGACCCGCGCGGCGAGAGCGGGATCCTCGGAGAGGAAATCGACGACGATGACGCGGGATTTCTCGATCGCATAGACGGTGAGCCGGTCGTAATAGGATTCCAGCACGCGCTCTTGTGGCGTCATGCGCCGCGGGTCTTTGATAAGTCCAAGCGCGCCGAGCACGACCTTGACCGGGGAGAGCCCGGCGAGCATCGGATCGAATTCAGGGCGTTCGCCGAGCTTGAGCTTTTCGATCACCTCGCTGGCGAGGTCGCGCGACAGCACAAGCTGCACCTGGCTGGTCACCGCTTCCTGGTCGACGGCGCCGCGGTCGGAAATATCCTTATCGGCTTCCGGCCGCAGGAACACGTTGCCGTGCTGCTCGATGAGGAGCCGCGCCTCGGACTGGTATTTCGGTGGAATGATCTGCACCACGCCGAGCGCGACGAGCGCGACCAGAATCGTCGGGCCGAGGATCGCCCATTTCCTGCGCCACAGCACTGCGCCGAGCGCCGGCAGGTCGAACTCAGGATCGCTCGACGATCCATTGTTCGACGACCCACCGTTCAACGAACTATGGCTTGCGGGCCCAGTCAATTGCGACGCTACGCTCATGACGCTCAACTCCTACCACCGCCCTCAAACGCCCGCAGCGATGACAAACTATTAAGGTTGCCATTCCGTTAAGCCTTGACGTTGAGGGCCTTGTTAACCCTCGCCCGTGTTTTATGCGGCAGCGATCAAAACGGAGGGCGAGTTGCGACCGCTCCGCTTACCGGCTGCGCCTGCCATGTCCGTGTCGGTCGATGCGGCGATGCATGCGCGCGCGCCGCAGACTGCCGGCACGCCGGCGAGCCTCGAGATTCTGCATGTGCTGCGCGCGCCGCTCGGCGGGCTGTTCCGGCACGTGATCGACATTACGCACGGCCAGATCGCGCGCGGCCACCGCGTCGGTCTGATCGTCGACAGCCTGACCGGCGGCGAACGCGCCGACGCCATACTCGGCGCGCTCGAGCCCGATCTCGCGCTCGGGCTCACGCGCGTCGGCATTCCCCGCGAAATGGGCCTCGCCGATGTCAGCGCGTTGGGCTGCGTGGGACGGCGATTGGCGTTGACCGAGCCCGACGTGCTGCACGGTCATGGCGCCAAAGGCGGCGCGCTGGCGCGGCTCGCCATCGGCGCGCCCAACGCCATCCGCGCCTACACGCCGCACGGCGGCTCGCTGGTCTACCAGCCCGGCACCTTCAAGGGGCGCTTCTATCGCGCGCTCGAATGGCTGCTGAAATGGCGCACGGACCTGTTTCTGTTCGAGAGCGCCTATATCGCCGATCTTTACCGCGCCGAGATCGGGCCGACGCCGGCGATGACGCGCGTGGTGCGCAACGGCGTCGGCGCCGCCGAATTCGCGCCGATCACGCCGCGGCCCGACGCTACCGACATCGTCTGCGTCGGCGAATTGCGGCCGGTCAAAGCCATCGACAATCTCATCGCGGCCCTGGCGGCCTTGCGCCAGCGCGGCCGCAACGTCAGCGCGACGATTGCCGGCGAGGGCCCGCTAGGGGACGAACTCGAGGCCCTCGCCGCCCGCCTCGGCGTCGGCGATCAGGTCCGTTTCGCCGGCCATCGCCCGGCGCGCGAGGCGTTCGCCATGGGGCGCATGCTGGTCATCCCGTCGCGCGCGGAATCGTTGCCCTATGTGGTGCTGGAGGCGGCCGCGGCCGGGGTGCCGATCATCGCCACCCGGGTCGGCGGCATTCCCGAAATCTTCGGACCGCACGCCGAGCACCTGATCGCGCCGGATGATACTACCGCCCTCGTCGCGGCAATCGACGCGGCCTTGAATGACCAAGCCGCGGCCGAGCGCCTGGCGCGGGCGCTGCAGCAGCGGGTGCGCAGCGAATTTTCCGCCACCACGATGGTCGAGAACGGGCTCGCCGCCTACCGCGAGGCGATCGGCCTGCGACATCTCGCGCGGCTCGCATAACCAATTTTTGAAGTTTGTTGACTATGTTCGCCGCCGACGTCCGGGCGAGTAATGCGTGAGTATCCATGTCCAAGCCCGAGCCTGGCCAAATCTTCGAAAAACCCGCCGCCGTCTCGGCGGCGATGACGGCGTTGCCGCGCGCCGAGCCTTCGCCCCCGCTCGCCCCCGCGACGGAAACGCCGACGCTCTCGGCGGCGGCGCGCGAACTCGTCGCGCAGGGCTCTGAAAGCGCCTATTCGCCGATCGTGCTCGCCGGCCTCGTGCGCGTGATCGAGAGCGCGCTCGTCGCGGCGGTCGGTTTCGCCGTCTATTTCGTCTATGTGGTGCCGACCGACGGGCTCGGCTGGCGTTACGTCGCGGCCATCGTCGGCATCGCGCTGCTCTCGATGCTGGCGTTTCAGGTCGCCGACATCTACCAAGTCCAGGCCTTCCGCGGCTACGAGAAGCAATATATGCGGCTCGCCTCGGCGTGGTCGGTGGTCTTTCTCATCGCCATCGGCGTCTCGTTCTTCGCCAAGGCCGGCGACCAGTTCTCGCGCGCCTGGCTCGGCGGCTTCTACGTCCTCGGGCTCGTCACCCTGATCGGCTTCCGCCGCGCGCTGTTTCTCCTGGTGCGGCGCTGGACGCACGAAGGACGGCTCGACCGCCGCACCGTCATCGTCGGCGCCGACGGCAACGGCGCCGCGCTCATCCGTTCGCTGGCGACGCAGCGCGATTCCGACGTGCGCGTCGTCGGCGTGTTCGACGACCGCGGCGATGCGCGCAGCGCCCCGCAATGCGAGGGCGTGCCCAAGCTCGGCAGCGTCGACGACCTGGTCGAGTTCGCCCGCCACAGCCGGGTCGACCTCGTCGTCTTCTCGATGCCGATCTCGGCCGAAAGCCGCATCCTGCAGATGCTCAAGAAGCTCTGGGTGCTGCCGGTCGACATCCGGCTCTCCGCCCACACCAACAAGCTGCGCTTCCGTCCCCGCTCCTATTCCTACATCGGCGCCGTCCCGGTGCTCGACATTTTCGACAAGCCGATCGCCGACTGGGACGTGGTGATGAAATGGCTGTTCGACAAAATCGTCGGAACGCTGGCGCTGATCGCTCTGGCGCCGGTCATGCTGTTGGTGGCGATCGCGATCAAGCTCGACAGCCGCGGACCGGTACTGTTCAGGCAGAAGCGCTACGGCTTCAACAACGAGCTGATCGAAATCTACAAGTTCCGTTCGATGTACGTCGACCAGACCGACGCCACCGCGCAGACAGCTCGTCACCAAGGACGACCCGCGGGTGACGCGCGTCGGCCGCTTCATCCGCAAGACCAGCCTCGACGAATTGCCGCAGCTCTTCAACGTCGTGCTGTTCGGCAATCTGTCGCTGGTCGGCCCGCGCCCGCACGCGGTTCATGCCAAGGCCGAGGACCGGCTCTATGACGAGGCGGTCGACGGCTATTTCGCCCGCCACCGCGTCAAGCCCGGCATCACCGGCTGGGCGCAAATCCACGGCTGGCGCGGCGAGACCGACAATCAGGAAAAGATCCAGCGCCGCGTCGAGCACGATCTCTACTACATCGAAAACTGGTCGATCCTGCTCGATCTCTACATCCTGATGCGCACGCCGCTCGCGCTCCTGCGCTCGGAGAATGCGTATTGAGCGCGTTGCAAGTTCCCACCGCCGCCGTTGCACCCGGCGGCCATTCCGGCGCGGCCGCGGCGCTGCCGCAGCGCTTGTTGAACGTGACGCTGTTCGTCACGATGCTGTTGAGCTCGATCGCCTTCATCGAGCCCTCCCCGCACGACGCCATGATGTTCGTCCTCCTGGCGATTTGCGTCGCCGCGCGGGTGCCGTTCGACCGCAAGCTCGTTCCCCTGCTCTTGTTGTTGATCTTATGGCTGATCGGCGGCCTGATGTCGCTCGTCCAGGTCGGCGACGAGCAGAAGCCGATTCAATATGCCGGCACCTCGATCTATCTCGGCATCGCCGCACTGATGTTCGCGTGCCTGTTCTGCGACGGCAATCCGGTGCGGCTGACGGTCCTGCGCCGCGCTTACCTCCTCGCCGCGCTGATCGCTTCCGCGGCAGGCTATATCGGCTATTTTCATCTCCTGCCGGGGAGCAGCATCTTTCTCGACCTCACCAATTCCGGCTCGGATACGTTGGCGCGCGTGAGCGCGACGTTCAAGGATCCGAACGTGTTCGGCCCGTTCCTGATATTTCCGCTGCTCATGCTGATGATGGGACTGTTGACGCGACGGCATCACGATTGGGCGCCGTCGGCGATCACGATCGCTGCTGTTGGGCGGCCTGTTCCTGAGCTTCTCGCGCGGCGCCTGGCTGCATTTCCTGATCTCGGCCGCCGTCTGCGTGGTGCTTTTGCTCGCCGTCACCCATGACACGCGCCAGCGCACCCGCATCTTCGCGCTCGCCATCGCCGCCGCGATCGCCGTCGCGCTGCTCCTCATCGCCGTGCTGTCGATCAGCTCGATCCACGACATGTTTCTGGAACGCGCCAAGGCCTTTCAGCCCTACGACCTCGGACCGGGCGGACGCTTCTGGCTGCAGCGGGTCGCGCTCGGCGCCATCCTCGAAAATCCGAACGGCCTCGGCCCATTCGAATTCGGCCGTATCTACGGCTTTCAGCAGCACAATGTCTACATGGAGGCGTTTCTGGTGTTCGGCTGGCTCGGCGGCACCACCTATTTTGCCTTGGTGCTGATCACGCTGGGGGTCGGATTCAACGGCATCCGCGTGCCGGCGCCGTGGCGGCCCTACCTCATCGCCGCCTATGCGACCTTCGTCGGCGAAGCGGTCGAAGGCATGGTCGTCGATACCGACCACTGGCGGCATTTTTTCCTGATGCTCGGCCTGATCTGGGGATTAAGCATCGCCAGCACCAATTTGCGCCGGCAGCGGGCGGCGGCGAGGGTCGCGGACCGGGTTGGGCCGATGGCGGCTATGGCGGCGGCTTAGGCGGCCCATCCCCGCTCCGCCGCGACAGCACGCGCTCCGATTAGAACAATAGGTATGGGCACAATAGGTATGGGTCATGGACACCATCGCTTCGGCAACAACCTTAGTCCCGGTCGGCGTCGCACCCGCGGTCAGCATCGTGGTGCCGTGCTACAATGGCGGCCGTTTTCTCGACGGCCTGATGGCCTCGCTCGCCCGACAGACGTTCCGCGACTTCGACGTCGTCATTGTCGATGACGGCTCGACCGACGAACTGACGCTGTGCAAGCTCGCGGCTTTGCGGGATGCCGCGCCGGACGCCTTGCGAGATCAGGTGCGCGTCATCCACCAGGCCAACCGCGGCGCGTCCGCGGCGCGCAACACCGGCGCCCGCGAAGCCCGTGCCGATCTCTTGTTCATGCTCGACTGCGACGACACGGTCGAGCCGAACTTCCTGGCCGAGGTCGTGCCGGCGCTGCGCGCGGCGCCGCCGGACGTCGGCGTCGCGGTCGCCCATATGCGGCTGATCGGCGCGGAAACCGGCGTGGCGCGGCGCTATTTCAACCGCTTCGATCTCCTCTTCACCAATACCCTGTCGCCCGGCATCGTGGTCCGCAAGGCAAGCTGGCGTGCCGCCGGCGGCTACGACGAGACCATGCGGGACGGCTACGAGGATTGGGATTTCAGCTTGCGGCTCGCCGAAGCGGGCTATCGCGCCATCGAGATCGCCAAGCCGCTCTACATCTATCACGTCGCCGGCGACGAAGCGCGGCACAGCCTGTCGTCGGGCGTCCATTCGCGGCGCCTTTACGCCGAGCTGTGGCGACAAATCCGCAGCCGTCATGCGCAAAGCTACGGGCCGATCGCCATCGCGCGGCTGTGGTGGTCGAGACGCCACGACCGGGGTGGCCGCGTCGCGCTGTGGAAGGGGCTTGCGGGCTACCTCGCCGCGCTGACGCTGCCCGATACCGTGTTCAACCGGCTGTTCGCGACCCTGCAACGGCGGCGCATGCACGCCCACACCTGATCGCCATGGGCTGCCGCTCGCCTTCGCGCTCCGGGGTCAGGCGTCCTTGCGATAAACGAACACGTCCTGATGGGCGTCAAGATCGAGCGCATGGTAAGCGACCGCCGACAGTTGCGGCGTGGCCTCGGCGACAAGCGCTTCGAACGCCGGGCGCGTGAACCAGGTGAGGCCATAGTCGTCGTAATAATAGGGGTAGCGTTCGTAATAATAGCCGTCGCGCGCGAGCGCCTGCGACAGCCGCGCTTTGTCGAGCCAATACTGCTGGTAGCGCTCGCAGGTGTCGGCCGAGCCTTGACCATGCACGGTCGTCACCACGACGCCGCCCGGTTTCAAAACGGCGGCAACGCGGCGCAGATTGGCCGCGACCATGTCGCGGCGCATGTGCGTGTAGACGGAGAGCAGATAAACAAGGTCGAAACGGCCGTCGAATTCCGGTCCGGCATGTTCGAGCGTCGGCATCTTGTGCGCGCCGAATTCCGCGGCGGTGAACCGTGCCGCCGCGTCGATCACGTCCGAAACATAAACCTGCGCCTGCGGCAGCCGCTTGCGCAATTCGCGCACGATGCGGCCATAGCCGCAGCCGACCTCGAGCACGTCGCGCAACGATGCCGGATCGCGTCCGGCTTCGGCGCAGGAGCGCTCGATGATGTCGATGAAACGGTTGGCGCCGCGCACATAATGGTCGACGTCCGCCGGATCGGTCGAAAGCAGCATGAAATCGTTGTAGTGCACGCGGCCGCTGAGGCCGGACGACCGGCCGCGCACCGAACCGCTCGCCCGCGGCGAAGCGCAACGCCCGCGCCGCGCTGTAGACCGGCCGCGACCGCTTGACCACGTCGAGAACGTCCTTCGGCAATACTCTGGTGTTCTTCAGCATCGCACGCTCGCGTTTCCTCGAGGAGGCCGTGCACCGGCGACCTCGACGCAAAGTGAATGGATTGGTTCACGATTTGGTTAGTCATCGGCCCTTAAAATCGCGTTACTGGACGGCACCGTTTTTCCTCGATCCGGGTCCAGGCCGAGCCCAACGGGTCGATCGATCCACCTAACAGAGGTTTCGGAAATGCTGGACACCGATACCGTTTCGCCCGCCGACGGTTTCGTCCCCGACCCTATCGCCCGCGACGCCGGCACCCGCGGCCGACAACCGGCGGGCATTGACGGCGACCGACACCAATGTCCTCGCCAAGGCATTCGCTTCACTCGATGTCGACACCGATTGGCTGTGGGCGTGGCACAATTACAAACGCGTCGTGCGCGAACTGCCGACGCAGATCGACGCGCGACGGCTGATCGACATCGGCGGCGGGCGCGACCCGCTGTTCGATCTCGACGAAGCTCAAGACGCTCGGCGCCGAGCTGACCGTCAACGACATCGCGCCCGGCGAACTGGCCTGCCTGCCGGCGGGATACGATACAGCCTGCTTCGACGTGGCCGGCGATCCGGCGAAACTCGCGCCGATGGCGCAACACCTTCGACCTCGCCTTTTCGCGCATGGTGTTCGAGCACGTCGCCGATGGCAGGTGCGCGTGGGCCAACCTCTATGAATTCCTGGCGCCCGGTGGCATCGCGATCTCCTTCAATCCGACGCTTTACGCCCTGCCCTACGTGATCAACTGGCTGCTGCCGCACAAATTCACCGCCGCCTTCGTGCGGCGCTTCGGTCCCGACCGCAGCATGGACACCGATCCGGTGTTCCCGGCGCATTATTCCTGGTGTTTCGCCGACGACGAGCGCATGCGCGCCATGCTGACGGCGATCGGCTACCGCGATGTCGTCGTGCAGCCGTTCTACGGGCACGCCTATTACGGCAAGTTCCCGCTTCTCCGCGAAATCGCACTCGCCTTCACCGCGCTCGCGCGCCGCAATGATTGGCGCTGCGGTCGCAAGCTTCGCCTATATCGCCGCGCGCAAATAATCGCCGCCTCGATGCAAGCGCCCGTCGCATCGCTTTCGGCCGACACGGCGCCGATCGAGAGCCCGAGCCAGCCCGCGCATCTTATTTCCCTCCCCTTCCTGCTGCTGCGCGCACGACGGCGGCCGGCGCCTTCGGCATGGGGCTCGTGCAGTTGCTGGTCTTCTCCCGCGTGCTCACGCCGGACCGGTTCTCGATCTACATCGTGCTCGGCGGCATCGGCTATTCGCTGTGGCTGTGCGACCTCGGGCTCGCCAAGGTCTTGTTCGTGAAGTTGCGCGCCGCCCGCCTCGCCGGCACCACCGATCCGCGGGCAGCGGCCGAGGCGAGCGCCGTCATTCTGTTTTACGTCCTGTTGGCGCTCGGCGGATCGCTCGTGTGTTTCGCGGCGATGGCGGCGCGGCCGTTGTTTTCGCTGTTCGACGCCGCGGACTTCGCGCTGTTCTTCTGCTACGTCGCGCTCAACCTCGCCTGGTTCACGCTGCGTAGCGTCAGCATCTCGGTCGACCAATACCTGTTCTATGAGAAGCTCGAACTGGTGCGCCGCGTCGGCAATATCGCGACCATGCTCGCCATGCTCATCGGACTCCCCTTCACCGTGTTTCTGATCGGCTCGAACGCGCTATGGGCGGCGCTGCTGACGGCGGCGGCGGCGAAACTGATCCGATGCGGCGCGCTGGCGCCGCGCGTGCGCGGCTTTCCCCGCGAGATTATCGAATTCTTCCGCCTGCAACAGCACCTCGATCGCCCGCAGCGGCACCTCCGCCTTGAGCGATCTTTTCACCTACATGTTTCCCTATTACGTCGTGCCGGCGGCGTTCGGCCTCGGCGCGCCGGTCATCATTCTCGAGCTGACATTCCGCATCTTTCGCGGCGCCGCCATGATCTATGTCGCCGCCTGCGACCTCGCGATCCCCGGACAGACCCGCGCGCTCGCCGCCCACGATGCGCCGCGGCTCGTCCGCACGACCCTGCTCGCGGCGGCGCTGTGCGCCGTTCCGGCGAGCCTTCGCCTGCGGCCTGTTGATCTTCGTCCCGCAGCAGCTCTTCACGTTCCTGCTGCGGTCGGCCGCCAGCGTGCCGCCGCCGATCGCGCATATTCTTGTCGCGCTGTTGCTCGCAGGCCTGGTGCAGACCGTGGCGCAATCGCTGTTGCAGCACACCGGATTTTTCCGCGAGATCGCCCGCATCGGCATCGCCATCGCGGCAGCGATGGTCGCGGCGACCGTCGTATCGGTCCTGGCCAAATTCGATATCGTCGGCTTCCTCACCGCCTACACGGTCGTCTTCGCGAGCGGCGTGCTTTATTACATCGTCGCCATCGTGCGCGGTCCGATCCGCGCGGCGACGCTGGACCCCGCCGCCTGAATTTAACCTGGAGCGCCGGCTCACAGCAGGCCGAAGCGCAGCGCGACGGCGACGATCCACACCAGGCCCGTCAGGCACAGCAGGCAAAAGACCGCCGCGGAACCAAAATCCTTGATGCGGCGAATTTCGACGCGCCGCTCCAGCGTGATGTAATCGGCGAGCTTCTCGATCGCCGTATTGAGAAACTCGACGGCGAGAAGGACGAGCAGCGTGCCGACCATGGCGACGTACCAGGCGGCGCTGGGCGCCAGGAACAGCCCCAGGATCACGCCGGCCACGAACAGGATCGCCTCTTCGCGCAACGCCGCTTCGCTGACGACGCCGTAAGCGAGCCCGCGGAATGAATTGATGGTGGCGTAATACAGCCGCTTCACGATCGATCCGGAATTTCGGGTTGGCCGACGGCAGACGCGGCAAGCCACACAACGTCGGTTAATTGGTCGGAGCGCCGAGATTTGAACTCGGGACCCCCAGTCCCCCAGACTGGTGCGCTAACCGGGCTGCGCTACGCTCCGTCGATGCGGGCGGACTATAATGAGCGCTGCCGCAAGGCGCAACCGGCGCGTTCATACAGGCCATCACAAGGCGCTACGCCATCGCCTGGGCGAAGCGTTCGCGCCAGCCGGCGCCGGCGAAATAGCGGCGTATGGCGTCTGCCGCGGCGCGCGCCGATAGCGATGCCGGCCGCGGTCGAAAGCCGAGCTTGGCCGCAGCCGTGCCGACCGCGGAGTCGCCTCCGACGGACGCTGTCCCAGCTGCGACGTTTCAGCCGGACCGGGCCGCGACGTGGAACCCCGCCGGCAGGGGCGACCGGCGGGGCCTTGCCCCCTCGCGAGAACCTCCTCGGAGCGGTGCAATTTCAGAACTTCACGTTCAGGCCGGCCCGCACGATGTTGGCGTTGAACTTCACGCTGTCGTCCAGGAGCTGGGTTTGCGACCCCAGGTCCACATACAAATATTCGACTTTTACGCTGAAATTGTGGAAGGAACGCCCATTCAATCCGCCGCCGGCTGTCCAGCCGAACCGCGTCTCGGTGTCGCTGCCGGCAGGAGCGAAGAACGCTATCGACACGTCCCTGTTCGTTTGCACGCCGCCAAAGGCGGCGCCGGCGGTACCATAGAACAACACGCGGTCGTAGGCCCAGCCGACCCGGGCGCGCGCGGTGTCGAGCCACATCAGCTGCGAACTGCGCGAAAACGTCGCCGGCACGCCGAGCGATGATGGGGGTGATCGTCTTGGTACCTTGGATGTCCGCCCAATCCAGATCGGTCTCCGCACCAATCACCCATGCCCCGGTCTGGTAATTGTAGCCGAACGTGCCGCCGGCGACCCCGCCGGTGGTATTGAAATTGCCGGTCGAGAAAGACAGAACGGCGGTAGGGTCCGTCGTGTGGCTGGTTTGTCCCCAGCCGCCACCCCCGTTCGCGCCGAGATAGAAACCGGTCCAGCTGAAAGCCGGCGGCGGCGGCGGCGATTTGTAGATCGGCGCCACCGCGAGGTCGGCGGCGACAGCGGACTGAGCGAGCCCGCCGCTCACAATTGCGGCGGCGACAGCGACAAGGACTTTGCGCATGATGATCCCCGATGTATTTGATGCGCTTGTCAAGCGCCCACGTGAGAGAATAAGCACAAGTCCCAACAAACCTGGCGATACGCAATTACCTGTTTTGTTGTTATCAGATAACGGTGGCGTGTCGGCCACAAGTCGCCATACCGCGCTACCTGATTAGGATAAAAATGCCGGTGCCGAGATCACCGGCGCCCAAAGTTATCCACAGGCTGCTCTGCCACCGCGCGGCCCGCGCGCACCCATTTACCGCGCGTCATCAAATAATGGCGCTTTAGTCCCGCACCAGTCGGAAGCCGAGATTCGCGGGCGGAGTTCCGACCGCACAGCCGCCGGCGCGCGCGTCGCGGACGAAATCGGTGACGTAGGTGCGATGGCGCCCTTCGACCACCCGCACGCCGCAATTCCTGGTTTCGGCAACTTCGCGATCGCCGCATCCAGCGCGATGCGCACGAAGCAGGTGTCGGTCCACTCCCAGACATTGCCGGCAACGTCGAGCAAGCCTTTTTCGTTGCCGCCGAAGCTGCCGATCGCGCGCGGCGCGGCGTCGACTTCTTCCTGCGCCTCGCGATCATACTGCGCGAGCCAGCGCTTGGCCGGATCGGCGTTGTCGAAATCCGGCCAGCCCTCGTCGCGGAAACGGCTGCCGGCCGCGAACGCCCATTCGGCGTCCGTCGGCAGCCGATATCGCCGCCCGGATTTGCGCGACAGCCAGCCGGCATAGGCGTGGGCGTCCTGCCAGCTGACGCCGACCATCGGCCGGTTGGGCGGCGGCAGCGACGCTTTGTCGACCGCGGGACAGCCGCCATCGTCGACGCAGCGCAGATAGTCGTCGCGCGTCACCTGATGCGTCATGATCGTGACGCCGGCGGCAGCCTGATCGCGACGACCGGCGCGTTGGCTGTCTTGTCGGCGCGGGTGTAATCGCCGGCCGGCTTGTAGGTCACCGTGCCGGCTCGCAATTCGATCATGTCCGGCCCGGCGAAATTCCGCGGCGGCGAGGCGCGATAGGCGAGCCCGTAAGAAACCGGCGCGGCGAGAATCGCCGCTGCGGCGATGGCCTTGAGTTTCAGGAGCAACATAGCTGCACCCAAGCTTTAGGCAGACGGCCGGCTCGAAAAGAACCGGCCGCGCTCGCATCGATCAATTGACCGGGTGACCCGGCGTCGCCGGCGTCAAGAACCCTTGCGTATTCGTCTCGGGGATCGGTCCGGGCGCCTTGATCTGCGTCATCAGGTCGTCGTTCCATTTGCCTTCGACCTTGAAATGCGCCGTCGCGCCGAGCTCGACCGCCTCGATCAGATTGTGATTGACGTAGGCGTAGATGCCGGGCTGTCGGAAGGTGTAGAGCGCCGCAGCCGCGGAGCCGCCGCGCACGAACCAGGTTTCCAGATCGGTCTGCGGCGCATTGGAGAATTTGCCGGTTTCCCAGACATGATCGCCATGACCGCCGATCAGATGCGGACGCGTATCGCGGTTGGCCTGGGAGTGAACGATGAGAACCGTTTCGCCGACCTTGGCGGTCATCGCGTTCTTGCCGGTCAGCGCGCCGACCCGCCCTTCGAACACGACGTGGGTCGGAATGAGCTTGCGCATCACCTCGATGGTGTCGGGAAAGGATTCACCCGGCGAATCGTAGGTCTTGTACTTGCCGTCGGCGTCGCGCGGCACATAGAAGTCGCTCTCGCCGACGTAATAGATGCGGTCGTAGCGCAGCGGCTTGCCGCGGCCATCGGTGAGGCCGGCACGCGGCAGCACCATCACGGCGCCGTTCATGCCGGATACGACGTGCCACGGCGTCATGTCGCTGCCCGGCGCGCAGTGATAGACGAACACGCCCGGCCGCGTCGCCTTGAAGCGCAGCACGACCTGCTCGCCCGGATTGATCAAGGTCAGGCCCGCGCCGCCGAGCGCGCCGGTCGCGGCATGGAAGTCGATATTGTGCGGCATGGTGTTGGTGTCGGGATTGACCAGGGTGAGTTCGAGATAATCGCCCTGGTGCACGACCATCATCGGGCCCGGGATCGAGCCGTTGTAGGTCATGGCGCGGAATTTGGTGCCCTTCTCGTCGATGACGATTTCCTTTTCCTCCACCACCAGGCGGAACTCGACGATCTTGGGCTTTTGCGTCGTCGCCTGCTCGTGCGCATGGACGAAAGGCGGCGCGACGACGTCGACTTTCACGCGTTCCAGCTCGGGTTCGGCCGCCGCCCATGCGGGCACCGCCGTCATGACCGCCGTCGTCACCGCGGCGCCGACCAATGCATCTCTTCGCGTGATCATGACTATTCTCCTCTTGATGTCGCTGTTTGTTTACTGCGCCGGGCATGGAATGTTTTTTGCGCTGCATCAAATTGCGCCGCGAATTGCCGCGGCGAAGTTGCGCCAGCGCAAAGAGCGGCTACGCCGCGCGGCGATATCGTGCCGCTCATGCTGCTGCATGGACGAACATCAATCGGGCGGCGTCACCTGGTCGACGACGTGATGCAACGCTCCCCGGCGACGATCCGAATTTTCCTCGATTTCGGGATGAACTGTGTCGGCTGTCCGATCGGCTCGTTCCACACGATCGAGGACGCCTGCCGCGAGCACGGCATCGCGATCGATGGGTTCCTGGCGAAGCTGCGCACGGCAGCGCCGACTTGCCGCGAGAGCGCCGCGAACCCTAATCGCCGCCGCGGCGCTCGGCGACGCCGAACAGCTTATGCGGATCGCGGATGACGATCCGCCGCCGGCCGCCCATCACCAGACCGCGCTCTTCCCAGGCGCTCAGCGTCCGGCTCACGGTGTGAAGGGTCGTGCCGGTCATCTCCGCAAGGTCCTGCCGCCGGATCGGAAAATCGATCTCGACGCCCGTCTTCGGTCTTGCGGCCGGCTTGCCGGGCCAAGCGCAGCAGCGCATGGGCCAATCGCCGCTCGACGTCCTCGGTCGCCGCTTCGACGATGCGGGTGTGGGCGTCCTGGAGCCGCTTGCCGATCGTCTGCAACGCATGGGTGGCCAAGGCTCGGAAATTGGGCGACGAGCTGCGGCCATGCCGTCGCCGGCCAGCTCAACGCCACGCTCTCGTCGACCGCGATGGCGGTTGCCGGATAAGCGCTGGTGCCGATCGCCATCGCCACGCCGAACATCTCGCCGGGAGCGATATATCGCATCACGATCTGCTGGCCGTCGGGCGTCGTCTTCACGGCTTGCACGTGGCCGTGCAGCAAAAGGAAGAACGCTTCCGCCGGCGCGCCCTGGTCGAACACGTGGGCGCTCTTCGAAAAGCGCGCCGGTCGCGCCTGCAGCAAGATCGCGTCGATATCGGCGCCGCTCAGGCCCGCAAATAAGGGCAGATGCTCGACCAACGATCGGTCGACATTGGCCATGCCGCTTGTCTCCGCCGACGACCCCGAGCCGCGATGAGACCAACTCCCCTCGCGGTGATCCGTCAAGCACCGCGATCGTACATCCAGCGAGGCAACGCCGGCGAAAAACATCGGCAATTTGCGTTGGGACAACGAGGCGGGTCGTTTGCGCCTTGTATGGGTAGCACGTGCCGCCGGTTGACCCTTCGTCGGCTTCAATCCTGCACGAGCCGATCGGGAAGCGGCGGATCCATGAAATATTGACCCGGAGAAAGCAGTCCGATGTCGCCAATCCCCCGTCTGCGCGCCTATGCCGGCCCTGCTCTCCTGTCCTACGGCTTTCGCCCGTTTTTCCTGATGGCGGCGCTCTATGCCGGCGCGGCGATCCTGGTTTGGCTGCCGATGTTCTACGGCGAGCTTTCCACCGCCTCGCTGTTTGCCCCGCGTGATTGGCACGTGCATGAAATGCTGTACGGCTATGTCGCCGCGGTGATCACCGGCTTTCTCTTGACCGCCATCCCGAACTGGACCGGCCGGCTGCCGATTTAAGGCGCGCCGCTTCTGGTTCTGATGGCTGTTTGGTTCGCCGGACGCGTGGCGGTCAGCCTTTCCACGTCGATCGGGTGGATGGCCGCCGCCGCGATCGATTGCGCATTCCTCGTCGTTGGTCACGGCCGCGGCGGCGCGCGAAGTTATCGGCCGGGCGCAACTGGCGCAATCTGAAAGTGGTCGCGATCGTCGCCGTGCTCGCCGCCGCCAATATCGGCTTCCATCTGGAAGCGCATTTTCGTGGCGTCGCCGACTATTCGCTCCGTGCCGGGATCGGCGCCATCGTCATCCTGATCACGCTGGTCGGCGGTCGCATCGTGCCGAGCTTTACGCACAACTGGCTTGCCCGCGCCAAGCCGGGGCGCTTGCCGGCGCCGCTCGGGCGTTTCGACATTTCGACGATCGTCGCCAGCGTCGGCGCGATGGCGCTGTGGATCGCCATCCCCGCGGGGTCGGCAACGGCCATCGCCTTGGCATTGGCCGGCGTGTTGCAAGCCGCGCGGCTTGCGCGCTGGGCGGGCGAGCGCGCCTTCGCCGAGCCCCTCGTCCTCATTCTCCATATCGCCTACGCGTTCATTGCCGCCGGTTTTCTGCTCACCGCCGCGGGCGCCGTAGGCTGGGTGGCGGAGAGCGCCGGTGTCCACGCTTGGGCGGTCGGCGCCGTCGGCACCATGACGCTTGCCGTGATGACACGCGCAAGCCTCGGCCACACCGGCCATGCGCTCACCGCCTCGACGCTGACCCGCGCCCTCTATCTCGCGGTCATCATCGCGGCGTTCGCGCGCGTCGCCGCCGCCTTGGAGCCGATGTGGAGCCTGCCGCTTCTTCACGTTGCGGCGTTCGCATGGGCGGTCGCCTTCCTCGGCTTCGCCGTCGGCTACGGGCCGATGCTGTGTCGGGCGCGACAATGAGAACGACAGCGACGCCGCGGCCAACTAATCCAGGCGAGCGCTCGGCGTCGTCGGAATAATCCGCCACCAACGCTGTGTCGATGATGCGGCGGCAAGCCATCAGATCGTCCAGCACGGTTTCGAGCTTGCGCCGGTCCTCGTCGGCGAGGCCGGGCGGAACGACCAGCAGCGGCGGCGGCATCAGCGTCGGTTCGCGCCGCGTCGCCGCAGTCTTGCGCGACGGCGCGATCCTCGCCGTGAGCCGACAGAAAGCTGAAAATCGAGGGCTGTTCTTGCGCCGCATTGTCCGGCGCGGCGTCCGGCGCTGCCGCCGTCGCAGCGTCGGCGCTGTCGGCTGGCTTCGTCGGCGTCTTCCGGATCCGGCGGCGGCAGCGCGCTGTCGCCGCGCCAGGCTTTCTGCACGAAGGACACGCCTTCCTCGCGCAAAATGCGCTGCACGCCGCGGATGGTGTAGCCCTCGCCGTAGAGCAGATGCCGCACGCCGCGCAGAAGGTCGACGTCGTCCGGCCGATAATAACGCCGGCCGCCGCCACGCTTCATCGGCTTGATCTGCGCGAAGCGGCTTTCCCAGAAGCGCAGCACGTGCTGAGGAACGTTGATTTCCTCGGCCACCTCGCTGATCGTGCGAAACGCTTCCGGCGCCTTTTCCACTGGCAAAGTCTCCGGCGGATTATTCGGCTTCCGCGTCGGCCGTTTCTTCTTCGCCGTTGATGCGCTGTTTTAGGATCGCGGACGGCTTGAACACCATGACCCGGCGCGGCGAGATCGGCACCTCTTTACCGGTCTTGGGATTGCGGCCGATGCGCTGGCCCTTCTTGCGCACGACGAAAGAACCGAACGACGACAGCTTCACCGTCTCGCCGCGTTCCAAACAGTCCGTAATTTCCTTGAGCACGAGTTCGACCAATGTGGCGGATTCGGTGCGTGACAGCCCGACCTTTTGATAGACCGCCTCACACAGATCCGCACGTGTGACCGTCTTTCCCGACATCGCCAGCCCCGAGCACGGCGATCGATCCCTTGTCGATCAACATATCGTGCTGAATTATCAACGATATTCGGTTGTGGGCGAAGGGTCAACGGGGCTTCGCGAGCGATTGCCCAGGCTTCCCCGCCAGGTTCACCACCGCAGCAGCGCCGCCCCCCAGGTGAAGCCGCCGCCCATCGCCTCGAGCAGCAGGAGATCGCCGCGCTTGACGCGGCGGTCGGCGACGGCGTCGTTGAGGGCGAGCGGGATCGAGGCCGCCGAGGTATTGCCGTGGCGGTCGAGCGTCATCACGATCTTCGCCGGCGGGATGCCGAGCCGGTGCGCCGAACCGTCGATGATGCGCTTGTTGGCCTGGTGCGGAATGAACCAATCAACGTCGTCGACTCCGTAGCCGGTCTCCGCCAGGGCGTCCGTCACCACGTCGGTGATCATGGCCACGGCGTGGCGGAACACCTCGCGGCCTTCCATGCGCAGGTGGCCGACCGTGCCGGTCGTCGACGGCCCGCCGTCGACATAAAGCTTCGACTTGTGCCGGCCGTCGGAGCGCAGCCGCACGGTGAGGATGCCGCGGTCCTCGCGCGTGCCCGGCTGGTCCTGGGCGTCGAGGACGACCGCGCCGGCGCCGTCACCGAACAGGACGCAGGTACCGCGGTCGGTCCAGTCGAGCAGGCGCGAAAATGTTTCCGATCCGATCACCAGCGCGCGGGAGAAACCGCCGGATTTGAGCAGGGCGTCGGCGGTCGCCAGCGCATAGACGAAGCCGCTGCACACCGCCTGCAGATCGAAGGCGGCGCCGTGGGTGATGCCGAGCTCGGCCTGGACCGCGACGGCGCTGGCCGGGAAGGTATTGTCGGGCGTCGAGGTGGCGAGCACGATGAGATCGATCGATTGCGCATCGACGTGCGCGTGCGCGAGCGCGGCGCGCGCGGCGTGCGCAGCCATCTGCGAGGTCGTTTCGCCCGGCGCGGCGATGCGGCGCTCATGGATGCCGGTGCGCTGCACGATCCATTCGTCGGAGGTGTCGACCTTGCGCGCGAGGTCTTCATTGGTGAGAACCTGGCTGGGTAGATATCCGCCGCAACCGAGGACGACCGAACGGCGCATGCTCACGAGGCGGCTCCGCCCAAAGCGTGGCGCGGCACGGTGCCGTGGCGGCCGAGCGCCGCGGTGATCTTGGCCAACAGTTCGTCCTGCACCACGCCGTGGCCGATCTCGATCGCGGCGGCAAAACCTTCCGCGTCGGCGCCGCCGTGGCTCTTGATGACGATGCCGTTGAGGCCGAGGAACACGCCGCCATTGGCGCGGCGCGGATCCATGCGCGCGCGCACCTGCCGGAACGCCCCGCGCGCGAACAGATAGCCGAGCCGCGCGCTCAGCGACGAGTTCATCGCATCGCGCAGATATTGGCCGACCTGGCGCGCGGTGCCTTCGGCGGTCTTGAGCGCGATGTTGCCGGCAAAGCCTTCGGTGACGACGACGTCGACCTTGCCTTTGCCGATGTCGTCGCCTTCGACGAATCCTACATAATCGAGATCGGGCAATTGCTCCTCACGCAAAATGCGGCCCGCTTCGCGGACCGGCTCCAGGCCTTTGACTTCTTCGACGCCGATGTTGAGCAGACCCACGGTCGGCCGCGGAATGCCGAACAGGATGCGCGCGGTCGCGGCTCCCATCACGGCGAGATCGACCAGGTGTTCGGCATCCGCGCCGATCGAGGCGCCGACGTCAAGCACGATCGATTCGCCGCGCAAGGTCGGCCACAGCGCCGCGATCGCAGGCCGGTCGATCCCCGGCAGCATCTTGAGCTCGAACTTCGACATCACCATCAGCGCCCCGGTATTGCCCGCCGATACCGCGAAATCGGCTTCGCGCTTCTTGACCGCCTCGATCGTCAGCCACATCGACGATTTCCAGCGGCCATAGCGCAACGCCTGGCTCGGTTTGTCTTCCATGCGCACCGCGACGTCGGTGTGGACGAGGCGCGAGGCGGCCTCGAGCGCCGGGCGCGCGGACAGGAGCGGCGTCACCAGCGCGGCGTCGCCGAAAAAAGCAAATTCGCATTCGGGATGACGGGCCAAAGCGAGTTCAGCGCCGGCAACAACGACAGCGGGGCCATGGTCTCCCCCCATCGCGTCGAGAGCAATGCGGATCTTTTGCGACATTGACTGACCTTGCGGGTCCTATGTCCGCAAGACGAGGGCGGGAGAACGGCGCCGACAATAACGCTTCGCAGCGCGGAGACAACTGCGATCAGCCTTCATGGCCGTCCTTCTTGAGATCAGCAAGCGCGGCGAAAGGTCCCTCCTGCGGCATAACGTCTTGTGGCGGCTGAAAAATCGCTCCCGGCTTGCGCGGATAGGGATCGAGCCCCAGGATCAGAAATTCGGTCGCGAGCACGCCGAGATCGACCTGGCCGGCGACCAGCGGCTCCGGCCCGTCGGCGCCGTCCTCACGCAGTCCGTCGCGGGCTCGCGTTGATTCGCCGGGAGCCGCCGCGAGCGGCTGCGGGGCGAATACAACATCGATCGTTTCATCCACCTCGTTGACCAGCGGTTCGAGCGTCACGACACAGCTCTGCCCCACGGTGGCGTAAACCCGGCCGACCACATGCAGACCGGCGCCGCGCCGGGTGACGTCAAAACTCGCCGCGAACCGCGGCAGATCGCGCAGGCCCGCCAGCTTCGCCACAGCGGCGCGGACCTCGGCGTTGGCGGCGAGCTCGAAATGGCTGCCGGCCTCGGTCACGTCCTCTACGGCGACCGGAACGTGCCAGGCGGGGGATTGACGGTTCGCCTCGCGGCTCGCGGATTTGGTTTCATGGATTGCGGATTTTGGTTCATGGGATTTTGGTTCATGCATGGGCAAAAACCTCGGGATCGGGAAAATTCACAGTGCCGGCGGTAAGGGTGCCATCGTCCTCGGCATCCAGCTGCGCCGCCGCGGCGCGCACATAGCGCGCCAGCCGCGCCGCCCGATCGTCGGCGCCGGCGACCTCGAAGATATTGCGTGCGAGCGCCTTCTCAAGCTCCGCGTGATCGGCTGCGGCGAGCGCGGCGCCGTAAGCGGCCTGGCGGCCGTAAAACGCCTCGCCGAAGCGGCGCATTTCCTTCGGCACTTTGAGGTCGCCGACCCCCATTTCGCGCAAATTGCTGTCGAGATCGCGGCAGAACAGGTCGAACAAGCCCTGGCCGAGACGGGCTTTCCCCTTGCCCGCCGCGGCCGGTCCGCCACAGAGCCGGCGCAGGATGAGCACGAGATGGAGCACGATCAGCTCGAACCGGCCGTCGACGGTGTCGGCGACGCCGTAGGTCGCGTAAAACACCGGCAAACGCGCCTGCGCCACGATGGCGCCATAGAGCGTGGCGATGGTGGCGTGGGCGGAACCACGCCGAAATGCGGCCAGGATCATAAGGTTAACTCATTATCTCCAACCGGCCGGAATGATACGGCCGGCAGTTACGGATTGCCAAAAATCCGCGTCGGGGGTACGGCAGGCGCCGGACGGACGCAAGGTGGGTGGGTATGCGGGACGGTACTGTGCATAGGAAGGGCCGGCGCGCGGCGACCTGTGGCCTTCTTGTCGCGCTCGCGCTCGGCCTCGGCGGCTGTTTCGGCGAAACCTTCCAGCGCGGCTATGTGCTGCCCGAGGGAGCGCTCGAGCAGATTCCGCTCGGCGCCTCGCAGGAGCAGGTCCTGATCGTGCTGGGCACGCCCTCGACCGTGGCCACGGTTTCCGGCGAGGCGTTCTACTACATCTCGCAACGCGCCGAGCGCAGCATTTCGTTCCTGCAGGCGAGCATCGTCGATCAGCGCGTGATCGCGATCTATTTCGACCGCAACCGGCGGGTCGAGCGGGTGGCGTCCTACGGCTACAAGGACGGCAAGGTGTTCGACTTCGTCAGCCGCACCACGCCGACCGCGGGTTCCGACAACAACATCATCAAGGGCATTTTGAACTCGATCGCGAACAGCAGCTTCAAGCTGCCGCTGTGATCGACGGCATCGGCGTCAAGCCGAGGTGGCGTGAAGCCGAACTGGCTTGACGCCGGTGCGGCTTGAAGCCGGCACGTCACGACCATGCTCTCAAGAAAATAGACCGGTCGGCAGCGCCGACCGGTCTTTTTGTCGATCTGTCGCTGAAGACGCGGGCGCATCAGTGCGCCAGCACGGCGAGCAGCAACAGCGCGACGATGTTGGTGATCTTGATCATCGGGTTGACCGCGGGACCGGCGGTGTCCTTGTAGGGATCGCCGACGGTGTCGCCGGTCACGGCCGCCTTGTGGGCGTCGGAGCCCTTGCCGCCGTAATGGCCGTCCTCGATGTACTTCTTGGCGTTGTCCCAGGCGCCGCCGCCCGACGTCATGGAGATCGCGACGAACAGGCCGGTGACGATGACGCCGAGCAGCATCGCGCCCAGCGCCGAGAACGCCGCCGATTTGCCCGCCGCGCCGCCGCCGGCGATGAAGTAGATGACGAAATAGCCGACGATCGGCGAGAGCACCGGCAACAGCGACGGCACGATCATTTCCTTGATCGCCGCCCGCGTCAGCATGTCGACCGCGCGGCCATAGTCGGGCTTGTCCTTGCCTTGCATGATGCCCGGGCGCTCGCGGAACTGCCGACGCACTTCCTCGACGATCGAGGACGCCGCGCGGCCGACCGCCGTCATGCCCATCGAGGCGAACAGATAGGGCAACAGACCGCCGAACAGGAGGCCGACCACGACGTAGGGATTGACCAGCGAGAAGTCGGGCACCACGCCGTGGAAATAGGGATGCTTGTCGGCGCCGGCGATGAAGAATTTGAGATCTTCATTGTAGGCGGCGAACAGCACCAAAGCGCCGAGGCCGGCCGAGCCGATGGCGTAGCCCTTGGTCACCGCCTTGGTGGTGTTGCCGACGGCGTCGAGCGCGTCGGTCGACTTGCGCACCTCTTTCGGCAGGCCCGCCATTTCGGCGATGCCGCCGGCATTGTCGGTGACCGGACCGAAGGCGTCGAGCGCGACCACGATGCCGGCGAGCGCGAGCATCGTCGTCACTGCGATGGCGATGCCGAACAGGCCCGCGAGATTTGTAGCTGACCAGGATGCCGGCGATGATGACCAGCGCCGGGCCGGCAGTCGATTCCATCGATATCGCGAGGCCCTGGATCACATTGGTGCCGTGGCCGGTCACCGAGGCCAGCGCGATCGAGTGCACCGGCCGATAGTTGGTGCCGGTGTAGTATTCGGTGATCACGATGATCAGGCCGGTCACCACAAGGCCGGTGATGCCGCAATAGAACAGATCGGCGCCGGAATAGCCGACGCCTGGCGAGGGCGCCGAAACCGATCAGGTAGTGGGTGACGCCGGCGATGCCGATCAGGGAGAGGATCGCGGTCGCGATCATGCCCTTGTAGAGCGCGCCCATGATCGACTGGCTGGCGCCGAGCCGCACGAAGAAGGTGCCGATGATCGAGGCGATGATGCAGATGCCGCCGATCGCCAGCGGGAACGTCATCATGCGCAACACCGAGTCGGTGCCCACCGCGCCGAAGAAGATCGCGGCGAGGACCATGGTGGCGACGGTCGTGACGGCATAGGTCTCGAACAGGTCGGCCGCCATGCCCGCGCAGTCGCCGACATTGTCGCCGACATTGTCGGCGATGGTCGCCGGGTTGCGCGGATCGTCTTCCGGAATGCCGGCCTCGACCTTGCCGACCAGGTCGCCGCCGACATCGGCGCCCTTGGTGAAGATGCCGCCGCCGAGCCGGGCGAAGATCGAAATCAGCGAGGCGCCGAAGCCGAGCGCCACCATCGAATTGACCACGGTGCGGTCATTCGGCGCGAAATGCAGCCCCGCGATCAGGAAGATGAAGTAAAGCGTCACGCCGAGCAGCGCGAGGCCCGCGACCAGCAGGCCGGTGATGGCCCCGGCGCGGAACGCAAGCTCAAGGCCGCCCGCCAGCGAACCGATCGCCGCCTGGGCCGTGCGCACATTGGCGCGCACCGAGACATTCATGCCGATAAAGCCCGTGGCGCCGGACAGAATGGCGCCGACGGCAAAGCCGACCGCGACCAGCCAGCCCAAGAAAAACCCGAGCACGAGGAAGATCACGACGCCGACAATGGCGATCGTGGTGTACTGCCGCCGCAAATAGGCTTGCGCGCCCTCGCGCACCGCCGCCGCGATCTCCTGCATCTTGGCATTGCCGGCATCGGCCCCGAGCACCGAAGTGGTGGCCCAGATGGCGTAGATAATGGCGAGCACGCCGCACAGAACGATCAGCCATAACGTCGTCATGGAAAGAACCCCGGTTGATGGGGGCCGGAGGTAAAACCGACCCGGAAGGAAGGCGCCAAAGCGAGCGTTGCCACGCCCCAGGCGCAAGTCGGCGCGGACATTGCCAAAATTGCCCGCGCCACGCAACGGCCGCGGACGAATTGCCGGCTGCTTCTATAGTCGGAGAAATCGGCGCCGTTCGAGGTTCGGCCTGCCGATCACGAGCTCGCAACCCCGCGGACGAATTGCCGCTCTGCGCATTGACCGCCCCTCGCTTGCAATATTGACAGTATACTGACCGACAGTGTACTGTGTAATTATAAATCGATCACCTTGGGAGAAACGCGCATGCCGAAGTCCATGCAGCAATCCATGCCGAAGTCATCGAAATCCGCGCCAACCGCGGTTGTCGCCGGCGGCGGCATTGGCGGGCTCGCGGCGGCCTTGGGGCTCGCCAACAAGGGCTGCCGCGTCACCGTGCTCGAACAGGCGGATAGGTTCGGCGAAATCGGCGCCGGCATTCAGATCGGGCCCAACGCCTTCCACGCCATGGACTATCTCGGCATCGGCGACGCCGGCCGCGCCCGCGCGGTCTATATCGACGCCCTCGATCATGATGGACGGCATGACCGGCGAACAGGTGTTTCGCGGTCCGCTCGACGAACCGTTCCGCAAGTTTTTCGGCAATCCCTATGCGGTGATCCATCGCGCCGACCTGCACGGCGCCTTTCTCGAAGCCTGCCGCGCGCATGCCGGGATCACGCTCATCAACAAGGAGCGGGTGATCGCCTACGAGAATGTCGCCGACGGCGCGCGCGTGCGCACCGAGGCCGGCCGCGTCTACGAAGCCGATGCGGTCATCGGCGCCGACGGCGTGCGCTCCAAGATCCGCGCGCAATTGACCGGCGGCGATGCGCTGCAGGTGTCCGGTCACGTCGCTTATCGCGCCGTGCTGCCGATCGAAGCGATGCCCGAAGACCTGCGCTGGAACGCGGCTGTTCTTTGGGCCGGTCCCAAATGCCACATGGTGCATTATCCGCTGCAGGGCTGGCGCTCCTTCAATCTGGTCGCGACCTTCGTCACCGACATCGAAAACGTCGGCAGCAACGAGCCCGGCACCCGCGAGGAAGTGCTCGGCCGGTTCGCGCAGATCGTGCCGAAGGCGCGCAAGCTTCTGGAAATCCCGACCGAATGGCGGCGCTGGGTGCTCGCCGACCGCAACCCGATCGGCAATTGGACCGACGGCCGGGTCACGCTGTTGGGTGACGCCGCACACCCGACCTACCAATACTTCGCCCAAGGCGCCTGCATGGCGATGGAGGACGCGGTCTGCCTCGCCGACAAGTTCGCCACGCACCATGGCGACTTCTCCGCGACGTTCCCGGCCTATCAGGACGAGCGCATTCCGCGCGCCTACCGCGTGGTGCTGTCCTCGCGCGAACTCGGGCGGATCTATCACGCCGACGGCGTCGAGCGCCTGGTGCGCAACGCCTGGCTCGAGGGCAAGACGCCCGAACAGTTCAACGCCAGCATGCAATGGCTTTATGGCGGCAACGGTCTCGTCGGCGCCGGGGCAGCAGCGCGCGGCCGCCTGACGCCGCACGCAACATATTTGGAGGAAACACGATGAGCGCTCTCGGGACACTGAGCGAATTGCCGGCCGCCTATATCGACGGCCTCACCGCGCACAATCTGGTGCCGCTGTGGCCGAGCCTGCGCAAGGCGCTGCCGCACGGCGCTCCGTTCCGCCGTACCCGTCCGATCGTCTGGCATTATGCCGACGTGCGGCCGCGGCTGCTGCAGGCCGGCGAACTCGCTCCGATCGAAAAAGCCGAGCGCCGCGTGCTCGTCCTCGCCAATCCGGGCCTCGGGCTCGAGAACATGCAGGCGACGCCGTCGATCTATATCGGCCTGCAATTGATCATGCCCGGCGAAACCGCGCCCAATCACCGCCACACGCCGAGCGCCGTCCGCTTCGTCGTCGAGGGCGATGGCGGCTTCACCATCGTCGATGGCGAGAAGCTGCCGATGGAACGCGGCGATCTCATTCTGACACCGTCATTGCTGTGGCATGAACACCGTCACGAAGGCTCCGGCCCGGTGATCTGGCTCGACGCGCTCGATCTGCCCACGGTGTTCGCGCAGGAGGCGTCCTATGCGATCGAAGGGCCGCCGCAGACGCTGCGCAACCAGCCGGACCAGTCGCAGACGCATTACCGGCGCGCGGGCCTCCTGCCCTACCGCGCGCTGAACGGTCCGCGGGCCGCCTACCCGCTGCTGCGTTATCCATGGCGGGACGTGCGCGACGCTTTGCAGGCGCTGGCGCCGGTCACCGCGGCGGACGAGATGGTGCATCTCGCCTACGTCAATCCGCAGACCGGCGAAGAATGCCTGCCGGTGCTCGGTTTCTCGGCCATCCTGCTGCGGCCGGGCGAAACGGCAAAGCCCACGCGCCGCTCGGCTTCGGCGGTGCTGCATGTCGTCGAGGGCGACATCGAAGCCGAGATTGACGGCGTCACGCTCGAAGCCGGCTTGAACGACACCATCGCGGTACCGACCCACGCCAAGGTCGCCATCGCCAACCGATCGGCCCGCGCGCCGGCTTTTCTGTTCCAGGTGGACGACGCCCCGATGCAGAAGAAGCTTGGTTTCTTCGAAGTGCTGAACTGACGTATGATCGCCCGCACGATCCCACAGCGCGAAGGAACCAAACGTCGATGCAGCTACAGGATTTGCACGCCATGCCGGGGCACCTCATCCGCCGTGCCCAGCAAATTGCCGTAGCGATCTTCATGGAGGAGTGCGCCGAGTTCGATCTCACGCCGGTGCAGTACGCCGCGCTGGCGGCGATCCGCGAAAATCCGGGAACCGACGCGACGCGGTTGTCGGCGCTGATCGCGTTCGACCGCTCGACGCTCGGCAACGTTTTGGAACGGCTCGAGGCGCGCAAGCTCGTGACCCGCTATTCCTCCCCGGAGGACAAGCGGATCAAGCTCTTGAAGCTCACCGGCGCGGGCAATGCGCTGGCCAAGCGCGCGGAAGCCGCCGTGCTGCGCGCGCAGGAACGGATCGTCGCGCCGCTGCGGCCGGAAGACCGCACCAAGCTGATCGAGCTCTTGACCCAATTGGTCGATCTCAACAACGAAGCCTCGCGCGCGCCGCTCCGTCTCGTCGTCTGAGAAATTCTTAAAACCGCAGCGCCCGCTCATGGCGAATAACGAGCGAGCGCGTCTCCTCCAGAGTTCGCGCGCCCAACTGTCCGAGCGCAGCTTGCGTCTCTTCGATCAGAAGATCGATGACGTGACCGGCGCCCGCCTCGCCGAGCGCGCCGAGGCCCCACAGGAAGGCTTTGCCGGCGAAAGCGGCGGCCGCGCCGAGCGCGCAGGCGCGCACGACGTCGGTGCCGCTGCGCACGCCGGAATCCATCAGCACCGTCGCGCGCCCGCCGCACCTGCGCGACGATCGCCGGCAGCGCGTCGATCGGCGCCGGCAAGGCTTCGACCTGGCGGCCGCCATGGTTCGAGACGACGAGGCCGTCGACGCCGAGCGCGACCGCCCGTTCGGCGTCCTGCGGATGCAGGATGCCCTTGACGATCAAGGTCCCTTTCCAGCGGTCGCGATACTTGGCGACTTCGTCCCAGGTGAACGCGCCGGCCATTTCGCGACGCGCGAACGCAATGACGTCGTCGAGCGACGCGTCGGCGCCGGCATAGGCCTGCAAATTGGCGAAACGCGGAATGCCGTGCGTCCACAACGCCCGCAGCCAGCCCGGCGTTCGCATCGCCTGCATCGCCATGCGCGGGCCGATGCGGAACGGCGCCGTCGAGACCGACCGCCGCCTCGCGTGGACGCGTCGTGCGCACCGGCACGTCGAGCGTCAGCACCAGCGCATGGACAGCCGGCGGCTGCGGCGCGGCGCAGCGAGATCGAAGCCGACCGCATGGTCGTTATTGGCGAACCGGTAGAGCTGAAACCAGAACACGTCCGGCGCGATCGGCGGCGATCTCTTCGATGGTGGCGCCGCCCGGCGTGCCGAGCGTGTAGGGAATGCGGGCGCGCTGCGCCGCGCGCGCGAGATGCCTGTCGGCGCCCGGCCACACGATGGCCGGGCCGCCCATCGGCGCGATGCCGATCGGCGCGGCGTAGCGGCGGCCGAACAGCTCCACCGCGCACGACGGCAGCGACGGCATCACGCCGTAGCGGGGCACGATCTCGACCGCATCGAGCGCCGCCCAATTGCGCCGGATGCCGGGGTCGTCGGCGCCGGCGCCACCGTCCATGTATTCGAAGGCGAAATGCGGAACGTGCCGGCGCGCGCGGCGGCGCAGATAGGCGATGGTCGGGAAACGCCGCTTGAGCCGCGCATAGTCCGGACCGGCGCTGCAACGCGCGGGCGCCGTGTCCTGCGGCTGCGACATCGCCGTCGTGTCGTGCATGTCCGTGTTCCTCCCGCCGCCGACTTATAGCACTGGCCCCGCGGCGGCGCGGCCCTTGCGGGCAAACTCGAGTACGATGGCGGCGGCCTTGATGCTCGGCGGCTCGTTGAGCGTCATGATCGCGTCGAGCCGAGCAAAGGCTTGCGTCTGCCGCGACCGCTCCGGCGTATCGTTGAGGAGCGATACCAATGCAGCGGCAAGCTTTTGCGGCGTGCAATCCCGCTGCAAAAATTCCGGCACGACGTTTTCGCCGATGACCAGATTGGCGAGAATGACGCTGCTCAAGCGCTTGCGCAGGCCGGCGAGGCGCGCGACCGATCTCTTCGATCAGTGGCAGGCGATAGGCTGCGACGAGCGGCACGCCGGCGAGCGCGAGTTCGAGCGTGACCGTGCCGGACGCCGCGAGCGCAGCGCGCGCGGAGCGGAAGGCCGTCCATTTTTCCGCCGGATCGACCACGATGCGCGGCTTCACCGGCCAATCGGCAACGCCCGCGCGCACGCGCGCCTGAAGATGCGGCACCGTCGGCAGCACCAGCTCGACCGGCCCGACGCGCCGGGCGAGATCGGCGATCGCAGCGCCGAAAATGTCCAACAGCCGGCGGATCTCGCTCGACCGGCTCCCCGGCAGCACGAGCACGAGCGGCGGATCGGCCGCGCGCCGCTTCGCTTCTTCCGGATTGGGGCGCAGTTCGCCGAGGCGCTCCGCCATCGGGTGGCCGACATAGACGCAAGGCGGACCGCCGAGCCGGCGGTGGGCCTGCGGTTCGAACGGCAGGATCGCGAGCACGCAGTCGACATAGTCGCGCATGGCGCGGGCGCGCCCCGGCCGCCACGCCCAGACCGATGGCGAGACATAATCGAGTATCGGGATCGTCGGCGCGAGCCGCCGCACGCGGCGCGCCACCCGATGGGTGAAGTCCGGACTGTCGATGATGACGACCGCATCGGGACGCGCTGCGACGATCAAGTCCGCGGTTTCGCGGATGCGGCGCCAAATGGTCGGCGCCCGCTGCGGAATGTCCGTGAGACCGAAGATCGCGAGGTCGTCGATCGGAAACGGACTGGAGATGCCGGCCGCGGCCATGGCGCGCCCGCCGACGCCGGCGAGCGTCACGGCGCCGCCCGTCGCGGCGATCAACGCGCGCGCCAAAGCGGCGCCGAGCACGTCCCCGGATTCCTCCACGGCGACGAGATAGATCGACAACGGTCGCGGCGGCGCGACGCTCATCGCGGCCCGTCCTCCGCGCACCCCGACCAGAAAAACCCCGGCGCGATCGGCGGCGGCAATCGCATCGTTCGGGTCGGCGATGATCGTGCTGCCGGCCACGACCGCGACGCCGGCAAGGCCGGCGCGCGCGGCGTTTTCCAGTGTTCGCCGTCCGATGGCCGGCAGATCGAAGCGCCGGTCCTGTCCGGGCTTCGGCGCCTTGACCAGGACGCCGACGCCGCGCGGCGTCGTCACGCGCCCCTGTGCCCGCAGCTCGGCGATCCGGGAAAGCATATTGTCGGTGCCTTCGGCCGCCTCGACCGCGACGACGCGGTTGTCGGCGACAATCGCGCCCTGCCCCACGTCGAATGGACCGAGCGCCGCGATGACGTCGAGTGCGCGCGCGATGTCGTCCCTGTCGCGTTGCACCGGGGCGCACGCGCCGAGCACGCCTTCGGGAACAAAGACCTCGGGCGCCAATTCGTCGAGGCCGATGATGCGCAGCCCATTCTCTTCGAATATGCGCGCGACCCCGGACAGCAGACGGTCGTCGCCGCCCCGAAACGACAGCGCCAGCCGCCGCATCAATTTGATGGTCAGCCAATCCAGGCGGATGCGCGTGATCGGCGGGCGCAGCAACGACCCGATGAACACGGCCTCTCGGCACCCTTCAGAACGGGCGAGGCGAATAAGCCGTCCCGCCTGGCCGAGCGCCACCCAATGATGCGGATAAGGCCCAACGACTTTGGGATCGGCCCAGCCTTTGATGCCGAGCATCACCGGCCGGCGGCCGCGGCTTTCGGCGGCGGCGGCGACGGCGGCGGGCAAACTGCCGCCGCCGCAGATGATCGCGATCGGATCGCGCGCGCCATGGTCAGGCTGTGTCGTCATCGTGCGCAGCGTCGACGCGCGCGCCGCGGGGATGCATCAACGCGCGCTTGCCCCCGGCGCGAATGAAAGCGATGATTTTCATGACCGCGGCATCGTCCGCGAATTCGCGCGCCACCGCTTCGAGGCGATCCGCGAACACGCCTTCGCCCGAGAATAAAGCACGATAGGCCCTGCGCAACCGGTGTATGTCGGCGCGCTTCAAGCCGCGGCGCCGCAGACCGACGACATTGAGGCCGACCAGGTGTTCGCCCCGCGCCATGCCGAACGGGATGATATCGGCGCGTACGGGGGACAGCCCGCCGACCATGACACCTTCGCCGACGCGACCGAACTGATGCACCGCGGCGAGGCCGCCCAGGAATGCATTGTCGCCGATGGCGACGTGCCCTCCCAGCGTGACGTTGTTGGCGAATGTCACCGCGTTGCCGATCTGACAATCGTGGGCGATGTGGCATGCCACCATCAGGAAGCAGCGTTCACCGACGCGCGTGATGCCGCCGCCGGCCTCGGTGCCGGTGTTGATGGTGACGTGCTCGCGCACTTCGCAGCGCGGCCCGATGACGAGCCGGGTCGGACCGCCGCGGTAGTGAACCGATTGCGGCGGCGTGCCGAGCGAGGCAAAGGGATAAACCACGGTCCCTTCGCCGAGCGACGTGACGCCCGTCACGCTGACGTGGCTGATGAGGCGCACGCCGGCACCGAGCGCGACGTCCGGACCGACCACGCAATAAGGACCGATCTCGACGCCATCGCCGATGCGCGCGCCATCGGCCACGCGCGCGGTCGGATCGATTGTCATGCTCAGTCCTCGGCCATGTAGGCACCGAGCACCGCCTCGGCGATGACGGTGCCGCGCACCTTGGCCTCGGTGCGGTACCACCACATGTTGCGGCGGTGCGTGACTTTGTCGACGTGATATTCGAGCGTGTCGCCGGGGACCGCCGGCTTGCGGAACTTGGCCTTGTCGATGGTCATGAAGAACATCGTCCGGCGCACCTCGCGCGACGGCATCAGCCGCAAAGCCAGCACGCACGCCGTCTGCGCCATGCCCTCGATCACCAGCACGCCCGGCATGACGGGGTTCTCGGGAAAATGGCCGGTGAACTGCGGTTCGTTCATCGTGATGTTCTTGATGCCGACGCCGTGCTCGTCGCCACGGATGTCGATGACGCGGTCGACCAGAAGAAAGGGATAGCGGTGCGGCAACAGCCGCAGAATCTCGTGGATATCGGCGACGGCAAGACTTTCGCCAGCGCCAAGGCTTTCGCCGCGCAATCCATGCCGCTTTCGCCAGCAGACTCGCTGCTCATGCACCCTCCCCTTCGGACTTGCCACCGCGCGCAAGCCGGCGCAGCACCGCCACGCCTTTCATGAAATCGCGCACCGATTCGGCGGGAGATCCGACCCAACGCGCACCGGCGTGGAACGTCCGACATGTTTCCGCTTTGCGCACCGAGAATGGCGCCGGCACCGACATTGATATGATCCGCGACACCGACCTGGCCTCCCATCATGACGAAATCTCCGACGACCGCGCTGCCGGATATGCCGGCCTGTCCCGCAATCAGGCAATGCCGCCCGATGCTGACGTTGTGCGCGATTTGCACGAGATTGTCGATCTTGGTGCCCTCGCCGATGACGGTATCGCGCGTCGAGCCGCGATCGATCGTGACGTTGGCGCCGATCTCGACATTGTCCTGAATGATCACGCGGCGGGTCTGCGGGATTTTTTGATGGCCCTGCGCCGACGGCAGGAAGCCGAAGCCGTCCTGGCCGATGCGGGCGCCGGGATGAATGATCACGCGGTCGCCGATCAAGGCATGCGTGACGGTTGAGTTGGCGCCGACGGCGCAATCGCGGCCGATCGCGACGCCCGGGCCGATGACGGCGCCGGCTGCGATCAGCGTGCCGGCCCCGATCTCGGCGCGCGGCCCGATGACGGCGAACGGATCGACCGTGACGCCGGCTTCCAGCCGCGCGGAGGGATGCACGCGCGCGCCGTCGGCGCGGCCGCGCGTTTCGAACAACGACGATGGCCGCAACGCGCTCGGAAACAGCGCGCCCGCGACGGCGACAAAGGCGCGATAAGGCTCCGCCGCGACCAGCACCGCCAGCCGCTCGGGCGCCGCCGCCGCAAAACGCGGCGCCAACAGGCATGCGCCGGCGCGGGTCGAAGCGAGCGCGTCACGATATTTGGCATTGTCGAGAAACGCGATATCGGCGGGTCCGGCGGTGTCGAGCGGCGCGAAATCAGCGATGCGCCGGTCGAGCGGCGTTCCGGGCCGCGGCTCCGCGCGCGTGAGCGTGACGATTTCGGCAATCGTCAGCTCGCGCTTTATCGGAAAAAAGTCCGGCATCGGCCCGGTCTCGACAGCGAACGCGGCCGCGATCAGAATTTTGTTCCGCCGCCGAATTGGAAGAACTGCGTGCGGTCATACCACTCTTTCACGATCGGATAGGCGAAGTCGAAGCGCAGCGGCCCGAACGGCGAGGCCCAGATGATGCTGGCGCCGACCGAAACGCGCGGCGCGGGCGTGTCGACGTACTGCAGGCCGCAATTGCCGCAATAGAACGAGGTGCCGAGTGCGGAACTCGTGACGGTGCCGTTGACTTCGCCGGTCTGCGCAAACTGCGTCTCGCCCTTGGTAACCCCACAGACTAGCCGGAATCGACGAACAAGGCGCCTTTGAACCCGGAATCCTTCGGCAGGAAGTAGAACGGGTATTGCACCTCCAAACTGGCGCCCCAGTACATCGTGCCGCCGAGCGGATCGCCGGCCGTGTCCGGCGTGATGTCGCGCGGACCAAGCCCCGCGGGCTCGAAGCCGCGCACCAGATTGGGACCCATCTTGAAGTCGTCGAGCATGCGCACTTCGCCGTTCGTCGACGGCACAACCACCGCCGGTCGGGCACTTGGTGAAGCCGAGCATGTCGCCGGCCTGCAGATGCAGAATGCTGACGAGATCGCTGACGACTTCGTAATAGCTGCGCAGATCGACCGTCGTGCGCAAATAGGAGACGTCGCCGCCGACGCCGGCGAAATCCTGGCCGAAACTGACGAGCAGGCCGCTGGTCGGAGTTTTGTTGTTGTCGAGCGTGTTGTAGGTCAAGCCGTAACCGACCATCGACGTGAGGTAGGCGCCCAGCGCCAATTCCTCGCGCACCGGCAGCGAGGCCTGGCCGATATCGCCGACCGACGGGCTGGTCAGACAGTTGGTCTGCGTGCCGGTGTTGGTCGCATTGCTGAAACCGGGATAATAAAACGGTCCCCCCTTGGCCGCCGCAGCGGCGTTGACGGCGTTCGGCGTCGGGAAGGTATTGACGAAATCCGGGTTGATGTTGTTGCAATTGTCGAGCGTCGACGGCAGCGAGATGGACTGTTCGTAGACCGAGTAGCGCAGCTGCAGGCTCACATCCTCGCGCAGCGGCACGCCCAGTTTGAGCGTGGTGCCGTAGGTCTCGGTGCCGTACGACAGATAGATGTTGGCGAGGTTCTCATTGAAGAAAAGATCGACGCCGCCGGACAGCCGCTCGTCGAGCAGATACGGCTCGACGAAGCTGAGCTTGGCGCCGCGCGTGTATTCGCCGTAGGTGACCGACGCGCTGGCGAACCGGCCGGTGCCCATGAGGTTGCGCTCCGACAACCGACACCTGCGCCATCCAGCCGTCCGCGGTCGAATAGCCGCCCATCACCGAGAAGTCGCCGGTCGACTGCTCCTCGACGTCGACATTGATGACGACGCGGTCCGGCGCCGAGCCCGGCTCGTTGGTGATCTTCACATTCTTGAAGTAGTTGAGATTCTTGATGCGCCGCTCGGCGCGATCGATCAAAGCGCGGTTGTAGGGGTCGCCTTCGGAAATGTCGAACTCGCGCCGGATCACATAGTCGCGGGTGCGGGTGTTGCCGCGGATGTTGATGCGCTCGATATAGGCGCGCACGCCCTCGTCGACGACATAGACGACGCCGATGGTGTGGTTCTGCGCGTCGCGGTCGCCGCGCGGCTTCACGGTGGCGAACGGATAGCCGTGCTTGGCGATCTCGACCGTGAGATCCTCGACCGATTTCTCCACCGCTTCGCCGTTGTAGATGGCGCCGGAGCGCGTGCGCAGCACCGAACGCAACGCCTGCCCGTCGACGGCGCGAATGTTGGACTGCACGTCGATGACGCCGAAATGGTATTGCGTGCCTTCCTCGATGGTGAAGGTGATGATGAAGCCCTTTTTGGCCGGATCGTATTCGCCGGTCGCCGAGACGACCTGCACGTCGGCGTAGCCGTGCTTGAGGTAGAAGCGGCGGATCAAATCGCGGTCGGCCTCGATGCGGTCGGGGTCGTAGACGTCGGTGGTCTGCAGAAAGCTGAGAAGGTTCGACTCCGAGGTCTTGATGATGTCCTTCAGGCGGTATGACGAATAGGCCTTGTTGCCGACGAAGTTGACCGCCTTGATGCCGGTCTTTTCGCCCTCGTGGATTTCGAAGATCAGATCGACGCGCGTGTTCGGCCGTTGGATGATCTTCGGCACGACCTGGACGTCGAAGCGCCCGTTGCGATGGTAGATTTCGATGATGCGCTGGACGTCGGCCTGCACCGTCGCGCGCGACAGCGTGCCGCGCGTCTTGGACTGGATTTCCTGCGTCAGCTGCTCGTCTTTGATCTGTCTGTTGCCCTCGAACGCCAGCCGGTCGATGACGGGGGCTTCGACCACGGTGACGATGAGCCGGCCGCCGGATTGACTGATGCGGACGTCCTCGAACAGGCCCGAGGCGTAAAGCGCCTTGAGGGCCGAATCGATCTTGGCGGCGTCGATCTGCTCGCCGGGCGCGACCTTGAAGTACGAGCGCACCGTCTCGGGATCAACGCGCCGATTGCCTTCGACGACGATCGAACTGACGCTCACGCCGGTCGCCGCCGGAGCGGCGAAAGCCGCGCCCGTGGCAAAGCCGCAAACAACACCGACAAGGACCACGGCCGCCATGGCCAGCCCTCGTCCTACCCGCACACACCTATTCATGCGCCAAGCGCCCTCGTTCCCCTCGTCGCCGCCCCCAATGGCGGGCTGCCAGCAGTCGTTCTCAGCGTTCCCGGCCCGACGTTTCGAACCCGATCCTGCTCCTCTTGGCGTCGATGCTCACTTTGGCGTCGATACTCATGACTTACCCCCATTCCCACCCCGAAGTCCCCCGCAAGCTTACCCCAAATGCGTATCCCCATACACACCGGTCGACCCACCACCCTCAAATGCGTCCTTTGCGGCCGATTTAGGACGTCGTCAGGTGAACGATGTCATTAAACGTTGCAAATATCATCAACATGAAAACGATGGCGAGACCAATGCGAAATCCGACCTCCTGCGCCCGTTCGGACAGCGGCCGGCCGCGAACGGCTTCGATAATATAGAACAAAAGGTGACCGCCATCGAGCAGCGGGATCGGAAACAGGTTGAGGAGGCCGATCGATACCGAAAGCACCGCCGCCAGCTGCAGCAGCGGCACGAAGCCGAAGCTCGCCACCTGCCCCGACATCTGAGCGATGCGGATCGGACCGCCGAGCTGATTGGCGGCTTCGCGGCCGGTAACGACGCCGCCGATGTAGCCGAGCGTGCGCGAAATGACCGACCAGGTCTCCTGCGTCGCCATCCACACCGCCCGCGGCGGCGCAACGGGATGGAACGTCAGATCCTCAGGCGCCATCGAGCGGCTGATGCCGAGAATGCCGACCCGGTGGGTGTTGCCGAAATTGTCCTTGACCTCCTTGAGGGTCGGGGTCGCTTCGAGCGTCTTTTCGACGCCGTCGCGTTCGACAGTGACGTGCAGTGTTTCGCCCGCATTCTCGCCGACGACGCGCTGCATATCGGCAAAACTCTCGATGTGGCGGCCATCGATCGCCACGACCAGGTCGCCGGGCTTGAAGCCGGCGGCGGCGGCGGCGCTGTCCGGCTGCACCGAATCGACCCGCGCGCTCATCGTCTGCTTGCCGTAAAGCATGAAGACGCCGGCAAAAATCACGATCGCCAATATGAAATTCGCAATCGGCCCGGCGACGACGACCGCCGCCCGCTTGGGCACGGGCTGAAACATGAAGCTTTGCGCCCGCTCGCTCGGATTCAGGGCGGCGGCGCTTGCGGAGCCGTCAGGCGTGCTGGTGACGTTGTCGTCGCCGAAAAACTTGACGAAGCCGCCGAGCGGGATCGCGGAAATCTTCCAGCGCGTGCCGTGGCGATCATTGAACCCGATGAGCTCGGGGCCGAATCCGATCGAGAACACCAAAACCCGGACGCCGCACCAGCGCGCGACGATAAAATGTCCAAATTCGTGAAAGAAAACGACAAGACTGAGAACGAACAGAAAGGGAACGCCATAGGTCGCAATCCCACCCCCGAACGCATACACATGCGACAACACACTGGTCCCCATCAATTATTCTCCCGCCCCCGCTGTCTCGTCGCCGGTCCCGACCCTAGGATGCCATTGCGGCAATTTCGGGCAAGAGGCTCAACGCCAAGCTTCTCGAAGTATGGTCAATGGCGACGGCTTCCTCAACGGATTGGGGAGCTGCCGTGATGCCGCGGCGCTGCGCGGCATCGAGGGTCGCCTCCACCAATGCGGGTATTCCGAGGAAACTCAAACGCCGGTCGATGAACTCCTGCACCGCGACCTCGTTGGCGGCATTGAGGATGGTCGGCGCCGCGCCGCCGTCCGCCAGCGCCCGGCGCGCGAGCGCCAGCGCCGGGAAGCGGACCATGTCGGGCTCCTCGAAGGTCAGCGAACCCACGCGGGCGAGATCGAGTTGCGCCGCCGGCGTGCCCATGCGCACCGGCCACGCCAGACAATGCGAAATCGGGATGCGCATGTCGGGCGATCCAAGCTGCGCCACGACCGAGCCGTCACGAAACTCGACCATGCCATGGATGACGGACTGCGGATGCACCACCACGTGGAGCACGTCGGGGCCTTGCGCGAACAGATGATGGGCCTCGATGAGTTCGAGGCCCTTGTTCATCAGCGTCGCCGAATCGATGGTGATTTTCGGTCCCATGGACCAGGTCGGATGTTTGAGCGCCTGCTCGACGGTCACTTTCTGCATGGCCTCGAGCGACCAGGTGCGGAACGGCCCGCCGGACGCGGTGAGAACGATGCGGCGCACGTCCTCGCGCCGGCCGGCGCCGAGCGCCTGGAAGACCGCGTTGTGCTCGGAATCGACCGGCAGCACGGTCGCCCCCGCGTTCGCCGCCTTGCGCATGAAGAGTGCGCCGGCGCAGACGAGACACTCCTTGTTGGCGAGCGCGACCGTCGCGCCGCGCTCGGCGGCGGCAAGCGTCGGCTCGAGGCTCGCGGCGCCGGTAATCGCCGCCATCACCCAGTCGGCCGGCCGCTGCGCCGCCTCGACGATCGCTCGCGGCGCCGGCGGCCGCCTCGATGCCGGAGCCCGACAAGCTCGCTCTTGAGTTCCTGATAGGCGTCCGGTTCGGAAATCGCGGCGAAGCGCGCGCCCAGGTCGCGCGCGAGACGCGCCAGCGCCGCCGCATTGCGGCGCGCGGTCACGGCTTCGACGCGGTAAAGCCCGCGCTCCTGCCGGAGCAAGTCGATGGTGCTCGTGCCGATCGAGCCGGTGGCGCCCAACAGCGTCACCGAGCGCGGAAAGAAGCGTACGGGGGCGAGTTGCACGCTCGCGAGCGGCTGCGGCTTTTTCATCGCGCTACCATACCAGCAAGCCGCGGCCGGGTGCAGCAGTTCCTTGGTGCAACATGCCGATCAGGAGCGCGGCCAAAGCGGCGACGATAAAGCTGTCGAGCCGGTCCATCAGGCCGCCGTGACCGGGGATCAGATGGCTCGCATCCTTGGCGCCGAACTGGCGCTTGACGGCGGATTCCAGCAAATCGCCGGCCTGCGCCAGGACTGACAGCACCAACCCCATGACTCCCGCCAACGCCAACTCGCCGACCCCGCTCGCATAGGCGACTGCGACGCCGGCCGCAAGTCCGCCGAGGAGGCCGCCGATGGCGCCGGCCCAGGTCTTGTTCGGGCTCACGCGCGGCCACAGCCGCGGACCGCCGATCGTCCGGCCTGAGAAAAACGCCAAAATATCGGTCGCCCAGACGGTTGCGAACAGGAATGAAAGCGCCGTGACACCCCATTGCGGATCGCGGCGCAGCAGCGCCGGGCCAAACAACGCGGCCGCCGCATAGACCGCGCCGCTCATCGCCCAAACGCCCACATGAGGCGGCGCCCCGCGCGGCGGCCTCAAGCCTGCCGCCACGCCGGCGAGGATCGCGCCCGCCGCCGCCGCAACGACCGCGGCGGCGGGATCGCCGAGCCCGATCAGCACCGCGGCCACACCCAATCCGACCCACCCGGGCACGAGCAGGCGCAGCTCGGTCCGCTCGGCGAGGAGGTGCGTCCATTCCCAAAAAATGCCGCCGGCGGCGAACGCGCACAGCGCCAGAAAAAGCCAGCCGCCGAGATAGGCACAGAGAAGCGTGAGCGGCGCGAGGACAGCCGCCGACCCGACCCGAAGCGCGAGATTGTGCGCTTTGCTCTCGTCCGAATCGTCACCCATTTGGTGGTCGCGTCGGGCGGGCGCGGTCACGAGCCGGTCTGTGCGGCCAGTCCGCCGAACCGGCGCTCGCGGCGCCGGAATTCGGCGATGGCGCCTTCGAGCGCGGCGCGGTCGAAATCGGGCCAGTAGACCGGCACGAACACGAGCTCGCTGTACGCCGCCTGCCATAGCAAGAAATTCGACAACCTCTGTTCGCCGCTGGTGCGGATGATGACATCCGGGTCGGGGATGTCGGGGGCGTGAAAATAGCGCGCCAACACCTCCGGCGACACGTCGGCGGCCGACAAGCGCCCGGCCGCCACCTCGATCGCGACACGCTGCGCCGCACGCGCGATCTCCTGGCGAGCCCCGTAATTGAAGGCGACGACGAGGGTGAGGCCGTCATTACCGGCCGTCAAATCCTCCGCCTCCTGCAGCAGCAGATTGATGTCGCGGTCGAGGCCCTCGCGCTCGCCGATGATGCGCACGCGCACATTGCTGTTGTGCAAGTCGGCGAGGTCGTTGCGGATGAAGCGGCGCAACAGGCCCATCAGATCGCGGATTTCCGACGGCGGACGTGCCCAGTTTTCCGAGCTGAACGAAAAGATGGTCAAAAAGGAAATGCCGAGATCGCCGGCCGCCCGCACGGTCTTGCGCAACGCCTCGACGCCGCGGCGATGGCCCTCGACGCGCGGCAGGCCGCGTTCGGCCGCCCAGCGCCCGTTGCCGTCCATGATGATCGCGACATGCCGCGGCACCGCAAAGCCGTCGCCTCCCGGCGTCAGCGGCAGCGTCACCTCGCTTCTTGATCGCGCAGCGTCGCTCAAACGGTCATGATCTCCTTTTCCTTGCCGGCGAGCATCTTTTCGACATCGGCGATCGTCGCATCGGTCGCCTTCTGCACCTCGTCGGCATGGCGCTCGTGGTCGTCCTCGCTGATCTTGTGATCCTTCTCCAGCTTCTTGAGCAGATCGAGGCCGTCGCGGCGGACGTGGCGGACCGCGATGCGCGCGGCCTCGGCGTATTTGTGCCCCACCTTGACGATCTCGCGCCGCCGCTCCTCGTTGAGCTCCGGCACCCTCAGCCTGATGACCTGGCCCTCGGTCGCGGGGGTGAGCCCGAGATTGGCGGCGCTTATCGCCTTCTCGACCGCGTGCAGCATCGAGCGGTCCCAGACCTGGACGCTCAAGAGCCGCGCTTCGGGCACGCTCACCGTGGCGAGCTGGTTGAGCGGCATGTGGCTGCCATAGGCCTCGACCTGTACGTGCTCGAGCAACGCCGAGGAGGCGCGCCCGGTGCGCAGGCCGGACAATTCCTGCTTGAGCGAAGCGAGCGCGCCCTGCATGCGCCGCTTGAGGTCGTTGAGATCGAATGTGCTCGTTGTCATGGCGCCCTCCGCGGTCGGCCGCTCCCGTTCTCGCGCATGTCAATCGTTAGCCGACGGTGGTGAAGTGTCCGTTGCCGCGCAAGACCGTCTCGATCGCGCCGTCCTCCCGGATCGAAAAGACGATGATAGGCATATGGTTCTCGCGGGCAAGCGCGAACGCCGTCGCATCCATGATTTTGAGCTTGCGCTCGATCGCCTCCTGGTGGTCGAGCCGTTCGTAGCGCCGTGCCGTCGGGTCGCGTTTAGGGTCGGCGGTATAGACGCCGTCGACGTCGGTCGCCTTGAATACCGCGTCGGCGCCCATTTCGGCCGCGCGCAGCACCGCGGTGGTGTCGGTGGTGAAGAAGGGGTTGCCGGTCCCGCCGGCGAAGACGATGACGCGTTTGTCGTCGAGATGGCGCAGCGCGCGCTGGCGCTCGTAGGTTTCGCACACTTGCGGCATCGCCAGCGCCGACATGGTGCGTGAGCTCGCCCCGGCGCGCTCGATCGCGGCCTCGAGCACGAGCGCGTTCATGACCGTCGCCAGCATGCCCATCGCGTCCGCCGTCGGCCGCGACACGCCGTCCTCGGAAATCTGCGCCCCGCGTAAAATATTACCGCCGCCGACCACGACGCCGAGGTCGATGCCGAGCGCGTGCGCGGCGACGATATCGGCGGCGAAGCGATCGATGGTCGGCTGGTGAATGCCGAATTTTTCCGAGCCGCTCAGCGCCTCGCCGGAGAGCTTGACGATCACCCGTCGGTAATTCGGCCTCGTCATCGAGATGTCGCGCCCCTCACCGCCGCACGCGGCGACCGCCTCCCGCTACCGCATCCGGCGCGCGCCGATACGGCCGCCACCCGTCAAAGCGGGCCGCCCGATCCGCGCCAATCAATGCGCGCCGGCAAGAGCCGCGACTTCGCCGCCGAAATCGCCATCCGGCCGGTCGATGCCTTCACCGAGCGCGAAGCGAACGAACCCGACGATCTTGATCGGCGCGCCCGCCTTGCCTTCGGTCTCCTTCACCGCCTGCGCGACGCTTTTCTTGTCGTCGAAGATGAAGGGTTGATCGAGCAGGCAAACTTCCTTGTAGAAGGTCTTTAGCCCCAATTCGACGATCTTGTCGATGACCGCCGGCGGCTTGCCCTGCGCGCGCGCCTTGTCGGCGAGCACGTTCTTCTCGCGCGCGACGATGGCCGCGTCGAGCGCCGAAGGCTCGATCGCCTGCGGGTTGGCCGAGGCGACATGCATCGCGACCTGGCGGCCGAACGCCTTGAGCGTGTCGGCGTCGCCGCCGGATTCGAGCGCCACCAGGACGCCGATGCGCCCGAGGCCGTCGGTGACGGCGCTGTGGACGTAGCTCGCCACCACGCCCTTGGCGACCGACAAGGTCGCGGCGCGGCGCAGCGTCATGTTCTCGCCGATCTTGGCGACGGTATCGCTGATCGCCTCGGCGATCGTGAGATCGCCGGCGCGCGCCGCGAGGATCTTGTCGACGTCGGCGCCGACACCGAGGGCGACGTCGGCGATCATCTTGACCAGGCCCTGGAACAGATCGTTGCGCGCGACGAAGTCGGTCTCGGAATTGACCTCGACCGCGACGGCCTTGGTGCCGGCGACCGCGATCCCGATCAGGCCTTCGGCCGCGACCCGGCCGGCCTTCTTGGCGGCCTTCGACAGGCCCTTTTTGCGCAGCCAGTCGACCGCGGCCTCGAGGTTGCCGTCGGTATCGGCGAGCGCCGCCTTGCAATCCATCATGCCCGCGCCGGTCTGGTCGCGGAGCTCTTTCACCATGCTCGCGGAGATGTTCGCCATCGTGGTTGTCCTTAATCGCTTATCGCATCGTCATTGCGCGCATCGTCATGGGCGCATCGGCCTGGGGCGCGCCTACGCGCGAGCCCGCAATCCTTAAGCCCAACGCTACGCAACGTTTATCGAACCAAAGAGCCCGAACCCATAATTAAGCTCGGCGATTATGGATTCCAGGCTCGCCGCATCCGCGGCGCCCCGAAATGACGACCCGTCACTCGGCTTCGGTCGCCATCTGTTCCTTCGCCCGCGCGATCCATGCCTCGACGCGGCCGGGGAGCCCGACCTCTTCGCCGATATTGTGGGCGGCGACGGGCGCGAGTTCGGCGATCTGCCAGACGTGGAAAATCCCCAGATCGTTGAGCTTCTTCTCGATCGGTCGGCGAAACGCCCGGGAATTTCTTGAGATCGTCGGCAACGCCGCGCGGTCCGGACAGCGGCGCGAAGCCGAGCCGATCGGTTTCCGCCGGCACTTCCTCGATCACTTCCGGCTCGACCAGGCCGCCAAGGTCGATGTGCTCGCCTTGCGCGCGGGAAATACCGTCGATCGCCGCCTTGGCGACGAGGTCGCAATAGAGCGTGATGGCGCGGCTGGCGTCATCGTTGCCGGGCACCGTGTAGGTGATGCCCACCGGGTCGCAATTGGTGTCGACGATCGCCGCGACCGGTATGCCGAGGCGCCGCGCTTCCTTGATCGCGATGTCTTCCTTGTTGGTGTCGATCACGAACACGAGGTCGGGAAGCCCGCCCATGTCCTTGATGCCGCCGAGCGCGCGGTCGAGCTTGTCGCGCTCGCGCTGCAGCGTCAGCCGCTCCTTCTTGGTGTAGCCCTGCGCTTCGTTGGACGCGAGCATCTCGTCGAGCGCGCGCAGCCGCTTGATCGAGTTCGACACCGTCTTCCAGTTGGTCAGCGTGCCGCCGAGCCAGCGCGAATTGACGTAATATTGCGCCGATTTCTTCGCCGCTTCGGCGATGGCGTCCTGCGCCTGGCGCTTGGTGCCGACGAACAGGATGCGGCCGCCCTGGGCGACCGTATCCGAAATCGCCTGCAGCGCCCGGTGCAGCATCGGCACCGTGATCGTCAGGTCGATGATGTGGATGTTGTTGCGGGTGCCGAAGATGTACTCGGACATCTTCGGGTTCCAACGGTGGGCCTGATGGCCGAAATGCACGCCAGCTTCCAAAAGCTGGCGCATGCTGAAGTCCGGCAGCGCCATAATCGTTCTCCGGTTGATCCGCCGCGAACCGATGAGCCTGCACCCTCTTATGGGAAGGGCCAAGCACCGGACGGCTCCCATGGGGGAGCCAAGGTCCGCGTGTGAGGTTGTGCGGGGCTTATATAGTGCGTCGAGCGTATGCGCAATAATGCGATTTTGGCAGAATACCGTAGCAGCGCTTACCGCGGCCATTGCTCATATGTAAAGAGAGAGCTTGACATAACTAAAGATATTATTTACATCTCGCGCGTGGGGATGTTGAGAGCCGATGATCGTAAGCTTTCGACATAAAGGGCTGAGGCGCCTCTACGAGGACGATGATCGTCGGCTTCTTCCGGCCGAGATGGTGGAACGTGTCCGCGAGATTCTGACCGCACTCGACGCCGCAGAGGGCTCGACGGACTGAACCGCCCGAGCTTTCGCCTGCACCCGCTCAAGGGCAGATTGAAGGGTTTCTGGGCGGTCACAGTGCGCGCAAACTGGCGAATTATCTTTCGGTTCGCCGATGGCAAGATCTTCGATGTTGATTTCGTCGATTACCACTAACGGAGACAACAGACGATGCCGATGAAAAACCCGAGCCATCCGGGCACGTTGATCAAATCCGACATCGACGCGCTCGGTCTGTCGATTGTGGAGGCCGCCAAAGGCCTTGGCATCTCGCGGCAGCAGCTACACAGCGTCATTGCCGGCCGAGCCAGCGTCACCCCGGAAATGGCCATACGGCTGGAGAAGGCGCTTGGCAGCACCGCCGACACCTGGCTCCGGCTGCAGATGAATTACGACCTTGGCGCAGATCAGGCTGCGTGCGCCGGAGATTGACGTGAAGCGCATGACGCCGGGTGGCATAGCGAAGCGCTGCTTCCGTTTCCGCCTCACAGCGCCTCGACCGTGACGACGCCCGAAACGGCCTTGATGGCGCCGGCGATCTGGGGCGAGACCTTGAAGCGGCCGGGCAGTTTCACTTCGACCTCGTTGCCGTCCGACAGCATCAGAACCATCGAGACCTCGCCGTCGCCGTGATCGGTCGCGGCGCGGGCGGCGCCGGCCGCGATCGGCTCGAGGCGCTTGGCCACGCCTTCGATCGGCAATTCGCTGCGCAGAAAGACGCGAAGCCCTTCTGCATCTTGGCCGCCGCCTGATCGAGCGGTTCGACCGACTGGATGCGGGCGCGCACGTCCTCGCCCTGCACTTCGGCGGTCAGGAGCATGAGCACGGCGGTGCCGGGCTCGAGCAGATCGCGATATTGCGCGAGCCCTTCCGCGAACAGCACCGCCTCGTAGTGTCCGCTCGGATCGGACAGGCCGATGATGCCCATCTTGTTGCCGGTCTTGGTCCGGCGCTCGGTGCGGGCGACGACCGTGCCGGCGACCCGCCCTGCCCCTGCGCCTGCCTTCACGGCGCGCGAAAATTCCGCCCATGACTGCACCCGCAGGCGTTTGAGCGCGGCGGTATAATCGTCGAGCGGATGGCCGCTCAGGAAAAAGCCGATGGCGTCGTATTCGCGCCGCAGCCGCTCGGCCGGCAGCCACGGCTCGACCGCCGGCAACCGCAACGGCTCGGCCGCCGCCGGGCCGCCGAACAGTTCCGATTGGCCGAGCGCGGCGTCCTCGTGCGAGCGTTGCGCCGTGGCCAAAACGGTGTCGACCGCCGCGAGCACGCGGGCGCGGCTCGGCTCCAGGCTGTCGAACGCGCCGGCGGCGACCAGGCTTTCCAGCACGCGTTTGTTGATGGCGCGCGGATTGATGCGGCGGGCGAAGTCGGCAATGTCCTTGAACGGCTTGTCGTCGCGCGCGGCGAGAATGCCGTCGACCGCCTGGCGGCCGACGCCGCGCAACGCCGCGAGCGCATAGTGAATGGTGCTGCCCTCGACGTCGAACTCGACGCCGGAGCGGTTGATCGACGGCGCCTCGACCTTGATGCCGAGCCGCTCGGCCTCGGCGCGGAATTCGGCGAGCTTGTCGGTGTTGCCCATGTCGAGCGTCATCGAGGCGGCGAGGAACTCGACCGGATAATTCGCCTTCATGTAGGCGGTCTGATAGGCGACCAGCGCATAGGCCGCGGCGTGGCTCTTGTTGAAGCCGTAATCGGCGAAGCGCTCCAGGAGTTCGAAGATCGCCTCCGCCTGGCTCGCCTCGACGCCGCGCGCGACCGCGCCGGAGACGAAGCGGGTCCGCTGCGCCTGCATTTCGCTGCGGATTTTCTTGCCCATGGCGCGGCGCAGCAGGTCGGCCTCGCCGAGCGAGTAGCCGGAGAGGACCTGCGCCGCCTGCATCACCTGTTCCTGATAGACGATGACGCCGTAGGTCTCGCGCAGGATCGGCTCGAGCTTGGGATGGATGTATTCGGCCGCCTCGAGCCCCTGCTTGCGCGCGCAATAGGTCGGGATGTTCGCCATCGGCCCCGGCCGGTAGAGCGCGACCAGCGCGATGATGTCCTCGAAGCGGTCGGGGCGCATGTCGACCAGCGCCCGGCGCATCCCTGCGCTTTCCACCTGGAACACGCCGACGGTGTCGCCCTTGGCCAGCATCTCGTAGGATTTCTCGTCGTCGAGCGGCAGATTGGACAGATCGACCTCGACCCCGCGGCGGCGCACCAGCTTGACCGCGCGGTCGAGCACGGTGAGCGTCTTGAGGCCGAGGAAGTCGAACTTCACCAGGCCCGGCGGGCTCGACCCATTTCATGTTGAACTGGGTCACCGGCATCAGCGATTTCGGGTCGCGGTAGAGCGGCACCAATTCGCTCAGCGGCCGGTCGCCGATGACGATGCCGGCGGCGTGGGTGGAGGCGTGGCGCGTGAGGCCTTCGAGCTTCTGCGCGATGTCGAAGGCGCGCCGCGTCACCGGGTCGGCGTCGCGCGCGGCCTGCAGCCGCGGCTCGTCGTCGATCGCGCGCTTGAGCGAGATCGGGTTCGTCGGATTTTGCGGCACCAGCTTGCAGAGCTTGTCGACCTGGCCGTACGGCATCTGCAGCACGCGCCCGACGTCGCGCAGCACGCCGCGCGCCTGCAAGGTGCCGAAGGTGATGATCTGCGCCACCTGGTCGCGGCCGTATTTCTCCTGCACGTAGCGGATCACCTCGTCGCGCCGCTCCTGGCAGAAATCGACGTCGAAGTCGGGCATCGACACGCGCTCGGGATTGAGGAAGCGCTCGAACAGCAGCCCGAAGCGGATCGGATCGAGATCGGTGATGGTGAGCGCGTAGGCGACGAGCGAGCCGGCGCCGGAGCCGCGGCCCGGCCCGACCGGAATGCCTTGCGCCTTCGCCCATTGGATGAAATCGGCGACGATGAGGAAGTAGCCGGCGTATTTCATGCCCTCGATGACGCCGAGCTCGAACGCCAGCCGCTCGCGATAATCTTCCACGCTGTGGCCATGTGCGATCGGATGGCGCGCGAGGCGGCGCTCCAGCCCGGCCGCCGCGGCGCGACGCAGCTCCGCGGCCTCCTCGAGCTGCGCCGGCGCCTGCCCGGCTTGGCCGTCCGCGTGCCCGGCGGAGAAATCGCGGCAGGATCGGCGCGCGGGTGCGCGGGCGGAATGCGCAGCGCTGCGCGATTTCGACCGTCGCCGCCAGCGCCTCCGGCAGATCGGCGAACAGCGCGGCCATTTCGGCGCGGGTCTTCAGACGATGCTCCGCCGTGAGCTGCCGGCGCTCGCCGTCGGAGATGAGCCGGCCCTCGGCGATGCACAACAGCGCATCGTGCGCCTCGTAGTCTTCACGCGCGGCGAAGAACGGCTCGTTGGTGGCGACAAGCGGCAGGCCGCGCGCATAGGCAAGCTCGATCAAAGCCGGCTCGCAAAGCCGCTCCGCCGCCATGCCGTGGCGCTGCAGTTCGATATAGAGGCGGTCGCCGTAAAGCCGATGCAGCGTCTCGCAGCGCGCGGCGGCGAGCGCGCCTTGGCCGGCGGCGATCGCCGTATCGAGCGGCCCGCCGGGCCCGCCGGAGAGCGCGATCAAACCCGGCGTCTCCTCGGCAAGCCACGCAAGCTTGAGGTGCGGCCGCTCGGTCTGCGCGGTTTCGAGGTAGGCGCGCGAGGTGAGCCGCAGCAGGCTGCGATAGCCCTCCTCGCGGGCGGCCAACAGAACGATGCGCGGAAAACTCATCGCCCGCCGCCGGGCCGCGATTGTCCTGATCGCCGAAGTCGACGCCGAGCGCGCAGCCGACGATCGGCTGGATGCCGGCGCCCGCCATTTTTTCCGAGAATTCGAGCGCGCCGAACATGTTGTCGGTGTCGGTCAGCGCCAGCGCCGGCTGCCTGTCCTTCTTGGCGAGTTCCGCCAGCCGCGCGATCGTCAGCGCGCCTTCGAGCAGCGAATAGGACGAATGCACGTGCAAATGCACGAACCCCGGCTCTTTCGCCGAGGCTTCGTTCGCGGAGGATTTTGCAGCAGACATCGCCAATCAGTCACACGCGCTTGTTGTTGCTCACGTTGCGGCATTTTCTTCGTGGCGCGGCAGCCGCGAACATGGTCATCCGCGAATTCCCGCCGCAACGAGGATGCGAGATGCCCGACCGCGCTGTCCATGGCGCGCCGGCGCTCGGCGCAGACCGTCGACCGCTTATCCACGTATTTTCAGCGCCGGCCCGTCACCGTGCCACGACAAAGCGCGGCGCGCCAACGCACGCAGGCGTCCCCAAACTCAAACGACGCCAAGCACTTGCGCCCACACGGCGACCATGCCGAGAAACAAAGCGATCGACGCCAGTGCCAAAGCCTCCTCGGCGACAGCGCGAACCATTGTTCTGCTCCCTCGCTAGAACGAATAGGGAACATTGTTCACACATTGTTCGCGGAGAAGAATACGGAGTCAAGGATCGGAAGTGGGTCGGAAAAGGGTCAGTTTGTTCAAACTGCCCCAGGCGCGCGCAACTTCGCCAGTTGCGACATCCACAACCAAAATGGCGGCTTGGGAGAAATCGCCCGGAGGGTTTGCCCGACTTTGCTGGCATCACGGCTGCTTATCGACTTGCGTCGAGTTGGCACTTATCCAGTCCACAGCCTCATCCTTGGTCGCAAAGCCCTCGATGCGCCGCTCGTGGCCCTGATGGTATCTTACGATGACGTGCCACCCCGTCCCCGCTTGGTTCTGGAAGGGCATCATTACTGGTTTTTCGTCAGAATCTGCTGCCATTCGGGCAATATGCGCTTTGGCCGTCTCAGGCGCTACCCCGAGAAAGACTGCCTGCCTCCATTAAACTGACCCCTGCCCAAGCAAGAGGACTCGGTCGCTTTTCCAACTTGACACCAGCGGCTATGGCGCCGCTCCTCAAACCGGCTCAACGCGCGCCAGCAACCATCACAACACCCGCATCAGCCAATTAAGGAACGCGTTGAAGGCGTCAGGATCGAACAGGAAATAAAGGATGCCCGACAGTGGCGCGACGACCAGCACAATGTCGATGGCGTATTTGATGATTTGGCGCGGCGGCGCATCGCGCCGGAATATCCTGCGACACGGCCGGGTGGCAAGCCCCTCCCCTTCCTTTTCTGTCGTTCGTTCATCGATCGCGGACTGAAGGGTATCCGGGGGCGGGTGAACCGACGGCGGCAATGCCGCGTAAACCTTGCAGCGGGGAAATAGCCGATCAGTCATCGCCCCAAGCACCGGAGCGGTGAAAACCGGCGTATCGTCGCCGTCGTGTCGCGTTTTTCTTCCATTCTTCCAGCCCCGGCTAAAGAGGAGGACTTCCATGGGTAAGCTTGCAATCACGCTGGCTGCGGCCGCTCTGATGGTGGGATCGTTGGCCTTTTCGGCCAATGCCGCCCAATCGCTCGGCGCGTCGAGCCTGCACCAGGCGGCGCAGAATGCGACCCCGATCGTCAAGGAAGCGGCCTGTCACGGCTGGGGCCGCTGGTGCCCGCCGGGACGCGTGCGGGTTTGCGGCCCGTATCGCTGCTGGTGCCGGCCCTGCTACTGAGCCGGCGTCCTCTCAGCGCGCGATATGCAGCGAGGCCGTCCAAGGGCGGCCTCCCTGCTTCTGGTTGACGCTTCGTCCAGCTGGCGGCGACCGGCAAAGCGGCCGTGTGTCTTACGTCACCTCGACCACAGCGCCATCGCGGATGGTGACGCGCCGGTCCATCTGGGCGGCGAGTTCGAGATTGTGGGTGGCGATGACGGCGGCGAGGCCGGAGGCGCGCACGAGCTGGGTGAGCGTCGCGAACACGCGCACGGACGTGTTCACGTCGAGATTGCCGGTCGGCTCGTCGGCCAGGAGAATACGCGGCGCGTTGGCGACCGCGCGCGCGATGGCGACGCGCTGCTGTTCGCCGCCTGAGAGCTCCGCCGGCCGGTGCGTCAGCCGGTCCTTGAGGCCGAGATAGCTCAGAAGCTCGGCAGCCCGCGCACGCGCCTCGGCGCGTTTGAGGCCACGGATCATCTGCGGCAGCATGACGTTCTCGAGCGCCGAGAATTCCGGCAGCAGATGGTGGGCCTGGTAGACGAAGCCGATATCGGCGCGGCGGATGCGGGTGCGCTGGATGTCGGTCATGTGCGAGGTCGCGACCGCGTCGATATAGACCTCGCCGGCGTCGGCATGTTCGAGCAGGCCGGCGATGTGCAGGAGCGTCGACTTGCCCGCCCCTGACGGCGCGACCAGCGCGACCGACTGGCCCGGCCACACCGCAAGCTCGGCGTTTCTGAGAATGTCGAGCGTCGCGTCGCCCTGATGGAATTGGCGGCACACGCCGTGCAGAAACACGATCGGATGCTCTTCCCGCGCCGCCGGCGCTGTCGCTTGCTCGTCGATCGTGGTGGTGTCGTCCATCGTTGCCGATCACTCGTAGCGCAAGGCTTCGACGGGATCGAGCCGCGCCGCCCGCCACGACGGATAGAGCGTCGCCAACAGCGAAAGCCCAAGCGCCATGACCAGAACCGCCGTGGTCTCTCCGGCATTCATGTCGGCGGGGAGCCGCGACAGAAAATAAAGCTCGGGCGAGAACAGCTCGGTATTGGTGAGCCACGACAGGAAGTGGCGGATCGATTCGATGTTGAGGCAGACCACGGTGCCGAGCAGGAATCCGACCAGCGTGCCGACCACGCCGATCGAGGCGCCGGTGATGAGAAAGACGCGCATGATCGAACCCTGCGTCGCGCCCATGGTGCGCAGGATGGCGATGTCGCCGCCCTTGTCCTTCACCAGCATGATCAGCCCGGAGACGATGTTGAGCGCCGCCACCAGCACGATCAAGGTCAGGATCAGGAACATCACGTTGCGCTCGACCTGCAGCGCGTTGAAGAACGTCGCGTTGCGCTGGCGCCAATCGATCATGTAGATCGGCCGTGCCGCGGCCTGGGTGATCAGCGCGCGATAGCGGTCGATGCGGTCGGGATCGTCGACATAGATCTCGATCGCGGTCACGTCGCCGGCAGCGGTTGAAATAGGCCTGCGCCTCGGTGAGCGGCATGAACACGAAGGCGGCGTCGTATTCCGACATGCCGACCTCGAATATGGCGGCGATCTTGTAGGATTTTATGCGCGGCGTCGTGCCCATCGGGGTCACCGCGCCGCGCGGGGCGACGAGGGTGAGATTGTCGCCGGCGTTGAGCGAGAGCTGCTCGGCGAGCCGGCTGCCGATGGCGATGGCCTGGCCGGTGTCGAACCCTTCGAGCGTGCCGTGCTTGATGTTCTTGGCGACCGCGGTGAGCTTGGCGAGGTCCTCGGCGCGGATGCCGCGCACCAGGACGCCGGAGGCGTTGAACGGCGAGGACGCCAGCGCCTGGCCCTCGACGATCGGCGCGGCGATGCGCACGCCATCGACCTTGGCGACGCGCCCGGCGACCGCCTCCCAGTCGGTCAGCGGCTGCTCCAGCGGCTGGATCAAGAGGTGGCCGTTGAGGCCGAGGATCTTTTCCAACAGCTCCTGACGGAAGCCGTTCATCACCGCCATGACGATGATGAGGGTGGCGACGCCGAGCATGATGCCGAGAAAGGAAAATCCGGCGATGACCGAGATGAATCCCTCTTTGCGCCGCGCCCGCAGATAGCGCAGCGACAGCATCCATTCGAACGGCGCGAAGGGATGGGTGCCGGTCGGTTCAGGCATCAGGTGTCTTTTCCCCGCGAGTCACCGGAGTTTCACACGATTCCGGCGGATTCAAGCCGCCAACTTCGCGCCGGGCGGCCGCCGCGCACAGTTTATGCACAGAGCCGGGCCAGCGCGTCGTCGGGAGTCAGAAGTTCCCGCGTGCCGTCGGAACGCCGCTTCAGCTCGACTTTACCTTCGGCCAGGCCGCGCGGACCGACCATAAGCTGCCACGGGATACCGATCAGGTCGGCGGTGGCGAATTTCGAGCCGGGCCGCTCGTCGCGGTCGTCGTAGAGCGCATCGACGCCCTTGGCGGCAAACGCGGCATATAGCCGCTCGCAGGCGGCATCGGTGTCGGGAGCGCCCTGTTTGAGGTTGAGGATCGCGACCTTGAAGGGCGCGACGCTCTCCGGCCAAACGATGCCGGCGTCGTCATGCGAGGCTTCGATGATGGCGGCGACGAGGCGGCTCGGGCCGATGCCGTAGGAACCCATGTGCACCGGCCGCTCGACGCCGTCATGGCCGGCGACGGTCGCCTTCATCGGCTCGGAGTATTTGGTGCCGAAATAGAAGATGTGGCCGACTTCGATGCCGCGCGCAGAAAGCCCCTGCCCGGCGCCGAGTTCGGCGAACGCTGCGGCGTCGTGTTTTTCCGACGTCGCCGCGTAAAGCGACGTCCACTTGTCCACGATCGCCTGCAACCGCCCGACATGGGTGAAGTCGACATCGGGCCCGGGCACGTCGAACGTCGAGATATTCCTTGTCGCAGAACACCTCGCTCTCGCCGGTGTCGGCGAGGATGATGAATTCGTGCGACAGGTTGCCGCCGATCGGCCCGCTCTCCGCCACCATCGGGATAGAGCGCAGGCCCAGGCGGGCGAAGGTGCGCAGATAAGCGACGAACATGCGGTTGTAAGCATGCTTGGCGCCGGCGAAATCCAGATCGAACGAATAGGCGTCCTTCATCAGGAACTCGCGCCCGCGCATCAGGCCGAAGCGCGGCCGCACCTCGTCGCGGAACTTCCATTGGATGTGATAGAGGTTGAGCGGCAGATCCTTGTACGAGCGCACATAGCCGCGGAAGAGCTCGGTGATCATCTCTTCGTTGGTCGGCCCGTACAGCATGTCGCGCTCGTGGCGGTCTTTGATGCGCAGCATCTCCTTGCCGTAGGCTTCGTAGCGGCCGCTTTCGCGCCACAGGTCCGCCGACTGGATGGTCGGCATCAAAAGTTCGATGGCGCCGGCGCGGTCCTGCTCCTCGCGCACGATGTCGCACACCTTCTTGAGCACGCGTAGGCCGAGCGGCAGGAAGGCATAAATCCCCGCCGCCTCCTGGCGCATCATGCCGGCGCGCAGCATCAGACGGTGGGAGGCGATCTCCGCCTCTTTGGGCGTTTCACGCAGGATGGGCAGGAAGTAGCGGGAAAGACGCATGAAATCTCGTTTGGCTCGGGGTCGATCTAGAGCCGCAATACGCCGCCGCGGCGCGGCAGTGAAGCCGCAACCGAAGCTGAAATACAAGGGGCGATCGTTGCGAATGCACACGGCGCTTGACACGATAGGCGCGCGAATTCGTGTTGCACGCGATCCGAACCGGAGCGGAGGGAACCGGCAGACGCCGCGCCGGAACCGTCGAAAATTTTTGCTATCGATGGCGCGGTAAGATGATGACAATGGGCCAAAAGTCGAGTACCAACAGTCGGCGCAATCCCCACCCGGAAACGAATTCGGGCAAGCGGGAGAGCGGTCCAAGTCTTGGGAGGATGGTCCGAGGGCGCGATCAACGCCGCCGCCACGCCGATAACTTAACCTCAAGCTGCCCAACCTTAAGATCGGAAAACACCTTAGGGACGCAACCTGAAGGGGAACGGCGCGGATCGAGGATCGGATGAGGATCTCATGGCAGGGCTTAGGCCCTGCTATTTTTTTGTCTTTTCACCGTCGACGGCGACTGGCGCCCCAATTCCTCCCACCGCGCTGCCCGCAACCCCACATTGCCACCCGTCAGTGCATGCCGAACGGTCTGACAAGCCCTTCGATCGTCACCAGCTGGTTCACATAGACGACGTAGCAGCCGGCGAAGATCACGACCGAAACCAGCGTGGTCCAGATCAGCTTGCGACCGACATTGTGTGCCACCGGCGCGCCGGGTTCGGTGCCGGGCGTGATCTCACCGACCTCGTGCTGGGTGCGAACGCCAAAGGGCAGCACGGCGAACAGCACGACCCACCAGATCAGGAAGAAGATCGCGACGGCGGTGAAAACAGGCATGGCGGCTGCCTCTAGCGGGCGTTGAAGGTCATTTGAGGGCGGTCGCGGTCGCCGGGGCCGCGGCAAAATCACGCCTGCTCCAGCTCGACGAGCGTGCCGGAAAAATCCTTCGGATGCAGAAACAGCACTGGCTTGCCGTGCGCGCCGGTCTTGGGTTCGCCGTCGCCGAGGACGCGCGCGCCCGCCGCCTTGAGCGCGTCGCGCGCGGCGCGGATATCGTCGACCTCGTAGCAGACGTGATGCATGCCGCCGTCGGGATTGCGCTCGAGGAATTTGGCGATCGGCGAATCCTTGCCGAGCGGCTCGAGCAGCTCGATCTTGGTGTTCGGCAAAGTGATGAAGACCGTCGTCACGCCATGGTCCGGCTGCGGCACCGCGGCTGAAACGTCCGCGCCCAAAGTGTCGCGATAGACGGCCGCCGCCTTACCGATATCGCGCACGGCGATCGCCACGTGATTGAGCTTGCCGATCATGTTCTTTTCACTCTCCTGCCGCCGCCCGGAGAATCGCTCTCACCGTCCGAACTTGGCTTTCAGCTGATCCCGGATCGGTCCGAGAATGCTGGTCTTCTGCTTTTCCGAGCCGGCGAGGATTTCCTGCACGATATCTCTTGGCGAGCGGCCGCTCCAGCCGGAATCGCGGAAATAGATGTTGGCGGCATGGCCGACGACATAAGTGCTCCAGGCGGCCGCGAGGCCCTGCGGCACGGCGGTGAGCACGGTCGAAGTGCCGAACGTCACGGTGCGCAGCAGGTCGGCGGCGAGGTGCAGGCCGTACTCGGCCGCCGCCATCAGCCCCCAGGCGCGCAGGATGTCGAGCACCATGCTCTGGGCGTTCTTGAGCGAAAAGTCGGTGCCGTAAATGGCGCCGATCCGCTGCACCATGACGGCGTCGCTCGCCATGCCGGCGACGATATCGAACACCGGCACCGGGTTGGCGCCGACCACCAGCGCCTTGCCGAGCATGAAATAATTGATGAGCCGCGAAACCTCCTTGCCCCGCACCTGCTGCTTGAGCGCGGTGAGGCGGTCGCTCACTTCTGACGCAAACAGGCTGGCATTGAGCGCGATGATGGCCTTGCCCTCGCGGTCGAGCACTTCGAGCATGCGCGCTTCCAGGGCCTCGATCCGGGGCTCGGGCTGGAAGCGCACGATCTCGATCGTGCCGTCGGCCTTGTGGATTTCGCGCTCGCTTTCGCGCGGCGCGGCGGCGGCGAGCACGATATCGTCGGCGCCGATGCGGTGGCCGACCTTGCGCAGGATCGAGGCGGTCATCTCGCGGATCTGCGCCGCCCCGTAGAGATCGGCCTTGTTGATGACGAGCACGATCGGCTTGTGCAGATCGCTGAGCTGCTGGAAGGCCGCGAGCTCGACGCTGTTGAGGTCACCATCGGCGACGAACAGAACGAGGTCGGTGTAGCGCACGGTCTCTTCGGCGAGCTTGCCGCGCAATTCGCCCGCCGCTTCGTTGATGCCGGGCGTGTCGACCAGCACGAGCTTGGTGTTCTTGAAGCCGGTCTTGGCCACCGTGTCGGTCGAGCCATGCTCCGCCGAGACGGTGAAAATCGTCTCACCTGCGAGCGCGTTGAGAAGCGCGCTCTTGCCCGACCCGACCTCGCCGAACGCCGCGATCTCGACGCGGCCGTTCTCGAGCTTTTGAGTGAAGCCCTCGATGTCGTGCATTTCCTTTTCGATCGCCGCGCGCTCGGCCGGCCGCAGCCGCTTGTCCTCGGCGAGCTGGCGCAGCGCTTCGATGGTGTCCGGTAACAAAGCTTGATCTTGCATGAAGCGACCCGACTTCCCTCACGCGGCTTCGAAGCGCAGCGGCCGCCCGGCGCGCGGCGCAAAAACCTTGGTCAGCAGAGTGGTCAAGCGCGCGGATGTCGCTTGCCGGCTGGCGCAGCTCGACGCGCACCGCGCCGCGCGCGTCCTCGATATGGCGTTCGACCGGGCTCGGCGCGCCGGCGACCGAAACGACGGAGCCAGGCGCGACCGCGGCCGGCAATTTGGCGCGGATCGCGACCAGGATCGCATCGCGGTCGGCGGCGGTGAACTGGTCGGCCTTGGCGAGGACGACGTAAAGCGGCTTCGATGTGGCGAGGAGACGCTTGATGGCGGCAGCCTCGGGCGCGCGCAAATCCTGATCGACCACGAACAGGACGCCGTCGGCCGCCGCGGCGCGGGTCGCAAGTTCAGCGAGCCGCCCCTCGTCGCGCTCGACGGCGCCGGCGTCGATCAGGCGGACGATGTCGCTCGCTTGCGGGGGATTGGCGCTGGTGGCTTCGACCAGGACGTCGATGAGTGCGGTCTTGCCGCTGAACGCCGGACCCGTGACCAGAAGTGTGCCGCGTGCCGGCTGTGACTGAGGCTCGGGGGAGGCGGGCGCTTGGATGGATTTTGGCAGCGTGGCGACGTCGCCGACGCGGCCCGCCGACAGGCGGTTCGTGTGTTCCCATTGCTTGGAAATCGTCTCGGCGCGGCGGCTGACGACCTCGGTCGGGAGCGGGATTTCCGGCTGCGACGTGAGGCGGCTGACCGGCGCCGAAGCCAAGGGCCGCCGCAGGCGCAGCCAGGCGACGCTTCCCACGCTTATGAGAAACAGCAGCAAGACAACGCCGTAGGTAGCTGCGATATATGGATTCTTCAGCGTATCGAAGGTCACGGCGATGTTCGACAACAGCCACACGCCGAACGCCACGATCGCCGCCGCAATGACGGCGGTGACGACCCGGAGCAAAATCTCCGGTTTGCCGGTCAACAGGAGCAACGGAGCGAGCCACTTCCACATCGGGGCGTCCAATCGGGGCGGTCAGCCCAAATCCATTGCCGCTCAAATATGTCCGGGACGCGGACTTCGCATAGGCCGGCCCGGCAGTCCCGGCTAATATCGGGCGTCGGCTCGTATCCTACACCACCAAAACGTGGACGTGGACGATGGGCTTCTTGCCCCAGCGCTGCGCGATGGCCGAGCGCACTGAACGCTTCACGGCCTCGCCGACCGCGTCCGGGTCGCGCCGGCGCGGTTTTGGCAGCGACTTGTAGGCTTCGTCGGCGGCGTCTTCGGCGATTTCGGTCATCGATACGCCCGCCGCGTCGGTCTCGGGAATGCCGAACAATTCGAGCTCAGGGTCGGCGGCCAAATCCCCCTTCGCGTTCAACGCCAGCGCCACGGTGACCAGGCCACCGAAACTCAGCCGCCGGCGCGACGCGACGGCCGGCGCGTCGGCAGCGACCAGCAGCTTGCCGTCCTTGTAGAGCCGGCCGGAGTGGATCTGATCGACGATCTCGGGCCCGTTGGGCGCGAGGCGCACGACATCGCCGTTGCGGCAGACGAGCCCGTGCGGCACGCCGGCCTTGCGGGCAAGCTTGGCGTGCTCGGCCAAGTGCAACGCTTCGCCATGAGCCGGAATGAGCATCTGCGGCCGCACCCAGCCGATCATGTCCAACAGCTCGGCGCGGCGGGGATGGCCGGAGACGTGGACGAGGTGGGAACCATCGGTGATGACTTCGACCCCCTGCGTCACCAGGCCGTTGATGACGCGGGCCACCGCCTTCTCGTTGCCGGGAATGGCGCGCGAGGAGAAGATCACGCGGTCGCCGCGGGTCAGTGTCACTTCCGGGTGTTCGTCCTGGGCGATCCGCGCCAGCGCCGCGCGCGGCTCGCCCTGGCTGCCGGTGCACAGCGCCAACACCTTGTCGGGCGGCAGATAGCCGTAGGTGTCCATGCCGCGGAAATCCTGCACGCCGTCGAGATAGCCGGTCTCGCGCGCGACCTGCGCCACCCGCTCCATCGCCCGGCCGACCAGGATGACCTCGCGCCCGACGGCGCGGGCGGCATCGGCGACGGCGCGCATGCGCCCGACGTGCGAGGCGAACGTCGTCACCGCGACGCGCGCCGGCGCGGTGCGGATCAGTTCGGCGAGCGACTTCGCCACCTCCGCCTCCGAGGGCGAGCGGCCGTCGCGGACGGCGTTGGTCGAATCGCCGATCAGCGCCAGCACGCCTTCGTCGCCGAGCGCGGTCAATCGCGCCTGGTCGGTCGGCGGGCCGAGCGTCGGGGTCAGATCGATCTTCCAGTCGCCGGTGTGGAGGACGATGCCGAGCGGCGTGCGGATCGCGAGCGCATGCGATTCCGGGATCGAATGGGCGACATTGATGAAGTCGATCGTGAACGGGTCGAGCGCGAGCCGGCCGCCGGCCGGCACGACATTGACCGGGATTTTCGGCGCGCCCGGTTCCGACGCGCGGCGCGCTTCGAACAACGCCGCCGTGAACGGCGTGGCGTAGAGCGGCACATTGAGGCGCGGCCACAGATCGATCAGCGCGCCCATATGGTCCTCATGGCCGTGGGTGAGGACGAGCCCGACGATGTTTTTGCGCTGCTCGATCAGATAACGGATGTCCGGCAGGATCAGATCGACGCCCGGCAAGTGCTCTTCGCTCGCGAACGACACGCCGCAATCGACGATCAGCCATTTGCGCGTCTTCGCGTCGCCGAAGCCGTAGATCGCGAGATTCATCCCGATCTCGCCGACGCCGCCGAGCGGCGCGAACACTAGTTCGGTCTGCGGCGTGATTTGCGCCATCAGGACACGCCGCCCCGTTGCCGCCATCGCGAGCGGAAACACATCGCCCGCGGCGATCGCGTGCAGGCTGCCGTCGGGGAGCCGCAGCAGGAGCCGGCCTTGGTCGTCGATCGCCTCGCCGCGGCCTTCGAGCTCGCGCCCGGGAAGCCGTACCCGCATGTCGCCGCCGATTCCCGCCGCTCGCGCGATCCAGTCGGCCCGGATGCCGGCGAAGCCCACGCCTTGGCGCCATTGCGTAAGCCGCCGCGGCATCGCCGCGGACAAGGCCCAGAACAGGGCTTCGGCCGACACGTCGGCGCCCTCGGCCGCAAGATCGGTCGCCGGATAGGCGGTATCGGCCGGATGGTGGCGGCAATTGATGCCGATGCCGATGGCGACCGCCAGCGCGCCGCCGATGCCCTCGCCCTCGATCAAAATACCGGCGATCTTAGCGCCGCCGCACAGGAGATCGTTCGGCCATTTCAGCGCGAGTTTTACACGCAAGCCGGGTGCGCACTCGGCGATCGCGTCATGTACGGCAAGCGCGGTGACGAACGACAATTCCGGCCCATGCTCCGCCGGCGCCGGATCGACCAGAAGCAGCGTGGCGTAAAGATTGCCGGGATCGGACACCCAGGCATTGCCGCGGCGCCCGCGGCCCGCCGTCTGCCGGATCGCCGCGATCCACAAGCGGCCCGCGCTCGCCGCCGCGCGCGAGCGCCAGCGCTTCGCCGTTGGTGGAGGCGAGCGTGTCGTGGACCGCGAGCCGATAGCCTGCCGTGGCGGCGGCCGGGTTGAGCTGCATCAGAACAAGGAATGCGCCGCCGCTTGGGCGACGCCGACCAACGGCCCCGGATACAGAAAGAACAGAATGTTGAACAAGCCGCAAACCGCGAGCACCACCTTCAGCTCATCCGGCATGGGTACGAACCCTTCAGCCGGCTCGTCGAAATACATGATCTTGACGATCGCCAGATAATAATAGGCGCCCACCACGCTGGCGAGCACGCCGATCACCGCTAGCATATAAAGCCCGGACTGGATCGCCGCCAGAAACACGTAGAACTTGGCGAAAAAGCCCGCGAGCGGCGGCACGCCGGCCATCGAGAACAAGAGCATCGCCATGAAGAACGCCGTGGTCGGACGGGTGCGGGCGAGCCCGGAGAGCTGATCGATGGTCTCGACCATGCCGCCGTCGCGCCGCATCGACAGGATCACGGCGAACACGCCGAGCGTCATGGTCAGGTAGATCGCCATGTAGATCAGCACGCCCTGCACGCCCTGCGAGGTGCCGGCGGCGAGCCCGATGAGCGCGAAACCCATGTGGCCGATCGAGGAATAGGCCATCAGCCGCTTGATGCTGCGCTGGCCGATCGCGGCGAAGGAGCCGAGCGCCATCGATGCGATCGAGACGAACACCACGATCTGCTGCCATTCCGCCGTGATGCCGGGAAACGCCATGACGGCGACGCGCACGAACATGGCGATGCCGGCGACCTTCGGCGCGGCGGCGAAGAACGCCGTGACCGGCGTCGGCGCGCCCTCGTAGACGTCCGGCGTCCACATATGGAACGGCACGGCCGAGACCTTGAAGCAGAAGCCGGCGAACAGGAAGACGAGACCGAAGATCAATCCGGTGCCGCCGTGGCCGGCGGCCTGGGCGATGCCGGTGAACGTCACCGTGCCGGTAAAGCCGTAGGTCAGCGAGGCGCCGTAGAGCAGCATGCCCGACGACAAGGCGCCGAGCACGAAATATTTCAGCCCCGCCTCGCTCGAGCGCAGCGACGAGCGGTGGCTCGCGGCCACCACATAGAGCGGCAGACTCATCAGCTCGAGACCGAGATAGAGGGCGATCAGATCGGCCGCCGAAATCAGCATCAGCATGCCGAGCGTCGAGAGCACGATCAGCACCGGATATTCGAACCGCTCTTCGTGCTCGCGCTTGGCATAGTCGATCGACATCAGGATGGCGGCGGCGGAGCCGGTGAGCGCCAGAACCTTCAGAAAGCGGGCGAAATCGTCGACGATAAAGCTGCCGCCGAAGGTCACGAGCTTGCCTTGCGGCTGCAGCACGACGAGGACGCCGGCCGCGATCAAGAGGAGGATCGACAACACGTCGGTCAGCCGCGCCGAACGCTCGCCGCGATAGGCGCCGATCATCAGGAGCGCCATGGCGCCGACGCCGAGCACGATCTCCGGCAGCAGCGGGGCGAGCGCGGGAAGGGTCAGGGCTTGATTCATCGTCTCACCTCGCCAGCGCCGCGGCCTGCACGTCGGCGACCGCGTGCTGGAAATTGCCGATCAGTTGCGCGACCGAGACGGCCGAAACGTCGAGCACGGGCTTGGGATAGACGCCGAACACGATGGTCAGGATCACGAGCGGCGCGAAAATCACCATCTCGCGCCAGCCGACATCCTTGATGTTGAACAGCGTCGCCTTCTCCAGCTTGCCGAAGATCACCCGGCGGTAGAGCCACAGCGCATAGGCGGCGGAGAGGATGGTGCCGAGCGTCGCCAGCGTCGCCACCCAGTTGTTGACGCGGAAGGTGCCGATCAGCGAGAGGAACTCGCCGACGAACCCGGACGTGCCCGGCAGCCCGGCATTGGCGAGCGAGAACACCATGAAGATGGCGGCGTAGATCGGCATGCGGTTGACGAGGCCGCCATAGGCGGCGATCTCGCGGGTATGCAGGCGGTCGTAGACGACGCCGACGCAGAGGAACAGCGCGGCCGAGACGATGCCGTGCGAGATCATCTGGAAGATGCCGCCGGCGACGCCCTGCGTCGTCATCGCGAACAGGCCCATGGTGACGAAGCCCATATGCGCCACCGAGGAATAGGCGATCAGTTTCTTGATGTCCTCCTGCACCAGGGCGACCAGCGAGGTGTAGATGATGGCGACGACCGACAGCGCGTAGATCAGCGGCGCGAGGTCGACCGAGGCCTGCGGGAACATCGGCAGCGAGAAGCGCAGGAAACCGTAACCGCCCATCTTCAGGAGGATCGCGGCGAGAATGACCGAGCCCGCGGTCGGCGCCTCGACGTGGGCGTCGGGCAGCCAGGTGTGGACCGGCCACATCGGCATCTTCACCGCGAACGAGGCGAGGAAGGCGAGCCACGCCCAGGTCTGCAGCGAGCGCGGAAACGCGTGATGCAGCAGCGTCGGGATGTCGGTCGTGCCGGCCTGCCAGTACATCGTCATGATGGCGAGCAGCATCAGCACCGAGCCGGCGAGCGTGTAGAGGAAGAACTTGAAGCTCGCATAGACCCGGCGCGGGCCGCCCCACACGCCGATGATGAGGAACATCGGAATGAGACCGCCTTCGAAGAACAGATAGAACAGCACCAGGTCGAGCGCGCAGAAGGTGCCGATCATCAGCGTCTCGAGGACGAGAAACGCGATCATGTATTCGCGCACGCGCGACTGGATCGAGGTCCAGCTCGCCGCGATGGCGATCGGCATCAGCGCGGTGGTGAGAATGACGAACGGCAGCGAGATGCCGTCGACGCCCATCGAATAATTGATGGTGCCGCCGAGCCACGGATGCTTCTCCAGGAACTGGAAGTCGGCCGAACCGGGATCGAAGCGCCACAACAGCACGGCGATCGATATCACGAAGTCGATCAGCGTCACCCACAGCGCGGTCCAGCGCGCGTTGCGCGCGCCGGATTCGTTCTCCGGCAACAGCGCGATGAACAGCGCGCCGAGAACCGGCAGGAACGTGACGAGGGACAGGACCGGCCAGCTCGCCATCAGTGCGCTCCGTAGAACATGAAATAGGTGATGAAGCCGGCAACACCGATCAGCATGGCAAAGGCATAGTGGTAGAGATACCCGGTCTGCAGCCGCACCACGCCGCGGGTGACATCGAGCACGCGGGCGGAGATGCCGTCGGGACCGAGCCCGTCGATGATGAAGCCGTCGCCGCCCTTCCACAGGACCCGGCCGAGCCACAATCAGCGGGCGGACGATGAGAAAGTCGTAGATCTTGTCGAAATACCAGGCATTGAGCAGGAAGCGGTAGAGCACGGGTTGGTCGCGGGCATAGGCTTCGGGCAGGCTCGGCCGCGCGATATAGAACAGCCACGCCACCAGAAAGCCGCCGATCATCATCACCGTCGGGGCGAGCGTCACCATCAGCGGCAGATGCTCCATATCCTCGAGCACGTGGTTGCTCGGCGCGAATTTCAGCGAGTCGCGGAAAAACTCCTCGGCGCCGTGGCCGGTGAACAGGCCGAGCACGGGCCAGCCGGCCGCGATCGAGCCTATCGCCAGCACCGCGAGCGGAACGAGCATCACCAGCGGGCTCTCGTGCGCCGCCTCGTAGTGATGACGATCGTGCGGCGCGCCGTGGAAGGTCTTGAAGATCAGCCGCCAGGAATAGAACGAGGTCAGCGCCGCGGCGCCGACCGTCATGACGAAGCCGTAGCTCGCGACGATGCCCTTGACCACGTCGTCGGCCTCGATGATCGCGTCCTTGGAGAAATAGCCGGCGGTGAAGGGAAATCCGGTCAGCGCCAGGGTGCCGATCACCATCACGCCGTAGGTGAAGGGAATCTTGCGCCACAGCCCGCCCATGTGGCGGATGTCCTGCTCGTGATGCATGGCGAGGATCACCGAGCCGCAGCCGAGGAACAACAGCGCCTTGAAGAAGGCATGGGTGAACAAATGGAACATGCCGATCGAATAGGCGCCCGACCCCATGGCGACGAACATGTAGCCGAGCTGCGAGCAGGTCGAATAGGCGACGATGCGCTTGATGTCGTTCTGCACGAGACCGATGGTCGCAGCGAACATCGCCGTGGTGGCGCCGATGAAGACGACGAAGGTCTTGGCGTCCGGCGCCAGTTCGAACAGCGGCGACAGCCGCGCCACCATGAACACGCCGGCAGTCACCATGGTCGCGGCGTGGATGAGCGCGGAGACCGGCGTCGGGCCTTCCATGGCGTCGGGGAGCCAGGTGTGCAGCAGGAACTGCGCCGACTTGCCCATGGCGCCCATGAACAACAACAGGCAGATCACGGTGAGCGCGTCGGCGTTGAAGCCGCAGGAAATGAAAGGTCTTGCCGACGAGGTCCGGCGCCTGCGCGAACACGGTGTCGAACGCGATCGAGCCGGTGAACAGGAACACGGCGAAAATGCCGAGCGAGAAGCCGAAGTCGCCGACGCGGTTGACGAGGAAGGCCTTGATCGCGGCGGCGTTGGCCTCGGGCTTGTGGTACCAGAAGCCGATCAGGAGGTAGCTCGCGAGCCCGACGCCCTCCCAGCCGAAGAACAGCTGCGCCAGATTGTCGGCCGTCACCAGCATCAGCATGGCGAAGGTGAAGAACGACAAATACGAGAAGAAGCGCGGCTTGTTCGGATCGTCGGCCATGTAGCCGATCGAATAGAGGTGGACCAGCGCGGACACCGTCGTCACCACCACCAGCATCATGGCGGTGAGCGGGTCGACGCGCAGCGCCCAGTCGACCTTGAGATCGCCGGAGGTGATGAAGTTGAAGATGGTGATGCGGGCGTCGTGGCCGTTCAAGCCGACATCGACGAAAGCGATCCAGGACAGCACCCAGGAGATGCCCAGCAGCGCCGTGGTGATGAGTTCGGCCGGCTGCGAGCCGGGGCTCGCTGGCCCGCTCTCGGTCTCTTCGTGGCTGGCATGGGCGATGTCGGCATGCGCGCCCGCGGGCGCCGGCGCGGCGTGCGGACGGTCCTCCGGCACCAGCGGCGCGGCGTGGTCGTCGTGCGGCGGCGGCGGATTGGCGCCCGGATGGCGGCTGGCCGCGCCGATCAGCGCGATCGCGCCGGCGATGACGGCCCCGAGCAGCGGCAAAAAGACGATGGCGAGATACATGCCGCCTAGCCCTTCATCAGATTGACGTCTTCCACGGCGATCGAGCCGCGGTTGCGGAAATAGGCGACCAGGATCGCAAGCCCGATCGCGGCTTCCGCCGCGGCGACCGTGAGCACGATCAGCGCGTAGACCTGGCCGACGATGTCGCCGAGGAAGGCCGAGAAGGAGACGAGGTTGATGTTGACCGCGAGCAGGATCAACTCGACCGACATCAGAATGATGATGATGTTCTTGCGGTTGAGAAAGATGCCGAAGATCCCGAGCGTGAACAGGATCGCGGCGACGGTGAGATAGTGCCCGAGCCCGATGATCATCTCGCACCTCCAAGGCGCGCACCGACAGACGACGCGAGAACGGCACGGCTCCCTCTCCCCGTGGGGGAGAGGGTCGGGGTGAGGGGGTTCCGGCGCTGGGCCTTCTTTTGCCAGCCCATCATGCCAGCCCCTGCCCCGACTTCACCTTGACCACCTCGATCGCGGTGTCGCGCCGGCGATTGAGCTGCGCCGAGATGTTTTGCCGCTTCGTATTCGGCTTATGCTGCAGCGTCAGCACGATGGCGCCGATCATGGCGACCAGGAGGATCATGCCGGCCGCCTCGAAGTAGTAGACGTAGCGCGTGTAGAGCACGAGCCCGAGCGCCTGCGTGTTGCTCACGTCGGAGGCGATCGGCGCGGTGATGGATTTTGTCACGCCCGGCTGGATCACCGCGGAGATCACCACGAAGACGAGCTCGATCAAGAGCACGATGCCGACCGCGGCGCCGATCGGCAGATAATTGAGGACGCCGTGGCGCAGCTCGGCGAAATCGACGTCGAGCATCATCACCACGAACAGAAACAGCACCGCGACCGCGCCGACATAGACGACGATGAGGATCATGGCGAGGAATTCGGCGCCCATCAGCACGAACAGCCCGGCCGCATTGACGAACGCCAGGATCAGAAACAGCACCGAGTGCACCGGATTGCGCGCCACGACCACCATGAAGGCGGACGCGATGCAGACGCCGGCAAAGAGATAGAAGAATATCGCTTGCAGGATCACAAGAGCTTCTCCCGATGCGCCGCCATCATTCCTCCTTCGCGAGCCCTTAGCGCTTACCGGTAAGGCGCGTCGAGTTCGATGTTCTTGGCGATCTCGCGCTCCCAGCGGTCGCCGTTGGCGAGCAATCGATCCTTGTCGAAGTAAAGCTCTTCGCGCGTCTCGGTCGCGTATTCGAAGTTCGGCCCCTCGACGATGGCGTCGACCGGACACGCCTCCTGGCACAGCCCGCAATAGATGCATTTGACCATGTCGATGTCGTAGCGCGTGGTGCGGCGGGTGCCGTCGTTGCGGCGCGGGCCGGCTTCGATGGTGATGGCCTGGGCCGGACAAATCGCCTCGCACAATTTGCAGGCGATGCAGCGCTCCTCGCCGTTCGGGTAGCGCCGCAGCGCGTGCTCGCCGCGGAAGCGCGGCGACAGCGGGTTCTTCTCGAACGGGTAGTTGATCGTCGCCTTCGGCTGGAAGAAATAGCGCATCGACAGGAAGAAGGCCCCGACGAATTCCTTCAGGAAAATCGACCGCGCGGCTTGATCCAAGCTCATCTTCAGCCTCTGACGATTTCGAGGACGCCGGCGACGATGACCACCATCGCGAGCGAGATCGGCAGGAACACTTTCCAGCCGAGCCGCATCAACTGGTCGTAGCGGTAGCGCGGCACGAACGCCTTCACCATCGCGAACATGAAGAACATGAAGCCCGCCTTGAGCACGAACCAGACGATGCCCGGGATCCAGGTGAACGGCGCCACCGGGAACGGCGGCAGCCAGCCGCCGAGGAACAGGATCGTGGCCATGGCGCACATCGTCGCGATGGCGACGTACTCGCCCAGCATGAACATCAAGTACGGCGTCGAGCCGTACTCGACCATGTAGCCGGCGACGAGTTCGGATTCCGCTTCGACCAGATCGAACGGCGGCCGGTTGGTTTCCGCCAAGGCCGAGACGAAGAAAATGACGAACATCGGCAACAGCGGCAGCCAGAACCAATTGAGGATGGTCAGCCACGGCAGGCCGATCCAGCTCGCCAGGCCATGGTCGCGCTGCGCCTCGACGATGGCGGAAAGGTTGAGCGAGCCGACGCAGAGCAGCACGGTGATGATGACGAAGCCGATCGAGACTTCGTACGACACCATCTGCGCCGCCGAACGCAGCGCCGCCAGGAACGGATATTTCGAGTTCGACGCCCAGCCGGCCATGATCACGCCGTAGACCCCGAGCGAGGAGATGGCGAAGATGTAAAGCACGCCGACATTGATGTTGGAGATCACCCAGCCGGCGCTGACCGGGATCACCGCCCAGGCGGCGAACGCCAGCGTGCAGGTGACGAGCGGCGCGAGCAAGAAACACGCCCTTGTTGGCGCCCGCCGGAATGACCGGCTCCTTGAGCACGAATTTCAAGAGATCGGCGAAGGACTGGAACAGGCCCCACGGACCGACGACGTTGGGGCCGCGCCGCAGCTGCACCGCCGCCCAGATCTTGCGGTCGGCCAACAGCACATAGGCGATGGCGACGAGCAGGATGACGAGCAACAGCACGCTCTCCGCCACCATGATCACCAGCGGCCAAAGATAATCGGTCCAGAACGCCGCCATCGTGCCGTCCCTTATTCCGCCGCCGTCATGGTCGAACGGCCGCCGGCAATCGCCGAGCATTCCGCCATCACCGCCGACGCGCGCGCGATGGGATTGGTGAAATAGTAGTCTTCGACGCTCGAGCGGAACGGCGCCTTGTCGATGCTGCCGCCTCGCCCCGCGAGTTTTTGCAGATCGGCCGGATCGCCGGGCGCGATCGCGCCGACGCGCAGGAGATGCGGATACGCCTTGTACAGGGCCGCCCGCAACGCCGCGAGCGAATTGTAAGGCAGCCGCTGGCCCAGAACATCCGACAGCGCGCGCAGGATCGCCCAATCCTCGCGGGCGTCGCCCGGCGGGAACGAGGCGCGCGTCGCCATCTGCACCCGGCCTTCGGTGTTGACGTGGGTCGCCGATTTTTCCGGATAGGCGGCGCCGGGCAGCACCACGTCGGCGCGCGCCGCACCGCGGTCGCCATGGGTGCCGATATAGACCGTGAAGGCGCCGGGCGCGATGTCGATTTCGTCGGCGCCGAGCAGGAAAAGAACATCGAGCGTGCCGGACGCCGCCATCTGCCGCGCGGTCAAACCGCCCTCCCCCGGCACGAAGCCGAGATCGAACGCGCCGACCCGCGAGGCCGCGCTCTGCAGCACGCAATAGCCGTTCCAGCCGTCCTTGACGGCGCCGAGATCGATCGCCGCCTTGGCCGCCAGCGCCGCGATCGCCGCGCCATCCGCGCGGGCGAACGCTCCCGCGCCGACCAGGACCAGCGGCCGCTCGGCCTTGCGCATCACGTCGGCGAACGAGTGGCGCGTAATGTCGGCGAGCGTCTCCGGACCGGCGCCGAGATAATCGTACGCGTAGGTCAGCGGCACTTTCGGGCCGATGACGCCGATCGGGAAATTGCGCGCCATGCGCCAGCGCTTGCGGATGCGCGCATTGAGGACGGTCGCCTCCTTGCGCGGATTGGCGCCGACGATGAGCAGCGCGTCGGCGCTGTCGATCGCCGGGATGCCGGCATTGAACAGATAGCTCGAGCGGCCCCATTGCGGCTCGAGCGCGGAGCCGTCCTGCCGGCAGTCGAGGTTGGTAACGGAAAGCCGCGTCATCAAATCCTTGAGCGCGAAAATCTCTTCGAGCGCGGCGAGATCGCCGACCAGCGCGCCGATGCGCTTGGGATTGGCGCCGCGCAGCTTCTGCGCGATCGCGGCGAACGCCTCGCTCCAGGTCGCCGCGCGCAGCCGGCCGTTCTCGCGCACATAGGGCTGATCGAGCCGCTGCGTGCGCAGGCCGTCGACGACGTGGCGCGTCTTGTCGGAAATCCACTCTTCGTTGATGTCGTCGTTGACGCGCGGCAGGATGCGCATCACCTCGCGGCCGCGCGTGTCGATGCGGATGGCCGAGCCGAGCGCGTCCATCACGTCGATCGACTCGGTCTTGTTGAGTTCCCACGGCCGCGCCGCGAACGCATAGGGTTTTGAGGTCAGCGCGCCGACCGGGCAGAGATCGACCACGTTGCCCTGCAGTTCGGACGTCATCGCCTCTTCGAGATAGGTCGTGATCTCCATGTCCTCGCCGCGGCCGATGGCGCCCAGTTCGGGCACGCCGGCGACCTCGGTCGCGAAGCGCACGCAGCGGGTGCACTGGATGCAGCGGTTCATCGACGTCTTGACCAGCGCGCCGAGATATTTGTCCTCGACCGCGCGCTTGTTCTCGCGGAAGCGGCTGGCGTCGACGCCGTAGGCCATCGACTGGTCCTGCAGGTCGCACTCGCCGCCCTGGTCGCAGATCGGGCAATCGAGCGGATGGTTGATGAGCAGAAACTCCATCACCCCTTCGCGCGCCTTGCGCACCATCGGCGAGCGGGTCGACAGCACTTTCGGCGAGCCGTCCTTGTTCGGCGGCAAATCCCGCACGCCCATGGCGCAGGACGCCTGCGGCTTCGGCATGCCGGCGACTTCGATCAGGCACATGCGGCAATTGCCGGCGATCGACAGCCGCTCGTGATAGCAGAAGCGCGGAATCTCGGCGCCCGCGGCCTCGCACGCCTGCAGCAGCGTGTACTCCGGCGGAACGTCGACCTCTTTGCCGTCAACGATGAGCTTGGTCATGCGATGTACTTCGTCAAGACGAACCTCATCAGGCCTTGGCTTCCAGCCGTTTGACACGTTTTTTGAGGTCGTCGATTTCCTTTTTCATGCTGTCGTCGCGCACATGGGCGTGGCTCGCCAATCCCAGTGCCGCGACCATGCCGTCGTTAATTTCGTCAAGCCGTCGTTCGAGCCCTTCGAAACGCTGGTCAAGCCGGTCAAACCGCTTCGAATGGTCACTGAGGGATGCTTGAATGTCCTTCAAAATCCGGAACGTCAGATCGTCAACCTGTTTCGCCATGGTATCACCTATACCCCGCCGCCTCGCAGGGCCGGAGCAGCGTGCACCCCTCGTGCGCCTGCTGCTCGCGCCTCGCGCCTACGACATGACATGGCTGTGCTCTCCGCACCAATCCTCGCGTTGCGTGTACGCCCATTCCTGACCGGCCGCGACCGCCGGCGGCGGATGCCGACGGCATTGGCCGCGCACCGCATGTTCGCGCAGGTGCAGATCCTGATCGTCGCCGACCGGCCACCAGAACCTGCAATTGTGGCACCGCAGGCCCTTGTTCTCGTAGGACATGCCATCACTCCGCGGCCTCCGGCACCACCGGATCGAGGACGCCGTCGCGTTCGGGATTGGCGGTGTATTGGTCGATGCGCCGCTCGATCTCGGGCCGGAAATGCCGCAGCAGGCCCTGCACCGGCCAGGCGGCGCCGTCGCCGAACGCGCAGATGGTGTGGCCCTCGATCTGGGTCGTGACTTCCCACAGCATGTCGATCTCGCGCTTCTGCGCGCGGCCATCGGCCATGCGGTTGAGCACGCGCCACATCCAGCCCATGCCCTCGCGGCACGGCGTGCACTGGCCGCAGCTCTCGTGCTTGTAGAAATACGAGATGCGCGCCATCGCTTTGACGATATCGGCGGACTTGTCCATCACGATCACGGCGGCGGTGCCGAGCGCGGATTTCTTGTCGCGGCAACCGTCGAAATCCATCAACAGCGTATCGGCCTGATCGGGGCCGGCGGGGACGAGCGGCATCGACGAGCCGCCGGGAATGACCGCGAGCAGATTATCCCAGCCGCCGCGCACGCCGCCGGCGTGGCGTTCGATCAATTCGCGCAGCGGGATGCCCATCGTCTCCTCGACGTTGCAGGGCCGCTCGACATGGCCGGAGATGCAGAACAGCTTGGTGCCGGAATTGTTTTGCCGGCCGATGCCGGCGAACCAGGCCGCGCCGCGCCGCATGATGTCGGGCACCTGCGCGATGGTCTCGACATTGTTGACGGTGGTCGGGCAGCCATAGAGGCCCATATTGGCCGGGAACGGCGGCTTGAGCCGCGGCTGGCCCTTCTTGCCTTCGAGGCTTTCCAGGAGCGCGGTTTCCTCGCCGCAGATATAGGCGCCGGCGCCGTGATGGACGACGATGTCGAAGTCCCAGCCGTGCACATTGTCCTTGCCGATCAGTTTCGCCTCATAGGCCTGATCGACCGCCGCCTGGACGCGCTCGCGCTCGCGGATGAACTCGCCGCGGATATAGATGAAGCAGGTATGCACGTCCATGGCGCGCGCGGCGATCAAACATCCCTCGATGAGAAGATGCGGATCGTGCCGCATGATCTCGCGGTCCTTGCAGGTGCCGGGCTCCGACTCGTCGGCGTTGATGACGAGATAATGCGGGCGCTCCTCGACCTTTTTGGGCATGAACGACCATTTGAGCCCGGTCGGGAAGCCGGCGCCGCCGCGGCCGCGCTGCCCCGACGCCTTCATCTCGTTGACGAGGCCGTCGCGGCCCTTGTCCAGGATCGCCTTGGTGCCGTCCCAGGCGCCGCGCGCGCGGGCGCCCTCGAGGCCGAAGCCGTGATGGCCGTAGAGATTCTTGAAGATGCGGTCCTTGTCGGCGAGCATGGTTATTGTCCGGTTCGGTTGATCGGCGGCTCGGCGGGCGCCCAGTGGCGGCCGCAGCGACTTGGCGGCGACGCGGCGCGGCGCTGCCGTTTACTCGATAGATCGACGGGTCGGTCAGCGTATTGGCGCCGCCGATCGGCGCGGAATTCTGCCGATCGATCTGCGGACCGGGCTTCGGCGACCTGCCCGCCGACAGATCGTTGATGATGCGCGTCAGCGTGTCCGGCGTCAGATCTTCGTAATAATCGGCGTTGATCTGCACCATCGGCGCGTTGACGCAGGCGCCCAGGCACTCGACCTCGGTCCAGGAGAATTTGCCGTCCGCGGTCACCTCGTTCTCGTGCCCGACCATCTGCTCGAGCACCTTTTTCAGCGCTTCCGCGCCGCGCAGCATGCACGGCGTCGTGCCGCAGAACTGCACGTGGAAGCGGCCGACCGGCGACAGATTGAACATGGTGTAGAAGGTCGCGACTTCGAGCACGCGGATCTTGGCCATGCCGAGCATGTCGGCGACCGCTTCGATCGCCTTCTGCGATACCCAGCCGCCCGACTGCTCCTGCGCGCGCCAAAGCAGCGGGATCACCGCCGAGCGCTGCCGGCCCGCCGGGATATTTGGCGATCTACGCTTTCGCCCATTCGAGATTTTCCGGCGTGAAGGAAAAGCTCGGCGGCTGCTTTTCGGCGAGGCGGCGGACGGACATCAGAAATTCCCTTCACGCGCCAAGCTTGGCCGCAGCGGCGCGCCACACGCTAGCATCGCCAAGGCGGACAGCCCGGTCGGCACCAACGTTTTCCAATAGCAGCCCAAGGAGTGTTTCCCGATCCTGATCGGACCATAAAAGCTTACCCTCGATCATTTCCAACTTCTCGGGCGTCAGGGAGAATCGCTCCATTGCCTCGCCCTTCTCCCAGGACCGCCCTTCGGCACGAATGTCCCATTGGATTGTCGTCATGGTGTGACCTCGCGACCATTCATCGGTCAATCTCACCAAACACGATGTCGAGCGAGCCGAGGATCGCGGAGACGTCCGCGAGCATGTGGCCGCGACAGAGGAAATCCATCGCCTGAGGTGCGGGAAGCCCGGCGCGCGGATCTTGCACTTGTAGGGTTTGTTGCTGCCGTCGGCGACCAGATAGACGCCGAACTCGCCCTTGGGCGCTTCGACGGCGGCGTAGACCTCGCCCGCCGGCACGTGGAAGCCCTCGGTGTAGAGCTTGAAGTGATGGATGAGCGATTCCATCGAGCGCTTCATCACCTCGCGGCGCGGCGGCGCGATCTTGTTGTCGTCGACCACGACCGGCCCTTGCATCTGCGCCGTGCGCAGCCGCTCGACGCATTGCTTCATGATGCGCACCGACTGGCGCATCTCTTCCATGCGGATGCAGATAGCGGTCGTAATTGTCGCCGTGCTTGCCGATCGGAATGTCGAAATCCATTTCGTCATAGCATTCGTAGGGCTGCGCCTTGCGCAGATCCCAAACCGCGCCGGAGCCGCGCACCATCACGCCGGAAAAACCCCAGGCCCAGGCGTCCTCCAGCGAGACGACGCCGATGTCGACGTTGCGCTGCTTGAAGATGCGGTTCTCGGTGAGCAGTTCCTCGAGATCGTCGCACACTTTGAGGAACGGATCGCAGAACGCGCCGATGTCGTCGATCAGCTTGGGCGGCAGATCCTGATGCACGCCGCCGACGCGGAAATACGCCGCATGCATGCGCGAGCCCGAGGCGCGCTCGTAAAACACCATCAGCTTTTCGCGCTCCTCGAAGCCCCACAGCGGCGGCGTGAGCGCGCCGACGTCCATCGCCTGGGTGGTGACGTTGAGGAGGTGCGACAGCAGCCGGCCGATCTCGCAATAGAGCACGCGGATGAGCTGGGCGCGCTTGGGGATTTTGAGATCGAGCAGCTTCTCCGCGGCCAGGCAGAAGGCGTGCTCCTGGTTGATCGGCGCGACATAATCGAGCCGGTCGAAATAGGGGATCGCCTGCAGATAGGTCTTGTGCTCGATCAGCTTCTCGGTGCCGCGGTGCAGCAAGCCCGATGTGCGGATCGACGCGCTCGACCACCTCGCCGTCGAGTTCGAGCACGAGACGCAAGACGCCGTGCGCGGCCGGATGTTGCGGGCCGAAATTGATCGTGAAATTGCGCTGGCGTTCGGTCTCAGCCATCATGCTAACCTGCGCAAGCTTCGCCACTTTCGCGCCTTCGCCGCGACCCGTGCATTGAACTTGTCCCATGCCACCACGAAACGCTCGTGGCGCCCTTCGCCGATCAGATCGACGCCGTCGTGGGCCTTCACTATGAAGCTGACGCGCGGGCCGACCACCTGCATGCACTCGGCATCGACCGTGACCGTCATGCCGGGCGGCGTCGCGGCGAGGTGGCTCACATCGACATGCACGCCGAGGCTGCCTTCGCCCGGATCGAGATGCGGCGCCGAGAGCTCGCGTGCACGCCCACTCCATCAGCACGATCATGAAGCCGGTGGCGAAAACCTTCGGCATCGCCGCGATTTCGCGGCGCCTCCGGATAGGTGAAGGGAACGGTCTTGTTCTCCGGCACCGTATAGGCGAAGCGGTGCGTGAGCCCGGGCTTGAGCGTCGGTTTCATCGCCATCAGACCCTGTCACGACCCTTGCCCGCCGCCGATTTTGCCCGCCTTTTCGTCGCCCGGCAGCAGGTAGTCGGTGCCTTCCCACGGCGACAGGAAATCGAAGTTGCGGAACTCCTGCGCCAGCCGCACCGGCGACATAGACGACGCGCTTGAGCTCGTCGTCGTAGCGCACCTCGACGAAGCCGGTGAGCGGAAAATCCTTGCGCAGCGGATGGCCCTCGAAGCCGTAATCGGTGAGCAGCCGCCGCATGTCCGGATGGCCGGTGAAGACGACGCCGTAGAGGTCGTAGGCCTCGCGCTCGAACCAATCGGCGCCGGGAAAAACCTCGATGATCGAAGGCACCGGCGTGGTCTCGTCGGTCTCGACCTTGAGCCGCACGCGGAAATTGTGCTTCGGCGACAGCAGGTGATAGACGACGTCGAAGCGCCGCTCGCGGCCCGGCCAGTCGACCGCGGTCACGTCGATGATGATCCAGAACAGGCAGCGCGGATCGTCGCGCAGGAAGCGCATGATCGACGACGATGTCGGCGCCTGCGCCGCTCAGCGTCAGTTCGTGATGCGCGACCGCATAGCCCGTGACCGACGCGGGCAAGCGCATCAGCGATCGTGCGGCCGAGAGTGTCGAGCGTGTCATCCATGATCAGTCGATCAGCGTTCGATCGTCGAGGTGCGGCGGATCTTCTTCTGCAGCAGCAGCACGCCGTAGAGCAGCGCCTCCGCGGTCGGCGGACAGCCCGGCACGTAGATGTCGACCGGCACGATGCGGTCGCAGCCGCGCACCACCGAGTAGGAATAGTGGTAATAGCCGCCGCCATTGGCGCACGACCCCATCGAGATCACGTAGCGCGGCTCCGGCATCTGGTCGTAGACCTTGCGCAGCGCCGGCGCCATCTTGTTGGTGAGCGTGCCGGCGACGATCATCACGTCCGACTGGCGCGGCGAAGCGCGCGGCGCGAAGCCGAAGCGCTCGGCGTCGTAGCGCGGCATCGACATCTGCATCATCTCGACCGCGCAGCAGGCGAGCCCGAACGTCATCCACATCAGCGAGCCGGTGCGCGCCCAGGCGATGAGGTCGTCGGCCGCGGCGACGAGGAAGCCCTTGTCGGACAGTTCGGCGTTGAGGCCGGCGAAGAACGGATCGTGCGCCGCCGGCTGCCGGTCGCGCGCGGCGACAAGGCCTGTCGCCGCGGTGTGACGGATGGCGGGCTCGCTCACTCCCATTCGAGCGCTCCCTTCTTCCATTCGTAGATAAACCCGATCGTGAGCACGGCGAGAAACACCATCATCGACCAGAACCCGAACAGCCCGACGTCGCGGAACGCCACCGCCCACGGAAACAGGAAGCTGACTTCGAGGTCGAAAATGATGAAGAGTATGGCGACCAGGTAGAAGCGCACGTCGAACTTCATGCGCGCATCGTCGAAGGCGTTGAAGCCGCACTCGTAGGCCGACAGCTTTTCCGGATCGGGCTGCTGGTAGGCCACGACGAAGGCGGAGACCAGCAGCGCCAGCCCGATCATGCCGGCGACGCCGATGAACACGACCAGCGGAAGGTATTCGGCGAGCAGCGATTGAGCGATTGGGTCATTTAAAGCCGATCCGGCCGACCATCACGACCTCCTTCTAGCCCGGCGGCCAGCCCTGGCTGGCTCTTTGGCGCGCCCCACCGGTCGCGCCGCTGCGTCCCAACGGGTCTGCGCCGATTTGCCCCAAAATCTTTGCGGATTCACGCTGGAAATACTGAACCGGCGACCCTTAGCGCAGTGCACAAAAAGGCGCAAGGCGGACCTGTGCCGAGCATGTGCCAAGCGCGTTTCGACGCACCCGCAGTGCAGCGATGACGCCGCGACGAAAAAGGACCACGGCGCCGGAAGCGGGCGGTTTCGGCTCGGCGCTAACGCGCTAAGTGCTTGAAATCATGGCGGGAGCGACGGGACTCGAACCCGCGACCTTCGGCGTGACAGGCCGACGCTCTAACCAACTGAGCTACGCCCCCGCGGACGCGCTCGGCAATTAAGGCCCGCGTTCCGCCAAGTCAAGGATTCCGCGAAAAATCGCTGCCCGCGGCCTGCCTTGTACGCGCCACAGAGTGCGCCCAGATACCCCGATAGCTGCGAAAACACCGGTGGAATCGGCAAAACAAGCGTGGTCAGCCGCATTCGAATCGTCTAACGCCATCATAGTGAGGGCACTTTTCTCCCGCCAACACTGCACATTTAGGACTGCACATCTAGGAGGGTCTCATGGCAACCAAGCCAGCTGCAGCAGCGAAACCAGTCACAACCGTTACTTTGAAACATCTCGCCGCGAGCCTCGCGGAGGACAACGAACTTTCGAAAAAGCAGGCGGAAGCCATTCTCGGCGACCTGGTCGGCAACATCGTCAAGCACCTTAAGAAAGGCGAACGCATCCGCATCGGCGGATTGGGCATTCTGCAGGTGCGCAAGCGCGCCGCCCGCATGGGCCGCAACCCCGCCACCGGCGAAGCCATTCAGATCAAGGCGAGCAAGAAGGTCGCCTTCCGCGCTTCGAAGGAACTCAAGGAAGCCATCTGATCGCTTCCGACCGCAACCACCACCCGCGTGCTCTCGCGACCGGCCGCGACGCAGCAGCGGGTGGGTGGCCGGTCCCTTATCCGAAACCAAACCAGCGGCCACCGATCCGGCTCAGTCCGCCTTCGCCCTTCGGGCTACGGCGCGACAGCCTTCGCTTGCTTGCGCTCGCGAAGGCTGGTGGGCGGTGACGGACTCGAACCGCCGACATTCTGCGTGTAAAGCAGACGCTCTACCAGCTGAGCTAACCGCCCTGGGCAAGACTTATCGCCGCGACCGACCGGCGCGCAAGAGCGTGGGTCAATCGTGGCGCCATGATGTGCGAAGATCTCGGCGCGCAAATATAGCGCGCGAAGATCAAACGCGCGTGCGGAATTAAGACGAACAACTGGTGTTTGCAAGCGCGGCGCACGCTGGGCGCGAACCATCGTTGCGCCGATGTCACATTCGCCCAAGATCGTGGCCGGCCATGAACTTCGAATGACGCCGCGGCCAAAAAGTGTGAGATAAATTTAGTGTCACACGGCGGCGGGCCTGACGCCCGGAGGAGAGGAGGACTATGCGACTCATTTCCGTCTTCGCAATCGCTGTTACCCTGACCACGGCAACGGCTGCCTTCGCCGAATCTCCGGGAACGCAGGGCAACGACCGAGAACGCGCGGCCTGTCATCCGGACGTGCTGCGGTATTGCAGGGAATTGGTGAAGGACGACAACAACTCCGACGTCTTCGCAATTCTCAACTGCCTGCAAACCAATCGGCCGAAAATCAGCGCCGCCTGCCGTCAAGTGCTCGCAAGCCACGGCCAATAGATACCCACTCGGCGCGGGGCCGCGCGCGCTCGCCTTAGCGTCGGGCTGCGCTCCCGAGGTTGATCGAGCCAGCGAGCCATGGCCCGCCGCTCGGCCCGGCGGCTCGGCGGGCTCCTTTCACCGACGAGCCTCAGGACAAGCCTGGCGATTGCCACGCTAGACGATGGCGACATCCTCGCCGCTACCGGCGCCATGTGCCGGTAGCGCTTTGGCGCGGGCGGCATGCTCGGCCAGCCGTACCCAAGATTGCGCGAGCGTCAGCCATAACGCCTTGTCGCTGTCGTCCTCCGAACGCCGTGCCATCGCCACGCACGCCTCGGCGTATTTTCGATGATCCTGCAAGGTCCCCATGGGCACTATCCCCGACTCTACACACACCTACTCTACACACACCTGCACGACGTGATTTGAGGAGCCGAGTGCGGCAGGTCTGCGATCGTCCGGCGGCGAAAATAGGGGCTCCTTGCGCCAGACGGACGTTGGCGAATTCTCGTCGACGCCCGATGCATGCATATCTTCGCCATTTCAAGGGCCTAGGCATGCGCTGAAGTCTTAGCTGCACTGCAGCAAATATTATTGTGCAGTGCACGCGAAACCCTATTTTGCGGGGAAATCAATTCGGAGTTGCCCGCGCCAAAGTTGCTCGGGCCATGCCGGAGAAAGGATTAGATCATGTTCCATTCGATTGCATCGATCGCGCGCCTCTTCGACTTGTGGAAACGCTACGGCGCGGCCATGGACGAGCTGACGCACCTCAGCGATCGCGAGCTCGCCGACATCGGGATCACCCGCTCGGATATCCCGCGCATCGCCCGCGAGCACGCGCACCCCTGACGAAGACCAAGAGTTGAAACACCGCGCCCGCCTCGTGCGGGCGCTGTGCTTTTGGGGACGGGTGGCGTTGGCCGCGCCGTGGCAACGTGCTAACGCGGCGCCATGCCGGTCCTGTCCCTCACCGAGGCCGCCGATCTCCTGCCGGCGCGCGGCGCGCTGATCGGTCTCGATCTCGGCACCAAGACCATCGGCGTCGCGGCGAGCGACCCCGACCGCCGCCTGGCGGCACCCGTCGAAACCATTTCGCGCACCCGCTTTGGCGCCGATGCGGCGCGTCTCTTCGTGCTTGCCGCGGAGCGGCGCGCCGCCGGCTTCGTGCTCGGGCTGCCGATCAACATGGACGGCACCGAAGGTCCACGGGCGCAGGCGACGCGCGCCTTTGCGCGCAATCTCGCCGGACTGACCGAGTTACCTATCTCATTGTGGGACGAGCGGCTCTCGACCGCCGCGGTCGAGCGCGCGCTCATCGCCGCCGACGCCAGCCGCGCCAAGCGCAAGGCCGTGATCGACCAACACGCCGCCGCCTATATCCTGCAGGGCGCGCTCGACCGGCTGAGGTGCGAGAGCGCGGCCCGCTCTCTTCATCCTGCCCCGCGAAGCGGCGGAGGATAATCGGACGATTGCTCAATTGTTTTCGCCATGCGTGCGGCTCCCTCTCCGCGCGTGCGACGCACGGAATGGTGAAACGTATTCCGCCGTCTTGCCGATCATCTTGTATGCTGTGAACGCCGTCGCACTGCTTGCCTCCTCCCCCACTACGCTTCCTCTTTCACGCTGCGCGTTTCGGTAGACGGGTCGCTCGCGGGGCGGATGACACCAAACTGCTGTCAGCCCGCGCTCGTAGGCCAGCGCTGGATTTCAAACGATTTTGGATCGCGCGCAGTGTTCCAGAAGGAGAGCACGTCGACGGTGTGGTTATCTTCGTCGACGGTGTAAACGATCCAATGTTGGGTTCGTCGGCCGACACGGAAGAGATAGGCGCGATATGGCGCGCCGGTGAGCGGGAAATAGCTCCAGGTCAGTGGCGATTTGCCGAGGTTGAACCGAAAGATGCGGTCAAGCCGGTCAATCTGTTCGAGGGCGAAGTCCTCGTTGTAGTCGCGCAGATAGGCGGCAAACTCATCGATCTGACGCATTGCCAGCGGGTCAATGCGCACGCGGTAGGGCATAGTCAGCTACCGCTTTGCTTTGTAGATGCCGACGAGCCGCTGCTTGAACGTCTCCGGGTCGTAGTCGATAGCCTTGCCGGCCTTGACCCTGGCCTGCGCCGCTTTGAGGCGAGCGAGCAGCTCGGCCCGCTCCTTGCCGGAGAGAATCGGGATTTCCTCCATGGTTGTGACGGGCACCATGGTGGTGCGGCGGCGCTTGTTCTTGGCGGGCCTGGCGGCGGTCTTGCTGGTCATTCCTGCACCATACCATACTGCTCATCTGGCATCGATAAGGTACGCGAGGCATCACGGCTCCGGCAGCGCCCGCTGCAAGAACAGCATCCGCCGTTGCGGCGTCGATGCCGTCGGCGCCGTAGAGCGTGCCGCCCGGCTGCAACAGCCGCGTGCGCGCGAACGCCTCGACGATCGGCGCAGGCGCGCTCTCCTTGAGCGCAGCAGCCGCCGCCATGACGGCGAGCCGCCCGACCATGACGCGCGCGGCGGCTTCGTCTTCGAACGCGTTCTTGCGCCCGAAGCCGATCGCCTCGGCACCGGTCAATTCCGCCGTGTCCTGCATGAGCGCGGCGACGACGTCGGCGGCGTCCGGATCGCGCTTGAGCGCACGTAAAACGTCGAGGCACATGACGTTGCCCGAACCTTCCCAAATCGCGTTGACCGGCGCCTCGCGGTAAAGCCGCGGCAAAATACTTTCCTCGACATAGCCGTTGCCGCCGAGGCATTCCATCGCCTCGTAGATGAAGCCGGGCGCGGTCTTGCACACCCAATATTTCGCCGCCGGCGTGACGAGCCGCGCATACGCGGCCTCGCGCGGATCGGAAGCCGCGCGGTCGAAGGCGCGGGCGAGCCGCAGCGTCAGCGCCACCGCCGCCTTCGACCTCCAGCGCGAGATCGGCCAGCACCGTGTGCATCATCGGCTGGTCGTAAAGATGCTTCTGAAAGACGCTGCGGTAGCGGCAATGATGCACCGCCTGCGCCAGCGCCATGCGCATAAAACCCGCCGAGGCGGCGACGCAGTCGAGCCGCGTCAGCTGCACCATCTGGATGATGGTGCGTATCCCCGCCCCTTCCTCGCCGACGCGCCAGGCCGACGCGCCGGCGAATTCGACCTCGCTCGAGGCGTTGGAGCGGTTGCCGAGCTTGTCCTTGAGGCGCTGCAGACGGAGCGCATTGACCGAGCCATCGGGCAGAAAGCGCGGCATGAAAAAGCAGGTGAGCCCGCCCGGCGCTTGCGCCAGCACCAGAAACGCGTCGCACATCGGCGCCGACATGAACCATTTGTGGCCGGTGACGGTATAATGATCCCCGGCCGGGGTTGCGCTGGTGGTGTTGGCCCGCACATCGGTGCCGCCCTGCTTTTCCGTCATGCCCATGCCGAGCGTCATGCCGTCTTTTTGCCACCACGGCCGGAACGTTGGATCGTAGGTCCGGGTGACGACTTTTGCCGCGACCGGCGCGAGCAGCGCCGGCTCGGCGGCGAGCGGCGCCAGCGCCGCCCGCGTCATGGTGATGGGGCACAAATGCCCGGACTCGACCTGCGCCGTCATGTAGTAGCGCGCCGCCCGCGCGACTTCGGACGGCGGCGGGGCGCGCTCGCCCGACGGCATCCAGGTCGAGGCGTGCAAGCCCGCCGCGACGCTCGCCCGCATCAGCTCGTGATAGGCCGGGTGGAACTCGACGATATCGCGGCGAAAGCCCTTGCTGTCGAAGCTCACGAGCTTTGGCGAGTTCTCGTTGGCTTGGCGCGCCAGCGCGAACATCTCCGCCGATCCCCATTGCCGGCCGAAGGCCGAGAGCGCCGCGGCCTCGCCGCCGGCGCCGTTCGCTTTCACCGCCGCGACGAGCGGCGCGTCGCTGGCAAAAAGATCGACGTCCAGGTAAGGCGGCGACTGGTTGAAGACCTCGTCGGTGTCGTATCGCAGCCCGGCGCTCATGGGTGATTTCCTCTGGGGTATTCCGCCTTCACGTTGGCGGAGATGCTAGCACGGCCGCGGCGGCCAAAAGGGTTGCCAAGAAGGTTCCGGTGCACCGCGCAAAATGCGGGCTTGCCGGCGTGGCGCCGTTAGGCCTATAGCAGCGCTTTGATGATCAAAACCCCGCCGCCGACGCGCCATATCGTTTCGATCAACGACCTCACCAACAAGGAGATCGAAACGATCTTCGAGGTCGCGCAGGGGTTTTTGAAGGACCTCGCCGACCCCGCCATCAATTACCGCATCGGCCGCGGCACCGACATCGCGTCGCAATTCATCCAGGCGACCCTGTTCTACGAACCCTCCACCCGCACGCGGCTCTCGTTCGAGAGCGCCATGCTGCGGCTCGGCGGCGCCAACATCACCAGCGCCGATCCGGCGGTGAGTTCCGCGGCCAAGGGCGAGAGCCTCGCCGACACCATCCGGGTGATCGGCAACTATGCCGACATCATCGTCATCCGCCATCCGCGCGACGGCGCCGCGCGGCTCGCCGCCGAATATGCCCAGATCCCGGTGATCAATGGCGGCGACGGCGGCCACGAGCATCCGACGCAGACCTTGTGCGACCTCTACACGCTGCGCTCCAAGGGCATGCCGTTCAAGAACATGAAGATCGCGCTGTCCGGCGATCTCAAAGGCAGCCGCACCATCCATTCGTTCGTCTATGCGCTGGCGCGGTTCGGCGCCACCATCGATCCGCTACCCGCCCCAGGCATGGAACTGCCGGCGCACGTCGTCGAGCGCCTGCGCGACGAGTTCCATTGCCGCATGATCGCCAAGGCGCCGACCGAAGGCGGCGCGGTCGATGCCCTCTATGTCACCGCCGACCAGCCGCATCAGCTCTCGCTCTACGCCGAGCCCGAGATCGATTACGGCCTCGTCGTGCAGAAGAAGACCGACGCGGTCTATGTCACCCGGTTCCAGAAAGAGCGCTGGAGCGACAAGGAGCGGCCCTACCCCAAGATCGACGCCAAATTCCTCGGCGAGCCGCAATACGCCGAGGCGAGCGTCATGCACCCGCTGCCGCGCGTCAACGAGCTCGACGCCTCGTTCGACAGCGACCGCCGCGCCGTCTATTTCCGCCAGGCCGCCTACGGCGTGCCGGTCCGCATGGCGCTGATCTCGCTCCTTCTCAATCTCAACAAGAACACCTCGCTGCACAAATTCCCCGGCGGCTTCGCCAAGCCCGAGCATCCCCTTTACGCCCAGCCGATCGGCACCGGCATCGCCTGCGGCAATCAAAACTGCATCACCAACGATCCAACCGAACGGCAATACGCCGCCCACAAATTCTACGTCGTGGCGCAGCCGGCGGCGAAGCGCAGCAAGCTGCGCTGCCTCTACTGCGAGACCGACGTCGAAGCGCAAGCTGCCGCCACGCCGTCGTCGCCGACACCGCGCGGCGGACGTTTTCGCCCGGCGTCGAGACGCTCCTGCACGCCTCCGCCGACAAGCTGAAAAACGTCGTCATCTACCCAAGCGAGGCGGACGCCAGGGCCGCAGGCTTTACGCCGCGCGAGAGCGCCAAGAAGGCCCACGGCTAGATCATACGCGGCTGCGCCCATGACCCCCGCTTTCGCCTACGCCACAGCCCTCGTGTTCGGCTATCTCTGCGGCTCGATCCCGTTCGGCATCATCTTGACGCGGCTTGCCGGCGGCCCCGACCTGCGCAGCGTCGGCTCGGGCAATATCGGCGCCACCAATGTTTTACGCACCGGCCGCAAGGGCCTCGCCGCCGCGACGCTCATCGGCGACATGCTCAAAGGCACGGTCGCGGTCGTGCTGACCCAGCATTACCTCGGCCGCGACCCCGCGATCGTGGCGGCGGTCGGCGCGTTCCTCGGCCATCTGTTTCCGGTGTGGCTGCGCTTTCGCGGCGGCAAGGGGGTGGCGACCTATATCGGCCTCCTGCTCGGGCTCGCCTGGCCGGCGGCCATCGCGTTCTGCGCCGTCTGGCTCGCCGTCGCCGGGGCGACCCGCTACTCCTCGCTCGCGGCCCTGATCGCGAGCGCGGCGACGCCGGCCTTCCTGTGGTGGCGCGGCGATGTCGCCGCCGCGGCAATGTTCCTGCTGCTCTCGGCCCTGTTATGGATCATGCACCGCGCCAACATCGTGCGGCTGATGCGCGGGACCGAAACCAAGATCGGCGGCGGTTGGCACGGCGCTGCGTAGATGCGTCGTTTTGATCATGGCCCACGCGTTTCGCGCCGGCGCTGTTCCAGCGTAGACTTCGAGGAAGATTCGCGGACCAGGCCGTCGACCTGCGTCGCGGCGCAAGCGAGGAGGCCCGGTATGCGCAAGGCGCTGATGGTTGTCGTCGCCGCGGCGGCGATCGTTGCGGGACGAGGCGGTCAAGCCGTGGCGATGACGCCGCGATCTCCTTCGATCGGCGCGCCGGCGGCCATAACGTTCGTCCAGCCGGTGACCAACGTCTGCGGCACCAATGGCTGCGTCAGGGTGCAGACGGCCCCGCCGCGCAAACGGCCGCCCCAATCACCGACCTTAGTCTAGTCGGACGGCAGCCGCCGCTTTGCAACACACACCTTTGGCTATAACTACGTTACCCTGAGGTTGCAGGCCGGTGGCACCTGGCCGGCAGTCAACAGTCGGGGACGATGTGACCGAAGGTACGCAAGGCGTCCGCCTGACGGACGAGCAGCGGCATCGACTGGCTGCGGCTTATCCGCAGCCAGAACGTCGGTCCGCGCACCTTTCGCGCCCTGATCAATCATTTCGGCGGCGCGCGCGCCGCGCTCGAAGCGCTGCCGTCGCTCGCCCGCCGCGGCGGCGCCAGCGCCACCAGCAGATTTATTCGCGCGCCCAGGCCGAGCGCGAAATCGCGGCCGCGCAAAAGCTCGGCGTCGCTTTCGTGGCGCTGGGCGAAGCCGATTATCCGCTGCCGCTGCAGATGATCGACGACGCGCCGCCGCTTGATCGCCATGCGGGGCCATGCCGCGGTGTTCGCGCTGCCGCTCGTGGCCATCGTCGGCTCGCGCAACGCCTCGGGCGCCGGGGTCAAGTTCACCCAGCGGATCGCGCGCGAGCTCGGCGAGGCGGGTTTTGCCGTCGTCTCCGGGCTGGCGCGCGGCATCGACGCGGCGGCGCATCGCGCGTCGCTTGCGACCGGCACGATCGCCGTGCTCGCCGGCGGGCAGGACCGCATCTATCCGCCGGAGCATGCCGAGCTGCTCGACGCCATCCTGCCCGCCGGCGCGGCGCTCTCCGAAATGCCGTTCGGCTGGGAGCCGCGCGGCCGCGATTTTCCGCGCCGCAACCGCCTGATCTCCGGGCTGTCGCTCGGCGTCGTCATCGTCGAGGCCGCCAAGCGCTCCGGCTCGCTGATCACCGCGCGGTTCGCGCTCGAACAGGGCCGCGAGGTGTTCGCCGTTCCGGGCTCGCCGCTCGATCCGCGCGCCGAAGGCACCAACGGCCTGCATCAAGCAGGGCGCGACGCCGGTCACCGAGACCGCCGATATCGTTTCCGTGCTGCGGCCGATCATCGAGCGACGGAAATTCCCGGCGCGCGAGCCGGAGCCGCCGCGCCGCGAACGGCCGTTCGAGGAGGCCGAGCCGGCGCCCGACGAGCGCGCGCGCATCGTCGCGCTGCTCGGCCCGGCGCCGCTCTCGATCGACGATCTGGTGCGGCTGTCGGAGAGTTCGCCCGCCGTGGTGCGGATGGTGCTCTTGGAACTCGAGATCGCCGGGCGCCTGGAGCGCCATGGCGGCGGCCTGGTGTCGCTGGTGTGACCAGCACTTCGGTTATCGTTTTGCCGGCCGCAGGCCCAATTGGCCGCCGATGATGCGGTCGACGAGCCGTTTGGGCATGGCCTGCCCCAAAAAATCCTGCAGCGGCTGGCGCGAGACCGCGTAACGCACCTTCGGATGCCGGACGGTCAGCGCGTGGTGCACCGCCTCGCCGAGGCGTTCCGGCGGCAGCCCTTTTTTGCCGACCGCCAGCATGTAGCTGCGCAACCGCTGCAGCGGCGGTCCGTAGGGCGTATCGAGAAACGGCCCGATGTCGGCCTCTTCCGCCTTGTCCCAGATCGGCGTCGCCACCGAGCCGGGCGCGATGACGACGACGTCGATCCCGAACAGCAGGAGCTCCCGCCGCAAGCTTTCCGACAAGCCTTCGATCGCGAACTTCGAAGCGCAGTAAGGCGCCAGGAACGGCGTGGCGACGCGGCCGCCGACCGAGCCGATATTGACGATGCGGCCGGGCCGGCCGGTGCGCGCGGGATCGGTGCCCAGAAGCGGCGCGAAGGCTTTGGTGACGATCACGATGCCGGTCAGATTGACCTCGATCTGATGGCGAAATTCGCCGACCGGCAGTTCGAGCAGCGGCCCGGCGACCGCGATGCCGGCATTATTGACCAATCCGTCCAAGGTCGCGCCCGCGAGCTCCGCCCCCACCTGGGCGGCTGCCGAATTGACCGCGGCCTCGTCGGTCACGTCGAACAGCAACGGCACGAAATTTTCGCCGAACTCCGCCGCAAGGCGTTCGGCGTCCGCCACTTTGCGCACGCTGCCGAACACCCGAAAACCGTTCTTGATGAGAACTTTGGTCGCGCCCCAGCCGATGCCGGTGGACGTTCCCGTGATCACGACGCTGGGCATTGCTGATGGCTCCTGAGCGGGATTGGTGGCGGGGTTCGTCGGATTGCTTTACGCGTTCTACCCGGCAACGTTCTTCTCACATCATGTCAGGCGTGGATGACCCTCGGGCAAGTCTGTCGGCAAGTCCGTCTGCAAATCTGTTTCCAAGTCGGTTTGGCTTTGACTTTGGTTTTGGCGTCAGCTTTGGCGTCCACGTTCGCACGCGCGGATGACGGCAATGGCTTTGCGACGTTCCTGGCGCAGCTTTGGCCGGATGCCGCCGCGCGCGGCATCGACCGCGCGACCTTCGCGCGCGCCTTTGCCGGCGTGACGCCCGACCCCGGCGTGCTCGCGGCGATGCGGCGGGAGCCCGAATACGGCAAGCCGTACGCCGCCTATCTCGACGGCCTGGTCTCGCCCTCGCGCATCGCCATCGGCCAGCGCAAAATGGCGCAGTTCGCCGATACGCTCGCCGCGGTCGAGCGCGCCTACGGCGTCGACAAGGCCGTGCTGGTCAGCATCTGGGGCGTCGAGTCCTCGTTCGGCGACGCGCCGGCGCACTGGGACGTGTTTCGCTCGCTCGCGACGCTCGCCCAGGCGGGCTTTCAGCATCCGCTATTCCGGGACGAATTGCTCATGCGCATTGAAAATGTTGCACGACGTTCCTCTACCGCGCAGCGAGTTCGTCGGCTCCTGGGCCGGCGCGATGGGACAGGCGCAATTCCTGCCGTCGAGCTATTTGCGCTACGCCGTCGATTTCGACGGCGACGGCCGGGCGGACATCTGGCACAGCGTCCCCGATGTCCTGGCCTCGATCGCGAATTACCTGCAGAAATACGGCTGGCGGCCGGGGCTGCCCTGGGGCGTCGAGGTCGTCGTGCCGCCGGGCTTCGATTACCGGCAAAGCCGCGGCACCTTCGCCGATTTCGCGCGCCGCGGCTTTCGCCGCGCCGACGGCGAAGCGTTTCCGGCAGCAGCCGAAGCGGAAGCGGCGATCCTGTTTTTTCCGAGCGGCGCCGCCGGCCCGGCTTTTCTCGTCACCGGCAATTTCATCGTGCTCAAGCGTTACAATGATTCCGACGCCTATGCCCTTGCGGTGGGGGAGCTTTCGGACCGGCTGCGCGGCGCCGGACCGATCCGCGCGGCATGGCCCCGCGATGACGTCCAGCCGTCACGCCACGCGCGCGTCGCGCTGCAGCGTCGGCTCGCCGACATGGGCTATGCGGTCAAGGATTTTACCGGGCATCTGGATTTCGACCAGCGGGACGCCGTCCGCGAACTCGAGCAGCGCTTCGGCATGATCCCCGACGGTCACCCCAGTCCGGCCTTCCTCGCCCGTCTCGGTATTCGGTGATCAAGGGCGACGTCATCAAAGAAGCCGTTCGCCTTACGCCCACGCCACAGCTTCGGCCTCGACCACGATTGTCGTGACGCTCTCGCAGCGCTGGCAGCGGTAGGTGCGCAATTCCGGCAGCGCCCCGAGTTTCGGAACCGTCCGGGCGAGCTTCATCCTCGCACCGCAGTGCTCGCAGACTTGGCAAGGCGTTCCTTCGCTGGACATGTCCAATCTCCGCAAGCGACGCCTCCGTCCGCTTCTGATGCGTCGCGATGCGTGGAATTTGGCGCGCGCGACGCCATTCCACAATTCAGGATGTGCCCCTAAGGGCCGTGACGGAGCGCGGCAGGCGCGGCCCCGTCAGCCACGGCGAGCAGGCAGCGCGGTAACGAACAATTGGCCGAGAAATGCTTCTTGTTTCGCCGCGCGCCCAGGTCGGCGCGCCGCATGCGACCTTACGCTGCATCCGGCACGCTCAGCCCGGTCCGCCGTCCGCCTAGCCGTTCCGGGTCTTGGAAACCTGGTCGGCTTCCAATCGCGCCATGTCGAGGAGATAGGCAAGCGTATCGAGATTATGGCTCTTGGCCAGATGCGCCAATTCGACGATCATTGACGCGATGTAGAGCGCGGCGTTGGGCGTTTCAGCCTGCTGTTCTGGCTCGGAGTTCATGACGTTCCCATTCCCCCGCCTCCCGATTCCGGGTCCCGGCGGCATGTCGATACTCTTTTCTAGATATGTCTATAAAAAAATCAACCGGGAGACGTGCGTTCTCCGCAACCGGAATTATTTCGCTACGGTGCCAACTTGCCGCGTTCTGGCCGGTTTTTCGGGGCATCCGGCGGGGGCTCGGCGGCGGGGAACATTTGACAGGCGGGGGCCCATTACCCATGTTCGCGGCGGCCCGGCGGACCCGATTGTCGCCGCAAGCGTGTAAAAGCCACGTAAAATCAATGGGTTTTCATGAATCTCGTGCTCGTCGAATCACCCGCCAAGGCGAAAACGATCAATAAGTATCTCGGCCGCGGCTTCGAGGTTCTGGCCTCGTTCGGCCATGTCCGCGACCTGCCGGCGAAGGATGGCTCGGTCGATCCCGACGCCGATTTCCGCATGATCTGGGAGATCGACCCCAAGGCGCAAAAGCGCCTCAACGACATCGCGCGCGCGGTCAAGGACGCCGACAAGCTCATTCTCGCCACCGACCCCGACCGCGAGGGCGAGGCGATTTCCTGGCACGTGCTCGAAATCCTCAAGCAGAAGAAGGCGCTCGGCTCGCAGACGGTCGAGCGCGTCGTGTTCAACGCCATCACCAAGCAGGCGGTGACCGAGGCGATGAAGCATCCGCGCGTCATCGACCAGGCGCTGGTCGACGCCTATCTCGCGCGCCGCGCGCTCGATTACCTGGTCGGCTTCACGCTGTCGCCGGTGCTGTGGCGCAAGCTGCCGGGCGCCCGCTCGGCCGGACGGGTGCAGTCGGTCGCGCTGCGGCTCGTCTGCGACCGCGAGCTCGAGATCGAAAAATTCGTCCGCCGCGAATATTGGTCGATCGTGGCGACGCTGGCGACGCCGCGCAGCGAGACGTTCGAGGCGCGTCTCGTCGGCGCCGACGGGCAGAAGCTGCAGCGGCTCGACATCGGCTCGGGCGCCGAGGCGGAGGCCTTCAAGGCGGCGCTGGAGACCGCCGCCTTCACGGTGACGTCGGTCGAGGCGCGGCCGCAGAAGCGCCATCCGCAGCCGCCCTTCACCACCTCGACCCTGCAGCAGGAAGCGAGCCGCAAGCTCGGCTTCGCCCCCGCCCACACCATGCGGGTGGCGCAGCGGCTTTACGAAGGCGTCGACATCGGCGGCGAGACGGTCGGCCTCATCACCTATATGCGTACCGACGGCGTGCAGATCGCCGGTGAAGCCATCGCCGCCGCGCGCAGCGTGATCGGCCAGGACTACGGCGCCCGCTACGTGCCGGGCGCGCCGCGGCGCTACGAGACCAAGGCCAAGAACGCCCAGGAAGCGCACGAAGCGATCCGCCCGACCGAACTCGTCCCGGCGGCCGGCCGAGACCAAGCGCCACCTCGATCCCGACCAGGCCAAGCTCTACGAATTGATCTGGCTGCGCACCATCGCCAGCCAGATGGAATCGGCCGAACTCGAGCGCACGACCGTCGATATCGCGGCGAAGGTCGCGAGCCGGCTGTTGGAATCTGCGCGCGACCGGCACCGTGGTGAAATTCGACGGCTTCCTCGCGCTCTACCAGGAAGGCCGCGACGAGGATGCCGACGACGAGGAGGCCCGCCGCCTGCCCGCAATGAGCGCCGGCGAACACCTCGACAAGCGCGCGATCGCCGCGACCCAGCATTTTACCGAGCCGCCGCCGCGCTATTCGGAAGCCTCCCTCGTCAAGCGCATGGAAGAACTCGGCATCGGCCGGCCCTCGACCTATGCCTCGATCCTGCAGGTGCTCAAGGACCGCCAATATGTGCGGCTCGACAAGCGCCGGCTTTATCCGGAGGACCGCGGCCGCATCGTCGTCGCCTTCCTGGAAAGTTTCTTCGCCAAATACGTCGAGTATGATTTCACCGCCTCGCTCGAAGAGCAGCTCGACCTGATCTCCAACCACGAGATCGCCTGGCGCGACGTGCTGCGCGATTTCTGGCGCGACTTCATCGGCGCGGTCGGCGAGATCAAGGATTTGAAGATCTCGGAAGTCATCGACGCGCTCGATGCGCTGCTTGGCGCCGCATCTGTTCCCGCCGCGCGCCGACGGCGGCGACCCGCGGCATATGTCCGACCTGCGCCGGCGGGCGGCTGACCCTGAAACTCTCCAAGTTCGGCGCCTTCATCGGCTGCTCGAACTATCCGGAATGCCGCTACACCCGGTCGTTGTCGGTATCGGGCGAAGGCGGCGCCGCCGAGATCGGCACCAAGAAGCTCGGCGTCGATCCGGAGACCGGCCTCGACGTGACGCTGCGCAGCGGCCGCTTCGGTCCCTATGTGCAGCTCGGCGAGGGCGCCGAGGGCGAAAAGCCCAAGCGCGCCAGCCTGATGAAAGGCATGACGCCGGACGACGTCGATCTTCCCCGCGCGCTGCTTTGCTGTCGTTGCCGCGCGAAGTCGGCCGCCATCCCGAGGACGGCGAGCCGATCAAGGCCGGCGTCGGCCGGTTCGGCCCCTATGTGCAGCACGGCAAGACCTACGCCAGCCTCGAAGCCGGCGACGACGTGTTCCATATCGGCCTCAACCGGGCGGTGACGCTGATCGCGGAAAAGCTCGCCAAAGGCCCGCGCGGCCGCCGCTTCGGCGCCGATCCCGGCAAGCCGGTCGGCGAACATCCGACGAAGGGCGGGATGATCGTCGCCAAGAACGGCCGCTACGGTCCCTATGTCAGCCACAACGGCGTCAACGCCACGCTGCCGCGCGACAAGACGCCCGAGACGATCACGCTCGAGGAGGCCGCTTCGCTGATCGACGCGCGCGCCGAGCACGCTCCCGCCCCGCACGCGCGGCCGCGCAAGGCCGCCAAGCGCGCTGCGCCGGGCGGCGCGCGTGCGCCCAAAAAACCATCCGCCAAGGGCGCGCCGCCCAAACGGCCCGCCGCCAAATCCTCACGCAAGCCCAAACAAGCTGCCGAATAACCGGCGATCGCCGCCTCAATTCCCTCGATCGCCGTCAGCATTTCCTGCAGGACGGGCTGAAGCTTGCGCGCCATCAGAACACGCGGACCGCCGACTGCTCGATCTCCGCGCGCAGCATCGGGTGCAGGCTGTCGCGCGTCGTCACGTCCACCGGCACGCCGAGCTTTTTCTCCAGGAGCAGTTTGCGGGATCGGGCGCGCGGCAGCTTCCAATTTTTGGAAATCTGTGCTATACGCCCGACCGCATGATCGTGATCGGCACGGACGTGATCGAACGCTATCTGGCCGGGCGCGTCAGCCATAAGGGGATTAAGGCGGCTCGTTCGCAATACCAGGCGTGGCTTGCGATCGCGACCGCCGCCCAGTGGCGAACTCGGAGACGTCAAGGCGTCCTATCCGAAGGCGAGCATCCTCAAAGGCGGCCGCGTGGTTTTCAATATCAAAGCAAACGACTACCGCTTGGTTGCGCGAATTCAATATCAAGCCGGCGTTCTGGCAGTGCGGTTTTTCGGCACGCATGCCGAGTACGACCGTATCGATGCGGAGACGGGGTGATGGACGCAACTCTGATCTTGATCGACGGCGCCGCCGAGCTTGCCCGCGCACGCTCCCTCGTCGAGCGGCTTTGGGGCTCGGACGCAGCCGCCGACGTCGCCCGGTTGCAGGCGCAGGCGCGCCTGATCGCCGCCTATGAGGACCAAAAGTGGCCGCGCCGGCGGCCGCGCACGGCCGATTTGATCCGCCATCTCATGGACGCCCACGGTCTGTCCCGCGCCGACATGGCGGCGATCCTGGGCACGCCAAGCCGCGTCAGCGAAATTCTTGCGGGGAAAAAGGAATTGAGCATGAGCATGGTGCAGCGCTTGCGCGGGCGCTTCGGCATTCCCGCCGACCTGCTGCTGCCGCCGGTGCGGCGTCGACGGCAATCGCGCCGGGCGGCGGCTTGAATGACGCGTAAGCGGCGGTTACGGGTGGTTACGGTTACGGCGACAGTGCATTTATTTCATTAGACCTTGAGATAAGTGCACTGTCACCGTAACACCGCGCCATCAGAACACGCGCACCGCCGACTGCTCGATCTCCGCGCGCAGCATCGGGTGCAGGCTGTCGCGCGTCGTCACGTCCACCGGCACGCCGAACTTTTTCTCCAGGAGAAGTTTGATACCGACGAGTTCGAGCAGCGAAAACCTGCTGTTCGGGTCGTAGTCGATGAACAGATCGAGGTCCCGTGTCTTGGCTTCGTCGCGGGCGACGGAACCGAACAAGTAGAGCAACGTCGCCCCGAGCGCCTTGATAGCGCCCGCCTGCGTCTTCAGCTTTGCCAGCGCTTCGCTCTTCTTCATAGCGGCCAATATAGGAAACTTCCGCGCCGCCGGCCAATCGGCAGTGCGGCGAGAGCAGGCGTGGCCCGGATCGCGCTGGTCGAGGCGTGGCAGGGGAATCGTTGCATGCTTGCTCCCGCTTGCACGGCCGAAGCCTTCGGCGCGGCGAAGGCCCGGATTGCGCGGGATGCCGTATCGCGCTTCGCCGCGCGACCAGTCCCCGAGATCGCGGAAATCGGTAAGGTGTCGCCGTAATTGCCAGCCACTCCCGCGACCGTCAACCAAAACCGCAAACCGCCTTGTCACCCAATTAGCCGTGTCTCACTGCAGGGGTGCAGTTCAGTAAGGTGTTCGCGTATTTCGCGTAATTCTGTAATTCCCGATGCGCTCGATCACTACAGATTACTCGTTCCGTTCGACTAGCATTTTCGGGTTCAGCGTTCGGGATCACCAGCCCTTAACCCGAATAAACAGGAAGCTATTTGGAATGATTGGAAAACCACCACACATTGCCAACTTTCCGCACTAGCAGGCTGCGGAAAAACTGTGTTGTGATCCCGGATTTCTTGATGATCGGACACGGGACGAGGAGCTGGGTGCGCCGAGTGTTGCGCTGTGAGCGCGGTATTTGGTCGATTTGTCGCTCATATTCTGCGCTCCGGACAAACTCATCCCGTCGCCGCCAGCAGCTTCGGGATGCGCACGAGATTATAGGCGGTCGCGGTGAGCACGAAGAACCACTCCACCAGGCCGCGGCCGCGATGCCGGGTCTTGCGCAGGCCGCCGACCGTCTTCATCCAGCCGAAGCATTCTTCGATCCGTTTACGCTTGATCGTGCTGATGCGATAGCCGGGATGGCGGGTGGTGCGCGCATCGATCGCCGAGCGGCGGTTGGTATCGTTCTGCGAGACATGCGGCGTGCAGCCGCGCTCGCGGCAACCAGCGACGAAATCGGCGGTATCATAGTTCTTGTCGCCGCCCACGGTGCTGCCGGGTGCGGCGTTGTCCTCGATCATATCGAGCGCCGTGGTGCGCTCGGCGGTGCCGTTGGCCGCGGTCAAGCGCGCATCGACGATGAGCCCGTTCCTATTCTCCGTCAGCAGATGTCCCATGTGGCAGAGCTTGGCCTCCTTGCCGGCCCCCTTGCGGAACAGCCTGGCGTCGGGGTCGGTGGTCGAAGAATGCGTGTCGTTCTTGCGTTTCTCGCCGTGGAAGTCGCGCTCGGCGTTGCGTCCGCCGCCTTCTTTCCCGGACGGCGGCTTGCCGCCGTCCTTCGGCACGAAACTCTTCATGCTGGCCCAAGCCTCGATCAGCGTGCCGTCGACCGAGAAGTGCTCGCCGGAAAGAAGCTTGCGCGTTTGCGGCAGGTTCAGCACGCTGCTCATGAACTTGGCCGCGATGTCGCCATCGAGCAGCCGGTCGCGGTTCTTGCAGAACACCGTCGCATCCCACACCGCATCGTCCGCCGACAACCCGACGAACCAGCGGAACAACAGATTATAGTCGAGCTGCTCCATCAACTGTCGTTCCGAGCGCACCGTGTAGAACGCCTGCAACAAAAGGGCACGCAACAGCCGCTCAGGCGGGATCGACGGCCGTCCCTCGCGCGCATAGAGTTTATCAAAGGCCCGCGACAACTCCGCCAAGGCCGCGTCAACAAGTTCGCGTATCGCCCGCAATGGATGATCGGCAGGTATCCGCGTCTCCAACCGCACGTAGCTGAAAAATCCTTCGGATCGTTGATCTTCGCCACGCATCGTCCCGTTTGCTCCCACGAGGTCCTGCAATGCACAAAATCACCAATCTACCGAATCACGGCAAAGTCCTCTCGTAAACCGAGTTCTTCAGCAGCCTGCTAGACCATCAGTGCGTTATTGACGCGGCTTTAATGATTTCCTCGGCACGATGCAGACCTGGGGAGAGAAGGCGCATCCCGCCGGCTGATCGAAGTCCAGATAGTGTGAAATCCAATTGAGCGCCATGTTTGCGTTATTTTGAGTGAAGCCGTTCCGCTTTATAGCGTCAACGAGATCGGCGGGGTTCACCCGCTTGGGATGATGCTGCGCCAATACCACTAAGGCAACTTCGACCGCAGATTTCTTCGCCGCGTGGCGATAGACGCGCCCTTCGACCTTTTCGATCACCGAGTAGCGTCGTTCGGTTAGGGATTCTACCATCAGTTCGGCGACAGCCGGGTCAACGGCCCCTTTCTGAGCGAACCGTATAGCTTGGCCAACAACCAAGAGGCCAAAGGCATCACCACGTTAGCATCCATCGAATTTGGATTTCTTCGTCCGGATCGTGACGTGCGCCGCGGTTACTGGCGATGTCGTAAACCACGCGACACGCCCTAGGCATCAAGAGCCTCAAACTGTCATCGAATGACCCATGTGGCAGCTGAGATAGATCATTCATCAGTTTGTCCGCTTTAAACCTTCGGCCTGTGTCAAAAGCCACGCCACAGTGGACGCCCATAGCCTTCAATAGCGCTTCAACGAACTTTCCCGCTTTTGCAATACAGCCTTCCCAATCACCCTTGCTGTAATCTTCGAGGGCTTTTGTGTAGTGCGTAACGGCGGAATTTGCATGCTTTGCGGCAAATTGAGCCGTCAAAAAGCTCAGATCAGTCGGCGATGCCGCCGATGATTTGCTATTTCCTTTTGGCATACACTTTGTGCCTTGTTCTTTCAGGCCGACCAGTGGGCCGCTTTGCTTAAAAGGCGGTTCAACAGCATTGAAATCGCTTGTTTGCTGTAATGATAGCCGTGTTTGTTTAATTCGCCCTCGATCTCGGAAAAACGGCGGCGACAATCAAAAAAGCCGTGAGAGAGAAGCAAGCGTAATCCGCCAGTGGCTCCTTCGAAGCCGGCGGCCGACTTGGCCGATGATTTGGGTTTCAACCCGAGTTTTGCGCCCGTGCCAAATACGGCGCGTTCAAGCGCCTCGATACGAGTAATCAGATCTTTCATTTGGCGACGACCGTTTTACCATCTCTCTATCCCACGTAGACCCAGTGCTTTTTTTCTTTAAATCGGCGCAACGTTCTCGCGCGTACTAGTCCGAGAAATGTCGGAGAGAGAGTTGTTCTAGAATAATAATGCCCGCGCTTTTCCAGGGCAGTTTTAATCGCGCCGAATTCCTTTCGTTTTTTGAAAAAGCCTTCGTCGATTAACTCCGCTATTAATGCATTTGGGCCACCTTTTTCGGCGCTGGTTTTGTTGCGCTTG
>CAVUWO010000025.1:0-188330 GCA_963745155.1 uncultured Pseudomonadota bacterium | reverse complement strand
CAGCGGCAGGACAACCCGGCGAGGATGGCGTCGGAAAGCGTGTCGATGGTCTTGTCGGTCATGACAGCGATATCGTCCGCGGCCCCCCGCCGCGCAAGGGCGAGCCGGTATCCGCCCCCGTTGCGCGTCGCTTCGCGGGGGCGGAAGGCATACCCTACCCCGCGTGGGCGCCGCCGCCCCAGACGTAGATGCAGGCGAACAGGAACAGCCACACCACGTCGACGAAGTGCCAGTACCAGGCCGCGAACTCGAAGCCGAGGTGCTGCGTCGGCGTGAACTGCCCGGCGATGGCGCGGACGAGGCAGACGATCAGGAAGATCGTGCCGATGATGACGTGGGCGCCGTGGAAGCCGGTCGCCATGAAGAAGGTCGCGCCGTAGATGTTGCCGGAATAGTGGAACGGCGGCGTGACCGTATTCGTAGGCCTGCACGCAGGTGAAAGTGAGGCCGAGCGCGATGGTCAGGATCAGGCCCCAGATCAGTCCGCGCCGGTTGTTTTCCAGGAGCGCATGGTGCGCCCAGGTCACGGTGGTGCCCGAGGTGAGCAGGATCAGCGTGTTGAGGAGCGGCAGATGCCAGGGATCGAAGGTCTCGACGCCCTTCGGCGGCCACACCCCGCCGGTATAGGCGATGCGCGCGATGTCCTTGAGCTCGTCGGGGAACAGCGCGGTGTTGAAATAGGCCCAGAACCAGGCGACGAAGAACATCACTTCCGAGGCGATGAACAGGATCATGCCGTAGCGGTGCGAGATCTGCACCACGCGGGTATGGTCGTGCTCGACCTCGGCTTCGAAGATCACGTCGCGCCACCAGCCGATCATGGTGTAGGCGACACCGATCGCGCCGACGCCGAAGATGATCGGCGCATAGGCGACGACGTGGTGCATCCACAGGATCAGTCCGACCGCGGTGATGAAAGCCGATGTCGCGCCGATCGCCGGCCACGGGCTCGGATTGACCAGATGGTAATCGTGGTGCGGTTTGGCATGCGCAACATTGGCCATCGTTCATCGTCTCCAGCTTGGCGCGCCCGCGTGTCGCCCTCGCGCCATCGTTACGTAATTCAGGTGCGGCCCGATTTGTTCGGGTTCTGGCCCTCCGCCCCCGCCTGATCCGGCAAAGCCACCGGATAGAAGGTGTAGGAGAGCGTGATGAGTTTGAGCGCGTCCTGCTCCGAGTCCTGCGCCAGCTTGGGGTCGACGTAGAACACCACCGCCATGTCGCGCGTTTCGCCGGGCTTCATGGTCTGCTCGGTGAAGCAGAAGCAGTTGATCTTTTCGAAGTAGATGCCGACGGTCGACGGGCTGACATTGTAGCCGGCCTGGGCGGCGGTCAGGCGCGCGGCCTCGTTGGTCACCTTGTAATAGACGGTGACGACTTCGCCGAGCTTGACCTCGATGGTGCGCCGCTCGGGCACGAAGCGCCACGGCAAGCCGGCGCTGACATTGGAATCGAACCGCACCGTGACCTTGCGTGCCAAGGTTTCCCTCGGCGCCGCGTGCGCGACCTGCGTGGTGCCGCCATAGCCGGTGGTGCGGCAGAACCAGGAGTAGAACGGCACGGCGGCGAACGACAGTCCGACCATGCCGGCGACCAAGCCGCCGCAGATGAAGGCGATCAGCAGATCGCGCCTCGCCTTCGGTCGTTGCGGATGCTGATCGCTCATCGCAGTTGCACTTCCGGGATTAGCCACGCCATCACAACGGCCGCACCAGCACGCCCGGCCCTTTGACCAGGGTTACGATGTAGAACAAGATCACCAGCGCACCGAGCGCCAGCGCGATCGCGATCGAACGGGCACGCCGGGCGCGCTGCTGCTTATCGGTGAGCCTGATACCCGGCTCTTTCTCCTGCGCAGGCGGCGGCGGGAGAGGCGCGGGTTTCTGCTCTTGTGCCGGTTCGGTCATGACAGCGCCCGTGATCGTCATGCCGCGACGGGACCGAACGGACCCCACGCCGCCACCGCGCGATCGACCAGCAGCATGGCGAACAGCAGGAACAGATAGAGGATCGAGAAGGCGAACAGATGCTTGCTCGGACCATGTCCCTCGGTCGTGAGGCGCACGCGCAAAGCCAGCGCCGATCATCGCGCCGCCGGCGACGAGCGCGACCACGCCGTACAGCGGTCCGGCAAAGCCGAGCAACCACGGCGCGGCGCCGAGCGGCGCCAGCAAGAGCGTGTACAGCAGGATTTGGCGCCGGGTTTCGCGCGCGCCGGATACGACCGGCAGCATCGGAATGCCGGCCCGGGCATAGTCCTCGGTGCGGTAGAGCGACAGCGCCCAGAAATGCGGCGGCGTCCAGAAGAAGATGATGAGGAACAACACGATCGGTTCGAGCGCGAAGCCGCCGGTCACCGCGGCCCAGCCGATCACCGGCGGCAGCGCGCCGGCGGCGCCGCCGATGACGATGTTCTGCGGCGTCGAGCGCTTGAGCCACATCGTGTAGACGAAGATATAAAACGCGATGGTGACGGCGAGCGTCGCCGCCGCGACGACATTGACGAGAAGGCCGAGCACCACCACCGAACCGACCGCCAGCGTGATGCCGAACGCCAGCGCGTCGCCCGGCGTCAGCCGCCCGGTCGGGATCGGCCGCGCCGCGGTGCGGCGCATCACGCGCGTCGATGTCGGCGTCGTACCACATGTTGAGCGCGCCGGCGGCGCCGGCGCCGACGGCGATGCAGATGAGCGCGGTTAAGCCGATCACCGGATGGATGTGCCCCGGCGCGATCAAAAGGCCGACCAGCGCCGTGAAGACCACGAGCGACATCACCCGCGGCTTCATCAGCGCAATGTAGTCGCGCGGCGTCCGCGATCGACGGGCTCGGTGTGGGTGTAGCTGACGCTCATCGGTTCACGATCATCGGATCAGCGGGCAGCGTATCGAACTGGTGGAACGGCGGCGGCGACGACAGCGTCCATTCCAGCGTGGTCGCGCCGGGGCCCCACGGATTGGCGGCGGCGCGTTCCTTGCGGACGAACGCCTGAATGAGACCGAACAGGAACACCAGCACGCCGAAGCCGGAGATGTAGGAGCCGATCGACGAGATGAAGTTCCAGTCGGCGAACGCGTCCGGATAGTCGGCGATGCGGCGCGGCATGCCGGCCAAGCCCAGGAAGTGCTGCGGGAAGAACACCAGATTGACGCCGACGAACGTGACCCAGAAGTGCAGCTTGCCGACGAACTCGGAATACATGTAGCCGGTCATCTTCGGGAACCAGTAGTACCAGCCGCCGAAGATGGCGAACACCGCGCCGAGCGACAGCACATAGTGGAAGTGCGCGACGACGTAATAGGTGTCCTGCAGCACGCGGTCGACGCCGGCATTGGCGAGCACAACGCCGGTGACGCCGCCGATGGTGAACAGGAAGATGAAGCCCATCGCCCACAGCATCGGCGTCTTGAACTCGATCGAGCCGCCCCACATCGTGGCGATCCAGGAGAAGATCTTCACGCCGGTCGGCACCGCGATGACCATGGTCGCCGCGATGAAATAGGCCTGCACGCTCGCCGCCATGCCGACGGTGTACATGTGATGGGCCCAGACGACGAAGCCGATGCCGCCGATCGCCACCATGGCGTAGGCCATGCCGAGATAGCCGAACACCGGCTTGCTTCGAGAAGGTCGCGACGATCTGGCTGATCATGCCGAAGCCCGGCAGGATCAGAATGTAGACTTCGGGGTGGCCGAAGAACCAGAACAGATGCTGGAACAGGATCGGGTCGCCGCCGCCCTCCGGGTTGAAGAACGTGGTGCCGAAGTTGCGGTCGGTGAGCAGCATGGTGATGGCGCCGGCCAGCACCGGCAACGCCAGCAGCAAGAGGAACACCGTCACCAGGATCGACCACACGAACAGCGGCATCTTGTGCAGCGTCATGCCCGGCGCGCGCATGTTGAAGATGGTGGTGATGAAGTTGATGGCGCCGAGGATCGAGGAGGCGCCGGCCAAATGCAGCGACAGGATGACGAAGTCCATCGCCGGGCCGGGATGGCCGTAGGTCGAGAGCGGCGCATAGATGGTCCACCCGGTGCCGGCACCGAGCACGCCCGGCTCGCCCTCGAAGAAGAACGAGGCGCACAGCAGCGCGAACGAGGCGGGCAGCAGCCAGAACGAGATGTTGTTCATGCGCGGGAACGCCATGTCCGGCGCGCCGATCATGAGCGGGACCATCCAGTTGCCGAAGCCGCCGATCATCGCCGGCATGACCATGAAGAAGATCATGATCAGGCCGTGCGCGGTCACGATCACGTCGAAGTAATGGGTCTCGTGGAAGATCTGCAGGCCCGGGAACATCAATTCGGCCCGGATCAGGATCGAAAAGATGCCGCCGATCACGCCGGCGATGAGCGCGAACACAAGGTACATCGTGCCGATGTCCTTGTGGTTGGTCGAATAGACGTAGCGGCGCCAGCCGTGCGGGATGGCATGTCCGTTGTCGTCGCCGTGGGTCGCCTGCGTGGTCGTGTCCATGTGGGTCCTGCTGTAACGCGCTCGTGTTCGTCTTGCTGTTCTAGTGCCGGAGCATGATCATTTGGCCGCAGCGAAATTCATCGGCGGCGCATGCTCGTCGCCGGCGAATTTCTTCTTGGCGGCTTCCACCCAGGTGGAGAAGTCGGCGTCGCTCACGACATTCACCGTGATCGGCATGAAGGCGTGATCCTTGCCGCACAGCTCCGAGCACTGGCCGTGATAGCGCCCGACCTGCGTCGCCTTGAACCAGGTGTCGTTGAGGCGGCCCGGCACGGCGTCGATCTTGATGCCGAAGGACGGCACCGCGAAGGAATGGATGACGTCGGCGCCGGTCACCAGGACGTGGACCACCTTGTTCACCGGCACCACCAGCTCGTTGTCGACGGTGAGGAGGCGCGGCTGGCCGGGCTTGAGGTCGCCGTCGGCCACCAACAGCGAGTCGAATTCAAAATTGCCGTTATCCGGATAGCTGTAGCTCCAATACCACTGCTTGCCGGTCGCCTTCACCGTGATATCCGGCTTCGGCTCGTCGAGCTCGAGGAACAACAGCCGGAACGACGGCACCGCGATCATCACCAGAATGACGACCGGGAGGATGGTCCAGAGCACTTCGATCAGCGTGTTGTGGGTGGTGCGCGACGGGGTCGGATTGGCGCGCGCGTTGAAGCGCACGACGATGATCCCCAAGAGCACGAGCACGAACAGCGTGATCGCGCTGATGATCCAGAGCAGCAGATCGTGGAACCAGACGATGTCCACCATGACCGGCGTCGCGGCCGGCTGCAGGCCGAGTTGCCAGGGCGCCGGCTGTCCAACTTCCGCCAGGGCCGACCCCGCCCCCGCCAGCGCGGCAATGAGCCCGCCGCTTACCGCCATTGCCCCGACGGTCACCGCCCGTGCGGCAAAACGTGACAACACCGTCATCTGTCTCTCGGCTCCCTGTTCTTCTATCTCGGCCAACGTCTTAGACCGCACCGGCAGGCACCAATTTCGGGCGAAACAAGCAACGGGTTTGCCGCCGCTTGCTGCCAACCCCGGACTGACGTCCCGCGCGAACGGCGAGGGGTGAGGAGGGGCAACGGTCTGGTCCTTGGCACGCGCTTGCGGGTTGGGGGAATCCCAGCCCCTCAAACCACAAATCCGACCTTACCGCAATGCACTCATCGGTACCGGCACACATCCACAGGGGCATGCATAAGGGCATGCGTAGCGGCATGGTCGCGGGGGCCGGATGCGGCGCATGTCGCGCAGCCGCCTGCGCGTCCATCGCGCGGCCACAATGCGTTGCTTTTGATCGACTTGACACCTCGTGCTCACCCTGTAGGCAGGCTCGCGTAACGGCCGGCCTGCCGCGGTGATTCGGAAGCCTTCCGGGCGAAATACGCGACGTTAGCGTCGGCCGCCGTTCACATAGGTCGGTGGGGGCCGGCCAGAGGAAACTTGATCATGGCGATCTCCGTTGTCTCGTGGCGGATGCGGCCAATGGCCACGGCGCTCGGCGCCGTTGCCGCGCTGCTGGCGGCGGTATGCGCTGATGTCGCCCCGGCCGCCGCGCAAGGCGCGGTCCGTTCCGTCCACGGCGACTGGCAAATCCGTTGCGATACGCCGCCCGGCGCACAGACCGAGCAGTGCGCGCTGATGCAGAGCGTGACGGCGGAGGACCGGCCCAATGTCGGCCTGACCGTCATCGTCCTGAAGACCAGCGACCAGAAGAGCCGGCTGATGCGGGTCGTCGCCCCGCTCGGCGTGCTGCTGCCGTCCGGGCTCGGCTTGAAGATCGACGACAAGGACGTCGGCCGCGCCGGGTTCGTGCGCTGCCTGCCCAATGGCTGCGTCGCCGAAGTGGTCATGGACGACAAACTGATCGATCAGCTGCGCACCGGAAAAACCTCGACCTTCATCATCTTCCAGACGCCCGAGGAGGGCATCGGGTTTCCGATGAGCCTGAAGGGTTTCGGCGAGGGTACGACAAGCTGCCGTGATGCCGCTTACCGCGCGAACCAATCCGGCCAATTGAACTTGCGGGCGACGGCGCCGATGATGTTGGAATAATCGTCGGTCCACACCCGTTGCGCAGGATCGGGCGCGGTCGACTTCCAGCTGTCGCTTAAGGCGAGGTCGCCGATGTCCGCCGCGCTGTTGGCGGCGATGGCGACGTCGGACGAGTAGACATAGTCGTCGTCGCTGTCGTCCTCGCGGCTGTCGTCGTAGACCCAGGCCTTCATGCCGTTGGCCGCGGCGATGCCGACGGCAACGCCGTCGAGCGCGAGATTGCGGTTGGAGAGGTGCAAGGTGACGACGCCGTCGGGCTTTAGCTTCGACTTGTAGATCGCCATGGCCTCGCGGGTGGCAAGGTGGATCGGGATCGCGTCGGAAGAATAGGCGTCGACGATGATGAGATCGTAGTGCGCTTCGGCTTCGCGGGCGAAGGTGAGCCGCGCGTCACCGAGCACGATCGGCACGTCCGGCGCGCAGGCATTGACGAAGCTGAAGCGCGGGTGGTCGCGGGCGATATCGACGATGGTCGGGTCGATCTCGAAGAACCGCCATTCGTCGCCGGGCGCGACATAGCAGGCGAGACTGCCGGAGCCGAGCCCGATCACCGCCACCCGGATCGTGCCCTTGCGGGCGCGCACGGCGCGTATGACCTGGGCCATCGCCGATTTGGCGTGATAATAGGTCAGCGGCGCGGGACGGCCGGTCAGCGGCTTGCCTTTGGCGTCGGTGAGGCGCTGCGCGCCGTGCACCGTGGTGCCGTTCATCAGCACGCGATAATCGCCTTCGGGCGTGTCGTAGATTTTGTGCACGCCGAAGAAGCTGCGCACGGTCTGGGTGCGGGCCTCGTCGCCGGGATAAAGCCGGATCATGGCGACCGCGATCGCGACCGCGAAGGCGGCCGGCAATGGACGCCGCAGCAGCGCGAGCAGCACCGACGCCGCCGCGATGACCATGATCGCGATCTGCACCCTGGTGGTGGCGTTGTCGCGCGGCATCCAGCCGAACACCATGCCGGGGCCCAGGAGCAGCGGCCCCGAGCAAGATCGCGACCGCCCAGAACACGCGCTCGCGCGGTCCGAGTGTGATTCCGGCCACGGGCCGGCACAGCGCGGCGAGCACGAGCAGGATCGGGTACTCGGCGACCCAGGAGAACACGAACGGCGCGATCAGGCCAGCGAACAGGCCGCCGATCATGCCGCCCGCCGAGATCGCCAGATAGAAGGTGGTGAGATACTGCGCCGGCGGCCGCTGCCGCGCCAACTCGCCGTGGCTCGCCATGGCGATGATGAAGAAGGCGATGAGATGCCCGGCGAGCGCCAGCACCTGCATGTCGGTGTCGTTGTAGGCGATCAGTGCGACGATCGCGGCGATGGCGAACGGCTGCAGCGCCAGCATCAACCGATGCGGGAGGAGCGGCCGCGACTGGAACACCAGCACCCAGGTCAAGAGATAAAGCGACAGCGGAATGACCCATAAGAGTGGCGCCGCCGCCACGTCGGTGGAAATGTAAGCCGTCACCGCGACCAAGAGCCCGGACGGCACCGCCGCGAGGAACGCCCAGCGGCCGAGCGTGCGCCAGCTCGGCGCCGGCGCTGCCGGCTCGGCGGCGCACCCGGCGACATCGCCGCGCGCGGGCGAGCGCAGCAGCAGCACGCCGCACGCGGCGATCAGCACGAACAGCAGCCAGTAGCCGCCGCTCCACATGAGATTATGCTGCCGCAGCGAAAAATTCGGCTCGAACAGGAACGGATAGGACAGCAGCGCGAGAAAGCTGCCGACATTGGAGGCGGCGTAGAGGAAATACGGGTCCTTGCCGTCGGGGTGTCCGGTGCGCACGAACCAGGCCTGCAACAGCGGCGTGTTGGCGGCGAGTGCGAAGAACGGCAGCCCGATCGAGACCACGAACAGGCCGATCAGCCACAGCGCCGTCCAATGGCCCGGCGGATCGCCCCAGCCGTCGACGATCGACAACGGCAGCGTCAGTCCGGCGACGATGAGCAGCGCGGCATGGATCGGCACCGCTAGCCGCGGCCGCACCACGCGCATCAGCACATGGGCGTAGGCATAGCCGGCGAGCAGCATGGTCTGGAAAAACACCATGGCGACCGACCACACCGACGGCGAGCCGCCGAGCCGCGGCAGCACCATGCGGGTGAACATCGGCTGCACGGCGAATAATAGAAGCGCGCTCACGAACACCGCGGCGGTATAGACGGCAAGGATCAGGCCGCGCGGCAGCGCGCGGGATTGGATGTGCAGGTCCGTGTCCATGCCGAAGTCCGTCCTCGAAAGGGCCAATAATGGGATTGCAAGATGTGCGGGAAGAGGGTCGTGTGAATTGGAGCACGGCGCCGCGCGCCGGGCAACACGTCGTCACTCTTGAAGACCGCGATGCAGACTTACGACGTCATCGTCATCGGCGCCGGCCACAACGGCCTCACCTGCGCAGCCTATCTCGGCCGCGCCGGCTTGCGGGTCAAAGTGGTCGAGCGCCGCGCGGTCGTGGGCGGCGCGGCGGTGACGGCGGAATTTTATCCCGGTTTCCGCAATTCGGTCGCCGCCTATACCGTGAGCCTGCTCAATCCGAAGGTCATCGCCGATCTTGCGCTGGCGCGGCACGGGCTCAAAATCGTCGAGCGCCGCGCGCAGAATTTCGTGCCGGCGCCGGACGGCCGCTACCTCCTCGCCGCCGACGGCCGCATGCAGCAGGAGCTGGCGAAGTTCTCCGACCAAGGACGCCGAACGCTACGCCGCCTTCAACCGCGAGATCGACGCCGTCGCCGACGTGCTGCGCCGCCTGGTGCTGCAGCCGCCGCCGAACCTCACCGCGGGTTTTTCGCGGCGCAGCCTCGGCGAACTCTTCCGCGCGCTCGGCGTCGCCAACAGCCTGCGCCATTTGTCGATGGAGGAGAGCCGCGCGCTGCTCGACCTCTTCACCAAATCCGCCGCGGATTATTTGGATGGCTGGTTCGAGGGCGAACTCGTCAAAGCCTTGTTCGGCTTCGACGCCGTGGTCGGCAACTACGCGAGCCCCTATACGCCCGGCACCGCCTACGTGATGCTGCACCACGCCTTCGGCGAGGTGAACGGCAAGAAGCGGCGTGTGGGGCCACGCCATCGGCGGCATGGGCGCGATCTCCGCCGCGCTCGCCAGCGCCGCCCGCGAGCATGGCGTCGAGATCGAGACCGCGGCCGGTGTGCGCGAAGTCATCGTCGAGCGCGACCGCGTCGCCGGCGTCGTGCTCGACGACGGCCGCACGCTGCGCGCCAATGCCGTCGCCGCGAACGTCAATCCGAAGCTTCTCTACACCAAGCTGATGCCGGCGGACGCGCTGCCGGCGAACTTCCGCGAACGCATGGAACGCTGGCGCTGCGGCTCCGGCACCTTCCGCATGAACGTCGCGCTGTCGCAGCTGCCGCGCTTCACCGCGCTGCCCGAAGCCGGCGACCACCTCACCGCCGGCATCATCCTGGCGCCGAGCCTCGCCTACATGGACCGCGCCTATACGGACGCGCGCGCGTTCGGCTGGAGCCGCGAACCGATCATCGAAATGCTGATCCCCTCGACGCTCGACGACAGCCTCGCGCCACCCGGCGCCCATGTCGCCAGCCTGTTCTGCCAACACGTCGCCCCACAACTATCTGATGGCAAATCCTGGGACGACCACCGCGACGAAGTCGCCGACCTCATGATCGGAACGGTCGAACGCTACGCCCCCGGCTTTGCCGCCAGCATCGTCGGCCGCCAAATCCTCACCCCGCTCGACCTCGAACGCGACTTCGGCCTCCTCGGCGGCGACATCTTCCACGGCGCGCTCACCCTCGACCAACTCTTCTCCGCCCGCCCCATGCTCGGCCACGCCGACTATCGCGGCCCTCTCGCCGGCCTCTACCACTGCGGCGCCGGCGCCCACCCCGGCGGCGGCGTCACGGGAGCGCCGGGGCATAATGCGGCGCGGGTGATTTTGGGGGATTTGCGGCGAGTTTGGCATATTCGGTAGGGTGGCGGGGACGGTCGCGGTCGCGAAAGGAGGGATGCCTCCCTGCTGCAAACCTCCCCGGCATGACTTATGTGTAGGGCTGTCAATGTGCGTCAGGCTCTAACGCCCAAAACAGAAAAATCGGAGGATCCCATGGCCCCCGTCGCCCCCGCCCCCATCTCGCTCGTCGACCGTGCCGGGCTCGACCGGCCGCGCCTCGCCAAAATCATTTCCCGCGGGCTCGACGGCGCCGATGACGGGGAGCTGTTTCTCGAATACCGCCAGGCCGAGATGCTGGTGTTCGACAATGGCCGGCTCAAGCAGGCGACCTACGACACCTCGCAGGGGTTCGGGCTGCGCGCGGTCAAGGACGAGGCGGTCGGCTATGCCCATGCCTCCGACGTGTCGGAAGCCGCGATCGCGCGGGCGGCCGACGCGGTGCGCGCGGTCAAGGGCGGCTATACCGGCCAGCTATGCCGCGCCGCCGCCGCGCAGCAACGTCAAGCTCTATGGCGAGGACAGCCCGCTCGGCAGCCCCGCGTTCGAGGCCAAGGCGCGGCTGCTCGAGACCATCGACGCCTATGCGCGGGCGAAAGATCCGCGCGTGCGCCAGGTCTCGGTCAGCATGGGCGCCACCTGGCAGGCGGTCGAGATCGTGCGCGGCGACGGCGAGACCTATCGCGACGTGCGCCCGCTGGTGCGCGTCAACGTCTCGGTCGTCGTCGGCGACGGCGACCGCCAGGAGACCGGCAGCTCCGGCTATGGCGGCCGCGAGGGCTATGAGCGCTTCATCGTCACCGACAATTGGCAGCACGCGGCCGACGAGGCGGTGCGCCAGGCGCTGACCAATCTCGCCGCCGTGCCGGCGCCGGCCGGCGAAATGGACGTCGTGCTCGGCCCCGGCTGGCCCGGCGTCATGCTGCACGAGGCGGTCGGCCACGGCCTCGAAGGCGATTTCAACCGCAAAAAGACCTCGGCGTTCGCCGGGCTGATGGGCCAGCGCGTCGCCGCCAAGGGCGTCACCGTGGTCGACGACGGCACCATCGCGCTGCGCCGCGGCTCGCTGTCGATCGACGACGAAGGCACGCCGACCAACCGCACCGTGCTGATCGAGGACGGCATTCTCACCGGCTACATGCAGGACCGCCAGAACGCCCGGCTGATGGGCATGAAACCGACCGGCAACGGCCGCCGCGAAAGCTTCGCCCATGTGCCGATGCCGCGCATGACCAACACCTACATGCTCGCCGGCGGCCACGATCCGGCGGAGATCATCGCCTCGGTGAAGAACGGCATCTACGCCGTGCATTTCGGCGGCGGCCAGGTCGACATCACCTCGGGCAAATACGTCTTCGAGTGCACCGAGGCCTACCGCATCGAGAACGGCAAGCGGGGCGCGCCGATCAAGGGCGCCATGCTGATCGGCAACGGCCCGACCGACCTCAACCGCATCTCGATGGTCGGCAACGACCTCGCGCTCGACGAGGGCATCGGCACCTGCGGCAAGAACGGCCAGGGCGTCCCGGTCGGCGTCGGCCAGCCGACGCTGCGGATCGATCAGATCACCGTCGGCGGGACGGGCTCATAGAGCCACAAAATCGGCTCACGTGGTCGTATCAAACGGATTTGCATTTCGTGAATATCGGATAAAATGCATCCTATGGGCGAACGCGTAACGCTAGAACTCGATGCCGAATTGATCGCGGCGGCAAAGGCTGCGGGGATCGATTTGTCGGAGCTTTTGGTCCAAGCATTGCGCCGGCGACTGCCGAATTTACACGCCGCCGAACGCGCAGAGCTTGCTCGACGTTGGCAAGAAGAGAACCGGGAAGCCATTGAAGCCTATAATCGGATGATCGAAGAGGAAGGCTTGTTCTCGGATGGCATGAGAATGTTTTGACAATCAGTTGGTGTTCTCGATAACCGGGGCGCTCGTGCTGGCCTCTTTCATCACACTGCTTACTGCGATTGCGGCGGGGCTGATCACGAGATCGGTAATGGTCAGCAACCATCGGCAAGCATGGATAAATGGCCTGCGTGACGACCTCGCCGCATTCTTCACTGCCGTTGACGTGATGCACTTTCAGATAGCGAAGCTTGCTACTAATTCTAACATAGACGAATTGGAGAAGGAGCAGAAAGCTCGAAACGATGTATTACTTGCATATCGAAAGATACTGATGCGACTTAATCTGAACGAGCCCGCGCATCAGCAGTTGGAAAAATCGTTAGAGGCACTTCTCACAGTCCATGATAACGTCGTTAACCAAGACGCGTTGGCCGATGCTGTTACACTGGCGCGCACCATTCTGAAACGCGAGTGGGAGGTGACCAAATATGGAGCCTTCACCCCAGTAGTGGCGCGGATCAAGACACGGTGGCTCAAATCTAGGCCGCGTGGACAAATTTGATCCAGTAACGGGCTGAAGCGATAAATAACATGCCGAGGAAGCTCTCGGGGAGCTGATCGTATCGCGTGGCGATCGCGCGGTTGATCTTGAGGTGACCGAGGACGCGCTCGATGCAGTTACGCTGGCGGTAGATGCGTTTGCTGTAGCGGATGGTGCGCGTGCGGTTGGATTTCGGTGGTATGACGGCTTTGATGCCGCGCGCCTTCAAGTCGGCACGGATCGCATCGGTGTCGTAAGCCTTGTCGGCAAGAAGGGCATCCGGCGCCTGCTCCGGCAGATCGATCAGCGTGTCGTAGGCTTTGCAATCGGCCGCTTCGCCGGACGTGAGGTGGAAGGCAACGGGGCGGCCTCGGGCATCACCGAGACAATGAATTTTACTGGTGAACCCGCCCCGCGAGCGGCCAAGAGCTCGTTGATGAATTCCCCTTTTCCGCCCGCTGCCGAGACGTGGGCGCGGACCGTGGTGCTGTCGATGTTGTAGTGCCCGCTCTCCGCCATCGCCTCGGCGAGAGCGACCGCCACGCTCTCCCAGACACCGGAGGCGCTCCAGCGCCGGAACCGCCGATAAATCGAGTTCCAATTGCCGTACTTCTCCGGCACATCCCGCCAAGGCGCTCCGGTACGCAGGCGCCACAAGATGCCGTTGATAACGTTACGATTGTCCTCGGGCGGACGGCCCCGCCCGCGCTTGCCCGGTTCTCGCTCAACCGGCAACAACACCTTCAGGATACGCCACTCGACCTCGCTCAGATCGCCGCGGCTCAAGGTTGCCTCCTCGAATCTGCAGCCTTGAATCAAAACGGGATTCTTGCGTCAATAGATTTTGTCCACGCCGCCTAAGATCAATGCCTAAGGACGAAAGTGCTTCGACAGCTTTAGACCTTGACCCTGGTAATTTGACTTTGAAGACTGGCCATAAAGAACTTCGGGTTCTTCAGCAAGACGTTCGTATACCAACCGCCCAATCGCTTGATCGTCCTCAAGAACAAACGGGACCTCGTGACTTCGAACCTCAAGAACCGCGCGACTGCCGCCGAAGCCGTCTTCCATTAGGCCAAAGCCGGGATCGAAGAATCCAGCATAGTGTACCCTAAATTCGCCCATGGTAGGATCAATTGGCACCATCTCTGCGGCTAAGTCGCCCGGAATGCAAATTTTCTGCTTCGAAGCCAAAATGTAGAATTGGTGCGGGGCCAATATCAGTTGCTTTTTCTTCCGAACGTGGATGGGCTCCCAAAAATCGGAGGGATCGTACTCACCAACCTCGTCGATATCGATGACTCCCGCGTCAGACTGAGCTTTGTAGCCGACCAATGGATTCAATTCGCCGCCTTGAAGATCTACACTAATTAGCAAGCCATTACGAAGTCGAAGTTCGCCATCCACAAGTGGCGAAATCTCGTGCTTCTTGCGCAATTGTCGATCACGAAGCCTAAAGGTAAAGCTGCTCTCACTTTGCTGGGAGTTTCGCCGACGAAACCGGAGCTGGAGAAGTCTCGACCCACGCCGTACTCGTATACTGAAGCTACGGGGCGAAACTTCCGCGTAGAGCCGACCTGCGTACCCTCCACGGACACGGTCGAATACAGCGCTACCATCTGCGATCAGCCTAGTGAAGACATCGAGCCTGCCCGTCGAACTCTTAGGATTTGCTAGCGCCGAGATGCTGTCTTGCAATTGCAGGATTTCCTGCAGTTCGATTAGGTAGACGCATCCCTTCTCAAGCACGACGTCGCGGTCTAGCGAAATCTCATCGTGGGTTAGTTCCGATAAGCTCTCATTCACGGTGCGCCCGAGGCCGGGAAGAAAGCTTGCCCTGACGCGATATGCCTTGTGTCCCAGCCTGAGGTCCAGGCTGGACGGCTGAAACTGTGATTTTTCAAATCTATCGGCCGCGGTAATCATCTTGCGATGGACCATCGCCCGAATGCGCTGGCGGGGGAGAAGGCCAATCTTGGTCCCGAGATCAGCCCCCGCGCCCGAACCGGACAGCGGTTCCGTGGCCTTCTCGGCAAACAGATTGCCGGACTCAGACCCCAATGGATCCCTTTTGCGCCAGAATTACTGCCATGTGTCCCTCGGACTTGACGATACGGCGCGTGCTTAGGGGGCGCATCCGCTTTGCGTCAATGTCCACACACTTACATGTGGCCTGTGCAAAACTGTCGTCAAGCGCGCGGTATTGACGCCGCGTGCTCCTGGAGTACGGGATGATGTCCGTGGTCATTTGAGCCGGCCGGCTTGCAAGCCACGTTAAACAACTTGCTAAAAGGCCGGGGACGCTTGTGCCCGGCCCGAGGATCAACCTCACGGCCGGGTTTTGTTTTTTTGGCCAAAGGGAGGGCCAGATGTCAGCGTCCGCACGCGATCGCTACCGCCCCGAGACCCGCCTGGTGCATGCCGGCACCTTGCGTTCGCAGTTCGGCGAAACCTCGGAAGCGCTGTTTCTCACCCAGGGCTACGTCTACGACAATTCGGCCCAGGCCGAGCGCCGCTTCAAGAACGAGGAGCCGGGCTTCCAGTATTCGCGCTTCGCCAATCCGACGGTGGCGATGTTCGAGGAGCGCATGGCCGCGTTCGAGAACGCCGAAGCCGCGCGCGCGACCGCGACCGGCATGGCCGCGGTGACGCTGGCGCTTGTGGGCCAGCTCAAGGCCGGCGATCACGTGGTGGCGTCGAAGGCGCTGTTCGGCTCCTGCCGCTACATCGTCGAGGATTATCTGCCGCGCTTCGGCGTGCCCTCGACGCTGGTCGACGGCACCGATCTCGACCAGTGGCGCGACGCGGTGCGCCCCGACACCAAGGCGTTCTTTCTGGAATCGCCGACCAACCCGACGCTCGAGGTGATCGACATCGCAGGCGGTCGCCGAGATCGCGCACGAGGCCGGCGCCACGCTGGTGGTCGACAATGTGTTCGCGACGCCGCTCTACCAGAGCCCGCTCGCGCTCGGCGCCGACTGTGTCGTCTATTCCACCACCAAGCATGTCGACGGCCAGGGCCGCTGCCTCGGCGGCGTCATTCTCGGCTCCGAGGATTTCATCCAGAAAAACATCCAGGTGCTGCTGCGCCAGACCGGCCCGTCGATGTCGCCGTTCAACGCCTGGGTCATGCTCAAGGGGCTCGAAACGCTGCCGGTGCGCGTGCGGCAACAGACGCAGAATGCCGGAGCGCTCGCCGATGTGCTCGCCAAGCACGCCAAGATCGCGCGCCTCGTCTATCCCGGCCGCGCCGGACCACCCGCAAGCGAAGATCGTCAAGAAGCAGATGCGCGGCGGCTCGACGCTGGTCGGTTTCGAGATCGCCGGCGGCAAGAAGGCGGCGTTCCGCTTTCAGGACGCGCTGGCGCTGATCCGCATCAGCAACAATCTCGGCGACGCCAAGAGCCTGATCACGCACCCGGCGACGACGACGCACCAGCGGCTCACGCCGGCGCAACGCGCCGAACTCGGCATCGGCGACGGCTTCGTGCGGGTCTCGGTCGGACTCGAACATCAAGACGACATCATCGAGGACGTGCTCGCGGCGCTGGAAAAGGTGTGAGGGTAAAAGGATTGTCGTGTAATCGTCATTGCGAGGAGCGTAGCGACGAAGCAATCCAGAGTCACTGCCGCTGACTCTGGATTGCTTCGCTTCGCTCGCAATGACGATTTCGACAGGCTCAGCGCGCCGTACGCGCGGCGGCGACCGGACGGGTCACCGCGTCGACGATGCCGGCGGCGAGGAGCTTCGCGACGCAGGCATAGCCCCAGTCGTTCATGTGCAGACCGTCGCCGGAGACGAAAACGTCGAACGGAATCTGCTGAACGTCGTGCCAGTGCCGCATCAAGGCGAAGCGGCGGAACAGATCGACGCTCTCCTCCTTGGCGGCGAGCGCGATCTGATCTTCCATGCCCTGCGTCTCGGGCTTGACGATCACACGCGGCGCGAACTGCATGTCGATCAGCACCACGTCGGCTCCCGCCGCCTTGAGCTCGTCGATGCCTTGGTGCAGCAGCACCGAATGCGGCGTCAGCGGATGGTCGCGCAGCACCGAATTGGTGCCGACCTGCCACAGCACCAGATCGGGATGCGCGGCGATCACGCCGCCGGCGAAGCGCGCCAGCATGTCGCGGGTCTCTTCGCCGTTGACGCCGCGGTTCAAGACGGTGAGGTCGCGGCCCGGCAACAGCGCTTTGAGCGCGACGGCGAGCTGGCTCGGGTAGCTCGCCAGCGGCGAACTCGCGCCCGCGCCGGCGGTCGACGACGAGCCGATGGCGACGATGGTGAGCGGCCCGCCGGCGGCGACACGCTGCGACACATGCCGGAGCGGATAATTGAAATGGGTGAACTCGGCCGGTCCGCCGCAGGCGTAACGCTGACTTGGCGGAATGGTGGCCGGCGCGGCGGCGGTTTTGCCGGCATCGGCGGGCGTTGCCGGTGCGACGACCGCGGCTGGCGTGGCGGCGGCACGCACGACGAGCAGCTCTGCGGCGCTAGCCGCCGTCGCCACCGTCACGAGCCCGACCACCAAGCCGAACATCCGACCTGAGGACCGCCCGATGGTTAATTTATCGTCCGCTGCCATCAACGCGTCGTTTGCATTTTCCCGGCGTCGAGATGTGCGGCTTGAACAATCTGCGACGCCAGCGCCCGGCCAATGCAATCATGCACCCGTCGCGCCATAGCATAGTCCTTGGTGGCCGCATAGAGGTCGAAGATTCCGGCATCGGTCCAGTAATGCATGATCGCCAGCCGGTCGAACAAAACGGCGCCGCGCTCGTGGGCGACCCAGTGCATCACGTCGGCATAGGCCGACACGTTGAGCATGGATTCGATACGCGGTGAGTATTGCATGTTCATCACGATCGCGTCGGCGCCGGCTGCCGCGATCGTTTCGAGCCCGCTTTCGAGCTTGGCGCGGAAATCGTCCGGCTCGATGCCGCGCAGCGCGTCGACCGTGCCGGCTTGCCAGATCACCAGGTCCGGTTTGTCGTCGGTCAACACTTTCGCCAGACCGGCGGCCATCTGCTCGGTGGTCTGCCGCAGCGCAACATGCACGGTCACTTTGACTTGGACGTCCGGCAACAGTCCCTTGAGCACCTGCTCGAGCCGCGCCGGATAGGCAAAGCGCGCGCCATCGGGGCCAGGCAGCGCCGACGATCCCGTACCGACGACGCTGATATCCAAACGGTGGTGGTCCTTCACGGCGTCGGCGACATGCGTGAGGTCGCTGTCCGCCTCGAGGACCGACTCCGGCACCACGCAATCGGGCGCCGGCGCGGCTATCGCGGCTTCCGGCGGCGCGGGTTGCGGTGGCGGTTCGGCCGCGGCGGCGCCGCCGAACAATGTGACCGCCGCCAGCAGGGCGACGATGAGCGTCATGCCTCGCCTCCCGCGAGGTCGGCATTACGAGGTTTGGCGCGCGAGGTGGGACCGCGCCCCTCCATCGCCTTGTACCACGATATCATCGCGGCGGTGGCAATCATGATCAGAATCCCTAACACGCTGAGCGCGGTCTGCACGAGCACGCCGCCAGAGGATTCCGCGATGATGAATTGCGCGGCGAAGGCGAGAAACACGCCCAGGCAGAAGATTTCCAGCGAGTGCTGGCCGCACAGTATGGCCGGTTGCAGGATGCGCGAGCGCAGGCCCGACCAGTCGCGCGGCACGAAGCGGACCGTTACGATCGCCAGCGCCAAGAAGTGGGCGAAACGCAGGACGTCGAGGTTGGTCTTGTCGATCGGATACATCCAGATCGGCTGAGCCAGACCGGCACGAACCGCGCCAGGGATTCGAAATGCCATGTCAGCGTGATGGCGAAAGCGAACACGAGGTAGGCGACCGCCAACGCCAGCACGAAGCGCGACCGCAAGCACGCCCGCGAGCCGCTGCGCGCCGCCGAGCGCGCACCAGGCCCCGAACACGAACAGCAATTGCCAGGCGAACGGATTGAAGAACCAGACGCCGTTCGGATAGGCCGGCAAATTCCAATCGAGCTTCCAGGCGAGAACATAGACCAGCGCCGAGCCGGCGAGCGCGAACGCCGGCAGCCGCAGCAGCAGATAGAGCATCGGCGGAAACAACAGCAGCAGCACGATGTAGAGCGGCAGCACGTCCATGTTGACCGGCTTGAACTTCAACAACAGCGCCTGAAAGATCGTGACGTCCGGCTGCTTGAGGAAATCGAGGATATTCATTTCCTCGGCGTAGAGCGGGTTCTCGAAGGTCGAGGCGACATAGGCGATCTCCGCCATGAAGATCGTGAACAGAAAAATGTGCGCCACGTAGATCTGCCAGGCGCGCCGCAGGATGCGGGCGCTCGAGACCACGAAGCCGCGCTCGCGCATCGCCCGGCCGTAGACGAAGGCGGCCGTGTAGCCGGAAATGAAGATGAAGATTTCGGTGGCGTCGCTGAAGCCGTAATTGCGGATGGTGATCCAGCTGACGACGTTCTCCGGAATATGGTCGAGGAAGATCAGCCACAGCGCCACGCCGCGGAACAGATCGAGCCGCAGATCGCGTTCGCCCACGGCGGCCGGAAGCTGCGAAGTTGCGCTCGTGCCCACGGCAGCCGTGTCCGGCCGGCCGCGGAGCGCGTCCGGTCGTTGCGTCGCGGCCTGAGAAGTCGTGGCCTGAGCAGTCGTGGCTTGAGGAAGCGCGTCCATCCGGTTATTGCAACAGCGACGTATCCAAGAACGTCCGGGTTGGCACGACATTGCGGCGGCGGCGCGGTCGCGCAAGCCCGGGCACGGCAATCGACATCGGCGCATCGGGCGCCGTCGCCCAAAACTTACGAACGCAAGACTAACGCACGCAAGACTTACACACGCAAGACTTCCGCACGCAGGAATTTACGCATGTACCGTGCCGTCACCCGCAAGATCGAGGTCGTCGTGACCCCACGCTTCGTGGCGGATCGTTCCGCGCCGGACAAGAACTATTTTTTCTGGGCCTACACGATCGCGATCACCAATCATGGCACCGAGACCGTGCAACTCAAGACCCGCCATTGGCGGATCACCGACGCCAATGGCCGCCTCCAGGAAGTGCGCGGCGCCGGCGTGGTCGGCGAGGAACCCGTGCTCAAGGCGGGCGAAGCGTTCGAGTATACGAGCGGCGTGCCGCTGCAGACGTCGTCCGGCTTCATGACCGGCAGCTACGGCATGGTCACCGCCGGGGGCGAGCCGTTCGACATCGAAATTCCCTCCTTCTCGCTCGACACTGGCGACGGCAAGCGCGTGCTCAATTGACGCGTGGCGCGAAGCCGCGGCGGGCGACGCGCCAAGTCAAAAACCTGTCCAAGGCCGTTCAAACCACGAAATGGAAATTCTGCGCGTGCAGGTTCGCGGCCGCGACGTGGCTCAGCGTGATCATATCGTTGGCATCGAGTTCGATGATGGTGTTCGCACCCGATGCATGCATGTCGGCCGCAACGGCGGCAAAGTTCGCGAACTGGCTTTGCGGCAGATCGATCACGTCGATGGGCGGTGTTGAAATTGTTGACCGTCACCTTGCCGAAGCCCGGCTCGAACAGGAACGTGTCCGCGGTGCTGCCGGCGTTGAGCGTGTCGCCGGGTCCGCCAATCAGCCATTGCGCGGCGCCGCCACCGGCGGTTTCCGTGACGTTGCCGGCGCTGCCGTCGAGCACATAGGCGCCGTTGCCGGCGGCGATGGTGCCGCCGCTCGCGGCGGCGACATAGGTCTCGCCGGGGCTGGTGATGAGCACCGTCAGTGTCGCATTGGCGACTGCCGCCGTGGCCGTTGCCCACGGTGAAATTGAAAATATCCTCGGCGACGCCGCCCGCCGCGGTGACCGCGGCGGAATTCGTGTCGGTGTAGGCGTAGCTGCCGTCGGAATTCGAGCGTCAGCGCGCCATAGGCGCCGGCCACGGCATGACCGACATTGCCGGCCGATCCGGCGACCGCGCTGACACTCAGCGTGTCGGACGGATCGGCGTCCGAATCGTATGCGAGAACACCGGCGGTTGCGGCCTGGGCGTGCGACACCGACACCGAGCCGGCCAACAGATCGTGCGCATGCGCCGCCGTCGTGATGGGCGTGGTGGCATCGACGACCAGCAGGTGCGAGAAACGTCGCGTTCGCGCCGGCAAAATTGGCGGCATTGCCGGCGACGTCGGCGACCGTCGCGCCGTTGAGATTGATGCCGGTGACGGCGAGCGCATTGGCGTATCTGGCCGGCCGCCACGGTGTAATCGAACGCGAGCGACGTCGCGGTGGAGTGCGCCGCGTCGTAGGTCGCGGTGCCGCCGTCATTGAGCGTCACAGTCGGCACGCCGCCTGTCACCGTCACCGCCTCGCTCATCGCGAGGGTCAGGACGACGGCCGCGCCGGTCGTGAGCGTGCCGGTGCCGCCGCTGATTCCGCCGCCCGACACCGTCTCCGACGCGACCGTCGGCGCGGTCGTATCCAGCGTGAAGGTGAGCGAAGCCGAGCCGGTTTTGCCGGCGGAATTCGTGTCACTGGCGACGATTGTCTCCGGGCCATCGGAGAGACCCACCGGCGTAAACGACCAGCTCCGCTCGCGTTGGCTGTCGTCGAACCGAGGGTCTTCGTTCCCGATGTCAGTATCACCACCGCGTTGGCATCCGCGGTGCCGGTCAGCGCATCGTTCGAGGTGATCTCGTCGCTCGACGATACGCCGGTATCGTGTGCGAGGCCGATGGTGACCACCGGCGTCGGCTGAACCGTCGTCGATGACGAATCCCACCCGAGCAGATTCAGCAATTTCAGATCGGATGCCGTCACCGGGTTCACCACCCCGGAATTGGAGAACGCGTCGAACGAATCGTTTCCGGCGCTCGCGGCCCAATCGCCGAAGTCCCCGCCCGGGTTGGTGTTGAAATAGTCGAGGGCCGTTTTGCCGCCGTCTGCCGACGCGTAGCCCGCAGTCGTACCCGAAAAGTCTCTGACCCCGCTGGCCGAATAGTGGAACAGATCGAGCGGCTCGTAGCCGGCGCTGCCGGCGAAGCTCTCGCCGTCCATCATTTGGCGGCCCATGACTTCGGAAAATTCATGCGCAACGACGCCGGAGAAATCGTATTGACCCGCCGGAACGCCGTTCGTGTCGTTGTAGGCAAAACTCGCGGTGCTGAAGCCGACATAACCGTCAACGCTGCTGCTGGCGCCGGTGATGCCCAGCGCCTTTGCTTCTGCGGTCGCTATCCAATACTGACCGCTCACTGAACTCGTTGCCGGCAGGCTTGCCACCGCGGCGGCATCGCCGATCGCGTTCGCATTATTGACCAGCGCGGTCCGAAGCGACGCGTAAGAGACGGAAGTGAGATAGGTCTCGCTTTCGCCCAAGGCGTTCGCGCTCATCGACTGGCCGGCTATTTCCCCGTAGCCGACGTCGATGGTGACGGTAACCGGATCGCTGAAATGACTTTCGTAATAACTGACCACCTGCGCGACCGCCGTTTTAAATCCGGCCAGAGCGTGGCAACGCTCGCATCGTAGACGACGTTGATCACCAGGCCGGAGGAGGCGTCCGTGGTCGTGTGAATTGCCGTGCCGCCCGAGCCGACACCGCTGCCGGTGCTGCCGCTGGTGCCGGCGCCCGTATCTCCCACCCACGCGAGTATCGGTCCATCGGATTGCGGCGCGGAGGGCGCGGTATGCGCGCCGGCGCCGCCGAAAGAGGCCGGCGTATGCATTGCGGCATTCGCGCCGAGCACGAACGCGTTCGCCGTGCCGGTAAAATCTGGGTTGGCAACGCGCGCATCGCCTTGATTGGAAGACGCGGCATTCAGGAATTGTCGCGTACGACCATTGAGCCGTCGGCGCCGTCGCTGATCGACGCGAAATGAGTCGTAAATCCGTCGGGCGGGTATTGAGTGACTTCGGGCGCCGGACTGACGCTACCGTCGGTGCCAGCTTGAACGTCCGGAGCGTTTTGATCGACATCAAAACGAAAGCTGTCGCCATTCGCGAGGGCGTGGCTCAAATTGCCATCGTTGGAGTCTTGAATGGATGCTGCGGCTATTTCAACGGGAGCGCCACCGGTTGCCGCGCCAGGCTCCGACGCCTGTTGAGGTGCCGTTTCGTTCCACAACGACGAAACACCGGCGTTTGGCCCGTCGATCTGAACCGGCTCGGCCGCGATATCGGCCGGCGGGGTTTTCGGTAAAAAAATCGACTTGAGGCATAGTCGGGGCGTTCGCCGCAGGCGGTTGCAGAACATCCGAGACGTCGAAACCGGAAGTGCCGGGATCTGGAAGCCGCCGCATGATCGCCCTCGTACAAATCAACCGAGGGCGATAGTCGTGAAACCGCTCGCGCCTCGGACGAGGGTCAAGCCTGATGGCAAGACGTTACTTTTGTCATGCGGTGCCTGGGTACGAACTGCCGCTATCGTTCACGCCGCGTTAATCACACGGCGCCGGCCACCTCGCCCGGCGCGAACACGTAGGTCGAGCTGCAGAACTCGCAGGTCACGGTGATCTTGCCGTTCTCCACCATGTCGTCGCGGTCGCTCTGCGGAAAGCTGCGCAGCATGGTCTCGACGCTGCCGCGCGAGCACGAACACTGCGCCTCGACCGGCAGGGCGCGAAACACCCGCACGCCGTGTTCGTGGAACAGCCGGTAGGCGAGGCGCTCGCTCGACAGCGCCGGATCGATCAGCTCGATGTCGCCGACGGTGGCGACCAGCGAACGGCCGGCGACCCAGGCCTCGTCCTCCGGCAAGAGATGCGGCTCGACCCCCGCTGGGGCATCGCCGGGATCAAGGTCGGGCTGGCGCGCGCGTTCGGTCGAGGCCGGCAGGAACTGCAGCAGAATCCCTCCGGCGCGCCAGCGCCGACGGGCGCCGTTGTCGCCGGCGCGGAACTCCTCGGCCACGGCGAGGCGCACCCGGGTCGGAATCTGCTCCGACCGCAAGAAATATTCGTGCGCGAGGTGTTCGAGGCCGTTGCCGTCGAGCGACGACGAGGCCCTGGTAGCGGCTCATGTCCGGACCCTGGTCGATGGTCATGGCGAGATGGCCGCGACCGAGCAGCGCTCCGGGCTCGGCCGCGTTCTGCGCGATCGCCGCGGCGATCGCGCGCGGCATCGAAGCGCGCGCAGGCGCGGATCTTGTCCGGCGTCGTGAAGTCGACGACCAGCATGCGCACCGGACCGTCGCTCTGCGTCTGCAGGATGAACCGGCCCTCGAACTTCAGCGCCGAGCCGAGCATGACCGTCAGCACGATCGCTTCGCCGAGCAGCTTGGCGACCGGAAGCGGATAATCGTGGCTGGTCAGGATCGCGTCGACCGCGGGGCCGAGCCGCACGATGCGGCCGCGCAGATCGAGCGTCTTCACTTCGAACGGCAGCACCGTGTCGTCGACCGCCTCGGTCGACGGCGCACGAACCGGAATGGCGAGGTTGGGATCAATCATCGCCGCAATATAGGCGGCGACGAAAAAATTGTGAGCCCTCCTCCGTCATTGCGAGGCAAGAGGGCGTTCACGCCCGTCTTTGACGGGCTATGGCGACGAAGCAATCCAGAGTCACTGCCGCTGACTCTGGATTGCTTCGCTTCGCTCGCAATGACGGCGTCAGCCCAGCGCTACCGGCCGTTCGCCAGGCACCAACTCAGGATGCCCTTCTGCGCGTGCAGGCGGTTCTCGGCCTCGTCGAACACCACGGAATGCGGCCCGTCCATCACCTCGTCGGTGACCTCTTCGCCGCGGTGCGCGGGCAGGCAATGCATGAAGATGGCGTCCGGCTTGGCGCACGCCATCAGCCGCGCATTGACCTGATAACGCTTGAGCAGATTGTGGCGGCGGGCGCCGTTGCGGTCGCCCATCGAGACCCAGGTGTCGGTGACGACGCAGTCGGCGCCTTTGACCGCCTCTTCCGGATCGGCGCCGATCTTGATCGCCGCGCCGGAGGATTTGATCCAGTCCGTCAGCGGCTTCTTCGGCGCGAGTTCCGGCGGCGTCGCGATGCGCAGGCGAAAATCGAAACGCTCCGCCGCCTGCATCCACGAGGTCAGCACGTTGTTGGCGTCGCCGGTCCAGGCGACGGTGCGGCCGCGGATCGGACCGCGATGCTCCTCGAACGTCATCACGTCGGCCATGACCTGGCAGGGATGCGAGCGCTTGGTGAGGCCGTTGATCACCGGTATCGAAGCGTAACGGGCGAGTTCGGCGACCGCTTCGGGATCGAGCGTCCGGATCATGATGGCATCGACATAGCGCGACAGCACCCGCGCGGTGTCGGCCAGCGTCTCGCCGCGGCCGAGCTGCATTTCCTCCGCCGTCAGCACGATGACGTCGCCGCCGAGCTGGCGCATCGCCGACTTCGAACGACACGCGGGTGCGCGTCGAGGGCCGCTCGAAGATCATCGCCAAGGTCTTGCCGGCGAACGGGCGATCGGCGCGGCCGCGCTTGCCCTTCATCGCCCGCGCGGCGTCCAGCATCTTGCGAAGATCGGCGGCCGGAATGTCGATCAGATCGAGAAAGTGGCGGATCGCGCTCATCGCGCCGGCTCCTGATAGCGGCTCAGCGCCGCGCAGGCGCGGTCGAGGCGCGTCATCGCCTCGCCGATCTCGGCATCATCGATGATCAAAGGCGGCAGCAGGCGAATGACATTGTCGCCGGCCGAGACGGCGATCATGTTCTCGGCGCGCAGCGCATCGACGACGGTGCGCGGCCGGAACGACGGCGCGCAGCCCGATCAACAAGCCCTTCGCCGCGCACTTCGGCGATCACGTTGCGGATAGCGGTCCTTGATTTCGGCGAGCCGTTGTTTCAGCAACAGCCCGGCCTGCCGCACCCGGTCGAGAAAGCCGGGTTCGAGCACCACGTCGAGCACGGCGTTGGCGACGCTCATCGCCAGCGGGTTGCCGCCGAAGGTCGAGCCGTGGGTGCCCGCGGTCATGCCCTTGGCGGCCTCGAGCGTCGCGAGGCACGCGCCGACCGGAAAGCCGCCGCCCAATGCCTTGGCCAATGCCATGATGTCGGGCTCGATGCCGCTGCGCTGGTAGGCGAACAGGTCGCCGGTGCGCCCGACGCCGGTCTGCACCTCGTCGAGCACGAGCAGCAGGCCGTGCTGGTCGCAGAGTTCGCGCAGTGCCCGCAGGAACAGCGGCGGGATGACGCGCACGCCGCCCTCGCCCATGATCGGTTCGATCAGGATCGCCGCGGTCTCGGGGCCGATCGCCTTTTTGGTGGCTTCGAGATCGCAGAACGGCACCTGATCGAAGCCTTCCACCACCGGACCAAAACCTTCGAGATATTTCTTCTGTCCGCCGGCGGCGAGCGTCGCCAGCGTGCGGCCGTGGAAGGCGCCTTCGAAGGTGATGATGCGGTAGCGCTCCGGCGCGCCGTTCACGGCGTGATATTTGCGCGCCGTCTTGATCGCGCATTCCATCGCCTCGGCGCCCGAATTGCAGAAGAAGACGACGTCGGCGAAGCTTTCCTCGCACAAGCGCGCGGCGACGCGCTCGGCTTCCGGAATCTGATAAAGGTTGGAGACGTGCCAGAGCTTGTGGGCCTGTTGTTCCAGTGCGGCAACGAGCCGCGGATGGGCGTGGCCCAGCACATTGACAGCGACGCCCGACGTGAAATCGAGATAGCGCTCGCCCGTGGTCGAGGTCAGCCAGACGCCTTCGCCGCGCTCGAAAGCAAGATCGACGCGCGCATAAGTCGGCAGAAGATGCGACGGCTGCCGATGCGACGGTTGCAGAGATGATGGTTGAGAAGTCACGGCCAGACCCGCAGCGCTGTTGCGCGGCAACACGCGGCGCAGCAGAAATGAAATGTGCCGCCTCTACGGGCGGCACGGAAGCGTATTCTATTTCGGCGCGCTTTTCTGGTCAACATCGGACCAAAGACGCCGAGTGGAGGATTATACCCACATATCATCCACACGTAACATGGAACATGTGGACGTTCCTCAGCGGCAGCTCCACAGCCCTTGCGCCCGACTCCCGCCATATTGTAGCCTTTTGACTGTCAAGTACGATATCTCGTGCGGCGGACAGTCTCTAGCAAGCGTTGGGTATGAGTGCGTGTCGGGCGGCGTCGTGCCGCCGGGCGGATGGCGGATTCCGCTCGAAGACTGCACCTGTGCCACTGAGGAGGAATAGGCATGTCGTGGACCGACGAGCGCGTCGAGTTATTGAAAAAGCTATGGTCCGACGGTCTCTCGGCCAGTCAGATTGCCGGCGAGCTCGGCGGCATCACGCGCAACGCGGTGATCGGCAAAGTGCATCGCCTGGGCTTGTCCGGACGCGCCAAGAGCGCATCGACCGCCGTCGCGCGCCCGCGCAAGGCGCGTTCGTCGTCGCACATGCTGCGCATGGCGCGCCCCTCGATCCGCGGCAATACCGCGCTCGCGCACGCCTACGACATCGAAGAGGAAGCCGCGCCGGCGCTGATCGAGAACGTCATTCCGATCGGACAGCGCCGCACCATTCTGGAGCTGACGGAACAAACCTGCCGTTGGCCGATCGGCGATCCCGGCAGCACCGATTTCTTCTTTTGCGGCGGCAACCCGGTCGGCGGCTCGCCCTATTGCGCCTATCACGGCCGCATGGCGTATCAGCCGGCGGCAGCGCGGCGCGACAGGCGCCCTCCGGCGCGTTGACGCGGTTTCAGCTCGCCTCGCTTGAGCTTGCTTGGCTCAGCTCGCTTTGCCGAAGCGGTCGTCGAGCGAATAGCCGGCGCCGCGCACCGTGCGGATCGGATCGCTGGCGTGGCCGCGGTTGAGCGCCTTGCGCAGCCGGCCGACATGCACATCGACGGTGCGCTCGTCGATATAGATGTCGCTGCCCCAGACGCCGTCGAGCAGCTGCTCGCGCGAGAACACCCGCCCGGGCCGCTCCATCAGGAACTCCAGCAGGCGGAACTCGGTCGGCCCGAGATCGACCGGGCGGCTCGAGCGCGAGACGCGCTTTTTCTCGCGGTCGAGCTCGAGATCGCCGATCGTCAGCACCATGGCGACGCGTTCGGGGCTGGCGCGGCGTAACAGCGCGCGAATGCGCGCGAGCAGCTCCGGCACCGAGAACGGCTTGACGATGTAATCGTCGGCGCCGGTCGCGAGCCCGCGGATGCGTTCGCTTTCCTCGCCGCGGGCGGTGAGCATGATGATCGGCAGCGACTGCGTCTGCGGGCGCGTCCGCAGCCGCCGGCACAGTTCGATGCCGGACAGTCCGGGCAGCATCCAGTCGAGCACCACGAGGTCCGGAACGGTCTCGCGCAGACGCGTGTCGGCCTCGTCGCCGCGCGGAACGGCGTCGACCTCGTAGCCTTCGGCCTCGAGGTTGTAGCGCAACAACGTGGTGAGCGGTTCCTCGTCTTCAACAATCAGGATGCTCGCGCCCATCCCCGTCCTCCTCGATCATCATTTCTGCAATGGCGCCGTACCGAAAGTCGTGGTGTCGCCCTTCGGCCGCTGTTCGGTGATGGGGCGGCCTTCGATCATGTAGTAGACGGTCTCGGCGATGTTGGTGGCGTGATCGCCCATGCGCTCGATGTCCTTGGCGCAGAACATCAGATGCATGCAGATCGTGATGTTGCGCGGATCCTCCATCATGTAGGTGAGGAGTTCGCGGAACAGCGAGGTGCACAGCGCGTCGACCTGCTCGTCGCCGTGCCACACCACGAGCGCCGCGGGGACGTCGCGGCTGGCATAGGCGTCGAGCACCTGCTTGAGCAGCGCCGATACCATGCTCGCCATGTGTTCGACGCCGCGGATGAGCTTCTGCGGCGAGAAATCCTGGTCGAGCGCGACCACCCGCTTGCCGATGTGCTTGGCATGATCGCCGATGCGCTCGAGGTCGTTGCAGACGCGCATGGCGCCGACGATGACGCGCAGATCGACCGCCATCGGCTGGCGGCGGGCGATGGTGAGAACCGCCTTCTCTTCGATCTCGTGCTGCAGGGCGTCGATCGCGTGATCCCTGGCGATGACGCGTTCCGCGAGCTCCGAATCGCGCTCGACCAGCGCACGGACCGCGTCGGCGATCTGCTGCTCCACGAGGCCGCCCATCTCGGCGACGCCGCGCGAGATGTCCTGCAGGTCCGTATCGAACGCCCTGATGGTGTGTTCCGTCATAATCATCCGAAGCGCCCCGTGATGTAGTCCTGCGTGCGCTGGTCGCGCGGCGCGGTGAACATCTTGCTCGTCGAATCGAATTCGATCAGCTCGCCCAGATACATGAAAGCGGTGAATTCCGACACCCGCGCCGCCTGCTGCATGTTGTGGGTGACGATGATGATGGTGTAGTCCTCGGTCAATTCGTCGATCAGTTCCTCGATCTTGGCGGTCGAGATCGGATCGAGCGCGGAGCAAGGCTCGTCGAGCAGGATGACCTCGGGCCGCACCGCGACGGTACGGGCGATGCACAGCCGCTGCTGCTGGCCGCCGGAGAGACTCTGCCCGTTGGCCGCGAGCTTGTCCTTGACCTCGTCCCACAGCGCCGCGCGCCGCAGCGCCACTTCCACGCGGCCGTCGAGCTCGGATTTCGGCAGACGCTCGTAGAGCCGGATGCCGAAGGCGATGTTCTCGTAGATCGACATCGGAAACGGCGTCGGCTTCTGAAACACCATGCCGATGCGCGCGCGCAGGAGATTGAGGTCCTGCTTCGGCGACAGGATGTTGATGTCGTCGAACATGACCTCGCCGGTCGCGCGCTGACGGGGATAGAGGTCGTACATGCGATTGAGCACGCGCAGCAACGTGGATTTGCCGCAGCCCGACGGCCCGATGAAGGCGGTCACCTTGTTCTCGTAAAGCGGCAGGCTGATCGCCTTCAGTGCCCTGGCATCGCCGTAGAAAAAATCCAGGTTGCGGATCGTGACCTTCTCCCTCAGTCCGACACGGTCGGTCGGTGCGGCGGAAACGGTCGGAACGGCGACGGTGGCGTTCATGACTGATTACTCGATGCGACGAGGCTGCGGGCGGTAATGCTCAAGGCCAGTACCGCGAGCGTGATGATCAGCGCGCCGGTCCAGGCGAGCGACTGCCAATCCTTGTACGGACTGAGCGCGAACTGGAAGATCACGACCGGCAGGCTCGAGATCGGCGCGTTGAGGTTCGTGCTCCAAAACTGGTTGTTGAGCGAGGTGAAGAGCAGCGGCGCGGTCTCGCCGCTGATGCGGGCGACCGCGAGCAGCACGCCCGTCATCATGCCGGCGCGCGCGGCGCGGTAGCAGATCCGCATGATCATCAGCGAACGGGGCAGGCCGATCGAGGTGGCGGCCTCGCGCAGCGTGTTCGGCACCAGCGTCAGCATGTCCTCGGTCGTGCGCACGACCACCGGTATGACGAGCACGGCGAGTGCGACACCGCCCGCCCAGCCGGAAAAATGCCCCATGGGCGCGACCATGATTTCGTAGATGAACAGCCCGATCACGATGGACGGCGCGCTGAGCAGGATATCGTTGATGAAGCGCACCACGCTGGTCAGGCGGTCGTAACGGCCGTACTCGGCCATATAGGTGCCGGCGAGGATGCCGATCGGGGTGCCGATCGCGACCGCAAGCGCGGTCAGCATCAAGCTGCCGACGATGGGATTGAGCAGACCGCCGCTCGCGCCAGGCGGTGGCGTCATCTGCGTGAATACCCCGAGGGACAGCCCACTGAAGCCTTGCCAAAACAGTGAACCCAGGACCAGCGCCAGCCAGCCCAGTCCGAACACGGTGGCGGCAAACGCGAGCACCGCTGCGACGGCGTTGCGGCGACGGCGGGCAGCGTAGCGAGTGGCCATGGGAATGCCCGGCATGGCCTCACCCGATCCGGCGCTCGATCCGCATCAGCATGTAACGCGCTGCGGCGAGCACGATGAATGTGATGACGAACAGGATCAGTCCGAGCGCGATCAACGCGGACGTGTAGAGGTCGCCCACCGCTTCGGTGAATTCATTGGCGATGGTGGCGGAGATCGTGGTGGCGGGTGCGAGCAACGAGGCGGAGATTCTGTGCGCATTGCCGATGACGAAGGTCACGGCCATGGTCTCGCCGAGCGCGCGGCCGAGGCCCAGCATCACGCCGCCGATGACGCCGACCCGGGCATAGGGCAGCACCACGTAGCGCACCACCTCCCAGGTCGTGCAGCCGACGCCGTAGGCCGCCTCCTTGAGCACGCCGGGCACCGCCTCGAACACATCGCGCGAGATCGAGGTGACGAACGGCAGCACCATGATGGCGAGGATCAGTCCGGCGGTCAGCATGCCGATGCCGTAGGGCGGCCCGGCGAACAGCGGAGCAATGACCGGCACGTTGCCGAGCGTGTCGATCAGGAACGGCTGCAATGTCTCCTGCAGGAACGGCGCAAAGACGAAGAGCCCCCAAATCCCATAGATGATGCTCGGGATGCCGGCGAGCAGTTCGATGGCGATGCCGATCGGCCGCCGCAACCACGGCGGGCACAATTCGGTGAGGAAAAACGCGATCATCAGGCCGACGGGAACCGCAATCAGCATGGCGATGGCCGAGGTGAGGACCGTGCCGTAGATCGCCGCGAGCGCACCGAAATTGTCGGTAACGGGATTCCATCGCTCGCTCACCAAGAAGCCAAAGCCGAACGTTCTGAGCGCCGGAAGCGAACCGCCGATCAGTGAAATAATGACGCCGCTGAGAAGCAGCAAAACGCCGAACGCCGCCGCGCGCGTCACGTGGCGGAACGCGGCGTCACCCAGGCGGAGCCGATCGAGCACCTTGGCGCGCGAGGTCGCCTCCACGGACACCACCGCGTCCTCCTGCAGCGCTATGTCAACCACGGATCGCCTCCGGGCCGGGTCCATCGCAGCGCTCCTGCAGCGGAATTCTGGAGCGCCCACTCAAACGATCTAGCGGCCGCCACGCAAGCCTCTCCGCGCGTCCGACCGGTGGACAACGCAAGCGAGGCACCCTCACACGGACAGCGGTGCCTCGCCGGATTTTCATGTGACTTGACGGGTTACGCTTCAGTGCGTCGCGCCCGCGGCGTAGATCGGCTTGCCGCCGGCGTCCTTGATCTGGGTCGTCCAAGCCTTCTCGACTTCGGCCGCGACCTTTTTCGGCATCGGCACGTAGTCGAGTTCCTCGGCCATCTTGTCGCCCTTGGCGTAAGCCCAGGCGAAGAATTTGAGGGCTTCAGCGGTCGCGGCGGCATCGTTCGGCTGCTTGGGCACCAGGATGAAGGTCGCCGCCGTCATCGGCCACGACGCCGCACCGGGTTGATTGGCGAGGATCACGCCATAGCCCGGCACCGAATTCCAGTCCGCGTTCGCGGCCGCGGCCTGGAACGCCTCGATCGTCGGCGTGACGGTCTTGCCGTCCTTGTTCATCATCTTGGTGTAGACGAGCTTGTTCTGCAGCGCGTAGGCAAACTCGACATAGCCGATCGAGCCTTTGGTCTGGCTCACATTGTTGGACACGCCTTCGTTGCCTTTGGCGCCGATGCCGACCACCCATTCGACCGAAGTCGCGGTGCCGACCTTGGACTTCCAGTCAGGGCTGACCTGCGACAGATAATAGGTGAAGTTGAAGGTCGTTCCCGAGCCGTCCGAGCGGTGCACCACGGCGATAGCCTGCGACGGCAGCTTGACGCCGGGATTGAGCTTCTGGATCGCCGGATCGTTCCAGGTCTTCACGACGCCGAGAAAGATGCCGGCAAGGGTCGGACCATCGAGCACAAGCTCGCCGAGCTTGATTCCTTCGACATTGAACACCGGCACGATGCCACCCATCACCATGGGGAACTGCACCAGACCATTCTTGTCGAGGTCCTCACCCTTGAGCGGCGCATCGGTCGCGCCGAAAGTAACGGTCCTCGCTTCGATCTGCTTGATGCCGCCGCCCGAGCCGATCGATTGATAATTGAGCCCGACACCGGTCTCTTTTTTGTATGTATCCGCCCATTTCGCGTAGATCGGATAGGGAAACGTCGCGCCGGCGCCGGATATTTCGACGGCGGCCGCCGGAAGCACCGTCGCGGCCAGGAAGCCGGCGACGGCTAGCGTTTTCAATGGATTCACGGATCCTCTCCTGTTGCGGAATTCGCGCGACGCAGGTGCTTGACCGAACGCCGTCTTGATCCCCGTTCGGGGATTTGGGAGCTCTGTTCGACGTCTTTCTGCAACGTGCTGCGGCGGGATCGCTAAGCGAGGCCGGGCCGCAGTGTCATAATGTTTAGATTTGGCACGTCACGGTTCTATGAGCCAAGCATGACAAGTAGGTGACAAAATAAATCATTGATAAATATCAAGTTTCTTCGATTACCGCGGGAACCGCGATGGGCAGATGAATGGTAAACGTCGCCCCGGCTCCCAGGCGCGCTCTCGATCGATAAGCGGCCGCGATGACGGTTGAGGATGTGTTTGACGAGCGCCAGCCCAAGCCCGGTGCCGCCCTGGGTACGGCTTTCCCGCACATCGACGCGATAAAAGCGCTCGGTCAGCCGCGGCACGTGTTCCGGTGCGATGCCCGGCCCATAGTCGCGCACCGCGACCCGCGCCTCCGGCGCGCCGTCCGGGGACGCCGCGTCCTGCCGCAAAGTGATGTCGACGCGCTTGCCGGCGGCGCCGTATTTGAGGGCGTTTTCGATCAGGTTCTCGAATACGCGGACCAATTCGTCGCGGTCGCCGAGAACCGTCAAGGGCCCGGCTCCTTCGATATTGACCGCGACGCCGCGGTCGTGCGCCAAGGTCTCGAGGCCGTCGGCGACCTGGCGGACGATCGGCACCACATCGACCGGCGTGTCGGGGCGGCGGTGGGCGTTGAGCTCGATGCGCGACAGCGACAACAGATCGTCGATCAGCCGCGCCATCCGCTGCGCCTGTTCCTGCATGATGGCGAGGAAGCGCTCCCTGGCCTTGGCGTCGTCGCGGGCCGAGCCTTGCAGCGTCTCGATGAAGCCGGACAGCGCGGCGAGCGGCGTGCGCAATTCGTGACTGGCATTGGCGACGAAATCGGCCCGCATCTCCTCGACGCGCCGCAGCGGCGTGAGGTCGTGGAAGGTCATCAGAACCAGATCGGGCCGGTTGTATTTGCGCTCGCGCCGCACCGGCATCACGATGGTCTGGAACCAGCGGTCGACCGGCACGCGTTCGGAATATTCGACCCGTTGCTCTTCGCCGCGCGCATAGGCCCGCCCGATCGCCTCGATCAGTTCCGGCATCCGCAGCGCCAGCGAGACCGGCTCGCCCAGCCGCAAGGCCGGCGCCAGCGCTCGCGCCGGCTCGTTGAGCGCCAGGACATGGCCGTCGCGATCGAGCGCGATGACCGGATCCGGCAGGCCGGCGACGACGATCTTGAGCAGGTCGCCCGCGCGTTCGGAGACGACGACCGGCCGCGCCGGGCGGCCGGTCTCCTCGCCGGCGCGCTTGGTGGCCAGGGCGGCCGCCGCGACGACGGCGAAGCCCGCCAGCGCGTAGGGCAGCGTCAAGGCGCCGACGAGCATCAGCACGGCAAAGACCGCCGCCGCCGCGACGATGACCAGCCGCGTGCCGCGCCACCGGGCCTTGTCCGCGACCACGCGCTCCTCGTTCAAGCTCATCGCACCGGGCTCCCCATCCGTCGCCGGTTCGACCGCCGGATCATGTCACGTCCGACTTTCGCTGCGCCAACTCGGTCGCGGCGTTGATCGGCCACCGCCGCCGGCCGTACCCGACGCCGCCCGGTCCGGCTCAGCCAGATTTCACGCGCTCCGAGAATCGTCAGCGAAAGCGCGAACGGCACGACGTAATAGAGCAACCGGAACAGCAGCAGCCCCGCCAGCAGATCTTCCTTGTCGAATTGCCACAGCGCCACCATCATCGCCGCGTCGAACACGCCGAGGCCGCCGGGCGCGTGGCTGGCGAAGCCGAGCATGGTCGCCGCGACGAAAATCACCGCCACCGTGATGAAGCCGAGGTGCGGCTCGTCGGGCACCAGCCAGTACATGGCGAGCGCGCAGCACGACAGATCGAGGATGCCGATCACGATCTGCAGCAGCGTAAAGGGGCCGCCCGGCAAGCGCACCTGCCAGCCGTCGCGGCCGATGAGCCGCGGCTTGGCCCAGACCCAGGCCACATAGGCGGCGAGGATCGCGAGGATCGCCAGCGCGATGACGCGATTGAGCCAGATCGGCAATTGGTCGAAGTCGCTGGCCGCCTGCGGCGCATCGAGGATGCCGAGGCCGAGCACGGTCGCGTTGCCGAGCCAGAATGTCAGCCCGGCGACGAAGCAGATTTTGGTGACTTCGACGACGCTCAGCCCCCAGGCGGAGTAGATGCGGTAGCGCACGGCGCCGCCGGAAAACACGCTGGCGCCGACATTGTGGCCGACCGCGTAGCTCGTGAAGCTCGCCAGCGCCGCGGTCGAATAGGGAATTTCGCCGCGGCCGATCGTGCGCAGCGCGAACAGATCGTAGAAGGTGAGCGAGAAATAGGCGGCGGCGACGAACAAAGCGGCGATGCCGATGGTGCGCCAGTCGGTCGCCTCGATCGCATCGACCAGTTCCTCGAAGTCGAGATCGCGCAGGGTGTGATAGAGCACCACGACGGCAATGATGATGATGGCGAGACTGAGCGCCAGGCCCAATCGGCTCAGCCCGATCTTGCGGTCGAACAGGTGCGCGGCGCCCTGCAGCTTCTTCAGCATCCCGCGCTCCAGACCGAAACTTCCCGCATCAATCGACCGCTCTCGTCTTGCCCCCGGCGCGGCCCCCACTAGCAGAAGTCGCCTCCCGGCGCGAGTGCGGCGGGCGCGCACGCGGGCATGCTGATTAACGGCCGCGCGGCGATCGAGCGAACGGACGGCGAGAGGCGGCACGCCTGCATGCGACGTTCCTTCGCACCCCCTAGGGTGGCAGCGGCCGGCCGCGGGTTTCCGGCAGCAACGGCGCCACGCAGAAGCCCAGCACATAGATGCAGGACATGAACATGGCGGTACGGCTATAGCCGCCGAATGTGACGATCAACGAACCCGCGAACAGCGGCCCGAGGAAAGCGATCAACCGTGGCGCGTTGAAGGCGAACGCGATCCCGGTGGCGCGCGACCGCGTCGGGAAGAGTTCCGGCAGCCAGACCGGCATCCAGCAATACTGGCCGAGCGTGAAGAAGCCGTTGGCCGCGGCGGCGACGAGCAGGAGATGCAGATCCTGCGTCCATAAGAACAGCGCCGGGGTCAGCGCGAACGCCGCCGCGTAATAGAGCATGGTCATCGGCTTGCGGCCGAAGCCGTCGGCCAGAAAGCCGAAGCTGACGTAACCGAGGATGGCGCCGATATTGTAAGCCATGCCGGCATAGCTCGCCCATTGCTGCGGCGGCAGGCTGGCCTTGGCGGCGATCGACGCGATATAGGGCGGCACCCAGGACGAAATTCCCCACCACGCCAGCGTCGTCGCGAGCGACATCAGAAAGACCAGCACGGTCCGCCGCCGCGTTTCCGGGTCGGCGAACAGATCGGCGATGGTGAAGCGCGTGAGAGCGCGGTCGCCCGCGGCGAGCGCCGCGCCGCTCTGCTTGCGGTCGCGGGCGAGCCGCCGCTGCGCATCGACCTCCTGCCACGCCGGCGATTCCTTGATCGAGCGCCGGATCCATAATGTCAGCAGCGCGGGAAGAATGCCGATGACGAACATCCATCGCCACGCCTGCGGCCCGAGCCCGCCGACCTCGAGCCAGACGAACGAAGCCAGGAAGAATCCGAGCCCGAGGCCGCATTGCATCAGGCCGGCGCCTTTGCCGCGCGCATTCTGCGGCCACAGCTCGGCCATCATGGACGATCCGGTCGCCCATTCCGAGCCGATCGCCATGCCGACGAAAAAGCGCAGCAGCGCGAACGACACCCAATCGAACGCCAGCGCGGTCAGCCCGGTCAGGATCGAGTAGGCGAGAATGGCGTAGATCATGGTCCGCTTGCGGCCGATATAGTCGGCGAGGATGCCGCCGCAGAGCCCGCCGATGCCCCAGCCGAGCAGCGTGATCGCGACCGTCGTGCCGGCGTAAACCGGGATCTGCTTGAACTGCGACGGATCGAGCAGCGCGCGCATCGCCGGGGCGACGGTCAGAAACAGCGCATAGGTCTCGAAGCCGTCGAACAGCCAGCCGAGATTGGCGGCGATGAGCGTGTGCCATTGCACCGGCGTGAGCGTACGGTACCAAGGCGCCGGCGCGGCGGCGGTGTCCGCCATGATGTCCCTCCCTCGAGCCGCTCCGGGCGAAACCGCGCCGTCGGCCTCTTTATGCGATCGAACCTAGCGCAAGACGGCCGCACCGTCACGGTTCGCCATTGGGACTGCGCCCATCAGATCTGCGCGGTTTTGTGGTTGACGAATGTCGCGCTCCCCGCTTGGTAGCGCCAACGAAATTCCAAGGAGGTAATACCCGATGACCAGGACCAAGCCGCCCTTCCGCGCCGACGTGGTCGGCAGCCTGTTGCGCACCGCGACGCTGAAAGAGGCGCGGACCAAGCGCGAAAAGGGCGAGATCACCGCGGCGCAGCTCAAGGAAGTCGAGGACCGCGAAATCGAGAAGATCATCAAGAAGCAGGAAGAGGTCGGGCTCAAGGTGGCGACCGACGGCGAATTCCGCCGTTCGTGGTGGCATTTCGACTTCTACGGCATGCTCGACGGCGTCGAAATCTACGAGCTCGACCACGGCATCCAGTTTCACGGCGTGCAGACCAAGCCGCGCAGCATCCGCATCAAGGACAAGCTCGGCTTTTCGTCGAGCCACCCGATGCTCGAGCACTTCAAGTTTCTGCAAGGCGCACACCCGCGTGACGCCGAAAATGTGCATCCCGAGCCCGGCGACGATGCATTTCCGCCTGGAGCCGAACGCCGTCACGACCAAGGAATACGCCGATCGCGACGCGATTTTCGACGACCTCGCCAAGACCTACAAACAAGCCGTGCACGGCTTCTACGACGCCGGCTGCCGCTATCTGCAGTTCGACGACACGGCCTGGGCCTATCTCTGCTCGCCGGCGGAGCTGAAGAAGGCGAAGGAGCGCGGCCTCAACGCCGATCATCTGGCGACGGACTATGCCCGCGTCATCAACCAGGCGCTCGCGGACAAGCCGGCCGACATGGTGATCACGACCCATGTGTGCCGCGGCAATTTCCGCTCCACCTGGATTTCCGAGGGCGGCTACGAGCCGATCGCCGAGATCATGCTGGGGGCACTGAACTACGACGGCTACTTCCTCGAATACGACAGCGAGCGCGCCGGCGGTTTCGAGCCGCTGCGCTTTCTGCCGAAGGGCAACAAGATCGTCGTGCTCGGCCTCGTCACCTCGAAGAGCGGCACGCTGGAAAAGAAGGCCGACGTCAAGAAGCGCATCGAGGAGGCGACCAAATTCGCTCGCGCTCGATCAGCTCGCGCTGTCGCCGCAATGCGGCTTCGCCTCGACCGAGGAAGGCAACGCGCTCGCCGACGAAGAGCAGTGGGCGAAGCTGCGCATGGTCGTGGAGCTGGCCGACGAAGTGTGGGGCTGAGACCAATACACGCCGTCATGGCCGGGCTGTCACGGCCATCCACGTCTTTCGAGTGCACGGCCGTTAAGACGCTGGATGCCCGCACATGGCCGGGCAATGACGAGTCGGCGCGATGGCTGATCAAAACGCCTGCAGCTGCCGGCCCCGCTCGATCCTTTTGTGCACGTGAACCATCAGCGACATCGCGAACAGCGGCGTCGCCAGGTTGACGACCGGGATCGAGACGAACGCGGCGATGAAGAGACCGGCGAGAAAAACCGTCCCCGCATAGTGCTTGCGCAAGGCCTTGGCTTCATCGGGCGGCCGAAACCGCATGGCGGCGAGTTCGAAATACTCGCGGCTCAACAGCCACGCGGTGGCGAGGAAGAAGATCACGGCGCCGAAGCCGGCGAACAACAGGAACGGCACCGCGACGACATAGACCGCGACCGCGAAGAGCGCGGTCTTGCCGCCCTCGAGCACCGCGAGCCACAGCGGCAGCGCCACGCCCGGCCGGTCCAGCGGGTAATGCTCGTGCTCGACCTCTGCCGCGATCTCGTCGGCGAAGAAGCTGGCGACGAACGCGGTGACCGCCGGCATCAACAGCACGCTGCCGACGACGATGCCGAGACCCGCCGCGATCGACAAGACCCAGGCGAGCGCGGTCGCCGGCAGATGCGCGTGCGGCCCGACCGCGTGCTCGAGCGAATTCGAGCCGGCGCCGAGCAGCCAGACGATCAGCCGGTCGAGCGCCATCGCCACGACGATGATGAGCGCCAGCGCCAGTCCGATCGACTTCCACAACACCGCGCGCAGCGGCGGCGACAAAATCTGCGCCAGCGCCTTGAACGCATCTTCGATCATGGGATCACCTCCGCGCGGCCGGCAGAGGTAGCGATGTCGCGGGGCGAGCACAAGCGGGCGAGGCGGCTCGCGCAGCCGATTGTGCCTTCATGCCGCGCAGACGGCGCCGAGGAATTTCTCCATCTCCGCCGACAGCCGATTGCCGTCCTGCGCCAGCGTCTGCGCCGAAGCCAGCACCTGGGTCGAGGCCGAGGTGATCTCGGTCGCGCTCTCGTTGACGTCGAGGATGTTGGCGGCGACGTGCGACGCGCTTGCCGCCGCCGCGTGCACGCTGGCGGCGATCCGCTGGGTCGTCGTCGCTTGCACGTCCACCGTCGTGGTGATCGCGGCCGCGATTTCCGAGATGCGTCCGATCGTCGCGCTGATATCCTTGATGATGGCGACGGAATCCTGCGTCGCGGCCTGCACGCCGGCGATCTGCACGCCGATCTCCTCGGTCGCCTTCGAGGTTTGCGCCGCCAGCGCCTTGACCTCCTGGGCCACCACGGCAAAGCCGCGGCCGGCCTCGCCGGCGCGCGCCGCCTCGATGGTGGCGTTGAGCGCCAGCAGATTGGTCTGCTCGGCGATGGCGGTGATGAGCTTGACGACGTCGCCGATGCGGCCGGCCGCCCGCGTCAGTTCCGCGATCCGCGCGTCGGTCTTCTCGGCCTGCGCCACCGCTTCGCGCGCGATGAGAGTCGATTCCTGCACCTGGGCGCTGATCTCGCCGACCGAGGCGATGAGGCTTTCGGTGGCGTCGGCGACCGACTGCACGTTTTCGGCGGCCTCGGTCGATGCCGACAGCACCTTGCCGGACAGATCCCGCGTCGCGCCCGCCGTGGCGGTCATGGCTTCCGCCGCCGCTTCGAGCTCGGTCGACGACGAGGAGACCGAGCGCACCACGCTGGCGACGGCGGTCTCGAACGCGCCGGCCAGCGCCTGCATGTCGGTCTGCCGCGCTTCGGCCATGCGCCGCGCCGTCTCCTTTTCCGCGATCTCCAATTGCTCGATGCGGATGAGCTTTTCCTTGAAGGTCTGCGCCGCCCGCGCGGTATCGCCGATCTCGTCGTGCCGCCCGGTATAGGGAACGGCGACGTCCTTGTTGCCGGCCGCGAGCGCGATCATGACCTCGCCGATGCGGCGGATCGGCTCCAGGATCGCGACCACCCCGAACACGGCGACGCTGCCCAGCACCAGCGATCACGAACAGGCCCATGAAGAGGTCGATCCGGTTGACGCGCGCGGTCTCGGCGTCGGCTTGACGCTTGCGCTGCTCGGCGGTGGCGATCAAAGCCGCGGTCGAATTCCCGACCAGCGCGTTCATCGCATTGCCGAGCTCGCCGGCGCGCGCAACCTTGGCCACGGTGTCGCCATAGTCCCTGGCGGCGGCCGCGAGCTCTTCGACGACGCGGGAATAGTCCGCCAGCAATTGCGCCAGCTGTTCGAGGCGCTGCTTGTCCGCGGGGTCGTCGGCGAGCTCGAGCGCGGTCTCGATCCGCCCCGTCGCTTCCTCCGCGTCGGCCCGCAGCCGCTCGAGCGCGTGATCGATTTCGCTGGGCGCGATGGCGAGGCGAATTTCGCGCGTCTCGATTTGCATGCTCTCGAGCTTGACCGCGGCGCGCAGCGCCTCGTCGGCCATGCGTTGCTCGCTGCCGGCGGCGGCGCGCTGCCGCGATGCCCAATGATCGCCGAACTGCTGTTCCGCCAGCATGGCGGCCACGAGCAGCACGCCGACGCCGGCCCAGATCGCGAGCTTGGTGCGGATGGATAGATTGAAGGCGGCCATTGTCCCGTCCGAGAGAAACCGCCGCATGTTTTAATGAGCGCGGTTAATTCATGGTAAAATTGCAAGGTTCGCGCGAGCGGCCGCAGACAAAATCGGCCGCCGCGATGGATTTTCAAGTCCAGCACATCGCCGACCGATCGCCGAAATCGTCATTCCCGATCGAACAACCGGCGCAGCTCCGTCTTGGCCTGATCAAGCGTCCGCCGCCGGCCGGCGGGGAGATTCTTGCCGGCGCGGTTGATGTAGAACACCAGCATCGACAGCGCCGAGCGGTAGGGATCCGCCTTGCGCCGATGGCTTTCGAGCGCCGAGCGCTTGAGCGATGCGGCGATGCGCTTGGGGTCGCTCCAGCTGAAGACGCCGCTTGTCCAGATCGAGCGCGTCGCTCTCCCGCGTCACGCGACCCGACCAATATTTTTTGGTGTTCGCGCCGCCGTTGCCGTGACGCTTCGGCGGTATGCTTGGCGGCCGTTTTGCGGGGACCGGCGCGGCGCGTCCGTTTCGTCGTCGAGACCCTCTTGGTCGCAGACGTCTTTTGAGCTTTTTTGGCTGTAGAAGCTCTTTTGGCCACGCGCCGCACCACAGGTAAATCTTTTCGCCAGTCCACTTAGGGCAATCGCGTCCTTCTCGCTTTGGTTCCCCGCGCGCTCCCTGTCCTACTCCGCCTTCTCCACCACATCGGTGACGTCGACGTCGGAGTCGTAAACGGCAACGCCGAGTTTCGGATCGATCGGCACCTCCCACGGCCGCCGTTGCAACATCCGCATGGTGTCGGCGTAACCAGCCTGCCAGCGTGTGTGAATGCCTTCCGGCGTGAAGTCGATCTCGCGCAGATAGTCGTCGTTCTTGTTCGACAACGCGTTGATGCGCACGATGTGCATGAGCGTGCCGCAGCCATAGCCGGCCATCTCCTTGACGGCCGGCGTTTCGCGCACGTCTTCCGGCAGCATCCGCACCAGTTCGCGCACCATGTGCCGGAGCTGATGAATGTGCTCCTGGCGCGGAATGTGGGCGTCGGCGCGGCTGGCATATTGGATGTCGATCTGCCGGCTGAGCACCTGCGAGACCGATTCCGGCTCCGGTCCGGCGATCGGAAAGATCTGCACCGAGAACACGACGGAATCGCGCCGCGGATTGTCGTCGAACACCACCTCGATCGGCGTATTGGAATAGAGCCCGCCGTCCCAATAGGGATCGCCCTCGATACGGACCGCCGGAAACCCCGGCGGCACGGCGCCGGAGGCGAGGACATGGTCGAGCGTGACGGCAAGATTCCGGCTGTCGAAATAATGCATCTTGCCAGTGCGCACATTGACCGCCCCGACGGTCAGTCGCGTCTGTCCGGTATTGATGCGTTGGAAGTCGATCGAGATCGCTCAGCGTCTTGCGCAAATCGTCGGTCTTGTAGAACGCCGCGTTCTCGACGCCGACCAGGGCATTGAGGCCGAAGGCGATCGGCGCTGTTCGGCTTGAAATAACCGGGAATGCCGCCGAACATCGTCATCCAGTAGGCGGCGGAATGGCCGGCCATGTCGTCGAGCGCCTTGATGCCCCAGAGCGGCTTGCGCTCGATCCGCGTCCACAATTCGCGCAGGCGATCGAGCCGTTTGTCCGAACTCGTTGCCGGCGATGATGGCGGCGTTGATGGCGCCGATCGAGGTGCCGACGACCCAGTCCGGCTCGATGCCGGCTTCATGCATGGCCTGATAGACGCCGCCCTGGTAGGCGCCGAGCGCGCCGCCGCCCTGGAACACCAGGACCACCTGCCCGGGCAAGGGCGACCGCGCCGCGGCGAGGCCGGTGGGTTGATGGATGACATAGTCCATGGCCGGATGACCGCTCTTTGCTCGTTCGATGAGCGCTTGGCTCGTTAGCGCCCGTTATTGCCCGACGCGCGCAAAAGTTCCGCGCGCCTGATCTGTTTGGCGCAAAATACCGTTAGCATTGCAACCAATAAACTCGAAATGACACGTGCTTGAGCGGCCCAATCAAACCGCGTCAGCGAGCGCGCGTTCCACCATGGTGCCGATCAGGGCGCGGCGATAGGCGCCGCCGGCATGAATATCGTCGGGCGGATCGACCGCGGCGCGGGCCGCGACGCCAGCGGCCGCGATCGTCGCCGCGTCGATCGTCGCGCCATTGAGCACGGCTTCGACGGCAGCAAGCCGCACCGGCCGGTCGGCGGCACCGATGACGCCGACATGCGCATTGGCCGCCTTGCCGCTGCCGTCGAGATCGTAAAACACCGCCGCCGCGGCGAGCGCGAAGTCGCCGTGCCGACGGGCGAATTCGACGAAAGCCGAACCGCCGCGACGGCGGCCACGGCGGCAGGCGGATCGCGGTGATGATCTCGTCGGCCTCGAGCGCCGTCATCAGCGGCCCCTGAAAAAACTCGGCCGCCGCGATCTGCCGCGTGCCGTCCTTGCCGGCGACGGCAATCTCGGCATCGCAGGTGACGGCGATACACGGCATCTCCGCGGCGGGATCGGCATGGGCGACGCTGCCGCCGACGGTGCCGCGGTTGCGGATTTGATAATGCGCCACGTGGCCGACGGCGGCGACAAGGAGCGGATGGGCGCTGGGCAAGCGCGCATCGTCGAGAATGTCCCGCCAGCGCACCATGGCGCCCAGTTCGACGCCATCATCCGAAATCCGGATGTGGCGCAGCTCATCGAGCTTGCGCAGATCGACGACGAGCGAAGGCGCGGCGACCCGAAACGCCAGCATCGGCACCAGGCTTTGCCCGCCGGCCAGCGGCTTGGCGTCGCCGCCGTGCGCGGCAAGGAGGGCGAGAGCTTCCGCGAGGCTGGTCGGGCAAGCGTACGCGAAAGGCGGGAGCTTCATGCCGGGCGTCCGCTTCAAAACCTTGTCGGACGCCATCGCTAACATCCGCCGCTTCGACCGGTCAAACGTCGCGCCGCATCATTTCCGCTCGCTCACGTGAAAAATAACCGGAAGCGTGAAGGTCAGCCCATCGTCAGCGACGACCGGTGGCGGCGGCGGCACCGGGTCGGAGCGGCGCAGCATCGCCAGCGCGGCGGCGTCGAAGGCCGCATCGCCGGAACCTTTGACGAGACGCGTCGACAGGACGTGGCCGACGCGATCGAGCACGAAGCGGACGACGACCTCCGCGTTGCGCGCGATCCGGTCGGCCGGATAGCGCTTGTATTTGTTGAAGTGGGCGGCCAGTTCCTTCTGCCAGGTCGCGCGCTCGCGCTGGGCGCTTTCGCCGGTGCCCAAAGCGGGCGCGGTCGACACGGGCCCCTCCTGCGCGTTCGGCACTGTCGGCGTCGCGGTCTCTTCGACAGCGGCCGATTCGACCGAAGGCTGGGCCTGGACGGTCGCGAGCTTTGGATCGTCTTTGGTCGGCTTTTTGTCGTCGTTCGGCGTGACCAAGCGATCCGGGTCGTCGGTCTCGGTCGGCATCGCCTTGGGCAGCTCGGTCTGTTCGGTGACTTCTTTCTGTTCGACCGCAGCCGGCGACGCCGCGGACGCTTCGGTATCCGGACCCGCCGGCAGGTCGGTCGGCTCGACTTGGCGCGGCGACGCCAGCTCGACGCCGATCGCGATCGCCGGCGCGCCGAGCGCCACCGAATTGTCGGCCCGCACCGATGTCAGGATCGGCGCCAGCACGACGGCATGGATCGCGACGGCGCCGAGCGCCGCCAGAATCCAGATCGATCGCGACCCACGTCGGGACGGCTCTGAATCGGACATCGTGCGATGCCGCTGTTGTTACCGGCTGTCGTCCGCAGCACCCGATCGCGCCGGTTGGTCGGGCACGCCCTCGAGCGTCACGAGCGCGATGCGGTTATAACCGCCGACGCGCAGCCTTTCCAGCACGCCCATCAGCGCGCCGTAGGGCACCGCGCGGTCGGCGCGCAGGAAGATGCGGCGGTCCTTGCCCGCGTCGGGCATGGCGTCGAGCGCGCGCACCAGGTCGACGCGCTTGACCGCAACCTCGCCGACCACGACGGCGAGATCGGCCTTGATGGTGACGTAGATCGGCTTGTCCGGCCGCTGCTGCGGCACCGCGGTCGACGTCGGCAGGTCGACCGGCAGGTCGACGGTCGAGAGCGGCGCCGCAATCATGAAGATGATGAGGAGGACCAGCATCACATCGATGAAGGGCGTGACATTGATGTCGTGCACCTCGTCGAAGTCGTCGTCATCGTCGTCGCAGTCGCCGATCGCGGCCGCCATCGCTCTACTCCGCCGCCTGGGCCGACACACTGTCGCGCAGGCGATCGAGATCGCGCGACAACAGGCGGCCGGCGGCGCCGGACGCCCGTGCCACTTGTTCCTGATAGTTTTTGATCGCGCGCGAAAAATAATTGTAGATGATGACCGCCGGAATCGCGGCGCCCAATCCGATCGCAGTGGCGAGCAGCGCTTCGGCGATGCCGGGCGCGACCACCGCGAGATTCGTGGTCTGCGTCTTCGAGATGCCGATGAAGCTGTTCATGATGCCCCAGACCGTGCCGAACAGCCCGACGAACGGCGCGGTGGCGCCGATGGTCGCGAGCACCGCCATGCCCTGCCGCATGGCGCGCGCCTCGGCGCGGCTGACCTCGACGAAGCGCGACGCCGCGCGCTCCTTGATGCCGTCGTCGCGGCCGTAGCCGACCGACAGTCTGATTTCCTGCAAGGCGGCACCGATGAGCGCGGCGAGGACGCTTTCGCCCCGCGGCGCGATCGCGTGCGCCTCGGTCAGCGTCCGCGTGTCCGCGACCCGCGCCAAAGCGGCCTGCAGCGTCCGCCGCGCCCGCGCCAGCATGATGGTCTTGGCGATGAAAATCGTCCACGTCGCGAGCGAGGCGAAGCCGAGACTGATCATCACCGCCTTGACCACAATGTCGGCCGCGAGAAACATCGACCAGGGCGACAGCTCGTGCGCCAGGATCGGTGCCGCCGGAACGAGCCCGTCCGCCGCGCACGGCCATGAATTCGATGCCAGTGCCAAAGCGAGGCCGACGGCACAAGCAATCAGACGCGGCTTTCTCATAGTTCGGCCCAATAGCGGATGAGGTTGTGATAGATGCCGGTGAGCCGCACGACCTCGGGATCGTTGAAGCCGTGCCGGCGCGCGAGGCCCTGGATCGCGGTGTCGAGATCGAAGATCATGCTGCGGGCATGGCCGTCGCGTACCATGCTCTGGAGCCAGAAGAACGACGCGACGCGCGCGCCGCGCGTGACTGGCGTCACGGTGTGCAGGCTCGACGCTGGGTAGAGCACGAGATGCCCGGCCGGCAACTTCACGGCGTGCGAGCCGTAATAATCGTCGACCAGCAACTCGCCGCCGTCATACTCGTCGGGCTCCGACAGAAACAGCGTCACCGACAGATCGGTGCGGATGCGCACGCCGGTCAGATGATCGCCGCGCACCGCATTATCGACGTGCACGCCGAAATGCTGGCCGACGCCGTAGCGGTTGAACAACGGCGGGAAGATCTGTCGCGGCACCGCCGCCGCGATGAACGCCGGATTGGCGGTCAGCGCCTTGATGATCCGCTCGCCGAGCGCCCGCGCCACCTCGCTGTTCGGCGGCAATTGCGCGTTGTTCTTGACCATGGCGGACTGCGCGCCCGCCGTCGAACGGCCGTCCTCCCACGCGACCGCATCCATGGCCACGCGGAATTCGGCGACCTCGGCTTTGCTCAGCACATCCGGCACGCAGATCAGCATCGCGACACACTTGTTTCTCAGCTCGGGCTACCACGTCGTCATTGCGAGGAGCGCAGCGACGAAGCAATCCAGAGTCTGGCGGCACAGAGGCTGGATTGCTTCGCTTCGCTCGCAATGACGGGCCCATCTAAAACCGCGCCGTGATCTCGCCGCCGATCACCCGGCCGGGCGCGACCATCACGAACGGCGCGGCGCTCTGATAGAAGGCGTCGTAGTAGAGTTTGTCGAAAATGTTGTTGACGAAAATCTTCCACTCGTAGTTCTTGAAGATATAGCCTTCGACGAACGCATCGAAGCGCCAATAGTCGGGCAGCACGGTACCCTGGTTGGCCGCGAGCAGCGTGCCGCCGTAGATTTTCGAGCGATAGGTCGCCTGGCCGCCCATTTCGAGATACTTGTTGATCTTGTATTTGCTCAGCACGTTGAAGGATTGGTCGGCGACGAAGGCAAGCGGCAGGCCGATATTGCTCGGCACCGCCGACCGGTCGACCCGGGTCTTCATGAGCACGAGGCCGGTGTACACGCTCCACTGGTCGGTGATCTTGCCTTCGGCGCCGAGATCGAGGCCCTGGACGTGATAGGCGGCGCCGGCCTGGATGGTGCCGGCATTGGGATATCCCGTCGGCACCAACTCGCGGGCATTGCTCACGTCGGTGCGGAACAAAGCGGCGGTGGTGAGCAGATGCTTGTCGAACAGCTCCCACTTGTTGCCGACTTCCTGTGCCGTGCTCTCGATCGGTCCGAAAATCTGACTGATTGGCGAAGTGGGATTCAAGCCGCCGTAATTGGCCGAGGTGCCGTCGAGCTCGGCGCCGATCGGCTCCGACGAGGTGCCGTAAGCCCAATAGATGCTGGTGATCGGGACCGGCTTGACCACCGCGCCGACATTGTAGTTCCACATGCCGTCGTTGGCCGCGATGGTCGAATAGCCGTTCTTGGCGGCGGTGATGTCGTATTGGTCGAACCGCAGGCCGCCGGTGAGGATGAGCAGATCCCGGTAATTCGCCGTCTCCAGCGCGTAGCCGCTCGCGGTATTGACGGTGATGACGTTCGGATCGCCGGTGAGCGTCGGGGTGCCGCTGAAGGGCAGCAAATTGGGCGGAAACAATACGGAAACGGGTCCGTAGGAGCCGGCGCTGCTGAAGGCGCCGGGGCCGACCGCCTCGGACGTAAGCCCCGTATAGCTGTCGATGCTCACGGCCTCGCGCGAAACTTCGATGCCGGTCACCACCGTGTTGCGCACCGGTCCGACGTCGAATTTGATCGTCGCGGACGGCTGGTCGGCCAGAACGTCGGTGACCTGGTAGCGGCTCACCGGATTGAGGCAGACCGTCCAGCCGGCCGGATTCGAGCCGGCGAGCGTCGTGACGCCGGCCGCAGTGGTGGTGCAGGGCTTGGCGATGCTGGCTGACTGTTCGGGGATCGTGCCGATATAGTTCAGCACTGCCCGTTCCACGCGGAACTTGTTGTCGACCGTGACGAAGTCGTTGACGGCGACCTCGCCGTTCACCGTGACGATGTCTTGCTGCGTCTTCTGGAAGTCGCGGTTGACGAAGCCGTAATAGGTGTCGCGCGGAACCCCGAGAGAGGTCACCGGAGCGCCCGCGACATTGTTGTACGGCACGCCGAAGTCCGGCAGCGAGTTGAGGTCGGTGTGGACGTAGTTCGCGGTGACCGTGATCGTGCCTGTCGGCATCCATTTCACCGCGGCGAGGCCGCCCCAGCGGTCGTCGAACGTGTAGGCGCGCTCCGCGACGTTGGCGTTCTGCCACATGCCGTCGACGCGGACGGCGAGCGTCGGACTGATGACCTGGTTGACGTCGAGGGTGACGCGCTTGGTGGCGTCGCTCGCGAACGTCGAGTTGGCCGTGTAGAAGCTACGGTCGGTATTGGCCTCCTTGGTGACGATGTTGAGCGCGCCGCCGGTGGTACCGCGGCCGTCGATGGTCGAGGACGGTCCTTTGAGGATCTCGATCTGCTCGGTGAAGAAGTTTTCGCGGACGCTCACCGCAGGATCGCGGATGCCGTCGACGAAGATGTCGTTGCGCGCGTCGAAGCCCCGGATGAAAAAGCGGTCGCCGAAGGCGTTGCCGCCTTCGCCGGTGCCGAGCGTGACGCCCGCGGTGGTGCGCGCCACGTCCTTGAGGCTGGTGGCGTCCTTGTCCTCGAGGATTTCCTTGGTGAGGACGGTGATGCTTTTGGGCGTATCGGCGATCGGCTCGGCGAATTTCGGCGAGGCGAGGCGGTCCGCCTTGTATGGCGCCGCGGGGTCCGCATAGGGATTGCGGTCGGCGGCCGGAGCGTTGGCGGCGGCCGCCTCGGCCTTCGCCTTGGCCTCCGCGGCCTGCTTGGCGCGCGCGGCCCGGCGCAGCGCGGCACGGACGCGCAATTGCTCCGGCGATGGCTTCGTCGCCGGCGGGCGCTTGCGCTCGACCGGCGCCTCGACCTTGACCGGCGGCAGTGTCTGCTCCTCGGCCATGGCGCCGCCGATCGACGCGATCGCCATCAGACAGCCGATGGTGACTTTCCGCGACGCATCGGTGTCGAGCGTCGTATTGATGCGGCCACTGTCGATCAACGATCGCAGCGACCGCGGCGCTGTTACGGTTGTCATTTTCGCCCCCCGCTTCCCATTCCCGTCGCCGCGTTGCCGCGTTGCCGCGCGGCGTCACAAGAAAGCCCAATAGCGGGGAGACAAAGAAGAATCAAACAAAAGTGCAGTATTTTCAATACTATATACTGTACTCATTCTAATTCCAGAGCGATACTACATTTGAATTGCTCCAATTAAAGTAGAAACGACGCGTATTATAAGCTTTCCAAACCGAGGCCGAACGCGTTGGTCCCGCGCGAAAATACCGCCGGGCCGGCGCGCACTTTCAAGCGCGACAGGCGCCGCGCACGGCCGCCATCGCGCCCCCGCGACGCACGGCGTGATGCGTCGACTGCAACGCAGACCCTCGCACTCGGCATCGCCGCCGGAGCGGTCGCGAGCCCGATCACGCGATGTCGTCGTCGGTCGAGGGCGGCTTCATCAAAGCAAACAATTCATCGACCGTTCGCTCGGCAGTTGCGCGCACGCGCGTCGCGTCCAGCGCGCCGGCAATCCGCACTTGTTTCACCACGGTCAAAATCTCGTCGCGGAAATCCGACAAAAATCGCAGCGGATCTTTGAAATCATTCGCAACACGCGCGATCAATCCGGTGATCAGAATCTGACACGCGATCATGCGGCCGTTGAGTTCTTCCATCGCGCGCTCTCCTGTTTGCTTGGTGTGCGCCGACGGCTAGCACGGAAGAGACCGCGAGCAAATTTATATTCTGCTTTTCAGATCCGAGACGTGCGCGACGCGTCTCTTGGTCCGACAGCGCCGCGAACACCGCGCCGTCCGTCGTGCCCTCGCCCGCTTGCTGGCGAGGGTCGCAATTGCCCTTTACTCGACTTTTTCGCAGGATCTCGCTAAGCGGACGACGAACACGAAACCGGGCCCGTCATCGCATGCGACGCCGAACCGCAACCGACGCTGAAGTCTGCCATCCGCTGATGCGGTGGCCATGGTTGGCCGCCTGCCTCGCGGGGGCGCTGTGCGCCTTCACCGCCACCGCCGGCGCGCAGCCGCTCGCGACCGGCGGCGACAGCGCCGCGCAGCCCAAGGACGTCGCCGTGCCGGGCTTTTGGGATCCGCGCCGGCGGCCCGAGCGGCCGGACCTGTCGCGCCTCCAGACCATCCGCTTTCTCACCGGCACCGATTACCCGCCGTTCGACTATGCCGCCCCGGACGGCAATCCGGCCGGCTTCAACGTCGATCTTGCCCGGGCGATCTGCGAAGAGATCAAGGCCACCTGCACCATTCAGACCCGGCCGTTCGAGACCCTGCTCGACGCGCTCGCCGACAATCGCGGCGACGCCGTGATCGCCTCGATCGCCTCGACCGCGGACACGCGGCGCCGCGCCGATTTCAGCGACCCGTACTACCGCACCCCCGCGCGCTTCGTCGCCCGCACCGACAGCCGCGTCGGCGAGGTGCTGCCGGAACGGCTCGAGGGGCTCAAGGTCGCGGTCATCGCCGGAACCGCCCACGAGGCCTATCTCAAGGCGATGTTCACCGAAGCCGAGATCAAAACCTATCCGACCGCCGAAGCGGCGCGCGACGCCTTGCGCAAGAAGGAGGTCGACCTCCTGTTCGGCGACGGCATCGCGCTGGCGTTCTGGCTCAACGGCACCGACTCCGGCGGCTGCTGCGCCTTCCGCGGCGGCCCGTTTCTGGAGAGCCGCTTCTTCGGCGAAGGCGTCGGCATCGCCGTGAAGACCGGCAACGATCTGTTGCGCCAGACCCTCAACTGGGCGCTGTTCCAGCTGTGGGAGAAAGGCACCTTCACCGATTTGTGGCTGCGCTATTTCCCGGTCAGCCCGTTTTGAGGGAATTGCAGCGCTGCAAGCCCGGCGGATGCGTTGTAAGCTAGGGGCCAGGAGAATCCCGTGAGCGACACTGAACAGCTTACCGTCGAGCTGCCCGCGGACCTCATCGCCCGCCTGCGCGAATCGGTCCGTTCGGGAGCATTCGGTTCCGAGAGCGAAGCCGTCGAAGCGGTGTTGCGGACCTGGTATGGCGACGAGGATATCGTAGAACCCGACGCCGAGACGCTGCGTGCCTTCGTCGCCGAAGGCCTCGCCGACGTCGAGGCCGGGCGAATGTCCGACGCTGACAAAGTATACGAGCGCGTGCTCGCGCGTATCGACGCCGCAGCCAAAGCCAAGTGACCAAGCTTGTCTACACGGATGCGGCGGAACAAGATCTGACCCAGATCGCGCTCTATATCGCCACAAACGATCCCGGCGCGGCAATCCGTTTCGTCGAAGGTGTCCGACAACATTGCGCGCACCTTGAGCGCTTTCCAGACATGGGACCGGAACGCCCGAAAATAGGTCGGAATATTCGTACGCTTTCGCACGGATCGTACGTGATCTATTACCAGCGGCCCGCTGACGTTGATCAAGTGCGCATTTTGCGCATATGGCATGGAAGCCGCAAGAAACCGACAGCCGCTGAACTGTTTTAGGCGAAACTCACGTCACGGAACGATTGTCCGCACCCGACGCGGCGGCTCAAGACGGCCCAACGAAAGAAACCGCCATGACCACGGCAGCAACCCAAGACCCCACCACCCTGCGCGAGCTCGCCGAGCAGTCGAACGCCTGGCCGTTCGAAGAAGCGCGCAAGATCGTCGCGCGGCTCGCGAAGCAGCCCAAGGACGAAGTGATCTTCGAGACCGGCTACGGCCCGTCCGGCCTGCCGCATATCGGCACCTTCGGCGAGGTCGCGCGCACCTCGTTGGTGCGCCACGCTTTCCGCGTCCTCACCGGCGACAGTCAAGACCCGGCTGATCGCGTTCTCCGACGACATGGACGGGCTGCGCAAGGTGCCCGACAACGTGCCGAACCGGGACATGCTGGAACAGCACCTCGGCCAGCCGCTGACCCGCATGCCCGACCCGTTCGGCACCCACGACAGCTTCGGCGCGCACAACAACGCGCGGCTGCGCGCCTTTCTCGATCAGTTCGGCTTCGACTACGAGTTCCCCTCGTCGACCGACTACTACGCCTCCGGCCGCTTCGACGCCGCACTATGAAAGTGCTCGCGCACTTCGACAGGTGATGGCGATGATCCTGCCGACGCTGGGCCAGGAGCGGGCGCGACCTATTCGCCGTTCCTGCCGATCCCGCCGCAAACCGGCACCGTCATGCAGGTGCCGATCACCGCGGACGACGCCAAAGCCGGCACCATCATCTGGCGCGACCCCGACAGCGGCGAACGCTTCAACACCCCGGTCAAAGGCGGCGCTGCAAGCTGCAATGGAAGCCGGATTGGGCCATGCGCTGGGACGCGCTCGGCATCGACTACGAGATGTCCGGCAAGGATCTGATCGACTCGGTCAAGCTGTCGAGCCACATCTGCCGCGTGCTCGGCGCCCGCCGCCGGAGGGCTTCACCTACGAGCTGTTCCTCGACGAGAACGGCCAGAAGATCACCAAGTCGAAGGGCAACGGCCTGTCCGTCGACGACTGGCTGCGCTACGCCGCCCGGAAAGCCTCTCGCTGTTCATGTACCGCGAGCCGAACGCGGCGAAGCGGCTGTATTTCGACGTGATCCCGCGCGACGTCGACGAGTACGCAGCATTCCTCGAAGCCTACGCCCGCCAGGTCGCCGCGCGAGCAACTGACCAACCCCGTCTGGCACATCCATGCCGGCGCGCCGCCCAAGGCCGACAATCCGATCTCGTTCGCCATGCTCCTCTCGCTGTCACCGCCTCGAACGCCGAGAACGCCGACACGCTGTGGGGCTTCATCCGCCGCTACCGGCCGGGCATACCAAAGAGACGCACCCCCGGCTGGCGGGATTGGTCGACTACGCCATCCGCTATTTCCACGACTTCGTGCTGCCGAAGAAGCAATTCCGCGAGCCGAGCGCCCCCGAGCGCGCGGCGCTGATCGACCTGCGCGACGCGCTCTCGCAACTCCCCGCCGACGCCACCGCGGAAGCCATCCAAGACGTGGTCTACGAAGTCGGCCGCCGCGAGCCGTTCCTCGATCAGAAAAAGAAAGCCAAGGACGGCAAGCCCGGCGTGTCGCTCGACTGGTTCAACATGCTCTATCAGGTCCTGCTCGGCCAGGAAAAAGGCCCGCGCTTCGGCTCCTTCGTCGCCGCCTACGGCCTCTCGAACACTATCGACATGATCGACGGCGCGCTGGCGCGGAGCGGGTGATTTCGTTACCCCTCCCCCGGGGGGAGGGGTAGGGCGCGGGGGTCGGGACGCGATGTACCAGCGCGGCGCGCTCTTACCGTCCTGCACCACCCCCACCCTACCCTCCCCACAAGGGAGGGTTTCGATCTCCCGCCGTCAACGTGGGTACAAACAACCCGACAGCTACTGACTCGCCCACAAAATCCGCGCGATCCACAACACATCGCCCGCCGCCAGCGTGCGGACCGGGTGCGCGGTGTTGAGCGAGCGCAGCTCGATCGTCTTTCCGGTGCGGCGCTTGAGCTCCTTGACCATGACCTCGCCGCTCCGCGCGCGGACGACGACGCGGTCGCCGCGGCGGATCGGGGCCGCCGGCGAGACGATGATGACGTCGCCGTCGCGGTAGGCCGGCTCCATCGACGCCCCCGACACTTCGAGCGCGTAGGCGTGCTCGTCGCTGACCTGAGGAAACGCGATCTCGTCCCAGCCCTCGCCGGCCGGAAAGCCGCCATCGTCGAAATAGCCGCCGGCCCCGGCTTCGGCAAAGCCGATCAGCGGCACCGCCTTGGCCGCGGCGCCCACGCCGCCGCCGTTGACCAGTTCGACGAACACGTCGAGCGGCGTCCCCGTCGCCCCCAGCGCCTTGGCGATCGATTCCGTCGACGGCCAGCGCGCCCGGCCCTCCGCCGTGATGCGTTTCGACTTGTTGAAGGTGGTCGGATCGAGCCCGGCGCGCCGCGCGAGCCCCGACGCCGACAAGCCGGCGCGGCTCGCCAGGCGATCGATGGCCGACCAGACCTGCAAATGGGTCAGCATGGCTACGGGCTCCGGTGCAACTCCCGCCGGCGGCGCTCGCGCGGTTCGACAGCAACCGGCCCCATTTTGGGAATTTTTGCCTCTCGGCTCAAGCCCCCAGGGCTGCGGAACGCGGAATACAGATGCCGCAGATCGAGATCGCCGGCGAAATAGGGCTGCCATAGAATGAGAGATGCGTCCAACCGGCTGACACAAAGCGGCACTAAGGTCTCGATGTACGGTGTAACATTCGCGAGGCGACAATGATTGACAACGCTACTGCAAGCAGCCCTAGGCCGGTAGCCGAAGAGATCGATTTGCTGATGAAGGAGTATGCGATTCTGAAATCCGACCAGAACATGCAGGCTCAAAGTTTCAAGAACCATGTGCGTAATGCCCAGATCCTTTTGGCCATTATCGCCGGCCTCGTGTCGGTTCTACTCAGCACAGCTAAAGTGGATTTCACGGACAACTTCAAATGGGAGTGGGTTGGATTTTCTTTCGTGCTAACGATAGTCACCTATTTTCTCGTGTATGACACTCTAGAGGCTAATTTCGCCGTTCAGGCCTTGGCAGAGCGAATTGCCTCAATAGAAGAGCGCGTAAATCAACTGCTGCATCGGAGGGCATTAGTTTGGGAATTGACAATCGCGAAGAAGCTATGGACGCCATGGCATATAAATTGGATCATACATCCTATCCCTCTATTGTTATTGCACCAAGGTACGTTCATCGTGCTCATGGCAACCTTTACCATAGGTGTGTACGTTTGGGCGTGGCGCCTTCCGACAACGACGTGTCCTACAAAAATCCTTCTAGCGCTCCTTATTGCAATTTCTGTGAGCTCTTTTTTATTCGCGATATATGCTTGGTTCGCGATCAACCACTTCCTTCGGAGGGAGGTGCGACGTCTCATTAATGAGGTTTAAATGGCATTCTTTCGGGGCTGCTCGCCCGAGCTATACCATTGGATAGTCGTTATGACAAAAATCAGAAACGCGCGGCCCCGCAATGCTCGTCGGACTTACATTACAATGAAATTGTGGACGCGGAGAGAACTTGAAGTCGAGGATACCGGAGCACCGCCGCCGGCGGCGGTCCTTTGGGCTGTCCCCGACTCGACCTCTCCCCGTGCGCGGGGAGAGGTCGACCGAAGCGAGCAAGCAGCCCGCATGAGCGGCGCGACATGCGGGAATAGCGTGCGGGCAGACGGTTCCCGGATTTCACCACGCCGGATCGGGAAATACATCCTATGCGAGATATTATTGACTTTTACAACCATTTAACACACGCTCAAGCGTGAATTAACATCAGCATGGGGCCGCTTGGTTGCTGCAATCGGCGCGGTTTCAACGGTTTCGGACGAGTCAGGACGTCAGCCGCTATTTTGGCGGCAAGACCATCAAATGCTTGCTCTGCGAAAAGCCTCTGATGCGCCTTGCGTCGCATTTGTTCTTCATGCACCACATGAGTGCCGCCGAATATAAGGTCCGGTTCGGCCTGCCCTGGTCCCGCGGATTGACATCCGCCGCGTCACATCGCAATTCAGGATGGGATGCCGAGCGCCGGGCGCGAGCCAGAAGGCTGGCAAAACTGACTCGCTTTTATGAATTCGCTCACCCGTCAGCGCGGCGAGAAAGCCCGACATGCGTACGGGACGAATGGACAAAGAATCTGGGCAACCGCTCTACCGGTTTTGGTCAAAAATTTGAACGAAAAGTGCGCGCGTTGTTCGACCAAGGCCTGCTCGACCGGGAAATCGCACGATCCCTCGGCGTCGCCCGGATGACCGTCAACAAACGCACGAAGAAATGGCGAAAAAAGAGAGTGGCACACTAAAACGAAGCCCGCTCCGGACAACCGGACGGAAAGAATTTGTAGTCAAGGATGCCAGGAGCACCGCCGGAGGCGGCGGCCGTTTGCACCGTCCTTGACTTCACCCCGCTTGCGGGGAGAGGTCGAGCGAAGCGAGGGTGAGGGTCCGCCGCCGCGAGCCTGAGCGGTGTCGACGGAAACGAGCGTGTCACGAGAATTTCTGGGCGGCTCAGGCGGCGGCGACGTCCCCTCTTCCCGAACTTCTGCCCGCGCGCGCAGGGAGAAGGACGTGCTCGCGGACGCGGCTGAAGTCGATTTCCAATGGCGGCGGGAGTACCCATGTGCGCGGACAATGTGGTCCCCGCTCTAGCGACATTCTCTTGACAAACTGTCGCACAATGAGGTACAAATCGACGAATCTCGCCCCCGTACCAGGACGCCGGCCGGGTGACCCCCTCCGGCGGGGCGAGTGCGGTTCCCGCGGGCCGAGGCTCGTCACCTCGGCTCCCGGGCGGCTTGGGCAAGACACGCCCGGACGGCATCATGACCGGACTGCGGGTGCAATCTCGCTGGACTGGGACAGCAAGGCGCGGGTAACGCCCGCGGGTGACGCATGGAGGGCCGCTCGTTGGCTCTCGCGTCATGCGTTGCGATGCGCGCGATCTTTCGAACCATCGGGGTTGCGCGCTCCGAACGGGTCCCAGGAAGTCGCGTGGCTCGAGCTGAGCGGTGGCGTTCGGTCGCTGCCGCAAGTGCCGTGGTGGAACGCCGAGAGGCGAGCGCCCTCCGATGAGGGCGCGCCGCATCGCAAGATGCGGCGGTACGCAACAGCGTCTTTCGGCGTTCCGCTTTCCTTTTTCGTCATTGCGAGGAGCGTTTGCGACGAAGCAATCCAGACTCTGTGCCGCCGACCCTGGATTGCTTCGTCGCTGCGCTCCTCGCAATGACGAGGTTTAGCCGCGCATGATCTTGACGGCGACCGGTCCCACCACCGGCGGCGTCTGACGAAAGGTCACGCCCGGCCGTCGTTTGTTTGCTTCGTCGTCGGCAAAGCTCGGGCGCGAAGACGCGCGGCGAGAACGCGTTCCATGTCCTCATTGCCGTGCCTGCCGCGATGGGCTTCACTCCGTTCAACCCAATCTTACGTGCTCGCGGCGCGGAAACAATCATGAACGAAGCCACGGCGGAAATTCTGATCCTCGCGATCAACGCGCTGGGCGCGGGTGTTCTGCTGTTCATCGCGGGCGTCTTGCAAAAACTCATGAACGACATGGACGTGGCGACATTCAAGCGTTTTGTGAACGCGCTGGACCGGACGGCGATGACCAATCCGTTCGCGGTCACCGTCGCGACGCTGCCGCTCATCGCCGCGGTGCTCTATTTCCCGGTCTATGGGCTCGGCCATTGGTGGTTCAGCGCCGGTCTGATCGCCTGGCTGATCGGGTCCGCCATCACCAAAATCACCAACATGCCGGTTTACAAGTGGCTCGGCGACCCGAACAACAATGATCCGGAGGAACTGCAGAAAAAGCGGCACACGCTGCAGTTGGGCAACAATTTGCGCGCCTGGGTCACGTTCGCTTCCGTCGTTCTCATGGCGTGTCAATTCGGCGTCCGCGACGTCGCGATTGTTCTTGTCGTGGCTGTGGTCGTCTCGTTCCCGTTGCTGTGGTGGGCGCGCCAGTACATTCCGTAGGGGCGCCCCTTGTGGGCGCCCGCGGCCGGGCGGCAAAAAACGGGCGGCCACAAGGGCCGCCCCTACGGAATGCCAAATCCGGTCCCCTTGCAGCCCGCGGCGATGCTTGGCTATGGTGACGTCCGCGCGGGCGTAGTTCAGTGGTAGAACGACAGCTTCCCAAGCTGTATGTCGGGGTTCGATTCCCGCCGCCCGCTCCAACAATCGTACGACCGCTTTTCGGGGGGATGCCATGGCGCAGCAGAGCGAACGGCGCGGCGGATGGAGCTGGTGGTACCTGCTGTTCGTCGTCCAGCTCGTCGCGGTCGTGTGGCCGCCGTTCTACAACAAGGTCGAGCCGTCCTGGATCGGCGTCCCGTTCTTCTACTGGTACCAGATGGCCTGCGTCCTCGTCGGCGCCGTGCTCACCGCCGTCGTCTACTTTGCCACCGACGATTGACGGATACTCGCTCTTGAAGCGCGGGCGCGGGAACCGCGCTTGTTTTCATCTTTCCCCGTGGGGGAGAGGTCGGCCGCGCCAGCGGACGAGTGAGGGGGCTCCGGACCAGAAATTCTAGCTCAGAGCCGCCTCACCGCGACCCTCTCGCCCATGAGGAGAGGGGAAGAATGAAATTGGGGGGAAGGGATGCCGTGCAGGACGTGAACTGGATCGCGCTGATCATTTTCGTCGTGCTGTTCGCCTTCATCACCTGGCTCGGATTCGCCGCCGCGCATTGGCGCAAGGGCGACCTCGATCTGCTGCACGAATGGGGGCTCGGCGGGCGGCGCTTCGGCACCGTCATCACCTGGTTCCTGGTCGGCGGCGACCTCTACACCGCCTACACCTTCATCGCCGTCCCGGCGCTGGCCTTCGGCGCCGGCGCGATCGCCTTCTTCGCGGTCCCCTACACGATCCTGATCTATCCGATCCTGTTCCTGGTGTTTCCGCGGCTCTGGCAGGTCTGCCGCAAGCACAACTACATCACCCCGGCCGATTTCGTGCGCGGCCGCTTCGGCAATCGCTGGCTGGCGCTCGCGGTGACCGTCACCGGCATCGTCGCCACCATGCCCTACATCGCGCTGCAACTCGTCGGCCTGCAGGTGGTCATCGCGCGCGCTCGGCGTCTCCGGCACCGGCTATATCGGCGATCTGCCGCTCATCATCGCCTTCATCATCCTGGCCGCCTTCACCTATTCGAGCGGGCTGCGCGCGCCGGCCTCGATCGCCGATCGTCAAGGACATTCTGATCTACATCACCGCCTTCGCCGCGGTCATCGTCGTTCCGATCCAGCTTGGCGGCTTCGGCAAGATCTTTGCGGCGGTGCCGCCGCAAAAGCTGCTGCTGGCGGTGCCCGGCGCCCACACCACCGGCTCCTACGGCGTCTATGTGACGCTGGCGATCGGCTCGGCGCTGGCGCTTGTTCCTCTATCCGCACTCGCTCACCGGCATCCTGAGCGCGTCGAGCGGCCACGCCATCCGCCGCAACGCCGCGCTGTTGCCGGGCTATTCGCTTCATGCTCGGGCTGCTGGCGCTGATCGGCTTCTTCGCCATCGCCGCCGGCGTCGGCAACCTTCCCGAATACGCCGCCGGCTTCAAGCAGTTCGGCAACCGATTTTGCGGTGCCGGCGCTGATCCTGCACAGCTTCCCGTCGTGGTTCGTCGGCATCGCCTTTGCCGCCATCGGCATCGGCGCCCTGGTGCCGGCGGCGATCATGTCGATCGCCGCGGCCAATCTCTACACCCGCAACATCCACCGCGAGTTCATCAACAAAAATCCGACCGACCGCGAGGAAGCGCGGATGGCGAAGTGGGTGTCGCTGATCGTCAAATTCGGCGCGCTCGCCTTCATCGTGTTCGCGCCGAAGCAATACGCCATCAATCTGCAGCTTCTCGGCGGCATCTGGATCATCCAGACGCTGCCGGCGATCATGCTCGGCGTCTATACCCGCTGGTTCAACGACTGGGCGCTGCTCGTCGGCTGGGTCGTCGGAATCTTCGCCGGCACGGCGATGGCGGTTTCCGGCGCAATCTGACGCCGACCTACGTGTTCGTCTCGCCGGCCACACTTTCCCCGGCTACGCCGCGTTCTACACCGTGATCCTCAATGTCGCCGTCGCCGTCGTTCTGACCCCGCTGTTCAACGCCATGCGCGCCGGAGCGGCGACCGCTCGGACCGACACCGCCGCCGCCGATTACCGGCGTGAAAGGAATGACCTTCTCCCGGTAGGTCGAGCAGTGCCGCGCGGTGCCAACTCCTACAGCCGCGTCACGCGCACATGCAGCAGCGCCGAGCGGCCGCCGCGGACCTCCCTGGCGCAGCGCGCGATTGCAGCCGGCACTTCGGCGGGATCGCTGAGCTTCTCGGCATAGGCGCCGAACGCCTCGGCGACCTTGGTGAATTCGACCTTCGGCGCGAGTTCCGACTCGAACTCGTTGGCGGCTTTGGCTTCGCCGTGGGGAAACACGCGCAGTGTCGATTGCTTGACTGCCGACCAGCCGGAATTGTCGAGGACGATCGAGAAAATCGGCACTTTATATTGTTGCGCGACCGCAAAAATCGAGCAGGGATTGTTGAAATAAAAACTGCCCTCGCCGGCCATCTGCACCATCACCGCGCCGGCGCCGCAAGCTTGGCGCCAAGCGCCATGCCGCCCGACCAGCCAAGCCCGGCGCCGTTGGTGTTGAACGTCGTATTCGGCAGCGGCCGCGGAATCTGCATCAGCACGGCACGCGTATTGGTAACCGCTTCGTTGAAAATGATGTCTTCGTCGTCCAGCACCTTGCCGAGTTCCGCCATAAGGTAATGCGGATTGATGGCGCCGGACTTACCCTTATCGGCCGCAAGCTTGGCGGCGTGCGCCAGACGCTTTTCGCGCATCGCCTTAGCTCGATCGAGGCGTGCCGCCGCGGCCGCCTTGAAGCCCGCCGCGGCCTTCGCCTTCAGCTCGGTCAGCAACTGATCGAGGATGCGGCCGCTGTCGCCCTGCATGCGCAGGTGGCCGGGAACGTCCACATCGGTGAGCCGCTCTTGAGGACGTCGACGTCGATATGCGCCCAAAAGGATTTCTCATTGGGCTGCACTTCGGCGGGGAACCACGGCACTTCGACGTCCACCAGCAACCCGAAGTCGGCTTCGGGCACGGCTTCGTCGGGCGAAAAGCCGGCGAAGCATGGGCTTTCGTATGAGATGTTGCTCTTCGAGTTGGCTTCGAAGACCGGGATGCCGGCGAATTGCGCGACCTCGTCGATTTTCTGCGCGGCAAGCGCATCCATGCCGCCATAAGCGGTGATCAGGATCGGATTTTCGGCGGCGATCAGTCGATCGGCAAGTGCGGCAATGAGTTTTGGATCGGCGCCGCCTCCGGCCAGCGCACTGAAGCGGTCGGCCGGATAGCGATGGATCTGGTCGGTGCCCCAGTGCTGGGTCAGTGTTTCGCGCTGCATCATCAAATAGACCGGACCGCGCGGTTGGCTTTGCATGATGGAATAGGCGCGCCGCAGGGCTTCCTTGACGACGACGCCCGAGGGCAGCGTCCACTCCCACTTGGTGTAAGGGCGCACCAAGCTCGCTTGATCGAACGGCTCCTGCACGAAATGCACATGGGTGTCGCGGGTGCCGACCAGCTCGTTGTGCGACGTATAGGGCGCCTTGCCGGCCATCAGCAGCACCGGCAGGCGGCTGCGGTAGATGTTGTGCATGGCGTTGGCGGCGTTGGCGGTGCCGACGTCGACATGGACGAGCACGCCCTGGCCGCGCCCGCTGACCAGCGCGTAGCCCGCCGCCATATGTGCCGCGGTGTTCTCGTGCGGGCAGCGCACCACTTTCGGCATCGCCTCGCCGCGCTTCCTCCGATGCGCCATCTCCTCGATGATCGGCGCATGATCGGTGCCGAAATTGCAGAACAGATAATCGATGCCGATCTCGTTCAAGCCTTCGAGCAGGTAATAGGCCGTCGAGTAGCTGGACGTTGGTTTTCCGCGCGACTGACGTGTCCATGATGCGACCGATCGCCTTTTGGTTATGGCCTGTCAATTATGTATAGCATCGCCCCGCCGCGCCCGTTGCCCGGCTGCGCGCCGCGCCAAACGTCGTGCAAACGGCTCGCGCCGGCGCCGCGCGAATTTCCCGCCGGGAACCGCCGCGTGGCAACGCGTCGCGTGTTTTCCAAGTAAATGCCATGAAAGTCCACGGTGGCGCCGCGGGCGATGACGCAACGGGACGACAAGCGGCGCGGTGGATTGTTATTTTACTTAATACTTACAATTTCACAATAAAATTAGCTATTACTATATAACTTTAGGGCGGATACAATCGGCACATCCGAAGTCTCGCCACAATGGCGGGCGATGGTCACGACCGCCGGGAATCGGGGAAAGGTTCTTTACATGAAATGGCAGGCAGCCTTGGCCGGCGCGCTGGCGGCGGCCCTCTCGTTTCGTCGCCACCCTGAATTTACGGCCTGCGCCGACGTGCGCATCACCAATGACCCGGGGGGCGAAATCGTCTCCTACCTGAACAAGTACCGCGACATGCGCGACTCGGGCGAGCGTCTCGTCATCGACGGCCCGTGCCTTTCGGCATGCACGATGTTCACCGCGCTGATCCCGCCGGACCATGTCTGCGTGACGCGTCGGGCGGTGCTCGGCTTCCACGCGGCGTCCTATTACGACGATGCCCGGCGCGCGCTGGTGCCGACGCGCGCCGGCACGCGGCTGGTGATGCGCATGTATCCGCCGGCGATCCGGCACTGGATCGAACGCCACGGCGGGCTGACGCCGCGCATCCTGGGGTTGCGGGGCCGCGACTTGGCGGCGCTCTACAGCACCTGCCGTTAGAGGCGCGCGCCGCGCGTTGAGGTCCCGCGGCGGCGCCCGTTTCTTCGAGCCGCGGAAGGCGCGCGCGATTGCCGCACGCTTTGGCGCCAGATCGCTGCCGCCGCGCAGCCGGCGATTATATTAACGCCGCATGCGACAGTGAAGGGAGCGAGCCCTTGACGCACGGACGAATTTCGCGCGCGCTGCCGTTCCTCGGCGCCTTCGTCCGCGGGCTGGTGCTGGTCTTCGGGTATCGTCTATCTGACCGGCGGATCGGCGTTGCCGCCCGGGCCGGCGATCGCCGCCGTCGGCGGGCCGTTTCGTCTCGAGGACCAGAACGGCAAGCCGTTCAGCGACCCGGACATGAAGGGACGTCCGTTCCTGGTGTTTTTCGGCTACACCCATTGCCCCGACATCTGCCCGACCACGTTGTTCGACATTTCCCAGGTGCTGGCGAAGCTCGGCAAGGACGCCGACCGCACCGGCGCGGTGTTCATCACCGTCGATCCGGAGCGCGACACGCCGGCGCTCATGAAGGATTATCTGTCCAACTTCGACCCGCGTTTGCGCGGCCTCACCGGCGACCGCCCTCGATCGACGCGACGATCAAGGCCTACCGGGTCTACGCCAAGAAAGTGCCGCTCGAAGGCGGCGATTACACCATGGACCACACCGCCATCGTCTACCTGATGGACAAGAACGGCCATTTCGTCGCACCGTTCAACCTGAAGCAGACGCCGGACGCCGCCGCGGCGGAACTGCGCCGTTATCTTTGACCGACCTTTTTGAGGATAATCCGGCGGCGCGTTTGGCGGCGATCGGCGCGGACGGAGCATCAGGCGGAGCCGACGGCGTGAGCGTCAAAGAGATGCCAGCCGACGGTTTTGCCGCAAAGCGTACCTGTTGTCATTGTCGGCGCCGGCGCTGCGGGACTGTGCGCGGCGCTTGCGGCGCAAGAGGCGGGCGCCGAGGTCGTGGTGCTGGAACGCGACGCGGTGCCGCGCGGCTCGACGGCCTTTCGGCGGGCCTCATTCCGGCCGCCGGCACGCGTTTTCAGAAGGCGCGGGGCATCGCCGACAGTCCCGAACGTTCGCCGCGGACATCCAAGCCAAGGCGCACGGCGAAGCCGATGGCACGATCGTCACGCTCGTCGCCGCACAGGCAGGCGCGACCGTCGAGTGGCTGGCGGACCGCTATCGTCTGCCGTTTTCGGTGGTGGACGATTTCGATTATCCCGGCCACGCAGCGCGGCGCATGCACGGCCTGCCCAGCCGCTCGGGCGTCGAACTGATCGACCGGCTGCGCCAAGCGGTCGACGATGCCGGAATTGTCATCATCGCGAACGCCGCCGCGACGTCGCTTTACGCCGACGCCGCGAAAGCAATTCGCGGCGTCGAGATCACGCGGCCCGACGGAACGCGGGACGCGATGGGCTGCCAAGCGCTGGTTCTGGCTTGCAACGGCTACGGCGGCGCGCCCGATCTTGTGGCGCGGCACATTCCCGAAATGCGCGGCGCCATGTATTTCGGCCATCCCGGCAATCGCGGCGATGCCGTGACCTGGGGCGAAGCGCTCGGCGCCGAACTGCGCCACATGTCCGGCTATCAGGGGCACGGCTCGGTCGCGCATCCGCACGGCATCCTGATCACCTGGGCGGTGATCATGGAGGGCGGCTTTCAGATCAATATCGCGGGCAAACGCTTCTCGGACGAGAGCCGAGGTTATTCCGAGCAGGCGGCCATCGTGCTCGCGCAGCCGACGGGGATAGCGTTCGACATCTTCGACGCGCGCATCGCGGCGATCGCGCGCCAGTTCGAGGATTTCCGCCGGGCGGAAGCGGCGGGCGCCGTGATCGAGGCGGCGACGATCGCGCAGCTCGCGCAGCGGCTGAACGTGCCGGCGGTCACGCTCGGCGAAAGCCTGGCGGAAGTCGAAACAGCCAAGCGCACCGGAGGGACGGATCGTTTCGGCCGATCGTTCGCCGGCGGGGAGCCGCTCACGCCGCCGTTCAAGGCGGTCAAGGTCACTGGCGCGTTGTTCCATACCCAAGGCGGCCTCGCCGTGGACGCCGAGGCACGGGTAAGGGCCGCACGCGGCAGCCGCCTGCCCAACCTGTTCGCGGCCGGCGGCGCCGCTGCCGGCGTTTCCGGTTCCCGGGCATCGGGCTATCTGTCCGGCAACGGTCTCCTGACCGCGACCGTGCTCGGCCGCATTGCCGGCCGCAACGCCGCCGCGTCAGCGCTACGCATCGCCTGAGCGCTCCGGCTCGGGGGCACGCACCACACCTTGCGGCAGCGCGGAACCCTCCTTGCCTTGCGGCGGTTAACCGAATGTCCCCGTCGACGCCGGACTTTTGCGGCGCACGGCGCCCACGAGAGCATTTGCATTGGACCCAGAAAAATGAGCCAAGCGCCGAAGTTCACCACCTACGATCATCCCGCGGGCGGCTGGGGTTCTGTGGGCTCGTTACGGCGCAGTCTGATGCGCGAGCGCGTGCCGGTGAGCGGTACGCGTGTTCTGCTGCACCAAAACAAACCGGACGGCTTTGCATGCGTGAGCTGCGCTTGGGCGAAGCCGGCCAAGCCGCTGCCGTTCGAGTTTTGCGAGGAAGGCGCCAAGGCGACCGCCTGGGAGATCACCAGCCGCCGCTGTCCGCCATCCTTCTTCGCCGCGCATACGGTCACCGAGCTGAAATCATGGACCGACCATGCCCTGGAAGAGCAAGGGCGCCTTACCCATCCGCTGCGGTACGACGCGGCGAGCGACAAATACGTGCCGGTAGCGTGGGAGGACGCCGTCGCGGAGATCGGCGCGGAGCTCAAGAAACTCGCGCCGAAATCGGTGGTGTTCTACTCTTCCGGCCGCGCCTCGCTGGAAGCTTCCTACATGTATGCGCTGTTCGCCCGCATGTATGGGACCAACAACCTGCCCGACAGCTCCAACATGTGCCACGAGAGCACATCGTTCGGACTGCCGCTGAGCATCGGCGTACCGGTCGGCACTGTGACGCTCGACGACTTCGCGCACACCGAATGTCTAATGTTCTTCGGCCACAATTCCGGCGTCAACAGCCCGCGTATTCTGCATCCGCTGCAAGAATGCGCCAAGCGCGGTGTGCCGCTGATCGTCTTCAATCCGCTGCGCGAGCGCGGCTTCGAGCGGTTCGTCAATCCGCAGAGCCCGGTGGAGATGCTGTCCGGCGCCTCGACCCAGCTCAGTTCCGAGTACCATCAGGTCATTGTCGGTGGCGACAAGGCCGCGATCATGGGAATCTGCAAGGCCGTGCTCGCGCTCGACGATGCGGCCAAAGCGGCCGGGCGCGAACGCGTGCTCGATGTCGACTTCATCGCCGAACACACCCACGGCTTCGATGCCTTCGAGGCGGTCGTGCGCGCGGCCGAATGGCCCGAGCTCGAGTTGCGCTCCGGCCTGACCCGCTACGCCATGGAGTCGACGGCGGCGGTCTATTGCCGCGCCAAGACGGCGATGATCGCCTACGGCATGGGCCTGACCCAGCAGGTTTCAGGGGTCGAGAACGTGCAGATGCTGGTGAACCTTCTCCTGCTCCGCGGCAATATCGGCAAGCCCGGTGCCGGCATTTTGCCAATTCGCGGACATTCCAATGTGCAAGGCCAGCGCACCGTCGGCATTACTGAAAATCCGAAACTGGTGCCGATGGACCGGCTCAGGGAGCTGTTTGATTTCCAGCCGCCGACGGAAAAGGGCCTCAACTGCACAGAAACCGGCAGCGCCGTCGTCAAAGGCGACGTCAGCGCCGTGTTCCAGCTCGGCGGCAACCTGATCTGCTCGCTGCCCGATCAGAACCAGCTCATGCCGGCATGGCGCAAGCTGCGGCTGACCGTGCAGATCGAGACCAAGCTCAATCGCTCCTGTCTGGTGCACGGCGACATCTCCTACATTCTGCCATGCCTCGGCCGCATCGAGATCGACCACCAGGCTAGCGGACCGCAGGCCGTGAGCATCGAAGATTCGACCGCCTGCATTCACGGCTCGCGCGGCATGGCGAAACCGGCGAGCCGGGACCTGCGCTCCGAGCCGTCGATCATCGCCGAACTCGCGAAAGCGACGCTGGCGCCCAATCCGAGGGTGGATTGGGACGCTTGGGTCGCCGACTACGGCCGCGTCCGGGACGCCATCGAACAGACCTATCCGAAACTCTTTCGCGACTTCAACGCCCGCATGTGGCAGCCGGGCGGCTTTCACAAGCCGCTGGCGGCACGCCACCGCGAGTGGCATACCGCGACCGGCAAGGCCAATTTCATCGCGCCGAAGACCTTGGCGGGCAACATCGACATCGATCCGGAGCGCCGCGACATCTTTCAGCTCTCGATCTTCCGCAGCCAGGGCCAGTTCAACACCACCGTCTATTCCTATCGCGACCGCTTCCGCGGCGTGTCGGGCACGCGCATGGTGCTATTCATGAACCGCAACGACATCGACCGCCTCGGCCTGAACGAAGGCGCAGTGGTAAGCTTGGTGACGGACGCGCCGAACCGGCAGGACGGCGTCGATCGCCAAGTCGACGGCTTCATCGTCCACGCCTACAACATCCCGGAAGGTTGCCTCGGCGGGTATTATCCCGAGTGCAACCCGCTGGTGCCGTTATGGCACCACGCCGAAGACAGCTACGTGCCGGCGTATAAGGGCGTGCCGGTGCGGGTCGTCAATGGCGCCGCGGCCGCGTCCGCTTGAGCGCGCCGATCGCGTCTCTTCGATCTTGGTTCGCAGAAATCTGTTCCAAACACTCAAACCGCATTCGGCACCGGCTGCACCGGCGCGAGCGCCGGAGCGTCGGACGATAGCTCGCCCGGCTCTACCCAACTGCCGTCGAGGCGGCGGCCCAGCACCGTGATCGTCACGTACTCGGCGCGAGCCTGCAGGCTGTGATGGACGCGGACGTGCTCGGCGGCTGCCTCCGCCATGCGGCGCAGGCGGGGCTTGTCGGCGAGCGCTTGGCGCGCCGCCTCGGCAAGACCCCCGGCTTCGATGCGATAGAACACGCAATGCTCGCCGTCGCGCAGCGGCCGGTGCCGCAGGATGGTCGGATCGTTGATCAAGGGCACGGCGCCCGCCAGCGGCGCTTCATAGTGCCGCGCGCAGTCCCAGCCGAGTCCGCCGGGCGACCACGCCAGCCAGGCAGCGCCCATGCGCGCGAGGAATTCGGGCCGCGCCAGCCGTTCGGCCGGCATATCGACGACATAGCCTTCCTGAGCAAGCGCCTGCAGCTCCCTTACGCCCGCGATCCTCGCGGTGCTGTTGGCGGTGACGGCGCCGACAAAAAAGATGTCCGACGTCTTCTCGCGTGGCGGCGCAACTTCATCACGGAATTGCGAGGGCCCCCCCAGGCTGAGCGGCTTGAGCTTTTCGACCCGCCGCTGATTGCGCCTTTTGCTGCGCCAGTTCCGCCCGGGAAACTTCGGATACCAGGCATTGCAGAACGCCAGCCAATGGTCGCTCGGCAATTCGCGCTTGAAAAAAGCCCGGCAGCGGTCGAACAGAAAGAAATTGTGCCGGCCGATCTGGGAGGAATCGTCGAGGTCGACGACGGCGATCGGTACATCGTGAAACAGATGGACGAAGCGCCAGGCGAAAATTCCGAACAGGCCGAGCGGCGCGCGGATGTGCCAGTCGCGCAATGCCGTGAAGATCGAGCGCGGATGCCACGGCGCATAGAGCGTGGCGTGGACGACGAGCAGGTCGAACTCGCCGCGGCGCAGCGTGATCAGGCTTCGGATCAGGCGAGCCGGGCTGAAGGCACGGTGAACCCGTCCGCGCGGCTTGATGCCGGTCCAATAGAATTCGGTCTGCTCCGGCACGGCCGCGACGAAGAATTCGTGCGCGCCGATTTCGAGGATGCGAAGCGGACGTGCGCCCGACGTGGCGCTCTGGGTAAACTTCATGTGACTGCGGGTGATCCATTGTCGAATGGCTTGGCGGCTCGACGTGCCCAGGTCAACATGCCCACGTCAACATAACCACGTCGCACCGCACGCCCTCACAGGCTGAGGCGACTTTAGTCGACCGATAGCCGGCGTGCCAGATGGCGCTTGCATGGCGACGGCCTTCTCTTTCCCCTCGTCTTTTCACCACAACCTACGGATGATATGATAATCGGGGTGCATGCGCGCGTGCGCCGCAACGGCCCGCGAGGGGGAGCGACAAATGGGGGCCTTGTCCATCGAACAGGTGCTGGCCGAGGAGACCGACGCGATCTTCGGCGAAAACTGGCACAACCAGCTCGTGCGCCCGATCGCCGGGCAGGATAATGAAGCGCGACGGGTGCGGATGAACGCCGACGAACGGGACGGCGCCGACTTGCCGCCCAGCGAAGCCGAGCGGCGGGAAAAGTTCTATCGGGCGCTCAACAAGCTCAATCGCGCCGCGCTATGCTGCTCGGGCGGCGGCATCCGCAGCGCAACGTTCTGTCTCGGCGTGATTCAGGCTCTCGCCGGCTACGACGTCACGCGCCCGGCGCCCAAACCACGGCTCGGCGCGGCAGCCGGCAAACCCGCGGACGCCGCGGATGCCGTGGCGGCCGACACCGTGACGGCTGATACCGCGGCGGCAAAACTGGACAAGAAGCTCGAGATCAAGCCCGAGAATTCCGTGCTCGGCCGCATCCACTATCTCTCGACCGTGTCCGGCGGCGGCTATGTCGGTTCGTGGCTGTCGTCGTGGCGCGCCCGCAACGATTTTACGACCGTGATCGGCAACCTGACCGGCCGCCCCAGCGGCGCCGACGTCGAGCCGCCGGAAATTTCCTGGCTGCGTGCGTACAGCAACTACCTGACGCCCCGCCTCGGCATCACGTCGGCCGACGCCTGGGCGGCCATCGCGATCAGCACGCGCAATCTCGTTCTGAATTGGCTCGTGATCATCCCGGTCGTCTGCGTGGCGTTGCTTGCGTTGAAGGTGGTGGCGGCGGCGTCGGTACGGGCCGCCCAAAACGCCGGCCCCGACAGTCATTACGCCGTCGTTGCGATCGGCGCGGCCGGCGTCGTGGCGCTGATCGGCGCGTTGGCGTTCACCACCCGGCATCGCCCGACCCGACGCGCCAAGGACGACAATGTCTACGAGCCGACATTCCTCTGGCGCGATCTGATATGGGCGGTGATATCCGCGATCACCTTCAGCGTCTTTTTCACGTCGCACGATTTCGCCAAGCACCTCGAACAACAATGGCTGGGCCTCGATTTCATGTCGTGGTGGCAAGGCCTGAGCATCGCGCACGAACTTCTGATCCTGACGGCCGCCGCCGGCCTGTTGATCTACACCGTCGGTTGGATTTTGGGGTCGCTTTTGAGCTGGCGCGCGAAGCGTGACCCGAACCTGAGTGCCGAGGAGAGCCGGCGCCGCGGCTCGGCCTGGGTCGATCTCGTCTCCTGGATGGCGTCCGGTCTGATCTACGGAGTGTTGGTCGGCGCAGGTGCCTATTTGTTCAGTCTGCTCGAGCCCTACCCTGAGCTTCTGGCAAAGCCGGAACCGGCGCCGCTATGGGATTTGCTGCTGCCGATGATTTTCGGCGTGCCCTGGGTCCTGATGGCGCAAATGGGCGCCGACATCGCGTTCGCCGGATTGACGAGCGCGGAGCCGGATTCCGATTCCGACCGCGAGTGGCTCGGTCGATCGGCGGGCTGGTTGGCGACGAGCGCGATCGTCTGGGCGCTGATGGCGTTTCTGGTGTTCGCCGGCGGATATTTCGTGCAAATGGCGCACACCTGGGCCGCCCAGCTCTTTGTCGCGTGCGGCGGCATCGTCGGCGTCGGCGGCGGCCTCGCCACCGCGCTCATGGGCAGCAGCGGCAAGACGCCTGCCGAGGGCACCGCCGACAATGGCGGCGGCCCGACGGCTTTCGTCTTCAACATTGCGATGGCGGTGGCGGGGCCGATCTTCGGCGCCGCGCTCGTCATTGCGCTTTCGTCCGGTCTCGACAAGGTGTTGCTTGACGCCCCGCTGGTCGCCGTTTTGCATGACCGCACGGCGCAGGCCATGCCGCTGACGACCATCTTGACGTGGTTCGGCATCGGCTTCGCGATCGTCGGCGCGGTCGCCCTGCTGGCGTCGTACTGCGTCAACATCAACAGATTTTCACTGCACGCGCTTTATCGCAATCGCCTGATCCGCGGCTATCTCGGCGCTTCACGCCAGCAGCGCGACCCGGACCACTTCACCGGATTCGACATCAAAGACAATATCCGCGTGAATGCATTGTGGCCGCCCAAGACCGGCGACGGCGCCAACCCGCGCAGCCTGTTTCACGTCGTCAATATCGCGCTCAACGTCGTCTCGACCAAGCGACTGGCCTGGCAGGAGCGCAAGGCGGAACCGTTCACCGTCAGTCCGCTGCACGCCGGCAGCGCCTTCCTGGGCTTCCGCCCGAGCTGGCAATATGGCGACGGCCCCATGAAGTCTTGGACCCACCGCCATGACGACGGCGCCGGCCCGGAGACGGACAAGATCAGACATGGAATTTCGCTCGGGACGGCGATGGCGATCTCCGGCGCCGCGGTCAGCCCCAACATGGGCTACAGTTCCTCGCCGTCGATCACGCTCCTGCTGACGCTGTTCAATGTGAGGCTCGGCTGGTGGCTCGGCAATCCGGGCGACGCCGGCGAGAACTCCTACCAGTCCGAAGGCCCGAAATGGGCCGCCAAGCCGCTGATGCAGGAAGCGTTCGGCCAGACGACGGATGCGCGGTCCTTCGTCTATTTGTCGGACGGCGGCCATTTCGAAAATCTCGGGCTGTACGAGATGGTGCGGCGCCGATGCCGCTTCATCATCGTCGTCGACGCCGGCTGCGACCCGAAATTCGCGTTCGTGGATCTCGGCAACGCGGTGCGCAAGATCTTCATCGATCTCGGCATCCGGATCACGTTCCGGGACCTCCAAGTCTTGCGCAACCGTCCGACCGAAGACGCCGGTCGCGGTCGGAGAACATTCCGTATTATCGCGGTCGGCACCATCCACTACAAAGGCGCCGACGGCGAGGACTGCGAGAACGGCCATGTGCTGTATGTCAAACCGGCGTATCACGGCACCGAAGGCGCCGGCATCCGGAGCTACGCGACGGCGCACCCGGAGTTTCCGCACGAATCGACGCTCGATCAGTGGTTTACCGAATCGCAGTTCGAGAGCTATCGCTCGCTCGGGCTCGATGTCATGAACGACATTCTCGACCACGAAGTCGAGTTCACGAAGGGCCCGCAAAAACTGACGCTGCATCAGATTCTCGCCGACCTGCCTTACGTGTCGCAGACCTGACCGGTTGCGCTGGCGACTTCGGCGACAACTACACTGCGGATGCGCGATGAAATGATCGTCGCGCGCCGTCGGAGGCCGACCCGCGTCAAATCAGCTTCATCCCCTTGAGGCTGGCGTGCCCTTCCTTGCCGACGATGATGTGGTCGTGCACGGAGATGCCGAGCGGGCTCGCCACCGTGATGATCTGCTGCGTCATCTGGATGTCGGCGCGCGACGGCGTCGGGTCGCCGGAAGGGTGGTTGTGGACGAGGATGATCGCGGTGGCGGACAATTCGAGCGCGCGCTTGACGACCTCGCGCGGATAGACCGGGGTGTGGTCGACGGTGCCGACCTGCTGCAGCTCGTCGGCGATGAGCTGGTTGCGCTTGTCGAGAAACAGGACGCGGAACTGCTCGCGGTCGGCGAATGCCTGGGCGGAGCGGCAATAGTCGAGCACGGTCGACCATGACGACAGCACCGGCCGCTTCTTGACCTCGCCGCGCAGGAGCCGGCTCGCCGCCGCGTGCACCAGCTTGATCTCGGTGATGGCGGCATCGCCCAGCCCCTTGATCTCGGCGAGCCGCACGACCGGCGCGGCGATGACCTCGGCGAAGGAGCCGAACGTCGCGATCAGCATCTTGGCGAGCGGCTTGACGTCGCGCCGCGGCAGCGCGCGAAACAAAACGAGCTCGAGGAGCTCGTAGTCCGACAGCGCCTCCGCGCCGGCCTCGCGAAACCGCTCGCGCAGCCGTTCGCGATGGCCGTAATAATGCGGCGCTTCCGCAAGGCCCTGCCCCTTGTCGCCGTCTTGCTCGTTCTCGATCATGAGGACTTGGGTGAGAGGACTTGAACGAGAGGCTGCACCGAAACCCGTACACGCGCCGCGGCCACCCGTGCCGCCACGGCCGATCGGCTTAGGATGACCAGATTACCGTATTTTGCAACCGCGGCGGTTACTGGAATGCCTTGATGACCGCGTCGAAATTGACCTTGACCGATCGGTCGTGATGCAAAATCGGCGGAATCTCCCGCTCGATCCCGCAGAGCTGATAGACCGCCATCTGCGCCACCCGGACCGAATACTCCACGGTGAAGACCACGTCTTCCGGGATTTCCACGAATTGGCTGACGAAGGCGAGATTGTTCGCGCAGGACGGGACCGGCAACGGCCGGTCGCCCTTCCCGCGCGGCATGAACATGCTGGTGATGTAGGGCATGCGGCAGGGAATGCAGTTGGCGGTGGCGAAATTGGCGTCGAAGTCGAAATTGAGGTGGCCGCACAGCTCGCGCAGGATGTCGCGGCCGCCGCATTCCGACATCGGCTTGGCGACGAAATCGCCGACGCGGTCCGGATGCAGCGCGTATCCCCAGAACACATAGACCCCCTCGGGCTGGTTGGCGAAATGCGGCTGATGCGCCAAGACGATCGACATCAGCCAGCGCGAATCCTTGAACGTGACGAGGCCGCCGGTGCCGGCCTGATTGCCGGATAACGCCTCCATGTTGTCGAAGAAGGCGGGATCCTCGAGCGTCACGGTGAACGACGCCCAATAGGATTCCGGGATCGAGGAATTGAACGCCGCCGGATTACCGAACTCGGGATGAATTTTGGCGAGCCGCTCCCACAGCGCCCAGCCGCCGCTGTCGTCCTTGGTCAATGGCGCCGGCGCGCGGGTCATCGAGCCGAGGCTCGAGGCGTCGGTCATCGAGGCGTTCTGCAGAAAAACGAGGTCGTCGGCGCCGACCGCGACGGTTTCGGTCGCGCCGTCGCAGCGGACCGTCAATGCGGTCGCGGCAAGCTTGCCGTCGACGCCCGAGACGGCGAGATCGGTCACCATGCAGCCGTTGCGGACCTTGACGCCCTGCTGCTCGAGCCAGATCTGCAGCGGGCGGACCAGCGAATTGTACTGGTTCAAGACCGTCCGCTTGACGCCGGCGAGCGTTTCGATGCGGCTGAATTCCTTCATGAACCGGTGCAGATAGCGCTTGAACTCCACCGCGCTGTGCCACGGCTGAAACGCGAACGTGGTCTGCCACATGTACCAGAACTTGGTAGTGAAGAACGGCGGCGACAACCAATCGGTGATGCGACTCGCCCCGAGCCTCTCCTCGCTGGCCTCGGCGATGCGAACGAGCTCCAGTCGGTCGCTCATGCTGAAGCCCATGGACGAAACGTCGACGATGGCACGGTTGCCGTCGATGAGCCGGGCCCGCGAATGCGACTTGATCCGTTCGTTGAATTCGACCGTTTCCGCGAACACCGACATCTGCGGATCGCGCAGCGACGGGATCGATTTGAACAGGCCCCAGGTGCATTCGTAATTGTCGGTCGTGAGCATACGGCCGCCGCGCATCGAATAGCCGTCCTGCGGATTGCCGGCGCCGTCGAGGCTTCCGCCCAACAGCGGCAGCGCTTCATAGATCGTGATATTGCCGCCCGGCACAGCGGCATCGCGAATGAGGAAGGCCGCGGCGGCCATGCAGCCGATGCCGCCGCCGACCATGAACGCTTTTCGGTCCCGATGTGACTTCGTCATGGGGTTGCTCCAGCGTTGCTCGCTCGCGTGTCAAGGCGTGTGATGGACCATCTCCGCGCGCAATACTTTGACGTAAATCAGCGTCGAGAATACCGGTCAGCGAACACGGCTAATGATCGCTGAAGCCAAGCCGGCCATCGTCCTTCGGCAGGCGATCGGCCAAGCGCGGCCGAGGCTGACGGCTCGATTTTTAATCCGCGCCGACAATCCGCGGCGTCGCCGTGTCAAATCAAGACGCGGATGCGTTTCATTTGAAGAAAATACTTGCTCGTTCTCGCGACTTACACCTAATGTCCCGCCGGCTTGGGGGACCATTCATGGAATATCAGGCTGTCTTGAACGCCATCGCGGGTGGCGGGCTGATCGGTTTTGGCGCAGCGCTGATGCTCCTCTACAACGGCAAGATTGCCGGCATCAGCGGCATCACCAAAGGGCTGTTGCCCATTCGCCGGGGCGATTGGGCGTGGCGCGTCGCTTTTGTCGCCGGGCTCCTTGCCGGCGGCGCCGCGTTCTACATCGCGAAGCCGAGCGTATTTCAGATCACGACCGATCGATCCCTGCCCGTCCTCGTGCTGGCGGGTTTGTGCGTCGGATTTGGCACGGTGATGTCGAACGGCTGCACCAGCGGGCACGGGGTTTGCGGCGTCAGCAGATTGTCGCGGCGGTCGATCGCGGCCACGCTGACTTTCATCGCTGCCGGAATGGTCACCGTCTTCGCCTACAATTTCATCGCGAGCTAGGCCATGTTCGGGCAGATCGCCGTGTCCTTTGTCGTCGGGCTGTGCTTTTCCCTCGGCTTGTGCCTCTCGGGAATGACGCTGCCGCAGAACATTCTCGGATTCCTCGACCTGCGCCATTGGAATCCGGTGCTGATGTTCGTGATGGTGGGCGCGATCCTGGTCTATTCGATCGCGTTTCGTCTGATCATGCGGCGGGCGAAGCCCATTCTCGCCGACACCTTCGACGTGCCGGCCCGCCGCGAGATCACGCCGGAACTGATCGGCGGCGCCGCCCTGTTTGGTATCGGCTGGGGGCTGGGCGGCTTTTGCGGCGGACCTGCCATCGCCTCGCTGGTCGCCGGCCGGCCGCAGGTGCTGGTATTCGTGGCCGCCATGTTTCTGGGCATGTTTTTGTGGGACCGCCTGCAGCGCGCGCAGCCCAAGGCGGCGGAAGCTGCGCGGCCGCAAAACGACACCATCAATTCTATGGAGCCGACATGACGATGCGCTCGTGGACCATGCGCCTCAAGGCGCGCTACGAAGGCGACAAAAATCACGTCACCGCGCTCACGGTCGAGCAGAAAGACGAACATGGCGCGTTCAAGCCGCTGGCGATCGACATTCACTCGGCCGGCTTCCTGATTTTCGTCTACTCGGTGTTCTCGTGCCAGCATTTGTACATGTATGCCAACGCGGCGGAGCGCGGTCTGTTGCTCGACAGCGCCGAAGGCACGCTTGCGCTGACCGCGACCGAGGACTGGATGCTCGGCGACCTGCGCGTGCATTTCGACGCCAAGCTCAGAGCCGGGACACCCGGCGCCGACGACATCGCCTACATTCAAGGCCGCATGAACCAATGCCCGGTCTCGCGGAATCTGCATCCGGCCGGCGTCCATGAAAGCACGCTCGTGTTGACCGGTTCATGACCTCCCAGCCGGCCCGCTTGGCGCCGGCAATCCACAATTCGTCAAACACTCGGAGCTCGGCATGTCTGAACTGGAACACGCATCGCTTGGTCGCAAAGCGGCGCGAAATCTCGCCACCACCACGAAGACGCCGGTTCAGACGGTCGGCATCACGCCGCGCTATCTGCTGCGGCTGCTGCCCTGGGTGCGGGTTCAAGCCGGGACCTATCGCGTCAACCGCCGCAAGACCCTCGGCGCCAGCGGCGCCCGCCTGCGCGTCAGCCAACAAGACGACACGGTGCGGGTCGAACCGGAGGCGCTGCGCGCGTTGCCGATCCTCGCCGACGCCGACGGCGAGTTTCTCGAATCGGTGGCGGCGCGGCTCAAGACCGAAGCGTTCGACCGCGGCCAGACCGTGGTGCGGCAGGGCGACCCCGGCGACAAGATGTACATCATCGCCACCGGCCGCGTCGAAGTGGTCAGCCAAAACCCGCAGGGCGAGCGCTCCCGCCTCGCCGTGCTGAGCCAGGGCGAGTATTTCGGCGAGGTCGCGCTGCTCGAAGGTCGGCCGCGGATGGCGACCGTCGAAACGCTGACGCCGTGCCGCATGCTGGTGCTGGAAGTGGCGGACTTCGAGCAATTGCTGCGCACGCTGCCCGGCATGCGCGAAAAGCTCGAGGCCGTCACCGCGCGCCGCGCGGAGGAAATGCAGCGGCTGAACGAGTTCGGCGAGGTCAAGACCGACATCAAGACCCGGGTGGAGGACGACGAAAGCGAGGTCACGCGCGGCTTCGTCGAGTACGACGAGCTGCCGCGTGAATATCCGCTGACCACGATCGAGACCATCGTCAGCATCTCGACGCAGATCGCCGATCTCTACAACGACCCTATCAATCAGGTTCAGGAGCAATTGCGCCTGACGATCGAGGACATTCGCGAGCGCCAGGAGTGGGAGCTGATCAACAATCCGGAATTCGGCCTGTTGCATCAGCCGCCGGCGCGCATGCGCGTGACGACGCGTGGCGGCGCGCCGACGCCCGATGACATGGACGAACTCTTGTCGCGGGTGTGGGAGGAGCCGAGCTTTTTCCTGGCGCATCCGCGCGCCATCGCCGCGTTCGGCCGCGAGTGCACGCGCCGCGGCGTGCCGCCGCCCACCATCTCGCTGTTCGGCGCGCAGGTCGTCACCTGGCGCGGCATCCCGATCGTGCCGAGCGACAAGCTCATGGTGGACGGCCAGCGCCGGCCGAAGATGGGGCACGGCAAGACCAACATTCTGCTGATGCGGGTCGGCGAAGACCGTCGCGGCGTCGTCGGCCTGCATCAGCCCGGCATCGCCGGCGAAAAGCTGCCGAGCCTGTCGGTCCGGCTGATGGGCATCAATCCCAGCGCGATCGCCGAATATCTGCTGACGCTGTATTTCAACGTCGCGGTGCTCGGCGAGGATGCGCTCGGCGTGCTCGAAGGCGTCGAGGTCGGCCAGTATTACGACTACGAAGCGCACGGGCGCTGAGCGATGAGCGGCGGCTCCGTCACCGGCCTATTGCCCGCGCTCGACGAACTCGCCGAGAGCCACCGCGGGCCGGGCGGCGCGCTCGATCCTGCGCTGGTGCAGGCGGCCGCCAACGCGCTGTTCCACGGCGGCGCCGACGGCCAGCCGCCGGCCTCGCCCGAAGCTGCCTACCAGGCGGCGCAGGATGCGCCGAAGCCGAAAATTCCGGAGAAGATTTCCAAGGCGACCAAGGATATCCCGCGACCGAAGCCACCCGCGGCCCCGCCCGGCGAAACCACCCTGCAGTCGCCGCCCCTCGCGCGTGCCGGCGAGATCGCCAATGCCGTAGCCGCAGACGCGCTGGGCCGCGAGCCGTTCGTCGCGGGTTTGCTCGATCATTTCGAAGGACCGAAGCATGCCGGGCCGTCTGCCGCGGCGACGCCAGCGGCTCAATCGGCGCCAGCGTCCCCGGCTTTGCCTGCATCGACAGCGCCACCAACGCATGTGCCGGCGGGCTTCACCTCGGATCACTTAGCTCACGTGTCGTTCGTGCCGGGCCTGTTCGAGCGCGAATACCGCGCGCCGTATCAGCCGCAAACGCCGCCTGTTGCCGCGGCCATGCCGACAAATATCCCGGCGGCCGGCCTGCCATTGCCGCCGACCAACCCGACCAGCGCTCCCCCTGCTGCTCCGGGTCCATTTCACCTCGGCGGTTTCGACAACGACCTGACTGGGCAAGCTGACCCGCTGCGCCCGGAGAATTTTGCCGCCATCGCCAATGCGCTGTTCCGCGGTCCGACCGGCGGTCTCGGCGCCGAGACCGCGGTGCCGGCTGCCGGCGCGCACGTGCTCCCGGCCGCATCGGCGACCATGCCCCAAGCTTCCATTCCGGTCGCGTCGCCGGCGACGCCCGCGGGAGCGGCTGACGTCTTGCATCCGGACATCTTTGGCGCGATCGCCAATGCGTTGTTCCATGGGACGAACCACAGCGCACCCGCGGTGCCGTCCGCCCCGGCCGCGATCCCGGCGGTGCCGGCCACCGCCTCGCGGACGCCTGCCATCGCCACGCCGGCGGCGCGGCTCGACATCGAAAGCGCGCGCGGCGATTTTCCGATCCTGCAGCAGAGGGTGCACGGCAAGCCGCTCGTCTGGCTCGACAACGCCGCGACGACGCAAAAACCGCGGCAGGTCGTCGAACGGATCGCGCGCTTCTATTACGAAGACAATTCCAACGTCCATCGCGGCGCCCACACGCTCGCCGCCCGCGCCACCGACGCCTATGAGGAAGCGCGCGACAAGGTCGCCAAATTCCTCGGCGCCGGATCGGCCAAGGAGATCGTTTTCACGCGCGGCACCACCGAGGCCATCAACCTCGTGGCCGCAAGCTTTGGGCGGCTGGCGATCGGCGCCGATGACGAGATCATCCTCAGCGAATTGGAGCATCACTCCAATATCGTGCCGTGGCAGATGCTGGCACAGCGCACCGGCGCGCGGTTGCGCGTCGCCAAGGTCGACGACAACGGCGATCTGCGTATGGACGAATACTCCGCGCTCATCAATCGCCGCACCCGGCTCGTCGCCATGACGCAGGTGTCGAACGCCATCGGCACCGTCGTGCCGGTCGCCGAGGTCACGCGCATGGCGCATCAGGTCGGAGCCCGCGTCCTCATCGACGGCGCGCAGAGCGTCCAGCACATGCCGGTCAATGTACAGGACATCGGCTGCGATTTCTTCGTCTTCTCCGGCCATAAGAATCTTCGGACCGAGCGGGGTGGGCGCGCTCTACGGCCGGCGCGAATTGCTGGAAGAGATGCCGCCGTGGCAGGGCGGCGGCAGCATGATCGAGAACGTCACTTTCGCGCAAAGCACCTACGCGCCGGTGCCGGCGAAGTTCGAAGCGGGCACGCCAATCCTCGCCGGCGCCGTCGGGCTCGGCGCGGCGCTCGATTATGTCGGCCAGGTCGGCCTGCCGATCATCGAACGGCACGAAAGCGCGTTGATGACCCGCGCGCTGGAGGGGCTGGCGACGCTCAAGCGCGTGCGCGTCATCGGCCAGCCGCGACACCGTGCCGGCGCCATTTCCTTCGTCATCGACGGCATCGACGTTACGACCGTGGGCGCGCTGCTCGACCAGGAGGGCATCGCGGTGCGGGCCGGGCACCATTGCGCGCAGCCCACGCTCGCGCATTTCGGCCTGAAAGCCAGCGTGCGGCCGTCGTTCGCGCTGTACAACAATGCTGCCGACGTCGACGCGCTGATCGCGGCGCTCGACCGCATCATTCACAAGACGCCGTGAGCGACGGGCCGGCCGGCGTCAGGCCGGATAGGGCGGCCTGGTATGCCCGTGCGGCGACAGCGTGAAGATTTCGACGCCGGTCGCGGTGACGCCGACGGAGTGCTCGAACTGAGCCGACAGCGAGCGGTCGCGGGTCACCGCGGTCCAGCCGTCGGACAGAACCTTCACATGCGGCCGGCCGAGATTGATCATCGGCTCGACGGTGAAGAACATGCCGGGCTTAAGCACCACGCCTTCGCCCGGCCGGCCGACGTGCACGATGTTGGGCTCGTCGTGAAACAGCCGGCCGACGCCGTGGCCGCAGAAATCGCGCACCACCGTCATGTGCTGGGTCTCGACGAAGGTCTGGATGGCGTGGCCGATGTCGCCGGTGGTGGCGCCCGGCCTGATCACGGCGATGCCGCGCATCATCGCTTCATAGGTGACTTCGATCAGCCGCTCGGCGCGGCGGGGAGTTGGCCGACCGCATACATGCGGCTCGAATCGCCGTGCCAGCCGTCGAGGATCAGCGTCACGTCGACATTGACGATGTCGCCTTCGCGCAGCGGCTTGTCGCTCGGAATGCCGTGACAGACGACGTGATTGACCGACGTGCAGGTCGCCTTGCGGTAGCCGCGGTACATCAGCGTCGCTGGCAGCGCCCCGTGGTCCAGGCCGAAGGCATAGACCAGGCGATCGATATGTTCGGTCGTGACGCCGGGCCGGATTTCGGGCGCCAGCATATCCAGGCAGGCCGCAGCCAAGGTGCCCGCTTTGCGCATGCCCTCGAAGGCCGCGGGCCCGTGGATCCTGATCTGCCCGGTCTTGCGCAGCGGCGCGAGGGCGGCGTCGACGTAGGTCATTTGGGGAATAAACGCCCTGATACTTCAATGAGATGGCGGACGCCATGGGACGCCGCTTTCAACCGCCAATGTAAGCATGGCGGCGTTTAACGCAAGCAATTCGCACCCCGGCATCTGCCTCTATGCCAGCACCTCCGCCACCGCCTTGCCGCACGTCTGCGTATCGGCATTGCCGCCGAGATCGCGGGTGCGCAGCTTCTCCTCCGCCAACACGGTTTCGATCGCCTTGACGATCGCGGCGGCCGCGTCCGGCTCGCCGAGATGCTCGAGCATCATGGCGCCGCCCAGATTTGCCCGATCGGATTGGCGATGCCTTGGCCAGCGATATCAGGTGCCGAGCCGTGCACCGGCTCGAACAGCGAAGGGAATCGCCGTTCCGGATCGATGTTGCCCGACGGTGCGATGCCGATGGTGCCGGTGCAGGCCGGGCCAAGGTCGGACAGAATATCGCCGAACAGGTTCGATCCGACCACCACGTCGAAGCGGTCGGGATTGAGCACGAAGTGCGCGGTCAGAATGTCGATGTGATATTTGTCCCAGCGTACGCCGGGAAAGTCCTTCGCGACCGCGACCACGCGCTCGTCCCAATAGGGCATGGTGATGGAAATGCCGTTCGACTTGGTGGCCGAGGTCAGATGCTTCTTCGGCCGCTGCCGGGCGAGATCGAACGCGTAGCGGACGACGCGGTCGACGCCGATGCGCGTCATTACGGTCTCCTGCACCACGAACTCGCGCTCGGTATCGGCGAACATGCGCCCGCCGACCGACGAATATTCGCCTTCGGTGTTCTCGCGCACCACGACGAAGTCGATCTCGCCGGGCTTGCGGCCGGCGAGCGGCGAGCGCACGCCCGGCATCAGCCGCACCGGACGCAGATTGACGTACTGATCGAACTGCCGGCGGAACTGCACCAACGAGCCCCACAGCGAGACGTGATCGGGCACCGTCTGCGGCCAGCCGACGGCGCCGAAGAAGATCGCATCATGGCCGCCGATCTGCGCCTTCCATTCGTCGGGCATCATCTGCCCGTGCGCGAGGTAATAGTCGCAGGACGCGAAATCGAATTCGTCGATGCTCAGATCGAAGCCGTATTTTTTGCCCGCGGCTTCGAGCACGCGCAGGCCTTCGGGCAAAACCTCTTTGCCGATGCCGTCGCCGGGGATGGCCGCAATCCGATATTTCCGCGTGTTGGACATGTAAATCTCCGCAAAGGGCATCGGCGCGCACGTTCTTTGCGCTCCCGCAAGACGAGGACATACCGCGCCGAACGCCTTACACAACATGACATTTTCAGCCGGCGACACAGCGCTGCAAAGTTCCGCGCGCCGCCCCGTTGCGCACGAAATAATCGATCGGAACAGCAATTGAGCAGCGCCTGCACATGTATTGGGTCGGCACTTTGCAAGTAATTGTGCGCCTGCGAACAAGCCATGTCATGATCACCCGCCTAAGCTATTTGCGGTTGGCGCCACACATGCGGCAGCCACCCGTCAACAGCCGCAAAGGAGCTTGTTCGATGTTCGGAAGATCAGTTCGCGACATGCGAAGTCAAAGGACCGCGACCGCAGCACGTTGGCGTTGGTTGCCGTCGCCGCAGTATGCATAATGGCGCTTGCCGTACCGCATTACGCCCACGCCGCCCCGCCGCCGGCGCCCGCCGCGTGCAAGGAGCTGCAGGCCAAGTATCCGCAGTTCAAAGGCAAGACCTTGGTCAATGCGGTCAACCCGCACACACCAGGCTATGAGGCGCTCGACCCCAAGGACCCGAGCAAATATATTGGCTTCGACATCGACTTGGCGAAGGCATCGGCGACTGTCTCGGTTTCAAGCTGACCTATAAGGCGGTGGCGTTTGCGGCGCTGCTGACGACGCTGAGAGCGGACAGGCGGACATCGTCATCTCCGACATCTATGCGACGAAGGAGCGTGCCAAGGCCGCCGACTTCATCACCTACTCCAAGGTGTTCGACGGTGTGCTGGTTGCGAAGGGCAACCCCAAGCATCTGACCGGGATCAATACGTCGATGTGTGGCGCGGCGGCGGCGGAAAACACGGGTTTCGTCGAAGTGCCCCTGGTGCAGAACCTGGCCGAGCCGTGCAAAGCCGAGGGGAAGCCCGACCGACGCTGCAACTTTACGACAACAACGCCGACTGCATCCAAGCCATCCTCGCCGGCCGCGCCGACACCTATGTCAACGACGTCAACACCGTGGACCAGGCGGTGAAGGCCTATCCGGACAAATTGGAAAAGTCGACCGCGGTGACGCTGCCCTATTCGGTCGGCATCGCCGTGCCGAAGAACAAGCCGGAGTTCCGTGACGCGGTGATGGCGGCGCTGATCGCAGTGCAGAAAGCCGGCATCGAAACCGAGCTGCTGAAGAAGTGGTCGCTCGACGCCGGCTTTCTGGAAGAGCCCAAGCTCCTGACCGCCAAGTAAGCTCGCAAGCAAACCGCGACCCGAAATGGAACTGTTCGTCCACTATGTCAGCCTGCCGTACCTGCTCTGGGGCATCAGCTTCACGCTGATGGTGACCGGCCTCGGACTGGCCGGCGGGCTGATGGTGGGGCTGGTCCTGGCAGGCATGCAGCTGAGCCGCTTCTGGCTGCTGTCCGCGCTGGCTCGGACCTATACGGTCATCTTTCGCGGCACCCCGCTCATTCTGCAGATGGTGTTCGCCTACGACGCGCTGCCGCAGATCGGCCTGCGGCTGAGCGCCGTCGGCGCCGCGGGCCTGGCGCTCGCCGCCAACGAGGCGCCTTTCATCGCCGAAATCCTGCGCGCCGGTGTGCTCGGCGTCGACCGGGGCCAGATCCTCGCCGGTCAAGCCTTGGGCATGACGCCCGCCGTGCTGATGCGCCGGGTCATCGCGCCTCAGGCGATCCGCACCATGGTCCCGGCGCTCGGCAACGAATCGGTCAGCGCGCTGAAAAATTCGTCGCTCGCGTCGGTCATTGCGGTCGAGGAATTGACCCTGCGCAGCACGCAGCTCGCCTCTTCCACCTTCGACTTCTTCTCCATCTTCTTCGCTTCCGGGCTGATGTATCTGCTGCTGACCGGCGCCGTGAGCGTCATCCAGCTAGTCATCGAATATCTGCTCGACCTCGACCGCCCAAGCCCGCGGGAGCGTTTCGCCCGGCTGCTGACGTGGCGCCGCGCCCCGCTCGTCATCACGCCGATGGCCAATCAGCCGGCGCCCACGGCGGCGCAGTCGGCGACAAGCACCGTCACGGCGCTGCCGCCCGCCAGGCCGAGGACGACGGACCGCGCCGCCCGCGCCGCCATGCTCGCGCGCAACAACACCGCCGTAGAGGTGAACGCGCTGCGCAAGCGCTATGGCGACCAGACTGTGCTCGAAGGGCTCGACCTCACCGTGCGCATCGGCGAGATCGTCGCCGTGCTCGGTCCGAGCGGTTCCGGCAAAAGCACGCTCCTACGCTGCATCAATCACCTGGAGGACTGGGACTCCGGCACCGTTCGCGTCGGCGGCCGCCGCCTCGGCTTCCGTGACGACGGCCGCCGTCTTTCGCCCCATGCGGTGGCCCGCGAGCGCGCCAGCGTCGGCGTCGGCATGGTGTTCCAGCAGTTCAACCTGTTCGCGCATCTCAGCGCCCGGGAGAACGTCGCCGGGCCGCTGCGCTGGGTCCACGGCTGGGCCCGCGTCGACGCCGACCGCCGCGCTCGCGAATTGTTGGAACGCGTTGGGCTGAGCGATCGCGCCCACGCCTTGCCGCGGCATTTGTCGGGCGGCCAGCAGCAGCGCGTCGCCATTGCCCGCGCGCTCGCTCCCAATCCGAGCGTCCTCCTGCTCGATGAGCCGACCTCGGCACTCGATCCGGAACTGGTCAACGAGGTGCTGGAAGTGGTCCGGCGGCTGGCGATCGAGGACGGCCTCACCATGATCATCTCGACGCATCAGTTGCGCTTTGCCGATGAGATCGCCGACCGTATCGTCTTTCTCAGCGGCGGCCGCATCATCGAGGACGGCCCGGCCCACGAAGTGCTCACCCGGCCGAGAATCCGCTGACCGCCCGTTTCCTCCGCATCATGGGATCCGATCGCGCCTTGGAGGTGCCCGCATAGGACCCTCGCCGCAGACCTGCTTCGTTGTCCGCTACCGCCTGCACCCCGCCCGCCACGCCATGAGGTTCCCATATGAGGCATCACACCCTCCCCGTGTCGCCTGCCACCGTTCATTGGGGATACTTCAGCAAAAAGATTGCGCCGGCCCTGACGCTGAAGTCCGGGGATCGCGCCACCATCGAGACCCTGACCCATCACGCCAATGACGACTACGAGCGTATGATCGCCGACGATCCGGGTGCGGAGAGCGTCTTTCATTGGACCCGGGAGCATAAGGCGGTGGCGCGGCGCGGCGCCGGGCCGGCCAAAGGTCCGTTCCAGCGCGGCTCCGGCGAGGGTCTCGGCGTGCACCTCCTCACCGGGCCGGTGGCGATCGAAGACGCCGAGCCCGGCGATATTCTCGAGATCCGCATCCTCGATGTGCGCCCGCGCCCTTGTTGCCATATCGAGCATGCCGGCCGCTGCTTCGGCTCCAATGCCGCGGCATCGTGGGGCTTTCAGTACAACGACCTCGTCGAGGAGCCGAAGCCGCGCGAGGTCGTCACCATCTTCGAGCTGGACACCTCCGGCGAGCCGTTTGCGCGGGCGGTCTACAATTATGTCTGGACGCCGCAGACCGATCCCGACGGCATCGTGCACGCAACCATCGATTACCCCGGTGTGCGCGTCGACCCTTCGTTGGTGCGCCGGCGAGAGAACATCCTGCCGAACGTCAAGGTGCCGGCGCGCCTGCACTTCGGCACCATGGGCCTGGCGCCGTCGGAGTCCGACTTCGTCAGCTCGATCCCGCCGAGCTATACCGGCGGCAATATCGACGACTGGCGGATCGGCAAGGGCGCGCGGATGTACTATCCGGTTGCCGTGCCCGGCGCTTTGTTCTCGGTCGGCGACCCCCACGCGGCGCAGGGCGACAGTGAGCTCGGCGGCACTGCCATCGAAACCTCGCTCACCGGCGATTTCGAGTTCGTCCTGCACAAAGAGCACGATCTCGGCGGCACCAGCCTTGAAGGGCTGACCCATCCACTATTGGAAACCGACCGGCAGTGGTCGGTCTATGGCTTCACGTTCCCGAACTACCTGGCGGAGCTAGGCCCGGATGCACAGGTCACGGTGGCCGCGCACGCCAGCCTCGACAAGGCGATGCGCGACGCCTTCCGCAAGCTGCGCCGGTTCCTCATGACGGTGCACCGCATGAGCGAGGACGAGGCCATCGCACTGATGTCGGTTGCAGCGGACTTCGGCGTCACTCAAGTGGTCGATGCCAATTGGGGCGTCCACGGTTCGCTTCGCAAAAGCGTGTTCACGGGCGGTTAGAGGCCCGAAAATTCTGGCACGGCTGTTGCTTCGTTCCGCACGGGGTCGAAGCATGAGTCTCTGCGGGTTCACCAGCGAGTCCTATGCGGCCACCGACCGTCAGGCGGCCTGGCAGGACATCCTTGGCGCCTTTGGTCTGCGCTCGACCTCGTTGGCGCCCGCGCACAGCCTGCATGCCATGTCCACGCGGCGCGGCTCGTCCGACGGCATGGTCATCGGCCGTATTGCCGCCGGCGCGCAGACGGTCTCGGCCCTGCCGCAAAAGCCGGACCTGCCTCTCGTCCTCCTCTCGCTCGAAGCCGGCGCGGCACTGGAGACCGCCGGGACGCGGCAACCACTGGCGCCCGGCGATCTCATCGTCCTTCCGCGCCAAGGCGGCTGGGAGCTGCTGTTCGAGCCGGAAATGCAGGCGATCGCCCTCTCGATGACCAGCAGCGCATTCTTCGGTCGCAAGGTCGGCCCGTTGACCTTCGCCAAGCCGCGCATCCTTCCCGCCGAGGGATTGGCGGCCGTGCTGGCGCGGGCGTTGGAAGCGGCGGCCGATACGCTGGAGACGCTCTCGCCGGCGGAATGGGCGACCCTCAACCAGAGCCTTGCCGAACTGGTGCTGACGCTGGTGCATCCGCCGCCGCCCGGCGGTTCCGAGCCGGGCGGAACGACCACCCAGGCGGCGTTGCTCCAGCGCATCTATCAAACCATCGAGCACCGGCTGGACGATCCGGCGCTCACACCGGCGCGCGTGGCGCGGGCCGAAGGCATCTCCGAGCGCTATCTGCAGAAGCTGTTCGAAAGCACCGGCGATAACTTCACCCGCTACCTGCGCGAACGTCGCCTGCAGCGCACGTTCGCGGAGCTCGCCAATCCGGCCAAGACCAGTCAGTCGGTGTCGGAGATCGCCTTCGGCTGCGGCTTCAACGACGCGGCGCATTTCAGCCGGGCCTTTCGCGAGCGGTTCGGCCTGTCGCCGCGGGAATTTCGCCGGCAGGAATCCGAACGCCCCACGGCGGCGGCCGGCGCGCATGGCCAGCGCGGCTGGCCCCAGGAGGCGCTCACGCAATTGCGCGCGCGACGGCCGGAAAGCAGGGCGGAGGCCGTCATCCCCGCCGCGGCGGCAGCAAGCGTCCGCGACCCATCGACGGCGGAGCGGGCGCGGCCGAAGCACCATCATCTGCCGATCAATGCCGCCCATGTGCATTGGGGATTTTTCAGCCGCGCACTCAAGCCGGTCATCGAGGTCGTCTCCGGCGACACGATCACGGTCGAGACCTTGACCCAGCATGCCTCCGACGATCCGGCACGGATGATCGCCGGCGACGCCGGCGCGGAAAGCGTGTTTCTTTGGACCCGGGAGGCCAAAGGCGTCGACCGGCGCGGCGCCGGACCCATGGACGCGTCGATCTTCGGCCGCGGCGCCGGCGAAGGGTTCGGCGTTCATATCTGCACCGGCCCGATCGCGATCAAAAACGCCCAGCCCGGAGACGTTCTGGAAGTACGCATCCTCGACATCGTGCCGCGACCGAGTCGCAATCCGCTGTTCGCAGGCCGCGTCTTCGGCAGCAGCGCGGCCGCCTGGTGGGGCTATCATTACGCCGAACTTCTCGCCGAACCGAAACCGCGCGAAGCGGTGACCATCTACGAGATCGTCACGTCAGGGGCCGAGCCCCACGCCCGCGCCGTCTACAGCTACCGATGGGAGCCACAGACCGATCCCTGCGGCGTCGTGCACAAGACCTATGATTACCCCGGCGTTCTTGTGGCGCCCGACAGCGTGCAGCGCCGCCACGGCGTGCTCGACGGCATACGCATTCCGCTACGGCCGCATTTCGGCGTCATCGGCGTGGCGCCGCGCGAATCCGACCTCGTCGATTCGATCCCGCCGTCCTATTTCGGCGGCAACATCGACAACTGGCGCCTCGGCAAGGGAGCGGCCGTCTACCTGCCCGTCTCCGTGCCCGGCGCGCTTTTGTCGGTCGGCGATCCGCACGCCGCGCAAGGCGACGGCGAGCTGGCGGGAACCGCGATCGAATGCTCCATGACCGGCACGCTCGAACTCGTCCTGCACAAGAAGGCCGACCTCGCCGGCCAGCCTTTCGCCGACCTCACTTATCCGCTGATCGAAACGCCGACGGATTGGGTGCTGACCGGTTTCAGCCATCCCAACTACCTCGCCGAATTCGGCGCCAAGGGTCAGAGCGAGGTCTATGCGAAATCATCGCTCGATCTGGCGATGAAGGATGCCTTCCGCAAAGTACGGCGATTTCTGATGAGCACGCGCGGGCTGAGCGAGGACGAAGCCATCGCGTTGATGTCGGCCGCTGTCGACTTCGGCGTCACCCAGGTGGTTGACGGCAACTGGGGCGTTCACGCCATACTCGGCAAGCGCCTGTTCGCGACCGCGGCGGACGCTTAGATCCGATCGATCGTTCGCTGCTCCGAACACTCAAAAAGCTCAGAAGAGGCGACTTTGCAATTTCACATGGTCGCTGGAGGACCGAGGCCCGTCGCCCCCTTCAGCCACGCCGTCGAAACCGACGGCTTCGTCTTCATCACCGGCCAGATGCCGGACACGCCGCAAGCTCCGGGCGTTTTGCCGGAGGGCATTGTCCGGCAGACCCATGCGGTGATGGCCAATCTGCGGATCGTCCTGGCAGGGCTTGCCCTCGACTTCAGCCATGTGGTCATGGCGCGCATTTACCTCTCCCGCTTCAAGGAGGACTACCCGGCGATGAACGAGGTCTATCGCGGCTACTTCGCCGCGGACCGCCTTCCCGCCCGCACCTGCGTCGGCGTCACCGGACTCGCCTACGACGCCCTGATCGAGATCGACCTCATCGCGCGGCGGCCATAGAACGCGGCCATAACACCAAGAAAAAGGCAGCCCCTTGCGAGGACCGCCTTTCTGCGAGCAAAAATTATTGGGCGACGTCTCGTATGCCGTCGCGCCAGCTTACTTCATCGCGTCGTAGACGGCGTGGGTCCAGGCGCCTTCCGGCTTCTTGGTGATGACCGGGTCGGAGCCGCCGGAAAGGAGTTCCGCGACGGTGCGGTCGTAATCCTTCGGATCGAGCTTGCCGTTGCCCGGATCGAGCAGCTTGGCGATCTCGCCCATCATCTGCTCCTGGTGATGCAGCGTCTGCGCGCCGGTGGTGTCGGCGGCGAGCACGATCTTGGCGGCTTCCTTGTCGTTGTTCTTGGCGTAGGCCCAGCCCTTTTCCGAGGCTTTCACGAACTTCGCCATCTTGGCGACGAACGCCGGGTCCTTGAGCTTGGCTTCCATCACATAGAGGCCGTCTTCCAGCGTCGCCACGCCTTCGTCGGTGTATTTGAACACCACGAGCTGGCTCGGCTTGTAGCCGGCGTCGATCACCTGCCAATATTCATTATAGGTCATGGTCGAGATGCAGTCGGCCTGCTTCTGCAACAGCGGATCGACGTTGAAGCCCTGCTTGATCACCTTGACGCCGCCGGGCGAGCCGTCGGTCTTGAGCCCGAGCTTCGCCATCCAGGCGAGGAACGGATATTCGTTGCCGCCGAACCACACGCCGAGCGTCTTGCCCGGGAAATCCTTCGGCGACTTGATGCCGGTGTCGGCGCGGCAGGTCAGCTCGAGACCGGACTTCTTGAAGGTCTGCGAGATGTTGACCAGCGGCACGCCCTTTTCGCGCGACGCCAGCGCCGACGGCATCCAGTCGACGACGACATCGGCGCCGCCGCCGGCGATCACCTGCGGCGGAGCGACGTCGGGACCGCCCGGATTGATCGTCACGTCGAGATCGGCGTCCTTGTAGTACCCCTTCGCCTTGGCGACGTAATAGCCGGCGAACTGCGCCTGCGTCACCCATTTGAGCTGGATGGTCACTTTGTCGGCGGCGTTGGCGCTCGTCGCCAACGCGAGGCCGCAAACGACCCCGGTTGCAACAACTAACTTCTTCATCATCGCTCTTCCCTCCAGAAGATTTCGAACTGCCGAGTCTTCAAGACCGGTACGACGGGTGCCAAAACGTCGTCGCGCGCTCGGCCAGCGCGACGACCCCGTAGAACGCCATTCCGGAAACCGCGGCCAGCGCGATTTCGGCCCACACCATGTCGAGCGACATGCGCGCGACCTCGATGGAAATGCGAAAGCCGATGCCGTGCAGCGGCGTGCCGAAGAATTCCGCGACGATCGCGCCGATCAAGGCGAGCGTCGAATTGATCTTCAGCGCGTTGAAGATGAACGGCATGGCCGCCGGCAGATTGAGCTTGAGCAGCGTCTGACGCGGCAGTGCGCCGTAGGAGCGCATCAGATCGCGCTCGATCGATCCGGCGGCGCCGAGCCCGGCGAGCGTGTTCACCAGCATCGGGAAGAAGCACATCACCGCGACCACGGCCGCCTTCGACGGCCAGTCGAAGCCGAACCACATCACCATGATCGGCGCGATGCCGACGATCGGCAGCGCCGAGACGAAATTGCCGAGCGGCAGCAGCCCGCGCTCGAGAAAATCGAACCGGTAGGCGACGACGGCGACGACAAAGCCCAGGCCGCAGCCGATGGCGTAGCCGGACAGGACGCTGCGGACGAAGGTCTGCAGGAAGTCCTCGCCGAGCGTCGGCAGCGAATGGACGATCCGCTCCGCGGTCGAACTCGGCGACGGCATCAGCACCGGCGACACGCCGAAGCCGCGCACCGCGACCTCCCAGAGATAGATCAGGAAAGCGCCGAACAGCAACGGAATGGCAAGATCCTGCAGCCGCCGCACGGTCTTGTCGATCGGCCGCAAAGCGGTGAGGGCCGTGACGCCGAGCGCGGCGCCGAGCCAGGTCGCGAGCGTCAGCAGCCAGAAGCCCCATCCGGCGTAGCCGGCGATGTCCTTGTCGGCCAGCAGGTTCAGCGTCACGCCGCAGCCGAGCACCGCGCCGACGATGCCGAAGCCCGCAGCGAACTTCGGCCAGCGCGGCGCGAGCGCGAACAGGACCGCCATGACAATGGTTGCCGCGAGCAGGCCCGGACGGCTCGCGATCTGCAGTGCCGCCTCGGTCGAGACCGGCAGCGCCAACGCGGCGACGGCACCCAGCGCGGCAAGCCAGAACCCGATCGCCTGGGCGCGCGAGATCATGCGACGGCTCCCATCCGCCGCGCCGTCCATGCGCCGACCGCGTCGATCATGGCGATCAGGATCGTGGCGATGATGGCGGCGGCGAGCAAGGCCGACCAGAATCTGCACGGTCTGGCCGTAATAGGATCCGATCAGCAGCCGCGCGCCGATGCCGGCCTGGGCCCCGGTCGGCAATTCCGCGACGATGGCGCCGACCAGCGAAATCGTCACCGACACTTTGAGGCTGGCGAACAGATAAGGCACCGACGCCGGCCAGCGCAGCTTCCAGAACGTCTGCGTCGGGCTCGCCGACCAGGTCCGCATCAGATCGAGCTGGATCGGATCGGGCGAGGTCAGGCCTTTGACCATGCCGATGGTGACCGGGAAGAAGCACAGATAGGCGGAGATGATCGACTTCGGCAGCAGACCATGGATGCCGATGGCGCCGAGCACGACGATGATGATCGGCGCGATCGCCAGGATCGGCACCATTTGCGAGCAGATGATCCAGGGCAGCAGGCTCTTTTCCAGCGTGCGCATATGCACGATCGACACCGCCAGCAGGATGCCGAACGCCGCGCCCATGATGAAGCCGACCACGGTCGCCGACAGCGTCACCCAGGCGTGGTAGGCGAGGCTGCGCGGCGAATCGAGCGGATAGCCGAACACCTCATCGACGAAGTCCAGCACGACCTGATGCGGCGCCGGCACCACCGGCCGCTCGGCGTCCATCGTCCCGGCGAGGACGTCGGCGAAGGTGTAGGGCGTTTCCTGGCGCTCGAACGCGTCGCGCACCAGAGCGAAGTTCATCGCCACGGCCGCGACGTACCAGAGCACCAGCAAGATCGCGACGACGATGACGACCGGGCCGCGCTCGGTGATCCAAGCGGGCCGCCACGCCGCCCGCGGCAAAGCGAGCGCGCTACTCGTCATACGAATGGCCCGAGCGCAGTCCCGCGCGCACGCGCTGCGCGATCTTGATGAATTCCGGCGTCTCGCGAATTTCCAGCGTGCGGTCGCGCGGGAAATCGCATGGAATGATGTCGATGATCCGCCCCGGCCGCGGCGACATCACCACGATCTTGGTCGACAGAAACACCGCTTCGGGAATCGAATGGGTGACGAACACGACCGTCTTTTGGGTCTGATCCCACAGCCGCAGCAATTGCTCGTTGAGGTGGTCGCGCACGATCTCGTCGAGCGCGCCGAACGGCTCGTCCATCAGCAACAGCGCCGGTTCGAACGAGAGCGCGCGCGCGATCGATGCGCGCTGCTGCATGCCGCCGGACAGCTGCCAGGGGAACTTGCGCTCGAAGCCGGCGAGATTGACGAGCTTGAGATAGCGCTCGACGCGCCGGCGGCGCTCGTCGGCGCCGAACCCCATGATCTCCAGCGGCAGCGCGACGTTGCGCTCGATCGTCCGCCACGGATAGAGCGCCGGCGCCTGGAAGATATAGCCGTAATGGCGGCGCAGCCGCGCCTGCTCGGGGCTGATGCCGTCGACCAGAATCGTTCCCGCCGTGGCCCGCTCGAGATCGGCGATGACGCGCAGCAGGGTGGTCTTGCCGCAGCCCGACGGCCCGATGAACGACACGAAATCGCCCATACCGATCTGCAAATCCACATTCGAAAGGGCTTGCACCTCGCCGTCGCGCGTCTGGAAGGTCAGCGACACGCCGCGGGCGTCGACCGCCAATGGGCTTCGACCCGCCGCGGCGCTGCCTTCGCCCTGGGCGCTTTCAGGCGGACGCATGCGCTCCACGGGGCGGGTTGACGCGGTTGCCGAGGACGCCAAAGCCAAGCTGTGCTCCGTTGGGCTCGGCGTGATGGCGGCGCGAGGCCCATAAACAAAATATTGGCAGACCCACGTCGAGAATCCGCGCCCAACCTTTGTTCAACGCTGGCAGAATATTGGGCATGCCGTTTCCGTCGGCAAGTCAACATGTTTCGCTTCGGGGAACGCAAGCGGAGAACATTCTTGCCGGTCTTTTGGCTTTTGACTTGGGGCACCAATCTTTTTCATACTTGGCGCCGACCATATGGGTCGTTTTCTGCTAGCCTTGCCAGGACATGAAGCCTGCGCCTTTCCGCTACGTCGCCGCCCGCACCCTCGACCAGGCCTTGCAGCTCAAGGCCGAGCACGGCGACGAGGCGCGATTTCTCGCCGGCGGCCAGAGCCTTGTGCCGACAATGAATTTCCGGCTGACGCAGCCGGCCATGCTGATCGACATCAATCCGCTCGTTGAACTCGCCGGTCTAGCCAAAGTTGAATCCGGCGCCGTTCGCATCGGTGCGTTGACCCGCTATGGCGTCCTCGAGCGCGATCCGGCGGTCGTCGCGGGACCTGCCGCTGATCCATGAGGCTTTGCCCCATATCGCGCACCCGCAAATCCGCAATCGCGGCACCATCGGCGGAAATCTCGCCCACGCCGACCCGGCGTCCGAAATGCCGGCGATCGTGCTGGCGCTGGACGGCAAATTGCGCGCGCAGTCGGTGCGCGGCGAGCGCTGGATCGATGCGGCGGATTTTTTCGCCGGCGCGCTGTCGACCACGCTCGAACCGGATGAGATGCTCACCGCGGTGGAACTGCCGGTCGCCCAGCCGCGGCTCGGGCGCCTGCTTCATGGAAGTGTCGCGCCGGCGCGGCGACTTCGCCATCATCGGCGTCGCTTGCACACTGACCCTCGACGCCGACGGACGCTGCAGCGCCGCGCAGATCGCCCTGTGCAACGCCGGCGACGGGCCGGTGTTCGCGACCGAAGCCTGCGAGGCGCTGGTCGGCCATCCGGTCGACGCCGCCGCGATCGAGGCCGCGGCCGAGCGTGTCCGCAGCGCGATCGATCCCGGCGGCAGCATCCACGGCAGCAAGGAATTTCAGCGGCACATCGCCGGCGTGCTGACCGCGCGCGCGCTGACCGTCGCGAACGAACGGGCGCGCCAATGAAGCACGGAAAACGGCGCCGATACCCACGACGTCGCGGTGACGGTCAACGGCACCGCCTATCGCCGCACGGTCGAAGGGCGGATGCTCCTGAGCGACTTCCTGCGCCACGAGCTGTTGCTCGCCGGCACCCATGTCGGCTGCGAGCACGGCGTGTGCGGCGCCTGCACGGTGATCTACGACGGCCTCGCCGTGCGCTCCTGCCTGATGTTCGCGGCGCAGGCCGACGGTCACGCCATCATGACGGTCGAGGGCCTGGCGCCCGATGCCGAGCACATGCATCCGCTGCAGGAAGCGATGCGCGAGTGCCATGGCTTGCAGTGCGGCTATTGCACGCCCGGCATTCTGATGACCATGAAGGCGTTCCTCGACGAGAACCCGGCGCCGGACGAAGCGCAGATCCGGGAAGCGCTGTCCGGCAATCTGTGCCGCTGCACCGGCTATCAGCACATCGTCGCGGCCGTGAAGCTTGCCGCCGAACGGCTGCGAGGCTGACGGCATTGTCGACACGCAGTTTCGGCGCACCGATCAAACGCAACGAGGACGCCCGGCTCCTGAGCGGCCAGGCGCTGTTCGTCGACGACGTCGAGCTTCCCGGCATGCTGTACGCGGCTTTTTTGCGCAGCAATGTCGCGCACGCCCGCATCCGCTCGATCGACGTTGACCGCGGCGCGCGAACGCGCGGGCGTCGTCGCGGTCTACACCGCCGCGGATCTCGGCGCCTATTGGGCGCCCGGCCCGCTGCTGGTGCCGCCGCCGCCGATCGCCGGCACCATCTTCAATCAACGCACGCAGGTGCCGCTCGCCAAGGACAAGGTGCGGCACGTCGGCGAGGTGCTGGCGGTCGTGATCGCGCAAAGCCGCTACCTCGCCGAGGACGCGCTTGCAGATATCGCCGTCGACCTTGAGCAATTGCCCGCGGTCGTGGATCTGGAAAAGGCCGTCGCCGACGCTTCGGCGCGCGTGCACGACGACGTGCGCGCCAATATCGCCGCCCATGTCCGGCAGGCCCGCGGCGACTACGCGGCGGCGAAGGCCCGGGCCGACCGCGTCATCGCCCGCCGCTTCCATTACGACCACGGCGCGTCGATGCCGATCGAGACCCGCGGCATCGTCGCCAATTGGGACGCCCGCGCCAATCAGCTCACCATCTGGGACACCACCCAGGCGCCGGTGTTCCTGCGCAACGGCCTCGCGGCGATGCTCGGCATGAGCGAGCGGCAGGTGCGGGTGATCGCGCCGTTCGTCGGCGGCGGCTTCGGCCCAAAAATCATGCTGTTCTATCCCGAGGAGGTGGTGATCCCGTGGGCGGCGAAAAAGCTCAACCGCCCGATCAAATGGATCGAGGACCGGCTCGAGCATTTCTTCGCCACCACGCACGAGCGCGGCCAGACGCACGACGCTGAAATCGCGCTCTCGGCCGACGGCCGCATTCTCGGCATCAAGGACGTATTCCTGCACGACACCGGCGCCTATAATCCTTACGGGCTGACGGTGCCGATCAACAGCCAGTGCACGCTGCTCGGCCCTTATGTGGTGCCGAACTACGACAGCACCTTCACCGCGGTCTTCACCAACAAGACGATCGTCACGCCCTATCGCGGCGCCGGCCGCCAGCACGGCGTGTTCGTGATCGAGCGGCTGCTCGACATCGCCGCGCACGAACTCGGCATCGACCGCGCCGAAATTCGCCGCCGCAATCTGATCCCGCCCGACGCCTTCCCCTACAACAACGAAATCATCTATCAGGATTTCACGGCGCTTTCCTACGACAGCGGCAATTACGAGCCGATCCTCGACAAGGCGCTGGAGATGATCGGCTACGAGAAATTCCTGAAAGAAGAGCAGGCAGCGCTGCGCGCGCAGGGCCGCCATGTCGGCATCGGCGTCGCCTGCTATGTCGAGGGCACTGGCATCGGGCCCTATGAAGGCGCCAAGGTCCAGGTGCAGGCCAACGGCCGGGTCTCAGTCGCGACCGGCATCGGCACCCAGGGCCAGGGCCATTTCACCGTGTTCGCCCAGATCGCCGCCGACCAGGTCGGCGTCGACGTCACCAACATCGACGTCGTCACCGGCGATACCGATCAATTCTACTGGGGCGCCGGCACCTTCGCCAGCCGCGGCGCCGTCGTCGCCGGCAACGCCGTCAATGAAGCCGCCAAGGCGGTGCGGCAGAAGATCCTGAAACTCGCCGCCGAGCATTTCGAATGCGCCGAGGAGGATCTTGAAATCGCCAACGGCCAGGTTTCTGTCGTCGGCGTTCCGGGCCAGGCGATCAAGCTCGGCGAACTGGCGCTCAAGGCCAATCCGATGCGCGGCGCGGTCAAGCCCGGCACCGAGCCCGGGCTGGAATCGACCCAGTATTTCGGCCCGCCGAGCGGCGCCACCGCGAGCGGCGTCCACGCCATGATCGTCGAGGTCGACCCGCAGACTTTCACGTTGCAGGTGCTCAAATACGTCGTGGTGCACGACTGCGGCACCGTGATCAATCCGCTGATCCTGGCCGGGCAGATCCATGGCGGCGTCGCCCAAGGGATCGGCAACGCGTTTTACGAGCAGCTGGCGTACGACGACGAGGGCCAGTTGCTCAACGCCTCGCTCGCGGATTATCTCCTTCCCACCGCGCTCGAAGTGCCGTACATGGACATCGCCCACACCGTGACGCCGTCGCCGCTCAATCCGCTCGGCGTAAAAGGCGCGGGCGAAGCCGGCGCTATTCCGGTGGGGCCCTTGTTCGCGCAGGCCATCGAGGACGCGCTCGGGCTCATGCAGCAGAAGGTCGAGCTCAACGAAATCCCGCTCAGCCCCAACCGGCTGTTCGAACTCACCGCCAAACTGCGATGAGGCGGCGATGATCCTCGTCACCGGCGCCGCCGGCAAGACCGGCAGGGCCGTCATCACGGCGCTCGCCGCCAAGGGCGCGCCCGTGCGCGCCTTGGTGCGCAGCGCCGCGCACGCCACCGCGCTGAAGACGCTCGGCGCCGCCGAAATCGCCGTCGGCGGCTTCGACGACGCGGCGGCGCTCGACGTCCGCCGCCGCCGGCGTGACGGCGATCTATCACATCTGCCCCAATGTCAGCCGCGACGAGGTCCCTTACGCCCGCAATGTCATCGCCGCGGCGAAAGCCCAGGGCGTCGCCGGCTTCGTTTTTCATTCCGTGCTGCATCCGCAGATCGAAGCGATGCCGCACCATTGGGAGAAGATGTGGGTCGAGGAGATGCTGTTCGCCTCCAGCCTGGCGTTCACGATCCTGCAGCCGACCGCCTACATGCAGAACATTCTCGGGGCATGGCGCGTCATCACCGAGCAAGGCGTGTACCGCACGCCCTATCCGGTCGAAACGCGGCTCAGCCTCGTCGATCTCGACGATGTCGCGGCGGCCGCCGTGCTGGTGCTCACCAACGAAAGCCACGCCGGCGCGACCTACGAACTCGTCGGCACGCCGCCGCTGAGCCAGCTAGAGGTCGCCGGCGCCATCAGCACGGCTTTAGGCCGCGAGATCCGCGCCGAAGCCGAACCCATCGACGCCTGGGAGGCGCGCGCCCGCGCCGGCGGCATGGCCGATTATGAGCGCGCAATGCTCGCGGCGATGTTTCGCTATTATGCCGACTACGGGCTGGTGGGGAGCCCGAACACGCTGCGCTGGCTCCTCGGCCGCGCGCCATCGGACTTGGGGCATTTTCTTGGACGCGTGGCGGCACATCAAGCGTAGTACGGATGGGCTACTTGCTACCGCCCTAACAGCCGCCGGACTAGACGCCGCACAGCAAAAATCACCGGCCGCGATTTTAGCATGGCTCGAACAATCCAATTCGGTGTTCCCAGGTAGCGCAGCGCCGTGATACGACCTTGCACGTCGCGTTCGTAGAAGCGCGCGCCGGAAGAATAATCCGGGTTGGCGGCACACCATTCAACTGTACGCGCGAGGTCTTCCTGCAATTGCGCGCTGTCGGGCAAACTGGCGGCGAAAGCGAGTTCTCGTCGCAGACAAATCGCTTCGATCCGTGGACGCAGCTTTTCCTCGTAGCTCACTCCCCAACGTTCCAGCCTTGCGTGAGTTGCTTCATGGATGATTGATGTCGCGATCTGTTCGAGCGTCGTCGTCTCGGCGCGAACAAACCGCTCATCGAATACGCAAGCATTCAGCGACCGTTGATAGCACGCGCCGGCATCCGGCAGTATATTCACCCGCACACGATCGAGATTATGGATCACGCGGGAATAGTGGAGCGAATTGTGGCGCTTGATCAGTTCAAGCGCGTCTCCGACGCGGCGCAAGCCCGCTTGGGGCTCGCTTTCAAAACTCCCCACCCAAAGCCCGTCGATGTTTCGGCTTGTCTATAACCAGATGGCTAGCCGATCGAACGCGCTTGGCTTCTCTATGCCCATGACCGCGCTGCCCCACGCGCTTCGCGCTGACGTCAGCCTGACGGGCCCCAGACGCCGTCGTGAACCGCCGCGGCCTCGTCTTCCAACAGCGGGCCGACCACCTCGACATGGCGCTGCCCAGCCGCGAACACCGTGCGACAGGGCAGATCGAGCGTCGGGTTCTCGGCGTGATTGCCGGTGATGGTCTTCAGGCGCCGCTCGACAGGCCGTAGACGAGGCGGCCGATGCCGGCCCAATACATCGCGCCGGCGCACATCGCGCACGGCTCGGCCGAGGTGTAGAGCGTGCAGTCGGCGAGAAATTTCGGGTCCAGTTGTCTTCGATGCCTGCGTGGCGAGCAGGCGTTCGGCGTGGGCCGTCATGTCGCGGTCGGGCAGATAGCCGTTTTCCACTTCCATCAGCACCTCGCCGGCGGCATCGACCAGCAACGCGCCGAACGGATGATTGCCGTGCGTCATGGCGCGCTTGGCGACATCGAAACTTCGGCGCAGGAATTTTTCGTCATCGTGCGGCTCGGTGCGGTCGCCTTTTCTCTCACAACGTCGTCATGGCCGGGCATAGCCGTTCGAAGAACGGCGTCGCTTCGCTCGCCTATGCCCGGCCATCCACGTCTTTATCACGAACGCCCCCAAGACGCGGATGCCCGGCACGAGGCCGGGCATGACGGCTAAGGCGGCGCGTCGGCAGTGCATCGCTCCAAGCGTCACCGCCCCGTCCCGAATTTCTCCGCGATCGCGGCAAAAATGCGATCGGGCTTGAACGGCGTGCGACAGAAACGAATTCCCGTGGCGTCAAAGAGCGCGTTGCCCATGGCTGCGGAGACCGGGTTGTAGGGGCTTTCGCTCATCGACTTGGCGCCGAACGGACCGATCGTGTCGTAGGTGTCCGCGAACAAGACCTCGGTGCGCGGCACGTCGGCGAACTGCGGCAGATGATAATTGCGGAAATTGGGATTGGCCACGCGCCCCGCCGGATCGATCACCATCTCCTCATACAGCGTCGGGCCAAGCGATTGCGCGACGCCGCCCTCGATCTGGCCGCGGCATTGCATTGGATTGATGACACGGCCGGCGTCCGCGGCGTGGATGCTGCGCAGTACCTTGATGGCGCCGGTGCGCTTGTTGACAGCGACGCGGAACGCCTGGACGTTGAACGCGACCGAGCGCGGCGTGCCGTTCCATCTCCCGTGGCGGCGAGGCGGCGTCCGTGCGCGGCCGCGGCCGCGGCAAGTTCGGCGAGCGCCACGCGCTTGCCGCCGCTCGTCGCAGCACCGGCAACGAGCGACCACGCGCCATTGCGCGCCGCCGGCCTGCTCGGCGGCGAAATTCAAAATCTTTTCGCGCAAGGCTTCGCACGCGAGCTGCGTGGCGCGGCCGGCGACGACCGTTCCGGTGCTGCCATAGGCGCCGGTGTCGTGGCCGCCATTGTCGGTATCGGACGTGAGAACGCCGATATTGTCGATCGTCGTGCCGAGCGCGGTCGCGGCGATCTGATGATGCACCGTGCTGGTACCGTTGCCGAACTCCGCGGTGCCGACGATAAGCTCGTAGCTGCCGTCGTCGCGCAGGCTGACGCTGGCGTCGGCGAAATGGCCGAACGGCGGCACGGTTCGATCATGCCGAGCGCGATACCCTGCCCGACCAGCCAGTCGTCGGACGCCGGCGGCTCGCAGCCCGCCGCCGCGGTCGATCGCATCCTTGACCAGAGCGAGGCATTGATCGAGGCCGTAGCTGCCATACTTGACGTCGTGGCCTTCCTCGGAGCCGGTCGAGATCATCGGATCGCCGGGGCTGCACCATGTTGCGCTCGCGAAACTCGATCGGGTCGATGCCGAGCTTGCGCGCCAGTTCGTCCATCGCCGATTCGACCGCGAAATTGGTTTGCGGCAGGCCGTAGCCGCGAAAGGCGCCGGCGCGGCACGGTGTTGGTGTAGACGGCGAAGCCGTCGATCTTTTTGTTGGCGCAGCGATAGACGCCGAAGCTTTCGCCGCAGGCGTGGTTGAGAACGGCGAAGCCGTGATTGCCGTAGGCGCCGGTGTTGGAGACGACGTGCATCTCCATGGCGGTCAGGCGGCCGTCGCGGCGCGCGCCGGCCTTGATGCGCACGCGCATCGGGATGCCGCGTGGTCGCGCCGATGAACTGTTCCTCGCGGGTGAACTCGAGCTTGACCGGCTGCCCGGTCTTGAGCACCGCGAGCGCGACGATGTCCTCGACCAGCATTTCCTGCTTGGCGCCGAAGCCGCCGCCCATGCGCTCGCAGAACACGCGAACCTTGGCCGGATCGAGATCGAACATCGCCGCCAGCGCCCGCCGCGTCAGATACGGCGTCTGCGTGCTCGACCGGATGATCGAGCCGGCCGGCCTCGTCGAGCCAGCCGATGGCGCAATGGGTCTCCAGATGCGCGTGCTGGACCCGCTGGGTGATGTAGGTCCCTTCGTAGACGACGTCGGCCTTCGCAAATCCGTCCTCGACATTGCCGACATGGCCGTGCACTTCGCCGGCGATGTTGCGCTGCGGATCGTGGATGCGCGACTCCGGGCCCTTGTCGTGGATCGACCGGCGCGCCGGGCCGCATCGCCTCTTCCGGATCGAACACCGCCGGCAAGCAATTCATAATCGACGTCGAGCTTGCGACAGCCGTCTTCCGCCGCCGCCTCGCTGTCCGCGACCACCGCCGCGACGCGCTGGCCGATGAAGCGGACGATGCTGTCGAGCACGGCGGTATCGTCCGGATCGCGCGCTTTCGTCCTCGTGCCGCGCCGTCGAGAACAATTTTTGCTGGCGCGTCCTCAAATGTCAGCACGGCGCGCACGCCGGGAACCGCCAAGCGCCTCGTCCTCGCGTATCGATTTGATGCGGGCGTGCGCGTGCGGCGAGCGCAGCAGCTTGAGATGCAGCAGCCCGGCCGGCGCGATATCCATCGTGTAGCGCGCGGCGCCGCTGATGACGGCGCGCGCCGCCGGCGCCGGCACGCTGCGGCCGCAGGCGTCGCCGGCCTCGGCCTGTTCGATCGCCTTACCGCCGCGCAGCGCTTGATCGATCGCGCCGTAGCCGGTGCAGCGGCAGATGTTGCCCTTGAGCGCCCAACCGCAGATCGCTGACGCTGCGACTGGTTCAGGCTCGCCGCCGTCATGATCATGCCCGGCGTGCAGAAGCCGCATTGAAAGCCTTGCGCTTGCAAAAAGGCCTGCTGCATCGGATGCAGTTCGCCGTTCTTGGCCAGGCCTTCGATCGTGGTGACGGCGCGGCCTTGGCGCGATAGGCCGGGAACAGACAAGAGTGCACCGGATCGCCGTCGACCATCACGGTGCAGGCGCCGCAATCGCCGGCGTCGCAGCCTTTCTTCACGCCGAAACAGCCGAGCTCGCGCAGAAACGTGCGCAGGCATTGGCCGGGCCGCGGCCGCGCGTCATGCGCCTTGCCGTTGACCAGAAAGCTCATGCCGGCCCCGCGCCGTCGCCGGCAAGTTCGCCGCAAATCTCTTCGGCGAATTCCAGCGTGACTTGCCGCCGCCAAGCCGGCGCACCGTGAACATCGTCGTAATAGCCGTCCAGCGGAATTGCCGCTTCGAGCCGCTCGCGCAACGCGGCGCGCGACGGCAGACGGGGAAACGACAGCACGACCGGCCTCGGCGTCGCCGCCGTCACGGTCAGCGCGAATGCGCCGTCGTCGGGGATCAGCGTTCCGATCAGGAGCGCGCCGGAACGGCCGAGCGGGCTCAGCGAGATTTGCCGGAACGCGGTGCGCCGGCGCAGCGCCGCGAGCGGCAGATCGATGGCGCGGAGAAGCTCGCCCGGCCGCAGCGCGTTGCGCCGCGGCCCCACGACGAAATCGGCGACGGCGAACGCGCCGCTCCTCGCCCTCCGGCGTCCAGATGGTGCACACGCCGTCGAGCGCGGCGGTCAGCGAGATCATCGGCCCGGCCGGCAGCGCCATGCAGAGATTGCCGCCGACCGTCGCCATGTTCCAAATTTTGAACGACGCCAGGAACGAGCGGCAGCATTGGTTGACCAGCGGCGCGGCGGTCCAATGCGGCGGGAACGTCATGCCGTCCAGTTCGGCGATCTTGCAGGTCGCGGCGATGCGCAGACCCTGCTCGGTCAGCTTCCAGCGCCGGCCAGCCGAGGTCGGCGATGTCGATCAGCCGCGAAACGCTCAGTTGCGGTTCGGAAAACAACCAAGTGCCGCCGGCGAGCCAGGCGTCGCCCGCGTTCCAGGCCGGCAATTCCGCGCGCTGGCGCGGTCTTGCGATTTCGGTGATGGTGTTGAGGTCCATTGCAGGGCGACGCTGCACGATTCGTGCCGTCTTGCGCGGACCTGCGGCAAGATCGGGCCGTACGCGGCTCACGCCGCACTATCTACTTGACGGACCGGCAAATTAGGGATGACTTGTTGCCGTGCGCAAATGCCGTTTTGCTAGGCACATTGTTCGTTTTGAATCCACGGCGAAGGGCGATGGCGAGAAATATTCTGCAATTCTCAGACGGCGGCCGCACGTGCGCTCGACCATTTTTCGCCGCGCACGACCGTGCTCGACTGGCTGCGCTTGCGAGGAACGCTCCACCGGCACCAAAGAAGGCTGCGCGGAAGGCGATTGCGGCGCCTGCGCCGTCGTGGTGGTGCGCGAGCGCGACGGCCGTCTGGTCTACGAGCCGGTCAATTCCTGCATCACGCTGCTCGGCCAACTGGACGGCGCCGAACTGATCACGGTCGAGGACCTCGCCGAAGACGGCGTGCTGCATCCGGTGCAGGCGGCGATGGCGCGCGACCACGGCTCGCAATGCGGCTTCTGCACGCCCGGCATCGTGATGAGCCTGTTCGCGCACTATCACGAATGCGACGGCACGACCGAGCGGCAGACGATCAACGACGTGCTCGCCGGAAATCTGTGCCGCTGCACCGGCTATCGGCCGATCGTCGATGCGGCGCTGGAGGTTTGCAACGGCGGCGCCGACGATCGGTTCAGCCGCGACGCGGCGGCGCGCCGGCAAGCGCTGCGCGCGCTCGACGACAACGCCGATCTGTTTGTCGGCGACGACGCCGTTTCTTTGCCGCGCCGGCGAGCGAGCAATCGCTGGCGCAGCTTTACGCGCAGCATCCCGACGCCACCATCGTCGCCGGCGCGACCGACGTCGGCCTGTGGATCACCAAAAAACTCACGCCGCTCGAGAAGATCATTCATGTCGGCCGCGTCGCCGAGCTTTGCCGCCATCGACGAGACCGCCGACGGTTATGCATTCGGCGCCATCGTGTCGCTGGCGCGCGCCGCGCCGGTGCTGGGATCGATCGATCCCGACATTGGCGAAGTGCTGCGCCGGTTCGGCTCCATCCAGGTGCGCGCCGCCGGCACGGTCGGCGGCAACATCGCCAACGGCTCGCCGATCGGCGATCTCGCGCCGATGCTGATCGCGCTCGGCGCCACGCTTGAACTGCGGCACGGCGACGACATCCGCCAGCTGCCGCTGGAGAATTTCTTTCTCGATTACGGCAAGCAGGACCGCAAGCCGGGCGAATTCGTGCGCCGGCTGCTGGTGCCGAAGCTCGCGCCGGCGGCGCATTTTCGCGCCTACAAGATCACCAAGCGCACCGACGAGGACATTTCGGCAGTGCTGGCGGCGTTCTGGTGCGAGGTCGAAGGCGGCCGGATCGTCGAGGCGCGGGTCGCCTTCGGCGGCATGGCGGCGATCCCGAAACGCGCCGCGGCGGTCGAAGCGAGCTTGCGCGGGCTGTCGCTGAGCGACACGAGCCGCTGGCAAGCAGCCGCCGACGCCGTCAACGACGACTTCACGCCGCTGACCGATCTGCGCGCCAGCGCCGCCTATCGCCGCCGCGTCGCCGGCAATCTGGTCATCAAGGCGCTCGCCGAGATGGCCGGGCGCCGCCAGCGCCGCAACCCGCATCACCGATCGCCGGATGTTCGCCGATGCCGCTGAATGACGCCGTTCTGGAGGCGCCGCTGCGCCACGTCTCGAAGCCGCTGCCGCACGACAGCGGCGCCAAGCACGTGCAGGGCGCCGCCGAATATATCGACGACATTCCGGAGCCGACCGGCACGCTGCATATCGCCGTCGGCGGCGCGCCGGTCGCGCGCGGCACCATTCGCAATGTCGATCTGAGCGCGGTCGAGGCGGCGCCGGGCGTCGTCGCCGTCATCACCGCCGCGCACATCCCGGGCAAGAACGATATCTCGCCGGCGAGCGCCGACGAGCCGGTGTTCGTCGACAGCCGCATCGATTTCCACAACCAGCCGGTGTTCGCGGTCGCCGCCACGTCGCGGGACGCCGCGCGCCGGGCGGTCTTGCGCGCGCGCATCGAGGTCGACGCCGAGCCGCCCAACGTCTCGGTCGAGCAGGGCCGCGCGGCCGGCGAGACCGTGATGCCGGACTACGCCTTCATCAACGGCGATGCCGGCAAGGCGATCGCAGCGGCGCCGCACCAGAGCGACCGGCAAGCTCCGCGTCGGCGGCCAGGAGCATTTTTATCTGGAAGGCCAGGTCGCGCTGGCGGTGCCGGGCGAGGACGGCGCGGTGCTGGTCTATTCTTCGACCCAGCACCCGAGCGAAGTGCAGCACATCGTCGCCCGCGTGCTCGCGCTGCCGGATTCCTTCGTGACCTGCGCGGTGCGGCGCATGGGCGGCGGCTTCGGCGGCAAGGAAACGCAAGCGACGCAATGGGCGGTGATCGCGGCGCTGGCGGCGCGCGTCACCGGCCGGCCGTGCAAGTTCCGGCTCGACCGCGACGCCGACATGGCGATGACCGGCAAACGGCACGACTTTTTGGTCGAATACAGCGTCGGCTACGACGGCGACGGGCGCATCCGCGGCATCAGCCTCGATCTCGACGCCCGCTGCGGCTGCTCGGCCGATGTCAGCATCGGCGTCGTCGACCGCGCCATGTTCCACGCCGACAACACTTATTTCCTGCCCGAAAACCGCATCTATTCGCGCCGGGTCAAAACCAACACCGTCTCCAACACCGCCTTCCGCGGCTTCGGCGGCCCGCAGGGCATGCTGGCGATCGAGCGCGTCATCGACGCCATCGCCTGGAAGCTCGGCCGCGATCCGCTCGATATCCGCAAGGCCAATCTCTACGGCGCCGGGCGCGACGTCACGCCTTACGGGCAAACGGTCGAAGAACTCGATACTGCGGTCCGCCTGATCGAGCAGCTCGAACGCTCGTCGAACTACCGCGCGCGGCGCAAGGAGATCGCAGCGTTCAACGCGCGCTCGCCGATCCTGAAGCGCGGCCTGGCGCTGACCCCGGTGAAGTTCGGCATCTCCTTCACGCTCACGCACCTCAACCAGGCCGGCGCGTTGGTGCACGTCTATCAGGACGGCTCGGTTCACCTCAATCACGGCGGCACGGAAATGGGCCAAGGCCTGTTTCAGAAAGTCGCGCAGGTGGCGGCGGAGGAGTTCGGCATCGGGCTCGACCGCGTGCACATCACGGCGACGTCGACCGACAAGGTGCCGAACACCTCCGCGACCGCCGCATCGTCCGGCACCGACATGAACGGCATGGCGGTGCAGCGCGCGGTGCGCGAGATCAAGGCGCGGCTGACGCGCTTCGCCAGCGAGTCGTGGAACGTCTCGGAGGATCTGATCGCTTTCCGCGACGACCGCGTATTCATCGGCAACGAAAGCATTCCGTTCGGCGAATTGACCAAAAAAGCCTACGGCGCCCGCGTGCATCTGTCGGCAGCCGGCTTCTACAAGACGCCGAAGCTGCATTGGGACCGCGAGCGCGGCAAAGGCCGGCCGTTTCTTTATTACGCCTACGGCGCCGCCTGCAGCGAGGTCGCGATCGACACCCTGACCGGCGAGATGAGCGTGCGGCGGGTCGATATCCTCCACGATGTCGGCCGCTCCATCAACCCGGCCATCGATATCGGCCAGATCGAAGGCGGCTTCGTGCAGGGCATGGGCTGGCTGACGACCGAGGAGCTGGTCTATGACGAGCGCGGGCGGCTGCTCACCCACGCACCCTCGACCTACAAGATACCGGTCGCGTCCGACGTGCCGGGCGATTTCCGGGTCGAACTGTTCGACAACGCCAATCGCGAGGACACCATCTACCGCTCCAAGGCGGTCGGCGAGCCGCCCTTGATGCTGGCGATTTCCGCATTCGCCGCCATCGCCGATGCGATACATTCGCTCCATCCGGGTCAGCCGGTCGCGCTCGACGCGCCAGCGACCCCGGAAGCGATCCTCGCGGCGATCGGCCCCATCGATGCCGTTGCCGCGCTGGCGCCGCTCGCCGCGGCGCCGGCAAGCTCCTAAATAAGGGTTGCCTAAATAGAGCAAGAGATGGCGAAGGTCTGGGCCCGCATCCGCGACACGATCGACCGGCACGGCATCGCCGGTCTGGTCAGCGTGATCGACGTTGACGGCTCGGCGCCGCGCGAGGCCGGTGCACGCCTCGTGGTCCAACCCGACGGAGGCTTCTTCGGCACTATCGGCGGCGGGCGGCTCGAATTCGAGGCGATCGCCGCCGCGCGCGCGGCACTCGCCAAAGGGCGCGGCCGCGCCGAATTCCGCAATTGGCCGCTCGGCCCCAATCTCGGACAATGCTGCGGCGGCCGGGTACGCACCTTGACCGAGACATTCGATGCCCACGACGCCGCAACGGTCCGCCACTTTGCGGACGCGGAACAGTCGGGGGCTTTCGTGACGATGAGCCGCCTCGGCGACGACGGCCGGATCGCCCGCATTCTCGCGCCGCACGCCAGCGCCGACGCGCCTCTCAGCCTTGCAGTGCGCGGGTTCGAAAAGACCGCCTTCCGCGAGCAGTTCGGCGAAACGACCACGCCGGTGCTGTTGTTCGGCGCGGGTCATGTCGGCCGGGCCGTGGTTTTGGCGTTGGCGCCGCTGCCGTTCGCGGTGCGCTGGATCGACAGCCGGCCGGACCAGTTTCCCCACTACGTACCGCCGAACGTCGTTACCGTGCGCACCGACGATGCCGAGCGCGAATTGGCGGAAGCGCCGGGCGACGCCATGGTCGTGGTCATGACCCACGCCCATCCGCTCGATTTCGACATCACGGCCGCGGCGCTGCGGCGTCGCGCGTTCGACTTCGTCGGGCTGATCGGGTCGGAGACCAAGCGGGGGCGGTTCGTCACCTTCGCCCGGCGCATGGGCGTCACCAACGCGGAGCTCGACCGCCTCACCTGCCCGATCGGCATTCCGCAGATCAAGGGCAAAGAGCCGGCCGTGATCGCCGCCTCGCTTGCGGCGCAGCTGCTCATTTTGACCGAGCGCGCTTCCCAATTGCAGGAAAGTCCGCCGGTTGCGTCCGAGCCGGTCGGATAGTCAAACGGCGGCGAACCGCGCGATCATGTCGTCGCGCGGAATAATCAACAACGACACACACGGGAGGACGGCAATGATCGGCACGTTCCTGCGGCATGGCTCCAACAGCTGGCTCGCGCTCTTGCTCGCCGCACTTGCCGTCGGCTTCGGCGCGCGGGTGTTGCCGTTTTCGCTCATGTGGGTCGTGATCGGCGCCCTGACGTTTTACTTCAGCGAATACGGCTTTCACCGCTTCGCATTTCATGCCGTGCCGTCGCGTTTCAGCTTCATACGCAAGCTGCAGCACCGGCTGCATTACGACCATCACACCGAGCCCGACCGGCTCGATCTGTTGTTCCTGCCGGTGTGGTTTCTCGTCCCCAACCTCGCGATCACTGCACTCGCGTTCGCGCTACCATTCGGCTGGAGCGTCGTCGCTTCGGCGATGTTCGGGGTGTCGCTCGCGATCTTCCATTACGAATGGGTGCACTACGTGGCCCACATCCCCTATCAGCCGCGCACGCGCGTCGGCCGCTGGATCAAACAATACCATCTGCGCCATCACTTCATCAGCGAGAAGTTCTGGTTCGGCGTCTCCAACCCGTCGATGGATCTCATCGGCCGCACTTTCAAAGCCGCGCGTGAAGTCGAGCGCAGCGGTACGACGCGGAAGCTTTATAGCTGAATGGATTGTTTGTTGCCCGAGAGGCATCGGCCTGACAGAAAGGCGGTGACGACCATCAGCAACGATGAGGATCACCGTGATACCGATGATCTTGCGCTTGATCGACAATCGGAACATTGAACGATCCCGTTGTTCGCGCACCGGGGTGCGAACAACGGGCGCCGAAGCGCCCGCCACGTCTGGCTGCCGACGCTACGGCGATCGCGTTAGGCTGAGGTAAGTGGCCGTCCGGAACGCGCTCCTGCCTGACTGCGCGTGGGGGCTGCGTGACGGTGCCTGCCCCTGGAAAAGACTCAATTCGCTTCAGGCCGCAAGAACGCTACGCGGCAGCAACCTGCCGGTTGGAATTGCGGCTAATGAGATCGATAAGGCTGTCGACGCTCGCTATCTTGGCGAACGCAAGCCCCAGCGTGGTCAGCGTCGCCTTCTTGATCTCCTCTACGCTGAGATCGCCGAGCGGGAAGGTTTCGGTGCCGTCGCTGGTGAAAAACACGTGGTAGTCGCGCATCGCGGCTTCGCGCGCCGTCGTTTCGCAACAGATGTTCGTACAAATGCCGGTGATGATAATAGTATCGATGCCGTTGCTGCGAAGGACAAGATCAAGGTCCGTGCCTGTAAATGAGCCATAGCGCGGCTTGTAAAGCAGAATGTCGTCATTCTCGAGATCAACACCTGGGTGCAGCTTGGCGGTTTCGGACCCTTCCTTGATGTAGCCGGCGCGCACCGGCTCGATCAGCTCACCCATCGTGCCAAGATTTGTTCCGTCCGCACGCGTGACGTGCAGCGTGTGGATGACCCTGATACCCGCGGCGCGGCAGGCGGCAGCGAGCCGATTGACCGGCTCGAGCAGTGCCACACCCCCCGGCGCCGAAAGCGGCGTGCCCTCGACAAACGCGTTCTGCATGTCGACATTCACGAGTGCGGTCTTGGATGGAACGAGTTGATAGTCCGCCATGGGACACTCCTTTTTTCTAGGGTTTCAGCAAGACAATTTCTATTTGCGTGTCCGGCCGGACGTCAAGGCAGTGTGTCGATCGCGGTGATAAAGTGATCCCTCATCGATATGGCGACGCTTGGTTGCACGACCTTGACGCGCTGCATGAGGGCCCAGCTGCGCGGCTCGCGCGTTATCCCGCATTGTTTCGCGCCTGGTACTGGCGCAGCCATTCCTTGCCGTAGTCGTTGCCGTTCGGCGTGCGCACCAGCGTATGGATGTGGAACCGTTCGGGCTCGCTGTTGCACAGGAAGATTCCGGAGTGGTGGTCGAACTCGACCATGATCACCGGGCTCTGGATGCGGTAGTAATAAACGTCGTTGTCGCCATAGGCGCCGATCCAGGAGAAATAGGTCTCGTCGAGGTGTCGCTCGACTTCGGCGAGCCGGGCGGCGAGCGGCGCCGCCGGCAGATATTCGATGAAGGCGCCGACGAGATCGACCATGCGGCGCTGTTGCGCCTTCGTCAGCTCGCTCGCCAGCACGCCTTCGTAGGGGATGACGAGATTGTCGCGATAGCAGCCGCCGAGATGGCGCTGGTCGGAGAAAATCCAGCGCCCTTCGGGCATCGCCGGGTCCTTCATCAGCTTGTAGATCCGGGCGCGGTCCTTCTGATCCTGCGTGAGCGATTGCATCAATTGCAGGCCCACGCGCTCTTCGTCACGGAAGACGGTGGTGCCGGCATAGGGCCCGACGTCGATCACGTTCGGCTCCGCGCCCATGAAGGTCGGCGAAATCGTCATCGATCGGCCGACGACGAAACAGTTCAGGCACAGATGGTGGCCGAAATACTGCCAGCCCCAGGGCTCGGTCAGCGACGGCTCGCCGAACAGGCAGAAATTATAGCTGTACTGGTTGAGCACTTTCGGCGCGCCGACGAGTTCGCCGAGAAAATGGTTGATGCGCATGCAGGCGACCGCCTTGGCGAAGCCGTTCGGGCTCATGCTCGCCTGCAGGAGATTCAAGATCGCGTCGCGCAGCGGCTGGCCATGCTCCTCCATGCGCAGCGTGTCGCGGAAGACATAAAACTCCGGATTGCTCCATTTGCGCCATTGCTCGGAATCGATCGGGCGGCGGATCTTCTGCAATTCGTCCGCGCTCGCCACGGCGAGCATGGCGCGCGCCGCGTGCGTCATCGCTTCGACCGGCGCGCCGTTCGGCTCGAGTACGAACAGGTTCTTGCGCACGGTGCCGTCGCAGGTGATGCCTTGGAACGGTTCGGCGAGCGTCCGCAGTGGGAAATCGTAGAGCACTTCGCGGATGTGCGGGAGCGCCTGCACCAGGTCGCCATGCGAATAGGCGTCCTGGCTGGCGATACCCTGCACCGGCGGATGATCCGGCCCCGGCAGATATCTGCGGAATTTTCCGGTTGCCGCCATCAAGTCCTCCCGGTGCGGTGTTCGTGTCGGCGCGTCGTAACACGTCGGCGTGGCGGGGAGAACGCGATAGACGGAAGTCTCGCCTAAAGTACTGGCCGCCCGGCGATGTAGGTCTGCCGCACGGCGCGATCGTCGCCCATGGTCATGAGGACGAACAGCTCGTCCTCGAGGCTGCGCGACACTTCCATGCGGTGCGCCATGGCGGGCGTGGCGCGGGCGTCGAGCACGACGAGGTCGGCATAGGCGCCGGGCGCGATGGCGCCGATCTCGCCGTCGAGTCCGAGCGCGGCGGCGTTGGCGCGGGTGATCAGATCGAAGGCGGCGAGCGCCGGAAGATTCTGGCCCTGCAGCTGCATCACCTTGTAGGCCTCGGCGGCGGTGCGCAGCATCGAATAGGACGTGCCGCCGCCGACGTCGGTCGCGAGCGCGATGCGCACGCCGGCCTTGGTCAGCCGCGCGTAATCGAACAGGCCGGAGCCGATAAAGAGGTTCGAGGTCGGGCAGAACACCGCGACCGATTGCGTGTCGCGCATGAGCGCGACTTCGTCGTCGGTCATGTGGATGCAATGTCCCATCAGCGAGCGCGGGCCGAGCAGCCCGAAGCGGGCATAGACCGCGGTGTAGCTCGGGTCGTCCGGGAACAGGCGCTTGATGGTGGCGATCTCGTTGAGATTTTCATCGAGATGCGTCTGCATCAGGATGGTCGGAAACTCCGCGAGCAGCGCACCCATCTCGGCGAGCTGCTCGTCGGTCGAGGTGATGGCGAAGCGCGGGGTGAGCGCATAACGCTGCCGCCCGGTGCCGTGCCAGCGCCGCGATCAGATCGCGGCTGTCGGGCATGGCCGTGGCCGCGGGCGCGAGCAAACCGGGCGGGCCGTTGCGATTCATGATGGCGTTGCCGGCGATCATGCCGGCGTTGCGCTGGTGCGCCGCGGCAAACAAGCGCGTCGGCCGAACCCGGATGCGCGGTGCAATAAGCAAGCGCCGTGGTGGTGCCGTTGCGCGCCAGTTCGTCGAGGAAAAATTCGGCATTGCGCGCGGCGTGGGCCGGATCGGCGAATTTCTGCTCCTCGACGAAGGTGTATTTCTCCAGCCATTCCAGCAGTTGCGCGCCGTAGGAGGCGATCACCTGGGTCTGCGGAAAATGGATGTGCGGGTCGATGAAGCCCGGCATGATCAAGGCGTCGGCATGATGCGCGACCGGCGTTCCCGCCGGCAGCATCGCGGCAAGTTCGGCGGCAGGCCCGACCCGCGCGATCCGGCCGTCCTCGACCACGACCATGCCGTCGTCGATGTAGCGATAGCTCTCCGCATCGCTGGCGCCGCGGGGCGCGCGCACGAAGCTCAACAGCCGGCCGCGAATAGCGTGCGCGGTCACCTTCGCCATCTCATGGTTGATCCGGACCGTCTCACTTCGCCGGCGCGCCGGATGCGAGCCAGGACGCCAGCACCAGGCGCTCGTCGTTGGTCATTTCGGTGATGTTGCCCGGCGGCATGGCGTTCGAGCGCACCGCGACGATGGCGATCAGCGGCGCGTGCTTGAGGATCTGTTCGTCGCTGTCGAGCAGGATGCCTTCCGGCGCCGCGGCGATGCCGGCCCACACCGGTTCGGCTCGCATGGCACATGCTGCAGCGCGACGAGACGATATCGGCCACGTCGGCGAATTTGGGCGTCGGCGGCAGCGCGCCGGTGGTGGTCGCGCGCGGTCCGGCCGCCGAGAGCCAGGCCACTGCGGCAATGCCCGCCGCCGCGACGGCCCAGGTCCACCACGGGCTCCCCTTGTCGGCGTGACGCGAATTGAAGAAGTGGCGGATGACCGGACCGATCAACAGCACGATCGCCACGATCAGCCAGTTGTATTTGGTCGCGAAGAACAGCGGATAATGATTGCTCAGCATCAGAAACACGACCGGCAGCGTCAGATAGTTGTTGTGAACCGAGCGCGTCTTGCCGAGCGCGCCCCAGCGCGGGTCGGGCTCCTTGCCGGCGAGCATCGCCGCCACCGTCTTCTTCTGGTACGGAATGATGATGACGAAGACGTTCGCCACCATGATGGTGCCGATCAGCGCGCCGATCTGGGTGAAGGCGCCGCGGCCGGAGAACACGTGGGTGAACCCATAGGTCAGCGCAACCAGAAACACGTACCCGACCAAGGCGAGCGCCACCTCGTAGCGAGCGAGCGGCGACCGGCACAGGCCTTCGTAAACCAGCCATGACACCGCGAGACTGACAAAGGCGATGCCGGCGGCCTGCGCCGCGGTCATGTCGAGCACCGATTTGTCGATCAGGAACAGATCGGCGCCGAGATAATAGACGACGACCAGGAGCGCGAACCCTGACAGCCAGGTCGTATAGGCTTCCCACTTGAACCAGGTGAGGCTGTCCGGCATCTGCGCCGGCGCCACCATGTATTTCATCATGTGGTAGAAGCCGCCGCCGTGAACCTGCCACTCGTCGCCCTTGACCCCGCTCGGCAGTCCGGGACGCGGTTTCAGGCTCAGATCGAGGTGGATGAAGTAGAACGAGCTGCCGATCCACGCGATGCCGGCAATGACGTGCAGCCAACGAAGGACCGCACTCACGGTTTCAGTGAGCACAAGCTCCACGATACGGGGGCTCCCCTCGAATGACCCGGGCGGCACTAGAATGCAGAAGCACGGTAATCTGCGCAAGCGCGCCGTTGCCTGCGGTTTGAGCATTGCCTGCCCCATTTACGTCCTTTCGCTACGGACGGATCGAGCGCCGGTTTGGGCGGACGATCCACCCGGGCCAAACGGGGCGACGGCGGAATGCTGGAACGATCTTTGCAAAGCCCATTGCAAAGATCTGGGCGCTGCCAAATACTGAGGCGTCCCCTATAGGCACTGGGGCCGCCGCTGCGGCAAAGTTAGGCAACGAGAGTTGGGCAGGCGTAGCGATCCCGATGAATGACATGTCCCCACCGGCCGATTCGTCACGGTCCGCGCCGCTCCTGAGTGCTGTCGGCATCAGCAAGAAATACGGGGATTTTCTCGCCAACGACGCCATCAACCTCGATCTTTATCCGGCCGAGATCCACGCGCTGCTGGGCGAGAACGGCGCCGGCAAATCGACGCTGGTCAAGGTCATGTACGGCCTCATTCAGCCGACCGCCGGCGAATTGCGCTGGATGGGGCAAAAGGTCGTGCTGTCCGGGCCGTCCGAGGCGCGCACGCTCGGCATCGGCATGGTGTTCCAGCATTTCTCGCTGTTCGAGAACCTCACCGTGGCCGAGAACGTCGCGCTCGGCCTGCCGCCGACGGAACCGTTCGCGGCGATCTCGGCGCGGCTCGAGGAGACCGCCCGGGTTTACGGCCTGCCGCTCGACCCCAAGCGCGAAGTCTGGCGGCTGTCGGTCGGCGAGCGCCAGCGCATCGAGATCGTGCGCGCGCTGATGCAGAATCCGAAGCTGCTCATCCTCGACGAGCCGACGGCGGTGCTGACCCCGCAGGAGGCCGACCAGCTCTTCATCGTGCTCAATCGCCTGAAGTCCGAAGGCCGCGCCATCCTCTACATCAGCCACAAGCTCGACGAGGTGAAACGGCTCTGCGACACGGCGACGATCCTGCGCGGCGGCAAGAAGGTCGCGACCTGCGACCCGCGCCAGGAGACCGCCGCGTCGCTCGCCCGCATGATGGTCGGCGGCGAGATCGGCGAGGTGAAGGCGGCCTCGGGACATACCCCGACCGTGCCCCGGCTGGTGATCTATCGGCTGTCGTTGGAGCCGGACGACCCGCATGGCACGCATCTCGATGACGTCTCGCTCGAGGTGCGCGGCGGCGAGGTGGTCGGCATCGCGGGGGTGGCGGGCAACGGCCAGGACGAATTGTTCGCCGCCTTGTCCGGCGAGCGGCTGTCATCAGGCGAAGGCGCCGTCGTCATCGACGGCCAGGCGGCCGGCCGGCTCAACGTCACCGAACGCCGGCGCATGGGCGCCGCCTTCGTGCCGGAAGAGCGGCTCGGCCACGGCACCGCGCCGCGGATGAAATTGTCCGAGAATGCGCTCCTTACCGGCCATGCGGCGAGCGGCATGGTCAAGCGCGGTTTCATCAATAAACTGGCGACGCTGGCGCACGTCGACCGCACCACCAAGGTCTTCGACGTGCGCAAGGCCAAGCGCGATCCGGAGGCGGTCAGCCTGTCCGGCGGCAATCTGCAGAAATTCATCGTCGGCCGCGAGATTCTGCGCGAGCCCGGCGTCCTGGTGGTCAGCCAGCCGACCTGGGGCGTCGATGCCGGCGCCGCGGCGACCATTCGCCAGGCGCTGATCGACCTCGCCGGCCGCGGCACCGCGGTGCTCGGTCATCAGCCAGGACCTCGACGAACTGGCCGAGATCGCCGACCGCATCGCCGTGATGTTCCACGGCCGGCTGTCGGCGCCGCTCGAGCGGGTCGACGCGACGCGGGAAAAGCTCGGACTGCTGATGGGCGGCGCCAGCGCCGACCGTCGGAAGGTATGGCCAAGACCCGAAGCATCCAGAGGCGAAGCATGCAGTTGGTGCTTGAACGCCGGCCCGAACGCTCGACGGTGATCGCGGTCGCTTCGCCGCTGATCGCGGTCGCGCTGACATTGGTCACCGTCGGCATCCTGTTCGCGATCATCGGCAAGAACCCCGATCGCCGCGCTGTGGCGTCTATTTCATCGAGCCGCTGACCGATCCCTTTCGCTGCAGGAGATCGCCGTCAAGGCGACGCCGCTGGTGATGATCGCGGTCGGCCTGTCGCTCTGTTACATCGCCAATATCTGGAATATCGGCGCCGAGGGCCAATTCATCGTCGGCGCCGTCTGCGGCAGCTGGCTCGCCGTGCGCACCAACGGCACCGACGCCGGCCATTGGGTGCTGCCGGCCATGCTGCTCCTGGGCGCGATCGGCGGCGCGCTCTACGCGCTGATCCCGGCGATTTGCCGGGTGCGTTTCGGCGCCAGCGAAATCCTCACCAGTCTGATGCTGGTCTATGTCGCCGATTTCGGCATGGACTATCTGGTGCGCGGGCCGTGGCGCGATCCGCACGGCATGAATTTCCCCACCACCGCCGAATTCGATCCGGTCGCGACGGTGCCGACCTTGATCGAAGGCGGGCGGCTGCACGCCGGCGCCATCGTGGCGCTCATCGTCGTCATGCTGGCGACTGTGCTGCTTGGGCGCATGATCATGGGATTTGAAATCCGGCTGGTCGGCGCCGCGCCACGAGCGGCGCGCTTTTCCGGATTCAATTCCGACAATCTGGTTCTCTTTACCTTCGCGGTTTCCGGCGCGCTGGCCGGGCTTGCCGGCATCATCGAGGTCGCGGGACCGGTCGGACATCTGCGATCCTGGGATTTCGCCCGGCTACGGCTTCACCGCCATCATCGTCGCCTTCCTCGGCCGGCTCAATCCGGTCGGCATCCTGATCGCCGGGCTGTTCCTTGCTCTGACTTTCATCGGTGGCGAGGGCGCGCAGATCTCGTTGCGGGTCCCGCTCGACCTGACCAAAGTCTTCCAGGGCATCCTGTTGTTCTACGTGCTCGCCTGCGATTCCCTCATCGTCTACCGCATCCGTCTGGTCCGGACGCTTCGGAAGCCGCGCGCATGCTGCTGCTTGAAGCTATCATCCTGTCGATCATCTACGGCTTCGACGCCGCTGTTGTTGGCGGCATCCGGCGAGCTGGTGGTCGAGCGTTCCGGCGTGCTCAATCTCGGCATCGAGGGAATGATGATCGTCGGCGCGGCCTGCGGCTTCGCCGGCGCCTACGTGTCGGGGTCGACTCTGGTCGGCGCGTTGTGCGGCGTTCTCGCTGGCGCGGCCCTGTCGGCGATTTTCGGCATTCTGACCCTTGGACTCGCCGTCAATCAGGTCGCGGCAGGCTTGGCGCTGACCATTCTCGGCGTCGGGCTTTCGGGCCTGATCGGCGCCGGCTTCGTCGGCCAGAAGATCGTGCCCGCCCCGCACCTTCACCTGCCGTTCCTGACCGATGCTGCCCGTGGTCGGCCGCATCCTGTTCGGCGAAGATCCGTTCGTCTACGTGTCGATCGCACTCATCATCGCGATCTGGTTATTCCTTTACCGCACACGGGCCGGCCTCGTGCTGCGCGCGGTCGGCGACAATCACGCCTCGGCACATGCGCTGGGCTATCCCGTGCTGCGCATTCGCTTGCTCGCGGTGCTGTTCGGCGGCGCCTGCGCCGGACTTGCCGGCGCCTATCTGCCGCTGGCCTATACGCCGTTCTTCATTCCCGGGATGACCGCGGGGCGCGGCTGGATCGCGCTGGCGCTCGTGGTGTTTGCTTCGTGGCGGCCAGCCCGTCTGGTCGCCGGCGCCTATTTGTTCGGCGCCGTGTCCATCCTCCAGCTCCACACCCAGGCGCTCGGCTTCGGCATTCCTTCGCAATTGATGTCGTCGCTGCCCTATCTTGCCACGGTCGTGGTTCTCGTGTTGATTTCGCGGACGCGTGGAACTGCCGGGTCGGCTGCGCCTGCCTCGCTTGGCCTGGTGTTCGTACCAGACCGTTGAGATTTCCTGCGGGGGGCGCCGCGGGTACGTCGTAGGGGAAACCAAGTAGGGAACGTCGAGACACGCCCGTCCCTGCCAATTCGGAGTGGAATGATGAAGAGATGGAACATCGTCGCAGTGGCCGCGCTGCTGACACTGGCCGCGGCTACGTTGAGTTCGTACGCCGCCGAGAAGCTGAAAATCGGGTTCGTCTATGTCGGTCCGATCGGCGATCTCGGCTACACCTATCAACATGAACTCGGCCGTCAGGCGCTGCAGAAAGCGCTCGGCGACAAGGTCGACACCACCTATCTCGAGAATGTCCCGGAAGGCGCCGATGCCGAGCGCGCCATCGAGCAACTCGCGCGCACCGGCCACAAGCTGATCTTCACCACGTCGTTCGGCTTCATGGACGCCACGGTGAAGGTGGCAAGCAAATATCCGAACGTGTTCTTCGAGCACGCGACCGGTTACAAGCGCGCGAAGAACCTGGCCACCTACGCGGCCCGCTTCTACGAGGGGCGCTACATTCAGGGCCAGATCGCGGCCAAGATGTCGAAGTCGGGAATCATCGGCTATATCGTTTCGTTCCCCATTCCGGAAGTCATCTCCGGCATCAATGCGACGATGCTCGGCGCGCAGTCGGTCAACCCCAACATCAAGGTGAAGATCATCTGGGTGAACTCCTGGTTCGACCCGGGCAAGGAAGCCGACGCCGCCAAGGCGCTGATCGACCAAGGCGCCGACGTGCTGACGCAGCACACCGACTCACCGGCCGCTATGCAGATCGCCGAGCAACGCGGCATTCACGCGTTCGGGCAATCCTCGGACATGATCAAGTTCGGCCCGCACGCCCAACTCACCGCGGACACCGACTATTGGGGCGGCTACTACATCGACCGCGCCAAGCTGGCGCTCGACGGCAAATGGACCTCGACGGACACGTGGGACGGGCTTGATAAGGGCATGGTCGTGATGGCGCCCTATACCAACATGCCGGACGACGTGAAGAAGATGGCGATGGCCACCGAAGCGGCGATCAAGAGCGGCACACTGCATCCGTTCAAGTGCCCGATCGTCGATCAGGACGGCAAGACCGTCGAATGCAAGGGCGGCAGCCGGCTCGACAACGGTCAGATCCTGAGCATGAACTGGTACGTCAAGGGCATCGACGACAAGGTCCCCGGCAAATAACGGCCCGACCTTCGTTCAATCAAAACACGTCATGGCCGGGCTTGTCCCGGCCATTTGTTTTTTGACTCGCCGTTGCGGACGCCGGCGAAGCAATCCAACGCGACGGCACAAAGGCTGGATTCTTCGCCGCCCCGTTACGCCAGCAGCGCGCGCGCCGCCGCCGAGTGCCGCCGGATCAGATCGGCGACGTCCAGTCCGGGGATCTGGCCGTCTTCCACCACCCAGCGGCCGCCGACCATGACGCGGTCGGCGCGATGGGCGCCGCATAACACTAGCGCAGCGAGCGGATCGCCGCCGCCCGAAAACCGCAGTTCGTCGAGCTTGAACAGTGCGAGATCGGCCATCTTGCCGACGGCGATTTCGCCGATGTCGGTGCGGCCGACGCAGGCGGCCGAGCCCGTGGTCGCCCAGCGCAAGGCGTCCTTGTGGCTGACTTTGCTGACGCCATAGCGGCTTCTTTGCAACAGGAACGCGGCGCGAACTTCCTGCATCAGATTAGAGGCGTCGTTCGACGCCGAGCCGTCAACTCCGAGGCCGACATGCATGCCGGCCTCTTCCATATCGCAAACCGGACAGTGACCGGAAGCCAGCGTCTGATTGCTGCACGGGCAATGCGACACCGTGGTGCCGGCGCGGGCAAGCCGCTTGATCTCGCTATCGTTGAAGTGGATGCCGTGCGCAAGCCAGACCCGCTCGTTGAGCCAGCCGCAATCCTCGAGATAATCGAGCGGCCGGCATTTGTAGAGCTGTTCGCAGAACGCGTTCTCGTCGTTGGTCTCGGCGAGATGGGTGTGCATGCGGACGTTCAATCGCGCCGCCAGCGCAGCCGTCTGCCGCATCAGCGACGTCGTCACCGAGAACGGCGAGCACGGCGCCAGCGCGATTTGCACCGTCGCGCCCTCGCCACTCTCGTGATAACGCGCCACTACGCGCTCGGAATCCGCGAGGATCGTGTCCTCGTCCTGCACCACGCTGTCAGGCGGTAGCCCGCCGTCGCGCTGCGACAGGTTCATCGAGCCACGCGTCAGCAGCACCCGCAGGCCGAGCCGCTTTGCCGCCGCGACTTCGATGTCGATGCCGTCCTCGGCGCCGTGCGGAAAAACATAGTGATGATCAGTGGTCGTGGTGCAGCCGGACAGCATCAGTTCGGCCATCGCCAAGGTCATGCCGAGATCGAGCGCCTCCGGCGTCAACCGCGCCCAGATCGGATAGAGCGCCTGGAGCCATGGAAATAGCTCGCGGTCGAGCGCCGCCGGCACCGCGCGCGTGAGTGTCTGGTAGAAATGATGATGGGTGTTGATCAGGCCGGGCAGCACCACGTGTTCGGCGGCGTCGAACGTCTCCACGTCCGGCGTCGCGGGCATGCGTCCCGCTGCGACCAGTTCGACGATACGCCCATCCTTGATGACAACACCGCCCGCGCCACCGTCCGCGAAGATTGCGAGCGGGTTTTTGATCCAAAGCGCCGGATTTTTGTCGTCCGCCATGATCAATTGGCCATCGGCGGCCGCCCCACATTGCTGGCCTGGTGGACCATGCGCGCGACCCGCAGGATCAGCGGCTCCTCGAAGCGCGGCGCGACGATCTGCATGCCGACCGGCAGTCCGTCGTGCGACAGGCCGGCCGGCGCGGTCGCCGCCGGCAGGCTCACCAGCGTGATCAGATAGGCGGGCGCGATCCAGTCGATGTAGTTTTCGAACTTGCGGCCGTTGATTTGGTCCGGGAAGTTCATCTCGATGGGGTACGGCTTCACCGGCGCCGCCGGGGTCAGCAGCACGTCGTAGCTGTCGAACAGTTTGCGGAAGTGATGGAACATCTCCTCCCGCTTGTGCTCGGCGGCGGCGAAGTCGAGCGCATTGAGCTTCAGCCCGGCTTCGACATTGCCGCGCAGGTTTTGGCCGAACTCATCGATCTGGGCGAGGCGTTGATATTGCTGCGCCACCATCCAGAAGCCGCGCCAGGTCTGATACGGCGCACGGCCGCCGCCGGCGTCGAATTCGATATGCTCGACCTTGGCGCCGCGTTTGCCCAAGGCCGCCGCGGCATTGCGGCAAATCGCATCGATCTCCGCCTCGACGCCGATCCCGGCGATATCGGAGACATAGGCGATACGCAGCTCCTTGATGTCGTCGTTGTGGTCAAGTTCGGCAAGCGCACTCTGCCACGGCGGCGCGACCGAAATCGGCGAGATGCGGGAGAAGCCGATGCTGGCGTCGAGAAACAGCGCCGCGTCCTCGGCATCGCGCGCCAGCGGCCCCGGGACCTGCCCCGGATCCCACGGCAGGTGCAGCGGATGGCTCGGGATCAATCCCGGCGTCGGGCGGATGCCGACGATGCCGCAGAACGCCGCGGGGATGCGGATGGAGCAGCCGAAATCGGTGCCGTGCGCAATCGGCAGCATGCCGGCCGCGACTGCGGCCGCCGAGCCGCCCGACGAGCCCGCGGGACTGAGCGCCGGGTTCCACGGATTGCGCGTTGGACCGAACAGCGCATTGTTGGTGTTGGCGCCGCAGGCGAATTCCGGCGTGTTGGTCTTGGCGAGCACGATGGCGCCGGCGGCCTTGAGCCGGCGCACCGCCTCGGCGTCCTCGGTCGGCACATGGTCCTTGAACAGCGGCGACGCGAAGGTGGTGCGGATACCCGCGGTCGGCGTCACGTCCTTGACGCCGATCGGCAGGCCGTGCAGCGCGCCGAGCGCTTCGCCCTTCATGACCGCGGTTTCGGCGCGCCGCGCCGCGTCGCGCGCCTGATCGGTTGCCAACGTGACGATGGCGTTGAGTTTCGGATTGATCGCCTCGATCGCCGCGAGATGCGCGTCCAGCACCTCGACCGGACTGACCGCGCGGGTACGCATGAGCTGCACGAGTTCCCGCGCCGATTTACGCGTCAGAGTACCATCGACCATGCTAGAACCTATTTGCCCCACAGTGCACGAAGCGCCGCTCGATGATGAGAAACAAGAGATTGAGACCATAGCTGAGCGCGCCGGCCGCGAAAATCGCCGCGTACATGCGCGACATCTCGAACAATTGCAGCGCCTCGAACACGCTGACGCGCGCTATTCGCCCACGTCGATGATGGCGATGCAAGGCCCGCCGCCCTGCGGTCCCTGATGCATGGCGTCGACGGAGACGAACACCGCCGGATCGCCGATCGCCAGCGCCGCGATGGCGCCGACCGCGGCTTTGGCGTGGCGGTGCCACGGCACGTCCGAGTCGTCGAGCATGATCTGGCGCCGGCCGCGCAGCTTGCCGGTGCGGTCCGCTTCGCACTTCATGAAGCAATTGACCACTTTGCCTTCGAGGTCTTCGGCGCGCGGCCGCTCCGGCAGATCGAGCCCGGCGTTGCGGATCGAGTCGTAGATGCCGTCGAGGTCGAGCGCGTCCTTCATCACCGCATGGCCGATGCGATAGCGGCCCCCGGCGCCCTTCTTGTTGCCGAGGAGCACGATCTGCGCCTGCGTCAATTCCACCCCGGACGAGCAGGAGGCAACGGACGAATAGAGGTCGAGGTTGTGGCAGATTTCTTCCGCCTTCGGCATCTTGATCTCATGCAGGCCGACGGCGATGCCGAGCCCGGTCGTGCCGTTCGATACTCCCATGGAATCGTGGACCTCGCAGGCGACCTCCTTGCCGCGCGCGTGCGCGTCGAGCACCGAGTCGACGGTGAGCAGCGGCGTCTTGGTCTGCACATAATGCACGTCGGCCGGGTCGTCGATGCCGGCGGCGCGCATGGCGGCGCGGACGCCTTCGGCGACCTTCTCCACCATCGCGGGCCGGCCGATATCCTCGGGGAAAATTTCGGCGCTCAGCGCCGTGCCGATGACCAGCCGCGCTTTGTCGGCCGGCCCGGTCTTGGCGTTGCGGGCGAACACCGTCGCATGCGGGGTGATGACGCCGTCGCAGCCGCCCGACCACACCATCGGAATTTGTTTGATGTCGGCTTCGGAACGGCTGCCGAGCTTCTTCAAGACGGCGCGGAACGCCTGGTCGGCGAGGATGCGGGTGAAATCATTGACGCCGCCATTGCCTTCGGTCTTGCCGATCACGGCGATGACCTCGTCGGCGCCGAACCGGCCCTGCTTGATAAGCGTTTCCATGCCGGACGCATCCTGGACGTTCTTCAATTCGACTTTGGCGACTTCGATGGCCATTGCACCTTATCCTGATGAGAAAAAATGTTTGTTAGCTTGACCGAACCCACGGTTTGATTTCGCCGCGGATCATTTTCTCGAAACCCGGCCCGCGATCGATCATCGGCCGCTCGCCGTGCCGCGCGGCCTTCAACTCCTGCCGCAGCGATTCGGTCGCCGCCGCATCGATCGTCGCCTGCTGAACATCGTTAGCCACGTTCAGCACGACACCATAGCCATCGCGCGCCGCGGCGAGCGAGACCTTGCCCTCGATCACATCGCGCAGCACCAGCTCAGGCTCGCGCTCCAGCGGGTCGCCCCAGCCGCCGCCGCCGGTCGTCACCACGCGGACGATCTGCCCGGCAAGCACCGGCTCGCCGTCAACCAGGCCACCGAGGTCGTGCGGCGTACCTTCAGCATCGATCGTCACGCAGAACGGCTTGCCGGCCTCGCCGCCGTTGAGGCCGTAGCAGCCGAGCCGCACGCGGTCGGCGGTCACGATGGTGCGGCAATCGACCAGAGCGCGGTAGTGCTTCTCATAACCCAGGCCGCCGCGGCGCTTTCCCGCGCCGCCGGAATCCGTCCGTAGCGCAAGCTTCTCCACCAGTAGCGGAAACCGCGTCTCGGTGAATTCGGCCGGCTGGTTGCGCGAGTCCGGCACGATGTGGATGGCGTCATTGCCGTCGGCATAAGCGCGGCCGCCGGAGCCGCCGCCGAGAACCTCGCGGGAGAGGAACGATTTGCCGTTACGGTCGGTGCCGTAGAAGCCGGTGTAACGGATGGTCTCCTGATCCGCCGGCATGTGGCCTTTCGCAGCCTGGGCCACGACGCCGGCGAGAAGGCCGAGACAACGCAGCAGCACAAAAGAGCGCGCATTGGTCGCCGCCGGCCATTCCGGCGTGATCAGCGTGCCCTTCGGCGGAAATATCACGTCAAAAACTTCGCAGACGCCTTCGTTGACGTGGATCTCTGCCGCGCGCTCGGGCGTATCGGCGAGATTGCGCAGGATCGGCGCGATCCATTTGATCAGAAAGGCACCGCCGGCATAGTCGGCCGGCCAATTGATCGGGCCGGTCGATTGCGGATCGGTGCCGGTGAAGTCGAGCGTGATGCGGCCGCCTTTTTTGGTGAGCGTCAAAGCGAGCTTGTGCAGCTTCGGATCGGTGACGCCGTCGTGCTCGACGTAATCCTCCCAGCGGTATTCGCCGTCGGCGATCTTCGGCAGCAACTCGCGGCGGAACACGTCGCGGCAGGTGTCGAGGATGGTCTGGAAGCAAGCTTCGACCGTGTCGCGGCCGAACCGCTCGAACAGCTCCGCCATCCGGCGCGCGCCCATCAGGCAGGCCTGCACCTCGCTGTCGAGATCGGCGGCGAGCGTCTCGGGCACGCGGGTGTTGCGCTTGATGATGGTGAAGACCGCGTCGTTGCGGACGCCCTGGTCGTAGAACTTGACCGGCGGAACGGCGAGGCCTTCCTCGAACACCGTCGTCGCCGTACCGGGCATCGAGCCGGGCACCCGGCCACCGATGTCGTCATGGTGGCCGAACGCCTGGATGTAGGCGACGACCTCGCCCTGATGGAACACCGGGACCGTCGAGCACAAATCCGGCAGGTGGCCGATCGAGCCTTCGGTCAAATACGTGTCGTTCATCAGGAACACGTCGCCGGGCCGCATCGTGTGCGGGGGGAAATCGCGCACCACCGCATTCGGCATGGCCGAATAGGAGCGCCCGGTGAGCTTGCGGCAATAACGGTCGAACAGGCCGACGCGATAGTCGTGCGCCTCGCGGATCATCGGCGAGCGCGCCGTGCGCTCGATCGCGTATTCGATCTCCGCTTCGATCGAATTGAGCGTGCCCTCGACGATCTGCAGCACGATCGGATCGACCTCGCGCGCCGGCAAATCCGGCGCGGTCGGCCACGGCCATTCCTTGGCGTGGACGTTCATCATGGTTTGGCCTCCACCGATTTGCCGGCGGCGCGCACGATCAAAATGCCGTGCGGATCGACCTCGAGCTGTTGGCCCGGGAACACCACCGTGGTCGAGCCGAACTCCTCGACGATCGCCGGGCCGGCGATCTTCGCCCCGGCGCCAGCGACGCGCGAGCATAGACCGGCGTGTCGCGGAATTTGCCGTCGAAATAAACCGCCCGGCTAGCGGACTCCGACGGCGCGGCAGCATTGCGAGCTTAGGGATGTGCGGCCGATCGATCTGGCCGAAGCCGGAGACGCAATAATTGACCAACTCGACTTTCTGTGCCCCGGCGTAATTGTAGCCGAAGGTCTTGAGGTGCGCGGCGTGAAACGCATCGGCGACCGCGGCGATGAATTGCGCGTCAATGGCGCCGGAGGGCGCCGGCACACGCACTTCCATCGATTGGCCCGCATAGCGCACATCGGCTTCGCGCAGGAGCGCGATTTTCTCCGGCGGGATGCCATCTTTTTCGAGCGATGCGGCGGCGTCCTGCTCCAGCGACGCGTAGATCGCGGCGACGGCGCCGAGATCGATGCGTCCTGATGCATCACCTTGGTGACGATGTGGTCGGTGCGCCAATCGACTGCCAGGAGGCCGAAGGCGGAGAGATTGCCGGGATTCGGCGGCACGATGCACGTTTTCATGCCCATCAGCGTCCATCACTGCCGGCGACTGCGCCGGACCGGATCCGCCGAACGAGAGGAGCGCGAAGCCCGCGGGGTCGATGCCGCGCTGGATGGTCATCTGCCGGATGGCGTTGGCCTGGTCCCAGTTGGCGATCTCGATGATGCCTTCGGCCAATTGCTCAACGCCGAGATTGCCGGGAAGCCGCGCCGCCAGCGCCTCGAGGCCGGCGCGGGAGCGCGCGACATCGAGCCGGATGCCGCCGCCGATCAGCGCCGGCGGAATGCGGCCGAGCACGAGATTGGCGTCGGTGATGGTCGGCTCGTTGCCGCCGTTCGGGTAGCACATCGGGCCCGGCACGGCGCCGGCGCTGCGTGGGCCGACTTTGAGCTTGCCCTCGCGCGAGATCCAGGCGATCGACCCGCCGCCGGTGCCGATGGTCTTGATGTCGAGCATCGGGATGCGCACCGGGAAGCGGCCGACGCTGCCGCCATTGGTGATCTTCGGCTTGGCCGCCTTCGATCAGGCAAAGGTCGGTCGAGGTGCCGCCGGCATCGAGCGTGACGAGGTCGGGGAAGCCGGCGACTTCGGCGATCACGGCGAGCCGAGCGCGCCGGCGGCCGGCCCGGAGAGCGCCGTCGTGATCGGCTTGCGCATCACCTGGTCCGGACTGGCGACGCCACCCGACGACTGCATCACCAGGAACGGTTTTTTGTTCAGCTCGGGCCCAAGCTCATCGCGGATATGGTCGAGATAGCGGCTCATGTGCGGCTTGATGAACGCATCGACCAACGTCGTCACCGCCCGCTCGTATTCGCGGTATTCCGGTAGCACGTCGCAAGACAGCGACAGCGTGCAGTCCGGATATTCCTCGCGCACGATCTCGGCCGCACGGCGCTCGTGCGCGGGATTGGCGTAGGAATGGATCAGGCACACGCCGACTGCCGCGACGCCCTGCTCGCGAAAAAACCGTGCCGCGGCGCGCACGCTCGCTTCGTCTAGCGGCCGCAATTCGTTGCCGTGGAAGTCCAGTCGGCCGCCGGCCTCGCGCACAAGGCGCAGCGGCACAAGGCGTTCGGGCTTCACCCAGAAATACGAGTTGCCGTAACCCTCCGGCACCGCCTGCCGGGCGATCTCCAGAATGTGGCGGAAACCCTCGGTGACGATGAGACCCAGTCCGGCAATCTCGCCCTGCAGGAGCGCATTGGTCGCGACGGTCGTGCCGTGCGCCAGCACCGCGAGATCGTCGATGCCGGCGCCCCATTCGCCGAGGATGCCGCGCACGCCCCGCACCAGCGCCACCGCCGGATTCGACGGCGTCGACGACACCTTGGTGACCCGCATCGCGCCGGACTTGTCATCGACGCAGACGATGTCGGTAAAGGTGCCGCCAGTGTCGATGCCGATCCGCAGGTGTGCCGGATTTCCGCTCATCATGACTCTCGATACCCCAAACACCTTAGTGTGGGCAAAGGCGCCAAAGCGCCGAGCCCCCTTTCACACTCAGCGCCGTTCCAGATGCACCAACCGCAGCCGTGCCGCAACCTGCGGAATTGATGGTAGGGTACCTCGGGTGCCGCGCCGCCGGCGCTTTAGGAGAAAACGCCCCACCGGCCCCGCGATCAACGACGCGCAGCCGCGAGCCGACAAGGCCGATGCCGAGGCGAACCGACGAGATGGCACAGCTTACGAGCAGCGAACGCAAACACCAGATCTGGTCGGTCGTACGCGTCTCCAGCGGTAATTTCCTGGAGATGTACGACTTTTTCGTCTTCGGCTATTACGCCAGCGCGATTGGCAAGGCCTTCTTCCCGACGGGAAGCGATTTCGCGCAATTGATGCTGGCGTTCATGACGTTCGGCGCCGGCTTCCTGATGCGCCCGCTCGGCGCCATCTTTCTCGGCGCATATATCGACCATTACGGCCGCCGCGCCGGCCTGATGCTGACGCTCGCTTTGATGGCGGTCGGAACGCTATCGATCGCGCTCGTTCCGGGGTACGCGACGATCGGCGTACTGGCGCCAGTGATCGTCGTGATCGGCCGGCTGATCCAGGGCGTCTCCGCGGGCATCGAGCTCGGCGGCGTTTCGGTCTATCTAGCGGAAATCGCCACGCCGGGCCACAAGGGTTTCTATGTCAGCTGGCAATCCGGCAGCCAGCAGATCGCCGTCATTTTCGTCGCGCTGCTCGGCGTCGCGCTGAGCGTGATCGTGCCACCCGCCGCGATGTTCGTCTGGGGCTGGCGCATTCCGTTTCTGATCGGCTGCCTGATCATTCCGCTGTTGTTCGTGCTGCGCAGTTCGCTCGAGGAGACGGCGGAGTTCGAACAGCGCAGGGCCGCGCCGAACCATCCGAAGCCGCGGGAAATCCTGGTGCAGCTGGCGCAGAACTGGCGCATCGTCCTCATCGGCATGCTCATGGTGACGATGACGACGGTGTCGTTCTACTTCATCACCGCCTATACGCCGACCTTCGGCCGCCAGGTGCTCAATCTGAGCAACATCGACGCCCTGGTCGTGACCTTGTGCGTCGGCATCTCCAATCTGTTCTGGCTGCCGGTCATGGGCGCGGTGTCCGACCGGGTCGGGCGGCGGCCGGTGCTGCTGACCTTCACGATCCTGATGTTCATCACCGCCTATCCGGCGCTGGCGTGGCTCGTTGCCTCGCCCTCGTTCGGGCGGCTGCTCGCGGTCGAGCTGTGGCTTTCGTTCATCTACGGCAGCTACAACGGCGCGATGATCGTGGCGCTGACCGAGATCGTGCCGCTCAATGTACGCACCGCCGGATTTTCGATCGCCTACAGCCTGGCGACCGCTTTGTTCGGCGGCTTCACGCCGGCGGTCAGCACCTATTTGATCCATGTGACGGGCAGCCGCGCCGTCGCCGGCCTGTGGCTGATGTTCGCCGCCGCGTGCGGACTAGCGGCCACCTTGCTGGCTTGGCGCCGGACGACGGAGGCGGAAGTGATCAAGTCTGCCGCTGCGGCTGCGCCCGTCCGTTAACGTGAAGGCAATAACAGATATCCTCCAGTGGGTGGTGCGGAGCGGGGGATGAGAGTAATCCAAGGACTTTTGATCGCAGCCGTGGTTTGCCTCTTCGTCGGGATGATCGGCACAAGCTACATTTGGCTGCGCTCGTCCAGCGCACTCGACTCAATACACTCATCGTTACAACATGCACTTCAAAGGCAGCAGCGACCTGCATTACTTTTATCTGTCCGACGAACAGGATGATTTATACAAGACGTTGAATACGCTGTTTGAAATTGGTTTGTGGTCCCTGATCGGTCTTGCAGTCGTGATGAGATTGATAAAGGTCGCAAGCAAGGACGGATAAAGCGCTATCCACCGCCCGTCGATCTCAAAAGAACGCTTTAGTCTAGCCGGAACCAACCGGTTCCATGCCGCTCTTTCTTATGACCGGCGCGGCCGGCGGGGCTGATAGAAACTTGATCAACGCGGCGGCCGCTTCGGGCTCCTGCGCGCCCGTCGCGATGCCGGCGGCGAATACCGTCACCTTCTGGATTTCAGCCGGGATCGGTCCCAGAACATCGATGCCCTTGATCGGCAACAGCTCGCTCACCTGCTGAAAGCCGAGCGCGGCATCGCCGCGCGCGACCACCTCCCCGACGGGCTCAGCCGGGATCATCCTGCTCTTGGCCTTGATCGCGTCGGACACATCGAGCTTTTTGTAAAGCACGGTCGCGATATAGACGCCGCTGGCGCTGTCGGAATAAGCGATCGACGTCGCATCCGCGAGCGCCGTCTTGAACGCCGCGACGCTGCCGATATCGGGCCGCGGCGCTCCAGCCCGCACCGCCGCGCCGATCAACGAGCGGGCCAGATCGGTACGGCTTCCGGCAACGACCTTACCGTCCTTGATCAACTTGTCGAGCGCCTCGCCGACGACGATGACGACATCGACCGACTCGCCGCGGGCGATGCGGTTCGGCACCGCCTGCGGCGTAACGCCCATCGACGGTCCCCAGGCGTTGACGACCTTATCACCGGTCGCGCGCTCGAACTCGGCGACGAGTTCGAGATAGGCGGCCTTGAATCCGGCGGAGCTCATCACCTTGATCTCGGCCGCACCGGCCGTCGCCGCGAACAACAAAAACCCGGCAGCGACGAGAAGCACCTTACTGACGAACGATCTCGCTTTCATCGCGAGCTCCCGTTCCGATAGAATCACTCTGAGCTTATTTCTTCAGCTCGAACACAATATCCTGCGCGCCCCTCCACAGACACAGTTTCCCCAGCGCCGCGAGATTCTTCACGACCTTCCGTGATGGTGAGGAAGTGATTTCCGGCGAGTTGCCCGACTTTGCTGGAAAAGCACACGCCGCCATAGGCGAGGAGAAACTCGGTCTCGCTGATGCCGCCGGGATAGAGGATCATCTCGCCCGGCGCGGGGTGGCTGGTGTGGTTCTCGTAAGGCAGGCCGAAATCGAAGTCGCCGAGCGGGATCCAGCAGCCTTCGCCGCTCCAGCGCACGTGAATGATCTGCTGCCGGTAGGGTAAAAGGGTCAGGAATTTGGCGCAGGTCTTCGGCGCCGCCTCCTCTTCCAGGCGCGCTTCGAATTGGTAGGGGCCGGCGGTGATGCGAAGTGTGGTCATGATCCGATCCTGTCGATGAAAGTCGAGAGAACGCGCGCGGCGATGTCGATGTCGGCGGGGGAAGCGAATTCGGCCGGGTTGTGGCTCACCCCGCCGCGGCAGCGCACGAACAGCATGGCGAACGGAATGATGCGGTCGAACGCCATGGCGTCGTGGCCGGCGCCCGACGGCATCCGCCGCGGCGTCGCCCCGCATGCTTCGACCGCAGCGGCGAGTTGATCCGACAGCGCCGCGTCGCAGACGGCGGCCGAGGCCTCGTGACCGTGGGTCCAGCGCTGCATCACGTCGCGGCGCGCGGCGATCGCGGCAACCGCGTCCTTGATGTCGGCGACGGCCTTGGTGCGCTCCGGATCGGACGGGCTGCGGATGTCCAAGCTGAAGCGCACGCGGCCGGGAATGGTATTGGGCGCCGAGCCGGGCACCTCGAGCTTGCCGACCGTCGCCACAAGGTTCGAGCTCGCGCGCGCCTGCTGCTCGATCGCGAGCAGCATTTCGGCCGCGGCCGTAAGCGCGTCGTGGCGCATCGACATCGGCACGGTGCCGGCGTGGCCGGCGACGCCGTCGACGTCGACGGCCGCCCGGGTAACGCCGTCGATCGCGGTGACGACGCCGAGCGGCAGGCCCTCCTTTTCCAAGACCGGGCCCTGTTCGATGTGCACTTCGACATAGCCGACCATGCGGTCCGGTGCGCGTGCCGCTTCGGCGAAGCGCGAAGGATCGCAGCCGAACGCCGCCAGCGCCTCGCGGCGCGGCACGCCGTCTTCGCCAACGTCGTCGAGCGCCTTGGGGTCGAACGTGCCGGCGAGCGCGCGGGAGCCGCCGAGGGTCGAGGCGAACCGCACACCCTCCTCGTCGCCAAACGCGATGACTTCGATCGCAAATGGAAAGCGCTTCCCCGCCTTGAATGCCGCCTTCACCACCTCGATCGCGGTGACGACGCCGAGCGGCCCATCGAACCGGCCGGCGTTGCGCACGGTATCGATGTGCGAGCCGAGGAGGAGTGTGCGGTCGCCGCCGTCGCTCGCTTCATAGCGGCCGACCACGTTGGCCAGCGAGTCGACGCGCACCTTCATGCCGGCGTCGCGCATCCAGTAGGCAACGAGGTCGGTGGCGCGGCGATGGGCGGGGCTGAGGTAAAGCCGGGTCAGCCGGCCGGACTCATCGCTGAGCGCGGCGAGCTCGATGAGCCGTTGCGAGATTGCGTCGCCGAAAACCAGATTGTCCGCCTTCACGGGCCTTTGTCCCTCCGATTGCCGCGCCTTAATGGAAGATATCGCCCGGCTTGGTCAATTGCGTGCAGCGACGCCGGCGCTGCATTCGACACTTGAAGACTCCGCCGGGCGTCTGTCATGGTGGAATTGCCGGGCCTCCAGGGCCGCAGCAGATTGGCGATGTCCTCTCCTTCCTCATCCGATTACCCGCGCGACCTCGCCGGCTATGGCCGCACGCCGCCTGATCCACGCTGGCCCGGCCGGGCACGCGTCGCCGTCCAGTTCGTTGTCAATTTCGAGGAAGGCGGCGAGAATTCGATCCTGCACGGCGACAAGGCCTCCGAGGCCTTTCTGTCGGATGTGCTCGGCGCGGCGCCGTGGCCCGGCCAGCGCCACATGAACGTCGAATCGATGTTCGAGTACGGCTCGCGCGCCGGCTTCTGGCGGCTGTGGCGCCAGTTCACCGCGCGCGGCATGCCGGTGACCGTATTCGGGATAGCCACCGCACTCGCGCGCAATCCGGAAATAGTCGCGGCCATGCGCGACGCCGACTGGGACATCGCCTGCCACGGCCTGAAGTGGATCGACTACAAGGATTTTTCCGAGGCCGAGGAAGCCGCGCATATGCGCGAGGCGATCAAGCTGCACACCGAAGCGACCGGCGCGCGGCCGCTCGGCTGGTATACCGGCCGCAGCTCCGCGCATACATTGAAGCTCGTCCTCGCCGCCGGCGGCTTTCTCTATTCCTCGGATTCCTATGCCGACGATCTACCCTATTGGGTCGCGGGGCATGCGTCTCAGGAGCCGCACCTGATCATTCCCTACACGCTCGACGCCAACGACATGCGCTTCATCAACCCGCAAGGCTTCAGCACCGGCGAAGACTTCTTCACCTATCTGCGGGACAGCTTCGATATCCTCTATCGCGAAGGCGAGACCGCGCCGAAGATGATGTCGGTCGGGCTGCACTGCCGTCTGGCCGGCCGTCCCGGCCGCGCCGCCGGGCTAGCGCGCTTTCTCGATTATATCGGCGGCTTCGAACGGGTCTGGGTCGCCTCGCGGCTCGACATTGCGCAGCATTGGCATCGCGAACATCGCGATCTTGCTGCCGCCGCCAAATCCATCGCTTGAGCGAGTTGCGCCAATGACCGCGATCCCGCTTCATGACCTCAACACCGCCGACCAGGCCACCTTCCTGGCCGCACTGGGCGAGGTGATGGAACACTCGCCCTGGGTCGCCGAAGGAACCTTCGCCAAGCGCCCCTTCGCGAGCCTCGCGGCGCTCTATCAGGCCATGACCGACACCGTGCGCGGCGCCGATCACGGCCGCCGGCTCGCGCTGATCAAGGCCCACCCGGACCTCGCCGGCAAGGCAGCGCGACAGGGCAAGCTCACCGCCGATTCGACCGCCGAGCAGGCCGGCGCCGGCCTCGACCGGCTGAGCGAGAAAGAGTTCGCCGCCTTCCACCGCCTCAACGAGGCCTATCACGCCAAATTCGGCATCCCCTTCATCGTCTGCGTCCGCCGCCACGGCAAGGAATTGATCCTGCGCCAATTCGCGCGGCGGCTCGACAACGACACCGCCGCCGAGCACGACGCCGCGCTGAACGAGATTTTCCGCATCGCCGCCCTGCGGCTCGATCAGAAGGTCAGTGCGCCCGACAAGCTCAAGGTGCACGGCCGGCTGTCGACCCATGTTCTCGACACCCATGGCGGGCATCCGGCGGCCGGCGTCGCGGTCGAACTCTGCGAGATCGGCGCCAACGGTACGGCGCGCGTCCTCAAGCGCGCCACGACGAACGCCGACGGCCGCACCGAGGAGCCGCTGTTGGCCGGCGCGCCGATACCGATCGCGACCTACGAGCTGCGCTTTGCCGTCGGCGATTATTTCGCCAACCGCAACGTGCCGACGACCGACCCGCCGTTCCTGGGGGTCGTGCCGGTGCGCTTCACGGTCTCGGAGCCAGAGGGCGGCTACCACGTCCCGCTGGTCGTGACGCCGTGGTCGTATTCGACTTATCGGGGCAGCTGAAGGGCAGTTGAAGGCTTGACACCTACTCGTCATGCCCGGCCTTGTGCCGGGCATCCACCTCTTAGGACCCCTCAAGCGAAAGACGTGGATGGCCGGGACGTAGGCGAACGAAGCGATGCCGTTCTTCGAACGGCTATGCCCGGCCATGACGACCGATGAGGAGCGCATGCCCGCACCCAAACCTCCTGCATTCGAGACCCTGAGCCTGCATGCGGGGCAGCACCCCGATCCGGTCACCCGGGCGCGGGCGGTGCCGATCTATCAGACCACGTCCTACGTGTTCGACGATGCCGACCACGCCGCTGGGCTGTTCAATCTGGAGCGCGCCGGCCACATTTACACACGTATCTCCAATCCGACGACCGCGGTGCTGGAGGAGCGGCTGGCGGCGCTGGAGGACGGCGTCGGCGCGGTGTGCACCGCGAGCGGCATGGCGGCGATGCATCTTGCCATCGCCACGCTGCTCGGCGCCGGCGATCACATCGTCGCTTCGGCCTCGCTCTATGGCGGCACCATCAATCTCCTGACCCACACGCTGCCGCGCTTCGGCATCACCACCACGTTCGTCAAGCCGCGCGACCTCGACGGCATCCGCGCCGCGATCGGACCGAAAACCCGTCTCGTGATCGGCGAAACGATCGGCAATCCGGGCCTGGAAGTGCTCGACATTCCGCAGGTCGCGGAGATCGCTCACGACGCCGGCGTCCCGCTCCTGATCGACAGCACGTTCGCGACGCCGTATCTGAGCCAGCCGCTGTCGCTCGGCGCCGACATCGTCATGCACTCGATCACCAAATGGATCGGCGGCCACGGCATCGCCATCGGCGGCGTCATCGTCGACGGCGGCCGCTTCGACTGGCGGGCCTCCGGCAAATTTCCGACCCTGACCGAACCTTATGCCGGCTATCACGGCATTGTCTTCGCCGACGAGTTCGGCCCGGCCGCCTTCATCAGCCGCGCGCGCGCCGAGGGCTTGCGCGACTTCGGCGCCTGCCTGTCGCCGACCAATGCCTTTCATCTGCTGCAAGGCGTCGAGACGCTGCCCTTGCGCATGGAACGGCACATGGAAAATACCAAAACCGTGGTCGCCTTCTTGTCCCAGCATCCGGCCGTCGATTGGGTGGTGCATCCGTCGCTCGACACCCACCCGGATCATCTTCTGGCGCAAAAGCTGTTGCCCAAGGGCGCCGGCTCGATCGTCAGTTTCGGCATCAAGGGCGGCCGCGCCGCCGGCCGCAAATTCATCGAGGCGGTGCGGCTCGCGAGCCACCTCGCCAATGTCGGCGACGCCAAGACGCTGGTCATTCATCCGGCCAGCACGACCCACCAGCAAATGGACGCCGCCGCGCTCGCCGCGGCAGGGGTCGGCGAGGAACTGGTCCGCATCTCCGTCGGGCTCGAGGCCGCCGGCGACATTATCGACGATTTCGCCAGGCGCTGCGCGCCTCGCAGCGGACCTGAGCCATGCAGCTGATTGTCGACGGCAAGGACACCTTCGTCGCCATGGGCGGATGCGATTTCGATCCGTCGCTACCCACGATCATTTCCTGCATGGCGCCGGCTTCGATCATTCGGTCTGGATGCAGCTCGCGCGATCGTTCGCCTATCACGGCTTCGGCGTGTTGGCGCCCGATCTGCCCGGCCATGGCCGCTCGGCCGGCCCGCCGCTCGGCTCCATCGGCGCGCTGGCCGACTGGACGGCGGCGCTGATCGACGCGGCCGGCGCGCAGCACGGCGCGGCTTATCGGCCATTCCATAGGCTCGCTGATCTCCCTGGAGACCGCGGCCCGGCACCCGGACAAAGTCACCGGACTCGGCCTGATTGCCATCGCCGCACCGATGCGCGTATCCGACGATCTGCTCAATGCCGCGAAAGCCAACGACCATAGCGCGGTCGACATGATCGCGATCTGGGGTTACGGCCAGCGCGCCGCCTTGGGCGGCTCGGAGACGCCGGGATTTTGGATGCTGGGCGGTGCGGAGCGCACGCTCGAGCATGCGGCGCCGGGCGTCATCTTCGCCGACCTCGCTGCTTGCAACGCTTACGCGGGCGCCCTTGCTGCGGCGGCAAGGCTGACGGTGCCCACGGCGATGATCCTCGGCAGCCGCGATCTGATGACCCCGCTCAAGAGCGGCAAGGCGCTCGCCGCCGCCATGCCGAACTGCCGCCTCACGGTACTCGACGGCGCCGGTCATATGCTGATGAGCGAGCGCCCCGACAAGGTGCTTGCGGCGCTGCGGGCGTAAAGTCCGCAACCCCTCAATACCCCGCCGCCAGCGCGCCGCGCGTGCGCGGATCGGCGGCGCCGACAAAACCCTGCGGCGTCACCCGGATGGAGTTCGCCGAGGTCGGCAGCCGCTGCTTCATGACGTGATCGCCACGCGCTTCCAGCGCAGCGACCAAATTGTCGGCCAGTTCCGGCTCGGCGTACACGATGTCCGGCATCCACTGATCGTAGACGCGCGGCGCCGACACCGCGGCGGCGAGATCCATGCGGCGGTCGATCTCGTCGACCACGATCTGCAACACCGCATTGATGATGCGGCTGCCGCCCGGCGAGCCGGTGACCAGGAACGGCTTGCCGTCCTCGAGCACGATGGTCGGCGTCATCGAGGACAGCGGCCGCTTGCCGGGGCCGGGCGCGTTGGCCGCGCCGCCGAGCAGACCGTACGCATTCGGCGCGCCGGGCTTGGCGGCAAAATCGTCGAGCTCGTTGTTGAGCAACACGCCGGTGCCGGCTGCGACCAACCCGACGCCGTAGCTGAAATTGAGCGTGTAGGTGTTGGAGACGGCATTGCCGAAACGATCGATGACGGAGAAGTGCGTGGTGTTATGGCCTTCCGGACCGACTTCGAGGGCGGGGTGGATGTTGCTTGCCGGTGTCGCATGGGCCGGATCGATGGTCGAGCGCCAGCGCGCGGCATGCTCCTTCGAGGTCAGCAGCTTGACCGGTACATCGACCATGTCCGGATCGCCGAGGAATTGCGCACGATCGGCGTAGCCGCGCTTCATGGCCTCGACCATGAGGAACAATTCCTGCGCTTCGTCGTCGTGCGCGAGATCGTAGCCTTCGAGGATGTCGAGCATTTCCAGGAGCACGATGCCGCCCGACGAGGGCGGCGACATCGACACGATGTCGTAGCCGCGATAGGTGCCGCGCACGGGCGCGCGCTCGATGGCGCGGTAGTCCGCGAGATCGTCGGCCGTCATCACCCCGCCGGCGGCTTGCACCGCGGCGGCAAGCTTGGCCGCGATGGCACCCCGGTAGAACGCCTGCGGTCCGTCCTTGGCGATCGCTTCGAGCGTATCAGCGAGATCAACCTGCACCAGACGATCGCCGGGACCAAGCACGGCGCCGTCGGGCTTGAAGAATATCGGCACCGTCGAGGGCCAGCGCGCCAGCCGCGGCCGGTCGCCGGGCAGCGAATTGGCCGTGTCGTCGGTCACCGCGATGCCGTCGCGCGCGAGCGCGATCGCCGGCGCGATCAGATCGGCGAGGGTGAAGCGGCCGGACCCGTATTTCTGCTCCGCCAGCGCCAGGCCGGCGACCGTGCCGGGAACGCCGATGCCGAGCGCGGAGTCGCGCGACTTTTGCGGATCGGCATTGCCCTGCGCGTCGAGAAAGGATTTGGCGTTGATCGCCCGCGGCGCGGTCTCGCGATAATCGATAGCGGTATCTTCGCCGCCGGCGCGGTGAATCACCATGAAACCGCCGCCGCCGATATTGCCGGCGCGCGGATAGGTGACCGCCATGGCAAAGCCGACCGCGACCGCCGCGTCGATGGCGTTGCCGCCCTTTTGCAGAATCTCGACGCCGATCCGTGCCGCCGTCGCTTCCTGCGCCACCACCATGCCGTTTTGCGCGACGACATCCTGGGCTTGGCCGATCGTCGTGCCCAAGTGGTCATCGCCGCGCGCCAGAAGCGGCAGCGCGAGTACGCCGGCCAATGCCAAACAAGACAGGCGGGAAATTGAACGGGCGTGGAAATTGCGCATTTCGTGGGAGGTTTTAGCAGGCCGTGGGAGAGATCGCCATCGGCGCGGACAACGGGAGCCGACCCTATCGGCAACCCTCGTTCCATTCGGTAGACGCGGCGTCAGACCTTGACTATATCTCCCCGCGCTGTCGCATCCTTGATGGCAAACGGCGGAGTAGCTCAGCTGGTTAGAGCAGCGGAATCATAATCCGCGTGTCGGGGGTTCGAGTCCCTCCTCCGCTACCAACCTCAAAAATTATTCACGTAAAATCATATAGTTATCTGGCATATTTTCGGCTGACCCGCTGCGCGAGAATGGCGTCGGCCGCCCGCAGCGACGCAGGCGTAGCTCCCATCACCAAGACCCGCGGGGGACTTTCCACCTCCAGCATCGACGCCATGCCTGCCACACAAAAAGCGGGCCGGCACGGGCCGGCCCTTGGTGCAAGCTGCGTCTCGACCGCGCTGTCAGCGCGGCCGAGATTTTGCAGCGGCTATGACGCTTAGTCGTACGACTTTTTGCAGGGCGGGTTGTCGCGGCCGGGCGGGACGAACTTGTCGAACACGGCCTTGGTGAAGCCGAGCCGCTCCTGGACGTTCGGGATCGTCTTCACGACCTTGCTGACCAATTCGCCCTTTTCGTTCTTGACGACTTCGGTGACGAAGTTGGTGCCGATCGCCTGGCGATTCTCGTCGAGCGTGATCTTGCCGTTCGGCGCGTCGAGCACGATCTTGTTGAGGGCTTCGCGGAACGCCTTGTTGTTGTTGCTGAGATCGCCCTTGACCTCGTCCAGCGCCTTGAACATGGCGTCGGCAGAGTTGTAGTAGTTGATGGCGAGCAGCGAGGGGCTGGCGAAGGCGTTCTTGAAGTAGCCGGTCTTGGCGTGCTGCCTGATAGGCCTTGACGAAGGCTTGCCATTTCGGGTTCGGGTCGTTGTCGGCCATGCCGCTGGCGGCGATGGTGCCGATCAGCGCGTCCTTGGCCTTGCCCTTCGACGACAGCACGGTCTGGTCGACCATGATCGAGCCGCCCATCAGGTGGGCGTGGCCGCCGGCCTGCTGGTACTGGTTGAGGAAGTTGACGGCGTCGGCGCCGCCGAGGCCGAGATAGATCGCGTCGACGTCGTCGGGCAGCGCCGAGATGACCGAGGCGAAGTCCTTGGTGCCGAGCGGCACCCAGAAGCGCTTGGTGATCTCGCCGCCGGCCCGGCAAAATTCCACGCGTGAGGCCCATCACCTGCGTGTAGACGAAGGCATAGTCCTCGCCGACTGTCGCGATCTTCTTGTAGTGCTTGACGTTATAGGCGTAGTCGCCGAGCCCGGCCTGCCACTGCGCGCCGTCGAGGTTGGTGCGGTAGAAAGTCGGCGACGGCGTGATACCAGCGGACGGATCGCCGTAGGTCGTCTCCAGCGCGCCGGAGCCGGCGTTCATGACCGTGATCTGCGGCTGCGTCTTCGAATAATCGCGGATCGCGATGCCTTCCGCGCCCGACAGCGGGGAAATCAGCATGTCGACCTTGTCCTGCTCGACCAGTTTCTTGGCGGCGCGCACCGCCGAATCCGGGCTGGCGTCGGTCGAGCCGACGATGGTCTCGATTTCCCTGCCGGCTACTTTGCCGCCGTGCGCCTCCACGGCGAGCTCGTAGCCGCGCATGCCGTCTTCGCCGAGAACGGTGTAGGTGCCTTCGAGCGTCGCGGTGACGCCGACCTTGAGTTTGTCGGCGGCGTTGGCCGATACGCTGCAGAACAGCGCGGCGAAGCCGGCCGCGGTCGCAATTCCAAAGCCCTTGCGCATTGGGGTTCCCTCCTGTGTCCGAGCGCCGTGGCATGGCGCCCTTTTTTGCCGTCGGCCGAATGCGCTTATGCGTCTCCGCGAGGCGTGTGTAGCGTCCCGTGCTGGCCGACCTCAAAAGCGTAGAGCGCGCCGCCCGAGCGCCACAAGCCCGCCCCCACCGTCGACGGGGCCCGGCATCGTGTCTGGCAGTCTGATTCTTTGATCGTGTAAGGCTGACTCTTGCGCGCGGGGCGCGCATTAACGCCGACGCCGACACCCACTTGTCAACGCCGCGGTGCCGGCGTTTAATCCGGCAAATAAAACAACGACGTGCGCGCGTTTTGGGAGGCAGTCTGATGAGTACCGCTTTGGCGGTCTGTCATGGCGCGTTTGGCCGCGTGACAGTCTATCGGCTCGACAAGCCGATGCGCACCCACGCTCATCGTGAAGGTCATTTGACCTTTCACCTCGGCGGTCCGCCGGCGATCGTGACCATCTCCGACGTTCCTCATCTGGTCGACCAGAGCACCGGCGTCGTCATCAATCCCTGGCAGCCGCATTCCTTTCAGCCGTGCCCCGGCGACGAGCCCTCGGTCTTTCTGGTCGCCTATCTGTGCGAACGCTGGCTCGACCGCGATCAGGAGGGCCGCGGCCGCCTGCGCTTCGGCGTCAACGGCATCAAATTCGGAACGACGATCAGATCGATCGCTTTCAGCCTCGCCGACGCGCTGGTCAGCGGCGCGAACTTTCGCGTGGTCGATCGCGGCCTCAACCAGCTGTTCGACGCGAGCTTCAACGCCTCCTGGACGAGCGGGGGCCGGCCCGGCGACGGCGCGCGGCCGCGCGAACCGGTGCTCGATTTCCGCGTCCGCAAATCGTTGCGGCTGCTCAATGACGGCCTGGCGCAAGGGATCGAGCTCGAGAGCGTGGCCCGCGACGCCGGCCTGTCGCGGCCGCATTTCTTCAAGCTGTTCCGCGAGAGCACGGGCCTGACGCCGGCGCTCTATGCCAACACCATGCGGATCGAACGCGCGCTCGATCGCATCATGGGCTCGCAGGCCTCGATCACCGACATCGGCTACGAACTCGGCTTTTCCTCGCAGAGCCATTTCACCCATTTCTTCTCGGCGCATGTCGGCATCGCCCCGACGCTCTATCGCACCATCGCGCGCGTGGTGAGCGAGTGAGGCCGGCGGGCGAACGCGAGGCACGCCGGTGAGGCGCGGAACCCGCCGACGAAATAGGCGCGAAAATCAGACTGCCGAACATGTCGCGGCGCCCTGGGTTGGATAGTTTTCGGCAACATTGGAGGGAGGATGGTGTCCACGGGCTTTGGCGATGAAGGCGTAGTCTATGACCGCGCCGGCGGCGGACCGCTCGCGCGTTGGATCGGGCGGCATCCGATCGCGGCGCTTGTCGTGCTCATCGCCGTCATCGTGCTGTTATGGCTCGTGCTGGCGCCGTGGCCGGCGGGGCTGGAGGAACTGGTCGGCAAGAAACGGCTATTCGTCAACGCGCTGTTCAACGGGATCACGCTCGGCGGCCTGTATTTTCTCGTCGCCACCGGCTTCACGCTGATCTTCGGTCTGATGCGCAACGTCAACCTCGCGCATGGCTCGCTCTATCTGTTCGGCGGCTTCATGGGCTACGAGGCCGCCGACTGGACCGGCTCGTGGTTGTTGGCCTATGTCGTGGCGTTCGTCGTCTGCGCGATCGTCGGCATGGCCATGCAGTTCTTCATCTTTCGCCGGATGGAGGGCGAGGATCTGCGCCAGACCCTGGTGACGCTCGGCCTCTCGATCGTTTTCTCCGACCTCATGGTCTGGGTCTGGGGCGGCAACGCCATCCAGATCGACACGCCGGACTATCTGATGGGGCCGGTGCCGACGCCGATCGTCGTCGCGCTCCGATCGGGCGGCGAGGCGGTGTTTCTGCAATATCCGCTCGTGCGTCTCGTCATCTTCGCCGCCGCCGTGCTGATCGGGGTCGGCATCTGGCTCGCGCTCAACCGCACGCGGATCGGCGTCATTATCCGCGCCGGCGTCGACGACCGCGACATGCTGTCCGTGCTCGGCTACCGGGTGCAGCTCGTCTTCATCGTCGTCTTCGCGTTCGGCGCCGGACTTGCCGGCATGGCGGGCGTCGTCGGCGGCACTTTCAAGTCGCTGTCGCTCGGCGAGGACTCGCACTTTCTGCTCGCCTCGCTGCAGGTCGTCATCGTCGGCGGCATGGGCTCGATCCCGGGCGCGGCGCTCGGCGCCATCATCATCGGCTGCGCCGAACAGTTCGGCCAGACCTATTTCCAGAATTATGCGACCGTTTTGACCTTTCGTGATCATGGTGCATCGTGCTCGCCCTGCGTCCGCAGGGGCTGTTGGGAAGACGCTGAATGGCGCTGTTGCAGACCACGCAGTCTTCTCCGATCGGCGTCACCGACGTCGCGCGCGGCGGCGCGTTGCTCGCATGGGTATCGCGCCACGCGGTCGATTCTGCTGCTCGGCCTCGTCCTCGTCTTGATGCCGGCGGTCGCCAACGACTTCTTCCTGGTTCAGGTCTTCGGCTGGGCGATGATGCTCGGCATGATCGCGCTGTCGCTGATGTTCCTCGGCGGCTATGGCGGCATGGTCTCGCCTCGCGCAGATGACGGTCGCCGGCGTCGCCGGCTACATGACGGCGGTGTTCGGCGCGAGCTCGCTGCCCTACATCAGCCTGTTCTGGCCGTGGTGGGTGGCGGTGCCGATCGCGATCGCCATCGCGGTCGCGTTCGGGACGCTGACCGGCGCCCTCTCGGCGCGCACCGAGGGCATCTACACGATCATGATCACGCTCGCGATCGCGGCGGCGTTCTTCTATCTGACCGTGCAGAACTGGCCGATCTTCAACGGCTTCAACGGTTTCACCACGATACCCGCGCCGCAGCTTCTGGGGCGTCAATTGGCGCAGCGCCGATTCCGTTCTACTATCTGACGCTGTTCTTCGCCGCGCTGAGCTACGTCGCCGTCATCTATATTTCGCGGGCGCCGTTCGGGCTGGCGCTGCAGGGCGTGCGCGACAATCCGCGCCGCATGGAGGCGATCGGCTACAACGTCACCGCCCATCGCATCGCCGCCTATGCCTTCGCCGCGCTGATCGCCGCGGTCGGCGGCGTGCTCTTGGTGTGGCTCAACAATCGAATCTCGCCGGGCCCGTCGGCGTATCGAGGCCGCGATCGACCTCCTCGTCATCGCGGTGGTCGGCGGCCTCGGCCATCCGATCGGCGCCTTCGTCGGCGCCATCATCTACGTCGATCCTTCACGACCTTCGCGCTCGACGCGCTGGTCGCGGTCGGGCTCGACGGCCGGCGGTTCCAGACCCTGATCGGTCTCGGCTTTCTGGTCATCGTGCTGTTTTCGCCGGACGGCGTGATCGGGCTGTGGCGGCGGTTCATCGGCGCCGCGCGCGCGGCAACGGCGGGAGGAACGTCCGGTGAGCTCGATCGCCGAACGCATGGCCGCCGCCGGCACCGGCAACGCCATCGAATTGCGCGGCGTGACGCCGCCTGTTCGGCGCGCTCGCGGCCTTGATCGACATCACGCTGAGCGTCCGGCCGGGCGAGCGCCGCGCCGTGCTCGGATCGAACGGCGCGGGCAAGACGACGCTGCTCAATTGCGTCACCGGCGATTTTCCGCCGACCTCGGGCACGGTGCGGTTCTTCGGCGAGGACGTGACCTATCTTGCCGCCGCACGAGCGCATCCGCCGCGGGCTGCGCCGCACCTACCAGATTTCGCTGCTTGTTCCAGCGGCCTCACCGTGCGCGAGAACGTCTATCTCGCCTGCCGCGGCGTGTCGCGCGGCCGCTTCTCGTTCCTGCGCACGCGCGCAAGCGACGCGATCATGCAATCGGTCGCCGATCTGATTTCGCTCGTGCATCTCGAAGCGGTGGCGGATCGTCTGGTCGGCGAACTCGCGCACGGCCAGCAGCGCCAGCTCGAAATCGCGCTGGCGCTCGCCGGCGCGCCGCGCTTCATTCTGTTCGACGAGCCGGCGGCGGGCCTGTCGCCGACCGAGCGCGGCGATCTCGTCGCCATCCTGACCGCGCTTCCCGCCCATATCGGCTACATCATCATCGAGCACGACATGGACGTCGCGCTGCGCGTCGTCGAGAGCGTGACGATGATGCACAACGGCCGCATCTTCAAGGAAGGCGCGCCGCACGAGATCGAGGCCGATCCCGAGGTGCAGGAACTGTATCTGGGCGGCGGTCATGTCGCCGGCGGCCATGACGAGCGCACGCGGAGGCTCATGGCTGAGCGCCGCCCGCCCGATCTCCTGGAAATCCGCGGCCTCAACGTCTTTTACGGCCGCAGCCACGCGCTGCAGGGCGTCGACCTCAAGCTCGAGCACGGCGTGCTTTCGTTCGTCGGCCGCAACGGCATGGGCAAGACGACGCTGTGCAAGGCGATCGTCGGCCTGGTTCCGGCGGCGAGCGGGTCGATCCGCTTCAAGGGCGAAGAGCTGATCGGCCGCACGCCGGCCGAGATCGCGCGGCTCGGCGCTCGGCTACGTGCCGCAGGGCCGGCGGCTGTGGCCGTCGCTCACGGTCGACGAGCATCTGCGCCTTGCCGGCCGGCGGCCGCGGGCAATGGACGATCCCGCGCATCTACGAGACGTTTCCGCGGCTCGCGGAGCGGCGCAGCAATCGCGGCAACCAATTGTCCGGCGGCGAGCAGCAGATGCTCGCCATCTCGCGCGCGCTGTTGCTCAATCCCCGCCTCCTCGTCATGGACGAGCCGACCGAGGGCCTCGCGCCGGTCATCGTCGAGCAGGTCGAGGAGATGCTGCTCGATATCGGCGAACAGGGCGATATCGGCGTTCTCGTCGTCGAGCAGAACATCGGCGTCGCGACCGCGGTCGCGGAAAAAGTCGCGATCATGATCAACGGCCGGATCAACCGGATCATGGAAGCGGCGCGGCTCGAGGCCGACCGCGATCTGCAGCAGCGGCTGCTCGGCGTCGGCCAGCATGGCGTCGAGGCGGAGGAGCAGGCCGAGGCCGCTGCCGCGGCGGCAGCGGGAGCGGCGGAGAACGGCCGCCGCCCGGCCACGCCGCGCGGCCCGATCCGCGTCTACATGTCCAACCCGGCCGTGCCGACGCGCTGGTCGCAGCCGGTCCCGGTCGCCCAGATCGAAAGCGCCGCGCGCACCCGCACCGTCGCGCCGGAGCCGGCCGCGATCGGCCACGGCCCCGGCGGTCGACCTGCGGCCGATCCACCGCGGCGGAACGGCGCCCGTGATCGTCGCCGGCACGCTCGACACCAAAGGCGCGGAACTGCGCTTCATCCGCGACCAGATCGCCGCGGCCGGCGTGCGCGTCGTTCTGGTCGATCTTTCGACCTCCGGCGGACCCTCGCCGGCCGACGTGCCGCCGCACCACGTTGCCGCGTATTTCCGCGGCGGCCCCAATGCGGTGTTCACCGGCGACCGCGGCGCCGCGATCACCGCGATGGCGGAAGCGTTCGAAGCCTGGATCCGGCGGCAAGAGCCGGTCGGCGGCCTGATCTCGGCCGGCGGCTCCGGCGGCTCTTCGCTGGTCGCGCCGGCGATGCGCGCGCTGCCGATCGGCGTGCCGAAAGTTCTGATTTCGTCGGTCGCCTCCGGCAACGTCGCGCCCTATGTCGGCCCGGCCGACATCATGATGCTCTACTCGGTCACCGACGTCGCCGGGCTGAATTCGATAACCCGCCAAATCCTCGCCAACGGCGCGGCGGCGATGGTCGGCATGGTCAAGGCGCGGGCGGCGAGCGGCGAGCGCGAACGCGCGCCGGTGCGGCGCGGCGGCAACCGGCCGGTGATCGGCCTCACCATGTTCGGCGTGACCACGCCGTGCGTCGAAGCCATCGTCGATGCGCTCGAAGACGACTTCGAGTGTCTGGTTTTCCACGCCACCGGCATCGGCGGCCAATCGATGGAAAAGCTCGTCGATTCCGGCGCCATGGTCGGCGTCATCGACATCACGACGACCGAGGTCTGCGATCTTCTGCTCGGCGGCGTATTGCCCGCGACCGAAGACCGCTTCGGCGCGATCGCGCGCACGCGCGTCCCCTATATCGGCTCGTGCGGCGCGCTCGACATGGTCAATTTCGGCCCCATGGACACGCGTGCCCGAGCGCTACCGCGGCCGCACGCTTCATGTGCACAATCCGACGGTGACGCTGATGCGCACGACGCCGGAGGAAAATGCACGCATCGGGCGCTGGATCGGCGAGCGGCTCAATCGGATGGACGGTCCGGTCCGGTTCTTCCTGCCGGAAGGCGGCGTTTCCGCGCTCGACGCGCCGGGCCGGCCGTTCTCCGATCCCGACCGCCGATGTGGAATTGTTCCGCGCGCTCGAAACGACCGTGCGGCAGACCGCGACGCGGCGCCTCGTCCGCGTGCCTTATCATATCAACGACCCGCAATTTTCCGCCGAAATCGCCGCCGAATTCGGCCGCCTGATGGGCGGCCGCATCGCGCGCCGGCGCGCGAAGGCTTGAACTGACATGGCCCGCATCCCGCGCACCGACATCCTCGCCCGCCTCCGCGCCATGAAAGCGCGCGGCGAGCCGATCATCGGCGCCGGCGCCGGCACCGGAATTTCCGCCAAAGGCGAGGAAGACGGCGGCGCCGACCTGATCGTGATCTACAATTCCGGCCGCTACCGCATGGCCGGCCGCGGCTCGCTCGCCGGCATGATGCCCTACGGCGACGCCAACGGCGTCGTGGTCGAGATGGCGCGCGAAGTGCTGCCGGTCGTCGCCCGCACGCCGGTGCTCGCCGGCGTGTGCGGCACCGATCCGTTCCGTCACATGGACGTGTTTCTGGACGATCTGATCCGGCTCGGCTTCTCCGGCGTGCAGAATTTCCCGACCGTCGGTCTGATCGACGGGCGCTTTCGCGCCGGCCTCGAAGAGACCGGCATGGGCTACGGCGCCGAAGTCGAGATGATCGCCAAGGCGCATGCGCGCGATCTCCTCACCACGCCTTACGCGTTCGACCCGACGGAGGCCAAGGCGATGGCCGCGGCCGGCGCCGACATTCTGGTCTGCCATTTCGGCCTCACCATCGGCGGCACGATCGGCGCCTCGACCGCGACGCGGCTGCAGGACTGTCCGGCACTCACTGACACGATGGCGGAAGCAGCGCTTGCAGTGAACCCCGACATTCTCATTCTGGTGCATGGCGGGCCGATCGCCGAGCCGGCCGACGCCGAATACGTTCTGGCGCGGGCGCGGCACTGCGACGGTTTCTACGGCGCCTCGTCGATGGAGCGGCTGCCGGTCGAGCGCGCGCTCCGCGCCCAGGTGGAGAAGTTCAAAGCGATCAAGAAGACTTGAGGGCATGATCCGGAAAAGTGGAGACCGGTCTCCCGAACGGATCGTGCTCCAACAAAAGGCAAACAAACACGCAAGGCCCGCGATCAAACGATCGGCGGGAGGGTAGGGAGGAAAAGATGTCCGCCGCCATTCTGGGTAATCTGATCGTCTGGCTGATCGTCGCGGTCATCGTCATCGCGATCGTCGTCTATTTCGTCAACTGGCTCTACCGCCGGTCCTCCAAGGAAGTCTCGTTCGTGCGGACCGGCCTGTTCGGCGAAAAGGTGGTGATCAATTCCGGCGCCTTCGTGTTTCCGTTCATTCACGAGATCACGCCGGTCAACATGAACGTGTTGCGCATGCAGGTGGTGCGCAACAAGGACGACGCGCTCATCACCAAGGACCGCATGCGCGTCGACATCGAATCGGAATTCTACGTGCGGGTGCCGCCGACGCGGGAAGCGGTGACGATCGCCGCCGCCACGCTCGGCCGGCGCACCATGAACGTCGCCGAGCTCGATGCGCTGCTTTCCGGCAAATTCGTCTCCGCGCTGCGTTCGGTCGCTTCCGAAATGACCATGGTGGAGATGCACGAGCGCCGCGGCGAATACGTCACCCGCGTCAAGGAATCCGCGCTCGAGAGCCTCAAGCAGAACGGCCTCGAACTGGAATCGGTCGCGATCACCGATCTCGACCAGACCGACCTCGAATTCTTCAACCCGTCGAACCGGTTCGACGCCGAAGGCTTGACCAAGCTGATCGAGGACATCGAGGCGCGGCGGAAGCTGCGCAACGACATCGAACAGGATTCGATGATCCTGATCCGCAGCCGCAACCTCGAAGCCGAGAAGCAGGCGCTGGATATCGACCGCGAGAGCGAGACCGCGCGGCTCAATCAGGAACGCGACATCGAGGTGCGGCGCGCGGTGCAGCGCGCCGAACTCGCCCGCGAGCGCTCGCTGCGCGACACCGAGGCGGAGCAGGCGCAGTTCGCTTCGCGCGAAGAGATCGAGAAGACCCGCATCGCCCACGAGCGGGCGATCGCCGAAGCGCGCATCGCTTCCGAGCGGGAGATCCGCGAGCGCGAGATCGAGCGCGGCCGCCAGGTCGACGAGGCCGAGATCGCGGCCCGCGAGCGGGTCGAACAAGCGCGCATCGCCCAGGAGCGCGTCGTCACCCAGGCGCGCATCGCCCGCGAGGAGGACGACCAGCGCCGCGAGATCGAACGCGTGCGCAATGTCGAGCAGGCCGAGATCGCCGCGCGCGAGGAGACCGAAAAGGCGCGCATCGCCCAGGAACTGGCGCTGAACACCGCACGCATCGCCAAGGACGAGGAGAACCGGCGGCTCGAGATCGAGCGCGCCCGTAATCTGGAGCAGGCCGAAATCGCCGCGCGCGAGACCACCGAGCGCGCGCGCATCGCCCAGGAGCGCATCGTCACCGACGAGCGCATCGCGCTGGAAGAGGATATCCGCCGCCACGAAATCACCCGCAACCGCGCGGTGGAGGAGGAGGAGATCACCGCGGCGAGGACCACCGAAGCCGCCCGCATCGCGCGGGAAAAGGCGCTCGCCGCCGACCGCATCGCCGCGGAGGTCGCCACCCGCACGCTCGAGATCGAGCGCACGCGGGCGCTCGAACAAAGCGACATCGAGGCGCGGGAAGTCACTGCGACCGCGCGCATCCAGCAGGAAGAGCGCATCCGCGCGCTCGACATCGCCCGCACCCGCTCGATCGAGGAAGCGGAGATCGCGGCGCGCGAGGCGGTCGAGGCCTCGCGCATCGCCCAGGAGAAGAAGATCGCGGTCGAGCGCATCGTCTCCGAGGAGGCCACCCGGAGCCGCGAGATCGAACGCATCAAGGCGATCGAGTCCGCCGAGATCGCGGCGCGGCAATCGACCGAGACCGCACGCATCGCGCTCGACAAGACGCTGGCGACCGAACGCATCGAGGCCGACCAGGAAACCCGCGGCCTCGAGATCGCCCGCAACGAGGCGATCGAGTCCGCCGAGATCACGTCGCGCCAACTCGTGGAAACGGTGCGCATCCTGCAGGACCGCAAGCTTGCCGGCGAGCGCATCTCGCGCGACGAGGAGGTGCGGTCGCTGGAAATCGCCCGCAACCGCACGGTCGATACCGCCGAGATCGCGGCGCGCGAGGCGGTCGAGCAGGCCCGCATCGCCCAGGATATGCGGCTCGCAGCCGAGCGCATCGCCGCCGAAGAAGAAACCAAGGCGCGCGACATCGCCCGCGAGAAGGCGATCGAAGACGCCGAGATCAAGCGCCGCGAGGCCATCGAGGCCGCCCGCATCGCGACCGAACTCGCTTTGGAGCGCGAGCGCATCGCCTCGTCGCAGACCCGCGAGGTGCTCGATGTCGGCCGCCGCAAGGTCATCGAAATCGCCGAGCAGGATCGCGTCGATCGAGATCGCGGCCAAGCTGGTCGAGCGGGCGGACGCCGACCGCCGCACCAAGGAAGCGACCATCGTCGCCAGCCAGCAGGTCGAGCGCGCCGACGTCGTGCGCGAACAGGCGCTCGACATCGCCAGGCTGGAACGCCGCCGCGCCGTCGAGCAGTTCGAGGTCGCCCGCGTGCAGTCGCTGCAGGAGGCCGAGATCGCCGCGCGCGAGGAGGTCGAGCGGGCGCGCATCGCCTCCGACCGGGGCATCGACGAGGCGCGCATCGGCCGCGAGCGCGAGCTGCGGCAGCTCGAGATCGCCCGCGAAACGGCGGTCGAGACCGCGCGCATGGACGAGCACGATCGAAATCCATCACAAGTCGCTGGAGCAATCGGCGGCGCAGGCCGAGGCCGAGACCGCCCGCGCCCAGGCGGTCGAGGCGGAGGAGCGGGTCAAGACCGTGCGCGAGAGCGAGGCGGCGCGCCGCCGCCGCGCGGTCGAGGTGTTGCTCGCCGAAAAAGAGGCCGAGGAAGTCCGCATCGCCGCGGCGGCCGAACAGGTGCGCGCCGCGGTCGAAGCCGAATCGCAGCGGCTCCTCAACGAGGCGGAGAACGTCCTTTCCGACGCGGCCCGCGCCTCGCTGTTCCGCCGCCGGCTGCTCGAACGCATCGAGGGCATCGTGCGCGAGAGCGTCAAGCCGATGGAGAAGATCGAGGGCATCCGCATCCTTCAGGTCGACGGCCTCAACGGCGGCGGCTGGCGGCAATGGCGGCCGCAGCGCCACCGACGAGGTCATCGATTCGGCGCTGCGCTACCGCGTCCAGGCGCCGATGATCGACCAGATCCTCGCCGAGATCGGCATCGAGGGCGGCAGCCTCTCGCGCATGCCCGGCCTCATCCGCGAGGCGCGCGACATGCAGGGCATTCGCAAGGAGACCGCGCCGAAGAAGCCGCCCGAGGGCGGCGGCGGGTCGGGCGGCGGCTCATGACCGGATCGGGACAACGGCACAAGCAAGAGAAGGGAAACTAGCAAATGGCCCGCGTCTATGTTTCGAGCGTCATCAACGGCCGCTCCGATCGCGTCTGGGCGCGGGTGCGCGATTTCAACGGGCTGCCGTCGTGGCATCCCGGGATCGCGGAGAGCCGGATCGAGAACGGCGAGCCGGCGGACAAGATCGGCTGCGTGCGCGACTTCCGCCTGCGCAACGGCGACCGGATCCGGGAAAAGCTGCTCGGCCTCTCCGACTTCGAGCTGTTCTGCACCTATTCGATCCTGGAATCGCCGATGGGCGTCGAGAACTATGTGGCGACGCTGCGCCTGACGCCGGTCACCGACGGCGACCGCACTTTCGCCGAATGGACGGCGGAGTTCGACTGCGCGCCGGAGCGCGAGGCCGAGCTGATCGCGAACATCGGCGGCGGCGTGTTTCAGGGCGGCTTCGACGCCCTGAAGCGGCAGTTCGGAGGCTGAGGCGGATGATCAAGATCGTGCGCTCCACGATCATCGACGCGCCGACCGACCGGGTCTGGGCGCTGCTCCGCGATTTCAACGGTCACGACCGCTGGCATCCGGCGGTCGGCAAGAGCGCGATCGAGCGCGGGCAAAGCTCGGACAAAGTCGGCTGCGTGCGGCACTTCTTTCTGCGCGACGGCGCCGAGCTGCGCGAGCGGCTGCTCAGCCTGTCCGACCTCGAGCAGAGCTTCTCCTATTGTCTGCTCGATACGCCGGTTCCGCTGTTCAACTACGTCGCCCATGTGCGGCTCGCGCCGGTCACCGACGGCGACCGCACCTTCTGGGAATGGCGCTGCTCGTTCACGACGCGCGCGGGCCAGGAAGCCGACATGACGCGCATGGTCGGCGAGGACATCTACGACGCCGGCTTTGCCGCGATCCGCTCGGCCATCGCCGCGTCGTCCGGACCGGGAGGCCGCGCATGAGCGTCACCGTCAAAACCTTCGCCCGCCTGGCCGAGGCGGCCGGCGCGCTGTCGAGCGAACGCAACGCGCACTTTCTCGGCGGCGGCACATTGTTGATGCGCGCGGTCAACGAGGCGGACCCGAGCGTCGCAACCATCGTGCGCTCGACCGATCCGATTTTTGCGCACATCGCCGCCTCGTCGGGCCGCGTCGAGCTTGGCGCCGGCGTGACCATGGCGGCGATCCTCGCCGAGCGCGAACTCGCCTTTCTGCATCCGGTGGCGCGCGCGGTCGGCGGACCGGCGATGCGCGAAGCGGCGACGGTCGGCGGCAATCTGTTCGCGCCGACGCCCTACGGCGATTTCGCCACCGCGCTGCTCGCGCTCGACGCGACGGTGACGCTCGCGGGCGGCTTCGGCCAGCGCGAAATGCCGCTCGATGAATTTTTGCTCCGGCGCGAACGCGAATCCTCGCTGGTGGCGAGCGTTGTCTTCAAGCGGCCGCCGACGGACGCGTTCCGCTTCGTCAAGGTCACGCGCACGCATCCCAAAGGCATTTCGGTGCTCTCGATCGCCGCGCAGGTGCCGGCGACGAGCGGCCGCGTGACCGGCGCGCGGATCGCCTATGGCGCCATGGCGCCGACGCCGGTGCGCGCCAAGGCGGCCGAGCGGGCGCTCGAAGGCCGTTCGCTCGACGCCGCCGGCATCGCTCCGGCGCTCGCCGTCGCCGCCGAAGGCACCTCGCCGGCCGACGACGCCATCGCCAGCGCCTGGTGGCGGCGCGAAATCCTCCCCGTTCATTTGCGCCGGCTGCTCGCTCGGCGCGGCGCAGGCATGAGGCGCGGATGAAAACGCCGATCCAATTTCGTCTCAACGGCGAGGATGTCGCCACCTTCGCCGAGGGCGGCGCCAACCTGCTCGACGCGCTGCGCGAGGGGGTCGGCGATCTGTCGGTGAAGGGCGGCTGCTGGCAGGGCACCTGCGGCACCTGCACGGTGCTGATCGACGGCGTGCCGCGCGTCTCCTGCGTGACGCTGGCGGAAACCTTCGCCGGCAAATCGATCGAGACCGTGGCCGGACTGCGCAACGGCGCCGAACTGCATCCGCTGCAGAACGCGTTCATGGAACACTTCGCCGCCCAGTGCGGCTATTGCACGCCGGGCATGCTGATGGCGGCCAAGGCGCTCCTCGACCGCAATCCCAATCCGACGCCGGGACGACGTCGTCGACGCCTTTGCGGCAACATCTGCCGCTGCACCGGCTACGAGCCGATCATCCAGGCGATGCTCGATGCCGCCGAGAGCGACGGCCGCCGCCGCGCCTGAAGGACAACGAGCCATGCTCGAACTGCGCAAAGACATCTTCGCCGACGAACGCGACGACAATCTCAAGGAGATCGGCCAGCCGACCCAGCGCCAGGACATTCTCGGCCACGTCACCGGGACCTCGCCCTATTACGACGATCACCGCTTCGCCAATCTGCTGCATCTGAAAGTGCTGCGCAGCCCGCACGCGCACGCGCGCATCCGCTCGATCGACGACAGCGCGGCGGCGCGCGCGCCCGGCGTCAAGCGGATCATTCGCGCCGCCGACGTGCCGGTCAATCTCAACACGCTGTTGAGCCTGATCCAGTTCGGCAAGGACGACGAGCCGTCGCTGGCGAGCGACTTCGTGCGCTACAAGGGCGAGCCGATCCTCGGCATCGTCGCGACCTGCGAGCGCGCCGCGCTCGAGGCGCTGGCTTTGGTGCGCGTCTCCTACGATCAGCTGCCGGCGGTCTTCGACGTCGAGGAGGCGCTGAAACCCGGCGCGCCGTCGGTCAACGCCACCTATCCGAAGAACACCTTCGAATATTACGGCAAATACGACCACCAGAAGCTGCGCTTCGGCGACGTCGAGGCCGGCTTCGCGCAGGCCGACGTCGTGCTCGAAGACCGTTATCAGATGTCGCCGATCGAGCACGCGCCGACCGAGACCAACGGCTCGATCGCGGTGCCGGACACCAACGGCCGCTTCATCGTCTACACCTCGACCCAGGCGCTTGTTCTTCTCGCTCGACACCTCGCGCCAAGATCAACGCGATGCAGTCGAACCAACTGCATTTCATCGGCGGCACGGTCGGCGGCGGCTTCGGCGGCAAGGTCGACACCATGACCGAGCCGCTCTGCATTCTCGCGGCGCGGCTGACCGGCGCGCCGGTGCGCTACCGCTTCAGCCGGCACGAGGAAATGCAGTTCGGCTCGCCGCGCGGCGCCGAGCGCATCTACGTCAAGGACGGCGTCATGCGCGACGGGCGCATCGTCGCGCGCAGGTGCGCGCCTATTTCGACAGCGGCGCCTATACGCGGCTGTCGAGCTACGCGGTGGTCAAATGCGCGGCCCATATTCCCGGGCCCTACACCATCCCCAACGTCTACGCCGACGTCTATTGCGTCTTCACCAACCGGACGCCGGCGACCGCGATGCGCGGCTTCGGCGTCACCGCGCTCGACTTCGCGCTCGAATGCCAGATGGACAAGCTCGCCGATCGCCGTCGGCATGGACCCGATCGAATTCCGCATTCTCAACGCCTATCGCGACGGCGACATGAAAGCGCACCGGCGCGAGGCGAAGAACTGCGCGCTGATCGAATGCGCGCAGGTCGCCGCGGAAAAAGCCAATTGGCCGCTGCGCGACGAATTCCGCCGCATGTCGTCGCGCAGCGGCGGCGGCGCGCGCGCGCGATCGGCAGCACGGACCGCAGCCGCGCGCCGGCGCCCGCCGCGGCGCCGCGCGCACGCCGCAAGCACGCCGCAGCGCGTCACCTACGAACGGCCGGCCGCGCCGCACCGCGTCACCAAGCGCGCCGCCGCCGGCCCGCAGCGCTCCGCCGCCACCGCCGGCGCCGGCGCAGTCCGGCACGACGCATGGCGCGCCGCGCTTTTCTTCGGTCTTCGGCACCAGGAGGCGCTGATCATGGCCAAACATCGCGGGCGCGGCGTCGCCACCATCAATTATCCGATCGGCATGAATCTCGGCGGCGATCCGAGCCAGGCGCTGGTGCATTCCAACCCGACCGGAAAATTCACCGTCGCGTTGTCCTCGATCGACCTCGGCCAGGGGATGAAATCGGTGACGCGGCAGATTTGCGCGGAGACGCTCGGCGTGCCGGTCGAGGACGTCTATGTCGATACCGCCGATTCCGACACCGGGCCGCATTGCATGGGCTCGTTCGCCTCGCGCGGCACCCACCGCGTCGGCAATGCGGTGATGGCGGCGGCGCGCGAGGCGCGCGCGGTGATGATGGAGGCGGCGGCCGAGGAGCTCGAAGTCGATGCCGCGCGACCTCGAAACCGACGGCCGCGGCTCGATCCGCGTCAAGGGCGCGCCGCACCGCTCGATCTCGGTGCGCGACGTCGCCATCGCCGCGCAATTCCGCCAGGGCAAGACCATCTCCGGCCGCGGCATCTTTCTGGTGCCGCTGTCCGACGTCGATCCGGAAACCGGCGAAATGTCGCCGGCGACCTGTTACGCCCACGCCTGCCTGATCGCCGAAGTCGAAGTCGACGACGAGACCGGCGAAGTGACGGTGCTGAAAATGACCAGCACCTACGAGATCGGGCCGCGCGCTCAATCCGAAACTGGTCGAGCAGCAGCTGGTCGGCGGCGCCTGGATGGGCATGAGCCACGCGCTCTATGAAACGCCGGAGCCGTATTATCCGGACACGCGCGACGGGCCGCGCGATTTCAACGAATATCTGATGCCCGGCCCGGGCGACATCTGTCCGCACGACATCGTCGTGCTCGAGCGGCCGGCGCCCGACGGCCCGTTCGGCGCCAAGGGACCGGGCGAGATGTGCGCCAATCCCGGTGCTGCCGGCCGTCGCCAACGCGATCTTCAACGCGGTCGGCGTGCGCATCAACGACCTGCCGATCACGCCGGAAAAAGTCCTGCGCGCGCTGAAAGCGCGCGGCGGCGCGGCGCCGGCCGCGGCGCGGGGCGGTAAGCGGTCATGGCGGTGCGCCGTACCATCGTCGGCATCGGCAGCCCGCAGGCGCTGGAGGAGGCGCTGCGCGCGGCCTATTACCTCGCCGACGAAGAGCTTTCGACCGCGGCCTATCTCGCGCTCGCGCTCGGCAAGCCGCTGTTGCTCGAAGGCGCGCCGGGCGTCGGCAAGACCGAAGCCGCCAAGGCGATCGCCGGCGTGCTCGGCCGCACGTCTCCTTCGCCTGCAATGCTACGAAGGGCATCGACGCCGCGGCGGCGCTCTATGAATGGAATTTTCCGCGCCAGATGCTGGCGCTGCGCCAGGAAGAGCGAAGGCCAGCAGCTCACGTCGACATCTACTCGCGACGAGTTTCTGATCGAGCGGCCGATGCTCGCCTGCCTGCGGCGGCCGGAAGAGACCGTGCTGCTGATCGACGAGATCGACCGCTCCGACCACGAATTCGAGGCGTTTCTGCTCGAGTTTCTCTCCGACTTTCAGATTTCGATCCCCGAGCGCGGCGCCATCCGCGCCTACGAGCGGCCGGTGGTGATCCTCACCTCCAACCGGACGCGCGAACTGCACGAGGCGCTGCGGCGGCGCTGCGTCTATCACTGGATCGACTATCCCTCGCCCGAGCGCGAGATGCGCATCATCATGATGCGCGCCTCGGGCGTCGGCGAACGCGCGGCGCGCGCGGTGGTCGCCGCGGTCGGCCGCCTGCGCCGCGAGCCGCTCGCCAAGCAGCCCGGCATCGCCGAAGCGGTCGAATGGGCCGAGGCGGCGACGCTGCTCAACGAGCAGGGCGCGCGCTGGCCGGACGCGTTCCGGCGCTCGCTCGGCGTCGTGCTCAAGGACGAGGACGATCTCGTTCATGTCGCGCCGAAGATCGACGCCATTCTCGCCGAGGCGCAGGCATGAGCGAGCCGGCGATGCCGACGAACCGCGCGCCATCGGCGCCGTTCATCGGCTTTGCCGCGCTGCTGCGGCGCGCGGGCTTTGCCGTCGCGCCGGAGCAGACGATGGCCTGGCTCGCCGGCGATCGAGCTGCTCGGCCCGCGCGACATCGGCGACATCCGCCGCGCGGCGCACGCGACGCTGGCGCCGCCGCCGGAACGCTTCGAGGAATTCGACGCGCTGTTCGATGCGCATTTCCTCGGCGCCGTCGGCACCGCGCTGGAGACGGCGCCGAGCGAAGAAGAACCGCCGCGCGCGGCCGACGATCACCGGCGGGCCGGAGACCGATCTTCGGCGACGAGACTCATGAATCCGGCGGCAAGGCGACCGGCGCGGAACGACTGTCGGCGCGCCGGTTCGGCGGCGACGACGACGAGCGAAACGCTGCGCCAGTTCGCCCGCGCCCTGCCGGCGCGCGCCGCCGCGCCGGCAGCGGCCATCGCTGGCGGGCGGCGCGGACCGGCTCGCGTGTCGACGCGCGCCGCATGTTCCGCGACGCCATGCGCCATGCCGGCGAGTTCTTGCGGCTGCGGCAAAAACGGCGCCGGCTGCGGCAGCGCCGCATCGTGCTCTTGATCGACGTGTCCGGCTCGATGAAGGAGCGCACGCAGGCGCATCTGAGCTTCGCCCATGCGCTGGCGCGCGCCGCCGAGACGGTCGAAGTCTTCACCATCGGCACCCGGCTCACCCGCATCACCCGCGCGCTGCGGCTGCGCGACCGCGAACAGGCGCTCGCCGCCGCGTCGCTGCTCGTCGCCGACTGGGACGGCGGCACGCGCATCGGCGACGCGCTCGCCGCCTTTCTCGCCGTGCCGCGCTTTGCCGCGCTGGCGCGCGGGGCGGCGGTGATCGTTCTCTCCGACGGCCTCGAGCGCGGCGACCCGGGCGCGCTGCGCGACGCGGTCGCGCGCCTCGACCGGATCGCCTGGCGCATCGTCTGGCTGACGCCGCTCGCCGCCGATCCCGGCTTCGAGCCGCAGACCGCGGCGCTCGTCGCGATCCGTCCGTTGCTCGACCATCTCGGCGACGGCGGCTCGATCGAGCGCATCTGCGCCCATGTTCTTGATCTAGCGAATGAGAGAGCGGCATGATTCGCGATCGTCGACGCCCATCATCACATCTGGCGGCGGGCCGATCTGCCCTGGCTCGATGGGCCGATGCAGCCGCGCATTTTCGGCCCCTACGAGCCGATCCGGCGCGATTATCCGATCAGCGAATATCTCGCCGACATCGCCGGCTGCGACGTCGTCAAGTCGGTCTATGTGCAGGCCAACTGGGCCAAGGACCGCTTCGAGGACGAGGTCGCCTACGTCCAGCGCGCCGCCGACGAGACCGGCTATCCGCACGGCATCGTCGGCTATGCCGACTTTCTCGCGCCCGACGTGCGCCCGCAGCTCGACCGCCTGACCAAATATCCGCAACATGCGCGGGCTGCGCATGCAGCTGCAATGGCACGAAAATCCGCAATATCAGCTTCGCCGCCATGCCCGATCTCGCCCGCGACCCGACGCTGCAGAAAAACGTCGCCCATCTCGCCGATTATGACTGGACCTTCGATCTGCAGGTCTTCGCCGGGCAGATGGCAGGCGCGGCGGAGCTTGCGGCCGCCTGTCCGAAGGTGACCTTCATCCTGCAGCACGCCGGCATGCCGGAAGACCTCTCCACGGCCGGAATGGCGTTCTGGCGCGCCGCGATGCAGCGCCTGGCGGCGCAGCCGAACGTCACGTGCAAACTGTCGGCGCTCGGCACCTTCATCCATCGCAACGATCCCGACCACATCGCCGCGATCGTCGGCGAGACGATCGAGATCTTCACGCCGTCGCGCTGCCTGTTCGGATCGAATTTCCCGGTCGAGAAATTGTGGACCGCGGTACGCCGACCTCGTCGCCGCCTACCGGCGCGCGCTCGAGCCGCTCGGCGAAGCGACCGCGCGCGCGGCGCTCCACGACACCGCGACACGGATCTATCGGCTCAAATGAACGGCTCAGGGCGTGCGAAAGTGCCCGAGCGGGGGAGGAAACAACATGGCGCTTGAAATCAAAATTCTCGACTACGGCGATATCGAACTGGAATCGAGCTTCCTGGTGCTGGGGCGCGATTGCGGCCGCACCCGCCGGGTGCCGGTCTACGGCTTTCTCATTCTCGGCGGCACCTGGCCGGTGGTCGTCGACACCGGCTACCGCTCCAACCAGATCATGGAAACGCTCGGCATGCGCGGGCTGCAGTCGCACGAGACCATGATCGAGAACCAGCTCAAGAAGCACGGGCTCAAGCTCGGCGACGTGCGCTACGTCCTGCACACCCACCTGCACATCGACCACGCCGGCAAGGACGATCTGTTCCCGATGAACACCACGGTCGGTCGTCAACCGGCGGGAGCTTGAATATTCGGTGTCCGGCCTCATGCACCCGCAATATCCGGCGGTCGACATCAAGCACCTGATCGACCGGCTGCACACCAAGGGCGCGCTGCGCTTCTTCGACCTCGAAATCTCCGGCCCGGTCGAACTGATGCCCGGCGTCATCTGCGAGGCGGCCGGCGGCCACACCGAAGGCTCGATGAACGTCATCGTCAAGACCGCCGAAGGCGTGGCGACGATCTGCGGCGACGTGCTCTACGACATCAACGATCAGCTGGTCGAACCCTTCCGCGAGATCGGCGACATGGAGCCGCGCGTGACCGGCAATCACGGCACCACCAAGCGGCAGGAGAAAGCCGCGATCAAGAAGGTGGTCGCATCCTCGCGCTTCATCCTGCCGGTGCACGACCGCCCGGCGATGGTCGAGGCCGGGCAGATCGTCGGGCGCCTGCAGGACGCGGTGCCGGGCCCGATCGTGCAGTCGCTGCCGCGGCGCCAATGGTTCCCGGCGTGAGGGAGGTCTTGCGATGAGCCACAGCGCGCTGCGCCGCGAGTTCTCCGACCTGATCGACCTCGATGCGCCGGTCGAGCAGCTGGCGAGCGGCTTCACCTTCACCGAGGGGCCGATCTGGCATCCGCGCGATCAGTATCTCCTGTTCTCCGACATGCCGGCCGACGTGCGCCGCCGGTGGGACGAGCGCGGCGGCGTGCGCGAGGTGATGCGGCCGTCGAACAAATGCAACGGCATGACCTACGACGCCAATCTCGGCCTGGTCGTCTGCGAGCACGCCACGTCGAGCCTGATCCGCGAGGTGAACGGCCGCCGCGAGATCCTCGCGTCGCACTTCGAAGGCAAGGAGCTCAACAGCCCGAACGACGTGTGCGTGCGCTCCGACGGCTCGATCTATTTCTCCGATCCGTGGTACGGCCGCATGCCGGTCTACGGCGTCGAGCGGCCGCGGCAGCTCGGCTTTCAGGGCGTCTATCGCGTGCCGCCGGGCGGCGGCGAGCCGCAGCTCCTGGTCGACCGCAATCTGTTCGAGCAGCCGAACGGCCTCTGCTTCTCGCCCGACGAGCGGCAGCTCTATGTCAACGACACGGTGCGCGCGCTGATCCGGGTGTTCGACGTCCACGCCGACGGTACGCTCGGGCCCGACCGCATCTTCGCCTCCGGCATCCGCTCCGAATTGGAGCCGGGCGTGCCCGACGGCATGAAGTGCGACAGCGCCGGCAATATCTGGGTCACCGCGCCCGGCGGCGTCTGGGTCTATAGCCGCGGCGGCGCGCTGCTCGGCAAGGTCCGGGTGCCGGAGCTGGTCGCCAATCTGCATTGGGGCAAGTCGGATTGGCGCACATTGTTCATGTGCGCCACCCATTCGCTCTACGCGGTGCGCACGAAAATCGGCCCGCGCGTCGAGCCGTTCATGCGCGCCGGCGCGCCGAGCGGCGCGGCGGCGTCGGCGCCGCCGCCGGCCGCATCCCGGTCGACATCGTCCGCGCCGGAGCGCGCCAGTGCACACGCGGGCCTTTCGCTCGATCCATCGCGCTGCGCGCTGATCATCCAGGACATGCAGAACGACGTGATGATGGAAGGCGGCGCCTTCGCCTCGTCCGGTTCGCCGCAGCACGCCCGCGAGCAGAATGTGGTCGAGAACATCCGCCGCCTCGCCGAGGTCTGCCGCGCGCGCGGCGTGCTGGTGATCCATGTCTGGTTCGTCGTCGAGCCCGGCGCGCCCGGCTTCACGCTCAACGCGCCGTTGTTCGAGGGCCTCCTCGACGCCAATGCCCTGGTGCGCGGCACCTGGGGCGCGGCGCCGGTCGCCGGCCTCGAGCCGCAGGCGGGCGACATCGTCGTGGAAAAAATCAGAATGTGCGGGTTCGAGGGCAGCAAGCTCGAAATCGTGCTGCGGGCCGGCGGCCGCGACACCATCATCGACACCGGCGCCTGGACCAACATGTCGATCGAGCACACCGCGCGCACCGGCGCCGACAAGGGCTATTTCGTCATCGTGCCGGAGGACTGCTGCTCGACCATGAACGCCGACTGGCACCGCGCCTCGATCCAATACGCCATGCAGAACGTCGCCGCGGTGACCAAGGCGAGCGAGGTGATCGCGGCGCTGGGGTGAGAAGTTTTCCCGGACATGCGCGCCGCGAAGCGGTGCGCATGATCCGAGACTTCGCAGACTCCGCGTTTTTGACGATGCCGGTTCTGCAGCGCATCACCATAGCGAGACGCGCGTGAACGCGCTTTTGGTGCTGCGCAGCGCCCGGGAAACAAATGGCTACACCGGCAGCTCGAGCCCTTCGCTCGCGAACGCCCGCTGCACCGCGGGCCGCCCCGCGAGCCGCCGCGCGTGCGCGGTCCAATGCGGAAATTCGCGCAGCATGTCGAAGCCGAGCGTCGGGCCGCGGCCCCAGGTCCAATAGACAATGAGCAACGGGTCGGCGACGCTGTAACGCTCGCCGATCGCCCACGGGCCGTGGCCGAGTTTTTCATCCACGGCCTGCCACAGCTCGCGGCAGGTTTTTTTGGCGGTGGCGGCGACGTCCTCGACCGCGCGCGGGTCGGAGGCGTAGCGGTTGGCGCGGCGGACGTGGCCGAAGGCGACGTGAATGGTGGACGAGAGCCAATTGAGCCATTCGGCGCAGCGCGCCTCTTCGCGGGAATCCCACGGCCACAGCCCGGCGGACGGATGGCGCGCCGCGATATAGCGCAGGATCGCCGGCGCCTCGGTCAGGATAAAGTCGCCGTCGGCGAGCGCCGGCACCCGCGCCTTCGGATTGACGCGCAGATAGTCCGGCGCTGTTTTGCTGATTGGCCGCCAAGTCGACGCGCGACAGCTCGTAGCGCGCGCCGACCTCCTCCAGCACGATATGGGGGGCGAGCGCGCAGGTGCCGGGAGCATAATAGAGCTTCATCGCGCCCGTCCGTTCAGTAGGTCGCCCGGCCGCCGGAGAGGTCGAACACCGCGCCGGTGGTGAAGGAGTTTTCTGCCGTCGCGAGCCAACAGATCATCGACGCCGCCTCGTCGAGCTCGAGCATGCGGCCGCGCGGAATCTTGGACACGATCATCGCCAGAAAATCCGGCGCCTGGCTCAGCGCCAAGGTGGTCTTGGCGACCGCCGGCGTGACGCAATTGACGCCGATATTGTAGTTTGCCAGCTCCTTGCCGAGCGATTTGGTCAGCGCGATCACGGCGGCCTTCATCGAACTGTACGCCGGCGCCTTGGGATTGCCCTCCTTGCCGGCAACCGAGCTCAAATTGACGATGCGGCCGTAGTTCGCCGCGATCATGTGCGGCACGACGGTGCGGCAGCAATAGAAGGTGCCGATCAGCCCGACATTCACCACGTCACGGAACGCTTCCGGCGGGTATTCCCAGGTCGGCGCGTTCGGTCCGACGATGGCGGCGTTGTTGATGAGAATGTCGATCTTGCCGAACCGATCGAGGGTGGCTTTCGTTGCGGCTTCGACCGCGCCGAGGTCGGCAATATCGACGGCAAGGCCATGGACGTGGCCGCCGGCGTCGATCGTCTTCACCGTTTCGTCGAGCAGGGCCTGGTCGCGGTCCCAAATGGCGACCCGCCCGCCCGAAGCCAGGATGCGGTGGGCAACCGCAAGCCCAATGCCCTGGGCCCCACCGGTGACGATCGCGACGCGGTCGTCGAGGTCGTAGACGTTCATGCGTTTTCCCCCTGCGATACGCGACGCCGCGCCGAGGACGCGCGCGGCGGTCCTGCGCATTTTTGCGCGATTTTACAGCAGAGGCGCGGGGTACTGGCAATCGAACGGCATGCCGCTGCGTCGCATAATCGGGCTGCGAGGCGTGCCCGCGCGCGCCGGCGTCTTACCGCGAATTCGACTTATATTACGCGGCCGCCTGCCGGCCCGCGCGATGTTGCATGGGCGCTTGCTGCGGTGCTTCCCGCTTGCCGCCGCCGAGCTGAGCGCGGATCCAGCCCCAGAGCGCCTCGATCTCCCGTGCCGCCCGGCAGTCGCGGGCGTATTCGGTAACGCCGAGGCCTGCGGCCATGGCATCCTGAAAATCCACGCGCGCGGACAGCATCGGCTCGGCCAGAACGCCGAGACCCGTCAAGCCTTTTGCGGCTTCGCTCGCGCGCGAGCTGTGGTAGGTCGGCGGGCACTGGTTGAGGACGAAGGCGGCTTGGCGCTTGGCCAAATAGGCTGCGCGAAAAGTCGCCGCCGTCGCCTCCACGTCCATGCGGGTCGGGCGCACCGGCAGCAGGCACAGGTCCGCGGCTTCCGTCACCAGGCGGGCGGCCGCGCCATCGCTTCCGGCGGTGTCGAAAACCGCAAGCGTGAACCCGACGTCGGCGAGCCCTTCGAGGACCGCGCCGAGCCGCGGCAGGCGATCGCGCTCCAGCGGTTCGACCATGATTTTGTTCGGCGCCTTGGCCGCTGCGCGGCGCTCGCCCCAGCGGGTCAGCGACCCTTGCGGATCGAGGTCGAGCGCGATCACCCGTTCGCCCGCGATCGCCGCGGCGACGGCGAGCGATGCCGCGAGCGTGGTTTTTCCCGTTCCGCCCTTTTGCGTGAGCAAAGCTATGGTGCGCATGGAACTATTCCCTGGTCCATTCGTGACACGCCGCCTCGCATCCGGACCGTGCGCCGGCTGTCTATACGGTGAACGCGCCGGAAGTCCGGTGACCGTTCGGAATCTCGATATCGACAGCGAGCGTCGATACCGATTTGCCGCGATCCATCTTGATCTGCACCCGCTCGGGCTCGAACGCGATGTGACGGCTGACCACCGCGAGAATCTCCTCGCGCAGAACGCTGAGCAGATCGGGCTGACTGCGCGCGTTGCGTTCGTGCGCCAGCAGGATTTGCAGGCGTTCACGCGCGACATGCGCGGAGCCGCGGCGAAACAGGCCGAACAGATTCATGCTGCCTTCCGCCCGAATAGCTTGTTGAAAATGCCGCGGCCTTCGTTGGGAACAAGCATGGGGATCTGCTCGCCCTTGAGCCGGCGGGTGGCTTCGAAATAGGCGCGGGCCGGCGCGCTCAGCGGGTTGTTCAGCGTGACGGGCGATCCGACATTCGAAGCGCGCAGCACTTCTTCGCTTTCCGGAACGATGCCGATGAGCGGGAGCGACAGAATTTCGAGCACGTCGTCGATCGACAGCATCTCGCCGCGCGCGGCGCGCGCCGCGTGATAGCGCGTGATGAGCAGGTGCTTGTCGATGCGCTCGCCGCGCTCCGCCTTCTCGGTCTTGGAATCGAGCAGGCCGATGATGCGATCGGAGTCGCGCACCGACGACACTTCGGGATTGGTGACGATGACGGCGATGTCGGCGTGCCGCATCGCCAGTGTCGCGCCGCGTTCGATGCCGGCCGGACTGTCGCAGATGATCCAATCGAATTTCGCGCGCAGCTGCGCGATGACGCCGGCGACGCCGTCTTCGGTGAGGGCGTCCTTGTCGCGCGTCTGCGAGGCCGGCAGCAGATAGAGATTTTCCAGCCGCTTGTCGCGAATGAGCGCCTGCGGCAGCTTGGCGACGCCGTGGATGACGTTGATGAGATCGAACACCACGCGTCGTTCGGCGCCGAGCACCAGGTCGAGGTTGCGCAGCCCGACATCGAAGTCGATGACGACGACCTTCTCGCCCTGTTGGGCAAGAGCGGCACCCAGCGCGGCCGTCGACGTGGTTTTGCCGACGCCGCCTTTGCCTGATGTCACGACCACGACGCGGGCCGATGTCGTTTCCGCCATCTTCGTTTGGGCCGGCGTCTCTCGGGCCGTCGTCGCTGGGGGCATCGTCGTAGGTCCATGGTCTCTTGGTCAATGGTCTCTTGGGCCATTTTTACGCCTTTCGTTGTTCTAGTTCATCGCCGAGATTTTCAGCGTGTCGCCGTCGAGCCAGGCCTGGGCCGGTCCGCGGCGCAGGCTTTCTTCGATGTCGTCCGCCGTTCTGTAATAGGGGCCGATGGCCAAAAGCTCCGCCTCGAAACGGTGGCAGAAGATGCGCGCGCGGGCATTGCCCGCGGCGCCCGCCATGGCCTGGCCGCGCAGCGCGCCGTAAACGTGGATCGATCCGCCGGCGATGATCTCAGCGCCCGATCCGACCGAGCCGAGAACGGTGATATCGCCTTCGATGAAAACCACGGATTCGCCGGACCGCACCGGATTCTCGATCAAGAGCGATGCCGCCTGTTGTTTCTTCGCGGCCGGCTCGACGGCGGCTTGTGGCGCGCTGGGCTCCGGCGGATCGATGTCCGGCGTGCCGCGTCCGCGACGCAGGAGCGGCGGCAGCTTGGCTGCCCGGTCGGCCAGATCGACGCCTTCGATGCCGAGCACGCGGATATTGCGCTCCTCGAGGCTGGCGACGAGGTGCGCAATCGCGCTCGGGCTCAGCCGCACGGCCGACAAGTCCAGCGCGACGGGATGACCGGCGAAAAAGCCCATCGAACGCTCGAGCGTGGCGTCGAGATCCGTCAGCCAGTCCATGATCGGAGGCTGCGGAGCGAGGACGAACGCCATGTAGGAGCGCGCCCGAAACGTCAGCGACTGGCGTTGGCGAACGAGGCTTGGCACGGCGCCTCTCCAATTCCGATGATTCGAATTGGTTAATAAACTGCTTAGGGATGGTTAACGGCTGGTTAATGTCGAGCCTCGCCGGCCGTTGGGAGGCATCGCGCGACGCCAATCATCGGATGGCGAAAGCATAACGTCGCAGCAGGAACGGCGCGGCCCCCGATCCGTTGGTGACGTGGAGGCGCACCTCGCATGACCCATTCTCGGCAGCTCCAAACCCAACCTCGCGTCGTCGTTACCGGCGCATCGGCCGGCGTCGGCCGCGCCGTCGCGCTGCGTTTCGCCCGTACCGGTGCGCGGATCGCCCTCATCGCCCGCGACGCGGAAGCCTTGCAGCAAGTGAAAGCGGAGATCGAAAGCCTCGACGGCAGCGCGATGGTCGCCCCCGCCGACGTCGCCGACCCCGAAGCCGTGTTTGCAGCTGCCGCTGCGATCGAAGAGGCGTTCGGCGGCATCGATATCTGGATCAACGACGCGATGGTTACGGTGTTTTCGCCCGTCTGGGAGATGACGCCGGAGGAATTCCGCCGCGTCACCGAGGTCACCTATCTCGGCGTCGTGCACGGCACGATGGCCGCGCTCAAGTCGATGCGGCCGCGCAATCGCGGCACCATCCTGCAAGTCGGCTCGGCGCTCGCTTATCGCGGCATCCCGCTGCAGTCGGCCTATTGCGGCGCCAAGCATGCCATCCGCGGCTTCACCGATTCGCTGCGGACCGAATTGATCCATACCGGCAGCGCGATCGCGCTGACGGTCGTGGAGTTGCCGGCCGTCAACACGCCGCAATTCGATTGGGCGCGCACGCACATGCCGCGCCAGCCGCGGCCGGTACCGCCCGTGGTACAGCCCGAGGCGATTGCCGAACATATCTATCGCGCCGTGCAACGCCCATGGCGCGAATACTGGCTCGGCGCGAGCACGATCGAAGCCATTCTCGGCAACATGGCGCTGCCGGTCTGGCTCGATCGTTACCTCGCCAAAGTGGCGTACGACGCGCAAGAGACCCGCGTGCCGGTTCAGTCCGGCCGCGAAGATAATCTGGTGACGCCGGTCCAGGGCTTGCATCGCACGCGTGGCAGCTTCGGCAGCGAAGCCGCAGCACGCGTCGTGGCGGTGCCCGGACCCATCGCGCGCCTCGCGCCCCTCGTGGGGGCCGGCCTCGCGGGCCTTTCGATCGGCCTTCTGATTCGCCGTCTGGCGCGGTGACGGCCGCGCCTATCCGGCGCGCACGCTTTGCAGACCAGGCCCGTCCGTCTCGTGACGTTTGTGCGCTGCACCGGCACTCAAGAGGTAAGCCGTATTGATCAACGCGATGTGCGAGAACGCTTGCGGGAAATTGCCGATCAACCTTTTGTCGGTGGTGTCGTATTCTTCTGACAACAAGCCCAAATCGTTGCGCAGCGACAGCAGACGTTCGAACAAACGCTGTGCCTCCTCGCGCCGGCCCAGCAGAATCAGATTGTCGGCGAGCCAGAAGGTGCAGGGGATGAACGTGCCCTCGCCGGGCGGAAGCCCGTCGACCCCGGCCGCGCTGTCGTAGCGGCGCACCAGACCGTCGACCATCAGCTTGTTCTGAATCGCCTCGACAGTCGCGCGCACGCGCCGATCCTGCACGGGAAGAAATCCGACCAGCGCCATGAGCAACACCGCCGCGTCGAGCTCTTTCGACCCGTAGCTTTGCACGAATGCGCCGACTGAGGGATCGAACGCCAACCGGCAGACTTCGTCGTGGATCGCGGCGCGGACCGTGCGCCATCGCTCGACCGGCCCGTGCATGCCGAATTGTTCGATCGTCTTGATCCCGCGGTCGAATGCGACCCAGGCCATCACTTTGGACGTGGTGAAGTGCCGGGGAGGTCCACGCACCTCCCAGATGCCGTGATCGGGTTCGCGCCAGATCGCTTCCAAATGCCGGAGCAATTCCAGCTGCAATTCCCACCCGGCGTCGTCTTGTCCGAGCTTGCCGGCGCGGCCGTGATGCAGCGCGTCCATCACCTCGCCATAGACGTCGAGCTGCATTTGCCCATGCGCGGCATTGCCGACCCGCACCGGCGTGGAGCCGGCAAAGCCGCGCAGCCACGGCACTTCCCATTCGGGCAGCCGCCGTTCGCCCCTCATGCCGTACATGATCTGCGCCTGCTCCGGGCGGCCGGCCACCGCCCGCAGCAGCCATTCGCGCCAAGCATTGGCGTCGCCGTAGTAGCCGGCGTTCATCATCGCGAGCAGCGTGAAGGTGGCATCCCGCAGCCAGCAGAAGCGGTAATCCCAATTGCGCGCGCCGCCCAGGCGCTCCGGCAGCGACGTGGTCGGCGCCGCGGCGATCGCACCGGTCGGACGATAGGTCAGCGCCTTCAGCGTGATGAGCGACCGGGTGACGGCGTCGGACCATTGGCCTGCGGGTTTCGCCCGCGCGGCCCATTCTTGCCAGAACGCCTCGGTCTCGGTCAGAGCCTTCTCGGGATCTATGCGATCGGGCGGCGGCAGATGGGATTTGCCGTAGCTCAGAACGAAGGGAATGGTCTGACCCGCCGACACGGCGAACGTCCCCACGGTCTTGAAATCGACGCCATGCAGAGCGACGGGCGTCCGCAGCACGGCCATGTCCGGTCCGGCGACGGCGCGCAACGAACCGTCGGCGAGGCGTGTCACCCAGGGGGTCAGCGAGCCGTAGTCGAATCGGAGCACCAGCTCGGTGCGCATCTCCAGGCGGCCGCGCTTGCCGCACACGAGCCGCACGACATCGGAACTCTTTCCGCGTGGCGGCATGAAGTCGACGACGGTTACAACGCCGTCCGCCGTCTCGAATTCGGTCTCCAGGATCAAGGTCCGATCGCGGTAGCGGCGGGAGACGCGCGCGTGCGGGGCGGCGGCGGTCAGCAGCCAGCGGCCATTATCATCGCTCGAACCGAGCAACGCGGCGAAACATGCGGGGCAGTCAAAGCGCGGCCAGCACAGCCAATCGATCGAGCCGTCGCGGCCGACCAGTGCCGCCGTTTCGCAATCGCCGATGAGGGCATAGTCTTCGATCGAACATGCCATCGTGCGGCGCGCCACCAGCAGCAGTCTCCCCTGATGGCCAACGCCAGCATCGGCGCGACGTTCCCCCACGCGCCGAACTTCGCTATCGCGTCAAGTGCTGGGCTTTACGACTCGGTCGACGCCTTGCCGGCGTTCTCTTTGACGGTCGTCTGCGCCGGCGCGACCTTGGGGCCGCCCTTGGAGACGCCGACCAGAGCCGGCCGCAGCATGCGCTCGCCGATCATGTAGCCGGGCTGCACCACTTCGACCACGAAGCCGGCCGGCACCGAGGGGTTGGGCACTTCGAACATCGCTTGGTGGAAGTTCGGATCGAACTTTTCGCCGCGCGGCGTGAACTGACGCACGCCGTTCTTTTCCAGCGCCTTTAACAACTCGCGCTCGGTCAGCTCGACGCCCTCGATCAGCGCCTTCGCTCCGGCTTCGGCGGTAGCGCGCAGCTCCGGCGACACCGCGTCGAGCGCGCGGCGCATATTGTCGGCGACGACGAGCACGTCGCGGGCGAACGACCCGATGCCGTAAAGCCGCGCGTCCGTGACCTCGCGCTCAGTACGGCGGCGCAGGTTTTCCATCTCGGCCAGCGTGCGCAGAAGCCGGTCCTTGAACTCGGCGGCCTGCGCGGCCGGATCGGGCTGCGCCGGCGCGCCCGGCGCGGAGGCTGGATCGTTGGCTTGCGGCGTACCCTCTGGCGGGGCCGCTGTGTCCTCGGCACGCGCGGTCTGTTCCGTCATATCCTTACCCATGGTCTCGGTTGCCCCGGCATATCAGGGTTCGGACGGCAAAAATCAAGCGCGAACGACGCAGCGGCCCGCGAGCCACCGTATCGCCGTCGCGACAAAACCTTCATCCCCCCAAGAGCTTGCTCACCACCTTGGCGGTGTAATCCACCATCGGGATGATGCGGGCGTAATTGAGCCGCGTCGGACCGATGACGCCGAGCACGCCGACGATCTGGCCCGAAGCGTCATGGTAGGGCGCGACGATGGTGGAGGAGCCTGACAGCGAGAACAACTGGTTTTCCGAGCCGATGAAGATACGCACCCCCTCGGCCTGCTCGGCGCGGCCGAGCAGGTCGATCACCTCGCGGCGGGTCTCAAGGTCGTCGAACAGGAGCCGCACGCGTTCGAGGTCGGCGAGCACCTTGAGGTCTTCGAGGAGATGCGCCTGCCCGCGCACGATCAGCTTGCGCTCCTCGCTTTCGCCGCCCGACCAGCTGGCGAGCCCCGCGGCGATGATCTTTTGCGTCAATTGGTCGAGTTCGGCCTGGCCTTCCTTCATCCGGCCCTCGATTTCGGCCTTGACGTCGGCCAAGGTGCGGCCGCGGATGCGGGCATTCAGGAAGTTGCCGGCCTCGATCAGCGCCGAGGTCGGCAGGCCGACCGGAACGTTGAGGACCCGGTTTTCGACCTGCCCGTCCTCGCCGACCAGCACCACCAGCGCGCGCTCGGGCTCGAGCCGCACGAACTCGACATGTTTGAGCCGCGGGTTCGATTTCGCCGTCAGCACGACCCCCGCGGCCCGGCTCAAGCCGGACAGGAGCCCCGACGCTTCCGTCAGCACGGCTTCGAGCGATTTCGCCTGGCCGGAGCCGGCGACCTGGGCCTCGATCGCTTTGCGGTCGCGCTCGGTCAGGTCGCCGATCTGCATCAACGCATCGACGAAGAAGCGCAGCCCGATCTCGGTCGGCAGCCGGCCGGCCGAAGTGTGCGGCGCGTATACGAGGCCGAGCTGCTCGAGGTCCGACATCACGTTGCGCACCGAGGCCGGCGACAGCGTCATCGGCAGGATGCGCGACAGATTGCGCGAGCCGACCGGCTCGCCGGTGGCGAGATAGCTCTCGACGATCAGGCGGAAGATCTCGCGCGAACGCTCGTTAAGCTGGGCAAGACTGAGCTGGTTGGCGCCGAGCGGGATATCGTGGCTGGCCAAGGACAATGCCCTCCGATGGAGGGAGAATTGTCTATTTCCGTACGGTCTTGCAAGCCGGGGCGGCAGCTGGCCAACCGGTCATTGCGGAGGTTATGAGGGAAGTCGAGTTAGCCCAGCAATTCCGGCGCGGTGAACACCGCCTCGAGATCGATCCCCTCCCGCTTGAGGGCTTCCGCCGCGCCTTGGAGCCGGTCGACAATGGTGATGATTTTCTTCACCGTCGCGCCCTGCTGGCGAACGGCGTGCACCGCCTGCATCACCGACCCGCCCTTGGTCGTCACGTCTTCCAACAGCACCACGGTGCTCCCGGGGCGGAAATTGCCGTCGATCTGCTGATCGGTGCCGTGCCCCTTTTTTTGCTTGCGCACCACGAAACCGGCGAGCGGGCGGCCCGCAAAGCTTCGCATCGAGACGCCGACGATGACCGGCACCGAGCCGAGCTCGAGCCCGCCGACCGCCTCGACGTCGTCATCGCCACTCAGCATGTCGTAGACGAGGTCCGCGACCAAATTGGCGCCTTCCGCGTCGAAGGTGGTCGGCCGCATGTCGAGGTAATAGTCGCTGGTTTCCCCGGACGCGAGCTTGAAGTGTCCTTTCAGAATCGATTTTTGCTTGATGATCTCTAAAAGGCGCCCCTTCTTTTTTGCGACATCCGAGGGAAGCATCGATTCGTTGTCCTTTGTTGTTCGCACCCGGCGCGCGAGGCGCAAAAAGCACGGCGCCAGCACGGGATCACCCCGATCCGAGCCGGCCTTTATATGAGCGCCGCTCGAGCCGCAACACAACGCGCCGAGTTGTGCACGCGCCTGTGAACCCGGCAATCGCCGTCCGCCGCCGGTATCGTGCCCCTTGTCGCGGCCATACCGGAGCGCCTAAAAAGCCTCCCGTAGCCGGGCCGTTCGTCCCCGCCGCGCTTTGAGGAGATATGCATGCGGCCGAGCCGCCGACAGCCCGACGAACTGCGCCCCGTGTCGCTCGAACGGGCGTGGTCAAATTCGCGGAAGGTTCGTGCTTCGTTAAGTTCGGCGAGACCCAGGTGCTGGTCACCGCGACGCTGGAAGACCGCTTGCCGCCCTGGCTCAAGGGCCAGGGCCGCGGCTGGATCACCGCCGAATACGGCATGCTGCCGCGCGCCACGCTCGAGCGCACCCGCCGCGAGGCGTCGGCCGGCAAGCAGAACGGCCGCACGGTCGAAATCCAGCGCCTGATCGGCCGCAGCCTGCGCTCGGTCGTCAACCTCAAGGCGCTCGGCGAGCGGCAGATCACCATCGACTGCGACGTCATCCAGGCCGACGGCGGCACCCGCACCGCCTCGATCACCGGCGCGTGGATCGCGCTGTTCGACTGCCTCGCCTGGATGAAGACGCGCGACATGATCGAGCAGGAGGTGCTGGGCGACCACATCGCCGCGGTCTCGTGCGGCGTCTGCGGCGGGGTCGCGGTGCTCGACCTCGATTACGCCGAGGATTCGCAAGCCGAGACCGACGCCAATTTCGTCCTCACCGGCTCCGGCCACATCGTCGAGGTGCAGGCGACCGCCGAGAAGATGCCGTTTTCGGAGGAGCAGCTCGACCACGCTGCTCGCGCTCGCCCGCAAGGGCGTGACGAAGCTCATCGACCTGCAGAAGATGGCGGTGATGTGAGCGCGATCGGCCCATCGCCACATCGCCGGCCGGCTCGTCATCGCGACGCATAATCCCGGCAAGCTCGCCGAATTGCGCGAGCTGCTTGGCGCCTTACGGCATCGACGCCATATCGGCGGGCGAGCTGGGCCTCGACGAACCCGAAGAAACCGGCATGACGTTTCGCGACAACGCGCGCATCAAGGCGGAAGCCGCCGCCGAGGCGTCCGGCTTGCCGGCCTTCGCCGACGATTTCGGCCTGGCGGTCGACGCGCTCGACGGCGCGCCCGGCATCTATTCGGCGCGCTGGGCCGGCGCCGACAAGAATTTCGACCGCGCCATGCGCGAGGTCGAGGACAAGCTTGCGCGCCGCTCGGCGCAACGACGCCGGAGCGCCGCACGCGCCCATTTCGTCTCCGCGCTCTGCGTCGCCTGGCCCGACGGTCATGTTGAGGAATTCGAGGGCCGTGTCGACGGCACGCTGGTATGGCCGCCGCGCGGCGACAAGGGTTTTGGCTACGACCCGATGTTCCTGCCCGACGGTCACGCGCGCACGTTCGGCGAAATGCCGAGCGAGGAAAAACATGGCCTGCCGCCGCGCGGCAAAGGCCTGTCCCACCGCGCCCGCGCCTTCGTCAAGCTCGCGAACGCGTGCCTCGCGCCGGCTGAGGGCCAGTCATGAGCATTACACTGCACAAGCCCCCTCCCCGACCCTCCCCCGCAAGCGGGGGAGGGAGAGAAGGGCTTCGGCGTCTACATTCACTGGCCGTTCTGCCTGTCGAAATGTCCCTATTGCGACTTCAACAGCCACGTCCGCCGCGCGCCGATCGACGAAGCCGCGCTTCGTGCGCGCGTTGTCGGCCGAGATCGCGACGACGGCCGAGCGCGTGCCGGGCCGCACCGTGTCCACGATCTTCTTCGGCGGCGGCACGCCGTCGCTGATGCAGCCGGCGACCGTCGGGGCCGTGCTCGACGCGTTGGCGCAGCATTGGCACGTCGCGCCGGATGTCGAGGTCACGCTGGAAGCCAACCCGACCAGCGTCGAGGCCACGCGGTTTCGCGGCTATCGCGCGGCCGGCGTCAACCGCGTGTCGCTCGGCGTGCAGGCGCTCGACGACCGCGCGCTCGCCGAGCTCGGCCGGCTGCATTCGGCGAGGAAGCGCTCGACGCCGTCGCCATCGCCCGCAGCGTGTTCGAGCGCTACTCGTTCGACCTGATTTACGCCCGGCCGCGGCAGACCCCGCAGGAATGGGCGAGCGAATTGAAACGCGCGCATCGCCGAAGGCGGCGAACATCTGTCGCTTTATCAGCTCACCATCGAGCCCGAGACGCCGTTCTCCGCCCTACATGCGGCCGGCAAGCTCGCCATGCCCGACGAGGATAACGCGCGCGCGCTCTACGACACGACGCAGGAGATCTGCGCCGCGCACGGCCTGCCGGCGTACGAAATCTCCAACCACGCCCGGCCCGGCGGCGAGTGCCGGCATAATCTCGTCTACTGGCGCACCCAAGAATATGCCGGCATCGGACCCGGCGCTCATGGTCGACTGAACATTGGTCGCCTCGACATCGCCGGCGAACGCCACGCCACCGCGACGGAAAAACGCCCCGAAGCCTGGCTCACGCGCGTCGAGACCAACGGCCATGGGCTCGTCACCGACGACGTGCTTACGCGCGAAGAAATGGCCGACGAATTTCTGCTGATGGGCCTGCGGCTCGCCGACGGCATCGATCCCGCGCGCTTCACGCGCGCTTTGCCGGCCGCCCGCTCGATCGCGGATCGCATCGCCGCGTTGCGCGAGCACGGCCTCGATCGAGACCACCGCCGCCGGCCATTTGCGCGTCAGCATGCCGGGCTTTCCGGTGCTCGACGCGGTGGTCGCCGATCTTGGCCGGCGCTGAACGATTGAAACTTCAAATCTCCCGACGCGCCCGAAGCTTTTCGGCGCGCGGCGAGACTGATCTGGCCCCCGGCGGCGTCACGCGCAGCACCGCGAGCCCGCGCTCGTTGGTGCCGTCGGCGCGGAAGCGGAACAGCCCGTCGATGCCGGAAAAGCCCGACGGGTTGGTCAAGACTTCCGGCGAGAACCGCTGCGCGCCCTGCGTCTTCACCAGCGCGGCGACCAGCGCGACCGCATCATAAGCGAGCGTCGCGGTGCGCACCGGCTGCTGCTTGTAGCGGGCGCGGTAGCGGGCGGCGAAACTGCGGTAGCCGGCGGCGTCCGGCGCGGCATACAAGCCGCCGTCGAGCGCCGCCGACGACAAGATGCGCGGATCGTCCCACAGCCCGGTGCCGAGCAGCTGGATTTTCTTGGTGTTGACGCCGTCGGCGACGAGCATCTGCGCGACGTCGGGGACCGTGTCGCCGCTGTCGGGAATGAACAAGGCGTCGGCGCGCGCCGCCGCCAGCGCGATGTTCTTGACGGCGCCGCCATGGCCGCCTTGTCGTGCGGGTAGCGCTCGAGCGCGACGACCTGGCCGCCGCGGCGCGCGACGTCCTGGCTTGAATGCCGCTTCGACCACCGTGCCGTAGGGATTGTCGGGAATGAGCGCCGCGAAGGAGCGCTTTCCCGGTCGACGCGGCGTATTGCACGATGCGCTCGACGTCGGTTTCCGGCAGGAAGCTCAGCAGATAAACGCCGCGCGAGGCGACATTGGCGTCGGTCGAAAACGCGATCACCGGAATATTGCGCGCACGCGTCACCTGCCCGACGGCGCTGACCGATTGCGCGAACAGCGGCCCGAGAATGATCTGGGCGCCCTCGGCGATGGCCTGTTCCGCGCCCTGCCGCGCCGCCTCGGGCTGCCGCCGTCGTCCTTGACCAGCAGCTGGACATTGGGCGACTTGAATTCGGCGAGCGCCATTTCCGCGGCGTTGCGCATGGCCTGGCCGGCGACGCCGGCATTGCCGCCGCGCCGACAGCGGCAGAATGAGGCCGGCCTTGACCTGGCCGGTGCCGATCGTCGCCGCCGGCGCCGGCTGGAGGCGGCGCCACGGCTGCACCCTGCGGCGGGGCGGACTGCGGGAAATAATTCGAAGCTCGGAACAGCCCGCGAGCAGCGCGCCGGCGCCGGCCAGCAACAACCCCGCAAGCGTGCGGCGCCGCGACAGATCGGCGAGCCGTCTCCTGCACCGTGCACCTTCGGGGACACTGCGGATCTCCTTATCCGGCCTGTAAGCGCCGGCAGCATAGGCACTGCCAATCTGTCATATTGGCGGCGAATGGTTAACCAACCGAAAAGGATAGCGAATTCGGCCCAACGCCGGCGAATCGGTGATGGCGTGACGCCGCACGGGGCGCCCCCTAGAGTGGCACGCGATGAGCAATACCCATCCGACGCGCCGACAGGCACGCAGAACGGCGCTACCGTGCTCGGCCAGCACCGCGTCGAGGCGGCGCGGCCGGCGCCCGGACTGCACATCGTCGCGACCCCGATCGGCAATCTCGGCGACATCACGCTACGCGCGCTTGCAGTCGCTCGCCGGCGCCGACCTGATCGCCTGCGAGGACACGCGGGTGACGCGCAAGCTGCTCGACCGCTACGGCATCGACACCCCGCTTACGCCCTACCACGACCACAACGCGGAAACGGCCCGGCCAAAGCTGCTGCAGCGGCTCGCGCAAGGCGCCGCCATCGCGCTGGTCTCTGACGCCGGCACGCCGCTCGATCTCCGATCCCGGACTATAAGCTGGTGCGGGCAGCCCAGGAAGCCGGTTATTCGGTCACGGCACTGCCGGGTCCTTCGGCGCTCCTTGCGGCGCTTGACCGTCGCCGGCCTGCCCACCGACCAATTCTTCTTTGCCGGCTTTCTGCCGCCGAAGGAGACCGGGCGGCGCGCACGCATCGCCGAGCTCGCCCGCATCCCGGCGACCCTGGTGCTGTACGAATCCGGCCCGCGGGTCGCCGCGACGCTGGCCGATCTCGCGGCCGGGCTCGGGCCGCGCGAAGCCGCGCTGTGCCGCGAACTCACCAAGCTGCACGAGGAAGTTCGGCGCGACAACCTCCCCGCTTTGGCGCAAGGCTGCGCGGCGGGCGAGGTGCGCGGCGAGATCGTGCTGGTCATTGCCCCGCCGGCGGCGGCGGAGCAGCCGAGTCCGGACGAGGCGGACGCGCTGTTGCGCGGGGCGTTGGGACGGCTGTCGCTCAAGGATGCCGTCGGCGAAGTGGCAGAGGTAACCGGCTTGCCGCGGCGGGAGCTTTATCAGCGCGCGCTGGCACTGGCCAAGGAAGCAGACGAGAAGCGACCATGGCGCGACGCGCTGAACCGCTGCAGCCGCCGACGGCCGCCGCGCCAGGAGCGCGTGGCGGCGTTTCGGCTCGGGCTTTCGGCGGAAAGCCGCGCCGCCATGCTGTTGATCGCCAAGGGCTATCGCATCGTGGCGCGGCGCTGGAAAACGCCGCTCGGCGAGGTCGATATCGTGGCGCGCCGGCGCCGCACGCTGGTGTTCGTCGAGGTCAAGGCGCGCGAACGCATCGATGACGCCGCCGAGGCGGTGACCGAGCGAGGCAAGCGCCGCATCATCGCCGCGGCCGAACTCTGGCTTGCCCATCACCCCGACGACAATGGGCGCGACATCCGTTTCGACGTGATGCTGGTGGCGCCCGGCACGATCCCGCGGCACGTCGCCAATGCCTTCGACGCCAGCCGCTGAACGGATTGCTGCGTTGATCCCGGCGCCATGGCGGACCGCGGCGAAATTGCGTAGAGCTTTGCCGCGGCGCCGATCGCGATCAATTCCAGGACCAGAAATACCATGCCCTTGAACGTCGCCGTGCAGATGGACCCGATCGAACGGATCAATGTCCGTGGCGATTCGACGTTCGCGTTGCTGCTGGAAGCGCAGCGGCGGCGAGCATGCGCTGTCCTATTACACGCCCGACCGGCTGGCGCTGCGCGACGGCAAGGTGATCGGCCGCGGTGCAGCCGCTCACGGTGCGCGATGTCCCCGGCGATCATTTCACCCTCGGCGACAAGCGCCTCGCCGATCTCGGCACCTTCGACGTGGTGTTGCTGCGGCAGGATCCGCCGTTCGACCTCGCCTACATCTCCACCACCCACATGCTCGACCGCATTCACCCGGCGACGCTGGTGATCAACGATCCGAGCCATGTGCGCAACGCGCCGGAAAAGGTGTTCGTCACCGAATTCCCCGATCTGATGCCGCCGACCTTGATCACCCGCGACCTCGACGCCATCAAGGCGTTCCGCGCCGAATACGGCGACATCGTCATGAAGCCGCTCTACGGCAAGGGCGGCGAGGCGGTGTTCCGCCTGGCGCGGGAAGACCTCAATTTCGGCTCGCTCTACGACCTGTTCTCGACCCTGATGCGCGAGCCCTGGGTGATCCAGAAATTCCTGCCGGCGGTGCGCGACGGCGACAAGCGCATCATCCTGGTCGACGGCGAATTCGCCGGCGCGGTCAACCGCGTGCCGGCGCCGGACGATCTGCGCTCCAACATGGTGCGCGGCGGCGTCCCCAAGGCGACCGACCTCACGCGAGCGCGAGCGCCACATCTGCGAACGCCTCGGCCCGGCGCTGCGCGAACGCGGCCTTCTGTTCGTCGGCATCGACGTGATCGGCGATTACCTCACCGAGATCAACGTCACCTCGCCGACCGGCATCCGCGCCATCAAGAATCTCGGCGGCCCGGATGTCGCGGCGATGATCTGGGATAAGATCGAGGCGAAGCGCGCCCGTTAGGCCAGAACGCCGCCGTGCGTAAGCACGGCCGCCACTTCAGGATCGGCGAGCAGTTTTTCGAAGGAGCGTGGTTCAGGAATAGGCTCGCCGTCCGCATCGCGCGTCTTCGATCCACAAAGCTATCGCTTCGGCGGCGTTGCGGAGAGCGGCCTCGGCGGTACGTCCGCCGGAGGTGCATCCCGGCAGGTCCGGAATAACAACACCGAACGCGCCCGGCCTTCCATCTACGATCGCGACATAGCGCGTCACAAAATCCTCCGTTGCTACCAGCGAACTATGCCGACGAAACTCAGCGCGCCGGCACCGGCGCCACCGTGCCGAACCCCGCGACCGGCTTGGTGATCGTCAGCACCAGCCCCGACGCGATGAGGCACAGCATGCCGGCGACGATGAAGGCCGGCAGATAGGTCGAAAACTCGGTGCGGGTGAAGCCGGCGCCGAACGCCGCTGACGCCGCGCCGATCTGATGGCCGACGAACACCCAGCCGAACACCATGCCGGCGCGCTCGCGGCCGAAGCGCTCGGCGGCGAGCTTCACCGTCGGCGGCACGGTGGCGATCCAGTCGAGCCCGTAAAACATCGCGAACAGCGACAGGCCGTAGAACGTGAAGGTCGTGAACGGCAGATAGAGCAGCGACAGCCCGCGCAGGCCGTAATACCAGAACAGCAGCCAGCGATTGTCGAAGCGGTCGGACAGCCAGCCGGAGCCGATGGTGCCGATGAAGTCGAACGCGCCCATCATCGCGAGCACGCTCGCGGCCGCGACGGCGGCGAGGCCGTAGTCGGCGCACAGCGTGACGAAGTGGGTCTGAATGAGGCCGTTGGTGCTGCAGCCGCAGATGAAGAAGGTCGCGAACAACACCCAGAACAACGGCACGCCGGCCGCCTGCCGAAGCAGCGTGAACGGCGAAATGAGGAGCGGCAACAACCCTTGAGTCGCCGCCGGCGGCGGCGCGACGGCGGTCTCGCCATAGAGCGGCAGATTAAGGTCGCTCGGCCGGTCGCGCATCAACACCATCGCGACCAATGCGGCAACGCCAAGAAGCCCGCAGACGAACACCAGCGCCATGCGCCAGCCATAGAGCGTGGTCAGTTCGGCGATGAGCGGCAGGAACGCCAGCTGGCCGGTCGCCGAGCTCGCCGCCAGCATGCCCATCACCAGGCCGCGGCGGTGCACGAACCAGCGCGTCGCCACCGTCGCCGCCAGCACCATGGCGGTAAGCCCGGTACCGACGCCGACCACGATGCCCCAGAGGAAGATGAGCTGCCACACCTGCGTCATCGCGAGCGACGCCATGAGGCCGGCGACGATCAGAAGCGAGCGCGCAGATAATGACGCGGCGCACGCCGAACCGGTTCATGAACGCCGCGGCGAACGGACCGAAGAAGCCGAACAACAACAGACGAATCGCCAGCGCGGTCGAAATCTGCGCGTTATCCCAGCCGAATTCGTGCTCGAGCGGCACGATCAGCACGCCGGGCGCGCCCATCGCGGCGGCCGTCACCAGCATGGTGAAAAAGGTGGTGCCGACCACCACCCAGCCATAATGGATGTTGCGGCGGGCGAGCGCGGCGGCAAGCGCGGTCGATGCGGTCATTTTCAGTTCCCGTTCGCGGGGGTCGAACGACAAGAAGCAAATGACAAGGCCGACTGCGAATGACGACCGTCATCTTTGGCTTGCGTATTGATGACGATCGTCATATAAATTGTCAAGCCGTCGGATCAGGGCGCGTGACGGTGCGCATGGCTGGTCCGCATTTCGAGCAAAGATAATCCGAGCAGACGATGAGAGTGACCCGGGAAAAAGCCGCCGCGAACCGCGACCGCATCGTCGAGGCGGCCGGCGCGCTGTTCCGCGCCAACGGTTTCGACGGCATCGGCGTCGCCGACATCATGAAGGCGGCCGACCTCACCCATGGCGGCTTTTACGGCCATTTCGCCTCCAAGGACGATCTGATCGGCGAGGCGAGCCGCCGCGCCATGGGGCGCGCCGCCATGAACTGGGAACGCGTGGTCGAGGATGCGCCGGACGCGCCCTATGCGGCGCTGCTGAGACACTATCTGACGCCGCGCCACCGCGACGATCCCGGCCAAGGCTGCGCCTTCGCCGCGCTCGGCGGCGACGTGGCGCGCAGCGGCAAGAGCGTGCGCCGGGCCTTCGCCGAGGGCCTGCGGCCGCTGATCGACATTCTCGGCAAGGCACTGCCCGGCCTCTCCAAAGCGGCGCGCCGCCGCAAGGCCGTCGCCAGCATGGCCGCGATGGTCGGCGCGCTGACGCTCGCGCGCGCGGTCGGCGACGAGGCGCTGTCGGATGAGATTCTCGACGCTGTGCGCCACGAGCTGCTCGCCGGCGCCGATCGATAAGCCGCGCAAGCCACACGCCACTTCCCTGCGCGTTCCCTAAATGTTCTTGACGCCGCCGCCTTATCCGGTAGTCTGCAACCTCAAGGCGGGGCAAACATGGTTCAGCGCGTCTCCACGGTAGCGTTCGAGGGCATCGAGGTCAGGCCCGTCGATGTCCAGGTGCAGGTCGCGCCGGGGATGCCGGCCTTCACCATCGTCGGCCTGCCGGACAAGGCGGTGTCGGAAGCGCGCGAGCGCGTGCGCTCGGCCATGATCGCCTCGGGGCTCGCTTTGCCGGCGCGCCGCATCACCGTCAATCTCGCGCCCGCCGACGTGCCGAAGGAAGGCAGCCATTACGACCTGCCGATCGCGCTCGGGCTGATGGCGGCGATCGGCGCCATTCCCGCATGACGCCCTGTCCGGCTTCGCGGTCCTCGGCGAACTCGGCCTCGACGGCTCGATCGCGCCGGTCGCCGGCGTGCTGCCGGCCGCCATCGGCGCCAATGCGCGCGGCGAAGGTCTGATCTGCCCGGCCGTCTGCGGGCCGGAGGCGGCGTGGGCGAGCCCGGACATCGAGATCATCGCGGCCTCATCGCTGATCCAGCTCGCCAATCATTTCAAGGGCACGCAGGTTCTCTCGCGCCCGCAGCCGAAAATCCTCGAAGTCACGGGCACCGCGCTCGACCTCGCCGACATCAAGGGCCAGGAAAGCGCCAAGCGCGCGCTCGAAGTAGCGGCGGCCGGCGGCCACAATCTGCTCATGGTCGGCCCGCCCGGCGCCGGCAAATCGATGCTGGCGGCGCGGCTGCCGTCGATCCTGCCGCCGCTCGCGCCCGCCGAACTCCTGGAAATCTCGATGGTCGCCTCGGTCGCCGGCGAGATCAAGGGCGGGGCCCTGACCAACCGGCGGCCGTTCCGCGCGCCGCACCATTCCGCCAGCATGCCGGCGCTGGTCGGCGGCGGCCTGCATGCGCGGCCCGGCGAAATTTCGCTCGCGCACCACGGCGTGCTCTTTCTCGACGAATTACCGGAATTCCAGGCGCAGGCGCTCGATTCGCTGCGCCAGCCTTTGGAGACCGGCGAAGTCGCGATCGCGCGGGCCAATCATCGCGTCACCTATCCGGCGCGCTTCATGCTGGTGGCGGCGATGAATCCCTGCCGCTGCGGTCACGCCACCGATCCCGGCTATGCTTGCCGCCGCGGCCCCAATACGCGCTGCACCGCCGACTATCAGGCCCGCATTTCCGGCCCGCTGCTCGACCGCATCGACCTCCATATCGAAGTGCCCGCCGTGACCGCCGCCGATCTGATCCTGCCGCCGCCGACCGAAGGCAGCCGCGAAGTCGCCGAGCGCGTGGCAGTCGCCCGCGAACGGCAGGCCGCCCGCTATGCGGCAATCGGACTGCCGCACATCCGCACCAATGCGACGGTGTCCGGCGCAGTACTGGAAGACGTAGCGCGCCCCGAGGGCAGCGGGCTGACGCTGCTACGCGAAGCCGCCGACGCGATGCGGCTCTCGGCCCGCGGCTATCACCGCGTCTTGCGGGTAGCGCGCACGCTCGCCGATCTCGACGGCGCCGACAAAGTCGGCCGCGTGCACCTCGCCGAGGCGCTGTCCTATCGGGCGCTCGCCGACGAAATCAGGCGCGCTGCGTAGAATTTGTAAAGGTCACCCCGCCGCCATTGACCACGCCGCCGCGCATGCCGATCGCGGCCAGAAATTCCTGGCGGGTCTCGGCGTTGTCGCGGAACACGCCGAGCATGCGGCTGGTCACCATGGTGACGCCGGTCTTGTGCACGCCGCGGGTGGTCATGCACTGGTGTGCCGCCTCCGCGACCACCGCCACTCCGAAGGGATTGAGCACAGTTTCCAGGCATGAGGCGATTTCGGCCGTCAGCTTCTCCTGGATCTGCAGGCGGCGCGAAAACACATCGACCAGCCGCGCCAGCTTGGAAATGCCGACCACGCGGTTGCGCGGCAGATAGCCGATATGCACGCGGCCGATCACCGGCGCCATGTGATGCTCGCAGTGCGACTCGAACCTGATGTCGCGCAGCACCACGACTTCGTCGTAGCCGCCGGTCTCCTCGAACGTGCTCTTGAGATAGTCGCGCGGGTCTTCGTTGTAGCCGGCGAACCATTCCTCGTAAGCGCGCACGACGCGGGCCGGCGTGGCGCGCAAGCCCTCGCGGTCGGGATCGTCGCCGGTCCAGCGGATCAGCGTGCGCACCGCCGCCTCGGCCTCCTCGCGCGTCGGACGCGCTTGCGGCGCAGCCTTGCCGGGGCGCGCCTTGGCGCGCTTCGCATTCACCGTCTTGTCCATATACGCGTTCTCCGGCAACGGGCTCTCTTGCGGGCCCGCCGATAAGCCCGGCGATGTTAACAAAGCATCAACCCTCGCTCCAATCGCCGTTCCCGGAGGCAAGGGTTGCGCAAGGTTCATAGGCCAAATTGCCCAGCGGTACACCGATATAAGAGCCGAAATACTAAAGCCCAAGCACTCACAAGAACCCAAGCACTTACAAGAGCCCAGCACTGGCGGCTTGTCCTCGACAGGCGTGTCCGGCGCGCCGAACGGACAGGGACCATGCGCCCGCGCGCCATCCTCCGCCGACCCGCCATTCTCAGCCGTCGGCTGTTCTCCCTCGTCATCCGCGCGATCGTGATCACGTCGATGTCGTTCGGCGCCGCCTTCGGCTTCATGTCGGGCGCCATGGCGCCGGGCGCACATTACGATCCGCATTCGTTCGCCATCGGGGTGTCGGCGCTGTTCGGCGCCGCCTGCGGTGCCTTGGGCATCCTGATTTCCCGTATCCGGCAGATGAAGGCCGAGCTGCGCGACCTCGAGGCCCATCTTGAACAGGCCGCCGACCGCAACTGGGAAATCCGCGAAGCGCAGGAACGCGCCCGGAGCTTCTTCGAGGCGCAGGGCGACCTCATCGTGCGCCGCGACGCCGAAGGCGCGATCACCTATGCCAACGACGCCTTCTGCGCGCTGGCCGGCCGCGACCGCGCCGAACTCCTGGGAACCGCGTTCGCGCTCGCCGCGGACACACAGAGCGAGCCCCGCCTGCTGCCGGACGGCACGCGCGTCTACGACCAGAAAATCGCGACCGCCCAGGGCCCGCGCTGGATCGCCTGGCACGAGGTCACCGTGCGCGGCGATGTCGGCAGCGAAATGCAAAGCGTCGGCCGCGACGTCACCGACCGCGCCAACGCCGAGCGCGCGCTGGAAGAAGCGCGTGACCAGGCCGAGGCGGCCAACCGCGCCAAATCACACTTTTTGGCGATGGTGTCGCACGAGATCCGCACGCCGCTCAACGGCATCCTCGGCATGGCCGACCTTCTCGCCGACACGACGCTCACCGCCGAGCAGACGGCCTACGTCAAGGCGGTGAAGACCTCGGGCGACACGCTCTTGTCGCTGATCGAGGAAATCCTCGATTTCTCCAAGATCGAAGCCGGCCGCATCGACCTCGCAGCGCGGCCGTTCGCGCTCGCCGCTTTTGTCGAGGAGGCCGCCGAGCTGCTCGGGCCGCGCGCGCAGGCAAAGGGGCTGGAAATCGGCTGCTTCGTCGACGAGCGGCTGCCGCCGGAGGTCGTCGGCGACGCCGCGCGGCTGCGCCAGGTGCTGTTCAATCTCGCCGGCAACGCCATCAAGTTCACGGAACAGGGCGGCGTCTCGATCATCGTCGAACCGGCCGAGCGGCCGGACGCCGTGACCTTCGCGGTAAGCGACACCGGGATCGGCATCGCCGCCGACGATCAGGCCCGCATCTTTCTCGAGTTCGAACAGGGCGACGGCGGCTCGACGCGACGGTTCGGCGGCACCGGCCTCGGCCTCGCCATCTCCAAGCGGATCATCGAAAGCATGGGCGGTTCGATCGCGCTGGACAGCCACCCCGACGCCGGCGCGACTTTCCGCATCACCGTGCCGCTGCCGCCTGCCGGCGATGCCGGCGCCGCGACGCCGCTCGCGGTGCCCGATCTGACCGGCCAGGATATTCTCATTGTCGCGCCGGCGGCGATCGAGGCGACGCTGATCGCGCGGCGGCTGCAGCGCTGGGGCGCCCACACCGTCATCGTGCCCGACGAGCAGGTCGCCGCAGCGCTATTGCCGGAGCAGACCTGGAGCACCATCCTGGTCGACGATGCGCTCGGCATGCCGGCAAGCGAAGCCTTGGCGCGGATGGCCGCAGCGATCCCGCGACGCCTCGTGCTCGTCACGCCGGCGACCCGCGACAAGCTCGCCGCGCTCAAGGCCGCCGGCTTTACCGGCTACCTCGTCAAGCCGGTGCGCGCTGCCTCGCTCGCCGCGCGCTTTGCCGCCGACGACGCGTTCGACCGCGGCGCCGCGGCCGACACGCCGGAGGCGCCGCGCGAGCCCCGCCCCGCCGGCAGCCTGTCGATCCTGGTCGCCGAAGACAACGAGATCAACGCGCTCCTCGCCCGCGCCTTGCTGGTCAAGCTCGGCCACCGCCCGGTCATGGCCGCGACCGGCGCCGCCGCCGTCGAATCCTGGCTCGCCGCGCGCGCCGCCGGCACGCCCTACGACCGCGTGCTGATGGACGTGCACATGCCGGGCATGGACGGCATCGAAGCGACGCGCCGCATCCGCGCGCTGGAAGCCGAATCCAATTCCGCCCGCACGCCCGTCGTCGCGCTCACCGCCGCATCCTCCACCGAAGACCGCGACGCCTGCCTCGCTGCCGGCATGGACGGTTTTTTGATCAAGCCGCTGGATCGCGAACGCCTTGCCGCCGTGCTCGCGGCGGGTAGCGGGGCGGCGCTGGCGGCGTAGTAAGCTTTTGCCGCAGCATTTTCGCGCGACGGCGCCGGCTAACGACGCTTATGCCAAACTCGGTCGATAGGCAGGATCGTGCGCGGCGTGTTACCGAACTTGGGTAGTGTCTCAGTTTGAATTTCGGCCTGAGGCAGATCGGCGGAGCGGAGCGGTAACGAATGCGCCTCTCAAATTGAGCGGAGTCCGACCGAAGATTTTGCCTGACGGCAATCGATACCATTCGCTTCCAGTCCAACAATCGCCGGAAACGATCACGGTACAGGCGACCGTATCAGATGTCGGCACCGCATACTTTTTGGGACCGAACGGGAAGAGATTGTGCCATTTCTTACCGTCCCAGCATCGACCAGCGTCGATTGCCCAACAAGCCAAGTCGGTTCCTGCGGGAACAAAGGCGCCCCCCAGTAGCAAAGGGGATGCTCCGAATACTCGAATGTTTTGAGACAGCTGTTGCGCGTTCGCGCAGCATACCGTCAGACAGGCCGCGAAGGTTGCGCAGATCACTACGATACGTCGCATTCAGCCCCCCTGAAATTCAGCGCGCCCCTCTTCGTCAGCATCCATCTTTAGCTCTTCGCGACCTATGTCAGCCCCGCGCGGGTTCCGAACGAATTTGATCTCTTCATCGCTGCGTTCAAGAGCTATGACAAGTGACCAGGCTTCTTTTGCGTTCGCCTTCTCGGCCGTAGACACGTCACGCTTGTTCCGCATACCGTAGCCGATCACGTATGGCATCGGGGCGTACTCCTCCTATCGCTGCCAATATATCCGATGCCGATCGATGTGCTCACGGCTTCACAATTCAAATTGAGACACTGCCCGACTTGACATTAGTTTGTAATTTGCGGCGGTAACCCAGACGGATGATTGCGTAGCAGGTCCTCAATCTCATTCAGCCAAATCTTGAGTTGCTCCCGCCAAGCCGGAGTTTCGTCTCGATGATTGGTCCCCACGCGAACACCGCGTTCGTCGATGGCAGCGATCATCATTTTGAGTTCATGCCTTCGATGTTTCAGGCCTTTAACATGATGCGTCAGCATTTCTAAGATCGCGGCCACCCGCGCCTCTACAAGTTGTTCGCCAGAAGCGTATCGTTGAGCCTGTCGCAAAGTCACCTTGAGGACAGAAGGTGATGCGTAAACAGACAGACCAAGCTGTCGAAGCGCTTCGTTGAACTGATTCTTCGTCACAATCACATTGTACGTCATAGCGACGTATACGTCAAGACGTCGCTTACCCGCCGTGGCCGGATAAGATCACGTGCGCCGTCGCCGACCAGGCGACATTTCGCTTGATATTTGTCCTTCTTTGCGTTACGATTCTGATCGAATCTCGCTCACTTAAAGGAACGCGTTCCAGAGGCGATCCTGGAATGCGGAGCGAGTGCGGTGCCCGCGCGCGGTCTCGCAAGCCGCACCCGGGCAGCTTCGGGCATCATCGGACCGGCACTATGACCGGTCTGGGAGGTGCGTTCCCTGGACTGGGACTGGCGGGCGCGGGTAACGCCCGTTTAGGAACGCAAGGTCTTTCGGCCCCGGTTGGTCGAACCGTACAGGATCGAACGTCCTGCCTCGTCCCAGGAAGCCTGGCCTGAAGTTGCGCCCGCGGGCCGAGAGGCCCAACGGCAAGAGCCGCGGTGGAACGCCGACAGGCGAGCGCGTCCCGCAGGGCGCGCGCCGCGCCCGTAATGGCGCGGAGGTTTGGATACACGTCTGCCGGCGTTCCGCCTTCCTTTTTTTGTAGCGAATGGCGAGTAGAGAGTAGCGAATAGCGAATAGAAACAAGGCTGCAGCGTACCATTCGCTACTCGCTATCCGCCATTCGCTTTACGTTTGCAAAACTCGGGCGCCATCGCGCCGCGAGAACGGTGGTGCACGCGGCTTTGTGACACCGCCATGACTGATCTGCCTCAATAAAACTTACGCACGGCCGTGGTTCTTTGGCGCCTTGGAGGCAGGTGACTGAGCCATGAAATCCGAAATCGTCGCGGAACTCGGACAATCCGAATTGCTGTTGCCCGCGCTGATCGCCGCGGGTCTCGCCGCCAATAACCGCATCAAAGCGCGCCTGAGCGTGCTGCAGGCAGCGGCGCGGCATGCGCGCGAGCCGGGCGCCGCCGGGCTCGATCTGGCGGACGAGTGCCGGGCCGCCGGGATCGACGCCGTGGCCGCCGAAGCGCTGGTGAACCATTCCGTCCAGACCGCGGGCGAGCAGATGACGGCGCCCGGTCTCGCGGGCTTAGGCGGGGCGATCTGGGACGATGCGGCCACCATGCTCGCCGCCGTCAAGGCCGGCGACCCCACCGAGGGCGATCCGGCGGCCGCGCGGCTCGCGGCGATCCAGAAAGATGCGCATCTCGGCGCCGGCGACGATGTCGGCCTTGCCGAAGTCACAAGATTGACCGGCCTGTTCGACGGCGGCGGCGACAGCCTGCACCGCCTGGTGATGGTTTTGCACAAGGCGCTCAACCAGCTCGCCGCCACCCATGCGGAGGAGGTGGTCGCCGGCGCCCATGTCTACGGCCTGCGGGACGAAGACCGGCCGGCGATCGAAGCGTTCATGCGCGGCCTCGCCGCGACCGAAAAACTCAAATTCGGTCATCCCGGCCTCGCGACCACGGCGGCGCGCACCGGCGACCGGCTGACGATCCAGAACGATATCGGCGAAACCGACGCTCACGTCGTCGTCATCGCCGTCGATCCGGATACGGTGACGGTCACCTACACCGACGTGCATCTGCCGCGGGCCAAATTCTTCACCGAACTCATGCGCGGCTTTCCGGTGCAGTGGAGCGGCCTCGAGCGCAAAAGCGCGGCCGGCCTCGGCGACGACGGCGCGTTCTATCTCGTCACCGGCCGCTACGCGTTCGAGAGCGCGGTGCGCCGCGACGCCTTTCTCGAGACGCTCGGCGCTTCGCTGGTGTTTCTGATCGACTGGAACAAGGCCCGCAAAATTCTGCGCGAATGGGTGTCGAAGGCCGACGCGGTGCGCATTCTGCAATGGGCGGCGATCCATCGCATCGGCCACCGCGGCTTTCTCGCACTGGGCGGCAGCGAGCTCGTCGCCGCCGCGGTCCATCACGCGACGCCGACGCGGATCGGTTTCGGCGAGCGGCTCGACCGCGCGCTCGGGCACGAGGCTGCGGTCGATTTCGTCAAGGCGGTGCTGCGCATTTCGACCGAAGCCTTGCTGCAAGGCCGTTCCGTCCGGTTGGCGCGGGACCGCATCGAGGCGGCGCTGGTCGGTCATCTGCAGCGCGTCGATTTCACGCTGCTGGCGATCGTGATCGGGCAGCCCGGCCTGGCGCGCGAGATCGCCGACGGCATCGCCCGTTTCGTCGCCGAGCGGCAGGCGAACCGGCCGTTCGACAGCGCCGCCTTGGCGCAGCGCGCCCAGCGCATCGAGGAAAAAGCCGACCGCATCGTCGCCGAGGCGCGCAGCGATATCGCGCGGTTCGAAGCCGATCGCGGCATCGAACGCCTGGTCAATCAAGTCGAAGACGCGATCGACGAATTGGAGCAGGCGGCGTTTATCGCCTCGTTCGTCCCGCAGGATGTCGCGCCGGAATTGCTCGCCGCATTGTCGGAGCTGTGCGCCGCGGCGCTGGCGGGCACCGAAGCCGCGGCGAGCGGCGTCGCCGCCGCGGTCGAGGTTCCCAACGGCCATCGCATCGACAGCGAGGACGTGCTCGCCGCGGTCGGCCGCCTCATCGATGCCGAACACAAGGGCGACGCCGCGGAACGGCTGGTCACGGCGACGCTCTTGACCGGCGAGTTCAATTTCAAGACGGCGTTGTCGGTCCTGGAACTCGCGCGCGCGCTGGAGCGCTCGACCGATCGGCTGGCGGGCTTCGGCCACCTCCTGCGCGAGCATGTGCTCGCCGATCTTTCGGCGTAGGTTTTGGGGCGCACGATGCATATCGCACGGATCGGCGGCGGATCGGTCGAGCAATATCCCGCCGAGATGGTCGGCGCCAAGGCGGCGAACCTCGCCCGGATGGCGGCGCTGAGTCTGCCGGTGCCGCCGGCCTTCGTGCTGCCGATCGCGCTGTGTGCCGCAATCGCGGACGGAGACGGCAAGGCGCAGGGAAAAGTGACCGACCCGCTGGCGGAGGGAATCGCGTTCCTCGAGCAGGCGACCGACAAGAAATTCGGCGACCGCCGTCGCCCGTTGCTGGTTTCGGTGCGCTCCGGCGCGGCGCGGTCGATGCCGGGCATGCTCGATACGGTGCTCGATGTCGGATGCACATCGGCGGCAACGCGCGGCCTTTCAGGATGACCGGCCATCCGGGATTTGCGCTGGACTGCCGGCGGCGGTTTCTCGAAAGCTACGGAGACTGTGCTCGGCATCGAAGCCGCTCCATTCGCGGTTGCAATTGAGCGCGATGCACCGGTCGCCGCCGAAAGCGCCGCAGCGAACGCGATCTTGATGCCGAGGACCGCGAGCGACTAGCGTTGGCTCAAGAGGCGTCATCGATGACGAGGACTATTGCCGAGGAAGACCCGATGGAGCGCGCTCGTTGCGTCGGCGATGGGGTCTGTCGCTCCTGGACGAACGAAGCGCGCGCACGTATCGGAAGCTGCAAAATCTCGACCACTTGCAGGGCACTGCCGTCACCGTTCAGGCGATGGTGTTCGGCAATCGCGGGCGGTCCAGCGGCCCGGCGTTGCCTTCTCGCGCGATCCGTCGAACGGCACGCGGCCGTGCCGGTGATCGATTTCTTTTTGAGGCGCAAGGCGAGGACGTGGTTTCCGGCAGTCACAATCCGCAGACCGAGGACG
>CAVUWO010000024.1:0-83245 GCA_963745155.1 uncultured Pseudomonadota bacterium | reverse complement strand
GAGCCGATCAAGCTGCAGTGGCCGCGGCCGCCCTCGCCCTCGATGCGCGCGGCGAGCGGCCGGCAGGATACGCACCGTCACGACCCGGGATTGGAACGTCCGCCAGGACGCTCATTTTGCGTGTCGAGGGGCCGGCGGCGATCGAAATTCAGCACCTCGCCAACGTCATCTGCGAACGCGTCAACCGCTTCCTCGGCTGGCGCGCGGTCGAGCGCATCGCGCTGCGCCAGGCGCCGCTGCGGCGCGGCGCGCGCAAATCCCGCCCGGCGATCAATCCGGCCGCTGCCGCACGCGATCACAGCCAGCCTGGACGAACCATCGACCGACGAGGATCTAAAGCAGGCGCTGGCGCGGCTCGGCGCGGCCGTCAAACGGTCCTGACCGCAGTCAACGCTCTCGCGCAGCACGCGGCGAGTTGCCGGGCAGGGCGTCCAAAAACTGGGATCCACAAAAGTTTTCCACTGGGCCGGAGAAGGGTCAAGGCGACGCTCGTTCGGTCGGTCTGCACTGCAGTATCCACCTGTCTATCAACAAGTTCCATACGGGGAACTGCACCACAAAAGACGCGAAATCCACCGAGCTAACAAGCGGAGTTCCAATAGCTTCTTGCGCGATGGAACTCTTGGGTCAGGAAATGCTGAATCCCTTCTTCGATTTTTACAGCGCACCAAATAAAATGAGAAACACCAGGTAGCTATGACAAATTTTCCACAGCCGTTTCAGCTTCGACGAAACGCCACGCAATCTCGTTGCGGACCATCATGGCGGCTGTATAGTCGTACCCAGAAGCGGACCCAATCTTAGTTGCCCTGCGTCATAGCTCGGCCGGCGATCAGCACCCGAAGCATCACTTCGGGACGGTTTTGTATTGTCGCGTGACACCGCCGTGTCGGTTCGTGTCTGAGGAAGTTGGGCAGTGGAAGTCGGGTCGTGGGGAAGTCGGGTCGTGGGGGGTGTCATGCGTCGTTGTGTTGTTGTGGCGTTGTTGTCCGCCGCCGGCGTCGCGCTGGCTGTTGCCGACACGCTGGTGTTTGCCGATGCGGCGTCTGCCCAGACGATCTCCGGCGCGCCGCCTGCCGGCATCTGGCAGACCGGGACGGGGCCGGTTTTATATACCGGCCGGGAAACGCCCAACCTGCAGCCCGCCGTACCGGCGCAGCCGGTCAGCGGCAGCAGCGCCGTCCCCCCCGCAAGCGACTGGCGTCCCCTGGGCTGCGGTGGCACTTTCTATGCCGGCGGCACCGGCGGCACGTTCTACGACGACAACGTGTTCGCCACCAATACCAACCGCCTGCAGGATTGGGCCTTCTTCCAGCGTCCGCAAGCCGCCTGGCTCAAGCAAGGCGCGAACTACAGCCTTGCCGTGGACGGCTTCGTCGAGGGCCGCGAATACGCAACGTATTCGTCCGAAGATCAGGTCAATGGCGGCGCCGGCGCCAGTTTCACGGTGATGCCCGACAACGACACGCAGATCGTCGGCAGCTCCCGTTATCTGCATGAGCACCTGGATCGCGGTGCTTCCGAAACGGTGATTATCGCTGCCGACCGGTCGGAATTGCTGAGCACGTTGTTCACACACCCGGTCGCCTATGACGAGGCAATTCAATCGCTGGCGCTGAACAGGCGTTACGGCAATTGGTGGAGCTCGGTCGGCGGCGCCGGACTGGAGATCAATTACCAGAACGCGACGATCGGCTCGTTTTTGGCCCCAATCCGTACACCGGCGACACGGTGAATTTCAATTACGCCGACGGCGGCATCGGCACCGGCAATGGGCGGGTCGGCTATGTGGTGGTGCCGCTGACCAGCGTGTTCGTCGAAGCGCCGCCAATACGCGCGATTGGGGCGTCACTACTTCGATTCCAACGGCTACCGCGTCGTCGGCGGCGTGCTGTTCGAGCAGGGTCAGGGCGCCCGGCTCAAGGGCGAGGCCTGGGCCGGCTACATGAACCAGCAATACAACGGCGCCTCTATGGCACCGATCTCGACATGGACCTATGGCGTAAATCTCGCCGCGATCATCACCGACGATCTGACCGCGGTGGTCGAGGGCCGCCGCGAGGCCAAGGAGGCCGCGCTTGGCGCTGCGCCACTCTCCGCCGGCTCGATCCGAGCTCACCGCCAGGCGACGACCTGCGACGGCCCTGGCGGCCTGCGTCAGCGACATCGAGTCGGCCGCTCGGCGGGCGCCTCGATTATCGCATCCTTCCAAAAGTCTTCGTCGGCGGCGGCGTGGCGTATTTGGAGGATGACTATCAAGGCGCTGCGGCGTTGGCCGGAGCGACCGCACCCTCGGACCGATCGCCTCGCTGAAATATCTACTCCCCCAACATCATGTTCGCCTTCGATTACCGCAATCTGTCCTTTGGCTCCTCCGGCGGTTCACCTGCAGGCCTACCCCGGTCAACGTGTTGCCGTTCTACAAGAACGTCTACATTTTTTCCGTCAGCGGCCCGTACTGAGTGGCCGAAAAAGGACCGGCCGCGAGCCGGCCGGTCCTTCTGTTCGCTTTTGTCCGCACCGAGCTACCGCTCGGCATGGCGCCGGCGCTCACGACGCTCCGCCAGCCATCGGCAATGGTCCCACAGCCGATGCCGATAATGGCGGTAACGATCGGGTATCTAAGTACATCGACGCACTCCGGACCTATTGCGTCGGCCGCGCCGGCGGAGAGATAGAGCGAGGTGAACCCGCCGAGCGCGACCGTGCTGCCACCACCGCCGCCACCGCCGGACGTGGTCTCGCCGAGGGTGCTGGCCGTCGAAGTGGTGCTGCTCCTGTACCGTTCCCGCCGGAGCCCGTCTCGGTCCCGCCAGTTCCGGTTCCGCTACCCGTTCCGGTGCCCGTGCCAGTTCCGGTGTCTCCACCCGTTCCGGTCGAGGTGGCCGTACCGGGGCCGTTGCCGCGTCGGCCGTCCCGATGCTGCCCGTCGTGTCGGCCGCCGTCGGGCTTCAGTACAGTTGCCGCAACGGGACCGGACGGCGTCGTGCTGCTCGCGACGGTCGCGCGCCATTGGCAATATCAACGGTCGCCACGGTGCCGGTCGGACCGGGCGACGAGTTTGCTGCGTTGACCACAACATCGCCCCCGGACCCGCTAGCAGTCGGCGTCGCGGCGCCGTTGAGGACATCCACCGTCCCGGCGGAGCCGGTGGGACCCTGCGCGGCATTGCCGACATTCGCCGCGGCGACGCCGCCACTCGGCGCCGTGGTGCTCGGCGCGGTGGCGCCATTGAATATGTCTGCGGTCGCAACGCTTCCGGTCGGTCCCTGGCTGGCGTTGCCGATGTTCGCCGCAGCCGCACCGCCGTTCGGCGGCGCGGCGCTCGGCGTGGCCGCGCCATTCAGCATGTCGAGGGTCGCGAACGTGCCGGTCGTCCCTTGGCTGGCGTTGCCGATGTTCGCCGCAGCCACACCGCCGTTCGGCGGCGCGGCGCTCGGCGCGGCCGCGCCATTCAACATGTCCCCGGTCGCGACGCTCCCGGTCGGTCCCTGACTGGCGTTGCCGATATTCGCCGCGGCCAGGCCGCCACTCGGCGCCGTAGCACTCGGCGTCGCGGCGCCGTTGAGTACATCGACGGTGCCCAGTTGGCCATTCGGCCCTGGCGCAGCGTTGCCGACATTCGCCGCGGCGATGCCACCGCTCGGCGTCGCGCCGCTCGGCGTCGCGCTGCCGTTGAGAATATCGACGGTGCCGAGTTGACCGTTCGGTCCCGGCGTGGCGTTGCCGACATTCGCCGCTGCGATGCCGCCCTTGCTCGGCGTGCCGCTCGTGGCGCTGCCGTTGAGAATATCGACAGTGCCGAGTTGGCCGTTCGGTCCCGGCGTGGCGTTGCCGACATTGGCCGCCGCGATGCCGCCCTTGGCCGGCGTGCCGCTCGTGGCGTTGCCGTTGAGAATATCGACGGTGCCGAGTTGGCCGTTCGGTCCCGGTGTGGCGTTGCCGACATTCGCCGCCGCGATGCCGCCCTTGGCCGGCGTGCCGCTCGTGGCGCTGCCGTTGAGAATATCGACGGTGCCGAGCTGGCCGTTCGGTCCCGGCGTGGCGTTGCCGACATTCGCCGCCAGCGATGCCGCCCTTGGCCCGGGCGTGCCGCTGGCGTGGCGCTGCCGTTGAGAACATCGACGGTGCCGAGCTGGCCGTTCGGTCCCGGCGTGGCGTTGCCGACATTCGCCGCCGCGATGCCGCCCTTGGCCGGCGTGCCGCTCGTGGCGTGCTTGCCGTTGAGAATATCGACGGTGCCGAGCTGGCCCGTTCGGTCCCGGCGTGGCGTTGCCGACATTCGCCGCGGCGATGCCGCCCTTGGCCGGCGTGCCGCTGCGTGGCGTTGCCGTTGAGAATATCGACGGTGCCGAGCTGGCCGTTCGGTCCCGGCGTGGCGTTGCCGACATTCGCCGCCGCGATGCCGCCCTTGGCTCGGCGTGCCGCTCGTGGCGCTGCCGTTGAGAATATCGACAGTGCCGAGTCGGCCGTTCGGTCCCGGCGTGGCGTTGCCGACATTCGCCGCCGCGATGCCGCCCTTGGCCGGCGTGCCGCTCGTGGTGCGCTGCCGTTGAGAATATCGACGGTGCCGAGGGCCGTTCGGTCCCGGCGTGGCGTTGCCGACATTCGCCGCCGCGATGCCGCCCTTGGCCGGCGTGCCGCTCGTGGGCGTTGCCGTTGAGAATATCGACGGTGCCGAGTGGCCGTTCGGTCCCGGCGTGGCGTTGCCGACATTCGCCGCCGCGATGCCGCCCTTGCGCGGCGTGCCGCTAGCTGGCGGCTGCCGTTGAGAACATCGACAGTGCCGAGCTGGCCGTTCGGTCCCGGCGTGGCGTTGCCGACATTCGCCGCCGCGATGCCGCCCTTGGTGCCCGGGGCGTTCGCGGCATTGCCATCGAAAAGGTTGACGGCGGCGACGTTGCCCTGCGGTCCGGGCGCCGCATCGAGCGCGCTGGCTGTGGCGGCCCCTTGCGGTTTGCCGGTCGGCGCGGCGCCCTTGCCGTTGAGGACGTCCACCGTCGCCGCCTTGCCGCCCGGGGAGTTGAACGCGTTGCCGACGTCAGCCGCGGCCACCGGACCGGACGGGCCGCTCTGCCCCGTGGCCGGCGAAGCGCTGCCGTCGAACGCGTTCACCGCGGCGACGCCCCCCTGCGGACCAGTGGTCGGATTGAGAGCATCGGCCGTCGCAAGGCCCGTGGTGCCACTGGCCGCGCCGTTGCCCTTGTTGCCGTCGAACACATTGACGCTCGCGAGCCAGCCCTGCGGTCCCGACGAGGCATCGAATGCATCGGCGGTCGCCGCCGGCGACTTGCCGGGGCCGCCGCTGGCGGAATTCGGCGCGGCGGCATTGAGGGCATCGATCGTGGCGACGGTGCCGTTCGGTCCGGCAAACGCGTTGCCGACATTGGCCGCGGCGACCGGGCCGGTCTGCGCGCCGCCGGACCCGGCCGGCGCTGCGTTGCCGTTCAAAACATTGATCGCTGCGGCGCCGCCTTGCGGACCCGCAGCGGGATTGAGCGCGTCTATGGTCGCCAAGCCGGTCGTGCCGCCCGGCCCGTTGTTCGGGGTCGCCGCGCCGTTGAAGGCGTTGATCGACGCGGCCCACCCTTGCGTACCGGGAGCAGCATTGAGGGCATTCACCGCCGCGACCGGCGCATTGCCCGGCGTGGATTCGCCCGAGCCGCCGGACGACGCGCCGTGGCTCAAAATATTGACGGTGGCGACGGTGCCGCGAGGACCGGTCGTGGCGTTGTCGACATTGACCGCGGCCAACGGGCCGCCATGACCGGATTTCTTGCCCGGTCCAATTTCGATATTGGCCAGATGGGCGCCATGCTCGCCGTGTCGGCCGCCATCGGCCGAATGAGTGTGGGCCAAATGAATATGGGCCAAATGAACGCCGTGCCGGCCCGCGGCGGAAGATGCGGAGGAGAGGGATTCACTGGCAGGCAGTGCATGTTCGCGCGCCACACGATGGCGCCGGCCGGCACGCGAAGAACTCCCGTAAAATCCCGCCGACTCCGCCCCGCCAAAATGTGCGGCACCCGAGAAAAAGCCGCTGCCTCCACCAAAGCCGCTGGTCGCTCCCCCGAGCCCGTCGCCGCCCAAGCCGTGGCCGCCGACACCGACGCCACCGGCACCAACACCGAGGCCGCCAACACCGCCGACGCTGACACCGCCCGTTCCGACGCCAACGCCGAGGCCGCCGACACCGCCGACGCTGAGGCCAGCGCTGCCAACGCCCACGCTCGCACCGCCGATACCGACCGCCGCGCCCGCGCCACCGACACTCACACTGACGCCGCCGACACCGATGCCTGCAGCTCCTGCTGATCCGGCTGTCGCGATGCCGGAAAGTGCAACGCTCGCCATCAGACTAGCCAAACGGATAGAAGCGCGCATACCGCCCTCCCTTGCTGCTGCTCTGCTGTTTTTGCTGTGGTGCTAAGCCAACACGCGAAATTGCCAGGGTTTCCGCGAAAACCGCCCGGCCGATTTCACAACAATGTGTCGTCATGCGTCGGAACAAACCGGCCGCCATTCATCTGAGGCAGTCGCGCCACAGGCAGCACCGGCTCAATCACGTGGGAAAAATCGCTTGTTTCGCCCTTTGCGCGCTTCGGGCGGAGCCTGGCGCGGCTGTTTGGCCGAGGTCTTCGCCGCCAGTCTTCAACGAACACTTGGCGGAACGGCACAGCGGTGCCACATTTCGGCGGCAACTTTGTCGCCTAGCAACATCAGGAGCCGACCTTGACGCCGACCCGCCGCCAATTTCTCACGACCACCGCGGTCGCCCTGTGCTGCGAGCGCCGGCATCGCCGGTAGCCTCATGGTACCGGTCGGCGTCGCCAACGCGGACACGGCCGAGCCCGATCCGGCGGAACTCGCCAAGGCCGGCCCGGCCGGCGATGTCTCGCTCGGCTCCGACAAAGCGCCGGTCACCATCATCGAATATGCCTCGATGACGTGTCCGCACTGCGCGCACTTTTCGACCACCACCTTCCCGGAGCTGCAGAAGCGCTACATCGACACCGGCAAGGTGAAGTTCATCTTCCGCGAATTCCCGCTCGATGCGCTTGCCGCCGCCGGCTTCATGCTGGCGCGCTGCGCCGGCAACGACAAGTTCATGCCGATCATCGAGACCCTGTTCGCCAAGCAGCCGGAATGGATGGTGCAAAAGCCGGTCCCGCCGCTCATGGAAATCGCCAAGCAATTCGGCTTCACCCAGCAAACGTTTGACGCGTGCCTGGCGAATCAGAAGGTGCTCGACGGCATCCAGGAAGTGCGCGACCGAGCCGCCAAGAGCCTCGGCGTCAACTCCACGCCGACGTTTTTCGTCAACGGCAAGAAGCTGGTCGGCGATCAATCGATCGACGCACTGGCCAAGGTCGATCGACCCCTATCTCAAGGAAGGATAAGGGCTTTTTGTTCAAACGGCGACCTTGTGCCGGGCCTCTCCGCCGGCGCTTTCTGCGGCCTGCGAAAATCTGGATAACCCCCGCGGCGGTGTTGCGTGTGCAATCGCGACACCCCATTCTCCGCGCCAATGCGGCACCAATCATTGCGCGACGCGCTCGGCGGGCGTAAACCTCGTGGAGCGTGAACCTTTGGCTGTACCCTTCGTGGCCGCTGCGAAGGCGATGGATGTAACACGCGAATGAAGCTCACGCGGCTGCGCCTGATCGGCTTCAAGTCCTTTGTCGAAACCACCGATTTCGAGATCGAACCCGGCTTGACCGGCGTGGTCGGCCCGAACGGCTGCGGCAAATCCAATCTGGTCGAGGCGGTGCGCTGGGTCATGGGCGAGGCCTCGCACAAGGCCATGCGCGCGTCCGAGATGGACGACGTCATCTTCTCCGGCAATACCGGCCGCCCGGCGCGCAACCACGCCGAAGTCGCGGTCACCATCGACAACAGCGCGCACAAAGCGCCGGCGGCCTTCAACGATCCCGACAGCCTCGAAATCTCCCGCCGCATCATGCGCGAACAGGGCTCGACCTTCCGCATCAACGGCCGCGAGGTCCGCGCCCGCGACGTCGCGATGCTGTTCGCCGATGCCTCGACCGGCTCGCGCTCGCCGGCGCTGGTGCATCAGAACCGCATCGGCGAGATCATTCAGGCGCGGCCGGAAGCGCGCCGGCGCGTGCTGGAGGAAGCGGCCGGCATTTCCGGGCTGCACGCCCGCCGCCACGAGGCCGAGTTGCGGCTGAGGGCCGCCGAGCACAATCTGGAGCGGGCCGAGGACGTGATCGGCCAGTTGGCCGGCCAGATTTCCGGCCTTAAGACCCAGGCGCGGCAGGCCACGCGCTACCGCAACGTTTCCGCGCAGGTGCGCCGCGCCGAAGCGCTGCTGTTCCATCTGCGCTGGGTCGCGGCGCGGATCGAGGTCGGCGCCGCCGAGGAGACCCGGGATCTCGCCGTGCGCGTCGTCGCCGACCGCACCACCGAGCAGACCGAAACCGCGGTGCGCCAAGCTACCGTCGCCGCCGGCTTGCCGGCCTTGCGCGAGGCCGAGGCCAGAGCCGCCGCCGCGCTGCAGCGCCTCCTGGTGGCACGCGACGCGCTCGAACGCGAAGAAACCCGCGCCAAGGAGCGCATCGCCGAACTCGACCGCCGGCTCGGCCAATTCGCCGCCGATCTCGCCCGCGAACGCACGCTCGCCGCCGATGCCGCGGCCGCCCTGGTGCGGCTCGCGAGCGAAGAAGAAGTGTTGCGCGCCGATGCGCAGGCCAATGCCGCGCAACTGAGCGGCGTCAACGAGCGCGTGACGGCGGCGGCATTGGCGCTGTCGGTGTCGGAACAATCGTTTTCCGCGCTGACCGGCGAACTCGCCGATCTCACCGCGCGCCGCAATCAGCTGCAAAGCGCGCTACGCGATCACGAGCAACGCGTCGGCCGACTCGAAGCCGAGCTGGCCAATGTCGAAGCAGGCCTTGCGGCGAGCGGCAGCGGCCAGCCCGATCTCGCGGCGCTCACCGTCGCGCTGACCGAAGCGCAGGCCGCGCTCGCCGAAGCCGAAGCCGCCGCTCGCGCCGCTGAGGCCGCCCACACCACCTCGCGCGACGGGCTCGAAGCCGTGCGCGCGCCGCTCGCCACCGCCGAAAAGCGGCGTGCAGCGGCTCGAAACCGAAGCCAAGACCATCAGCAAGCTGCTGGCGGTCGAGAGCAAGAATTTGTGGCCACCGGTCGCGGACCAGCTCACGGTGCAAAAGGGCTACGAGAAGGCGCTCGGCGCCGCGCTCGGCGACGATCTCGACGCGCCGGTCGACGCCACCGCGCCGATGCGCTGGGCCGGCGCCACGCATCGACGCGTCCGATCCGGCCTTGCCGGAAGGCGCCACGGCGCTTGCCGACTTCGTGCAGGCGCCGCCGGAACTGGCGCGCCGTCTGGCGCAGATCGGCGTCATAGACCGCGCCGAAGGTGCACGGCTTGCCGCGCTGCTCAAGCCGGGCCAGCGGCTGGTGTCGCTCGAAGGCGACTTCTGGCGCTGGGACGGTTTTGCCACCGCCGCCCATGCGCCGACCGGCGCGGCGCGGCGGCTCGCCGAACGCGGCCGCCTACAAGAGATCGAAGGCGAACTCGCGGCCGCCCGCGCCGACGTCGAGGCGCAGCACCGCGCGCTGGAAGCGGCGGAAGCGGCGCGCTCCTCGGCCGCGGCAACGGAGATCAAATCCCGCGCCCGCGCCCGCGAGGCGCAACAGGCGACCGACGCCGCCCGTGACGCCCACAGCGCCGCCGAGCGCGAGATCAGCCGCAATGCGGCGCGCGTCTCGGCACTGCAAGAAGCCTTGCAGCGCATCAATACCGGCCGCGACGAAGCGGTCGCGGCGCGCGATCAGACCCGGGCCGCGCTCGCCGAACTTGCCCTCCGCCGCCGAGCTCGAGGAAAAGCTCGCGGCGATCAACAACGTCATCGCCGGCGAGCGCAAGGCGCTGGCCGAGGTGCGGGTCGAGGAACAGACGATCGCGCGCGAGGCCGAGTTGGCCAATCGCCGCCTGCAGGCGATCGCGACCGAGCGCAAGGACTGGAACGAACGCCAGGACAACGCCGCAGCGCATATCGCGACCGTCGAGCAGCGCAGCGCCGAGGCAAGCGCCGAGCGCACTGAGCTCGAAAGCGCGCCGGAGCGCTTCGCGGCCCAACGTCAGGCCCTGATCGGCGAGATCGAAGCCGCGACCGCGGCGCGCCGCGCGGCGGCCGACACGCTCGCGCAGGCCGAGACCGGCCTCGCCGACGCCGACAAGGCCGCGCGCGCGGCGCTCGAAGCGATGGGCGAAGCGCGCGCCGAGGCGGCCCGCGCCGAGGAGCGCAGCGAGGCCGCCAAGCGCCGCCTCGCCGACATCGAGCACGAAATCCGCGACGCGCTCGACGTCGAGCCGCCGGCCGCCGCCGAACTCGCCGAGCTCAAACCGGACACCGAGCCGTCCGCCGATCGCCGAGGTCGAGGCCACGCTCGAGCGTTACCGGCGCGAGCGCGAGCGCCTCGGCGCCGTCAATCTGCGCGCCGAAGACGAATTGCGCGAGGTCGAGGAACAGCACGCCAAGCTCATCGCCGAGCGCGACGATCTGATCGAGGCGATCCGGCGGCTGCGCCAGGGCATCCAAAGCCTCAATCACGAGGCGCGCGAGCGGCTGTTGTCCTCCTTCACGACCGTCAACGAGAATTTCCAGAAGCTGTTCACCCAATTGTTCGGCGGCGGCGCGGCCGAGCTGCAGTTGATCGAGAGCGACGATCCGCTCGAAGCCGGCCTGGAGATCATGGCCAAGCCGCCCGGCAAGAAGCCGGCGACGCTGTCGCTCCTCTCCGGCGGCGAGCAGGCGCTCACCGCGATGGCGCTGATCTTCGCCGTGTTCCTCACCAATCCGGCGCCGATCTGCGTGCTCGACGAGGTCGACGCCCCGCTCGACGACTACAATGTCGAGCGCTTCTGCGACCTGCTCGACGAGATGACGCGCTCGACCGACACGCGCTTCGTCATCATCACCCACAATCCCATCACCATGGCGCGCATGAACCGCCTCTACGGCGTCACCATGGCCGAACGCGGCGTGTCGCAGCTCGTCTCGGTGGATCTCGAAGGCGCCGTGAAGCTGCGCGAGGCGAGCTGATAAGGCGTGAAATTGAGGGTGCCGAATCCCGGGACTAGCAGCGTGACGCGCTTCACGAAGGTGTGGTCGAGAGTTCGCGCCATCGTGCGCCGCCGCAGGCCGCAGTTGACGCTGGCGGTGCGGGTGACGGTTGCCGCCCTTGCGGCTCTGGTGCTGGCGCAATTGCTGCATTTGACCTTGCCGTTATGGTCGGTGCTCACCGCCGTCATCGTCACGCAAATGAGCGTCGGGCGGTCGCTCAAAGCGACGTTGGATTATCTGATCGGGACGCTCGGCGGCGCGATCTATGGTGGCGCGATCGGCATACTGATCCCGCATCGGAGCGAAATCGCGCTGCTTGCCGTCGTCGCCGCCGCCGTGGCGCCGCTTGCCGTCATCGCGGCGACCAGGCCCAACCTCTCCGTCGCGCCGATCACTGCGATCATCGTGCTCTTGGTTCCGACCTTCACCCACGCCTCGCCCTTTGGTTCGGCCATCGACCGCGTGCTGGAAGTGGCGCTCGGCGGCGGCACCGGGCTGGCCGTCTCGTTGTTCCTGTTTCCCGCGAGCGCCCATCGGCTGGTCGCCCAGACCGCGGCGCGCACGTTGAACCGGATCGCGGCGGCATTCGGCGAATTGCTCACGGGCTTGACCCAGGGTCTCGATGCGGAGGCAGCGCATCGCATCCAGGACGGCCTCGGCGAAGCTTTGGCCCAATTGAATATCGTCGGCGCCGAAGCCGAACGCGAGCGCGGCGCGCATCTCGCCACGGGTCCCGACACCGGACCGCTCCTACGCACGCTGCTGCGCTTGCGCCACGATCTGGTGATGATCGGCAGCGCCGCCGTCACGCCGTTGCCGCAGCCGATCGCGACGCGGCTCGAGGCGCCGCTGGCGCACGCCCGCGTCGCCCTCACCGATTATCTGCGCGCGAGCGCGGCAGCGCTCCTGGCGCATCGCGGCCCGCCGCCGCTCACCGAGGTCGAGGCCGCGCTCGACGCCTATGCCGCGGAGATCGAAACGCTGCGCCGCGAGGGCCTCACGGCCACTCTTCCCGGCGACACGGCCGAACGCTTCTTCGCGCTCGGCTTCGCGCTCGAGCAGATGCACAACAACTGCAAGGATCTCGAACGCTGCGTGGCGGAATGGGGGGAAACGCTGAAGCCGGCGGAGGTCGGCAAGAAGCCGTCTCAATAATTCCCCAGCTTGAACAGCCGTAGCGCGTTGGTGCGGCCGATCAGCTGCCGGTCGTTCTCGCTGATCGGGGCGTTGTCGAACCATTTGGCGGCGTGGTCGATGTTTTCGAACGGCCAGTCGGTGGAAAACATCACGCGCTCGACGCCGATCTCGGCGATGGCGGCGAACAGCGCCGGGGTGTGGAAATTGCCTGACGTGGTGACGTGAAAGTTGGCGGAGAAATACTCCCGCATGCGCCGCTTGGCGGCGTAGTGGTGGCGGTTCTCGATCCAGGCATTGGCGTTGTCGATGCGCCACATCGCGAACGGCAGGCACTCGCCCATATGGCCGAGAATAATCTGCAGCCGCGGATGAATGTCGAAAAGCCCGGAGCCCATCAGCCGCAGCGAGTGCACGGCGGTTTCCTGGCCGAACGCCCACACCGGGCCCATGAGCCAGGGATGGCCGTCATAGATCTTGGCATCGCGCGGCAGCGGATTGCGCGGGTGCAGATAGAACGGCACGTCGAGCTTTTCGACCGTCGCCCAGAACGGCCGGTATTGCGGCAGGTCGTAATAGAGCGCCGTGTCGGCATCGCCGACCTGCGAGAAGCCGTTGACCAGCGCGCCGCGGAAGCCGAGCTCGGTGACGCAGCGCGTGAGTTCCTGCGCCGCCCGCTCCGGCTCCTGCATCGGCAGCGCGGCGAGGCCGGCGAAACGGTCCGGCCGCTTGCGCACCGCCTCGGCGAGATAGTCGTTCGCCTTGCGGGCGATGTCGTAGGCCTGTGCCGGATCGGGAATGGCCTGCACTGCCGGCGCGTTGAGCGACAACAGCATCATGGCGATGCCGTACTCGTCCATCAGCGCAATCCGCCGCTCGTGCAGATCGAGCACGCGGCTTTTCACCTCTTCCCAGACCCGGTCGGGAAAATAGCCGCGGGAATCCATCAGCGTGTCGGCGATGGCGAAATGTTCCTCGAGCGCGATCTTGCCCTGCATCGTTAACTCCCGATCCCGTTTGCGCGCCGCCGCGGCTTGATGCGCGGTCCGGCGCTTCCAGCTCTTCGCTGGCACGGTTCTGGCGAGAAATCGACTTAAATCTTCGCGCTGTTCCGTTTCGGGGCAGCGCCGGGATGCCACGGGCTGGTATCGCGTTCACGCTTATGAACACACCGCTGAGCTACACGCTGGTGGCACGGCCGGAAAACGGCCGGACGCTGCACGCCTGGGCGGTGGCCGCGCGCGGCGTGTTCTCGGTCGCCGTGTTCCTGACCGACATCGCCTTCATCGTCGCCATGTCCTGCCTGACCGGCGTCGCCTATCACCTCGCGGTCTATGGCGAACCCGGCAATGTCGGCTCCTTCATCCAGCTCGGCGTGCTCGCGGCCAGCATCTTCGCCGTCTCCAACGCCTTCCGCGGCGAATACCGGCTGCCGAGTTTTTTTACCTTCAAGCCGCACGGCCGCCGCACCGTGCAATTGTGGAACGTGACGCTGATCTCGCTGCTCGCGCTCGGCTTCCTCAGCCACATCAGCGACGATTACTCGCGCGGCTATATCGTGTTGTTCTACGGCGGCACGCTTGCCGGGCTGATCGTGCTGCGCTTCGCCGTGGTGCGCGTGGCGGCGCTGGCGCGCGGCGCCGGGCTACTTTCCGCGCAACGGATTTTTCTGATCGGCACCGGCGCGCAGATCGGCGGCTTTCTGCACCGTTACGAGCCGTGGATGCTCGGCATCAACATCGTCGGCTGCCGCTTTCTCACGCCGGTCGCGGCGACCGCGCCGGCGGCCACGCGGCGCGCAGCGCTCGACCGCGATCTCGCCGAGGCCGTCGCCAGCGTGCGCGGCCTCGAGCCCGACGCGATCTATCTGATGGTGCCGTGGTCGGCGACCGCGACCATCGAGCGCTGCGCCGACACTTTTCTGGCGCTGCCGGTCGAGATTCATCTCGGCCCCGAGCAGATCCTGCACAAGTTCGAGGAGGTCGAGCTGTCGCGGCTCGGCCCGCTCGCCTCACTGCAGATCACGCGCGTCGCGCTGTCGCGGCTCGAGATCGTGCAGAAGCGGCTGTTCGATCTGTTCTTCGCCGCGGTCGGCCTGATCGCGCTGACGCCGCTCCTCGTCGCCATCGCCATCCTGATCAAGCTCGACAGCCCGGGCCCGGTATTCTTCGTCCAGCGCCGCTACGGCTTCAATCAGCAGCCGTTCCGCATCATCAAATTCCGCACCATGCGCACGCTCGACGACGGCGACGTGATCGCCCAGGCGCGGCCGGGCGATCCGCGGCTGACCAAAATCGGCCGCTGGCTGCGGCGCTGGAACCTCGACGAAATCCCGCAGCTCTTCAACGTCCTCACCGGCGACATGTCGCTCGTCGGCCCGCGCCCGCATGCGCTCTCCCACGACCAGGATTTCGTCCGCCGCATCGCGCTTTACGCGCGCCGCCACAACGTCAAGCCCGGCATCACCGGCTGGGCGCAAATCCACGGCTGGCGCGGCGAGACCGACACCGACGAAAAGATGCGCAAGCGCGTCGAGTACGATTTGTTCTATGTCGACAATTGGTCGCTGTGGCTCGATTTGACGATTTTGTTGCGCACGGTGTTGACGCCGGCAGCGTATAAGAACGCGTATTGAGGCGGCGTTTCCCGGGCGCGGCGCGGCACGAAGTGTCGAAGGTCTGCACAATTCGTGCTGCCGTATGCCGCCAGGGCACGCAGTATGCGGTGCACCTGGAGAGGGACGTGAACACGGAGCGCGTTGCACGATCCCAAAGGCTGTCGCGTTAAATCACGATGCCAAGCATTTCTGCGGTCCTGTAGAGCAATTTTTACTCGACTTCACCATTGAACGCTTAGTTCATCGTCATATCGCTGATTGGGCAAAATGGTCATAACGACTTGATCCGGCAAGATTCGTGTCGGGCGTCTTTTGTGCACTTCAAATCCCGGAAATGCGTCGTTCACAACCTGAAAGAAGTGCTCTTGGTAGCGTTCTTCGAGGCAAGAATGAATCTCGTACATAAATTCGTGCGCCTGCTCATACTCCCGTATTGCCTCCATCGGCCTATAAATCGCCTCCAGATGGTCGAATAATTTTGGAATGTGATTTCCGGGCTCCATGAAAAGAGGTCGTTTTCCGTCGAAGTAGACAACTTCAATTTGTTCGCGCATGGGATCGACGTTTCCATGCAACTCAAAATTGCGCCGACTGACGATCCGCATGAAGTTAGCATACGCGGACGTGTTCGTATCGACGGCGCAAGCGAAGCCGAAACAATTCTGGCTGAGAAGTGCTAAGCGCTCCGGTATCCTTGCACGCAGGAATGCATCGTAGGCGTCCCTATTATTTCGGACAGAATCTTTGCAATAGAGCAAGATCACCATGTTGATGAAGGCTTCAATCATGATCGGCGTCAGCAATCTTAGCTTAAGCGTGTCGCCATAAATCTTGTTTGCCCGCTTCGAGACCCTATCCATTGCATCTTTGAATTCTTGCGGATTGTTGGCATAGCTACTAGTTAATGACACTTTTCCCACTGCGGGTGCATCAAGAATATCCGCGTGAAGATCGGCACACAGACCCGCCAGGCTCACATATTTGTTCTGGAACAAGACAAATTTCTCGAAGGAGCGAATTACCTTAGACTTCTCCCTGCCAACGCGTGCGAAGTCGGCTTTGATGCCAACGATCAGTGCTTTCCAGTCGTCGTCGGTCATCGGCTCTTCAACGATGATCTGGATGCTGCGGGAATGCCCCGCCAGGTAGATGTCCACCTCGTCGGCGCGCAGGTTGAAATCCCAATGGATCAAGTTGTCGCTATCATCCCGGCGAAGTGCATTCTGAAAGCCGTTGGGGATGCCAAATCGCGCCTTCAGGTAGGCGTACACATCAGCAGGCCGAAGATAGGTTCTCACCATCAGGAGATGGCGTCTGCCCTTTGGCCGCTTTTGGTCAGGGTTGAAGAAATCCAGGGCCTCTTTTTTAGTGGCTTTTCGCCACCCTTCGATGTTGAGACAGGTCGGCATGGGTGGACTCCAAACGCACGAGCAGGCATCGTCAAGAGTACCTTGGTGGAGCACGATATAATCTACCCCCAGTGCCGACTAGCGAAGCGTAATCCGCCAACCTTCGAGGCAGCGGGAAAGGGGGGGCGCCTTCGGCGCTAAGCCATTCTACGCGCTTTAACTTCGTGGAAAAGATCGTCGTCATGAAACGTCTCGATCTCTCGACCGCCAAGGACAAGATCCTGGCCGACATCCGCCGTTATGTCGCCGAGGTGCAATGCATCGCCGGGTCGCCTGTCGAGACGGTCGAAGACGGCATCCGTACGCTAATCGCCCTGCGTAAGACGTCCTATGAGGACCTCAATCAAATCCAGCACGAATATGCAGCCTTTTGCGCTGTCCACTGGCTGATCGCGGAGCGCCGTGCGCCGGAAGGAGTTACTTGGCAATGGAATCCACGCCAAACCGGGGATGCCGCTGAACCCGACATTCGGGCCGTCCTAGAGGGCCAGATCATCATCTCCGGTGAAGTCACCACATCGCCAGATCCCAAAGGCTTTGTTGACTCCCCGCATGGCCTCCACGCTGAAAAAGCTCGCCGCGATGGAGGGGCAGCGATTCTACTTCGTGCTCACGGCTCCGATGGCAAACCGCGCGCGCACTAAGGCGGCTAAGGCCGGGTATGCGCTTGCTGTAGTCCAGCTGCAGGGTGCCGTGCTCCTCGGCGAGCGACAACAGCCGTGAAGAAAGCGACAACCCCCATGAAGACCAACAAGACTGCCGCGAAGGAAGCAAACACCGGAGCCTCCCCCTCCCAGCTGATCGACGCGAGAATCGCGGAGCTAAACGACTGGCGCGGCGAAACCCTCGCGCGGGTCCGAGCCCTCATCAAAGAGGCGTGCCCCGACGTGGTCGAGGAATGGAAGTGGCGCGGGGTGCCGGTGTGGGAGCATGGCGGCATCATCTGCACCGGCGAGACCTACAAGGCCGTCGTGAAGCTGACCTTCGCCAAGGGCGCCGCGTTGGAGGACCCCGCGGGCCTCTTCAATTCCAGCCTCGAAGGCAATGTGCGGCGCGCGATCGATATCCACGAGGGCGACAAGATCGACGAAAAGGCGTTGAAGGCGCTCGTTCGCGCCGCCGTGGCGCTCAACGCCGCCGCGGCCGCGAAGCGAAAGGCGAGATAAGGCCGCCCGGCAAACACTCATCAACCATCAACCCAACGCGCTCGTGCAACTTGACTGAGACGATGGGCGCGCCGTATGTCGCAAGGTGTCAACGCCAGGCTCCAAAAACAGGTGACACCATGCATTTCCGTTGGATCTTGCAACGCGGTGTTTCGATGGCTTTTCTGTTGGGCGCGGTTTCGGTGGCTTGGTCCGACGGGGTTCCGGTGTTGGACCTCAGTCCGATCTGCCATGGCATCGCGCGAGGCGCGGCGGGCGCCGGCGAAAGGGGCGGACCGGATTTGTCCTTTGCGCGGTGCGTGAGGAGCGAGCAAGCGACGAAGCGAAAGCTCGTCAGGGCGTGGCCCCATTACGCCTCGGCGGATAAGCGGAATTGTGTCGCCGAAACGACCATGGGCGGGTTGGCGAGCTACACCAATCTCTATGGCTGTCTCCGATCGGCGACGACGGCACGCAGGATGTTCAACAATCCGAACGGCAATTACCAGATCGAGCGGTAGTGAAGGTATGAGTTGAAGCCGCCCCGACGACTTGGCCGTAGGGTAGGTTAGTTAGGCGCGAAGCGCCGTAACCCACCATCTGGACGCGCGAGAAGTTTCCGTCGCTGATATAGGGACATGGGTCTTGACAATCGTCTTCGTTCCGGATACAAAATGCGAATCTCGCTCGCCGAAAGGACGGCAGCCGGCGACACCGGTTGACGGAGCGAGAGCGGTTCCCGCGGGCGGGGGCTCGTCACCTCCGTTCCCGGGCGGCTTGGGCAAGACACGCCCGGACGGCATCATGACCGGACTGCGGGTGCAATCTCGCTGGACTGGGACAGCAAGGCGCGGGTAACGCCCGCGAGTGACGCAATCGAAGCCGGCCGTCGGCTTCGCGTAAAAATGCGTTGCGATGCGCTCCGTCTTTCGAACCATCGGGGCGGGCGCGCCGAACGAGTACCCAGGAAGTCGCGTGGCTCAAGCTGAGCGGTGGCGTTCGGTCGCTGCCGCAAGTGCCGTGGTGGAACGCCGAGAGGCGAGCGGCCCCCGCAGGGGCCGCGCCGCGCCCGTGAGGGCACGGAGGTTACGCAACAGCGCCTTTCGGCGTTCCGCTTTCCTTTTTTCGTCATTGCGAGGAGCGCAGCGACGAAGCAATCCAGACTCTGTGCCGCCGACCTGGATTGCTTCGTCGTAAACGCTCCTCGCAATGACGAGGTTTATCCGCGCGTGATCGTGACGGCAGCCGACCCCACCGCCGGCGCCATCTGACGAAGATCATGCCCGGCCGTCGTTTGTTTGCTTCGTCGTCGGCATAGCTCGGGCGTGAAGCCGCGCCGCGAGAACGGTGATGTAATTTCATCTCTCCCCGCCTCCGCCCGTAGTCGCAGCGCGGGGCAGGATGAAGGATGCAATCGTGCCTACCCGACCAGCGCGGCGATGGTGACGGCGGCGCCGAGCGTGACCAGCGCGGCGGAAATCCACAACACGCCGATGAGGAGCCACACCGGGCGCGGCTGGCCGAGCGAGGTCGCATGGCCCGGCGGCGACTGGCTCCAGGCATCGAGCGAAGGCTCGGCGCGGCGCAACACCTCGGTCGCCCGTTCGATCGCCGCGATGTCGCGCGCCAGCTGGTCGCGCTCGGCCGGCGCCAGCGGGCCGGGATCGTCGACGCCGGGAAGATCGGGACCGGTCGGCGCCGCATCGAAGCCGGACAGGTCGGTCAACGCCTGATCGGCCTCGGCCTGATCCGATCCGGGAGATGGGACGAATTGGGTACGCATGGCACAGAACCTCTTGCCCCCCCAAAATCTTGCCCCGTTCGAATCCCTACCCGACCCCTCCCGCCCGCGCGATATTCATCGACCGCTAACCTTAACGGCGGCGCCCGCGCGCCCTATCTATCGGCGGACGACGAGATGCCGGCCCGGCGGGCCGCCGCGCCTTGCGGTCTTGCCGTGCCGCCCTTAAGCCGATTTGCTGTGTTTGGAGATTTCTGCCCGCCCGGTCGAGTGCCGGCCATCCGTTTGCGAGAGCATGAAGGATTAAACCCATGAGCGCGTCGCTGATCCTCCTCGTCATCATCGTTGTTCTGATCGTGTGGGCCATTGCGACCTACAACGGCCTCGTCGCCATGCGCCAGCGCGTCAACCAGGCGTTCGCCGACGTCGACGTGCAGCTCAAGCAACGCCACGATCTCGTTCCCAATCTGGTCGAGACCGTCAAAGGCTACGCCGCGCACGAGCGCGGCACGCTCGACGAGGTGGTGAAGGCGCGCAACGCGGCGGTCGCGGCGCAAGGGCCGGCGCAGCAGGCCGCGGCGGAGAACATGCTCTCGGGCGCGCTGCGCCAATTGTTCGCGCTCTCCGAGGCCTATCCCGACCTCAAGGCCAACGCCAATTTCCAGCAATTGCAGGCCGAGCTTTCCGACCTCGAGAACAAGATCGCGGCGTCGCGCCGCTTCTTCAACAATGCGGTGCAGGAATACAACACCGGCATCCAGCGCTTCCCGGCCGCGCTGTTCGCCGCGTCGTTCGGCTTCGCGCCGAAGGAGTTCTTCGACCTCGGCGACGACCGCAAGACCGTCGGCGAAGCGCCGCAGGTGAAGTTTTAGTTTCGTTGGGCGAACCCCATGCCGACCCGCGTCATTGCGAGGAGCGAAGCGACGAAGCAATCCAGAGTCAACGGCAGTAGACTCTGGATTGCTTCGCTTCGCTCGCAATGACGATTAGTGAATATGGATTCCGCCCCGGAATGACGGATTAGCCATGGCCGCCTACGGTCTCTACAGCCACATCCAGTCGAACCGGCGCCGCTCGGTGGCGCTGCTGATCGGGCTGTTCCTCCAGGTCTATGTGCTCGTCTATGCCGGCGCGCTCGTCGCCGAAGCGCTGTCGGTCAATGCCGACCTCGACACGCTCATGCAGCTCGCCTGGAACGACCTCTTGAGCGCGGCGCCGATCGCGACGCTCGGCGCCGCGGCGTGGGTCGTGATCGCCTATTTCTTTCATCAGAGCATGATCGATGCCGTGACCGGCGGGCGCGAGGTGACGCGCCAGGAGGTGCCGCGGCTCTATAATCTTCTGGAAAATCTCTGCATCTCGCGCGGCATCACCATGCCCAAGCTCAAGGTGATGGAGATCGACGCCCTCAACGCCTTCGCCACCGGCATGAATGCGCGGCAATATTCGATCACCGTGACCTCGGGCCTCATCGCGCTTCTCGACGACGCCGAGATGGAAGCGGTGCTGGGCCACGAGCTCACCCATATCCGCAACGGCGACGTGCGCATGATGGTCGTCGCCGTGATCATCGCCGGCGCCATTTCCTTCATCGCCGAGCTGGTGTTCCGGCTGTGGTTCTACAACGGCTTTTCGTTCCGCTCGCGCGACAGCGACGAGCGCCGCGGCGGCGGCGCCGTGGTCGCGATCCTGATCGCGGTCGCGCTCTTCGTCGTCGCCTATGTGCTGTCGTTCCTGATCCGGCTTGCTCTGTCGCGCTCGCGCGAATCGCTGGCCGACGCCGGCTCGGTCGAACTCACCAAAAATCCCGACGCCATGATCTCGGCGCTGCGCAAGATCGAAGGCCATGGCGAATTCCCGGGCGCGCCCTCCGCGGTGATGGAAATGTGCATCGACAACCCGCGCGAAGGTTTTGGCGAATTGTTCGACACCCATCCGAGCGTCGACAGCCGCGTCGCCGCGCTGGTCAAGTTCGCCGGCGGCCACGATCCCGGCCCGATCGCGTTGCCGCCGCCGGCGGGCGAGCCGGCGGATGACGGCGCCGAAACGCCCGGCGAAGCCGGTCCTTGGGGTTCGCATGGCCCCGCCGAAAGCCCCGCCGCGCCGCCCGCGGCCGGAGCGTCGCGGAGGTCCTTGGGGCGGCCAAACCACGGAAAACCCGCCAGCCGGACCGGCCGGCGACCCCAGCGCGTCGGAGCCCGGCCCCTGGGGCCCGCATCAGCGTTAACGGCCCTGCCGGCGCCGCCGCAAAGGCGCCGCAATCGCCTTCGGCTTGAAATTGCACGTTCGCGGCGCTTTCACTTTACCGCCTTCTCTGGCATGATTTCCCAAAGGGACAACGGGTCTTGCGGCGACCGGCGCCCGCGAGGGGATTACAATGGCGAAACCGACAGTCATCGTGGTGGGTGCGGACAAGGGCGGCGTCGGCAAGACGACGGTCTCCCGCACGCTGCTCGACTATTTCACCGCGCATCACGTGCCGACGCGGGCGTTCGATACCGAAGCGCCGAAGGGCACCTTGAAGCGCTTTCATCCCGACGTGACCGACATCGTCGACGTGACGCAGGTCGCCGACCAGATGCGGATTTTCGACACGCTGTCGGATTCCAGCGTCACCGTGATCGACGTGCGCGCCGGCTTGCTGTCGCCGACGCTGCGCTCGCTGCGCGACATCGGCTTTCTCAATTCGGTGAAGAAGGGTCAGCTCAACTTCCTCGTCTTCCACATTCTCGGCTCCTCGATCGCCTCGCTCAACGAGATCGAAGACACCTCGACCTTCGTCGCCGACGGCAAATACTATCTGGTCAAGAACTTCATCAACAACACCAACTTCTTCGAATGGGATCAGGCGACCCACTCCTCCTATTTCAAGAAGCACAAGGAAGCCGTCGAGATCACCATCCCCAAGCTCAACGAGATGGCGTTCGAGCAGGTCGAGGTCTCCTCGGTGCCGTTCCTCACCTTCGTCGCCAACAAGGGCACGAAGGGCGAAGCCGCCAATTACTCGTTCGTGCTGCGCGGCTATGTGCGCCACTGGCTCGGCAATGTCTGGGGCGAATACGACCGCATCAAGCTCAACGACGTCATCGCCAGCGCGGGCGCCGGTAGCGGCGGCGCCGCCGCGGCCGTCGGCGGCGGTGCGGCGGGCGCGGCGCGGGTGCAGGTGGTCCGCTCGTAGTTCGGCGTGGAGCGCCGATCCGGCGCGGTGTCGCGCTGGTCGAAGTCGGGTTGCTCCGAATAGCGTTGGCGTTCGTCGCGATAATTCACGTCGAGATAGTTCACGTCGGGACACAAGAGACCGATTGCTGGAATGCCGCAGCCGGCGCCGCTCTACATCGTCGCATCACCTCGCCCGCGGGTCGGCAAAACCCTGATCGCGCGGCTCTTGGTCGAATTCTTCTATGCCAGCGGCCGGCCGCTGGTCGGCTATGACCTGCACCCGCGCGAGCCGGCGCTGGCCGGCCGGTTTCCGAGCCTGGTGTGGCCGGTCGACATCACCGAGACGCGCGGCCAGATGGAGCTGTTCGACCGGCTGATCGCCGACACTTCGAGCACGCGGGTGATCGATCTCGGCTACGGCCCGTTCGACCAGTTCTTCGCGGTGATGGCCGAGATCGGCTTCGTCACTGAGGCGCGCAGCCGGCATGATCGAGCCGATCGTGCTGTTCGTCGCCGACCCGGCGGCGGCGACCGCCCGCAGCTACCGCCAATTGCGCGAACTCTTGCCGACCACGACATTCGTGCCGGTGCACAACGAGTCGGTCTCGGTCATGTTCGCCAGCGAGGATTTTCCGCCGACGCGGCCGGAATGCGGGATGATCCGCATCCCGCGGCTGTCGCCGATCGTGCGCGGCGTGATCGACCGGCCGAGCTTCTCCTTCGCCGGCTATATGAACAAGCAGCTCGGCGGCCCGACCGAGGTCCATCAATGGATCCGCGAAATCTTCACCGGCTTTCGCGAGCTCGAGCTGCGGCTCCTGATGGGCCGCCTCACCTCCTCGCTCGGCGACGGGCCGGGCGAGCCGCGCGCGTTCCAGCGCGTGCGGTACTAAGGCCTTATTGGTTCCGGCTGAATTAGTCGAACACCACGACCCCGCGCAAGTTCTTGCCGGCGTCGAGGTCGGCATAACCTTCATTGATCTCGTCGAGTCGATAGGTACGGGTGATCAATTCGCGCAGCTTCAGCGCGCCGTTGCGGTAGAGCGCGAGGAGTTCGGGGATCTGCGCGCGCGGGCTCGCAAAACCGTAGACCGCACCCATGATCGCCTTCTGGGTGACGAACAGCTCGAGCGGCGGGATTTTGATCTCGGTCACGCTGTCAGGCGTGAGCGCCGTCACCACCACATTGCCGCCCTTGGTGGTGGCGCGGAACGCCGGCACCAGCGTCGCCGGCGGATCGATGCAGACGAAGGCGTGATCGACGCCGATGCCGCCGGTGAGTTCGAGCACGGCGCGGGTGAGATTTTCGCCCTGCGCGTCGACGCCATGGGTGGCGCCGAATTGGCGCGCCCAGTCGAGCTTCGCCGGCACGACATCGGCGGCGATGATCGTCGTCGCGCCGGCAAGCGCTGCGCCCTGCACCACGTTCATGCCATCGCCGCCGCAGCCGACCACCAAGACGCTGTCGCCCGGCTTGACGCGCGCCCGGTTGCGCGCGGCGCCGACGCCGGCGGGAACGCCGCAAGCCACCAGGCACGCAAGATCGAGCGGAATATCCTTGTCGATCACGACGACGGAGGCCTCATCGACCACGGTGCGTTCGGCGAAGCCGCCGATCATGCAGAACGCGCCGACGGCGACGCCATCGCGATCGCGCCGGCGATAGCTGCCGTCGAGCTGCGGCCCCGCCGTGATGCGCGGACCTTCGGCGCAGAAGTGATGCAAGCCCTGCCGGCACCAGCGGCATGCGCCGCAGCCGGGAATGAACGTCAGCACCACATGGTCGCCCGGCTTGACCGTCGCGACCGTGCCGCCGACGGCTTCGACCACGCCGGCGACTTCATGGCCGAGCACCATCGGCCGCATCGCCACGCGCCGCTCGCCGCGCATCACATGATAGTCGGTGCGGCACAGACCCGCCGCGGCGACCCGCACCAGCACCTCGGTCGGCGCCGGCGGATCGAGCGTGATGCGTTCGACCGACAGCGGCGCGCCGACGTCGCGAAACACTGCGGCGAGCGTATCCATGAGCGAACCACCAAACGAGTTGAGCCGCCAAAACGAGAATGCGTCGGCGAGGTTTATCCGACCGACGCCCTCCGTGTAAGTCAAATCGACAAGCCGGCGCAAGCGAGCTGGGTGCGACGGCGGACGCCCGCTGCGGGCGGCGCCATTCCGCTACGATTAGTCCTATACGCCGGTGCTGCCGGTTGCGAAGACGCTGCCAAATTGCTGCTCGAGTTGGGCTTGGTAGAGCGAAATCGCCAAGGCGAGCGACGAGCTGTTTGAAGATGTGGTGGTCGACGTGCCGCTGGCGCCGGAGCTGCTTGAATTTGCCGCGCTGCCAGCTTGCAGGAGAGCGGCCAGGGCATCTTGTGCGGTATTGCCCGAGCTGACCGTCGATTTGCTGCCGAGATTGTTCAACAGCGCGAGCACCGCATCTTGCGCGGAGTTGCCGGTATTGGACGCTGCGCTGTCAGCACTCAAATTCTGCAGCAGCGCTGCTAGCGCATCTTGCGCCGTGCTGTCGGCCGTCGACGCGCTGGTCGTTGTGGCATTTGACGTGCTCACGGAGCTGGTAGATGAGGTCGTGGACGTGCTCTGCGTCGTGGGGTCCACGAGCGCGAACACGGCGTCCTGGGCGGTGTTCCCGGTCGGCGACGGCGGCTGCAACAGCGCGGCAAATTGCTGCTCGCTGACGCTGCCGGTGTTGTCGGGGTCGAGCTGCGCATAGAGCGCGTCGGCGGCCTGCGTGGTGCCGCCCGCCGTGGTGACGGCTTGTTCCAGCTCGGTCTTGCTGATCGAGCCGGCGCCATCCGTGTCGATCTGCGAGAACAGGCTTTGCGCAAGCTGAGAAGGCGAAGTCCCGGCGCTGACACCGCTCATCAACGATCCCAGCGCGCTTTGCGCACTATCGCTGCTGCCGCCGCCGCCACCGCCGGCGAAGCCGCCCGGCGGCGGCGGTGGAGGCATCATCTGTGACAGTTGTTGCGCGAACTGCTGTTCGCTGACGCTGCCTGTATTGTCGGGGTCGAGTTGCGAGTAGAGCGCATCAGCGGCCTGCGTGGTGCCGCCGGCATTGGTGACCGCCTGCTCCAATTCGCTCTTCGTGATCGATCCGTCGCCGCTGCTGTCTATTTGCGAGAACAGGCTCTGCGCCAGCGTGCTGCCCGGATCGGCGCTTGTGGTACCGGCGCCAGTCGCCGACGCGCTCGCCGACGACCCCGACCAGCCTTGCGCCTGGAGGTCGATCATCTGCGCCTGCATCTGGTCGCTGAAAGGCGGGCCCGGAAAAATTTGCGCGAACTGCTGTTCGCTCACGCTGCCGGTGTTGTTGGGGTCGAGTTCGCCGTAAAGCGCGTCCGCCGCCTGCGTCGTGCCGCCGGCGTTAGTGACCGCCTGCTCGAGCTCGCTCTTCGAGATCGATCCATCGCTATTGGTGTCGATCTCGTTGAACAGGGTTTGCTGATATTGCTGGATCGCGTAAGGATTGAAACCGCTGACACCACTCACGCCGCTCATGGCACATCTCCAAGTGTTGTACTCGTTGTACTCGTATATGGCGCCGGCTCTGCTGATGGCCGTCGACCTGCACCCGTTCGAGCATCCGCCGTGCCAGATCAGTTGCGGCGAAAATTCTTCAACGATCGCGTGGCGACGTTTCCCGTTTGTTTCCGTGACATTTCTGAATGTTGCTCGTGGCGTGCCGCCTTTTCCCGTCTTGCGGCAGTTTTAGCCGCACGCCAGGCAAGTTTTGCCGGCCGGCATCACAATATGACCGTGCGTTCCGACTAACAGTCAGTGCGCGCGCGAGCAGTTCGCCGCGTCAGGTCTCGCGCCGGCCTGCGGTAACGTCACTTGGGCAACGACGCCGCGCGGTTGGCGATCGAGCAGCGTCAGCGTCCCGCCATGCGCCTCGATCACGGCGCGCGCGATCGACAGCCCGAGCCCAAAACCGGTCTTGTCGTTCATGCCGCGCGCGGCGTCGCCGCGCACAAACGGTTCGAACATAACCGCTTTGACGTCACCGGGAATGCCCGGACCGTCGTCTTCGATGGTGACAGTGACCGTCGGCGACGTCAATCGGACGCGAATGTCGGCCTTACCGCCATGCCGAACGGCGTTGTCGACCAGGTTGGTGAACGCCCGTTGCAACTCGTCGGGATCGGCCCGGACGACGACGTGATCCGGACCGTCATAGCTGACATCGTGTCCGGTATCGGCAAACTGGTCGCATATCGTTTGCAGGCTGGTCGCGAGATCGACCAAAATGGCCTGCGCGCGGGTGTGGCCATCGCGCAGAAAATGCAGCACGCCTTCGACCATGACGTTCATGTGCGCAAGCTCGTCCAGCATCTGGCTGCGCGCAGTTTCGTCGTCGATGAATTCGCAGCGCAGGCGCAAGCGGGTGATCGGCGTTCGCAAATCGTGACTGACAGCCGCCAACATGCGGGTCCGGTCGTCGATCAGGCCCTTGATCCGCGCGCGCATCTGGTTGAGCGCCCGCGCCGCCATGCGGATCTCATAGGGCCCGCGTTCCGGCAGCGCCGCGATCTCGCCGTTCGGATCGAAATTCTCCGCCGCCCAGGCGAAACGGCGCAGAGGTCCGGTCAATCCCCGCGCCGCCCACAGCCCGAGCAGGGTGACGCTGATCGCAACGGCGAGCAGCGTGATCTTGAAGGGGCCCATGAACGGACCGAACGGCGGCGGCCTGTTCATCAGCCGCGCGGTGATGAATTGGCCGTCGGGCAGGCGAATGGCGAGGCGAGGTCCGGCCGCGGCATTCGCCGGCGCTTTCGCCGCGACGCTCGTCACCCGGTAGCTCGGTCCCAATCGATGCGCAAAGCCCGCAGCCTCGCGCGAACCGAGTGGGTCATCGGCGGCGCCCGGCACGATATGCGCCAGCGCGGGATCGAATTGCGGGAACGCGTTCGCCATAGCGGTCGCGAGGCCCGGCCGCATATCGGCCGGTGTCGCGGCAATCAGCTTGATCAGCGTCGCGAGCTGGTCCGGCGGGGGCTCGGGCGGCGGCTCCGACCGGCTGAGAAAGAACGCTCCGGTCAGCACGATATGGAAGACAATCAACGACGCCACGATCAGAATGACGATCTGGCCGCTGATGCGGTTCGGCAGGAACGAGCGAAGATCGACGCTCATGACGCTTCGACTGCCGCCGCGAACAGATAGCCGCCCGAACGCACCGTCTTGATCAGCTCCGGCTCGTGCGGATCGTGCTCGATCTTGTGGCGCAAGCGGCTGATCAGCACGTCGATGCTGCGCCCGAGCGATCCCGCCGCCCGTCCTTGCGTCAAATCGAGCAATTGCTCCCGCGTCAACACCCGCCCGGCCCGCTCGCACAGAACCTGCAGCAGGCCTAACTCGGCGCCGGTCAGCACGATGCGGGTGCCGTGCGGGTCCCTAAGTTCGCGCAACATGCAATCGAGCTGCCAACCCGCGAATGTCAGCATGCGGGCGCGCCGATCGATTGCCGGATCGACCGCCGTCGCGCGCCGCAATACCGCGCGAATGCGCGCCAGCAGTTCCCGCGGATTGAACGGTTTCGCCACATAATCGTCCGCTCCCATTTCGAGCCCGATGATGCGGTCGAGTTCCTCGCCCTTCGCCGTCAACATGATGACCGGCACCACAGAGCGCGTGCGTAGCCGACGGCAAAGACTCAGCCCGTCCTCGCCCGGCAGCATCAGATCGAGCACGATCAAGTCAATGCGGCTGTCGTCGAGCAGGCGGTCCATGTTGCGCCCGTCGGTGGCGACCGAAACATGAAAATCGTTGGTGCGCAGATATCGACTGACAAGGCGGCTTATTTCAACGTCATCTTCGACGACGAGAATATGTGGCGGCGCGGTCATGGAGTGCTGTTTGGTGAGGCCTACGCTGATGATCCGGACGATTGGCGTACGAATTTTGTTTCCGAATGTTGCTGCAACTGATTCGGCAATGTAGCGAAACAGGTTTGCCGGGGAGACGCAAGCTTCTGTTAAGCGCCGTGGTATTTCCTACGCCGCATCCGACATCGTCAGGAGCGTTCCATGACTTCGATTTCGCCAGTCAGCTACCAGAGCCAATCACCCCTGGACATGCTCCAGAACGAACTGACATCGGAAGTGTCGGCCGGCACGATCAGCTCGTCGGATGAAAGCGCGTTGAGTTCGGCGCTCAACAGCATCAACAGCGCACTGCAGAGCGATGCGTCGTCCACGTCGTCGCCGCCATCGCCGGATCAGATGCAATCGAAGATCAACAGCTTGATCGCCGCGCAGGTCCAGAACGGTACGCTGACGAGCAACCAGGCGACCGAGCTGCAAAACGTGTTTTCCAACGCGTTTTCGGGTGGCGGACCCGGCGGACCGGGCGGCGCTGGCGGACCAGGTGGCCCCGGCGGACCGGGCGGTCCTGGCGGAGCCGGCGGCCCCGGTGGTTCGCAGTCGACGACCGGCAGCGACAGCTCGTCGTCCGATTCGTCGTCCAGCTCATCGTCCAGCTCGTCCACGACCGATCTGCTGGCCAAGCTGCTGAAGCTCATTCAAGACTTCGACCGGCACGACGACGAGCTACGCAGCCAATGGTCAAGCCTCCACCACAAGCGCGGCATTGGTGGTCGATTACAACAGCTAGGGAATTGATCGGCGCGACCGATGTCTGAAAGCGGGCTCAAGCCAGCGCCCCCTTAAGAACCCGCTCTCGGACACGACGTTGACGCCACGGCTCCAACTGCGCCGTGGCGTCATCACATTTATCTTGTCCGCGCCGATCAACTCGGCTGCGTCCGAAACCGCGTCGTGACTTAACGCAGCAACGGGCCGCCGCGACGAGCGCGGTCACCATGACCGCGGATCCCGAGCCCTCAGTAGAAGGCGTCGTAGATCGTATCGACCACCTCGCCGGTGGTGATATTGACCAGGAGGAGATCCGGTCCATAACGCACCCATTGGAAGCCCGGCTGCGGCGGCGCCAAGCCGAGCGCGGCCCAATCGGCATAATAGTAAGCCGGGGCCAAAAACAGCGGCGGAAGCGCGGCGCCGACGGCCCAACGCCGATACTCCCAGCCATGCGGATACACGAACGGCGCACTATGGACCCGATTGAAATCATGGCCATGGAAGGTAAACTGGGCACGGGGAGGACCACCGGGATGCGGGCCTGCCATCGGTCCGGGTGGACCGCCGGACGGGTGTGCCATGGGCCCGGGCGGACCGCCCGGATGGTGCCATGGGCCCGGGTGGACCGCCGGGATGCGGGCCGGGACCAGGATGCGGAACGGGCCCCGGCGCGCGGTGCGGCGGCGGGCCGCCGGGATGATGTTCTTCCTCGGCCATGGCCAAGGTCGGCAGCGCGAGTGCGAACACCGCGCCGATCACGAATAATCGCAGCATTACAACCCCTTTTTGTGTCGGTCAGCGAATTCCCAATAAAGGGCAAAAGAAACAACTTCGCGGCGGTTCGTCCTGCCGCCCTCGCCGCGCCGGGCGACGCAACGCCAACGCTCGCTAATGTCCCTCGAAACTCACCAGCGTGCGCACCGGCACGCCGAGCTTCCTGATCTTCTCCGCGCCGCCGAGGTCCGGCAGGTCGATGATGAAGCACGCGGCAAGGATTTCGGCGCCGATCTGCTTCAGAAGCTTCACCGCCGCCTCGGCGGTGCCGCCGGTGGCGACGAGGTCGTCGACCAGGATCACGCGCTCGCCGGCGATCACCGCGTCCTCGTGCATCTCCATCTCGTCGATGCCGTATTCGAGCGAATAGCCGATAGTGACGCGCTTGAACGGCAGCTTGCCCTTCTTGCGGATCGGCACGAAGCCGGCCGAGACCTGGTGGGCGACGGCGCCGCCGAGGATGAAGCCGCGCGCTTCGATGCCGGCGACCTTGTCGATCTTGCCGCCGGCCCAAGGATGCACCAGTTCGTCGACGGCGCGGCGGAACGATCGCGCGTCACCGAGCAGCGTGGTGATGTCGCGAAACATGATTCCGGGCTTCGGATAATCCGGAATGCTGCGGATCGCGGCCTTGAGGTCGCTCTCGATCGTCGCGGTCGTCATGGTCGGGGCCCATCTCCTCTGCGGTCTCGTCCATGCTCTAGCACATCCGCGTCCGACGCGGCACAGCGCCCTTGCGGCCGGCGGCACTCTGGCGAACCATGGCGGCCGACGCAACCGTCGAGCCCCACGAGGAGACTTCCGCCATGAACGAGAATACCCAGCCCGTCGTCATCGTCGATCTGCGCATCCCGTTCGTCCGCCTGGTGCTGTTCTTCGTCAAAGCGGCGCTCGCCGCCATTCCGGCCGCGATCATCGTCGGCGCGCTCATCATGCTGGCGACCGCCGTCGTCGCCGCGCTGATCGGCGACGGCAGCGTCATGATGCGGTGGCGGAATTTCTGAGAACGCGGGCGCAAAAAAGCGCGGCCGAAATGCGATGGTTTCGGCCGCGCTGGGCATTCGGGCGGTAACTTTCAGCTGCGGTTGTATTCCGTCGGCGGCCGGGGCGTCAGCAATTCCGGATCGTGCTTGACCGCGTGCCAGACCTTCTTCTTGGTGAAGTAGAGCAGGCCGCTGAACACGATCAGGAACACGAACACCTGAAAGCCGAGGCGCTTGCGCTCGTCGAGCTTCGGCTCCGACGCCCACATCAGGAAGGCGGCGACGTCGCGGCCGTATTGATCGACGGTCGCCGGCGTGCCGTCGGTATATTCCACCTGCCCGTCATTGATGGGCTTCGGCATGGCGATGGCGTGGCCGGGGAAATATTTGTTGTAGTTCGCGCCCGGCGGCAGCGTCACGCCGGCCGGCGGCGGGTCCTCGTAGCCGTTGAGGATGGCGTGGATGTAGTCGGGGCCTTCCTCGACATACTGGGTGAACATGTCGAGGATGAACCAGGGAAAGCCGCGCTCGTAGCCGCGGGCCTTGGCGAGCGTCGACATGTCGGGCGGCAGGCCGCCGCCATTGGCGTGGCGGGCGGCCTGATCGTTGGCGAACGGCGACGGGAAACGGTCGGCGAGCCGGCCCGGCCGCTGGAACATTTCGCCCTGATCGTTCGGACCGTCGGTCACCTGGAAGCCGGCCGCAATCGCGGTCGCCTGCGCCTCGGTGAATCTCCGGGCCGCCCGGATCGGCCAGATTGCGGAACGCCAACAGCTTCAGGCTGTGACAGCTCGAGCAGACCTCGCGATAGATCTTGAAGCCGCGCTGCAGCTGCTCCGGATCGTACATGCCGAACGGTCCGGCAAACGACCACTTCTGCGCCGGCGGGGTCTCCGCCTCCTGCGCCACGGCGGCAAAAGTTCCGGCAAGCGACAGCGCGGCCGCGAGCGCAAAGGCGCCGACGACGGTGCGATGGGCATTCATGAAACGCAAGTTCATGGGTCGGCCTCCTAAACCTTGGCGCCCGACGGCGGCGGCGCCGATGCGCCGATCGGAACGCCTTCGTGCAGGACCGACTCCAGGATCGAGTTCGGCAACGGCTTCGTCGTCTCGAACAGACCGAGCAGCGGCAGGATGATGAGCAGGAACACGAAGTAATAGGCCGTGAGGAAGCGCGCGGCGATGACGTAGCCGCCTTCGGGCGGCTGCGAGCCGAGATAGCCGAGCCCGACCACCACCAGGAAGAACACGATCAGGAACTGCCGGTAGAGCGGCCGGTATTTGGCCGAACGCACGCTTCGAGGTATCGAGCCAGGGCAGAAACGCGAGCAGCACGATCGAAGCGACGAGCGCGATGACGCCGAGAAGCTTGCTCGGGATCGCGCGCAGGATGGCGTAGAACGGCAAGTAGTACCATTCCGGCACGATGTGGGTCGGCGTCTGGCCCGGATTGGCCGGGATGTAGTTGTCGGGATGGCCGAGGAAGTTCGGGATGTAGAAGACGAAGTAGGCGAAGAACAGACAGAAGATACCGATGAAGAAGGCGTCCTTGACCGTCGCATAAGGCGTGAACGCCACCGAGTCCTTCTCGGTCTTCGGCTCGACGCCGGTCGGATTGTTCTGCCCGACCATGTGCAGCGCCCAGACGTGCAGCACCACCACGCCGGCGATGACGAACGGCAACAGATAGTGCAGCGAGTAGAACCGGTTCAGCGTCGGATTGCCGACGGCATAGCCGCCCCACAGCCAGGTCACGATCGGATCGCCGACGCCCGGAATGGCCGAGAACAGGTTGGTGATGACGGTCGCCGCCCAAAAACTCATCTGGCCCCAGGGCAGCACGTAGCCCATGAAGCCGGTCATCACCATGAGCAGGAACAGGATGACGCCGAGGATCCACAAAACCTCGCGCGGCTCCTTGTAGGAGCCGTAATACATGCCGCGGATGATGTGGGCATAGACGGCGACGAAGAAGAACGCGGCGCCGTTGGAATGCAGATAGCGCAACAGCCAGCCGTAATTCACGTCGCGCATGATCGATTCGACGGAATTGAAGGCGAGATCGACATGCGGCGTATAGTGCATCGCCAGACGATGCCGGTGATCATCTGCACGCCCAGCATGAAGCTGAGGATGCCGCCGAACGTCCACCAGTAATTCAGATTGCGCGGCGTCGGATAGACGATGAACGACGAGTAGACCAGGCCCGCGATCGGCAGCCGCCGCTCCATCCACTGCATGAAGGCGTTTTGCGGCTGTGTAGGTCGAATTTGCGCTCATGATCGAACCTTATGCGTTGCCGGGCGCGATTTCGCCGATCCGGATCTTGCTGTCGGACACGAATTGATAGGGCGGCAGCGGCAGATTGGCCGGCGCCGGTCCTTGGCGGATACGGCCGGCGCTATCGTATTGCGAACCATGGCACGGGCAGAACCAGCCGTCATAATTGCCCTGATGCGGCAACGGGATGCAACCGAGATGGGTGCAGATGCCGATCACCACCAGCCATTGCTCGTGGCCGTCCTTGACGCGCGCCGAATCCGGCGCCGGGTCGGGCAGCGAATGCCAGTCGACCCCTTGCGCCTTGGCGATGTCGTCCTTGGTGCGGTGGAAGATGAAGATCGGCTTCGAGCGCCAGAACACCTTGACGATCTGGCCGGCGGCGAGCGGGGCGAGATCGATCTCGACCGGCGCGCCGGCGGCGATGGTCGAGGCGTCGGGGTTCATCTGCCCGATCAGCGGGGCGAGCACCGCGGCGGCGCCGACGGCGCCGACGGCCGCCGTCGCAACATAGAGAAAATCGCGGCGCGATGGCTCCGCTGCTGAAATTGTCGTCACCGTCCCAACCCTCATCTCTGTCTTGGCCGGTCACTCCGAGCACCCATCCGCCCGTTCGCGACTGCCTGTCCGCGACTGCCTTTCCGCGACCGCCTGTCCGCGACGCGAACCGCACCTCCCGCCTTCCTTTCCGCGGGCGGGCAAGGAAAGTCGGCAAGATACGGCGGAAAAGCCCGGTCTCATCCGACCTGGGGGAGATCAGAGGCGACCCAATTCCGGCGGAGTTTTATTGGCACCCTTGTCGCGAGAGTGCAAGGGTGCATCGCACACGCCGCGGATCGTTCCCCAACCGCGGCCCAGCGGGCGCCAAGTGCCCCACAATATGTGGCCCCGCAAAGTAAACCGCCGCCATCCCGCCCGAGCGATCCACCCATGCGACTAGCCCTTTATCAACCCGACATCCCGCAAAACACCGGAACCATCCTGCGGCTGTGCGCGTGTTGCGGCATCGAGGCGCACATCATCGAGCCGGCCGGGTTTCCGACCTCCGACCGCGCTTTCCGCCGCGCCGGGATGGACTACCTCGATGCCGTTGCGATCGTCCGCCACGGCTCATGGCGCGACTTCGAATCCTGGCGACGCGCCGACGGCCACCGCCTCGTGCTGCTGACGACCGGCGCGACGCTCTCCTACCTCGATTACCGCTACCGGGCAGACGACATCCTCCTCCTCGGCCGCGAATTGGCCGGCGTGCCGGAAGAGGTCCACGCCGTCGCCGACGCCCGAATCGTCATTCCGATGCGCGGCGGTCTGCGCTCTCTCAACGTCGCCATCGCCGCCGCCATGGTGGCGGGCGAGGGGCTGCGGCAGACGGGTGGGTGGGTTTAGGCTCGAACGATCGTCCACGGACTAGCAAATGATGTATATTATGCTAATATACATCGATGCCTGATCTGAGCCAGATTGTCGGGTTCGACTGGGACGAAGGCAACAGCCTCAAGAGCGCCGATAAGCATGCGGTGTCTCAAGCCGAGGCCGAACGGGTCTTCACCGACCCCGCGCTCCTGGTCGCCGACGATTTCAAGCACAGTCAGGACGAGGCGCGCCATCATGCCATGGGAACGACCGCGGAGGGCCGCCTGCTCCATGTCACGTTCACATTGCGCGAAAAAGGCACCAAAATTCGCGTGATCTCCGCGCGCGAAGCCAATCGGAAGGAACGAGGCCGCTATGCCCCGCAAGCTTAAATCCATCCCGCACTTTCGCAGCGAAGCCGAGGAACGGAAATTCTGGGAGACCCATGACTCCACGGAATATGTCGATTGGACCAAGGCCAAGCGCGTGCAGCTTCCCAATCTGAAACTCTCGACGACGGCAATTTCGCTGCGCGTGCCGCAGGGCCTGCTCGACCGCATAAAAGTCGCCGCCAACAAACGCGACGTGCCGTATCAGTCGCTGATCAAGGTCTGGCTGACGGAAAAGGTCGACGCGGAGTAGCTGCTGCGCCGCGTCCCCCGTAGGCGGAACTCCGCTGTTCGAATTACGCGCTGCGCGCGGATGAGCGGAAAAACTCCTACGCCGCCACCACGCCCGGCTTGCCGCCCTCGACGGCAAAGGTGCGCAACGTCGACACCTCCGCCTTCGGATCCCGCACATCCGACACCACGCGCATGCGGGCCTGCATGTGGGAGCGTTCGAGATCGACGCAGACATAGCCGCGCTGGCGGCTGTCGAAGAAATGGACGTGCGGATTGTCCGGCAGCGTTTTGACGATCATCTCGTAAGGCGGGCCGTGGGACGAGATCGAGGTGCCGACGAATTCCGTCGCCACGATCGGCGAGGCCGGATCGTCGAAATCGAGCTTGAGATCGTTGGCGAAGAACGAATGGATGTCGCCGCCGATGACGACTGGGTTCGTGACCTGCGTGTCGTGGATGCGCTTCAAGAGCCGCGTGCGGTTGGCCGGATAGCCGTCCCAATCGTCGGTCGAAAAACCCCAATCGTTATTTTGTTTGACCCGCACCTGCGCCATCAGCACGTCCTGCGCGATCAGATTCCATTGCGCCTTCGAATGCGCCAGCGCTGAATAGAGCCAGGCTTCCTGCTGGAAGCCCATCATTGTGCGGCCGGCGTCGCGCCGCTCGGCGCACAAGGCGTCGGTTTCCAGATGCATGCCGCCCTTGTTGGGCGGACCGTAACAGGCTTCGCGCGAGCGATATTGCCGGCCGTCGATCAAGGAAATCTGGATCAGGTCGCCGAACGTGAAGCGGTCGTAGACCCGCATCGCCGGTCCGTTGGGCTGCGACAATATCGGCCGTACCGGCATGTGCTCGTAGAACGCGCGATAGGCCGCCGCCCGCCGCAGCAGGAACAGCTCCGGATCGTCGAAATATTCCGACCATTTGTCGGCATAGTCGTTCTGCACCTCGTGATCGTCCCAGGTGACGAGCGCCGGCGCCTCGGCGTGCAGGCGCTGCAGGTCGGCGTCGAGCCGGTATTGGGCGTAGCGGTTGCGGTAGGTCGGCAGTGTGGCCGCTTCGATGCCGTCGGAATGGCGCCGCACGGTCGGGCGCTTCTCCTCGATCGTCTCGTAGATGTAATCGCCGAGAAACAACACGAACTCCGGGTTCTCGTCGGCGAGATGGCGGTAGCCGGAGAAATAGCCGTGCTCGTAATTGGAACAGGAAACGAAGCCGAAGCGCAGTTTGTCCGGCGCGCTCCCCGGCGCCGGCAAGGTCGCGGCGCGGCCGATCCGGCTTGCCGCATCGCCACTGGTGAAGCGGTACCAATAGGGCCGGCCGGGCTCGAGGCCGGCGACGTCGAGATGCACCGAATAGGCGTAGGCCCGCTCCGCGGTCGCTTCGCCGCGCCGCACCACGGTCGCCATGGCGCTGTCGGTCGCGATCTCGTAGCGAAGCGTAACGTCGCCGCCGCTCATGCCGCCCGGGGTCTCCGGATTGCTCGACACCGGATCGGGCGCGAGCCGCGTCCATAATACGAAGCCGTCGGGCCGCGGCGCCCCGGACGCCACCCCTAGGCTGAACGGATCGCCGGCGCCCCAGCTTTGCGCCGCCGCGCCCCGCACCAGGGGCGGCGCTGCCACGAGGACAAGGCCGCCCACGGCCGCGCCGGCGATGAAGCGGCGGCGGGTCGGGCGATTCGACGGCGACGGGGTCGGCATGGATGAGCCCTCTGGGTGTAAAAGGCGATAGTCGCGCAGATTTGTGACAGCCTGTACAACGCATCCGCTGCCGGCGCATGGTGCGGAGGCTTTTGCGCTACCAGTTTCCGAGCAATGGGGCCATGGATTTAACCCAAATCGAATCGCGCAAGGAACGCGCCCGACACTGGTTCGAAGCGCTGCGCGATCAGATCGTCGCGGCGTTCGAGGCGCTGGAGGATGCCCTGCCCGCCGGCGCGCCCTATGCCGATCGCGCGCCAGGCCGCTTCGTGCGCACGCCGTGGCAGCGCGCCGACCATACCGGCAAGCCGGGCGGCGGCGGCGTCATGGCGATGATGAACGGCCGCGTGTTCGAAAAAGTCGGCGTTCATGTCTCGACCGTCCACGGCGAGTTCGCGCCGGAATTCCGCGCGCAAATTCCGGGCGCCGCCGAGGACCCGCGCTTCTACGCGTCCGGCATTTCGCTGATCGCACACCTGCACAATCCCCACGTGCCGGCGGTGCACATGAACACCCGGTTCGTCGTCACGACCAAGGCCTGGTTCGGCGGCGGCGCCGATCTCACCCCGGTGCTCGACTTGAGGCGCACGCAGGAGGATCCCGACGCGATCGCTTTCCATGCGGCGCTGCGCACCGCCTGCAACGCGCATCCCGCCGTCGCCCCCTACGACAAGTTCAAGACCTGGTGCGACGAGTATTTCTTTCTCAAGCACCGCGGCGAGGCGCGCGGCATCGGCGGCATTTTCTACGATTGGATCGATACCGGCGACTTCGATGCCGATTTCGCCTTCACGCAGGACGTCGGCCGCGCCTTCCTCGCCATCTATCCCGAATTGGTGCGGCGGAACTTCGCCACGCCCTGGAGCGCGGCCGAGCGCGACGAGCAGCTCGTCCGCCGCGGCCGCTATGTCGAATTCAACCTCCTTTACGACCGCGGCACCATCTTCGGCCTGCGCACCGGGGGCAACGTCGCCTCGATCCTGTCCTCGCTGCCGCCGGTGGTGAAATGGCCGTGACCGCGCGGCAGGCGCCACAGCCATTGACTTGATGGGCGCGAGCCAACAGAAGACAGCCATGGATCTCGGAATTGCCGGCCGCAAAGCCATCGTTTGTGCCTCGAGCCGCGGGCTCGGGCTCGCCTGCGCGACCGCGTTGGCCGAGGCCGGCTGCGAAGTGGTGATCAATGGCCGCGATCGCGACCGCCTCGCCGCGACCGCCGAACACCTACGCCAGGCAACCGGCGCCAAGATCGTCGAGGTCGTGGCCGATGTCGCCTCGCCCGACGGCCAACAAGCGCTGTTCGCCGCCTGCCCCGAACCCGACATCCTCATCAACAACAATGGCGGGCCGCCACCGCGCGACTTTCGCAACCTCGACCGGCAGATGATGGTCGACGGCGTCGTCGCCAACATGATCGTGGCGGTGGAGCTCATCCAGAAAGCCATCGACCCCATGGTCGCCAAGAAATTCGGCCGCATCGTCAACATCACCTCGGGCTCGGTGAAGATGCCGCTCGCCGGCCTCGATTTGTCGTCCGGCGCCCGGGCGGGCCTGACCGCCTTCCTCGCCGGCGTCGCGCGGTCGGTCGCGGCGTCGAACGTTACCATCAACTTCCTGCTGCCGGGCGTGTTCGCGACCGACCGCCTGCAGTCCTATGTCGGCACCGTCGCGAGGAACAAAGGCATCAGCTTCGACGCAGCGCTCGCCGAGCGCGTCGCCACCGTCCCCGCGCGGCGCGTCGGCAACCCCGACGAACTCGGCGCCGCGTGCGCGTTCCTGTGCTCAGCCCACGCGGGCTACATCACCGGCCAAAATCTGCTCATGGATGGCGGCGTATTTCCCGGCGCATTTTAAGTTGAGGAGACAATCATGAAACTCGTTCGTTACGGCGCCCCCGGCCGCGAGAAGCCCGGCATGCTCGATGCCGAGGGCCGCGTCCGCGACCTCTCGAAGATCGTGCCGGACATCGCCGGCGACGTGCTGTCGCAGACGGGGCTCGCCAAGCTGCGCAAGCTGAAAGCCGAAAAGCTGCCACTGGTGCGCGGCACCCCGCGCATCGGCGCTTGCGTCGGCAAGGTCGGCAATTTCATCGCCATCGGGCTCAATTATTCCGACCACGCCGCCGAAGCCGGCATGCCGATCCCGAAAGAGCCGATCATCTTCTCCAAGGCGCCGAGCTGCATCTGCGGCCCCAACGACGACACCATCACGCCGAAGGGCTCGACCAAGCTCGACTATGAAATCGAGCTCGGCATCGTCATCGGCTCGCGCGCGCGCTATCTCGCCAAGAACAAGGCGATGGACGCCGTCGCCGGCTACTGCCTCGCCAACGACGTCTCCGAGCGCTCGTTCCAGATCGAGCGCTCCGGCGGCCAGTGGAACAAGGGCAAGGGCTGCGAGACCTTCGGCCCGCTCGGCCCCTGGCTCGTCACCAAGGACGAAATCCGCGACCCGCAACGGCTCGACATGTGGCTCACCGTCAACGGCGAGACCCGCCAGCAGGGTTCGACCCGCACCATGATCTTCAACGTCGCCCATCTCGTCTGGTACTGCTCGCAGTTCTTCATCATGGAGCCGGGCGACGTCATCATCACCGGCACCCCGCCCGGCGTCGCGCTCGGCATGAAGCCGGAGCCGAAGTTCTTGAAGCCGGGCGATGTAGTGAAGCTCGGCATCGACGGGCTCGGCGAGCAGACGCAGAAGGTGGTGAAGTTCAAGATGTGAGTGGACCGACCACCCACCCGTTCTCGACCGGGCTTCAACAACTAAAAGTCGTTTTTTACGCGACTGGTACTCGCATAGATCATTCCCTGGCAGGCCGCGGTACAAAGCAACAGGCGAGCCCGGAGGCGAAAGCTCGGGCGTCCCGTTTGCATCATCCGCGGCTCGCGCTGCAGGCAGCGCCGCGTTCCGCTGGATTTCAACGCCTCTTTCAACTTGAAGTGCGAAATAGCCTGATATAGCGTACCCGTATACCCTCGGCGCGGGAGATTATCGGGGCGATATCGCGCGCTGTCCAAAGCCTCCTGTGCGAATGCGTTCAGGCACGACGGGATGATTGCCGATTTGCTCTATTCCGAGACGAATCGGACAACGCGCGGACGAAGCTCGGGCAATCTGAATACAGCTATTACTTCGCCGAGGAATTTCGGGTGATGCTGGAAAAGCGAACCACGGTCATTGTCGTCACCGAACCCGAAAGCGAAGTCGACGCCATTTACGACAGCATGCGAGCGAGGGGCCAGGACTGCCTTTTTCTGGCGTTCTGTCCGCCGCACCGAATGCCGCCGATGACGCGGTGTCCTACCGTTCCCGTGTTCGCCTGGGAGTTCGACACGATTCCCGATGAAATCTGGGATGACGATGCGCGCAACGACTGGCGCACAGTGCTTTCGAGCGTAGGTCAGGCGATTACGCATTCACGCTACAGCGTCGACGCCGTCAAAGCGGCGATGGGACTGGACTTCTGCGTGAAAGCGATACCGGCCCCCGTTTGGGACGACTATTGTCCAGCTGGAGGCAAGCCTTCCGCGCGCGCACTTCACGACGCCGCCGATATCATGTTCGTCGGAACGATTGTGGATTCCGAACAACCCTCGACGTTCGCGGATGCCCGTCTAATCGGAAAACCTTCGCCCCGCCGCGGCACCCTCGCCGAGCGCCTGAAGCTGAAAAAGCGCGTTGCGAAACTCAAGCGAAGGCTGAGGAAGCTTGTCGGTTGGCCGCGCGAGCCAGACGTCGTTTCCAGATTGCGCCGCGACGTCGCCGTCCGCCTGAAGCTTGGCGGAACCATTTTCATGTCGGTGTTCAATCCCGGCGACGGACGCAAGAACTGGCCCGACATGCTGACTGCTTTTTGCTGTTCGCTTTCCGATCGTTCCGACGCAACCTTGGTCTTGAAATTCGTCAGCGCCCATTCCGCGGCGGCCATCGCGGAGGTGAAGGACACGCTGGTGAGGCTGCCGGCGTTCAAATGCCGGGTGATCGCCATCGATGCGTTTCTTGATGATGACCGGTATCGTGAGTTGCTCGCCGCCTCCACCTTCGCGGTCAATAGTTCATTGGGCGAAGGGCAATGCCTGCCCTTGATGGAAGCGATGTCGTGCGGAAAGCCCGTCATTGCCCCGTGGCATACGGGCATGACCGAGTACGTCGATAAAGAGGTCGGGTTTGTCATCCGGTCAAGCCGGGAATTGTGCTGCTGGCCGCACGACCCCCGAAACGCTTTGCGGGCGCGACGTTATCGAACCGATTGGCAATCGCTTGTCGAGGCCTACCGCGACGCCTATACGTTGGCGAACGAGCAGCCGGCGAGCTACCAGCGAATGAGTGAAACCGCTGTCATACGGATGCGGGACTTCTGCTCGGAACAGCTTGTATATGAGAAGCTGGAACGATTTCTTCGGGATTCCGCGGCGCTGTCTCGCCCGGCGTTGGAGCAGACGAGCCTCGCGGGCCGTCCGCTCGCCGCTGCAGCGCGCGGCGAAAGCAACATCGGGGCGACTTTGAAGGTCGCGAGATCCGGTACATGAAATCGTGCGATTGAAGCGTCGTCGATGGTCTCAGCATCATGATTGATCTCTGATTACGGCTTCGATCGCTGCGTTATTTGTTTCAAGCTGGCCGCGAGGTCTCATAACGCACCAACGATGGTAGAATTGCGTGATTGCCGGGAACGGCTTTTGATAGACCGAGGAAGTGGCGGTTCGAGGACGGGGAGCGCAAGGCGAAAATGACGCACGCCTATCGGCCTGGAAAATCGCTGCGGAAGGAAGCGGCGAGAGCTGCCATGCGGTTTGCGCTTTGGTGCAATCCGCAGCCCGACATCGGCCCTGTCAGCTATGGCGACGTGGCGCTAGATGACGCTTGGCGCGGCGGCTGGTTCCGTGCCAATACCCACGAGCTTTTCGAAGGATTTCCGATTGCTTCGTCCGACACGCTGGTCGACGTCGGCTGCGGAACCGGAGAAAACGCTGCATTTTGCTCCCCATTTGCCGCTCGCATGATCTTGGTCGATATAGATCCGAAAAAGATCGAAGCAACCGAACAACGGCTGCGCTCGCGTGGTGCAACAAACTGGCGGACCATCCTCAGCAACGGCAACCCGCTTCCCATCGATGCCGCAACGGCGGACAAGGTCGTTTGCACCGAAGTACTCGAACACGTGCCCGACCCCAATCAATTCATGCGCGAGCTGGTACGGATCGGAAAACCCGGGGCGCTCTATCTTATCAGTGTACCCGACCCGCTGTCGGAACAGGTGGCAAAGCGGGTTGCCCCGCCCGAATGCTTCCGCGAGCCCAACCACGTCCGCGTTATTGGACGCAACGAACTGGAACGGTTGGCCACGGATGCCGGACTTGAGGTCCAGAAACATGCGTTCTACGGCTTCTATTGGGCCATTTGGCACGCGTTGGTCTGGAAGTGCAATATCGACTTCGATCACGGTCGCCATCCCGCGCTCGATCATTGGACCATGGCATGGAAGGCGGTTCTCGACCTTCCGGAAGGCCAACAATGCAAGAATGCTTTGGATGAGGCGATGCCCAAGTCGCAGATCATCGTTGCGCGCAAGCAATGAAAGGCAGTCGGCAAGGCACGCAAAAGGCGGCTTCACATAGCCTGTCATTGCGATTTGTTTTCGCCGCCGCGCCGCTCTTTGCAAGATCGACGCAACGTCGGCGTCCGCGCCAATTCTTTCGCCTCAATCACAGCAAGCGACCCAGGATTAGCAATGAACCCCGTCCCTGGATCCGAGCGACCTTGGACTATTGATCCATGGCGCGACGATCGAACCGCTATGATTTCAGGCTGCGGTCTGATGGTCCTCCTGACCACCGCATTTTATTCTCCGGCCTTGGTTTTGCATCGAACGCTTGTTTTCGGAGACATTACGACCATCGATTTGCCGTTTTTTGAATTTTTCGCACGGGTAATCAAGGGACAAGCGTCCCCTCTCTGGTCTACCCAGATATGGGGCGGTCATCCACTTTTTGCCGAGGGGCAGGGTGCATTTGCGCACCCCTTGAATATCGTCTGGGCGGCCACCGTGACACCGATCGTCGGCCCAATTTATTCGATGAATTTATTCTACTGGCTGCTCAAGATCCTTGGCGGTATTGGCGTGATGGGGTTGTGCCGCACCTTGGGCGCCAGTTTCTGGGCATCTACGTTCGCTGCGCTCGCGGTCATATTTTCAGGGATATGGGCCCACGAGCAATACGTTCTGCCGGTTTTTCAGACCTCGCTTGGATCCCATGGGCGCTTTGGGCCATGGAAGTTTGGCTCAAGCGACCGAGCTTGCGCACCGCGGCCCTATTTGGCGCCGCTTTATCGCTTGTGATTTTCTCCGGGTACCCCCAGGGTCTTCATGGAACGATGATTTATGCCGTTGTGACAGTTCTGATTGTGCCGTTTCACGCAGGAATACGTAATGAGTGGGTCAAGAGCTGGCGTAAACGTGCGGTGCTCCTCTTGGTCGTTGGTGTAATCGCGGTCGGACTTTCCTTTGTCCAGCTGTTTCCGCTCCTCGAATTGATCGGTCTGTCTCATCGCAGTACCGGAATTGGCATAGTTTTTGCGGGCCTGACGCCGCTGACTACGTACGTTCGTGGCCTTCTTGTCACAGATTTCGCGGCGAGTGCAGCAACTGGCAGTTTGCTGGTCTGTATTCTCGCATCTTCTACAGTATTTCTTCCCGATGCCAGATCGGATCAAAGGTCATATGCTGGCTGCGTTCGTTTTGCTTATCCTCGGCTGGGAACGGGCAACACCGATCTTTCGGTTCCTTTATGACCACGGCCTGCTGCTTGGCTTGGGCTACTTCAGGCAAACAGCCATCTACGTCGGAATTGCGTGTATTGGCATAGCCGTGTCGGCAGCGTTCGCAATCGACTGGCTGTCCAAATGGCAATTACAACCACGCGGCGGCATCCCAAATGCTCGACCACCTGTGAGGTCATACGCATCAAACGTTGGATATGTGGTTCTTGCGTTGTTTTGGATTTGGGGGATTGCAAGTCTTCGGCTCAACGGAGTATTGGCGGCACACCTTGCAGTGATGATTGCTGCGGGCATGACGTTGTATTTTCTCGTCAAGATGCGGAAACGGCATCTGATCGCTCCGGCTCTCACTCTTGTCCTGACGATCGAGATCTTGGCGCTGCGGCTTCATCCATTTGATTTCTTCCCCAGCAACGTCTTTACGAAGCCTCCGGGGGCCGTTTCGATCGAGACGATCCCCGACTGGCGCGACTACAAAGTGATGGATGTCGGTTTTGCCGGCCTTACCGCCTTTTTGCCTCCCGAAGAGCCGGAGTACATATTCGGGATAAGAAAGGCGGTTGCGGCCATTGCGCCACTGACAAACATGCGCTGGGAATTGCCGTCGATGGCCGGCAACCTTGCCCTTGAGCTGCGGCGCCGCACCGCTATCGAAGACATCCTCCATGACGAGATTTTCGGCACCATCGCGGGCGCAACCGGATTGCGCCTGATCGACCTGCTCGGCGTTCGATTTGTCACCAACGGGAGCGAGCTGAGGACGCCCGGCTTTCGTACGCTTTATTTGGACCAACGATACGAAATACAGACACGAGGTAACAAGATGCAGGCGATAGAGGAGAATGGGGCGGCCCTGCCTCGCTTTCAGCTCTATTCGCGCTGGCAAACCGTAGACACCCTAGACGCGGCAATAAGCGCAATCAAAAACCTGAAAGCACGAACGTTGGTGATCGAGGATCCGGATCGGCGCTCTCTGCGCCGACCATTGCCGGAGTTTATCGGCGACTCCGACGATGAACAAGCTCACATCGAAGTGCGGAAGGCGACGGACACCGAATATCGGCTGACGGTATGGGCGGCGAAGCCGCAATGGCTGTTTCTCGCGGACGCCAATTATCCGGGCTGGACGGCAAAGCTTGATGGCAGAAACGTGCCGGTCTTCAGCGCACAGGCTCTCGGAAAAGCCGTTGACATTCCACCGGGAGATCATGACGTCATATTGAGATTTAAATCCATGACGTTCTACATTGGCCTGTTGATCAGCGTGTTGACGGCGGCAATCGTGCTATTCGGCACTGCGTTTACTTTAATAAGAGGCCGTTTCACGCCGAGCTGGTTTCCCAGGTGACGCCGCGGCGGACGGCTACAAACCGACGAAATCGCGGCGCAAACGACGCCTCGATCACGGCGAGCCGAGACCGGTGGCCGCGCCGATGAACTTGACCAGACCTGGCGCGACCAGCGACGCTCCGTAATCGCTCAGATGATGGTCATCCTTGTAGAGCGATTTGCCGTCGTGCGCGACGTCGCAACGATCGGAGCAGTAAGTGTCTGTCGGATCATACACCTCGAGCTTTGGATGCCGCGCCTGAAGCTCGCCGACCAGATCACGAAATGGCGCCATCGCCTTCTCGTGATCGGAGCGGGTGATCGAGCAAACGGCAGCCTTGATGAAAAATGGCCGCTCAATCACACAAGCTCTGACGTCGAGCCCGATCATCGGGTTGTCGACCAGCAGAACGACGGTCTTTCCAGCCGCTTCGAGGCGATCGAAAGCGTCGGATAGCCCTTCGACCAGAACGGTTTGGGTCGAAGCATTCGACAGTCCCGGTTTGATGCTGGCGTAATCGACTTTCTCCCAATGGCGGTGCCAAAATGCGTAGACGACGCCTTTGATCCTCGAGTCGCGCACCAGGTCATTGATAACAGCCGCATTGAGCTGGTTGCAGACATCGCCGTCCCGTCGCGCGATATCGATGCCGAACGTGCAACCGGGCCGGGCGATGAGTTCCCAGCGTTGACCCGGCACGGAGGCGATCATCAGGGCCTGATACAGCACGATGGCGTGACTGTCGCCGATCAGCGCAAGGGTCGGCGGCTCGCGTTTGTCGCTTTGGCACCAGAATCCTATCGAGCGATCAGAAACACTGCAATCGGTGACGACCAGATCGGCCGCGACGTGCTCACTGAGCAGAGACGCCATCGCGTCACGGTAGCTCACCTGATTTTGGTCGAGGCGCGACGGCAGACCGTCGAGCGCCATCGCGCGGTACCCAATCAGTCCGGTGGACAGCAACAGCACCGCGAGCGCGCCGCTGCGCGCGAATGTCGGCGCGCGCAGGCGGTTCGGCCGCTCCACCAACAGGTAGGTCAGCGTCGCCAACAGCAGACCGAGCGCGACCAGTCCGAGCTTGACGACCGCCTCGGGCTCGCCCGAATAGACGATGCGCGCAAACGACAGCAGCGGCCAATGCCAGAGGTAGAGCGGGAAGCTGACAAGCCCGATCGCCACCAAAGGCTGCGAACTCAGTACAACGCGATTGAACCAGGTGCTTCCGCCGGCCGCGATCAGCAGCAGGCTTCCGCCGACCGGCAGCAAGGCCCACCCGCCTGGGTATGCAATCGCCTTGTGCAACAATATGCCGGCGGCGGCGATGAGGCCCAACCCCAGCCAAGCCATGATCTCGCGCCGCAGCGGCGAGAGCTTCGAAATCGGCCAAAGCGCCAGCGCACCGCCGGACAGGATCTCCCAAATTCGGGTATGCGGTAGAAAGAACGAAGCGCTCGGAAACTTGCCGGTAAGGACAAGGCAGGAGAGGCAGGATGCCGCACCGATCGGAACGATCACCCACAATGCCGGGATCTTCACCCGGCGCGCGATCACCATGAGCAAGGGAAAGACGATATAGAACTGTTCCTCGACGGCAAGCGACCATAGATGCAGCAGCGGCTTGAGCTCTGCAATCGTGTCGAAGTAGCCGGACTTCGACCACAACACGAAATTGACGACGTAGCAGGTTGCGGCGGCCATGTGCTCGCCGAACTGGCGCAACTCGTCGGGAATAAGAATGAGCCATGCGGCGGCGTAGCAGCAGAGAAGAACGACAATGAGCGCGGGAAAGATTTGCCGGACGCGCCTCGCGTAGAATGCGGCGATCGAGAAGCTCCGGTCGTCCAGGCCCCGCGCGATGATCCCGGTGATCAGAAACCCCGAGATCACGAAGAAAACATCGACCCCAATATAGCCACCCGGAAAGCTTGCAGGAAATGCGTGGAAACCGACGATCAGAAGTACGGCGACGGCGCGAAGGCCGTCAAGATACGGAGTGTACTTCATGAGGCCCCGCCCAGCCTTCAATCGTCAACACGAGCCGCCGCGGCAGCGATCCGTAAGCCGGAGAGGTTCCGCGTGGCCTTTCAGCGAACCATACGCGGCGACAAAGGGCAAGCCGAGGCAAGGCCACCTATCTTTTCTACCCCTCCCTCGCCTCCAGCACCGCCTGCAGCGACACCCGCGACCATGGCGCGATGCGATCGCGGAAGGCGACGTACGCGTCGTGCACCTTGCGCGCCGCGGCGCTCTTACCTGCAACATCGGCGACGACCTCCGTCGCGGTCGCGCGCGCGGCGGCGATGAGGTCGGCGGGAAACGTGCGCAGCTGCACGTGGTCGCGGGTCGTCAACGTCGCCAGCGCCTCGATGTTGAGCCGTTCCATCTCGGCGAGCGCGAACGAGGCCTCCGCGGCGCAGGCGTGCGCAACGATCGCCTTGAGCTCGGCGTCGAGCCCGTCCCAGGCCTTGAGCGAGATGATGCACTCGCCGGTGCCGTTCGGCTTGTTGAAGCCGGGGCCGTAATAAAACGGCGCGAAGCGGTAGAAGCCGAGCGCGAGGTCGGAGCCGGGGCCGACGAATTCGGCGCCGTCGATCACGCCCGATTGCAGCGCAACCAGAATTTCGCCGGGCGAGGTGGTCTGCGCCACGGCGCCGAGGCGGCGATAGACTTCGCCGCCGAGGCCGAGCGCGCGGATTTTGAGGCCGCGCAAATCGTCGCGGCTCTTCAGCTCGCGGCGGAACCAGCCGCCCATGCTGACGCCGGTGTTGCCGCCCCTGAACGGCTTGACGCCGAACGGCGCGTAGATGTCGTCCCACAGCGCCTGGCCGCCGCCGGCGTCGATCCACGACACGTGCTCGTTCGGCGTCAGCCCGAACGGCACGGTCGTGAAGAAGACCGCGGCCGGCTCCTTGCCCTGCCAATAGAACGCGGCGGTGTGGCCCATCTCGGCGACGCCGGAGCCGACCGCGTCGAGCACCTCGAACGCCGGCACGATCTCGCCCGCGGCCGACACGGTGATGTCGAGCCGGCCGCCCGACAGCGCGGCGATGCGGCTCGCGATGCGCTCCGCCGACAGGCCGGGGCCGGGCAGGCGTTTCGGCCACGACGTCACCATGCGCCAGCGGCGCGTTTGGCTTTGCGCGAGCGCCGGCAGCGCGACGGCGCTCGCGAGCCCGGCCGCGCCGGCGCGTGCCAGCCTGCGACGTGTAATTTTGCCCATGATCGCCCCAATCGAAACGACAAAGATGCGTGGCGTTCCCTTTACGTCATTCCGACGGCGGGCGCGACAGTGGCACGGCAGGCTTGCCGCTATCGGCTTGCACGACCGGCGTTTTTCGCAATAGTGGCGCGGCAGGAAACGCGAGGGCAACGACGCATCATGAAGCTCGGCTTTTTCACCATGCCGATCCATCCGCTCGACAAGGACTGGCGGCTATCGCTGCGCGAGGACCGCGAGGCGTTCGTGCTGGCCGACCAGCTCGGCTTCGTCGAAGGCTATGTCGGCGAGCACGCCACCGACCGCGCCGAGAACATCACCTCGTCCGCGGTGTTCATCGCGAGCCTGATCGACGCCACCCGGACCATCAAGCTCGGCACCGGCACCATCAACATGCCGAACGCCCATCCGGCCGCGACCGCGGCGCAGATCGCGATGCTCGACCACATGCTCGACGGCCGCTTCATCTTCGGCATCAGCCCCGGCGGCCTGCTCTCCGACGCCGAGGCGTTCGGCAATCTCGATGCCGACCGCGGCGCCATGTTCCTGGAGGCGATCAACGCGGTCCTGAAAATCTGGTCGAGCGAGCCGCCCTACGACATCGAAGGCAAATACTGGAACATCAAGATCGAGCGGCAGGCGATGCCGGAGATCGGCCAGGGCTTTTTGCCGAAGCCGCTGCAAAAGCCGCATCCGCCGATCGTGGTGACCGCGGTGATGCCGTTCTCGAAGGGCGTGACGGAGGCCGCGGCGCGCGGCTGGGATCCGATCTCGGCCAACTTTCTGATGCCGGAATGGGTCAAGAGCCACTGGCCGAAATACGCCGAGGGCTGCGCGCGCGCCGGCCGGCCGGCCGATCCCGCCAACTGGCGCGTCGCCAAATCGATCTTCGTCGCCGACGACGACAACACCGCGAAAGCCTACGCCACCGATCCGAAAAGCCCCTACCGCTATTACTACAGCCAGCTCTTCACCAAGCTGAAGAAAGTCGGCCGGCTGGAGCTGTTCAAGACCCGCCGCGACCAGCCCGACAATGAAGTCACGCTCGACGGCATCTGCAACGATTTGATCATCTACGGCTCGCCGCAGAAGGTCGCCGACGAGATTTTGAAATTCCGCGACCACGTCGGCGACTTCGGCACGCTCCTCTACGCCGGCAAGGACTGGCGCGACCCCGCGCTCGCCAAACGCTCGATGGTGCTGCTGGCGGAGCAAGTGCTGCCGAAGGTGAATGCGGCGATAAAGGTGTGATCGTCATTGCGAGGAGCGTAGCGACGAAGCAATCCAGAGTGACTGCCGCTGACTTTGGATTGCTTCGCTCCGCTCGCAATGACGAAACGGTGAACCCAACCATGAAACGCCCGCGCGTCTTCGTCACCCAGCCGATCGCCGAGAGCGCGCTCGCGCGCCTGCGCGCGGTGGCCGAGGTGACGGTCAATCCGGATTCGAGCCGCGTGCTCGACAAGGCGAAGCTGATCGAAGCGGTGAAGAACTGCGACATTCTGATCTCGCTGTTGCACGACACCGTCGATGCCGACGTGCTTGCCGCCAATCCGAACCTCAAGGCGGTGTCGTCGATGAACATCACGGCGGACCGCATCGATGTCGCCGAAGCGACGCGGCGCGGCATTGCCGTGACCAACATTCCCGCGATCGTCACCGACGCCACCGCCGACATCGGCTTCGGCCTCCTTCTTGCCGTCGCGCGCAACATCGCGTTGGGCGACAAGCTGTTCCGCGCCGGCGTCTATCCCGGCTCGCAGTCCAATCATCTCGCCGGCGCCGCCGTGAGCGGCCAGACCCTCGGCCTCGTCGGCTTCGGCCGCATCGGCCAGGCGATGGCGCGGCGCGGCCGCGGCTTCGACATGACCATCATCTACACCGATCCACGGCCGCTCGCCGCCGAAGACGAGGCGAAGCTCGGCGCTTCCCGTCGCGGCTTCGACGATCTCCTGCGCGAGGCGGATTTCGTCTCCCTGCATCCGCAGCTTTCGCCGGAGACGCGGCATCTGATGAGCGACCGCGAATTCGCGCTGATGCAGCCGAGCGCGTTCGTGATCAACACCTCGCGCGGGCCCGTGATCGACGAAGCCGCCCTCGTTCGCGCGCTCGAAGCCAAGAAAATCGCCGGCGCCGGTCTCGACGTCTACGAGCGCGAGCCGCAGGTCGCGCCCGAGCTTCTGGCCATGCCGAACGTGGTGCTGACCCCGCATCTCGGCAGCGCAGTGTCGTCGCTGCGCGAAAGCATGGCTCGTGTGGTGGTCGATAACACCATCGCGCTGATCGAGGGTAAACCGCCGGTGAGCTGCCTCAATCCGCAAGTGCTGAAGAAGCTGTTTTAGAAACGTCTGCGCTTTGTGATCGTCATTGCCGGGCTTGACCCGGCAATCCATTGTGAGGCATCGCAAGCCGCAACGCTGCATGGATGCCCGGGTCAAGCCTGGGCATGACGACGGCTACTTGATCGCCTGCGGATTGAGCGGCGAGCCGGTGCCGCCGGTGATGATGAGCGGGGCGCCGCAGAAGAAGAACTCGTAGACGCCGTCCTTGGCGCAGTCCTCGGCCAGCTCCTTGAGATAGAACATCTCGCCCATGGTCAGGCCCATGGCCGGAATGACCACCCAGTGCCACGGCTGATTGACGTCGGTCGTTTCATTCGGCCGCACCTCGACGCCCCAGGTGTCCGAGCAGATCGCGGCGATCTCCTTGTCCTGGCACCAGTAGCAGTTCTCGAATTTTACGCCCGGCGCGTCGCCGCCGGCGAAACCGCCCCACTGCTTCTCGGCGAGGCAGCGCTCCATCTGCCCGGTGCGGATGATGACGAAGTCGGCGCGGCCGATGGCGACGTTCTGTTTCTTGGCGCAGGCATCGAGTTCATCGTTGCTTATGCCCTCGCCGTCCTTCAGCCACGGCACGCCGCGGAAGCGCGCGATGTCGAGGAGGACGCCGCGGCCGACCATCTTGTTCCTGGCGTGCTCGATGCCGAGCACGTTGAGGCCCTTGGCATCGATCAGCTTGGCGTCATAGCCGTTATAGGCCTTGTCCTCGTAGAAGATGTGGCCGAGCGCGTCCCAGTGGGTGGCGCCCTGCACGCACAGCATCAGCGTGTCGTCGGCGTAGCGAATCTTGTTCCAGTCCTGCCGCTCGGCGATGGCGTCGGTGCCGGTCGCCAGCATCTGGTGGATGGGATTGAAGCGGCCGCCGAACAGGCCGGTCTGCGGACCGCTGCCGTCGAGCGGGATGCCGAGCGCGAACGTCCTGCCGGTGCGGATGAGGCCGGCGGCGCGCACGATGTGCTCCGGCGTGATGTGGTTGAGCGTGCCGATCTGGTCGTCCTTGCCCCACCGCCCCCAATTCTTGAGTTTCTCGGTCGCCTCGGCGACGGCCTTTCTGCTCACGTCGATGTTCATCGCAACGCTTCCTTCCCGCATTTCCCGTTCGTTCTTGGTCTGATCGTCATTGCGAGGAGCGCAGCGACGAAGCAATCCAGGGGGCCGTGCCGCTTCCCCTGGATTGCTTCGCTTCGCTCGCAATGACGAATGAAGAGTCGCTACCAAAGGCCATCGGCTTCACGCTCGGCAAATTATCGCGAATGCCGATCGCCCGCCATACGTTTGCGGCCGTGCGTCGCTGGATCGCGCCGCCGGGACGGGTGACGAGGGTTCTAAGTTTTCGAGGCGGCCCTTCGAGGCTCGGCGCTTTCGCGCCGAGCCTCAGGGTGACGAAACCAGGATTAGGTTAGGCGTCCGCGCCGGCGAGTTCGGGCACCGAAGCCGGCGCGTCCGCCGGCTTCTTCGGCTCGAGCGCCGCGGCGATCGCCTCCTCGACGCGTTCGAGCCAGACGAACTCCAGCTCCTTGCGCGCGATCTCCGGGATGTCGTCATAGTCGCGGCGGTTGCGCGCCGGCAGCATGACGCGCTTGATGCCGGCGGCGTGGGCGGCGAGCACCTTCTCCTTGATGCCGCCGACCGGCAGCACCAGGCCGCGCAGGCTGATCTCGCCGGTCATCGCGGTGTCGCTGCGGATGGTCCGGTCGGTCATCAGCGAGACGAGCGCCATGAACATCGCGACCCCTGCGCTTGGGCCGTCCTTGGGAATGGCGCCGGCCGGCACATGGACGTGGATGTCGCTCTTCTCGAAGCGCGCCTCGTCGATGCCGAAAGCCGCGGCGCGGTTCTTGACGATGGAGAGCGCGGCCTGCGCGCTTTCCTTCATCACGTCGCCGAGCTGGCCGGTCAGGATCAGCCGCCCGCCGCCAGGAATGCGCGTCGCCTCGATGAAGAGGATGTCGCCACCGACCGGCGTCCAGGCGAGCCCGGTCGCGACGCCGGGCACGCTGGTGCGCATCGCCATCTCGTTCTCGAACTTCGGCGCGCCGAGGATCGCGAGGAGATCGTCGCGGGTGATCGCGATCGGACCCGACTGCCCTTCCGCGATGCGCACCGCGGCGTGACGCAGCGTCTGCCCGATCTGCCGCTCCAGGCTCCGCACCCCGGCTTCGCGGGTGTAGAGCTGGATGATGTCGCGCAGCACGTCGTCGCCGATCTCGACGTCGCCCGGCTTGAGGCCGTTCGCCTCCATCTGACGGCGCACCAGATAGCGGTGGGCGATCTCGAGCTTCTCGTCGGCGGTATAGCCGGCAAGGCTGATGATCTCCATGCGGTCGCGCAGCGGACCCGGGAACGGTGTCGAGCATGTTCGCGGTGGTGATGAACACCACCCGGCTCAGAGTCGAACGGCACGCCGAGATAATTGTCGCGGAACGTGTTGTTCTGCTCCGGATCGAGCACCTCGAGCAACGCCGCGCCGGGATCGCCGTGGATGCCGGCGCCGAGCTTGTCGATCTCGTCGAGCATCATCACGCAGTCGCGCGCGCCGGTCTTGCGGATCGCCTGGATGATGTTGCCGGGCAGCGCGCCGATATAGGTGCGGCGGTGACCGCGGATCTCCGCCTCGTCGTGCACGCCGCCGAGCGAGACGCGCACGAATTTGCGGCCCATGGCGCGGGCGATCGACTGGCCGAGCGAGGTCTTGCCGACGCCGGGCGGACCGACGAAGCACAGGATCGGCGCCTTGCCTTGGGGCGCGAGCTTGCGCACGGCGAGATATTCGATGATCCGCCGCTTGATCTTGTCGAGGTCGTAATGGTCCTCGTCGAGGACGCGCCGCGCCTCTCTGATGTCGATCGGCTTCTCCTCGGGCAGCGCCCAGGGGAGTTCGATCAGCCAGTCGAGATAGGTGCGCACCATGCCGTATTCGCCCGCCGCTTCCGGCATGCGCTGCAGTCGGCGCAATTCCTTGCGCGCGGCGTCCTCGATCTCCTTCGGCATCTTGGCGTCGGTGATGGCCTTGTCGAGCTCGGCCATTTCGGCGGCCTTGCCCTCCTCGCCCTCGCCGAGCTGGCGCTGGATCGCCGCCATCTGCTCGCGCAGCAGGACTTCGCGCTGGCGCTCGTCGAGTGCCGCCTTGGTCTGGCGGCCGATCTCCTGCGACAGGCGCAGCACCTCGATGCGCTGGGCGAAGAGCCGCAGCACCTTGTCCATGCGCGCCGACAGGTCGATGGTCTCGAGAATCTCCTGCTTCTCTTCCGGCTTCACGTCCATATAGGCGATGGCGAGGTCGGCGAGCGCGGCCGGCGTCTCGATCGACGAGATAGCGGCGACCAGCTCGGCCGGGGCCTGCGGCAGCAATTGCACCGCTTCGAGCGTCTGCGCCCGCAGATTGACGAACCGCGCCTCGATCTCCGGCGTGCGGGTATCGAGCTCGGGAATTTGCAGGACGCGCGCGACCAGGAACGGCCAGCCGCTCAGATATTCGAGCACCTGGAAGCGCTGCTCGCCCTGGCAGACGAGATGATGGGAGCCGTCAGGCGCGGTGATGTAGCGCACGATATTGGCGACGGTGCCCATGCGGTGCATGTCGATCGCCGCCGGATCGGCGACGTCGGCCGCGCGCTGCATCAGAACGCCGACCTGACGCTGGTCGCGCACCGCCTGCTGCGCGGCGGCGATCGACTTCGGCCGGCCGAGCGTCAGCGGCAGCACCAGGCCGGGAAACAGCACGGTGTTGCGCACCGGCACGATGATGAGCGCGTCCGGCGGCAATGGCGGCACCGGCTGGCCCTTCTCGCCAGGTCCGCTTGATGACAGCATTTCGAGTTCAGCCACGGCTCACTCCCACTTTCTGCAATGTGATGACCATCAGGCCATCGGCGGCGGCGCGGCGCACCGTCGCGTAACGACCGGCCGGCAGCTTGAGCCGCCGATAAAAACGCCCTTGCGGCAATTCGAGACGATGAATGGTCGCCGTGCGTAAGGCCGGCGGATAGCTGCGGGTCCCGGCGATGACGAGATCGCCGTCCTCGATCACCGCCTGCGCGTCGTCAGCATTGACGCCGGGCAGCGCGAGGAGGACCAGCACTTCGCTTTCGGTCTCCAAAATATCGGCCGGCGGCTCCCAGGCCGCGGCCTGCGCCTGCGTAGCGGCGGGCCGAAACAGCTCGCGATGCATCCGTTCGGCGCGGGACAGCATGTCCAGCGCCTCCGACCACATCCAATCACGCGCAACATCGCGGGCCATGCGGCTCCCCTCCAGTGTGTGACAAATGTGTGGCGCCGGTCGGCAATATTCAACGGCCCGAGTTCCAGGCCATTGATGCCGATCAATTCAGCGGCAACGATCAACCGGGCGGAACCTCCACGACGCAGCAAAATTGACAGACCGCGGGCAGCGGATCGCGCGCCAGGGCGCGGCGACCCGGTGCGGCACGCAGTCAACCATCCGGAGGTTCCCATGGCACGACCACGTGCAGCCCGGTCGGCCGCGACGATCATCCCGACGCCCGACAAGCTCCCGGTATCCATGGTCGTCAACGGCGTCCCGCGCCATCTCAAGCTCGCGCCGTGGACCACGCTCCTCGACGCCCTGCGCGACCATCTCGACCTCACCGGCACCAAGAAGGGCTGCGACCACGGCCAGTGCGGCGCCTGCACGGTGCTGGTCGAGGGCCGGCGCATCAATTCTTGCCTGGCGCTCGCCGTCATGCAGGACGGCGCCAACGTCACCACCATCGAGTGCCTCGCCACCGATGGCGCGCTTCACCCGCTGCAGCAGGCCTTCATCGACCATGACGCCTTCCAGTGCGGCTACTGCACCCCCGGACAAATCTGCTCCGCCGCAGCACTGATCGCCGAAGGCCGCGCCAAGACCGACGACGACATCCGCGAGCTCATGAGCGGCAACATCTGCCGCTGCGGCGCCTATCCCAACATCGTCGCCGCGATCAAGCAGGCCATGGAGCGGTCATGATCGACTTTTCCTATGCGCGGGCGACGGACGTCGCCGACGCGGTGCGGCTGATCGCCGCCGATCCGGCGGCGAAATTCATCGCCGGCGGCACCAATCTGATCGACCTGATGAAGGAGCATGTCGAAAAGCCGTCGCGGCTGATCGACATTTCCCGGCTGCCGCTCAAGACGGTCGAGACGACGGCTGACGGCGGCGTCAAGATCGGCGCGATGGTACCGAACGCGGACCTCGCCTACCACCCGCTGATCGCCGAGCGCTATCCTCTGCTCGCAAGCGCCATCCTCGCCGGCGCCTCGGCGCAGCTCCGCAACATGGCCTCGACCGGCGGCAATCTCCTGCAGCGCACCCGCTGTCATTATTTCTATGACACCGCAACGCCGTGCAACAAACGCGAACCCGGCACCGGGTGTCCGGCCATCACCGGGCTCAACCGCATGCACGCGATCCTCGGCGCGAGCGAAAACTGCATCGCCACCCATCCGTCCGACATGTGCGTCGCGCTCGCCGCGCTCGCGGCCAAGGTCCACGTCGCCGGCCGCGCCGGCATCCGCGTCATCGCCTTCGCCGATTTCCATCGCCTCCCGGGCGACACGCCGCAGCGCGACAGCAATCTCAGCGCCGACGAGATCATCACCGCCGTCGAGCTGCCGGCCCAAGACCAGGCCCAGGGCTTTGCCAGGAACTATTCCTATCTGAAGATCCGCGACCGGCTGTCCTACGCGTTCGCGCTCGTCTCGGTCGCCGCCGCGCTCGACGTGGCCGGCGACACCATCAAGGAAGCGCGCCTTGCGCTCGGCGGCGTCGCCCACAAGCCGTGGCGCGACGCGAGCGTCGAAGCCTCGCTCGCCGGCGCGCCCGCCGACCGCAAGATCTTCACGCGGGCCGCCGATGCGCTCCTTCACGGCGCCAAGGGCTGTGGCCACAACGACTTCAAGATCGATCTCGCCCGCGCGACCATCGTGCGGGCACTGACCCAGGCCGCGCGCGGCACGCCGCAGTCGCAGTCCGACAAAAAGATCCGGTGAGCGAGGAGCAAACGGCCATGGGCTACATGGGCAAAAGCTACATCGGCACACCAACATCTCGCATCGACGGCCGCGCCAAGGTGACCGGCGCGGCGAAATACGCGGCTGAGCACAAGGCACCCGATCTCGCCTACGCCGCCGTCATCACCTCGACGATCGCCAAGGGCAGGATCGCGCGCATCGACACCAGCGACGCGGAGCGCGTTGCCGGCGTGCTTGCCGTACTCACTCACGACAACCGGCCGCGAATGGCGGACAAGGCAGCCGCCTGGAAGGACGACGTCGCGCCCGACAAGGGCACGCCGCTGCGGCCGCTGCACGACGATAAAATTCTGTTCAGCGGCCAGCCAATCGCGCTGGTCGTGGCGGAAGAGTGGGAGATCGCGCGCTTCGCCGCTTCGCTGGTCCGCGTCGGCTACAAGGAGGACGAACCGGAAACCAACCTGTTCGCCGCGCGTGATCGGGCCATCGTCGTCGACAAGCCCGACAAGCCGCGCGGCAGCGCCAAAAAAGCCCTCGCCGCCGCGGCGGTACGCCACGACGCCGAATATTTCATCCCGAGCGAACATCACAATCCGATGGAGCTGTTCGCTTCGACCGCGGCGTGGGAAGGCGGCGGCAAGCTCACGGTCTATGACAAGACCCAGGGCGTGCAGAACGTCCAGCGCTATCTGACAAACGCCTTCAACATGAAGCCAGACGACGTGCGCGTCGTCTCGCCCTATATGGGCGGCGGCTTCGGCGCGGGCTTGCGGCCGCAATATCAGGTCGCGCTCGCGGTCCTTGCCGCCCGCGCGCTCGAGCGGTCGGTGCGGCTCGTCCTCACCCGCCGGCAGATGTACGGCCTCGGCTATCGCCCGGCGACGATCGAGCGCGTCGCGCTCGGCGCCAAGGCCGACGGCACGCTCGACGCGATCATTCACGAGGCGACGGCAGTCACGTCGACCTTCGAGGATTTCTCCCGCAACGACACCTCATGGTCGGCGCTCCTCTACAAGAGCCCGCACGCCGACTATGTGCATCGCCTGGCGCGGCTCGATCTGGCGACGCCGTCCGACATGCGCGCGCCGGGCGCGGCGAGCGGCGTCCATGCGCTGGAATGCGCGATGGACGAACTCGCCGTCGCTCTCGAGATCGACCCGGTCGAACTGCGGCTGCGCTGCTATTCCGACCACGACCAGAACGAAAAACTCCCTTACACCAGCAAGGCGCTGCGCGATTGTTACGCACAAGGCGCAACCGCTTTCGGCTGGAACAAGCGCAACCCCGCGCCGCGCTCGATGCGCGACGGCCCCGACCTCGTCGGCTGGGGCATGGCGACCGGCGTCTGGGAAGCCTTACAGATGGAATCCGCCGTTCGCATCGAATTGACCGCGAACGGCCACGCCGAGGTGGTCTCCGCCTTCTCCGACATCGGCACCGGCACCTACACGATCGTCGCGCAGGTTGCGGCCGACCTGCTCGGCCTGCCGATCGACGCCGTCACCGTGCGGCTCGGCGATTCGAGCCTGCCGCAGGCGCCAGTCGAGGGCGGTTCGTGGACCGCGGCCTCGGTGTCGCACGCCATCATCAAGACCGCCGGCGAAATCCGCGGCGAGCTGTGGCGGCTCGCCAAGGCGATCCCGCATTCGCCGCTCGCCGACACGAAGGCCGGCGACGTCGTCCTTGCCGACGGCAAGATCGTCGACAAGACCGACCAGAACCGCGCCGTCACCATCGCCGACGCCATGCGCCACGGCCGCCACGAGCGCATCGTCCGCGAGACCACCCACTCTTTCGACAATGACGGCTCGCATTCCAGCAACACCCACTCCGCCGTTTTCGCCGAAGTGAAGGTCGACGAGGAGCTCGGCATCATTCGCGTCACCCGCGTGGTGAGCGCCGTCGCCGCCGGCCGCGTTCTCAACCCGAAGACCGCCGCGAGCCAGATCTCCGGCAGCGTGGTCTGGGGAATCGGCATGGCGCTGCACGAAGAAACTCTCGTCGACCACGCCTTCGGCCGCATCATGAACGCCAACATCGCCGACTACCACGTCCCCGTGAACGCCGACATTCACGACATCAAGGTGATGTTCGTCGACGAGCCCGACGCCCTCATCAACGAACTCGGCATCAAAGGCGTCGGCGAAATCGGCATCGTCGGCGTCGCCGCGGCGATCGCGAATGCGGTCTATCACGCGACCGGAGTGAGGGTGCGGGATCTGCCCATTACGGTGGAGAAGGTACGGGCAAAGTCGAAGGATCGCGCATGAGACTGCTAAAACTCAAGCGCTGCCGATAGCAGAGGGGCGGCCAACGTGGCCGCCCCGGACTTCAATTTCGCAAAACGCTCGCACGCAATTGCGTCCTCATTTGTCCGCGCGCACCCACAAAAGGAGCAAATGCTACGCCGCCGCCGCGCGGCCCTGCCAGAGCTGCTTGGTCGCGAGCGCGGCACCTTCGGACAGCGCCTTGAGCTTGGCCCAGGCGATCTGCGGGTGGACGCGGCCGCCGAGGCCGCAGTCGGTCGAGGCGATGACGTTCTCGCGGCCGACCACTTCGGCAAAGCGGATGATCCGGTCGGCGACGAGTTCGGGGTCCTCGATCAGGTTGGTCGAGTGGCTCACGATGCCGGGCAGGATCTTCTTGCCGGGCGGCAGCTTGACGGTCTTCCAGATCTTCCACTCGTGCTCGTGACGGGCGTTGGCGGCCTCGAAGGAATAATAGTCGCAATTGACCGCCAGCATCAGGTCGACGAGATGCTTCATCGGGATGTCGGTGGTGTGCGGGCCGTGCCAGGAGCCCCAGCACAGATGGAAGCGGATCTTGTCCGGCGGCAAGCCCTTGATCGCGTGGTTGAGCGCGTCGATCTGCATCCGGGTGTAGCGCCGGTAGCCATCGACGCTCGGTTCGTTCTTCTGCTGATCCCAGTTCTCGCCGATCGCCGGATCGTCGAGCTGCACGGTGAGGCCGGCGTCGATGATCGCCTTGTATTCGTCATGCATGGCGTCGGCGCAGGCGTAGAGCAGCTCCTCTTCGGTCTTGTAATATTCGTTCGGCATGCGCGCGCAGCTCGCCGGCGCGATCGCATTCATCCACGCCCCTTCGGTCGACAGCCCGGCCGCCTTGAGCCCGGCCTTGAAGTTGGCGATGTCGCGCGCGATCACATCCTGGCCCTTGTATTTGATCGGGCCTCTGGCCACCGGTGAGTGGTTGGTCATGAACTGCTCGGGCAGGCCGCAGCCGGACTGCGGGTCGAGATAGGCCTCCACGAACTTGGCCATGTCGCGGCGCTCGCCCCAGTCGCCGACGACGAAATCCTTCGGCGCCATCGGCGTCTTGGTGTGCGCCGAGAGCTTGGTGAACCAGAGCCCCTGCTCGACCACCTCGACGCCGGCGAGGCGCGGGATGATGTACGACCACCAGGCGCCGTAATCATAGGCCCAGCCGACGGTGTGACCGAGCTCGCCGTCATTGACGAGATCGACACCGGCCTCTTTCTGCTTGGCGACGATCTCGGCCACCGAATTCTTGAGCTCGTGGTCGTAGGCGGCCTGGTCGAACTTCTCGCCCAGGGTCTTCTTCTGGCTCAGTTCGAGCAGCTTCGCCGGGCGCGGCAGACTGCCAACGTGGGTCGTCAGGATCCGGTCGACCATACTTTCCTCCAGATGTTTTCAGGACGTTTTTTTGAGACATTATGCCGGGCGTGCGCGCACGGCAGCGCCGCCACCCGTGGCGGCAACTCTATCAAAGGGTGCTTGCCATTCTCAAGCACCGACTCGCGCGACGGCGTGTGAATGTTTTTTGTAGCGTCGCGGGGCAATTGCCCACGCCCGCTCCCGTATCGGAGCTTTCGTCAGCCCACGATCGCGACCGAAGCGCGCTGCTGCGCCGCGCACGCCGTCGGCCAGCGCGCGCACGAGACCGGCGACTGACGCGACCGTTGCCGGCGTCGGCTTGCCATCTCCGCCGAGAGAAGTGCGCACCGCCTCGACCAAGGCCGAGCCGACCACGACGCCGTCGGCGTTGGCGGCGATCGCGCGCGCCTGCTCGGCGGTGCGCACGCCGAAGCCGACGCAGACCGGAAGCTTGGTGTGGCGCTTGATGCGCGCGACGCTGCCGGCGACCTTGGCCGCGTCCGGCGCGGCGGCGCCGGTGATGCCGGTGATCGAGACGTAATAGACGAAGCCGGACGTGTTGGTCAGCACCGTCGGCAGGCGCTTGTCGTCGGTCGTCGGCGTGGCGAGGCGGATGAAATTGAGCCCGGCCGCAAGCGCCGGCAGGCACAATTCCTCGTCCTCCTCCGGCGGCAGATCGACCACGATCAAGCCGTCGACGCCGGCCGCCTTGGCGTCGTCGAGAAAGCGCGCGGCGCCGTAGACGTAGATCGGGTTGAAATAGCCCATCAGCACGATCGGCGTTGCGTCGTCGCCGCGGCGAAATTCGCGCACCAGCGAGAGCGTGCGCTTCATGTTCTGCCCGGCGGCGAGCGCGCGCAGGCCGGCGGCCTGGATCGCCGGGCCGTCCGCCATCGGATCGGTGAACGGCATGCCGAGCTCGATCACGTCGGCGCCGGCCTGCGGCAGCGCCTCGAGGATCGCGAGCGAGGCGTCGTAATCGGGGTCGCCCGCCATGACGAACGTCACCAGCGCGGCGCGGCCTTCCTCGCGCAGCGCCGCGAAGCGGCGATCGATGCGGGTGGTCATCGCGCCTTGCCTTCCAGATACTGCGCGACCGAATGCAAATCCTTGTCGCCGCGGCCGGACAGGTTGACGACCATCAGATGATCCTTCGGCTTTTGCGGCGCCAGCTCGAGCACCCTGGCGATAGCGTGCGCCGGCTCGAGCGCGGGGATGATGCCTTCGAGCTTGGACAGAAGCTGGAACGCGGCAAGCGCCTCGTCGTCGGTCGCCGACAGGAAAGTGACGCGGCCGACATCGTGCAGCCACGCGTGCTCCGGGCCGACGCCGGGATAATCGAGGCCGGCGGAGATCGAATGCGCCTCGGTGATCTGACCGTCGTCATCCATGAGCAGATAAGTGCGGTTGCCGTGGAGGACGCCCGGCCGGCCGCCTTCGATCGAAGCGGCGTGCATGCCGGTCGGGAGGCCGTGGCCCGCTGCCTCGACGCCGTAAATCTCGATGCCGCGATCGTCGAGGAACGGGTGAAACAGCCCCATCGCGTTCGAGCCGCCGCCGATGCAGGCGATGAGCGAATCGGGAAGACGGCCTTCGGCCTTTTGCATCTGCTCGCGGGTCTCGCGGCCGATGATCGACTGAAAATCGCGCACCAGCATCGGATAAGGATGCGGGCCGGCGACGGTGCCGATGCAGTAGAACGTCGAGCCGACGTTGGTCACCCAGTCGCGCAAGGCTTCGTTCATGGCGTCCTTGAGCGTCTTCGATCCGGAGGTGACCGGCACGACCTTGGCGCCGAGCATGTTCATGCGGAACACGTTCTGCGCCTGCCGCTCGACGTCGACTGCGCCCATATAGACGATGCATTCCAGCCCGAAGCGGGCGCACAGGGTCGCCGTGGCGACGCCGTGCATGCCGGCGCCGGTCTCGGCGATGACGCGCTTTTTGCCCATCCGCCGCGCCAGCAGAATCTGGCCGAGCACGTTGTTCACCTTGTGCGCGCCGGTGTGGTTCAGTTCCTCGCGCTTGAGATAGATCTTGGCGCCCAGGCCGGAGGCCGCATTGCTCCTACAGTGTTCGGTCAGCCGCTCGGCGAAATAGAGCGGCGACGGGCGGCCGACATAATGGGTCAGGTAGCCGTCCATCTCGCGGCGGAACGCGGGGTCCGCCTTCGCCTCGGCATAGGCCTTTTCCAGATCGAGGATGAGCGGCATCAGCGTCTCGGCGACGAAGCGGCCGCCATAGATGCCGAAATGCCCGCGCTCGTCCGGCCCGGTGCGGAAGGAATTGGGTTGCTGGATGGTCATGGATTGCTCACCGCTTCATGGGGCCGTAACCGATGATGCGCGAGGCGAGCAGCGCGAATAAATTTGCGAATTTTCTCTGCATCTTTATTGCCTGGAGAACGCTCCACACCGGAAGATACATCGACCGCCGGAACATGCGTTATTCGCAAGGCCTCTTCTACATTTTCCGCGTCCAGGCCGCCGGACAGCATCACCGGTATGCCTGGGATTGCACCGTTGATTAGCGCCCAATCGAATCGCTTACCAAGACCGCCCGGCCGTGTGGCCTCCGAAGGCGCCTTGGCGTCAAACAATATCCAGTCTCCGGCGGATGCGTAGTCCTTGGTCTTTTCGAAATCGCTCCTCGCTTCGATCGCGAGCGCCTTTATGATCGGCAGGTTGAATCTGGCCTTGATGGCAGCCACACGTTCGGGCGTCTCTTTCCCGTGGAGTTGCAGAAAATCAGGCGACAGCGTCTCGACGATCCTCGAAAGGAGCACGTCATCCGCATCGACCGACAGTGCGACCTTCTTGGCTTTGCCTGCCACGCGCGTCCCTAGCATGCGCGCGAGATCGAACGACACGTTCCGCGGCGAGGGCGGGAAAAACACAAAACCGACCATGTCGGCTCGCTCCGCGAGCGCGACATCGAGCGCCTCCGGCGTAGAGAGACCGCAAATTTTCACTATAAGCGACACGGATATTGCCTTCGCCAAGCCTCGCTTGTCATCGTCGAGGCGTTCTACATCGCCTTGCAGGCCTTGTCTCGCAAGATGCCCCGGAAAGACTTTATTGGGCCGGCGGACGCAGTTTGAGTCGCTGTGGCGGTTGACGCTGGGTCGGCACGATGGAGGGTTCGTTGGCCTGTGCCTCGTAACCGGCGAGCTTGGTCGCGCAGTTCGTGAGCCTCTCGTTCCAGCCGCCGCACGGTCCGCCGCCATCCGCCTCTGCCGAGCCACGATGCAAGCGCCGCCAATCACGACGCCGATGATCAGTACGGTAATAACCACCTGGTATAACGGCCGGGTCACGAACGCAGCAGGCTGATCTGAGCTGAACGGATCGAACGACACCGTCACGCTCTGCCGGTTCGCCACCGCGAAGGCGATGATGACGATCGCGAGCGGGATGACGATCAGTGCCGTGACGAGCTTGCGGAGCAACGTGTTTGTCTCCAGTTCGTCATTGCGACGATATGGCGGCGCTATTCCCCGCCGACACAGGGACGCGCAAACCTAGCTCGAGGCCGCGACCTCGGCGGCGCGGTTGAGCCGCTCGCGCATTTCCTTGCCGGTCTTGAAGAACGGCACGCTTTTCTGATCGACCGAGACGTGCGCGCCGGTGCGCGGGTTGCGGCCGGTGCGCGCCGGCCGCCGCTTCACCGAGAAGGCGCCGAAGCCGCGCAGCTCGACGCGGTCGCCGCGCGCCATCGCCGCGGTGATCTCGCCGAGGATGGCGTTGACGATGTTCTCGACGTCGCGCTGGTAGAGGTGCGGATTCTGCGCGGAAATACGTTGCACGAGTTCGGACTTGATCATGGTCGCGCCCTATACCGGAGGGAACGCTCGGGCCGCCCGCGGACGCGGCTGCGCTCAATCGTCGGCCGCAGGGTGCCAAAGGGCCAACAGACCGTCAAGATTAAGCCGCTCGATCGCCTGCATGCCGCCCCAATCCCCGACCGCGTGCGCGAGCCTGGAAAACCCCGCCGCTTCGAGCACGACGGCGGCCGCCGCGTGCAGGAACGGCAGATCGCCGAACCGGCTGTGCAGCGAATAATCGCGCACCGGCAGCTTGGCGTCGACGTTCTTTTCCTTGGCGAGCCAGGCGATGGCGGTGCGCTCGTCGCCGAGTTCGTCGACGAGCTTGAGGTCGATCCCCTGGTGGCCGGTGAACACCCGGCCGTCGGCGACGCGCTCGAGCGCCGCATCGTCGAGGTGCCGCCGCGTCTGCACGATGCCGCGGAACCAGGCGTAGGAATCCTTGATGATCGATTCGATCGCGGCGCGCGCTTCCGGCGAGGTCGGCTCGAAGCCGTTCGGCGCCGCCTTGAGCGGCGACGATTTGATCGTCTCGACCTTGACGCCGATCTTGTCGAGCAGGTCGGCGACGTTGGGATATTGGAACAATACGCCGATCGAGCCGACGAGCGACGTCTGCTTGGCGATGATGTGATCGCCGGCGAGCGCGGTGATGTAGCCGCCCGAGGCCGCCAGGCTGTCGACGACGATGACGAGCGGCTTCTTGTCCTTGAGCCGCATCAGGGAATCGTAGAGCTCTTCCGAGCCCGCGGTGGTGCCGCCGGGGCTGTCGACATGCACGATGACGGCGCGCGCGGTCGTCGATTGCGCCAGCCGTTCGAGCTGCTGCACCCGATCCGCATCGTCGCGGATCAGTCCGGTGATGGTCACGCGGGCGATATAGGCGCCGGCGCCGCCGAAGCCGGTCCGACGGCTCACCAGCGTGCCCGCCGCGACGACGGCGACGATGATCGCGACGACGGCGAGCGCGCGCCAGAAGGTGAGTTTGCGCCGTACCCGGCGGCGGTCGACGATCGCATCGGCGTCAAGCGACATGGGTCGGAGTCCTTTTCGTTACTTCTGCCCGCCGCTGCTCCCTCTCCCCGCGCGCGGGGAGGGTCGGGGTGAGGGGGTCTCGCCGCAAGCTCAGCGGGAGAGGCCCCCTCACCCGCCGCGCTTGCGCGACGACCTCTCCGCGCAGCGGGGAGAGGTGAAAAAATCACTCGTCGCTTGCTTCGTCTTCCTTGTCGTTCTCCTCGCCCTTACGCCGCAGCGCGGTGCCGAGAATGTCGCCGAGCGTCGCGCCGGAATCGGAGGAGCCGTATTGCGCGATCGCCTCCTTCTCCTCGGCGACTTCGAGCGCCTTGATCGAGACCTGCACCTTGCGGGCGCGGCGGTCGAACTGGATGACGCGGGCGTCGACCTTCTGGCCGACGGCGAAGCGGTCCGGCCGCTGTTCGGAACGGTCGCGCGCGAGCTCCGCGCGCTTGATGAAGGTCGCGAAGTCGGTGCCGACGATGGCGACGTCGATGCCGCCTTCCTTGACGTCGATCACTTCGCAGGTGACGACGACGCCCTTCTTGAGCTCGCCGGCTGCAGGTTCGCCGGCCGCCGCCGCCGCGGCGGCGCCGCCGCCCTCGGTGAGCTGCTTGATGCCGAGCGAGATGCGCTCCTTCTCGACGTCGACGTCGAGCACCTGGGCCTGGACCTTGTCGCCCTTCTTGTACTCCTCGATGACCTGTTCGCCGGGGCGCTTCCAGTCGAGATCGGAGAGATGCACCATGCCGTCGACGTCGCCGTCGAGGCCGAGGAACAGGCCGAATTCGGTCTTGTTCTTGACCTCGCCTTCGACCACCGAGCCGGCCGGATACTTCTCGACGAACACCTCCCAGGGATTGCGCATGGTCTGCTTGAGGCCGAGCGAGATGCGGCGCTTGACCGGATCGACCTCGAGCACCTGGACCTCGACCTCCTGCGACGTCGAGACGATCTTGCCGGGGTGCACGTTCTTCTTGGTCCACGACATTTCCGAAACGTGGATCAGGCCCTCGATGCCCGGCTCCAGTTCGACGAACGCGCCGTAGTCGGTGATGTTGGTGACGCGGCCCTTGAAGCGGGCGCCGACCGGGTATTTCGCCTCGATGCCCTGCCACGGATCCTCGAGCAGCTGCTTCATGCCGAGCGAGATGCGGTGGGTCTCGTGGTTGATCTTGATGATCTTGACCTTCACCTGCTGGCCGATATTGAGCACCTCGGAGGGGTGATTGACGCGCCGCCAGGCGATATCGGTGACGTGCAGCAGGCCGTCGATGCCGCCGAGGTCGACGAAGGCGCCGTAGTCGGTGATGTTCTTGACCACGCCGTCGATGACCTGGCCCTCTTCGAGGTTCTGCACCAGTTCCTGGCGCTGCTCGGCGCGGGTCTCTTCCAAGACGGTGCGGCGGGAGACGACGATGTTGCCGCGGCGGCGATCCATCTTGAGAATCTGGAACGGCTGCGCATTGTTCATCAGCGGCGACACGTCGCGGATGGGGCGAATGTCGACTTGGCTGCGCGGCAGGAAGGCCACGGCGCCGTCGAGATCGACGGTGAAGCCGCCCTTGACCTGGTTGAAGATGACGCCCTGGACCTTTTCGTTGTTCTGGAACGCCTTTTCGAGCTTGCCCCAGCTTTCCTCGCGGCGCGCCTTGTCGCGCGAGAGCACCGCTTCGCCGAGCGCATTCTCGACCCGCTCGAGATAGACCTCGACGGTGTCGCCGAGCTTGATCTCGTTGGTGCGGCCCGGCCCGGCGAATTCCTTCAGGGCCACGCGGCCTTCGGTCTTCAGTCCGACGTCGATGACGGCGACGTCCTTTTCGATGCCGACGACCGTCCCCTTGACGACCGATCCTTCCTGCAGATTGCCGTGGCTGAACGATTCCTCGATCATGCTGGCGAAATCTTCGCGCGACGGCGTGGCGGTAGCGAGTTGAGCCATGAAAACTCCGAGCCCCATGAAATGAAATCAATCCCGAACGCGCGGCGACCGCCGGTCATGCCGGCGGGTGGGGCCAGTGCCATACGATCGGGACGAAGCTTTGTCCGGGGCCTTGAACGACCAAGCGCGAACCAACGAAGCGCGAACGGGCTGTTCCTCCAACGACGAAAGCGCCTTAACCGCGCTTCCGGCCCGTTCGAGCGGCCTCGATGATATCGACGGCGGCCCGGAATGCCGCGTCTATACCCAAATGCGTGGTGTCAAGCAAGTAGGCGTCGGGCGCCGGCTTCAGCGGGGCCGTGGCGCGATGGGTGTCGCGCTCGTCCCGGCGCAGAATGTCGGCCAGCACCGTCCGCTTCGTCGACGTCGTCGCCGCGGGCGCGGAATTCCAGCGCCCGCCGCGCCGCCCGCACCTCGGGGGTCGCCGTCACGAAAATCTTCACATCCGCGCCGGGGGCGATCACGGTGCCGATATCGCGGCCGTCGAGCACCGCGCCGGGCGGCCGGGTGGCGAATTCGCGCTGGTAGGCGATCAAGGCGTCGCGCACCGCCGGTATCGCCGACACGACCGAGGCCGCCTCGCCGACGGCCTGGCTCTTCAGGGCAGCCTCGTCGAACCGGGTCGGATCGAGCGCCGCCGCCGCGGCCGCCGCGCCCGCTAGGTCGTCGAGCGGCGTGCCGGCATCGAGCATCGCCTTCGCCACGGCGCGGTAGAGCAGGCCGGTATCGAGATGACGCAGCCCGTAGACCCCCGCGATCTGTTTGGCGATCGTGCCTTTGCCCGAGGCGGCCGGCCCGTCGATGGCGATGATCATGCTCACACGACAGTCTCGCGCTGGAAATTCCAATCGACCCGCCGCGATGCGGTTGGACCGCGGCCGGAAAGCTGCTAGATCAAACTGTCGGGCGAAGGATTCCGCAAGCACCAAAAGTGGCGTAATTCGCATGACTGCACGAGAAGAATGACGAAAGTCGCGCGGCTGTCCCCTGTTCATGCGTCACGTCCACGACATACAAGGTGCCTTGCAAGTTGCCTTGCCGCGGCAAGGACTGGCAGCGCTCAGCTTGTCGCCGGTTCTTCGGCCAAGTCGGTGGCCAAGTCGGTGGCCAAGTCGGCGGCCAAGTCGGCGGCGGTACGCAGATGCCACGCCCGGCGAATGATCCTCGGCGATTGATCCTTGGCGATGGCGCGGCGAAAATTCCGGAATAGGCCCTGGGTGCAGAAAACTGTCGGCGTGTTGGCCGCCGAGTATCTGCGCCTGGTGTGGAACACCAGCCGCTTCACCATCGAGCCTGCCGATCTGTACGAGCGGGTCGAGCCGGACCTGCCGCTGATCGTCGCGATGTGGCACGGCGAGCATTTCCTGGCGCCGTTCCTGCGGCGGGGGCATCGTGCCAAGGTTCTGATCTCGCGTCATGGCGACGGCGAACTCAATGCGATCGCGGCCGAGCGGCTCGGCGTCGGCACCGTTCGCGGATCGGGCAGCCACTCGCTCCGGTTCCACGACAAGGGCGGCGTGCCGGCGTTCAAGGAGATGTTGGCGGCGCTCGGCGCAGGCTGGACCATGGCGCTGACGGCCGACGTGCCGAAGGTGTCGCGCGTTGCCGGCCGCGGCATCGTCATGCTGGCGCGCGAGTCCGGCCGCCCGATCTACCCGGTGTCGTTCGCGACCAGCCGGCGGATCGTGCTCGACAATTGGGATCGTTCGCAGATCAATCTGCCGTTCAGCCGCGGCGCGATCGTGGTCGGCGAGCCGATCCGTGTTGCCGCGAAAGCGGACCCGCAGATGGTGGAACAAGCCCGCGACGCGCTGCAGAAAGCCCTCGACGCCGCGAGCGAACGCGCGCATGCGATCGTCGATCGACGATCGCAACCGGCGACACAAGCTGGGCGCGAAGCTTGAGATTTCGCCGCCGATATCGAATAATAGGTGGTATCGCAGTGCGCGACATTCGATCGGATGGTGACGATTGCATGGTCGTGCTGGACGGGGGACGGCGTGGAAGTCATTGACGACGTGAGGTCCATCATCGCGAAATCGCTCAAGATCCCGATCGAGCGATTGACGCCCGATGCCCGTCTCGACGAGATCGGTGCGGAATCCCTCGACGTGATCGAAATCGTCTTCGACCTCGAAGAGAAATTCAATATCAGCATCCCGTTCAAGGCGGACGAAGGGACGAGTCTGAAAATTCCCGGCAAGGACGGCCAGGAGGAATTGGAGTTCTCCACGGTCGGCGATCTCGCCAACGCGGTGCAACGGCTGATCGAGGCGCAGGCGTCGAAATGAACCGCGTCGTGGTCACGGGGATCGGGGTGGTCTCTCCGGTCGGCAGCACCCGCGACGAGTTTTGGTCGGCATTGGTCGAAGGTCGATCCGGCATCGGTCCGCTCACCAACGTTCCCACCGAGCGCCTGACGACGCGGATCGCGGCGCAGGTCCGCGACTTCGACCCCTCACGGCATTTCGAGCCGAAGCGTGAAAGTCTGCTCGATCGCGTCTCGCAATTCGCCGTGGTCGCGGCGCGCGCGGCTGTCAAAGACGCACAGCTGGAGATCACCGAGGAGATCGCCCTGCAGGCGGGGACGATCGTCGGCAACTCGGCGGGCGGGCAGAACACGTTCGACGAATCCTACTTCAAGCTCTACGGTCAAAACGCGCCGCGTCTCCATCCCCTGACGATTCCGCGGTTGATGTCCAGCGCCGCGGTCAGCCAGGTATCGATGGATCTCGGCCTCAAAGGCCCGACCTTTACCATCGCATCCGCCTGCGCCTCGGGCACGCATGCGATCGGCCAGGCCTTCCAGATGGTGCGCAGCGGCCAAGTTCCGGTGGCGATCACCGGCGGCGCCGAAGCCTGCCTCACCGTCGGCACGATCAAGGGCTGGGAGGCTTTGCGCGTGCTCAGCGCCGACACCTGCCGGCCGTTCTCGCGGACACGGTCGGGGCTGGTGCTCGGCGAAGGCGCGGCGATGTTCGTCATCGAGAGCCGCGACGGCGCCATGGCGCGCGGCGCGCCGATCTACGCCGAGTTGTCGGGCTTCGGCATGAGCGCCGACGCCGGCGATATCACCGCGCTCGACCCCGACGGCGCCGCCCGCGCGATGCGCGCGGCGTTGACCGACGCCAAGCTCAATCCGGAGGATGTCGACTACGTCAACGCCCACGGCACCGCGACGGTCATGAACGACAAGACCGAAACGGTGGCATTGCACAAGGCGTTCGGCGGCAGCGCCGAATCTCTCGCCGTTTCATCGAGCAAGGGGGTGCTCGGTCACAGCCTGGGGGCGGCAGGCGCGCTGGAGTTCGCGGCGACGGCGCTCGCGCTGCACCATCAGACCATACCGCCGACCGCCAATTTCGAAGAGGCCGATCCGGCGTGCGATCTCGATTTCGTCCCCAACACCGCCCGCAATGCCCCGTTGCAGAACGCCATGTCGAGTTCGTTCGCCTTCGGCGGGCTCAACGCCGTGCTTGTTCTTTCCCGCGCCTGATCAGCAAAGATCCGCGCCGAGCGAACGCATCAGCTCGGTGAAAGCGGGGAAGCTGGTCGCGATGAAGCTCGAATCGTCGATCCCGACCGGCTCGCTCGCTCGCGAGCCCCATCACCAAGGCCGCCATCGCGATGCGGTGATCCATATGGGTGGCGACGAGGCCGCCGCCGGGCGCGCGGCCCTTGCCGTGCACGATCAGGTCGGCGTTGTCGATCTCGACATCGACGCCATTGACGCGCAACAGGTCGGCGGTGGCGGCGAGCCGATCGGACTCCTTGACGCGCAGTTCGTCGAGCCCGCGCATCACCGTCGTCCCCTCGGCGAACGCGGCGGCGACCGCGAGCACCGGATATTCGTCGATCATCGCCGGCGCGCGCGCGGCGGGAACCTCGATGCCGCGCAGGCCGCTCGCGCGCACGCGCAGATCGGCCACCTCCTCGCCGCCCTCGTGGCGCGTCGCCAGCCGCTCGATCGCCGCGCCCATCTCGACCAGCGTGGCGAACAGGCCGGTGCGCAGCGGGTTCATCATGACGCCGTCGATGATCACGTCGGAGCCCGGCGTGATCAAGGCGGCGACCAGCGGAAACGCGGCCGAGGACGGATCGGCCGGCACCGCGACAGCCTGCGGCACAAGCTCCGGCTGGCCGACGAGCGTGATGCGGCGGCCGTGCTCGCCGGCGGGCTCGACGCTGATGTCTGCCCCGAACAAAGCCAGCATCTTCTCGGTATGGTCGCGCGTCGCCTGCGCCTCGATCACGCTGGTCGTTCCCGGCGCGGCAAGTCCGGCGAGCAGCACGGCGGATTTGAGCTGGGCCGACGGCACCGGCGGCTCGAACACGATGGGAACCGGGTCGCGCGCCCCGGCAAGCGTCAGCGGCAGACGGCCGTCGGCGGAGGCGATGACGCGCGCGCCGATGCGCGCCAGTGGCTCGAGCACCCGGCGCATCGGCCGCTTGCGCAGCGAGGCGTCGCCGTCGAAGGTCGCCTCGATCGGGCATCCGGCAACAGCGCCGAGCATCAGACGGCATCCGGTTCCCGAATTGCCGAAATCGAGCACGTCCGCCGGCGCGGCAAAGCCGCCGACGCCGACGCCGCGGACGGACCACGCCCCCGCGCCGCCGCGCTCGACCTGCGCGCCCAGCGCACGAACCGCCTTGGCGGTATTGAGCACGTCGTCCCCTTCCAAGAGGCCGCGGATGCGGGTCTCGCCGACCGCGAGCGCGCCGAAGATCAGGGCGCGATGGGAGATCGATTTGTCCCCGGGCACGCGGACGCGCCCGGCGAGGGGACCGTGCCTGCGGGCGGTCAGCGGAACGGAAATGGCGGCATGCATGACGAATATCCTGTTCGGGCTCGCTCTATCACGGGTGCGAAGGCTACGTCCCTCCCCGCCGTCGGTGTTGCCATCGCCGGCGGCGATTTACGCGGCCGGAACTTCCGAATGTCGATCCGCTATTGACAGGCGGAGCACGACTAGCCAAGTGAAGCAGCCAAATTGAAGGATTTCGACTGTGGCGAAACCCGAGCTCGGCACCAAACGCGTCTGTCCCGAAACTGGGCGCAAGTTCTATGACTTGAACAAGGATCCGGTGATCTCCCCCTATACCGGCAAGGTCGTACCGATCGAAGTGCCGACGACGCGTGGGCGACCGGAGCCGACGGCGGCCCAAGCGCGTGCCGCGGCGCCGGTGGAGGAAGCCATCGTTCCGGAGCAGCCGGAGGCCGAATTCGTCTCGCTGGAAGAGGCCGACGCGGAGGCGCAAGGCGGCAAGAAGTCCGCCGAGGGAGCGGCGCCGGAACTGGAAGAGGACGTCGAGATCGACGAGAGCCTTGACGACGCCGCCTTCATCGAGGAGCAAGAGGAAGAAGACGCCGATGTCACCGATATCATTGGCGGCGATATCGAGGACGAGGAGGAGACTTGATCCAATAATTCGGTAATCAGTCTTCGGTTATCAGAGGACCCGGGCAAGCCGGGGTAGATCAGCCTCTGCGTGCCCGATTACTGATGTTGCCGTCGGAGGGGCCATAGCTCAGTTGGGAGAGCGCTTGAATGGCATTCAAGAGGTCGGCGGTTCGAACTCCGCCTGGCTCCACCATCCCTTCCCTCGCCGTATCTTCCCTCGCCATATCTTCCCTCGCTGCATCTCTCTATCTTCGGCGTCGCGCGCAAGCGCCTTGCTTTTATCCTTTCCAAAGCTCGTTTCGCGCAACAGCGACCAACAATCGCCGTCGCCAAGCGTGTCGTGCCCGATCAACAGCGAATTGACCCCATCGCGTTGAAATTTCTCGGCAGCCTTTTCTTTGGCCGCTCTCGTCCATCAGTTGAACGAACGATGGTGCGGCATCGGCGCGCAGAGGGAAAATCTCGACGGCGTGAGGCACCGGTATGCTAGGCTCAGCCGCTCCGCCGGGGAGATTTTGAATGCGTCAATCATGGATCGGCGCGGCGTGCGCTGCCGGCCTTGCTTTGTCGATGGTCGGCCCGCTGTGCGCCCAAGAGCGCCAGCTCGCGCCGGCGCAGCCTGCCATCGGCAATGACGAAGGCGACGTGGCGCCGGCAACCCAGCCGCCGGCGAACAAACCGGCGCGTACGCGGGCGCAGAGGTCGACGCCGGCGTTCGAGCACGATCCCGACCTCGATGACGCCGATCAATTGGCCCCGTCGCAGCTCATGCAACCGATGCCTGCGGCGGTCGCCGAACCGAGCGGCGCTGCCGCGCCAAATGCCGCACCAAGTCGCGCCAAGCGCAGCGGCGGGCCCGCGACCGTGATGACCGAACCCGCGGCGCGGACCAAACCGCCGGCCGCCGCCGCGCCGCCGCCGAGCGTCGTCTGCGGCGGCGTGTTCGCGAAGAATTCCAACCGCGTCAAGCTCGCCGCGGCATTCCAGAAGAGGAACGTCGCCGACAGTCAGGTCGCCACCGCAGCGGGAGGCAAGGCAATGGCGAGCGTGCTCTATGGCAAAGACCCGCAGCAGCGCCTCGAAATCTGGTGGTCGAATCCGGCTGACCGCAGCGATATCCATCTCATCGTGATCAACGGCAAGTCGAACTGGTCCGCGCCGGGCGGACTTCGCCTCGGCCTCTCATTGGCGGAAGTGGAAGGGCTCAACGGCAAACCGTTCAAGCTCGTCGGTTTCAACAAGGACGGCACCGCCGCGGCGAGCGATTGGAATGGCGGCGCACTCGCAACTCAAACCGGCGGTTGCAAGCTGGGTGATCAGCGTGCGCCCCGACCCGGCGAGTTCGACCGCCGCCGTCGCGGCTTTAGGGGCCGACCGGGAATTCCCGTCCACGGACGCCGCCTTGCGCGCGATCAACCCGACCGTTATCGAGATCCTGATAGCCTATTGATTTCGGGCGCTTCTGTCGCGGTAGATGAAGCCTTGCAAAATGCGAGGAGCAGTCGGGAGGAATTGACATGCCAAAGATTACTGCGCTACCTCCCGCGCGGTTAGCTTCTTAACCCTGTCGTTTTCTTTCCTTGCACAAGACTGAGGATTAGTACAGGAACCCGTATCGTATCGGTTGCAACAAACGCTTCCGTGCTCCTATATGGCTACGTTACGAAAGGAATCACCACTTTGGTCAGTCGTCGAGTCAGCGCCGCGGATATTCACGTCGGCCGCCGTGTGCGAGCCGCGAGGCTTGCGCGCCGCATGTCGCAGGAAAAGCTGGCGGAAGCCGTCGGCGTCAGCTTCCAACAAATCCAGAAATACGAGAAGGGCGTCAACCGCATCGGCACCGGGCGGTTGCATTCGATCTCCAAGCTTCTGGAATTGCCGGTGACGTATTTCTTCGAAGGCATCGACAAGAACCCGGCAAAGACGGGGTTCGATTCCGGCATGAGCGCGATCACCGATGCGCTCAGCACGGAGGAAGGCGTGCGCATCGCGCTCGCTCTCTCGCGCATCCAGAACTCGCAGATGCGGCGGCGGATCGCCGATCTTCTGGAAGCGATGATCGCCAACGAAAGCGAAGACGTCCGGGCGCTGACCAAGGTCTGACGTCGCTGGCCCACCACGTTTTGGCCACCGGTTTTGGCCAGGGACGTTTCGGCCGCCACGTTTTGACCGCGACGTCTCGGCCGTAGCGTCGAGCGTGATCCGCAAAAGTCGGTGCCGATTTTTTCCGCGAAGATCGTGGTGTGTCAAAAAGCCAGAGCCCGGTTCTGATTGCAATAGAACCGCCATGGCTCCGCCGGGCCGCTACGCAGCATTTTCCGTGAGCCTGTTGACCGGCGCGTTCCGGGGACGCGGACCTGTCGCCTTGTCCCGACCGGAGCCGACAGGTCCGTCCGGGGAAGGCGTGATTACTGAACGCTTGGAAAGCAGCCGTGGGTTGCGGTCGCCCCAAAAAAGGATTTTAATGGCAGCGTCCGGCCAGCCTGAGGAGACCGCAGATTTCCTCCGTCGTTCACTCGGATCCCCATTGGGGTGTCAAGGCGCTGGAGTTCGTTCACGCGGTCGGCCGCGTGCAGACGCCGGCCGAGGTGGAGACGTTGTTTCGGGCATCCATCGCGCAGGCGGGTTTCGGCACCTACGTGATGTGCGGTCTTCCCGACGCCCAGACTCAATTCAGAAACCGCGTGCTCGCGAACGGTTGGCCGGCCGAATGGTCGCGGATCTACCTGGCTGACGACTTCGCCAGGAACGATCCGGTCGAACGCTACTGCTTGCGCTCCACGGACCCGTTCGAGTGGGGCGACGCTCCCTACGATCCCGAAGCCGAGAAGCTCGCCGGCCTCATCATGCATCGCGCCGCCGATTTCGGCATGAAGCAGGGCTTCTGCGTGCCGATCCATTATGGCGACGGCTCCGGCGCGGCCGTCAGCATCGCCGGCGAGAGGCCGGATTTTGGACCGGGCGTGAAGCCCGCCTTGTACCTCATGGCTTTGTACGCGCACCAGCGCGTGCGCGGCCTGATCCGCCGGCCGGCGCAGAATGCGGGCGGCGTCCTCACCGAGCGTGAAAAGGAAGTCCTGCGCTGGGCGCTCGCCGGGAAGACGGATTGGGAAATCGGCGTCATCCTGAGAATTTCCGAACGCACGGCGCGCGCGCACATGACGAACGCCGCCAAGAAGCTCCACGCCGCCAACCGGACCTCGACCGTTGTGCAGGCGCTGCGGCGCGGTGAAATCAGCCTGTAAATTGTCGGTTTCGACAATATCGAACGCGCGCCTCGCGCGGCCATCCTTCCCTTGCGGAATATCCGCCAAGGGGAGCGACGATGGCCGAACTGCACGTCATTTGCGACGAAAACCGCCACCTTTATCAGGACGTGCTCGAGGATTACTGGCGGATTCGCCACGACATCTATGTCCGCGAGCGCCGCTGGATGGAACTCGAAAAGCCCGACGGCCGGGAGATCGATCAGTTTGATACGGCGGCGACGATCTATTTGATGGCGTTGGAGGGACGGCGCGTCGTCGGTTCGCATCGGATGGTTCCGACCACCGAACCGACGCTCATGAGCGAGCTTTTCCCGTATTTGTCGTTGAAGGGAATCATCCGCCAGCCCGACGTTTACGAATTGTCGCGGGTCTTCGTCGTCAAGGAACGCCGCGGCGAGAGCGCCTCGCCCCGGATCGAATCCGTCATCATGGCCGGAACGATGGAATATGCTCTGCTCGAAGGCTTGAGCCAGTTCGTCATCGTGATGGAAACATGGTGGCTTCCGCGCTTCATGGACATGGGCTGGAATCCCCGCCCGCTTGGACTCCCGGTCGATATCAACGGCATGAGCTGCGTCGGCGTCACCGTCGATGTCAGCGAAGAGGCCTGGCGCGACACCTGCGCCGGGCGCTCGATTGCCGGCACGGTTCTGGCCTGGAACGGTGTGTCGCCATCCTTGCGCGCCATACCGGGTCGCCTCGCCCGCACCGGTTGAGCAACTTTCGCTTCCCTCCACCGCATGCCACTTTGCCTGCTTTCACGAGGTGAATTCCGATGCAACCATTTTCGCGCTACACCACCGATCTCGTCGACGACGACACGCCGCTGCGCCCACTCGATATCGTTTGCGATATCCTGCGCGAGGCCGAGAGCGTGCCGCGCCTGATGGAGGTTCACTATCTCGCCCAGGAGCCCGGCCTCATCGAAATCATGCGCGGTCTGATCGCGCTGCCCGACGACGAACGCTTCCGGCTGCAGCATTATCTCGCCGGCCGGCGCGGCCGGCGCTTGCACGTGTGCGAAGCGCCGAACGGCACGCTGATGATCGAGGCGGTCGACGAAACCCGGCGCGACGAGAGCGCTTAGAGGCGCCTCGTCCCCGCGACGGCGCCGATTGTTGCTGATCCACACCGATGCGTGTCCCGGGCGCGGCTATCCGGATTACTTCCGCTCTTGGCAGCGCGAATTGCCGACCGAATAATTGCAGGCGCCCTGGAAGCAGCCGTCGATCCAGGTGCCGGCGCAGACATCGCCGTTGGCGGCGCGGTAGGTGCCTTTGCCGTGAGCGCGCTCATCGCTCCACGCCCCGTCATAGCGCGCGCCGTCGGGCCACATCTGGGTGCCGCGGCCCTCGTAATGGCCGCCCCTCAACTCGCCCTGATAGACGCTGTGGCGCTCGCCGTGCACGTACCAGGTGAGCGTGCCCTTGCCCTCGCCATAGCCCTCGACGCACGGGCCCGTCCAGGTGACGGTCTCGCCCGGCGCCGGCATCGAGTCCCAAATCCTGCAGCCGTTGCTGTCGGTGATCCAATGCAGATTGACCTCGATGCGCTGCTGCGCCTGCGCGAGCGCACTCAGCGCGACGAGAAAGACGGCCGCGAACGCGGTCTTCCAGTACGGTTTGTCGTTCACTGTCTTGCACTCGATCTTGCTTACGACGCCTGATCATAGCATCGATAGCCGCCGGCGCCGGCAAGATCGTTGATCCGTGCGGGGCGCCCCGGCGGGCGGGCTCACTGTTCGTCGAGCTTCACGAACTTGCCGCCGCGGTAGACGAACAACACCGGCGTCAGGCCGTACGGCCCACGCGCGAGACCGGCCGCCACGGCGCGCAGGCGGGCGACGCCGGTCTGGTTGTGCGAGCCGGTGAGGAGCAGCGCGTCCTTGGTCGGCACGGCGACGACGATGTCGCCGTCGACCTTGATCTCCCCGCTCGACCAGATATCGGCCGCCAGCAACAGGCTCGCGTTGTAGCTGTCGCCGCCGTCCATGAGAAAGATGCCGTCGGCGGCCTGGCGCAATTTGATGTCGTTCAAAAGCCGGTGCAGATTGGCGAGCGCCAGATCGAGCAGTTTGCTGCGGTCGCCGACGTCGTCGCGCATCATCAGATAGCGGACCGACGTCGGCAGATCCTCGGCATAGACGATCGTCAGTTCGCTGTTGAGCCGCTCCATCAGCAACTGCGCCGCCGGCGCGCCTTGCCGTTGCTGCTGCACCGCCTCGACCCAGCGCGTCGACTTGAGCACCGGCACGATGTGGGAGCGATCGGGTGGCGCCTTGGCGTCGCCGACCCTCACGGCGTCGACGAGCACGCCGATATAGCGCTTGATCAATGCGTCGGGATGCTCAGGATCGTCGAGATAACGCTGATAAGCATGATGCAAATCCGTCGTCGTCGTTTCGCCGCCGGCGGTGCGCGTTTCGAGGTGCAGATCGCCGGCGACGGTGACCTTGGCGCTCGGCAGTGCCGCCGTGGCCGCCGCCGCAAACGCATCGGTGAAGGCGCGCGGGCTGAGGTTTTCCGCGGCGGCGATGCCGCTCAGCATCAAGAGGGCGAGTGATAACGCAAAAAGGCGCGACACAACCACACCTCCCCGATAAACAACCTCAGAGAGAATAGACGGGAAAAGCCGAAAGGCAAAGGGGTACCTCTATGGGCCCAATTGTAGGTATCAGCCTAGTCGCCAACTAGTCGCCAAATGGCAAAAAAGAGCCGGCATGAGCGAAAGTCAGTCTCCCAGGTCTGGACGGGCAACCGTCCACCGATGAAGCATGCGGATTTTCGTATCGGCTGCGAATTCCTGTCTGGGACCGGTCGTTGGCGCTGCACCGATGTCGGCAAAAGAACGATTGCCGCTATCAGGCTCGATCACGACGACGATCCGAACTGGTACAATGGGCCTCCTTACGCGATCGATGAATATGTCTTCGATGAATATGACATCGAAGGTTGCGAACGGGCACCTAAGCGGCGCACGTATGACGCCAGCGGTCGGAGGGAAATAACGACAGTTCCCCGAACCAAGCGTAGGCCGGCCAAAAGATTGCGACTCAAGGGCAGGCCGGCGCGCGTGGCTTAAGGGTTTGGCCTGTGGATAACCGGGACAAGCCTAATTGCCTCTGATGCTGACCCCGGCCGCCGCACATTCGCGGCCTTTCCGCGCTACGGTTCCGAATCACCATGCGATTCCCGCCGCAATTTCTCGACGAGCTGCGCGCCCGGCTTCCGGTTTCGGAAGTCGTCGGCCGGCGGGTGAAATTGCGCAAGGCGGGGCGGGAGTGGAAGGGGCTCTCGCCCTTCAATCAGGAGAAGACGCCCTCGTTTTTCGTCAATGACCAGAAGGCGATGTGGTTCGACTTCTCGTCGCAAAAGAACGGCAACATCTTCGACTTCGTCATGCAGACGGAAGGCGTGAGCTTTCCGGAAGCGGTCGAGCGCCTAGCGGGGCAGGCCGGTGTACCGCTGCCCGTCATGACGCCGGAGGCCCAAGCGCGCGAAGAGCACCGCAAGAGCCTGCATGACGTGATCGAGCTCGCCGCCAAGTTCTTCGAGGCGACGCTCGCTTCGCGCCTGGGCGCCCGCGGGCGCGGCTATCTCGCCGACCGCGGCATCGATGCGGCAACGCAGCTCAAGTTCCGCCTCGGCTACGCGCCGGGCGGGCAATATGCGCTCAAGGAACATCTCGGCGCGGCAAAAATCCCGGTCGAGGACATGGTGGAAGCAGGCCTCCTCGTCGCCGGCGACGATATTCCGGTGCCGTACGACCGTTTCCGCGACCGCGTCATGTTTCCGATCACCGACTGGCGCGACCGCGTCATCGCCTTCGGCGGCCGCGCGCTCGAGAAGGATGTGCCGGCCAAATATCTCAACTCGCCGGAGACGCCGCTGTTTCACAAAGGTGGGACGCTCTACAACATCGCGGCGGCCCGCAAGGCGGCGCACGCGGCCGGCGCTGCGGCGCGGCTGGTCGCGGTCGAAGGCTATATCGACGTGATCGCGATGGTGACGGCGGGCTTCGAGGCGACCGTCGCGCCGCTCGGCACCGCGCTCACCGCCGACCAACTCGGCTTGATGTGGCGGATGGCCGACGAGCCGATCCTCTGCTTCGACGGCGACAGCGCCGGCCGCCGCGCCGCCTATCGCGCGCTCGACGTCGCGTTGCCGCTGATCAAGCCGGGCAAGACGCTCAAGCTCGCCGCGCTGCCGGACGGGCAGGACCCGGACGACCTCGTTCGCTCCGGCGGCCGCGAGGCGGTCGAGGACGTGCTCGGCGCGGCGCGCCCGCTCGCCGAGATGCTGTGGGCACGCGAGACCGAGGACGGCCCGTTCGAGACGCCGGAGCGCCGCGCGGCGCTCGAGGCACGCCTCCTCGACGTTACAGCCTCGGTCGGCGATGAAACGGTGCGCCGCTACTACCGGCAGGATTTTGCTCTCCGGCTGCGCCGGCTGTTCGCGCCGGCTGAGGTCGGACCGCGGCGCAATTTTCGCGACAAGGGTTTTCGCGACAAGGGTTTTGGCGACCGGGGCTTTCGCGACCGGGGCTTCGGCGACAAAGGCTTTCGCGGCAAAGGCTTCGGCCAAACGGGCCGCGGTGGCGCCCGATCGCAGCCGTCCTACGCGCTCGACCGCGACGAGCCCTATATGGCGGCCAGCGCGCAGCTGGCGGCAAGTCCGCTGCATCGCGGCCATCGCGCCGCGATTCCACGCCGGGAAGCCTTGATCCTGCAAACCGCGCTCAATCATCCTTGGCTCATGCACGACCGCCTGGAAGAGCTCGCCGAGATCGAGTTCCGCCATGCCGACACCGGCAAGCTCAAGGCGGCGCTGATCGACGTGGTGGCTCATTCTTCCGCCGCAGAAGCGCATGCGGTCGGGGAAACGGGCAATCATGTGTTCGGCCGCGACGGCGAGGCCGACCGGGCCGAACTCCTTGCCGAACTCGGGCGCCGCGGCTTTGCCGACCTCATCTCCCGCATCGAACGCACCATCACCACGATGTCGGTGTGGGGGGCGCAGCCGCAGGCGGCGCCGGCCGACGTTTTGCTGACCTGGACGCAGCTCGTTGCCTTGCATCGGCAGTGGCAGACCCTAACTAGGGAACTGAAAGAGGCGGAGCTGGCGCTCGGCGGGGACAACACCGAGGCGAACTATGCCCGGCTGCGCGACGTCAAGGGCCGGCTCGCATCAATCGATGGAACGGAAGCCCTGATCGAAGGGTTCGGCGCGCCGTCCGGCCGCCTGGCGCGGTCGTTCTGAGCGATCCACGCCGCCAAGATGGCGACGGCACCGCAAGGGTTGCAGAGGTGGGGGAGGATCACGCCACCCCATGCCGGATGCGGCGGCACTGGACTTGGCGGTACTGGACGCTGCGGTAGCGAAAGAAGTAAGAGGTCGTTCGCGCTCGCCGGGACGGTTAGCCGGAGCTTAACGGAGTTCCGACGAAACTGCGGTTTCGAATCGGGATGCCAATCGGGGCGGTGCCGACGGGCATCGCCCTTTTTGACCGTCTGCTTTTTTAGCCGCCTGGCGGGGCGTTTAAAGCCGCCGGCAGCGGATCCCTCCACCCGGCATGGGACTTATCCATAGGGTAGGGGGACGAAAGTGTCGAAGTCCTCTTTTACCTGCAGGCGCCCAGCCGCCGCGGGTAGGGGGACACCTTGGGGCGGGGGTTTAGAGAAAACCTCGGCAGGGACAGGCGTTCGTGGAGACAAAGATGGCTACAAAGACCGTGGGGCCGAAGACGATCGTGAACAAGGTCAAAGCCGCTCCGCAAAAGGATGGCGAGACGCCGGAGAAGGACGCTCCCGAGACCGCCGACGCGCCGCTGCCATTGCTTGATCTATCCGACGCCGCCGTCAAGAAGATGATCAAGCAGGCGAAGAAGCGCGGCTACGTCACCTACGAGCAGCTCAACGCCGTGATGCCGTCGGAGGAGGTCACCTCCGAGCAGATCGAAGACGTGCTGGCGATGATGAACGAGATGGGCATCAACGTCGTCGAGACCGAGGAAGCCGAGGCCGAAGAGGAAGAAGAAGGCGGCCGCGAGGCCGAGGAAGAGGAAGCCGAGGGCGGCGAACTGGTCGAGGCGACGCCGAAGACGCCGGCCAAATCCGAAGCCAAGGAGCCGACCGAGCGCACCGACGATCCGGTGCGGATGTATCTGCGCGAGATGGGCTCGGTCGAACTGCTGTCGCGCGAGGGCGAAATCGCCATCGCCAAGCGCATCGAGGCCGGCCGCGAGGCGATGATCGCCGGCCTGTGCGAAAGCCCGCTGACCTTCCAGGCCATCATCATCTGGCGCGACGAGCTGAACGAAGGCAAAGTTTTCCTGCGCGACATCATCGATCTTGAAGCGACCTATGCCGGCCCCGACGCCAAGGCGGCGCCGGCGATGCCGACCGGCGCTTCGCCCGACGATCCGCCGCCGGAGGCCGACCCCGCCGCGCCGGCCGGCGTAGCGGCGGCGCGCAGCCGCCGCAGACCGTTGCGCCGCCATCGGCGCCGCCCGCCGCCACGCCGTTCAAGCCCAAGCTGGCGCCGGCGACGGCGAGGAGCCGATCGAGCCGCCATCGGCGAGCCCGATCTCGACGAGGACGACATGGAAAACTCCATGTCGCTCGCCGCGATCGAAGCCGAGCTCAAGCCGAAGGTGCTGGAGACCTTCGACAAGATCGCCGACAGCTACAAGCGGCTGCGCCGGCTGCAGGACCAGGACATCCAGAACAAGCTCAAGAACGAGACGCTGTCGCCGGCCCAGGAGCGCAAATACAAGAAGCTCAAGGAAGAGATCATCGCCGAGGTGAAGTCGCTGCGGCTCAACCAGGCCCGCATCGATTCGCTGGTCGAGCAGCTCTACGACATCAACAAGCGCCTCGTCGGCTACGAGGGCCGCATGATGCGGCTTGCCGAAAGCCACGGCGTCGCGCGCGAGGACTTCCTGCGGAACTATCTCGGCTCGGAGCTCGATCCGCGCTGGCTCAACCGCGTCTCCAAGCTCTCCGCCAAGGGCTGGAAGAACCTCGTCGCCCGCGACAAGGACCGCATCAAGGATATGCGCTCGCAGATCCACATGCTCGCCGGCGAGACCGGGCTCGAGATCCTCGAGTTCCGCAAGATCGTGCAGATGGTGCAGAAGGGCGAGCGCGAGGCGCGCCAGGCCAAGAAGGAGATGGTGGAGGCGAACCTGCGCCTCGTCATCTCCATCGCCAAGAAGTACACCAACCGCGGCCTGCAGTTCCTCGACCTCATCCAGGAAGGCAACATCGGCCTGATGAAGGCGGTCGACAAGTTCGAGTACCGCCGCGGCTACAAGTTCTCGACCTACGCCACGTGGTGGATCCGCCAGGCGATCACCCGCTCGCATCGCCGACCAGTCGCGCACCATCCGCATTCCGGTGCACATGATCGAGACCATCAACAAGATCGTGCGCGCATCGCGGCAGATGCTCAACGAGATCGGCCGCGAGCCGACGCCCGAGGAGCTTGCCGAGAAGCTCCACATGCCGCTCGAGAAGGTGCGCAAGATCTTGAAGATCGCCAAGGAGCCGCTCTCGCTCGAAACCCCGATCGGCGACGAGGAGGATTCGCACCTCGGCGATTTAATCGAGGACAAGAACGCGATGCTGCCGATCGACGCCGTGATCCAGTCGAACCTGCGCGAGACCACGACGCGGGTCCTGGCGTCGCTGACGCCGCGCGAAGAGCGCATGCTGCGCATGCGCTTCGGCATCGGCATGAAGACCGACCACACGCTGGAAGAAGTCGGCCATCAGTTCTCGGTGACGCGCGAGCGCATCCGCCAGATCGAGGCGAAGGCGCTGCGGAAGCTCAAGCATCCGTCGCGGTCGCGGAAGCT
>CAVUWO010000023.1:0-126147 GCA_963745155.1 uncultured Pseudomonadota bacterium | reverse complement strand
GATAGTCTCTCGCCTTCCATGCGCGGTGGAGGCGACGATGACGAAAATCTATCTGGCCGGTCCGCTGTTCACGCTGGCGGAACAAGGCTTCAACGCCGGACTGGCGCGCTTTCTCGAAAGCCAGGGCTACGAGGTGTGGCTGCCGCAGGAGCACGAGCCGCGCAGCCAGACGGCGCGGAGCATCTTCGACATGGACGTCGGCGGCATCGACTGGGCCGACATGGTGGTCGCCTGCATGGACGGTCCCGATCCCGACAGCGGCACCGCCTGGGAGTGCGGCTACGCTTACGCCAAGGATAAGCCGATCGTGTGTTATCGGACCGACTTCCGCGTCTGCGGCGATACCACGAGCGCGCCGTACAATCTCATGCTTGCCGAAAGCGCGACGACGCGCTTCGAGGTGCCGTTTCGAACGCCGATGGCTGAATTCCAGCGGCGCCTGATCGACAACATCCGCGAAGCGCTGTCCGGCAAAAGCTACGCGAACCAATGAATGGGCGAAGGCTTTGCCTGCAGCCGCCCAGCGCGGTCAAGCGCGCGGATGGGTCGGCACCATCCGATCCTCGGCCTTGAAATAATGCCGGGCAAAGGCGACGAGCTGCGGGTCGCTCGGATGATCGATCGTTTCCACGCCGGCGATGATCGCCATCAGCTTGGGATCATGCTGGTCGATGTGCTTGACCAGTTGATGTTTGGCCTGGCCCGGCCCGGTGATGAGAACCGCGCCGGCGTCGGCGACTGATTCGACGACCGCATGGAGGAAATTGTGGTCCTCCGCGGCATGCCCATGGTCGGAGGCGTCGGCCTTGTGATGGATACGCCGGGTCGGATTATCGGGGTGCAACACCAGCCGTTCGACATCGGTCGGATTGAAATGGAACACGCGGGCCTCGCGGTGATCGATCCAAATGACCGCGTGATAGTGATGGGTAGCCATGACGTTTCAGTCCTTCCGGATCGCAAACCTGTAGCGGTCGTCGTCAGGACGCCGCGGCCGGCGCCTCGACCACCGTGTTGGTGCTCTCGACGCTGTCGTAAACGGAAACCTGCACGATCGGATGGCCGGTCTTGATCACCAGTCCCGCCGATTGCGCCGCTTCCGAAGTCGCGTAAGAACCCTTGGTCTGGCGGTCGACTTGCAGCCAATAGCGGCCGGTCTCCGGCCGTTTGCGTTGGGAGAACACCTCCTCGATCTCGTGGTCGGAGGTGTCTTTTGCAGGCATTTTGATTTGGCGCGGGGCCATTCGGGGTTTCCTTTTTGTGGGGGGAGAACTCTTTATATGGAGCTTTCGGGCCGCGGCCGCCAGGGCTTCCCGCCGCCGTTAACGTATTACGCGTCAATGTTTGCGCGCGTCGACGAGGAAGCCGATGATGGTTTTCTCGCCGAGCGCCTTGGCGGCCTCCAGCCGATGCAGGCCCTCGACCAGCACGAAGCGCGCGCCGTCCGCCCGCACCAGGATCGGCGTCTGCTGCCCGTTATCGAGCATGCTGGCGGCAATTTCGTCGATGCGCTTTTGCTCGAGCGTCGCGCGGCGTTTGACCGGCACATAGATGTCGGCGACCGCAAAGATTTCACGCCTCATCGGCTTTCGACGGCTTTCGACTCTTGGGCCCCGCGGCCATTCTACATGTTCGTTCGCGGGCGCACAGGAGAATCGTGCGGCGCAGAGTTCCATCGCGGACGGCAACGCTTCGATCACGGCGCCTCTTTCGCCAGCCGCAGCGCGGCCAGCAGCGCGGTGAAGACCATCGTGAACAGCATAACGGCGACGGTCGTCTCGCGCAGATCGTGGACCCGCCAGACCTGGCCGGCAGCGTCGGCGACGTCGCCGGATTGTCCCGTCAGCCACGGCACGACGTGCGTCAGACCGGCGCTGACATAGAACAGAATGGCGATCAGCCGCAGTTTGCGGTCCTGGCCGACGGCTTGCGGGCTTTCACCAGCCGCTCGCGCGCGCGAGCGATTGCCGCGCAGATAAACGGCAAAGCCCAAAAAGAACAGAAATGCGGTCAGCAGCCAGCCGAGATAGTTCGACAGCGGCACGCCGAAATCGGCGCCGCCGTCGTGCCAAATCCAGGCCTTGGCGATGGTCGCGGTCGGCGGATCGATCACCAAATCCCATTGCGTCACCACGAACGCGGCGACGACCGGCAGGGCGATGACGTTGAACGGCCGATCGAGCCGCCGATCGGCACCGTCCAACAGGGTCGAGGCGACCACCCAGGAAAAATAGCCGGCGCCGAACCAGAGCGGCCCGACGATGATGGGAATCCGGCCGACATGCGGAAGCCTGGCGCCGACCTCGAAATGATAGCGGCCGAACGGCACGCCGGTCGCGGCGCCGATATTTTCGATCACGAACGTGATGGCGACGCAGATCGAGAACAGAACCAGCGCCTGGCGCCAGCCATAGGATACGCCGGCGTGTGCAAAAGCGCTGGCGATGAAGATCGCCGCCAGCACCTGAGCGAACGGCGTCGGATTCCACGCAAAGCCGATCGCGGTGACGAGAAAGCACGCGATCGCCGTCCACAGCAGGCTCTCACGCAAGAAATTGCGGAGCCGCGCACGCGACCAATGATCGTCGCTCTCGAGCTTGGCCAACGTCATCCCGAACAGCCTCGCGCGCGGCGCGCCGGACAGCCGCAGTGTACAGGAAATATGGCCCCGACTGAAGGAAGGCCACTGATCGATTTCAGACCAGATCGAACAATTGCCTCGCCATTTCGGCGACCTTGGGATCGAGTGGCCGCGGCTTCAGGCGCTGCCCCTTGCCCAGAATATCGACCAAGACGGTGAAAATGGCGAGACGGCCAAAAAGCTTGTCGTTGCTGGGAATGAGGTACCACGGCGCCCGCTCGACCGAGGTTTTCCCCATCATGTCCTCGATTGCGACCTCATAGTCGCCCCAGCGCGACCGGTTGCGGAAGTCCTCGTACGACAGCTTCCACTGTTTGAGCGGGTTGGCAAGACGATCCTTGAAGCGGCGGATTTGCTCGGCCGGCGTGATGTGCAGAAAGCATTTGACGATGCGAATGCCGTCCTCGACCATCATGCGTTCGAATTGATTGATCTCATCGTAGCCCCGCTTCCACTGCTGTTTGCTGGCGAGCCCTTCCACCCGCTCCACCAGAACCCGCCCATACCAGGACCGGTCGAACACCACGATCTGCCCGGGGTCGGGAAGCTTTTCCCAGAACCGTTGCAGATAGTGCCGGCCCATTTCGTGCGTGAGCGGGGCGGCGATCGGATAGACCTTGAAGCTGCGCGGGTCCAAGGCCCAGCCGAGCCTGCGGACGACGCCGCCCTTGCCGGCGGTGTCCCACCCTTCGAGCACGATCACCGCGCGCTCTCGGGTCCCGAGATAGGCTTGCTGGATCGATTGCATCGTCGACTGCAGTGACTGCAGCCGGCGCTCGTAATCGGCAAACTCGACTTTGGGATGTGCGGTGATCGCGGCGAGTTTCGGACGCCCAACGATGACGAAATCTCTGGCTTTCATGAAGCACCAAGAGGGGGCCGACCTGAAGCGCCGCCGCCTTGACCAAGATCAAAAGGTCGATTGGTCCGCCGTAAATTCATCGGATGGGTACGTGGATCGGTGCCCGGGCGGTGAAGGCCACAACCAACTAGTCACAATCAAATAGGCGCCTCGAAATGCGCGTTAAGCGGGTATTAACCATAATTTCCTACGTGGGTACCACAGCCGAATGGGCTGCGTCGCCTTCCGGGTCGCGGACCGGGCGCCCGCGCCGGAGGACGGACATCACCTTCGATGCGGAGACCAACCATGAAAAACTTTTCCTGTGGTCTTGTCGCGTGCGTTCTTGTGTCGGCCCCGATTGCCGCCGTCGCCGCGGACGCGACGCCGCCGCCGCCCATGGTGACGAAGGCACCGGCCGCTCCACTTCCCGCTGCCGCTCCGGCCAATCCGGATTGGAGCGGGTTCTATCTGGGCATCAACGGCGGCGTCCTTGATGTCGACGCGGGCGGCGGGCTTCTCGGCGGCACCCTCGGCTATAACTTTCAAACCGGACCGGTGGTTTTGGGCGTCGAAGGCGACATCGACGCGGTTTTTCCGAACGGCGGCGGCGACACCAGCGCGCTCGGCACGATCCGCGGGCGGCTCGGCTACACGTTCAACTGGTTCATGCCCTATTTCACCGCCGGCTATGCCTTGAGCGACGACTTGGGATCGGGCCTGGCGATCGGCGGCGGCGCCGAGTTCCGCCTCAGCCCCACCGTCAGTCTCAAGGCCGAATACATCCGGCTCGATCTCGATGTGCCCGACAACATGGTGCGTCTGGGCCTCAATTGGCGGTTAAGTCCGGGGGCGCCGGTCGTGGCGCGGTTCTAGGGCGTCGCCAGCGCGCATTTTTTGGCGCGACCCGCCGGCGCGATCCGCGCTACAATCGCTATCCTGGAGCGCCGCCCGGTCCGTTGGAGGAATCGGACGGCGCTCCGGGTGTTTCTTTTGGAGGATTGCGATGGCGCACGGACTTTTCATCGACGGGGTGTGGCAGGACCAATGGTACGACACCAGCGCAACCGGCGGACGCTTCGTGCCGACCGAGCCGGTCTTCCGCAATTGGATCACGCCCGACGGCAGCGCTGGTCCCTCCGGCGAAGGCGGCTTTGCCGCCGAGGCGGGGCGCTATCACCTCTATGTCTCGCTCGCCTGTCCCTACGCGCACCGTACGGTGATCTTCCGCAAGCTGAAAAAGCTCGAGAGCGTGATCTCGCTCTCCGTCATCGATCCGGTCATGGGCGACCGCGGCTGGCAGTTCGGCCCCGGCGAACTCGCCGATCCGCTCAACGGCAAGACGCGCCTCGGCGACATCTATCTCATCGCCGACCCGCGCTACACCGGCCGCGTCTCGGTACCGGTACTTTGGGATAAGAAACGGCGCACCATCGTCAACAATGAATTGCCCGAGATCATCCGCATGCTCAATTCGGCGTTCGCGGCCCTGACCGACGACCGCACCGACTATTATCCGGCCGAGCTGCGCGGCGAGATCGACCGCATCAACACGCGGGTCTATTCCGACGTCAATATCGGCGTCTATCGCGCCGGCTTCGCCACGACGCAGGACGCCTACGAAGAAGGTTGCCGCACGGTATTCGCCGCGCTCGACTGGATCGAGGATATGCTGTCGCGCCAGCGTTATCTCGCCGGTTCCCGCCTGACCGAGGCAGACTGGCGGCTGTTCACGACGCTGGTGCGCTTCGACGCCGTCTATAACGGTCACTTCAAGTGCAACCTGCGCCGCATCGCCGATTATCACAATTTGTCGAATTATCTGCGCGACCTTTATCAGGTGCCGGGCATCGCCGACACCGTGAACTTGGATCAGATCAAGCGGCACTATTATATGAGCATGACCGCCATCAATCCGACCCGCATCGTGCCGCTCGGCCCGGAACTCGATTTTTCCACGCCGCACGACCGCGGCCGCTTCGAGCGGCAGGCGGCGTAGCCCGCGCGGACGATCACCGCACCTGAAAAACCAGCTTGCCGCGGAAGTGACGGGATTCGCTGACGCGGTGCGCTTCGGCGGCTTGCTCGACAAGCGATAGAGTTTGATTTCGGGCACGCGCACGGCGCCGGCGGTGACCAGTTCCACGATCCGCTCCAGCGGCGGCCGCGAGCGGCCGACGGCCGGACGCAGCGCCGTCACGTCGGTGCGCTCGGGCTTCGGCGCCTGCATCCCGGAGGCGATGAAGGCGGCGCGGCCGCCCGGCTTGAGCACCGCGAAAGATTGCTGCGCCACCTCGCCGCCGACGGTATCGAACACCGCGTCGCAGCCGCTCACGGCCTTGGTGAAATCCTGCGCATTGTAGTCGATGATCTCATCCGGGCCGAGGCTGCGCACATAATCGATATTGCCGGCGCTCGTGGTGGTGATGACATGGGCGCCGATATGCTTCGCAAGCTGAATGGCGAAGCTCGCGACGCCGCCGGCGCCGCCTTGAATGAGGATCGTCTCGCCGCGCTCGAGCTCGAGCGTGTCCTCGACCGAGATGATCGCGGTGAGGCCGATGAGCGCCAACGCGGCGGCATCGACGTGCGAGAGTGCGGCCGGTTTCTTGGCGACGATGGCCGCGCGGATCGCGATCTTTTCGCAATAGGTGCCCTCACGCCCGGCATCGAGCACGCCGAACACGTCGTCGCCGACCTTTATGTCAGTAACCCCGTCCCCCACCGCCGCGACCGTGCCGGAAAAATCCCGGCCGAGCACAAGGGGGAATTTCACTTGCGACGAATAGAGGCCCGCACGCACGCGCCAATCAGCGCCGTTGACGCTCGCGGCCTTTACGTCGACCACGACTTCGCCTGCCGCCGCCGCGGGATCGGGCAAGTCGCCATACTGCAACACTTCGGGACCGCCGAATTTTTCGATGAAGGCCGCTTTCATGGGTCTTGTCCTGTGCTCTCTTTGCTTCGTCGCGTTATTGCGACAGTTTTATGAATGAAATACTGCGGGCAAATGATGCCGCCCCGCCGGCAAAACCGCACTTGACGGGCAACTGAAATATTTCGAATAGGTCTTGCGCCGGGCGGGGCGTCCCCGCCCGTGAACCGGCACGCGAAAACAAATACAGTCAAGGAAAGAACCACGCTCATGTCTCACGTCACCACCACTCTATCGGCCGGCGTGATCGCCGCCGTCCTCGTCGCCACCGCCGCCGTCACCTCCGCTTCGGCTGCCGCCCCCGACAAAGCCGCCGTCAAGCAAGCCACCGCGACCTGCAAGGCGCAAGTCAAGGAGCAGGCCAAGTACAACGAAATGTCCTGGTACGCGCGCCACAAGGCCGTCAAGAGCTGCGTGAAGGACATCCTCGCCAAGCATTAAGCTCGACTCGTCATTGCGAGCCAACGGGTCCGGCCCGAAATGGCCCAGCCCGTTGGCTGCTCGTCAACGACGACGCTAGGCGAAACGCTCGCGGGCCCGCGCCCGCGCTTTCTCGGCCTCGACGTCACGGTTGCGCGCCGGGCTTGCCGTCTCGAGCGACGCGAGCAGGCGGCGGGCGGTATCCGCGACCTCGTCGACCGCGCGGGCGAACGCCGCTTCGTTGGCGCGCGATGGGTGGGCGAAGCCGGACAGCTTGCGGACGAACTGCAACGCCGAAGCGCGAATTTCCTCGTCCGTCGCCGGCGGCTCGAAATTGAACAATGTGCGTATGCTACGGCACATCGGGCTCCTCCGTTCGATGGCGCACGAAGTTAGCCCGAATTCGGCGGCAATGAAATCCGCGGGCGGCGGGCAACGGCTCCCCGGCTGTAGGCTTGGGACGCGAAGAAGGCTTGGGACGCGAAGAAGCCCACGCTAAATTCTCGTGAGCCCTGGCCCGACCATTCGGAGTGCACCCTTGCCCGCGACCGTTGCCGAGCCGATCGCCATTACTGGCGAGGAAGGCGTGGCCGTCTCCGGCCTGTTGCAAACGCCGCCGCGGGCGCGGGCGTGCTACGTGCTCGCCCATGGCGCCGGTGCGGGAATGCATCATCCGTTCCTGGCGGCGATTGCGGCGGAGCTTTGCGAGCGCGGCATCGCCACGTTGCGCTATCAGTTTCCGGCGATGGAGCGCGGGCATGCGACGGCCCGACCCGCCGCATCTCGCGCACGCGACCGTCCGCGCCGCCGTCGCCGCGGCGGCGCACGCCGTGCCGAAGCTGCCGCTTATTGCCGGCGGCAAATCCTTCGGCGGTCGCATGACGTCGCAGGCGCAAGCGAGCGCGCCGCTTGCCGGCGTGCGCGCTTTGGCATTTCTCGGCTTTCCGCTGCATCCCGCCGGCCGGCCGTCGACCGCGCGCGCCGAACACCTGTTCGCGGTCGATATTCCCATGCTGTTTCTGCAAGGAACGCGCGACGCGCTGGCGGCGCTCGATCAGCTCGAGCCGCTGTGCCGCAAGCTCGGCGCGCTCGCGACCTTGAAACTCTGCAAAGACGCCGACCATTCCTTCCACGTGCCGGCGCGATCGGGCCGTACCGATGCGCAGGTGCGCGCCGAGATGTGCGACGCCTTCGCCGCCTGGGTCGAGCAAGTGCTTGGGTAATTACCTTCGTCATTGCGAGGAGCGAAGCGACGAAGCAATCCAGAGTCGGCGGCACATAAGCTGGATTGCTTCGCTTCGCTCGCAATGACGACGAGTTTCAGATCTTCTCGAAGTCGCCGTGGCGGCCGAGCCCGTTCTTGAAACGGGTGGCGCCGGCGACGCCGTCTTCGATCAGCGCCTGACGGCCATTGTACCATTCCTGGATCAGCGCCTCGCGCACGGTGAGGCCGTGGCTCTTGATGGCGGAGCGCCGGTCGGCGCGCGCGCACACCTGCGGGAAGCGCGCGATCTCGTGCGCCAGCGCTTCCGCCTTGGCGCGGGCGCCGCCCTTCGGCGTGACGTACTCGCACAGACCGATGTCAAGACACTCCTGCGCCGGCACTTTGCGCCCGGTGAGAATGATTTCGAGCGCACGGCCCTGGCCGACGATGCGCGGCAGCCGCACCGTGCCGCCGTCGATCAACGGCACGCCCCAGCGGCGGCAATAGACGCCGAGATACGCATCCTCCGCCATGACGCGGAAGTCGCACCACAATGCGAGCTCCATGCCGCCGGCGACGGCCGGGCCCTCGATGGCGGCGATCACCGGCTTGTCGAGTTCGAGCCGCGACGGCCCCATCGGCCCGCGTGGAATCTCGCCGCCATTGCCGCGCGGCCCGGCCGGCGCGATATCGAGTTCGCCGAGCGGATAGTCGGCATTGAGCGTCGAGACGAATTTGAGGTCCCAGCCCGCGCAGAAAGCGCCGCCGGCGCCCCAGAACACCGCCACCGCCGCATCGGCGTCGGCGTCGAACTCCAGAAATGCCGCGTTGAGCGCGTCGGCGCTCGCCGGATCCATCGCGTTGCGCGCCTCCGGCCGATCGTGAACGACCGTCCATACCGCGCCATTTTTCTCAATTCTCACCGCCATCCCGGAATTCCTTCAAATCGTTGTTGTCCATCGGCACATGACCGCGCCGGGCGCGCGCCATGCCGCGCATCGCCTCACGACCGGCTACGGCATCTTACTGACACGAAAGCGGGGCCTCTCCCAGATATTGCAATTTGCACGACGCACGCGCACGATGCACCGTTCTAACGCAAGGTAGGCGTCGAAACAGCGAGGCATGACGTGATCACGGTGCCTGAACTGGCGGCCGAGGCGTTGGGTTCGTTCCTGTCCTCGAACCTCAACAGCAGATTCGGATCGACGCATGCCGGCCTCACGGAGCACGTGTCCTCGGTAGCGCGGCTCGCGCTCGAATGCATCGGCAACAGCGACGCGCTCTATCACAATGCCGAGCACACGATGCTGGTGACGCTGGTCGGCTACGACATCATGAAGGGCCGGTCGCTGTTGACGCCGACGTCGGCGAGCGATTACGCCCACCTCCTGGTCGCCTGCCTGCTGCACGATATCGGCTATGTCCGGGGCATCCTTGCCGGGGACGACGACGATGGCTACGTGATCGACGCCAAGGGCGGCAAGACCAAGCTGTCGCGCGGCTCTTCCGACGCCGCGCTGACACCCTATCACGTCGAGCGCTCGAAGCTGTTCGCGGTGGAGCGCATGGCGACGATCGATTTGCTCGATACCGCCCGGATCGCGCGCGCGATCGAATACACGCGCTTTCCGACCGCCGCCATGGCGCCCGAGTCGGGCGAGGAGGAAGGCTCGCTGGTGCGCGCCGCCGATCTGATCGGGCAACTCGGCGATCCGCATTATCTGCGCAAAGCCAACGCGCTCTATTACGAATTCGAAGAGGTCGGCATGAACAAACAGCTCGGCTACCAATCGCCGGCCGACCTCACCGACTTATATCCACAATTCTATTACAACAGCGTCGCGCCGCACATTCAAACCGCCATTCGTTATCTCAACGTCACGTCGAGCGGCCGCCAATGGATCGCGAGCCTTTACAGCAACGTATTCCGCGCCGAGCGCGATCTCAGCCTGTTCGGCCCGGAGCGGTAGGGGCATCTGAACTCGTCATCCTGAGCGGACGTGAAGGAGTGGTCCCGCGATCCGCGTCCGAGTTATGCCATACCACGCGAGCGAACCAACAACCGCCGGGCGTGATCTTCGTCAGACGGCGTCCGGCCCGAAGTGAAGTGGCCGGCCCGATGACAGGCTCCGCGTAATCCGGGAACGACGGTGAAGCTTCAAGGCCTACGAACGACCGGAAAAATAAAACCACAGCCGCAGCCCAAAAAGACCAACCGCTAAAGGTTACACAATTTAGCTTCCGCTTCTTCGCCTAATGCCAACCAAATATCGACGTAAAAGTCGGGAAGCCCCGCAAAACGGGCGATTTCAGTCGGGCTTCGTAATGGTGACGCTTGCTCATCCTCCATCGCTGCAACAGTCAGTTTGCGGCGAGCCGCCCGCGGCAAAAGAACCGCCATTGCCTTATAAGCGCCCAGAAAATCGTCAACGGCGGGCGCAAATATTTTAGCCCTCAGCTCTGGGGTAATAACCGCTGGAATTAATCTTCTAACTGCCTCGGGAGTGTTTACTTGATGATCCTCTGGATCAAAAACATGCAAGGCCTCTTTTACGATGACTAGGCGCTTCCATTCATTTGGCAAATCCTCGCCGTAAAGGATTTGGGTAATGATCTCCGATTCGTGGCTGCATGGCTTGCCGCTAGGTACGGCTATCCGCCGAAATGCTCCGCGAAACGCCTTATGCGTCCGCCCAACCGGATGAAGCCGTATATCCTTGTGATCGGTATTCTCGCGAATCCAATCCAACACGGCATTCACCGGGATAGGCAGATCTTCAATCTCTGCAAAAGCTTCGACGAGGCGCGCATATGACATCGCATCTCATCTACTACGAACCGCAAAATAAATTAAGAGGCGTTAGCCAAGAACTTATCAACCGGCAGGCGGTGAAGTTCTTCGGGGAATGAGGCCGCCGGTTCCGATTGGCCGGAGTTCACTTGCACGAAAACATCGTGCGCCTCTTGGCAAAACTCCTCAACCTTCACAGGAGTTTCCCCCTGGAAGAATTTAAGGTCTACCAATTGTGGCCCATCTGCGGGAAACAGAAGGGCAATCAGTCGCTCCATTTCCCTCATGTTGCTCTCCAACATTCAACGTGGGTATTTCGCTTGACAAACTAGGAATTTTAAAGGGCAATTTCAGTCTAATTCCCACATACATGCATGTTTATGCTCGTCACATCTCGCCGTGTCAATATGGCGAGGTGCAAGATGTTCCGTATAATCAAGCGTTTTCGCGGTTTTGACCCAATCAAGCCATGAGCAGAACGGCTCTTGGTGGCATTACCGTCGCCGTCAGTTAGCGAGTTACGAAGAGTGCTCGGGAATCACTTCCAGGGCAATTTCTCGCGCCACAGACGACTATAGGCGGTTTAAACGGCCTTTGAAGGGTAGTTTTTCTAGTGACTTTTTTGCAACTCACGGAAATTTTATGCGGGAAAGTTAACTAGGTGCTCCTTCGGAAGTTTCAACCCCGACAGTCTTAACTTTCGTTCATCGCCAGCCCGCGCCTTGAAGTCCCAGCCCATCGAGAAGGCACCCACAGCCCGTTCATGATGCCGGACGGGCGTGTCTTGCCCAAGCCGCCCGGGGCAAAGATGACGAGCCTTAGCTCGCGGGAACCGCACTCGCCCCGCCGTCCACAGTCAGCCGGTCGGCCGGCATCCTCGGACATGGGCGAGATTCGCAAAGAATGTACAGCGTTCAGTGACAGTTTGTCAAGAGCGCGTCTCTTGGTCAGGGACGTGCTTCTACGCCGTCACCCGACGCGGCGAATAGAACGAAAAAAACTACGCCGCGCGGACGCGGCTGAAGAAGCCGGCGACCCTGGCTTCCAGATCGTTGGCGCGCGCGGAGAGCTTGGCGGTCCACGCGGTGATCTCGCCGACGGCGGCGACGCTGCGGGTGACGGCCTCGTCGACCGAACCGATCTCGGCGGAAGCCCGCGCGGTATGGCCGGAGGCGGTGTGGATGCTTTCGGCGATGCCGCGCGTCGTCGTGCTCTGCTCCTGCACGGCGGACGCGATGCTGGTCGCGGCGCTGGACAGTTCGCCGATCGCGCGGCTGATCGAGGCGATATCGTCGACCGAACGTTTGGTCGCTTCCTGGATGGCGGCGACCTGCCGGGAAATATCCTCGGTGGCGCGCGAAGTCTGGTTGGCGAGCGTCTTGACCTCGGAGGCAACCACGGCGAAGCCCTTGCCGGCCTCGCCCGCGCGCGCCGCTTCGATCGTGGCGTTGAGCGCCAGGAGGTTGGTCTGCGACGCGATCGCAGAAATGGCGCCGACCACCGAACCGATGCGCTCGGCGGCGTCGTTGAGCGAACGGATTGAGCCTTGCGTGCGCTCGGCGTCGCCGACCGCGGACCGCGCCATGCCGAGCCCGCGCGTCGCCTGTTCGCCGATCTCCTGGATCGAGGCGGACAATTCCTGCGTCGCGGTTTCGGTGGCTTCCATGCGCTCCGCGGTCTCCGCCGACGCCGCGGAGGCGAGCCCCATGCGGCCCAGCGTGTCGTCGGCCACCTGTTGCAGCGTCGACGACGTCGTCGCCAGCGAAACGGACGCTTCCTTGATCGCGCCGATGACCTCGCCGATGGCGCCGGCAAAGTCGGCGGTGGCTTCGTCGATAACGCCGCGCCGTCTGCTTGCGGCGCGTTCGGCCGCCTCGCGGTGCAGCGTCATGGCGTTGGCGACATCGAAGCTGATGACCTGCGACACCACCTTGCAGCGCTCGGCAAACCGCGCGGTCCAGAAGCGATGCTTGCGCGCCAGCGCGTCGATCGCGGCCTTGAGCACGAAGTTCCCGGCGCTGCTGCGGATGCGCGCGTCGAACCCGATCGCCGTCTCCTGCTCCACCGTACGGCGGCACGATTCGGCATAGGCCTGGTCGAGCTTGCCGCCCAGCAGGGCCTGGAAATGCGCCGCCTCCAGGCGCTTGATCAGGTCGGTATGCGGCCTGATCAGCGGCCCGATATGCGGCAATGTCAGAATTCCATCGATGACGTCATTGATGGCCGGAGCGACATTCGGCGCGATCAGCGGCCACGTCGCGGCAAGCACGGATTGGACCCGGTCGTCGATCTTGTAGAACGACCGTCGCAACTCGAATTCCGGCACTGGCGCGGTCGGCGTCATGACCATGTTCTGAACGTTCCCCGGGAGCGGGCATGGTGGATGACAATGGTTTCTCTTGTCCTAACGTCAGGGTTGACGGCCGGCCGGCGGCCGTAAAGCGAAAGCGGGAGGCCGAAGCCCCCCGCTGTGCCGTTTCGCTCGACGAAGCCGCAGCGACATGCCGCGGCGCGTGGCGAAATTCTCCCTTCGAGACTGACCCTTGGCTCAGTCTTTGGCCAGTCTCTTGGCTCAGTCCTTGGCGACAACCTCGAGCGTCACGTGCGCCAGGCCGTCCATGCCCAGCGCCCGCGCCCCGGCAGGGGTGAGATCGATGATCCGCCCGCGGATGAACGGTCCGCGATCATTGATGCGCACGACGACGGAACGGCCGGTGCTTTCATTCGTGACCCGCACCCGCGTCCCGAACGGCAATGTGCGGTGCGCCGCGGTCAGACCCGAGGCGCGCGCGTATTCGCCGTTGGCGGTGCGCTCGCCGGAGTAGACCGAAGCTATCCCGCTTTGTGCCGATGCGACCATCGGCAATCCGGTGACCGAAATAACAAGAGCTGAGGCAAGAACAAGTTTTTTTATCAGGCTATTGCCAGCCATGATCTTCCTTTTGAGTTGTTAAAGGGAAGGGTGATTTGGCTCTCGACTAGGAGCCGAGGGCTCTAATGATGAGACATTGTGGAAAATCTGCGGCACAAATTACTTAAATTAAGATATCGTTTACGGAACTATTAGTTGAAATACGATGAAATAATCTGTGAATACGGGGCCTTTTCTATTTGACCTTGGCGGCCAACTGCCTGCCTTCGGGGCCCCGAATCAGTCGAGCCCGGCCAAAGGCCGGGCCCGTGCGTGGCAGTCCCTCGCAGCGGCGCGGGCGCCTCGCGTTACTCGGCAGCGACAGCGGTCGGCAGCACGTAATCCTTGAATTCGTCGCGCAGCGCCGTCTTCTGGATCTTGCCGGTCGCGGTGTGGGGGATGGCGTTGACGAAAGCCACGTCGTCCGGCATCCACCAATTGGCGATCTTGCCCTCGAGGAAGCCGAGAATCTCGCTCTTGGTGGCCGACTGGCCCTCCTTGAGCACGATGATCAAGAGCGGCCGCTCCGCCCATTTGGGATGCGCGACGCCGATGACCGCCGCCTCGGCGACTTTCGGGTGGCCGACCGCCAGGTTCTCCAGGTCGATCGAGGAAATCCACTCGCCGCCGGACTTGATCACGTCCTTGGAGCGGTCGGTGATCTGCATGTAGCCGTAGCGGTCCATGGTCCCGACGTCGCCGGTGTCGAAATATCCGTCGTCGTCGAGGATCGGGCTCTCGCCCTTGTAATAGGCCTTGGCCACCGCGAAGCCGCGCACCTTGATACGGCCGAACGTCTTGCCGTCCCACGGCATTTCATGGTCGGCGTCGTCGGTGATCTTCATCTCGACGCCGAACGGCGTGTGGCCCTGCTTCTGCTTGATGTCGAGCTGCGCCTCGTGGTCGAGGGCGGCGTATTCCGGCTTGAGCGAGCCGGACGTGCCGACCGGGCTCATTTCCGTCATGCCCCAGGCGTGGGTGACATCGACGTCGTAGAGTTCCTTGAACGTCTTGATCATGGCGCGCGGGCAGGCCGACCCGCCGATGCCGACACGCTCCAGATAGGGAAGCTTATCGCCGGTTTTTTCCAGATGCTGCAGCAGCAACAGCCAGACGGTCGGAACCGCGGCGGTGAAGGTCACCTTGTAATCGTCGAGCAGCTCGTAAACCGAGGCGCCGTCGAGTCTGGCACCCGGCATCACCAGGGACGTCCCGACCATCGGCGCGCCGAACGCGATGCCCCAGCTGTTGGCATGGAACATCGGCACGATCGGCAACACGATATCGGTCGAGGCCATGCCGAAGACTTCCCGCTGCATCGTCATCATCGAGTGCAGGATGTTGCTGCGATGCGAATACAGGACGCCCTTGGGATGGCCGGTGGTGCCGGAGGTGTAGCACATGCCGGCGGCGGTGTTCTCGTCGAACTCCTTCCAGACGAAATCGCCGTCCGCCTCGGCAAGCCAGTCCTCGTACGCCACCGCGTTGCGCAAACTCGTCGCCGGCATATGGGCGCCGTCGCAGAACACGACGTAGCGTTCGACCGTCGGCAGCTTGTCGGCGATCTTCTCCAACAGCGGCAGGAAGGTCAGATCGGTCATCATCACGCGGTCCTCGGCGTGATTGACGATCCAGATGATCTGCTCGGCGAACAGCCGCGGATTGACGGTATGATAGATGGCGCCGATGCCGAGAATGCCGTACCAGGCTTCGAGGTGCCGCCAGGTGTTCCAGGCGAGCGTGGCGACGCGGTCGCCGAGCTTGATGCCGTCGCGCTCGAGACGCTGGGCCACGCGCAAGGCGCGGGCGCGGATTTCGGCGTAATTGGTTCGGTGGATGGGCCCTTCGATCGAGCGCGTAATGATCGGGCGCTCGGCGTGATTGAGGGCGGCGTGGTCGATCACGCGGTGGCACAACAGCGGCCAATCCTGCATCAGCCCAAGCATCATGTTCCTCCTTACGAATGGGGTTTTGTTTCGTTGCTCCGATGCCCCAATGTAGCCGCGCGCGCAAGCAATGGAAATGCCGTTTCACGGCGGAACGGCGTGGCGGCGCTCGAGGTGCTTGAACAACGGGCCCGATGACGTTTAAGCGTAGATTCGGGGCCGACAGCTGGGAGCACCTTGCCACGTGAAGGGCATTATCCTGCTTGCCGTCTTTATCGGCGCGAGCGGCATTGCTGCAGCGCAAGATGACCGGCACCGGCCGGCACCGGCGTCGATTGCCGTCCCGCAGACATTCGCACCGCCGCAGGAAGCTTACGCCGCGTTCCGGCAGACTGCGGCGCCGACGGTGACGTCATTCTCGGCATGCCAATTGCGGCTGACGAAGCTCGCGGATTTCCTAGCCGCTGCCGCTGCTCGCCGGGCCGGGCGAATGCGGCGCCGCCGATGCGGTATTGTTGCGCAGCGTCATCCTGCCCGATCAGACGAAAGTCGCGGTGACGCCGCCGGCGACCCTGCGCTGCCCGATGGCCGAGGCGGTCGCCGACTGGCTGCGCGAGGATGTCAATCCCGCCGCGCTCACCCTCGGCGCGCCGCTGCGCGGCTTCGACGATTACGATTCCTACGAATGCCGCGGCCGCAATCGCGTCCGCGGCGCCATGCTGAGCGAACACGGCCGCGCCAACGCCATCGACGTGCGCGGCTTCCGGCTCGCCGACGGCAAGGAGATCGGACTGACCGACATTACCGCCCCCAAGGCCTGGCGCGACGGCATTCGCGCCAGCGCGTGCGCCCGCTTCACTACGGTGCTCGGCCCAGGCTCGGACGGCTATCACGAGGAGCACATCCACCTCGATCTCGCCGAGCGGCACGGCGGTTACCGGCTATGCGAGTGGGAGGTGCGCGTGCCGGTCGCCGAAGCGGCGAAACCCGCGACCAACACGGAAGCCAAGACGGACGCCAAGACGGGCACCAACGCGGAAGCAAAGCCCGCGCTTGCCGTGGCCGCCATCGTCGTGCCGTTGCCGCGCCCGCGTCCCGCCCACGCGCCGAGCGGAACGGCCAAATGAGCGACGGCGTTATTTGCCGATCATCACGTCCGAGGCCTTGATGACGGCCCAGGCTTCGTCGCCCGGCTTCAGCGCAAGCTCGGCGACGGCTTCGTTGGTGATCGACGCGGTGATGACGGCGCCCTGACCGATCTCGATGCGGACGTGCGAGGTCGTCGCTCCCTTGGTTACCTCGACGATCTTGCCTTTGAGTTGGTTGCGGGCACTGAGCTTCATGGTCTGCTCCTGAAAAAGGGCGTATTCGGTAATTCAACCCCATCTATATAGGCGAAAGCTGCCACGCCTTAAAGGCAACCCTGAGAAGGCAACCCTAAAGAAGGATCGTCAATGTCTGCGCTGAGCAATCTCGCCGCCCGCGACGTTGAAACGCTGGTGCACCCTTACGTCAATCTGGCGCGCTTGCGCGAGACCGGGCCGCTCGTCATCGAGCGCGGCGAAGGGATCTTCGTCTACGACACCAGCGGCAAGCCCTATATCGAGGGCATGGCGGGACTGTGGTGCACCGCGCTCGGCTACGGCAACGAGGAACTCGTCGAGACCGCCGCCGCGCAGATGCGCAAGCTCTCGTTCGCGCATCTGTTCACCGGCAAGAGCCACGATCCGGCGATCGAGCTGGCGGAGAAGCTCAAGGAGATCGCGCCGGTGCCGATCTCGAAGGTATTTTTCTGCAATTCCGGATCGGAAGCGAACGACACCCAGATCAAGCTGGTCTGGTATTTCAACAATGCGCTCGGCCGGCCGCACAAGAAGAAGATCATCAGCCGCGTGAAGGCCTATCACGGCGTCACCGTCGCCGCGGCCTCGCTCACCGGGCTGCCCGGCAATCATCGCGACTTCGACCTGCCGCTGCCGGGCTTTCTGCACGCCGGCTGTCCGCACCATTACCGCTACGCCAACGACGGCGAGAGCGAGGAGGCGTTCGCGAGCCGGCTCGCCGCCGAGCTCGACGCGATGATCGTCAAAGAAGGCCCGGACACCGTCGCGGCCTTCATCGCCGAGCCGGTGATGGGCGCCGGCGGCGTCATCGTGCCGCCCAAGACCTACTTCGAGAAAATCACCGCGGTCTGCGCCAGACACGACGTGTTCATGATCAGCGACGAAGTCATTTGCGGCTTCGGCCGGCTCGGCACGATGTTCGGCTGCGACACGCTCGGCTTCAAACCGGATGCGCTCTCGATCGCCAAGGCGATGTCGTCGGCCTATATGCCGATCGCCGCGGTGATGATTCCCGAACGCCTCTATCAGGCGCTGCTGGTCGAGAGCGGCAAGGTCGGCCCGTTCGGCCACGGCTTCACCTATGGCGGACACCCCGTCGCCGCCGCCGTCGCGCTCAAGGCGATCGAGATTTACGCGCGTGATCGCGTGATCGAAAAGGCCGCCAAACGGGCGCCGTTGTTCCAGGCCCGGCTGAAGGCGCTGGCGCGGCATCCGCTGGTCGGCGAAGCGCGTGGGCTCGGCCTGATCGGCGCCGTCGAACTCGTCGCCGACAAGGCCGCCAAGCGTTCCTTCGCCGCCCAGCACGGCGTCGGCGCGCGCGCCGTGGAATTCGCCGAGCAGGAAGGTTTGATCGTGCGCGCGGTCGGCGGCGACGCACTCGCGCTGTCGCCGCCGCTCATCATTGGCGCAACCGAAATCGAGGAACTGTTCGACCGTCTGACCCGCGCGCTCGACAAGACGCTCGATTGGGTCACGCGCGAGCGGTTGGCGCAGACTTAATGCACATAATGCCGCAGCCATCCGCGCGCGCCAGCCATGCAGATATGATCGTAAATCCCTCGCATGCGGTGAATGGTCCTTCACCACTCGGGCGGTATGAGATGGCTATGACGCCCCCCACCCCCGAGCCTTCGGAAGACGTGGAACTCGTGTCCGCGCCGGCGTCGAGAATGCGCGTCACGCGGCGTCGTCTCTTGGCCGCGACCGCGGGGCTGATCGGCGCGAGCGCCGCCGGAGCGGCCGCGACCGGCGTCTACGCCGGCACCATCGAGCCGGAACGGCTGGACGTCACCCGTTACGCTCTGACGCCGATGGGCTGGCCCGCGGGCCGCAAGCTCACCCTCACGGTGATCGCCGACCTGCATGCCGGCGAGCCCAACATGCCGCTGCCGCAGGTGCGGCGCATCGTCGACACCGCGAACGCCCTGCAATCCGACATCGTGCTCCTGCTCGGCGACTACATCGCGCACTATCCGTTTCCGACCGAGCATTTGCCGGACGCCTTGTGGTCGGCGGAGCTGGCGCGGCTCGAGGCTCCGCTCGGGACCTGGGCGATCCTCGGCAATCACGATTGGTGGCACGATCTGGCCGGCGTGCGCCAAGCACTGGCCGACGTGCGCATCCCGCTGCTCGAGAACAAGGCCGTTCATCTCGGCGCGCCGGGGCAACGGTTCTGGATAGCCGGCCTCGGCGACCAGATCGCTTACCGGCTCGGGCGCGGCCGCTTCCGCGGCGTCGACGATTTGCCCGGTACGCTCGCCCAGGTCGACACCGACGATCCGGTGCTGTTATTGGCGCACGAGCCCGACATCTTCCCGCGCGTTCCGGCGCGGGTCGCGTTGACGCTGTCCGGCCACACCCATGGCGGACAAATCCGCGTGCCGCTGATCTGGCCGGCCTTCGTTCCCTCGAGATACGGCGCGCGGTTCGCCTATGGCCATATCGTCGAGCACGACCGACATTTGATCGTCTCGGGTGGCCTCGGCACCAGCATCATCCCGGCCCGCCTCGGCGTTCCGCCCGAGATCCTGCACATCACGCTCGGCGCCTGACGCGCGGCGGCAGCAGACGGTCGCGAAACAAAATGGCCGGGACAGTGCCCGGCCATCATGACGTCCGCAGAACGCCGGATATCAGTTGCTGGAGGCGCCGAACCCGAATGACGCCAACGGGCCGACCGGCGAATCGCCCTGCTTGGGCGCCAGCACGATCACCAGATTGCCGACCTTCACGTGATTGTAGAGGTCGATCACGTCCTCATTGGTCATGCGGATGCAACCCGACGACACGGCGGTACCGATATACTCCGGCTGGTTGGTGCCGTGGATACGGTAGAGCGTGTCCTTGTTGCCGGAGTAGAGGTACATCCCGCGCGCGCCCATCGGATTGTGCGGGCCGCCGGTGACGTAGGACGGCAGCGGACCAAGCCGGGTCTGCTCGCCCGGGGTCGGAATCCAGGGCGGCCATTCTTCCATGCGGCCGACCTTGGCGATGCCGCTCCAGGCTTGCGCATCTTCGCCGACGGCGACGCCGTAGCGGATCGCCTTGCCGCCCGGCAGCACGTAATAGAGGAACTTGTTGTCGCTATCGACAACGACGGTGCCTGGCGCTTCCTTGCGGTGGTATTCGACGATGTGGCGACGGTAGACTTCCGGAATGGCCGCCTGATTGTACGGCAGGTTGGACATCAGGGCCTTGTCCTTCGGCTTCCAGCCGACCTCGCCCGCCGGGTCGACCGACCCTGAGGCGAGATCCTGCATGCAGCCGCCGAGCGCGACCGAGAGGATTACCAAAGCCAGTGCGCGCACTGTCATCCCACGCATTGTCATCGCTTGCCTTACTCTTCTCTGCCGCTTTGCGTCGCTGCCGTCTCGCGTTCGCGGCCGTGCTGCCCCGATTCCAGCATGAGTCCTTCCCTTACCGAAATCGCCGCGTCGATGCCAGCATCAGGATGCCTTGGCGCCATCGTCGGCGCCAAGATAGACCCCGAGTGTTGCAGGAATGTCGCAGTCATATTGGGCCATCGATCGAAAGCCGCAAAACTCAGCCGGACGGACTATCCCGATCATTCTATTTGCCAATAACCCGTTAAGCGACCGTTCACTGAGCCGACTTCAATATGAGGACCTGGCGCGCAACGGTTTCCGGGGAATTTTCGCGGGCGCAAGCGGTGCAACATCATTGAGCGAAAAATCATCGCGCACAAAATCGAAGCACCGGCGCGAATTCGTCGCGACGGACCCGATTGTCGCGCATTTCCGCCGCAGTCGGCGCCTAGACGGCCGCGCATTGTCACTTCAAAGGGAACGGGGTTGGTCAGCCATGAACGAGACGAAGGCCGCGACGGCCAAAACAGCAAGCAACAACAAACACGCCGCCGGGTTCACCGAGCTGCAGCAGAGCTACGGGGAGATCGGCATCTCCGCCGTCGCGGCCGCCGTGCGCTATCAGGGCGCGGCGAAGAACCCGGCTTATGCGCCGGCGCCGACGAAATCGTCGCGCGGGAACAGCGAGGAGACGGCCTGATCGCCGCGCCGGCGGCAGGTTCTATACGGCTGATTTTGGGCGCAGACTTTGGGACGTTACCGGGCGCGAGGGGGACGTGAACGTCCCCCTTTTTCGTCTGGCGCCCGCGACGCGCCGCTACTGGCTCGCGGCGATTGGCGGCGCCGTCTCGCGGGTGACCCACACCTCGAGCGCAGCCAACAGCGCCACGATGGCGCCGATCACCACGTCGATGGTCATGGCATCACTGTCCTGGAACCCCAGGAGCCAAGGCGATACGATCAGGGCCAATCCGGCGATCAGATTGAGCCATTCCTCCCACACGGCAAACGCGGCGAGCGCCGCGATCGAGAGTGCCGCAATGAGAAGTCCGGTGATCGAGGCCGTCTGCCATTGCGCGCCGGCGGCGAGATCGAACGTCCAGGGCGAGAAGAACAGGACCATGCCCAGGATCAGGTTGGCAACGTCGCATAGTTTCGCGGTCGACCAGTCGTCCATGCCGACCTCCTTCGTGGCGCCCTCTTTCCCTCGCCCGCGACGGCGCGCCCGATCGCGGGGCTTTTGGGGCGTCGGCGTAATGAAAACCGCCGACAGCCCGTCCGGTTCCTTGGCACCTTCCTTTGCACCTTCCTTGGCACCGCCGCCGTGCCTGCAACCGTGCCGCCGACAAGGAGCCGCACTTTGACGAGGCCCGAGTACCTCGAGCGACTTCTCCGCCGCCGAGATCGAAGCCGGACGCCTGCTGTTCGCCGGCGCGTGGGAGTTCCTGTCGGCCGCCGGCTCGCTGCAGTCGCTGCCGCGCGCGGCGGGACCCGAAATCGCATTCGCCGGCCGCTCGAATGTCGGCAAATCGAGCCTGATCAACGCGCTCACCGGCCGCCACGGCCTGGCGCGGACCTCGAATACGCCGGGCCGCACCCAGGAGCTGATCTTCTTCGGCGGCCCGCAGCGGCTCGTCCTGGTCGACCTGCCTGGCTACGGCTATGCCGCCGCGGCGAAGAGCAAGGTCGCGGCCTGGACCGGCCTTATTCACGACTACCTGCGCGGCCGCGCCACGCTCGCCCGCGTCTACGTGCTGATCGATGCCCGCCACGGCCTCAAGGACGTCGATAATGGCGTGCTCGACACGCTCGGCAAGGCGGGCGTGAGCCACGAGATCGTGCTGACAAAATGCGATCAGGTCAGCGAGACGGAACTCGCGGAGCGCAGCGCCGCGGTCCGCGAGGCGATGCGCAAGCGCCCGGCCGCCTTTCCCGATCTCGTCGTCACCTCGTCGCGCACCGGCGCCGGCATTCCGCTTCTGCGCGCGGCGATCATACGGCTGTTGAACGAGCGGAAGTAAAGCGGAACGGAGCTTCGCCCCGGCGATTCGCGGCCGGCGTCGGGACCGGCAATGGCGTTTCCTGCCAGACACACGCCACCGCACGCGGGCTTTCGCGGCGCGGCGGAGCCCGCTAAAAGACGGCGTCGTTCTTGTCCCGCCACCCCAGCAACCCGTCCGAGCCGGCCCGCATGAGCCTCTCCGCCCACGACATCGCCCGCGTCCTTTCCGAAGCGCTTCCCTATATGCAGCGTTACGACGAGGAGACCGTCGTGATCAAATACGGCGGCCATGCCATGGGCGACGAGCAGGTCGCGCGCGAATTCGCCCGCGACATCGTGCTGCTCGAGCAGACCGCGATCAATCCGATCGTGGTGCACGGCGGCGGCCCGCAGATCGAGGCGATGCTCAAACGGGTCGGCGTGCAGTCGCAATACGAGGCGGGGCTGCGCATCACCGACGAGCGGACGCTGGAGATCGTCGAGATGGTGCTCGCCGGCCTCATCAACAAACAGATGGTCGGCTTCATCAACGAAGCCGGCGGCAAGGCGATCGGGCTGTGCGGCAAGGACGGCAACATGGTGATCGCGCGCAAACTGACGCGCACCGTCGTCGACCCCGATTCGCACATCGAGCGGGTGGTCGACCTCGGCTTCGTCGGCGAGCCCGACAAGGTCGACATCACGGTGCTGACGCAAATTCTCGGCCGCGAACTCATTCCGGTGTTGGCGCCGGTCGCCGCGGCGGCGAACGGCGGCACGTTCAACGTCAACGCCGACACCTTTGCCGGCGCGGTCGCCGGCGCGCTACGGGCAAAACGCCTCCTTCTCCTCACCGACGTGCCTGGCGTGCTCGACCGTTCCAAGAACCTGATCAAGCAGCTGTCCGTCGACGAGGCGCGGCGTCTCATCGCCGACGGCACCATCGCCGGTGGCATGATCCCCAAGGTCGAGACCTGCATCGCGGCGCTGGAAGGCGGCGTCGAGGGCGTCGTCATCCTCGACGGCAAAGTGCCGCACGCCGTGCTGCTCGAACTGTTCACTGAGCTCGGCGCCGGCACGCTCATTCATAACTAGCGCGTCGGAGGCCTTCAGAACGCGTCGTGACGCACGACCGCCGCGGCTTTATTCCTAACCGTCGAGCTTGATCTCGTTCAGCCAGAAGCGCCTTTACCGGTGTCGATGAGCCACTTCAGGGTCGACGCGGCGGCGCAATCGCCACTTGTGGCTCCCTTGAAGCGCCGCGGAAGACACGGCTTTGCTTTTCCACCCTCCCTAGGCGAAATATTCCGGCGATTTCAGCGCAGTGCGTGTTGCAGTACCGATCAATCTCTATTTATAATTGCAGCCTCATTAGGTGGCCTTCAACATACGAGCCAACACGATCGTGCCTCGATACTTCCCGGCGATTAGGCTGTTTGCAGCAGACCGCCCATCACGCTCCTCGCACGCAAGCCGTCTGGAGAGGCCTATGTCCCCGCCTTCGGCACCAAAGATTTTTCAAGTCACCGAGAACGGCAGGGGCCTACAGACATTTTTTCGGCCCCGTCTGAAACAATCCGGCGAGCCTAGCCCCTCCACCCTTCTTGGAATGTTAATGGTCGCAAAGACGCGGTCACCGACCACAGAATCGGGAAAGGATCTAAGATGAAATGGAGCCGCGTCATTATGTGGGCCACATTCTCCATCATCACTAGTTCCGGCACCGTGCTGGCGCAGACCACCCCGAAACAATGCAATACTTTCGTGCAGCTCAGGGCCGACGCGCAACACAAGGCAGCTGCGGTGAGCACCGCTGCCCAAAACAAGGTCGAACGCAAAGAGATTTGCACGTTGGTGCAGCAGTTCAGCGCCGCCGAGGTCGCTGTTTTGAAATTCCTCGAGAAAAACAGGATCTCGTGCGCCATTCCGGAAGATGCGATCGATACGGCCAAGGCCAACCACGAACAGACCCTGAAGTTTCGTACTGCAGCTTGCACTGAAAGTTCCCCCACCCGGCCAAACACGCTTGGTAATGCTAACACGACACCATCCGTAAATACGGCGGGCAAACCCAATTTGATGCACGCAGGGTCTGGAGCAACGAGCAATGTTTCCCAACAACCGGTGGCGACAACAGACGATCTCGTTGACCTGATTGCGCAACACCGAGTTGAAGCTGAAGTCGTCGGTTCCGGCATCCAGACAGTTACAGTTCGGGTGCGTGCTACACTGCCGCAATCTCAGCCCATTGCATTCACAGTCCCGGTCGGGACTTTCTTTGCCGCCAGCAATTCCGCCAGCCAAAGCATGGTGAGCACCACCGAACGGGCAAGCTCAATTCTCGGTGATGGATGGGTGACCATCACGGTGCCCGCCGCTTGCGCCAACAAACCGCGCAACATTCCCGGGCTGCAGGATCGCTTTTCAGTCCGCCGCCTGCCACAACAGGCAGAACTGGCCACCGCGGTCAAAGCCCTCGATGGTGCTCGCGCGTCCTATCCGATCGTACAAGCGGCCGTCTGGATTATTACCGACAATGCTACCTTTGGTGGCATGGGGACCCTGATCCGCCGTCCCTTCAACTCCCCCCTTGCAACGGGCACTCGCGTCATTAGCCCGGATGACGCGACGCGGGCGCTGAAAATACTCGACGGCGCCGGGATCAATATCGAACGGAAGGCAATCTGGCTTCAGGATCGGCAGATACTCGCCACTAAGGTCACCGACAAATCGCTCGCGGATTGGTTGAAATCGAAATCTAATTGAAATAAGGGACATCGTAGCGACGAGAACGCCCGAAGCAACTAGCCCGAAGCGGATGCACCGCAAGCAGCTGATCAAGCGAAGTAGCCTGGCAAGGCAAAGCTCGACCGGTCCGTATGAGAAATATCGCTCCGCGGCTTGACCCGAGCTGCAATGATCAGCGAGATATCATTGCACGATCAGATTTCTCGCTCGACGAGCTGCGATACGTCAACGCTTGGTCTACCTTTGAATTAAGACGCAGTACCTCCACGTCTATCTTATAATCGCTGACCAGATGTTGCGGCGTAAAGTCAGAAGCCTCAATCTCTCGGGTCAATTTCGCGGATCGCCTAGAGACTCTTTGCGACAACAACCCATTGATCCAGCGCCATAACGAGAGGCTCGTAAACCGACCCACCAATTTGCTCATGGCGTTACCTATTTCTCAGGCTGTTCCCCACAAAGACTAACAACATAAACTCTACGCCAAATCCGGCAAACATCAATAGGGTTGCAATCCTTAGCCATCGCGCTCGGCTATCATTCAATTTCGAGTTCCGATCGGTAGTTACGACGCAGTCGCTAATACAATCGACAAAAAATGATACTTCATCCCAATTGTTATCTTTAATTCTACTTAGTAATTTACGGGGAACATTTAGATTTTCATATGACCTAAGTCCAAGCGCGCTTAAACACGTGAAAAAAGACATTATGAACACCAATGTTGCAAGTATAGCTGCCCCTACCACAAAGGATGTTTCTGGCAGAAGGGACGATAATTGAGAAATGTCAGATGCTTTAAACGCATTTAAGCCAATCATAATCGAATTTATTGAAACAAAAGTGCGAGCCCGGTCGTTGAGTGTCGCCTCTCTTTTTGATTTTCTAAATACAAGAATTGAAAATACGGCAAAAACACGTTGATTTCCATATCTGCCCCCAGCGTTTTTGTTTGACGCACCCGCGAATGGTCGAAAATCCGAGCGCCATTTGTCTCGATACCTTGAGCAACACTATAGGAAGCGGCCCGGTCATTGCTAGACGGGGAGCGGCACTTATTGGCCCATCGCTGAGCTCTGATAGGCGAGAAATGAGTTTAGCTCGGAAGCGGACATCGGGATGCGCTATCAGATAGCGCAGTTCGCAGTTCATTCACGTTATCGCCGACTGACCTTCCGGAAATGATTTACCGGTCGTTAACCGCCCCACCCGACACCACACAATCGCGCCTTTACCAATGCCCGGCTAACAAAGCCGCTTTTGCTCGACGCCGCGGGCGTGTGCTTGGAGTTGTCGCCCGGCATCTGGTATTTTCTCGGTCAGCTCGACAAAGCGCTGCTGGCGCCGAGCCCTCACGCCTCGCGCTCGTCGTTGTGCACCGCGTTCGTGGTCGCTTTCATCGTGCTCGCCGTCCGCCGCTCGAAGAAGGACCGCGCATCCGGCTGCAGCCTTTGCTGCGGGCCCTGTTCCCCAAGAGCATCGTCACGAGCCGCTCGAAAAACGCCGAAATCAGCTATTTCTATTTCAACGTGTTCGTGTTCGGGATGATATTCGGCTGGGCGCTGCTGCCCTGCGATAGGTTGGCCGGCGCATGCTCGAGACCGTCCGTCTAAGACTGTCCGCCCAGGGCTTGTCCGCTCAAGACTGTCGCCTAAGACTGACCGCCTAAGGCTGTTCGCGTAAGACACGGGAACCACCGGCCCGAACCAACCCTTTCCACAGCGCTTTCAACAACCGTTTGGAACACCGCATGAAACCGTTGAGCGTCGCCGTTGCGCTGTTCGGCCTTCTCGCTTTGGTGCAGCCCGCGATCGAAAAGGACCTGTCCGGCGCGCTCCTCGGCGGGGTCGCCCTCCTGTGCGCCGTCACGACCTTCCGCTCGACCGCCATATCGAGCTTCCTCAAAATATTCGTCGGCATCTTTTCGACCGAGACGATCGTGTTCGGCCTTGCCGTCGCGGCCGGCCGGGCCGGGCTTTGGCCCGCGGACTATGCGCAGTACCTGCCGCCGGTTTCGCTGCCGCTGACGGTCGCGATCTTCTCGATCCTCGTCTTCGTGACGGCGCAGCTCGATACGGTGCGGCAGATCACGCGGATCGCCGACCGCTATTTCAATGCCGACGAAACCGGCCAGGCGCGCGTCTGGCCGTTCCGCCCCTATATCGCGCTGGAGCGGCGCATCGGGGTGGGGATGATCGTTTTTCTCGTCATCCTCAACCAGGCCGAGGTCGGCGTCACGCTGCGATTGAATTTCTTCAATCGCGACTTGTTCAATGCCATTCAGGCCCGCGACGCCGCCACCTTCTGGCAACAGCTGCTGTTCGTCTTCACGCCCTGGGCGTTCGCTTATGTGGCGATGACGGTCGTCGAATTCTTCACCCAGTCGGTCCTCGTCATCCGCTGGCGGCGCTGGCTGACCGACCATTTCGTGTCGCGCTGGCTCGCGCACCACAACCACTACCGGATCAGCCTCGTCGCCGGCGACACCGACAATCCCGACCAACGCATCGCCGAGGACGTCTTCCGCTTCATCAATGGCGGCTCGGACGGTTCCACGACGGCCTTCGGCATCTACGATTTTTCGATTCTGTTGATTTCGACCATCTCCACGCTCGTCTCTTTCGCGGTCGTGCTGTGGGACCTGTCGCAATCGTTCACGCTGCCCGGCACCGACGTCGTTCTGCCGGGCTTTCTGTTCTGGGTCGCCCTGATCTACGCGGCGGCGGGAACGCTGATCACCCATCTGATCGGACGCCCGCTGATCCAGCTCTTCTTTCAGCGTCAGCATATGGAGGCCGACTTCCGCTTCTCGCTGGCGCGGCTGCGCGAATATACCGAGCAGGTCGCGCTGCTGGGCGGGGAGAATGCCGAGCAGAACATGATCGGACGGCGGTTCGGCGCGCTGATCGCCAACTACCTCGCCGTCGTCTATCGGCGCATGCGCGTGACGGCGTTCACGCAAACCTTCGGCCAGCTCTCGCCGATCATTCCCCTGATCTTCACGGCGCCGTTTTATTTCGCCCGCAAAATCGAGCTCGGCGTGATGACGCAAACGGCCGGCGCTTTCGCGCAGGTCGCCAACGCGCTGACCTTCTTCGTCAACTATTACACCTACCTTGCCGCCTTCAAATCCGTGGTCGATCGCCTGAACTCGTTCGACGCGGCGATCGAACAGGCGCAGTCGCTCAGCAATGCCGGGCCGGCCCATGTCGCGGTTGCCGGCGGCGCTCCCGCGATCGCGCTCGAGGACGTCGATCTGTCCCTGCCGGACGGCCGGCGCGTCGTCGAGACCAAGCATCTGGTGCTCGCGGGCGGCGAAAGCGTGGTCGTTTCGGGCCCCTCGGGCTCCGGCAAATCGACGCTGTTTCGCGCGATCGCGGGAATCTGGCCCTATGGCGAGGGCCGCGTCGACGGTCCCGACGGCGCCCGCATCATGGTGGTGCCGCCGAAGCCTTATATTCCGATCGGCACGCTCCGCGCGGCCGTCACCTACCCGGCCGTGCCCGGCGCCTATCCGGACGCCGACATCCGTGGCGCACTCGTCGATGCCCATCTCGGCGGCCTCGTCGACCAGCTCGACCACGAGGAGGTGTGGTCGCAGCGCCTCTCCAGCGGCGAGCAGCAGCGCGTTGCGCTCGCCCGCGCCTTGCTGTTCAAGCCCGACTGGCTGTTCCTCGACGAATCGACATCCGCCGTCGAGGAGAAGCTGGAGGCCGAGCTTTACGCCGTATTGGCGCAACGGCTGCCGCAGACCACGATCATCTCCATCGGCCATCGCTCGTCGCTGGTCGGACTGCACCAGCGCCACCTCGAAATGACCCCGCAAGACGATCACTTCACGCTGCGCGATGCCGCGAAGGTCGCCGCGGCGGAGTGATGCCGGCGCGCGAAGATTTACCGGGCATTAATCGGCTCCAAGCACCAACGGACAACGCCGCCTTTACCAATGGGCGGATAACAATCGAGCTTCCTCGACGCCGTGGAGGTGCGCTTGGACCTGTCGCCGGGCATCTGGTATTTTCTCGGTCAGCTCGACAAAGCGCTGCTGTCGCCGGGCTCGCACGCCTCGCTTACGTCGTTGTTCGCCGCGTTCGTGATCGCTTTCGGCGTGCTCGCCGCGCGGCGCTATCGTAAGGGCCGGCGCATTCGGTTGCGGCCGCTGCTGCGGGCGCTGTTCCCGAAAAGCATCGTGACGAGCCGCTCGAACATCGCCGACATCGGCTATTTCTATTTCAACGTCTTCGTGTTCGGGATGGTGTTCGGCTGGGCGCTGTTGTCCTACGCGGTGCTGAGCCATGCCGTGGTCGAGGGCCTGACGGCGGCGTTCGGGCCGATGCGGCCGGCGCCGCTGCCCGGCTTCGTCGCGCGGTCGATCATCACCGTCATGCTGTTCCTGGCCTACGAGCTGGGCTACTGGCTCAATCATTATCTCAGCCACCGCATCGCGTTCCTGTGGGAGTTCCACAAGGTTCATCACACGGCGACGGTGCTCACGCCGCTGACGAATTTCCGCGTCCATCCGGTCTATATGTGCATCTTTCTCAACATCCTGTCGCTCTTCACCGGGCTCGCCAACGGCGTCGGCGATTATCTGATCGGCCAGAGCGGCGGCCAATACGGCGTCAACGAGACCAACCTCATCCTGGTGTTCTTCATCTATCTCTACGTCCACCTGCAGCACACGCAGTTGTGGATTCCGTTCACCGGCTGGCTCGGCCGCGTCTTCATGAGCCCGGCGCATCATCAAATTCATCACTCCAGCGACCCGGCGCATTTCAACAAGAACATGGGCAGCTGCCTCGCCTTGTGGGACTGGATGTTCGGCACGCTGCACGTGCCGGCGGCAGAGCGCGAGAAGCTCGCCTTCGGCGTCGAGGGCGACCGCGCCGACGCCCACACCATCCGCGGCGAATTGATCGCGCCGTTCGGCCATGCGGCGGCGCTGCTCCTGCGCCGGTTCGGCGGCCGTGCACAGGAAGCCCCGCTCGCCGCTTTCGATCGGCGCGAAGCGTAGTATAGCTACGACTGCTTCGTTCGCGGCGCCCGCCGCGTTCCCGCCGTTTCCACCTGCCGGAACTTCACGCGTTTGACTCGCCGCCCCGTTTTTCCTTCTGCGTCTGGCATCGCCGCCGCGGTCGCGCTCGGCTTCTCCGACGTATTCGCCAAGATCATTCTGGCGACCGGCTGCAGCGTGCTCACCATGCTGACGTTCCGCAGCGTGGTCGGCCTCGGCTTCATGGCGGTCTGGCTGAAGTTCGGCCCGAAGCCGGACGCCACCCCGCGGGTGCGGTGGATCGCGATCGGCGTCGGCGTGCTCTTCGCGGTGCTGATCTATTGCCTGTTCAAGGCCATCGAGGCGATCGACGTGCCGACCGCGGTGCTGACCTATTTCGCCTATCCGCTGCTGACCGGCATCGCGGCGTCGGCGACCCGGCTCGAGCGGATGCGATGGCAAGGCGCCGTGTGCGCGCTCGCGGCCTTCGTCGGACTTGCGATCATGATCGGCGCGCATCCCGCAGGCCTCGCGCTCGCCGGCATTGCCTATGCGCTGGCCGCGGCGTGCTGCCGCACCGGCGTGCTCATCGTCACCCGGGCCTTCCTCATGGGCGCCGACGCGCGGCTCACCACCTGGTACTCGGTCCTGGCGCAGACCTTCATCTTCGGCGCCGTGTCGCTGATGGGCGTGAGCTGGAGCCTGCCGCAGACCAATCTCGGCTGGGTGGTGATGATCGCGCTCTCGTTCGCCACGACGGCCGGAATTCTACTCATCTTTCAATCGACCGTGCGGATCGGACCGTTTCGCACCGCGCTGATCATGAATCTCGAACCGCTGATCGCCATGGTGCTGAGCGCGATCGTGCTCGGCGAGGTGATCACGCCGCTGCAAGCGGCCGGCAGCGGCGTCATGCTTGCCGCGCTGGTTGCCTTCCAGGTATGGAGATGACGGCCATGTGTCACCGCGCGCGGGCGGCGGCGCCGGCCGCGTCACCATTGCGCCCCAGTTTCGGCCGAGGTTTCGGCTTGGTCCGAGATCGATCCGAAGTTCGACCGTCATCGCGTCGAACGCCGTCGTGGTGAGGAGGACGATGCGCGGGTTCCACAACAACTCCTTCGATCCGCAGACGCTCGTGGTGCTGGAGGCCGCGTTCGACGAGGCATGGCTGACGCTCAAGGCGATCGGCAACACCACGGTGCGGCCCGACGAACTGGCGCGCTCCATCCTGCGGATCGCCATGGAAGGCGAACGCGACCCGGTCCGCCTGCACGACGGCGCGCTGCGAGGCCTGTTGCCGGCCGCGGCGTGGCGCGAGGCCGGATGACCGCAAGTTTGCGTCGAAAAAGTCTAGAGCAGAACCGCCGGTTTCAGGACTGCGAAACCAGCATCGCGAAGCCGGCCAGGAGGCCCGCGGCCATGGCCCCGATCAGAATCGCTCCGAAGAATGGCATCGATCGCCGCAACACTCGTCGCATCAGTAGCTCCCGCCCCGCCGTTCGCCCGCGCCTTGCCGGTCCCGATTGACCAAAGAACCGGGCTCGCGCTTTTTGATCGCGCATGATCTTTCCGGACTGTCCGGATCCCCCACATGCCCTAAACCTTAACAAATTGATTCGGGCCCGAGCCGCAACCTTTTTTACCACCAATATGACAAAAACGAGTCGCCAGATATGTCGCCGGACATGATGCAGCGCGCCATGAGCGGCTTCGACGCGGTCGAGACCTGGGTGTTCGACCTCGACAACACGCTCTATCCCCATCACCTCAATCTCTGGCAACAGGTCGACGAACGCATCCGCGACTACATCGCCGACTTTCTCGAAGGTCACCCACGACGAAGCGTTCCGCCTGCAGAAGGAGTATTATCGGCGTTACGGCACCTCGATGCGCGGCCTGATGGAGGAGCACGGCCTCGACCCCGATGAATTCCTCGAAGTCGTCCACCAGATCGATCATTCGCCGCTGACGCCCGATCCCGCGCTCGGCGCCGCGATCGCCGGACTGCCCGGCCGCAAGCTCATTCTCACCAACGGCACGCGCCGCCACGCCGAAGCGGTGATGGCGCGGCTCGAGATCGCGCAGCATTTCGAGGACGTGTTCGACATCGCCGCCGCCGATCTCGAGCCGAAACCGCGGCCGCAGGTCTATGACCGTTTCCTCGCCCGCCATAAGGTCGATCCGACCAGGGCCGCGATGTTCGAGGACTTGGCCCGCAATCTCGAAGTGCCGCACGCGCTCGGCATGACGACGGTGCTGGTGGTGCCCGCAGGCACGCGGGAAGTCTTCCGCGAGGATTGGGAACTCGCCGGCCGCGACGCGCCGCACGTCGATCACGTCACCGACGATCTCGCCGGGTTTTTGGTCAACGTTGCCGCCGCACGACGGCGCGACGCTTGAGGCCGCTTTCCGGACCTAGAGGTAGCCCGCCAGCGCGCCCATGTGCCAGGCGACCGGAACGAGCACGGCGGTGGTGAGACCGGAGCCGCCGCGGTAGAGCGCCTGAATATGGTTGTCGCCGCGCAAGGCGCCCAGGCCGCCATAGGTGATGGCGTAGACCAGAATCCAGAATGCCAGTTTGTAGCAGCCCAGCCAGTAAAACACGCCGGCGCCGACCCCGATGGCCATCGTAATCATTGCGTACCCTTCAGGTTACATGACGTACAATCGGTCTCAAGCAAGAAGGGTTCCAGTTTTGGGGCCGACGTTATCCGGCGGTGCTTGACATCGCGCAGGCGCGCCCCGACAAACCGCGGCAACGGGGACCGCTTCATGTCGACCACGGAACTTGCCAGCGCCCAGACCGACCGAGACGCTTGCCGCCACCATCGATGCGGCGTTCGAGGCCCGCGCGGAGATCGGCCCGGCGACGACCGGCGCGGTGCGCGACGCGGTCGAAGCGGCGCTCGACCTGCTCGACCGCGGCGCCGCCCGCGTCGCCGAGAAAGCTGCGATGGCCCGGCGAAAGGCAATTTGGCGGGTCAACCAATGGCTCAAGAAGGCGGTGCTGTTGTCGTTCCGCCTCGCCGATATGAGCGTGATCCAAGGGGGTCCCGGCGCCGCTTCATGGTGGGACAAGGTGCCGTCGAAATTCGACGGCTGGGACGCCGCGCGCTTTCGCGCCGCCGGCTTTCGCGCCGTGCCGGGCTGCGTGGTGCGGCGCTCGGCCTATATCGCGCCCGGCGTCGTCCTGATGCCGTCGTTCGTCAATCTCGGCGCCTATGTCGATGCGGGCAGCATGATCGACACCTGGGCGACGGTCGGCTCCTGCGCCCAGATCGGCAAGAACTGTCATATCTCCGGCGGCGCCGGCATCGGCGGCGTGTTGGAGCCGCTGCAGGCCGGCCCGGTCATCATCGAGGACAATTGCTTCATCGGCGCCCGCTCGGAAGTCGCCGAGGGCGTGGTGGTGCGCGAAGGCTCGGTGCTCTCCATGGGCGTCTTCCTCGGCGCTTCGACCAAGATCGTCGATCGCGACAGCGGCGAAGTTTTCGTCGGCGAAGTGCCGGCCTATTCGGTGGTGGTGCCGGGGACCATGCCGGGCAAAGGCGGCAAGGCCGGGGGCGCCGGTCCGAGCCTTTACTGCGCCGTCATCGTCAAGCGCGTCGACGAAAAGACCCGCGCCAAGACCAGCATCAACGAACTGCTCAGGGATTGACCCGCGTCGCGCCGATGGATTGGGTTTACCTTCTCAACAGCTTCGAAGGCCGCATCGGCCGCCAGACGTTCTGGATCGCGATGGTGGTCGTCGGCATCGCCAACGTGCTCGTCTGCCTGATCGCGCAGGAGTTCGGCGGCGAGCGGCTCAGCGCCATCGTCGATCTCGCCTTCACCTATCCGGAATTCGCCGTCGGCGCCAAACGCTGCCATGACCGCAATTTGCCGCTCTGGCTGCTGGGCGTTTTCTTCGCCGCCAATGCCGCGCTCGACCTTCTCACCGTCCTCGGCTGGGCCGGCACCGAGCGAAGCGCCGAGCGTGCTGCGCTCACGATCGCGGTGCCGTTTACGCTCGTCGGGCTCGGCTTGCTGGTCGACCTGGTTTTCGCAGACGTCGCCGCCTTTTTCGTTGACGAAGTTCATCCTGACAATCGTAGCGATCACGGGTCTGATCACGGTCCTGGGCATCCTGTCGCACTTCTGCCGCACGGCGGCTTCAGCTGATCCCGTTCGTCGCGTGAACCACGAACTCAACGGCTTTCTAGGCCCGGCCTGCATCGTCGGATCGAGCGCCTCGCCCAAAGGCTCGAGCACGGCATAATCGGCGATCAAGCCGAACAGCATGCGGCGATAGGTTTTCAGATCGCAATAATCGAGCTGCCGGCCCGCCGTGGCGTCGCCCGCGACGCGCAGGCTATGGCCGCGATGAAATCCGTCGATCACGGTCGCCAGGATCGATTCTCGCGAACGGCCTTGCGATCGTATTTGTTCGTTGCCGTGCGCGGGATGGCCGGCACGAAAAATATAGCCGCGCGGCCGCTTGAACGGCGCGAGCGACGACGCCAGGCAGTAAGCGTCGAGCCGTGCGGCCAGCCATTGAGCAACGCGAGCGGCGCGATGTCCGTCGTCGTCTGACGGTCGCCAGGATCGATTCGTCGAGCGAGAACCCGATCATCACCACCCTTGTGGCGCTGCCGATTTCAGCCATATAGGCGGCGAAGCGCGCCGAGCTGTAGGCCGACGGCAGCGGATGCTCGAACACGAGTTCGCCGGGCTGCGGCCGATAGCCGTCGAGCCAGTCGGTCATGGCACTGGCCGGATTGAACCACGCGGCGCGGGCGATGCGTCTTGAGATGCACGATCGGCCACAGCCGCGCCCGCCAGCCCGCCATGATGGCCGCGCAGGCGGCGAGCACGTCGTCGGTGCCGGCCATCATATGGCGGCGGCCCGGCGCCAAATGCTCCTTCTGCAGGTTCATGCACAGCAGCAGCTGCGCGCAGGAGTTCGATGCCTGCAAGTCCTTGGCTTGAAATTCCATGACCAAATCCGCTGGCTCAGGCGGGTTCACGCGAAGGGCTCGACGCCGGTCGTCCGGACGAGCGGTCAAGTATGCCCGGGCGGTCCCAGTCGCCCTCCGGACGGATGATGACGTAAGGATCGGAGTCGATGGTGATGGCGCGCGGATCGGGTTCGAGCTCGAGCAGCATCTCCGTGTAGGAGAAATCCGAGAACACCAGCTTGCGATTATGCCCCAGCGGCTTCGCGCCGAACCGCGCCCAGAAATCCACCAGGCGGTCCTGGGCCTGGCCGTAGATGCGCCGATAGCCTTTGCGCTTCAGGAACGCGACGCAGGCGCGCACCAGTCGAAACGCGATGGTCGAGCGCCGGTACTGACGGCGCACCGCGAGGCGTTCAACCTTGGCGAAATCGGCGAAGAATCGCGCCCGTAAACACGCCACCGGTTCGTCGTCGATGAAGCCGATGAAATGCGCGGCGACAAGATCGTTGCCGTCGAACTCCTCCTCGTAGGGGCAATCCTGTTCGGCGAGATAAACCGCCGAGCGGATCGAGGCGACGATCATTAGATCGTTGAGATTGCGAGCGATCCGGATCGTGATGCGCCGCTGGTCCTTGCCGTCATCTGCCCTGCGCGCTTGCGTCCTATCTTCGAGCATTGCCCTCTCCTACGCCACCCAGCTCAAAGGCGCCGCGCGGCGCGCCGGCGCCGGGTTCGATGGCGTCGATAGGTCCAAAGACTGCGCTGAAAACTGTTGGTCGATTTAAAACCGAGCTGTTGCAACGCCCGCAATCCCTGCGCGGTCGAGGGCTGTGCATAGTAGTCGGCCAGCGCGAACGGCTCCCGGCGCAAATACACACTGACATTGGCGATGCCGCCGGCGGCGCGGCCGCGGGCGGCGAGCGCCCACACATAGAGCGCCGCGGGCGTCTCGCCGGGCGGCGTCAGCACGGCGGGGTCCGGATCGGAAAAGTCCAATTCGTCGAGCAAAAGCCGATCGAGCCCGTCCTCGTTGAGGAACAAAAAGGCCATCCCCCCGGCGATCCTGCCGCTGCAACGAAATGGAAAGAGACCCTGCGGATGCTGCCGATAAACCCGCTCGACGGTTGCGGTTTCGACCGCAACCCCCGGCACGGCCGCGCGCGCCAGCGCGATCATCGCCGGCAGCTCGTGGGGCTGCGCGGGACTTGCGTCTATATCGCTGAACGCTTCCAGGAAATCGAGCTCGTGCCGCGTCGAAATACGTGTTTTTTCAGGGAAATTGATGTACATCTGGTTGTGTTACCCGTCGTCCTCGCCTCGCCGTGAAGAAGCTTAAGCGAATGGCTGACCCGCGAATGCAGCAAAAAACGCAACGCCGCGCTGCCGCTACGCAGCGCGGGTCGAACTTGCGGGATACATCATGGGAAGATCTGCATTTGTTTCTGGTCTGCGCCGACTCCGGCAGTTTCCGCAGGGCGGCCGAGACCATGGGCGTCACCAACACGACCGTGATGCGCGCCATCGACCGGCTCGAACAGGAGCTGGATTTCAAACTTTTTATTCGCCACCAGGCCGGCCTGCAGCTGACGGAAGAAGCCCGCGGCATCATGGACGATATACGCCAGATGGAGCGGCTGAGCTTCGATGTTTTTCGCCGGGCCGCGCAATCCGCGCTCAACCCGACCGGCGTGGTCCGTGTCGCCGTGACGGAGGGCGTCGGCACCTATTGGGTGATGCCGAAGCTCATCGAGTTTCAAGCCACCTACCCGCTCCTGACGATCGATCTGCGCTGCGCCATGGAGGCGGCAGACGTCGCGCGGCTGGAGGCCGACATCGCCATCCAGTTCGACAAACCCGAGCGGCCGGAATCTCATCGTGACACGGCTCGGCCGCCTTCACGTCTATCCGTTTGTTTCCGAGGACTATGCGCGTGCGCACGGCCTGCCGAAATCGGTCGCCGAAGTCCGCCACCATCGCCTCGTACAGCAGGTCGCGCCGCAGCTCGATGAGACCGCCTATGCGCGCGCACTCGGCGTCGAGAGCGTGGCCGGCATCGTCGGCATCCGCACCAATTCCAGCACCGCGACCTTGTTTGCAGTCGAAAAGGGTGCGGGCATCGGCATGTTACCCACCTGCTCCATCGCGCTCGGCGCCCCGCTGGTGGCGGTGGACGTCGGCGTTCGTCATCACCTCGACCTGTGGCTGACCTACCATCCCGATTTCAAATCGTCGGAAAAGCACATGGTGGTGGTGGAATGGCTACGGCGCGTGTTCGATGCCCGCACCTATGCCTGCTTCCGGGACGAATTCATCCACCCCAACGAACTGGTGACGCTGATGGCGGATGCCATTCCGGCCATGGGGCTTCGCGGCTTCGCCGCGCCGGCGCCTTTTCACCGCGAGCGATAGACCCCGCAGGCAGGGCGATGCCGAGAGAGTCTCCGGGTACGCGGACCGTTTCACCTGCCGCAGGGTTTTCCTCTGCGGAAGCTCGCCGAGCTTTCGGCAAAAGGTCTCAGCCGCGGGAACGCCGATCTAGGAGCGTGGTTGAGTTCGCGACGGCAAACACACCACCGACAAGGACACACCATGAAGGTTGGATTTCTCGGGCTCGGCGCCATGGGCAGCGGCATGGCGAACCGGCTGATCGCGGCCGGCCACGAGGTGCATGTCTGGAACCGCTCGCCCGGCCCCGCCGAGGATTTGGCACGGCGCGGCGCCCGCCGCGCCAAGGAGCCGGCGGAGGTCTTCGCCGCCGATGCCGCCATCACCATGCTGGCCGACGATGACGCGGTCCGCGGCGTCGTGCTGGCGCACGACCTCCTCGAGCACGTATCGAACAAGAACTTCGTTCACGTCGTCGCCAGCACCATTTCGGTCGGTTTCGCCCGCGAACTCGAGCGCGCCCATGCCGCCGCCGGCGTCGCCTATGTCGCCGCGCCGGTATCGGGGCGGCCGGACATGGCGGCGGCGGGCAAGCTCAACATCATTGCCGGCGGCGACGCCGCCGCTGATCCAGCGGGTGCAGCCGCTCCTCGATGCGATCGGTCAGAAAACCTGGGTCGTCGGCGAGGCGCCGCACCAGGCCAACGTCGCCAAGCTCGCCATGAACTTTCATGATCGGCGCGGCGATCGAGGCCATGGCGGAGGCCGTGACCTTGGCGGAGCGCTACGAGGTCGAACCGGCGAAGCTGATGCAATTGATTACCGGGACGCTGTTCTCGGCGCCGGTCTATTCGACGTATGGCGCGCTCATCATCAAGGGCGAATTCACCCCGGCGGCATTCAAGCTGGCGCTCGGATTGAAGGACCTGCGGCTTGCGCTTGCCGCCGGCGAAACGGCCGGCGTGCCGATGCCGTTCGCCAGCATCGTGCACGACAATCTTGTCGATGCCGTCGGCCACGGCGACGCCGACAAGGATTTCGCGGCGATGGCCATGGTGGCGCGCCGGCGGGCCGGCCTTGACGGCGACAGCGCAAGCAAATCCTGATTGAGCTGCCGGCAGCGACGGGAGTTTCCCGACCGCCAACAGGTGCACCGCGAGCCGCCGGGCGACATTTGGTGAAAGGTCGTGGAGCTTTTTATTTCATCACTATGGTTTGCCGTCACGACCTGGCTGATCGCGCGCGCCGCGGCGCAGCGCGGGCTGCTGCCGCATCTCGCGCCCGCTGCGTCGCCGCCGCCGCTGCAGGCGCCGCGGGTCGCCGTGATCGTCCCTGCGCGCGACGAGGAAGCCAATCTCGGAGCTTGTCTGCACGCGCTCGAGGCGCAGGATTATCCGGCTGACCGCCTGAGCATTCTGGTGATCGACGATCATTCCGACGGACGCCACAGCGGCGATCGCCGGCGCCTTCGCCGCCCGCGATCCGCGCTTCGCCTTGTTGCACAGCCCGCCGCTGCCCCCGCATTGGACCGGCAAGTCGCATGCGTGCGCGATCGGCGCGCGGGCGGTCGGGCCCGACGTTGCGTGGCTCTGCTTCATCGACGCCGATGTGCGGATAGAGCCCGGCTGCATCTCCAGCGCGATGCGCGCGGCGCTCGAGCAGCGCCTCGACCTCCTCTCGGTGGCGCCCCGCCAGGAGCTGCGAACATTCGCCGAGCGCCTGATCATCCCTTGCGGCCTGGTCCTGATCTCGTTCATCAAGGACTTGCGCCGAGCGCAAGCGCGCGACAGCGACGACGTCACCGCGACCGGACAATTCATGCTGGTGCGGCGCGAGGGCTATGACGCCGTCAGCGGGCATGCCGGCGTGCGCGAGGCGATATGCGAGGATTTGGAATTGGCCCGGCGGATCAAGCGGTCGGGCCGCGCCGTGCTGCTGATGGGCGGCGAAGGGCTGCTCTCGACCCGCATGTACAGCGGCTGGCGCACGCTGTGGCCGGGATTTGCCAAAAACCTGGTCGACATGCTGGGCGGCCCGGCCGCGACCCTAGCGGTGGCGCTGGCGGCGGTCGTTTTGGCCTTGGCCGCCGTAGCGGTTCCCGTCATCGACGCCGCCTTATGGGTCCAATCATGGAGCCATGGCGCCAATGTTGCGGGGCCGGATTTGGCTCAGCTACTGGCCCTGGTCTTGGCGGTAACGGCCTCCGCCGCCGCCTTCGCGCTGCATGTCGCCGCGACGTTCTATTTCCGCATTCCTTTCTGGTACGGTCTCCTGTTTCCGCTCGGCTATACGCTGGGCGCGCTGATCGCTCTCGACAGCGTGCGCCGGCGTTGGCGCGGCCGGGTGAGCTGGAAAGGCCGGATCTACTCATGAACGCCGAGACCCCGGGAGGCGACGACCTGCCGTCGAGCGAGCGCCGTGACGAAGTCGCCCGCGTGGATCGACTCCGGCGAATTACGCGCCGTCATTCTCACGGCCGCGGCTTTCGCGATCTTTCTTTACATCACCAGGCTGATCCTGCTGCCGTTCATTCTCGCCGGCGTCGTCGCTTACGTCTGCACCCCGTTTCTGGATTGGCTCGCGGCGCGCACGCGCTGGCCGCGGCCGCTGTTCGCGGTGGCGACGTTCATCGTCCTGGTCGGCGTCAGCGCGCTGGTCATGAAAGTCGCGGTGCAGCGGCTCGCCGTCGAGGCCAAAGGCGTCGCGATCGATCTGCAGGCGATGCTGGACAACCTGACCCATCAATTGATGGGCGACGAATTCGATCCACGTGTTCGGCCGAACCCTGAGCGCCGGTGACATTTCGCAGGCCGCCCTCGAGCATATCAGCGACTGGTTTGCGCAGCCCGACGCGGTGACGATCGCTTTGGGCGTGAGCCTCGCGGCCATCATGGGCACGTTTCTCACCATCGTGCTGCTGTTCTGGTTTCTGATCAGCGGGCCGCGCGTCGCGGCCGGATTGTTCTGGATCGTGCCGCCGCATCGCCGGCCGCTGGCGGCGCGCGTCTGGGCGCGGCTCGACCCCGTGCTGATACGCTATTTCATCGGCGTGTTCGTGATCGTGATCTATGCGACGATCGCGGCCTATATCGGGCTCGGCATTTTTCTCGACATCAGGCACGCGGTGCTGTTGGCGACGCTGACCGGCGTCCTCGAGATCGTGCCGGTGATCGGCCCGACCTCGGCCGCGGTCATCGCCGGGCTGATTTCGCTGCGCACGGCGACCGGAATCATGAGCATCTTCGCTTACGCGATGTACGCGACGGCGTTGCGCCTCTCGATCGATCAGGTGGTCGGCCCGATCGTGCTCGGCCGCGCCGCGCACGTGCATCCGGCGCTGATCATCTTCTGTTTCCTGGCTGGCGGCGTCCTGCTCGGCGTGCCCGGCGTCATCCTCGCCGTGCCGCTCGCCTTGCTGATCAAGAGCGCGCTGGCGACGCTCTATGGCGACGCCGACGATTGACGGCCGCCCGCCCTTCCGCCCCAGTCCGAAAATCGGCTATAATTAATTTCTATCGTGCCGGTATCCGGCAACTTTTGGGGCGGCGGCAAGTTACTTTCGGGTCGAGGAAGCGCGGAGACCCGCGACATGGCGCTGTGGGATGCCACATCGCGAGCAGATCGCGAAGGGCAGCGTTCAGCCATCCCTGGCTGGCGGGTCTTCTTTTCGCCCTTGACGAGCACCTGCGCCGCCGCCTGCGGTGATCGAATATTCCCACAGACCCGTCCTGCATCTTCCGGCTCGAAATCGCGCGCGCAGAGCGGCCGCTGCATTTGCGCGACGGGGCGCAGGCTCCGCCCCGGCGACCGATTGGCGCGGCTGCATTTCTGGAACGAGCACGTCCCCGTGGTGCCGCCGGGCGGCGCGACCATCGCGTGGGCCCGCCGGATGCGAAATGCCATTGCCGCCGCTTTGCACGAACTCGCGAATTATCTCGCCGCGCGGTCCGATCTCGCTGACGTCGTCGCGATCTGTGCCGATGTGCCGTCCGGCACCAGCGCGCAAAGCGCGCAGCTCGCGCGCATCATGGCGCGCTACGGGTTCGAAGCGGTCGCCGAGCCGAAGCGGCTGACGCTCGGTGAGCGGCTGCATCGGTTCGGCGAGAACATTCTGATTTCGCTGATCGTCCTGGCGCAGAACGCGGCCGCGCTCCGCGCCGATACGCTGCGTCGTGCGCGGCTACCGATCTATCTGTCGCGGCACGCCCTCGAACGACGTTTCGGCGCCGCCGCGCCCGCGCCGAAAACGGGCACGCCATGACCCGGTTGGCCGCCGATCTTTCCGAACTGATTTCGCTCGGCCAGTCGCTCTGCGACGTCTGTCTCGCGACCGCATTTCTCGGCAGCGTCGTCACGCTCATCGAAGCGGCCTTCATCCTTGCCTTCCCGGCCGAACCGACAAACAACGCCGCCGCGCGGGGCCCCGTGACCGTACTCAAACCGCTGCACGGCTTGCGAGCCGGATTTGGCCGCCCGGCTCGCCTTGTTCTGCCACCAGGACTATGACGGCCCCGTGCAGGTCCTATGCGGCACGCAGAACCGCGAGCTCGCCGCGCTTGCGTCGTCGACCCCGGAGCTGCAAAAAATCCGGATCTGACGATCGAGCTTGCGGTCGACCCGCGCAGTCACGGCAGCAACCGCAAGGTCTCGAACCTGATCAACATGCTGCCGCGCGCCCGGCACGATACGCTCGTGCTCTCCGACAGCGACATCGTCATCACGCCGGAGTATCTGCGCGACGTCACCGCGCCGCTCGCATCGCCGCGCACCGGCGTCGTGACCTGCCTCTATTACGGCATCGGCAGCGAGGCGGTCTGGGCGCGGCTGTCCGCGCTCGCCATCAACACGCATTTCCTGCCGCAGGCGGTCATGGCCGTGCGTCTCGGCCTGACCAAGCCGTGCTGCGGCGCGACCATCGCGTTGCGCCGCTCGACACTCGATCGCATCGGCGGCTTCGGCGACGCTCGCCGACGTGCTGGCCGACGATCACGCCATTGGCGTCGCCGCGCGCGCCGCCGGCTACGACCTCGTCACGGCGCCCTTTCTGGTCGGCCACCGCTGCTTCGAACGGAGCCTGGGAGAACTTGTCCGACACCAGATCCGGGTCGCCCGCACCATCAAGAGCATCGACCCGATCGGCTACGCCGGCACGCTGGTGACCCATCCGTGGCCGCTCGCCCTCATCGCCATGCTGTCGGGCACGAGCGCCGCGGCGCTGGTCGCCGTCACCGCGCTGTTGGCGCGGGCGACGCTGTGCTGCTGCGTCGAGCGGCGGTTCGCCTTGCCGCGCCAGGATTATCGCCTGATGCCGCTGCACGACATCGTCGCTTTTGGCGTTTACGTCGCCAGCTTCTTCGGCGCGAGCGTGCATTGGCGCGGCGCCGACTACCGCATCGACACCGACGGCGCCCTGATCGAGGATGAAAATCTGCGCGGGTCGTAAGTCCAAAAGGATCACTCCGGGAAGGTCACTGCAACACGATCACTGCAAGAAGGTGATGGCACCATGATGCGAACCCTGTTCCTGCAGGCTCCCTCCTTCGACGGGTTCGACGGCGGGGCCGGCTCGCGCTATCAGGCGCGGCGCGAAATTCGTTCCTTCTGGTATCCGACCTGGCTCGCCCAGGTCGCGGCGGTCGTTCCCGGCTCAAAGCTGATCGATGCCGTGCCGCACCGGCTCGGCCTCGCCGACATCGTGCGCGACGCCCGCGCGTACGATCTCGCGGTGCTGCACACCTCGACGCCGTCGTTTGCCTCCGACGTCCGCGTCGCCGCGGCGCTCAAGGCGGCGAATCCGGACCTGAAAGTCGGCTTCGTCGGCGCCAAGGTCGCGGTCGAGCCGCAGGCGAGCCTCGAAGGCTCGGCCGCGATCGACTTCGTCGCCGGCAACGAATTCGATTTCACCATCAGGGAAGTCGCCGAAGGCCGCGAATTCGGCGCCATCACCGGGCTGTCCTATCGCGACGCCGACGGCGCGATCCGCCACAACCCGCCGCGCGCCATCATCGAGAACATGGACGACCTGCCGTTCGTCACGCCGGTCTACCAGCGCGACCTGAAAATCGAGAATTATTTCATCGGCTATCTCCAGCATCCTTACATCTCGCTCTACACCGGACGCGGCTGCAAATCGCGCTGCACCTTTTGTCTGTGGCCGCAGACCGTCGGCGGCCACCGCTACCGCACCCGCAGCGTCGGCCACGTGGTGGAGGAAATCCGCTGGGCGAAGCGCGCCTTCCCGCAGGTGAAGGAATTCTTCTTCGACGACGACACTTTTACCGACAATCTGCCGCGCACCGAGGCGATCGCGCGCGAACTCGGCAAGCTCGGCGTCACTTGGTCGTGCAACGCCAAGGCCAATGTGCCGCGCGGCACGCTGAAAGTGATGCGCGACAACGGCCTGCGGCTTTTGCTCGTCGGCTACGAAAGCGGCAATCAGCAGATTCTGCACAACATCAGGAAGGGCATGCGCATCGACGTGGCGCGCCGCTTCACCAAGGATTGCCACGAGCTCGGCATCACCATCCACGGCACCTTCATTCTCGGCCTTCCCGGCGAAAGCCGCGAGACCATCGAGGAGACCATCCGCTTCGCCACCGAGATCAACCCGCACACCATCCAGGTGTCGCTCGCGGCGCCCTATCCGGGCACGGAGCTTTACCGCGAGGCGCTCGAACACGGCTGGCTCGACGAAGCGCATGCCGACCTGGTCGATGCGAGCGGGGTGCAGATGGCGCCATTGCACTATCCGCACCTCGCTCACACCGAGATTTTCCAATCGGTCGAGGCGTTCTACCGGCGCTTCTATTTCCGCGCGCCGAAGATTGCCGCGATCATTTCCGAAATGGTATGCAGTCCGCAAATGATGGTGCGACGGCTGCGCGAGGGCGCCGAATTCTTCGCCTTCCTGCGCCAGCGGCAAAGTTGCGGCAGGAGTTGGTGCACTGAACCATTTGGTCATCACCGCGGACGATTTCGGCATCAGCGTAGAGGTCAACGCGGCAGTGGAAGCGGCGCACCGGCGCGGCATCCTGAGCGCCGCGAGCCTCATGGTCGGCGCGCCGGCCGCGGCCGACGCGGTGGAGCGGGCGCGGCGGCTGCCCAATCTGCGCGTCGGCCTTCACGTCGTGCTCACTGACGGCGATCCGGTGTCGGACCCAGCCCACGTACCCGGGCTCGATCGGCAAGAGACGGACGGTTTCGCAACGACCTGCCGCGCTACGGCGCCGAACTCGCGCTCCGCCCCTCGCGGCAGCGGCAGATGGTCAAGGAAATCGCCGCCCAGTTCGCGGCTTATGAATCGACCGGCCTGCCGCTCGACCATGTCAACGGCCACCGTCATCTCCATCTTCATCCCGCCATCGGCGCCGCGGTCATGTCGATCGGCCGCGGCTACGGCATGCGGGCGCTGCGCGTGCCGGTCGAGCCCTGGCCTATCGTCGCCGGCATCGACCCGCAGGCCCGCCGCCTGATCGGCCGGATAGCGGCGCCGTGGGCGAAAAGGATGCGCGCCCGGGCTCGGCGCGAGGGCCTGAGCGCGCCGGACGCGGTGTTCGGGCTGGCGTGGTCCGGCGCCATGACGGCCGCGCGCGTCGCGGCGCTGCTGAACCGGCTGCCACCCGGTTTCGTCGAAATCTATCTGCATCCGGGCGAGCACGGCGACTTCCCCGGCGCCGCACCGGGCTATCGCTACGCCGAGGAATTCGCCGCGCTGTGCGATCCGCAATGCATCGCCGCGGTGCGCCGCTCGGGCTACACGGTCGGCGGCTATGCCGACGCGCCGGCGCGAGCCGCTTGAGGCAGTTACTGCCGCCGCTTTTTGCCGTCCAGATATCCCGCCGCGCCGAACCAGGCGATGGCATCGGCCAGCGCCTCGCGGTAGGGCCGCGCGCGGACGCCAAGCTCGCGCTCGGCCTTGGCCGCGGTGAAGAACATGCGATGGTCCGCCATGCGGATGCCGTCCAAGGTCGTGAACGGCTCGCGCCCGGTGAGCCGCGCCCGCGCCTCGGCGGCGTAGGCGATCGGAACCACCACCGCGCGCGGGATCTTGAGCCAAGGCGCGCGGCGGCCGACTTGGCGCGCGATTTCCCCCAGCATGTCGGCGAGCGTCGACGTTCTCGCCGCCGAGAATGTAGCGTTCGCCGATCTTGCCGTGCTTGAGCGCGGCCAAATGGCCCTCGGCCACGTCGTCGACATGGACGAGATTGAGGCCGGTATCGAGAAAGCCCGGCATGCGGCCTCGCGCCGCCTCGACGATGATGCGGCCGGTCGGCGTCGGCTTGACGTCGCGCGGCCCGATCGGGGTCGAGGGGTTGACGATGACCGCGGGGAGCGCGTCACGCGCGATCATGGCCTCGACCAGCCGTTCCGCGGCGATCTTGCTGCGCTTGTAGGCGCCGATCCCCTCCGCCTCCGACAGGCCGATGGTCTCGTCGGCGGCGCTGCCGTCGTGATGCAGCTTCAGGGTCGCGACGCTGCTGCAATAGACGATGCGCTCGACTCCGGCGCGGCGCGCCTCTTCCATGATGATGCGGGTGCCGTCGACATTGGCGGCGAAAATCTCGCTGGGATCGCGCGCCCACAGCCGATAATCGGCGGCGACGTGAAAGACATAGCGGATCCCCTGCATGGCCTGCCGCACGGATGCGGCGTCGCGCAAATCCCCGGTCGCAAATTCGAGATCGAGCCCGGCGAGATGAAAGCGGGGGCTGCCGGGCCGCACCAGCGCCCGTACCGAAAATCCCTCGGCGACGAGCTTTCGCGCGACCGCCGATCCGACGAAACCGGTAGCCCCGGTGACAAGCGTTGGCGACATGGCGCCCATGATGCATCCATTGTGGCGGCGAATGACGACGCGATTCCGCAGAAATCGAAGCATTTTTGCCGCGGAAAGACCATGCCGGCATCTCGCTGCCGCGGGAAAAGGCTGCTTAAAAATTCGACAGCCGAATTTGTTGTGATACACTTTGCGGCGTCTGCGGTGATTTGCCGGAATCAATCTCGTGGACGTCTTTGGGGGGGCACCCGTCGAGGGAAACTAAGGCCGGGGTCACAGGGCACGAGGGCGAAGGCTTCTCATGGCATTTCAATTGGATTTCGGGGCGACTCTTGCGGATGAAATAGTAGGTGGCAGGGAAGAAAGGGCACAAGTCGCCGATGTTGCGGTCGAACGTAGCCGTTGCACGGTCGTCGCATTCGTCGGATTAGCCTTCGAGGCGCGCATCGCTGCGGGCCCTGGGGTACACGTCGTGTGCCGCACGGCCGGAAACGAGCTGGAGACGGTGGCCGAAACCGCCGTCCGCCGCGGCTATCGCGGCATGATCAGCTTCGGCGTCGCCGGCGGGCTCGCCGCGCACCTGCGGGCGGGAGACTGGGTGGTCGCGTCGGCGATTCGCGAATTCCGCGAGTTACATTCCCACGGTGCGCACAGCAACCGCTCGACCGACGCGGTGTGGTCGCGCAGGCTCCTGAGCCTGATCGGGCGCGCGGTCCACGCGCCGATCGTCGGCGTCGACACGCCGGTCGCCGAACCGGCCAAGAAGCGCGAGCTGCACCGGGCGACGGGCGCCGCCGCGGTCGACATGGAATCGCACCTCATGGCCCGGGTCGCGGCCGAGCATAAGCTCGCCTTCGCCGCGGTCCGTGTCGTGGTCGATCCGGCCCACCGCGAAGTTCCCTCGGCTGCGCTCCTCAACATGCGCCCCGACGGCCGCGCCGACACCCGCGCGGTGATGCGCGACGTCATCGCGCGTCCATCGCAGCTCTCGCCGCTCGCGCGCATCGCCATGGACGCCTTCGCCGCACGCTCCCAGATGCTCCGCGTGCGGCGGCTCCTCGGCCCGAGTTTCGGCTTCGCCGAGGCGTAAGGAGGTCCCCTCTCCCGCTTCGCGGGAGAGGACGGCCGGGAGCGCAGCGACCGGCCGGGTGAGGGTCCGTGCGCGACCGAGGATGCGGCAGGGGCGATTTACTTCCCCTCACCCGCCTTCGCGGAGCCTGTCATCGGGCCGGCCACTTCGGGCCGGACCCGTTGGCTTCGGCGACCTCTCCCGCACAGCGGGAGAGGGGGTTTACATTTTCATCAAGCCTGCGAGATGAACTTGGTGTTCATGTAGGCCTGCAGGCCTTCGATGCCGCCTTCGCTGCCGTAGCCGGACTCCTTGACGCCGCCGAACGGCGTTTCCGGCGTCGAGATGTTGATCGAGTTCACCCCGACCATGCCGGACTGCAGCGCGTCGCCGATCATGTTGGCGGTCTGCGCCGAGCCGGTGAAGGCGTAAGCGGCGAGCCCATAGGGCAACGAATTGGCGCGCTCGACGACCTCGTCGAAGGTCTTGAACGTGACCACCGGCGCCAGCGGGCCGAACGGCTCCTGCGTCATCAGCTTGCAGTCGTCGGGCAGGTCGGTGATCACCGTCGGCTCGAAGAAATAGCCCTGATTGCCGCGGCGCGTGCCGCCGGCCGCGATCTTGCCGCCATGGTCCTTGGCGTCGGCGACGAACGACTCCATCGCGTCGATGCGGCGCGCGTTCGCCAAAGGCCCCATCGTCACGCCCTTCTCGAGGCCGTCGCCGAGCTTGAAGCCTTTGGCGTATTCGGTGAAGCGCGCCAGGAAGCGGTGATAGACCGGCTCCTGCACATAGAAGCGGGTCGGCGAAATGCAGACCTGGCCGGCGTTGCGGTACTTGTAGCCCGCGATCATGTCGGCCGACTTTTCCGGATCGGCGTCGGCGAACACGACGACGGGGGAATGACCGCCGAGCTCCATGGTGGCGCGCTTCATGCCCTTGGCCGCCAATTGGGCGAGATGCTTGCCGACCGGGATCGAGCCGGTGAATGAAATCTTGCGCACGTCGTCCTTGGCGATCAGGTGCTCGGAGATCGCCGACGGCACGCCGAACACCAGATTGAGCACGCCCGCGGGAAGCCCCGCATCGGCGAAGCAGCGCACCATCTCGACGCAGGTACCGGGCGTCTCCTCCGACGCCTTGAGAATGAGCGAGCAGCCGGCGGCGAGCGCGCCGCCGATCTTGCGCGCCGGCGTCAGCGCCGGGAAATTCCACGGCGTGAAGGCGGCGACGACGCCGACCGGCTCCTGCACCACGATCTGGCGAATGCCCTTGAAAGCGCCCGGCACGATGCGGCCATAGGCGCGGCGGCCCTCTTCGGCGTACCATTCGATGATGTCGGCCGAGGTGCGCACCTCGGCGCGGGCTTCGGGGTAGGACTTGCCTTCCTCCTGCACCAGAACCTTGCTGATCGCGTCGTAGCGCTCGCGCATCAGGTCGGCGGCCTTGCGCATGATTTTGGCCCGGTCATAGGCCGAGGTCGCGCGCCACACCGCAAAGCCCTTCTTCGCCGCTTCGAGCGCATGATCGAGATCGGCGGCGCTCGCATGCGGCAAACGCGCGAGCGGCTTCTCGGTCGCCGGATTGATCACGTCTTCGCCGGCGCGGCCGTCGCCGTTGAGCCATTGGCCGTCGATATAGAGTTCGAGCTTGGCGTACATCGGATCCTCGCGGGCTTTTTTAATCTTCAAATTCGGCGGCGGAGGAATTAGCAGGTTTCCTGTCCGCATTCATCCTTCGCCGCCGCTACGGGTGAAAAAAAGCCCCGGCGCGGGGCCGGGGCAAGGGATGTCACGCAACTGCCGTCGACCGGCGTGCCCGGTCACCGCTGCCCGTATTTCCGCAGCACCGCTCGGCATGAGCTGCCCACCCGCCAGCTATGCGCGGCGAGCGTCTCGCCGCAACGAAGCAGGTTGTTGCAGGTCACCGGCGGAGCAGTCGCACAGCCTCGCAGCGGCCGGTTTGCACGCGCCGCTGCGGCGCGACACGCTTAGCGCCGCGAATCCTTTGTCGAACGAAGCCAAATGCCCGACTATCGAGCGAATTGCCGAGACACGAAGCGAAGTGGCGCGGTCAGTCGCCAACTCGTCGATGCAAGTATAGCATCATGGTCGGCGGCGAGCCTTTGGTAGGCGTCAGCAAGCCTTTTCCGTTCCGCCGCCAAATTCTTGTGATTCTCGACCAGCGCATCACGTTCCGCCGCCAAATTCTTGTAATTATCGACCAGCACACTGATTTCGTCGCCGAGCTTATTGCAAAGCGCAGTCAGCGTCGCGCGTTCGGCGATGAGTGCCGCATGCAGTTGTTGCGATGCAAGTTCCTCCGCCGCCATCGCCGGTCCAAATATTTGACAAGCTTCATCGAACTTTTCTCGCATCACGTCCAGCCGCATAAGCGATTCCTCGTCTTCGCCATTGACGGTTATCCTGGTCAAAATGTCGTAAGTCTCCCGAACTAAAGGCGTCACCTCGGCGTGATTGTTCAACTCCTCGTGCGAAACCCTTTCACGTCGCAACTCGGACGTTAAAAAGTTGTCGATCTCGGCAGCGGACCTTTCGGGATGGTCGGGCCACGATATCCCCACTTTTGTTGTCACGCGGTCGATGCAGTATCGCCAGTCGGTCAGAAGTTGCTCATACGACAGGAAGCAACGTGGCGTGTGTCGGGAGTGAAACTCGGCCTCCAGCACATGTCTGAGCCACAGCAGAATTGATTTCGACAACGCAAAATCGTCTCTGCGCCGCAGCGAAAGTGCGACCTCAAGCGGGTTTCGCACCGGGATGATGACAACCGGAGTTTTCCCTATTTTGTCCAAGGCCGAAAGCGTGAATGTGAGGAAGCGGCAAATCCGCGGGTCTTTGACGACGATAAAGGGCTTGTCGCCGAACTCTTCGATCAGCAGTGTTTCTATCTTCCGACGATGGCGCTCTGCCTCTGGTGAGGGAAGCCATTGCGGATCGAGTTGCCGCCAGTCGTGCCAGCGAGTGCCGGCCGACGCCAGCAACGCGTCATGGGCGCGCATCAGCGGTTCGCTCTCGAAGAATCCGCGCGGATTCTCGTCGTGAGCGGCAAGCGGGGTTTTAGGCCCTGCCGCGCCGAGGGCGTGGATGACGCCGGCCAGCGCTGAGGTTCCGCTGCGGTGCATTCCCACCACAACGATGGCCGCCGGTTCGGAGAACTCGCCAATTCGCGTTGCCTTGCAAGCAATCGAGGCCATGCTGTCCCGCCGGTCGCGGCATTGGCAGGCGCCATTGCAATCCGACGATCTGCCCGGTGAAAGGTACAACCGTAGACTACCATTCCGCATCGGCGACGCAAACGATACCAGCAACCCGGGCTTATGCCGGCAGCGGCCGAGCGGGAAACTCTTGCCTTATGAGGCAGTTCCCTTTGGCAGACTCGCGTCGCTGCATCAGGTCCGTTTGGCAATATGCGGGAACAGCGACCGCGGTCCGTAGCCGTGCGTCGTGTCGATCACGCTGAAATGCGAACCCGGTTCCGCCGGTTTGATGATGGCGAACTGGCTGAATGGGAGGATCACGATAAGCGCACACTGGCTCTCGGCAAAATATGCGGCAAAGGGGCAGACCAGGGTCGGCTCAAAATTATCCGCGTGCTGCCAGATGGTTTGGGTGTAATCGTCGCCCCCCAGCACCCCACCGGGTCGGATTTTCGGGTAGCTGATCCCGCGCAGGGTATGATCGCCGTCGATATAGGCGACGTCCAAGCTTGCGTCAGGGATTTTATCGATCGTCGCGGTGGTCTTGCCGCGCAGAACGATGCGGCGCTCGCGGGCAAACTCAGTTCCCTACCATCGCCTCGGCGTAAAAGCCATCGAAAAGTTTGTTGATCGCGGTTCGACGGCTTGTTCCAATCGTCGAGATGCCGCCAGGGATCGAACATGTAATAGCGCGTGATGCTCCGGCAATCCCGCAGAACACGTTCGGCAAACCCACCTCGAAAAACGCCAGTTCCAGAACGTCCTTCGCCTGCACCTTTTGAATGATTTGCGCCCAAATGTCCTCCCGGTAAGAATCCGTCGACGCCGTGACGCGTGCTATTAATTCTTCAGTGTAGTGATCGCCGACAAATGATGACGAAGCACGCAATACTCATTTTATGACCGTGGCGGCAAGTCCATTAGTCAAATCCACAAAGTCTTGCCAAACCAAATCAGAGTATTCGATAGGCACGGGCGTTTTGTCCAAAAAAATCCGCCCCTCGATCTTATTAAGATCGGCTTCCGTGTTCAAGCGTGAGATTTTTCAGGCTGCGTGAATATTGGGCGTTTCACTGCACTGGCTTCACGGATCGCAAGAATTGCAAACATCTATCGCGGACGCTGTCTTCGAGCAACGCGATCTTTGAAGGGAGGTCGAAAACGTCACAAACTTTTCTATGTTCCGCGACTGAACGGCAGAGGTCATTGAGGCAATTTCCTTCGATCAGCAATGGCGCCATTTAACAAACGACAGAGCTCGACAAGCATCGGATCGTTGCGAGTGTTTTGCCACGTTTGATGAGAATCGAGCTGCTTCATGAGATGCCCGGGCAAGCCGGCTGCCTGCAGCATCGCAGGCAAAACGCTCCCATCGACAACCATCGCATTGTCATATGAGACAGCAGCGACCCGGCAACTGCCGCTTGAGGCGGCTCTGGCGATCACCAGGTCGAAGCGGTAGTCGGCGTGCTCGCTCTCGGAACGCATAACGGCCCGCACATAAGCATCTAACGTCTGGGTATCGCTCGAGAGCAATTTTGCGACCAACGGGACGGAAAATAGTCCCACCAATGCCGAAAGCAGAAGAGATACGTAAGCTCATGCTCAGAAAAGCATGTAGTCAATCTGTGAAATTGTTCGGAGGAAAAAGTGAGCACTACTTCGCCCGACAAAATGACTGTCTCTGAGCCATTTTGTTTTGCCTCTTGCAACGAATTGATACAGACGATCGGGGTCCAATCGTTGTCCTTTACGTTCAGCATCCGGTGGTGTTGTGCGTCAGGAGCCCGGATACCAAATGCCTTCCTCAAGAAGCGTGGCGCGGTTAGCAGCAAGAATGTGCTGCGGATGTCGTCCCGGTTTTATGCATGCCGCCATGGATGATAATGCGCATTCGTATTGCCGCCAGAAACGCATCAAGATCGACTGGCTTCGCCCGCCCACCAAACTCCACGCGTCGCAATACAATAGCCAATTTCAATCTGCAAGTATGGGACGCGCCGTCACGGCGTCGACACCGGTGGAAGCCGCCTCACCTGAGTGGAGGTCGCGAAAATCGACACCAGCTCAAACCGCAAAGTGCGGAGAATAAGACGCGCTTACGACAGGTGATGCTGCGCCGTTCGGCAGTTCTGAATTGATGGCTACGAAGCATTTCGCGAAGTGCGGCCAAGATATTCGCCATTCGGATCTGCTTCGCGATCGTGCTGTTCGAATCGATAAGCCCACCCGATCAAACAGGAGAACGGGTTCATTTTGCGCGTCAAATTCGCATTTCCAAACAAAAAAAAAAAAAAAAAAAAAAAAAAAAAAAAAAAAAAAAAAAAAAAAAAAAAAAAAAAAAAAAAAAAAAAAAAAAAAAAAAAAAAAAAAAAAAAAAAAAAAAAAAAAAAAAAAAAAAAAAAAAAAAAAAAAAAAAAAAAAAAAAAAAAAAAAAAAAAACGGACGCGGAAATTTGTGGACGTTAAGCCTTTTTTTAAAAAATAGCAGGTTTCGGCGGCGCCTTTCATCCTTGGCGCCGTTCCAACCCGCGCCTTACATCCTTGGCGCGGGTTGCGGCCGGCGGCACAAGAAAAAGTACCATTGTGCCGCATTCGCTTTATCACCCGTGCCTTATTTTCTCCTCCAGATCGCGAAGCCACTATAATAGCGCTGCCAAATTACCTGGCGCGAGCGTTAGTTCGTGAAGCTGCTTCAAGTTGAGCGAGCAAAACGCGGCGACGGTTCACTTGGAGCTAACCACTAACACGATTTACTGATGAATACTCATCCACCTCGCCTCGTATCATGCGAGATCGGTTAGTTCCTTTTTCTATATAAAAAAAAAAAAAAAAAAAAAAAAAAAAAAAAAAAAAAAAAAAAAAAAAAAAAAAAAAAAAAAAAAAAAAAAAAAAAAAAAAAAAAAAAAAAAAAAAAAAAAAAAAAAAAAAAAAAAAAAAAAAAAAAAAAAAAAAAAAAAAAAAAAAAAAAAAAAAAAAAAAAAAAAAAAAAAAAAAAAAAAAAAAAAAAAAAAAAAAAAAAAAAAAAAAAAAAAAAAAAAAAAAAAAAAAAAAAAAAAAAAAAAAAAAAAAAAAAAAAAAAAAAAAAAAAAAAAAAAAAAAAAAAAAAAAAAAAAAAAAAAAAAAAAAAAAAAAAAAAAAAAAAAAAAAAAAAAAAAAAAAAAAAAAAAAAAAAAAAAAAAAAAAAAAAAAAAAAAAAAAAAAAAAAAAAAAAAAAAAAAAAAAAAAAAAAAAAAAAAAAAAAAAAAAAAAAAAAAAAAAAAAAAAAAAAAAAAAAAAAAAAAAAAAAAAAAAAAAGCCCCCGTTTCTGACAAAAGCAAATTTGAAATACTCGGAGAAATATTTTCGTTCGCAAACTCAAGTAGTCGCGATGCCAAACCATATCAATCTTTCGCTCATCGGCCTTATAGTCTTTCTCGAACTCAGGCAGACGAACAAATATCGGATCGACTTGCCGGCCGTCTTGGAACGTGGTAAAAATGCATTGATGTCGTGAGAAATCATCCCAGTTCCTTAGCGCGCGAATTGGCAGCACTGTTGGAACAGTGGCACTTTGTGCCTGAATGCGAAAATATATATCGTACTCGTCGATCACAGCGCTCGCTCCTCGCGCTCCGGCGCTTCTATCACATTACGCAATCTCAGCACGCGAATTCGGCTCCTTATCGCACAAGATTATTGCAGGGACGCCGGTGTTAACCCCGTTGCAGCGGGCCTGAAAACATTATTTCCATAGGAGACAACGGTACCTCCAGTGCCGATAATCAAACTCGCAGTACTCGTTCCAGTCAAAACCGAGCCGACCACTACCGTCGTACCGGGTCCGGTGACCTGTAAGTTAAAGTTCGCGTTTGAATCAAGAACGCTATTGAAGATTTCGGCGTTGTTGGAGGCGCCGGATGCGCCCTGAACATTGACCCCGCCGCCGCCGGAATTGGTAATCAGCACGTTCTGGAGAACGACGCGCGTAGTAGGAGTCCCTGCCGTGCCCGCCATATTGACGCCAAAGTTGGTGAAATTCCTGATGGTGGAATTGCGGATGATGACCTGCCCCAGACCGAGCATGCCGACGCCATTGATGCCGGAGCCGACTCCCTCGAAGTCCAAACCGCTCAGTACGACTCTGGACGTGGCGGTGGGGAGGTTCACGTCGATGCCGTCGGTTCCCGACACCAGAACGCCGCCATTGCTGACGCCGTCGCAGATGATGGAGATCGCCTTGGTGATCGTCACCGCGCCGAAGCCGGCCGGATCGAGGCAGTTGATCTCGCCGGGCGAGGCGGTCTTGGAAATCGCGCCCGCGAAGGTCTTGCACGGCGCGGTGCGGCTGCACGGATTGGCGTCGTCGCCGACGCCGGAGACCCACGTCCGCGTGGCCTGAGCGTTGGCAGGCGTGGCCAACAGCACCAAGCACATTGCGCCGATGCGCGTCAGCAGCGCTGAGCTTTGCATTTCAACCTCCCTTGATTTTGCACCTGAAAGTTGAATAATGGCACAATTTCTGCTTTTGGTCGATGGCGATTGTGTGACAGTATTGAGCCAAGCCAAGCAACTGAAAAATCAGATATAAAGCGAATTTTCCGCTATGTTGGCCGAGTAGGGCGGCGCTGCGCTTGCGCGAATATTCCCCGGGCATAGCAACGTTGACATCATGCCGAATGCCGACGCGCGCCCGGTTTCAGCCTGGGCAAATTCCGTTTGCCGATAACGCATACGGAAAAAGCTCCGGACGATGCGCCCGGAGCTTTCGGTCTCGCCTTCACAAGCTCTCAATGCCTGTCGCAACGTTGCGCGAGGTCCGCAGCGGCGGTTTTGTTTGCGACTGTCTTGCCGATCCGGGCCGCTCAATAGCGCGCGGCGATCGGCAGTTCCTCGGCGGGGAACAGCGAGATGACGGTGTGGCCCTTGTCGGTGACCACGACCTCCTCCTCGATGCGCGCGGCCGAATAGCCGTCGCTCGCCGGGCAATAGGTCTCCAGCGCGAACACCATGCCTTCCTTGATCACGGTCGGATGCTGCATGGACATGACGCGGCTGATGATCGGGCGTTCGTGCAGGTTGAGGCCGAGGCCGTGGCCGAATTGCAGGCCGAATGCCGAGAGTTCGTCGGGGAAGCCGAACTCCTGCGCCTTCGGCCAGACGCTCGCGATCTCGTCGGTCGAGACGCCGGGCCGGATCAGATCGATGGCGAGGTCGAGCCATTCGCGGCATTTCTTGTAGGCGTCGTGCTGCGAGGGCGTGGCGCGGCCGACATTGAAGGTGCGGTAATAGCAGGTGCGGTAGCCCATGAACGACTGCAAAATGTCGAAGAACACCTGGTCGCCCGGGCCGCACCATGCGGTCGGTGAAATTGTGCGGATGCGGATTGCAGCGCTCGCCGGAGATGGCGTTGACCGCTTCCACGTCGTCGGAGCCGTGGGTGTAGAGGAACTCGTTGACCTTGGCGACGATGTCGTTCTCGCGCACGCCCGGCTTGAGCTGCTCGTTGATCAGATGATAGGCGCCGTCGACCATCGCCGCGGCGCGGTTCAACAACGCGATCTCGTCGGCCGATTTGATCTCGCGCGCTTCGAGCATGATCTGCTGGCCGTCCTTGATGGTCAGGCCGGCCTTCTGCAGTTCGAACATCATCGGCGGCTCGACGATGTCGATGCCGACCGGCATCTTGGCGACGCCGGCCTCGCGCAGGATCGAGGCCATCTCCTCGGCGTGGTGCTTCATCAGGCCGAACGCCGGATCGACGGTGCCGCGCAAGCCGACGAGACCGGCCCTGCAGTTCTCCGGCTTGAGCCACGGCGAATAGAGCCGGTGATGCACCGCCGCCGAGCCGAAATCCCACAGGATCGGATCGCGGCCGCGCACCAACAGCGCCCAGCGCGACAGCTTATCGCGCGCCCACTCGCCGATCTTGGTCGAGGTGACGTAGCGGACATTGTTGTCGTCGAACAAAATCAGCGCGCCGAGGTCGGAGGCTTCGAGCGCGGCCTGGGTGCGGGCGAGCCGGTAGCGATGCATGCGCCGGTAGTCGACGCGCTCCTCGAAGTCGACGCCCATGGTGCCGAGCACCGGCAGATGGCGGCCCCAATTGAAGCGCGGATTGACGTCCTCGGCGCGGATCTACGTCGGGTCGCGGGTGATATCGTCCATGGCGAACTCCTTGTGTTTACTTGACGGGTGCGCGCAGGCACCGTTGCGACTATAGCGCGTCCTGTCCGCTACGGGTCGTGCGTCAGCAGGAAAACAGTCCGCGTTCGCCGCTCGCGCGATCAGCGGCTCAGGCCGCGTTCTCCTCTGCCCCACAGCCGCGCCGAGGCGATGTCGGCGCCGGCGCGGATCGGATTTGAGCTTGAGCCACACCGCCGGCTCGATCACCCATTCGCGGCGGGTGAAAGTGCCGAAGCCGCAATCGGTCGAGGCGATGACGCGCTCGCGGTCGCCGACCGCGGCCACCGCCTCCTCGATCCGCCGCGCCACCACTTCGGGGTGCTCGACGAAGTTGCTGGTCGATCTCGACCACGCCCGGGGATGAGAATGAAATCCTTGGGGAACGGCACGCGCTTGAGCGCCGCATATTCGTGGGCGTGGCGCGGATTGGAGAACTCGATCGACAGCGCGCCGACTTTGGCCTGGTAGAGCGCCGGCAGAATTTTCTCCAGCGCGATGTCGTGGATGTGCGGCCCTTCCCAATTGCCGTAGCAGACATGCAGCCGCACCCGGTCGGGCGGGATGCCGTCGATGCCTTTGTTGATCATCGCCACATGCAGTTCGCAGGCCTTGACGAAGTCGGCGTCCGAACCGTCGCGGTAGAACATGGTGCGGTCCATGGCGAGATCGGGCGCGTCGATCTGCAGCAACAGCCCGGCCTCGTGGATCGCGCGGTATTCGCGGCTCATCTCGCGGGCGAGCGCGGCGAGATAGGCCTCGTTGGTGTCGTAATAGGCGTTGAGCATGGTCGAGGCGATGATGCCGGGCGACGGCGCCGTCATGAAGCTCTCGACGAAGGGGCTGCCTTCGGCGGCGATGCGCTTGTACAGCGCAAGCTCGGCTTCGATGGCCGAGGTGTCGTGATAGTGCAGTTCGCCCTGCGCTTCCGGCGCATTCTGCTGCCGGCTGACATTGGGAAAGCGGCGCTGGAGATTCTGCACCAGTTCGGGGAATTCCTCGAATTCCTGCGCGCGCCGGCGCTTGGATTCGCCCGCCGAAGCCGGACATGCGCTGCGGCACGTAGGTCTGGAACCCGACCCGCTGCTGCTCGCCGTCATTGCCGATATCGATGCCGGCTTCTTTCTGCTTGGCGACGACGTGGCGGATGGCCTTTTCCATCTCGGCGTCGAACTGCGCCTTGTCGTAGCTTTCGCCGGCCTCGCGGCGCACCAGAAGCTCGCTCAGAGCCTCGCTGCGCGGCAGGCTGCCGACATGGGTGGTGAGGATGCGGTCGCGGCTTGATAATCATAGGCGGGCTCCGGCAAAGGATTGGCGGTGCCTTCATAGCGCAATATGCAGCGCTTGCCAGCGCCATTGCCGGCTGATTTGTGCGCCGGCATAATATGTTGCGGTGGGCGGACGGATCGGGCAAAGAAAATGAAAATCGCCTGCGATCCGTGGGCCTGTCATTGGGCAGTGACTGGGCGAGACCGGGCAACGATCCGGGCAATGCCCCCGCCGGGAGGAAACACCGCGATGACCATCGCGCAGCCCGATCTCGCGCCGCTCGCGGCCGCCGCCGCGATTCCGCGCACCTACAATTTCGCCGCCGACATTCTCAAGCGCAATCTCGACGCCGGCCGCGCCGACAAGCTCGCCTTCATCGATCAGCGCGGCGGCTGGACCTATGGCGCGCTGGCCGACCGCGTCGAGCGTTTCGGCCATGCGCTGCGCTCGCTCGACGTGCGGCGCGAAGAGCGCATTCTGATTTGCCTCACGGACACCATCGATTGGCCGAGCGCCTTTCTCGGCGCGATCAAAGCGGGCGTGGTGCCGGTCCCGGTCAACACGCTGATGACCGAGGACGATTACCGCTTCATGCTGCAGGACAGCCGGGCCCGGCTTCTGGTCGTCTCCGAAGAGCTGTACCCAAAATTTGCGAACCTGATCGGCGACTGCGAGAACCTGGCCCATGTCGTCGTGTCCGGCGACAACGGACATGGCCATCCCCGCTTCGAGGAATTGCTGGCCGGCGCGCCGGCCGACGCCGTGACCGCGCCGACGGTGCGCGATGAAATCTGCTTCTGGCTCTACACCTCCGGCTCGACCGGCAAGCCCAAGGGGGCCGTGCACACGCATGCCGATCTCGCGCTCACCAACGAACTCTATGGCAAGCCGTTTCTCGGCATCACCGAGAACGACGTGTGCTACTCGGTGGCAAAGCTGTTCTTCGCCTATGGGCTCGGCAACGCGCTGACCTTCCCGATGTCCGCCGGCGCGACGACGGTGCTGCTGCCGCAGCGGCCGACGCCCGATCTGGTGGCGGACATCTTGCGCAAGCATCCGGTCACCGTGTTCTACGCGGTGCCGACCTTCTATGCCGCGTTCCTCGCCAGCGCCGGCACGCCGGAGCGCGCCGAGACCCGGCTGCGGCGCTGCGTATCGGCCGGCGAGGCCTTGCCGGCCGATGTCGGCCGCCGCTGGCGCGACCGCTACGGCGTCGACATTCTCGACGGCATCGGCTCGACCGAGATGCTGCACATTTTCATCTCGAACCGCCCCGGCGAGGTGAAATACGGCACCACCGGCAAGCCGGTGCCCGGCTACGACGTGCGCCTGGTCGATGACGACGGCCATGATCGTCAAGACGCGCGGCGACATGGGCGAATTGCAGGTGCGCGGGCCGACCAGCGCGGTGATGTACTGGAACAATCGCGAGCAGTCGCGCGCGACGTTCCTCGGCGAATGGACGCGCTCGGGCGACAAATATGTCGAGGACGAGCAGGGCTATTTCGTCTACTGCGGCCGGCGCGACGACATGCTCAAGGTCTCGCGGCATGTACGTGTCGCCGTTCGAGGTCGAGGCGGCGCTGCAGAGCCATCCCGACGTGCTCGAAGCCGCCGTGGTCGGCTGGCCGGACGACGACGCGCTGATCAAGCCGAAAGCCTTCGTGGTGCTCAAATCGCCGGACAAGGCCGGCGACGAGGAGGCGCGCGCGCTGCAGGATCACTGCCGGGCGCAAGCTCGCGCCGTTCAAGTATCCGCGCTGGCTCGAGTTCCGCACCGAGCTGCCGAAAACCGCGACCGGCAAGATCCAGCGCTTCAAGCTGCGGGCGGAGGCCGGCCGGTAAGGGCTACCTGCGGGTGTCGTCGCGCCGTGGCATGCTTGCGTTTACGATTGGCCGGTATTACTAGGACGCCACTTTCGTTGGCGCGCCGCAATAGCTCAGCTGGTAGAGCACATCATTCGTAATGATGGGGTCGGGGGTTCGAATCCCTCTTGCGGCACCAGCTTTTTCCACAGACAGAGACGCACGGATGGTCATCACGCGGCGTGGCAAACCGGCCGGCTGTCGATCGGGTTCGAAACGGAGGATGACCGGTTCGACTACCGGCTGCAAAACGACCCGCGATTTCTCCGCCGGATCGAGCAGGCACGGAACAGCGTGCGCGCAGGACATGGGGGCAGGCTGGACGACGTTGAAACGAAATAGGCGCGCATTGGCGCCCCTGTGCCGACGGCTTCGCCGTTGCGTTATTTCCTGCGGAATTGTGCAATCGGCCTGTCGGCGTAAATCTTGTACTGCTGCGTCTTCGGCTTGGCCTTGTCCGCTTCGTTGAGATACTCGACCGAGCTTTTGCCCAGATAGGCCTGCGGCAGGATCATGACGCGGATGAAGCGGGTCGGCCGGTCGGCGGCCTGGGCGAACACCGGCTCCGGCCCATTTTCGTACCAGGCGGCGCCCGGCCCGTACGAGGTCGAGTGGCCATGCGAGTCGATGCGGATGCCGCCCTCGATCAGGCAGCGGATGCCGGGGCCCTGATGGCGGTGCAGATAGGCGCAGCCGCCAGGCGGGAAACGCGACGCTGTCGCCGCGCAGGAGCAGCGGGCCTTGCGGCAATGTTTCCAGAACGGCCGTCAGTTTTTCGCGCGAGACGACGCCGCCGCCCGTGGCAGCGCCGGCGCTGTCGTCTGCGGGCCAGCTCCCACCGCCAGACTGCCGCACCCTCGCGTCCGGCCTTGAAGGTGACCGCGTCCTCGCCGTTCCACGCTTCGCCGTCGCGCCACACGCGGTCGCCCATCATGATCGCACCATGCACGACGAAGATCATGCGCGGCCGCGCCGGCAGCGACACGGTCGCATCGTTCGACAAAATATCTTCGTAAAGTCGAAGCACGGCGCTCATGCAATCTTTCCTTCCCTGTCATGCGTTTTAGCGAGTGTCGCCGCGCGGCCGCGCTCGGCGCAACGGCATTTACATGCACGCGCGCGGCCGGCTAAATCGCGCTGCGCCCGCCCGATAGCTTCCGACCCAAGCCGAGGACGAGGTGAAGCGCGCCGAAGAGCGCGCATGAGAAAAGCGCATTCACGGAAACGCCGACTTAAGGGAGGAACCTGATGCAACGATCGACCCCGCCGTTCCGCGCCGACCATGTCGGCAGCCTGTTGCGGCCGCCGGCGCTGAAGGAGGCGCGCGCCAAGTACGAGCGTCAGGAGATTTCAGCCGACGCGCTGCGCGCGGTCGAAGACCGCGAGATCGAGAAGGCGATCAAAAAGCAGGAGGAGGTCGGGCTCAAGCTCGCCACCGACGGCGAGTTTCGCCGCTCGTGGTGGCATTTCGACTTCTTTCGCGGCCTCGACGGCGTGACGTTCTACGCAGACCGACCACGGCATTCAATTCCACGGCGTGCAGACCAAGGCCCACGCCGCTCAAGATCGACGCCAAGGTCGGCTTCTCCGGCCACCCCATGATCGAGCATTTCAAGTTTCTCAAGGCGCACACCCGCGTCATGCCGAAGATGACGATCCCGGCGCCCTCGACGCTGCATTTCCGCCAGGGCCGCGTCGCCGATCAGCCGGGAGGTCTATCCCGACCTCGATCGCTTCTTCGACGACCTCGCCAAGGCCTATCGCGACGCCATCCGCGCCTTCTACGACGCCGGCTGCCGCTATCTGCAGCTCGACGACACCGCCTGGGCGATGATGTGCGACCCGAGCGAACGCGCCCACTCGAAGGAGCGCGGCGACGAGCCGGAGACGCTGCCCACGCGCTATGCGCGGGTCACCAACGCCGCGCTCGCCGGCAAGCCGGCCGACATGACGATCACCATGCATTCCTGCCGCGGCAATTTCCGCTCGACCTTCATCGCCTCGGGCGGCTACGAATTCGCCGCCGAACAGCTCCTCGGCCATACCAACCTCGACGGCTATTTCCTCGAATACGACAGCGACCGCGCCGGCGGCTTCGAACCGCTGCGGTTCTTTCCCAAGGGCAACAAGCAGCTGGTGCTCGGGCTCGTCACCTCGAAGAGCGGCGCGCTGGAGAAGAAGGACGACATCAAGCGCCGCATCGACGAGGCGACCAAATACGTCGCGCTCGATCAGCTCTGCCTGTCGCCGCAATGCGGCTTCGCCTCGACCGAGGAAGGCAACGTGCTCAGCGAGGACGAACAATGGGCGAAGCTGCGCCTGGTCGTGGAAATCGCCGAGGAGGTGTGGGGGTAATAAATGTTTCCATTCCCCGCTTGCGGGGGAGGGTGGGGAGGGTGCTTGCGGCATCAGAGCTTGTGCGAGCGTCGAATACTTGCCCCCTCCCGCTTCGCTTCGCTCGCGACCTCCCCCGCAAGCGGGGGAGGGAATGAAGGAAGGAAAAAATGCAACGGACCAAACCCCCGTTCCGCGCCGACCATGTCGGCAGCCTGCTGCGGCCGGCGGCGCTGAAGGAAGCCCGCGAACGGCGCGCGCGCGGCGAGATCAGCCCCGAAGCGCTCACCGCGGTCGAGGACCGCGCCATCGAGGACGTGATCCGCAAGCAGGAAGCGGTCGGCCTGAAATCCGTGACCGACGGCGAGTTCCGGCGCGCGTCGTGGAACTACGATTTCCTGGAGCGGCTGCAGGGCGTCGAATCCTATGCCGGCGCCCGCTTGCGGGGGAGGGTAGGGAGGGGGCTTGCGGCGTCAAAGCTTGCGCGAGCGTCAAATACTTACCCCCTCCCGCTTCGCTTCGCTCGCGACCTCCCCCGCAAGCGGGGGAGGGAATGAAGGAAGGAAAACAACATGCAACGAACCACCCCGCCGTTCCGCGCCGACCATGTCGGCAGCCTGCTGCGGCCGGCCGCGCTGAAGGAGGCGCGCGAGCGCCACGCCAAGGGCGCGATGTCCTCGGCCGATCTCGCGGCGGTCGAGGACCGCGAGATCGTGCGCATCATCGGCAAGCAGGAAGAGGTCGGGCTGCAATCCATCAGCGACGGCGAATTTCGCCGCTCGTGGTGGCATCTCGATTTCCTCTGGGGCCTCGACGGCGTCGAGCGCCACGTCATGGACGAAGGCATCGCGTTCGCGGCGGTCGCGACGCGCCGAGAAGGCTTGAAGGTCACCGGCAAGCTCGGCTTCTCCGGCCATCCGATGATCGAGCATTTCAAGTTCCTCAAGGCGCACACGGCGCGGACGCCGAAAATGACGATTCCGGCGCCGTCGGCGATCTACGGCCGCCCGGTGGCGACGCCGATCGACAAGACGATCTATCCGACGCTCGACAAGTTCTTCGACGACCTCGGGCCAGGCCTACAAGAAGGCGGTCCGCGCCTTCGCCGACGCCGGCTGCCGTTATCTGCAGCTCGACGAGGTGTTCATCGCCATGCTGTGCGATCCGAAATACCGGGCAGCAGATGAAAGACCGCGGCGACGATCCCGATTATCTCGGCAAGGCCTATGGCGAGCTGATCAACGTGGCGATGTCGGATATTCCCGCCGACATGACCGTCACCATGCATCTGTGCCGCGGCAACTACAAATCGACCTTCATGGGCGCGGGCGGCTACGACGCCATGCAGGAAGTGCTGTTCGACCAGATCAAGGTGCACGGCTACTTCATGGAATACGATACCGACCGCGCCGGCGGCTTCGAGCCGCTGCGCTATCTCAAGAAGGACCGGTTCGCGGTGCTCGGGCTGGTCACGACCAAGTCCGGCGTGCTCGAAAGCAAAGCCGAACTCGAGCGCCGCATCGCCGAGGCGGCCAAGTTCACCGATCTCGAGCAGCTCTGCCTGTCGCCGCAATGCGGCTTCGCCTCGACCGAAGAGGGCAACGCGCTCGCCGAGGACGAACAATGGGCCAAGCTTCGAACGATCGTCGAAGTCGCGCAGGAGGTGTGGGGAAAATAGCCGCCGAGCCAAAATAGTCTGCCGACCCAAAATAAGCCGGCCGCGACGCGCGAGAGCGAACGGCCCCGCGACCCAGGAGCTCTGTTCCGATTTTGCGGGGCCGTTCGCCGCACTCGCACGAACGCGTCATCCTAGAAAGACAAGCGTTGCCGAGATGCTAACAGCGGCGTCCGTACGAATGCGTACGGGCGGCAACTTCGCCGGCTTTTTCTCTCAAAGCTGCCGGTCCGATGGGAACTCAAGATCGCTGCCGCGGGTCGAGCGGCGTACCGCGGTACAGATCGCCGACGCTGCAGTGCAGGCCGAACTCCGGCAGTTCGATCGGGTCGCCGGCGTTCCTGAAAACCGCCGCCTCCCAATTGCGGCTTCTGGCGTAAATCTCGACCAGAAACTCGCGCGGCTCGATGACGACGACGTAGAGATTGTCGGGCGCCTCGCGGTAGCGGCGCAGCTTCAGCGCGATCTCAGCCCTCGTGTTCGACGGCGACAGAACCTCGCCGACGAGCTGGAAACGCTCGGCGTAAAGCTCGTATCCCGCGACGCCAGGCACCGCCACCACATCCGGCTGCGGCTGAAAGTTCCGCACCCCCGGTGAGCGCACGCCGGCGTCAAAATAGGCGAACAGGTCGAGCCGCTTTGCCGCGAACGCGCTGTTGAGAAGCTCGCACAGATTGCGGGTAATTCTCTGATGCGCGTAGCTCGCCGGCGCCATCATGACCGCGACCCCCTCGATCAGATCCCAGCGTTCCCCCTTGGGACGCGTTTGGACGAAATCCATGAACTCGTCGACGTCCATGGTTCCTGACAGCGATGGCGCGTTCACGTTCATCGAGTATCTCCGCCAATGCCAGTAACTTAACATAACCCCTGAGCCGGCGCGAGCGGCCGTCGGCGGCCCAGGCTCGGTCTTTCACGCGCCGATCACGCTTGCGAAGCCGCCCGGCCGGACGGTTGCGCTTTGCGCGGCATCGATTACGTTTGTTGCCACGGCGTTCGACCGCAAAATCAGAGCCCCGAAGCCCGCCCCGAAATACCAAGCACGGACGCAAAGCCATGGATATCAAGCAATACCCGGTCACCCACACCGACGCGGAATGGCGCAAGCTGCTGTCGCCGGAACAGTACAAGGTGATGCGCGGCCACGGCACCGAGGCGCCGGGGAGCTGCGCGCTCAATTACGAGAAGCGCGCCGGCGCGTTCTTCTGCGCCGGCTGCGGCCAGGAGCTGTTCGCCTCGAAGCAGAAATTCGAGAGCGGCACCGGCTGGCCGAGCTTCAACGACCCGGCGCCGGGTGCGGTCGAGACGACGACCGATAAGAGCTACGGCATGGTGCGGACCGAAGTGCATTGCAGCCGCTGCGGCAGCCATCTCGGCCACGTCTTCGAGGACGGCCCGCCGCCGACGCATCTGCGCTACTGCATCAACGGCGTGGCGATGAATTTCAAGCCGGCGTGAAGCGGTAGACGTATGACAAGCCTTCTCGGTCGCATCAGCATCGACCGGGCGATATGCGGCGGCAAGCCCTGCATAAAGGGGACGCGTATCTGGGTTTCACTGATACTCGATCTGTTGGCGAGCGGGATGTCGGAAGCCGAGCTATTGGCGCAATATCCCGGTCTGGCGCACAATAACATTCTTGCGGCGATCGCCTACGGAGCGGAAGCGGCTCGAAGTATCCAGGGTTCGATGACCGGAGCGACGACGGATCGCCATCGCTAAGGTTGCGGAATTGCGGCCGCTTTCTCCCAGTCAAGCGCTTCCGCCCGCCCCGGCAATCACAAAATCGCCATCGCGCGCGGCGCATTCTGCCTCTTTCGCGCCCCGATGGGCGTGAAACACTGCCATTGCGGAACCGCCGGGCGATGGCTGGACCGTCTCATGATTGGCAGTCAATGAGCAGCGCACGGGAATCGGCCACTCGCCTGCTGCAATTGATGATGATTGCGTCGCTGGTGCTGCCGGCGGCGCTGTTTGGCTACGCCTCCTGGGTCGACTACCGCGACGTCCATGCCGCGGCCGACGAGCGCATGTTGCGCGCGCTCGACGCCATGCAGGAGCAGGCGCTCCGGGTCTTCCAGACCGTCGATCGCACCTTCGCCGAAGTCAACGAGATCACCCGCGGCATGTCGGACGACGATATCCGCGCCGCGCAGCCGCGTCTGCATCCGCGCCTGCAATTGATTGTCGGCACGCTGCCGCAACTCGACGCCATCCTCATCGTCGGCCGCGACGGGGCGCCACTTGCGGCCAGCCACGTCGCCGCGATGCCCGACAATGTCAGGTTCGACGATCGCGACTATTTCCAGGCGCTGAAAGTCGCCGACGCCGGCACCTATGTGAGCGCCACGCGATCGCCGCGGCTGTCGGGCATCGACCCCGACTATTTCGCGCTGTCGCACCGGCTGGAATCGCCGGACGGTGCGTTCAACGGCGTGATCTCGATCGCCGTGCGGCCCCGTTATTTCGATGATTTTTATCAAATGATCGGACAGCGGCCGGGCAGCTTCTTCGCCTTGTTGCGCGCCGACGGCGCCTATCTCGCGCGTTACCCGGCGCCGAGCGACCGTTCGCGCCGGCTGTCGGCGTCGAACCAATTCCACGCCATCGTTGCCAGCAATGCCGATCATGGCCTCTACACCGTCGATTCGCAGATCGACGGCGTCAGCCGGCGCATCGCTTTTCGCAAGCTGCCGGGCTTCCCGGTCTATGCGCTCGCCGGCATCACCAGCGCCGCCATCCAGGCGGACTGGCTTGCCACCGAAAAGAACCAGCTGATCGTCGGTCTTCCCGCCACGCTCGCGATCTTCGCCGTGCTGTGGATCGCGCTGCGGCGCACGCGGCGGCTCTACGAGGAGGCCGATCGCCGCGAGGCCGCCGAAGGCGCGCTGCGCCAATCCCAGCGGCTCGAAGCGATCGGGCAACTGACCGGCGGCGTCGCCCACGACTTCAACAATCTCTTGATGATCGTCAGCGGCAGCGTGCACCGGCTGCGCCGTCACGTCGTCGACGACAAGCAGAAGCGGCTGCTCGACGCCATCGACAACGCGACGCAGCGCGGCGAAAGCCTGACGCGGCAATTGCTCGCCTTCTCGCGGCGGCAGATGCTGCAGCCCGGCGTCATCGACCTCGCCGAACGGTTGCCGCATATGAAGGATCTGCTCAGCCGTTCGCTGCGCGACGACGTCGAAATCCGCGTCGTCGTGCCGCGCAAGCCGTGCCTGGTCAAGGTCGACCCGAGCGAGTTCGAACTCGCGCTGCTCAACCTCGCCGTCAATGCGCGCGACGCGATGCCGTCGGGCGGCACGCTGACCATCGCCGCGAAGCCGATCGTGCTGCGCGGCAAGGCCAGCGACGAAGGCCTGAGCGGCGAATTCGTCGCCGTGCGCATCGCCGACACCGGCAACGGCATTCCGGCCGACGTGCTGCCCCGGGTGTTCGAGCCGTTCTTCACCACCAAGGAGGTCGGCAAGGGCACCGGGCTCGGGCTGTCCCAGGTCTACGGCTTCGCGCGTCAATCCGGCGGCGCCGCCACCATCACCAGCGCGCCGCGGCGCGGCACCGCCATCACCATGTTCCTGCCGCGCAGCTTCGAGACGCCGCCGCAATTGCGCGAGACCTCCGTCGTGCCTGACGCGGCGCAGGGTGCCGGCACCGTGCTCGTAGTCGAGGACAACGCCGAAGTCGCCGACATCGCCCGCGCCTATTTCGAGCAGCTGGGCTACCGCGTCAAACAGGCCGCCGGCGCGCAGGCCGGTCTCGACCTGATCGCTCAAGACGGCGACATCGATGTGGTGTTTTCCGACATCCTGATGCCGGCCATGAACGGGCTCGATCTGGCGGAGGCCGTGCGCCGGCGCTATCCCAAGATCGCGGTGCTGTTGGCGACCGGCTATTCGTCGAGCGCGCAGGATGCCGTACGGCAGGGTTTCGAGGTGCTGCAGAAGCCTTACGACCTGCGGGCGCTGCAGCGGGCGCTCCATGTCGCGCGCAAGGCGGTCGATCAGACGGACGTGCCGGCGCCCAAGCGCGCGACGGGATGATCAATCCGCCACCAACGCCCGCCCGCGCGTCTCCGGCAGCGCGATCGCGGCGAGGATGACGATGGCGTAGGCGATCGCGGCGAACATGCCGATGGCGGTGCCGAGCGAAACCTTGGCCGAGAGCAGCCCGACCAAGGTCGGAAAGAACGCGCCGATGCCGCGGCCGAAATTGTAGCAAAAACCCTGCCCGGCGCCGCGCGCGCTGGTCGGGAACAATTCGGTCAGCACCGGCCCCATCCCGGAAAAAATACCCGAAGCGAAGAAGCCGAGCGGAAAGCCGAGCGCCAGCATCATGGCGTCGGAGATCTGCGTCTGCGTATAGGCGATCGCGATCAGCAACGAGCCGACGGCGAAGATGAAAAAATTCTTCCGCCGCCCGATGCCGTCGCTGAGATAGGCGCTGACGATGTAACCCAGCCACGAGCCGACGATGATGACGGCGAGATAGAAGCCGGTGCCGAGCACGGTCAAATGGCGCTCGCCGCGCAGGAAGGTCGGCAGGAACGTGGTGATGGCGTAATAGCCGCCCTGCGCGCCGGTGGCGAGGATGGCGCCGAGGATCGTCGTCGGCAACAGCTCGGGGCCGAAAATATCGAAGCTGCCGCGCCGCACCGGCGCCTGCGCCGCCGCCTTGAAGACCGCCGGCTCGGGCACCTTGCTGCGGATATAGAACACCAAGAGCGCCGGCAGGATACCGACGAAGAACAAGGCGCGCCAGGCGATCTCCTGCGGCAGGATCTGAAAGATGACGGTGGCGAGGATCGCCGCCGCGGCCCAGCCCCAGGCCCAGGCGCTCTGCACCGTGCCGACCGCCTTGCCGCGATCCTGCGCGCGGATGACTTCGCCGATCAGCACCGAGCCTGCGGCCCACTCGCCGCCGAAGCCGAAGCCTTGGAGGCCGCGCACGATCAGCAATTGTTCGAAATTCTGGGTGAAGCCCGACAGGAACGTGAAGAACGCGAACCACGCCACCATGATCATCAACAGCCGGGCGCGGCCGACGCGGTCGGCGAGCATGCCGGCGATCCAGCCGCCGAACGCGGAAATGACCAGCGCCGAGGTCGCCAGCAAGCCGGCTTCGGCCCTGCTGATGTGCCACAGCGCGATCAGCGCCGGGATGACGAAAGAGTAAATCTGCACGTCGAGCGCATCGAGCGCCCAGCCGCCGAAGCAGGCCCAGAACGTGCGCCGCTCGACGACGCCGAGTGCGCGGTACCAGCCGGTCATGGGGAGGCTCCTCTCCTGAACATGTCAGTTCGCGTTCGTCTCCGGCGTCCAGAAGAAGACCTCATGGCCGCTTTGATCCAAGATCCGCAAGCCGTCGGGGTTCTGCGGCATGCTCAAAGTCTGGAACAGCGATATCGCTTTCACCTTCGCGCTTTCCAGATCTGGCGCGAGATGCGTGATCCGGTCGAGCGTGGCGCGCGCGTTGTCCTTTTCCCGGATGCGGAAGAACTCGATGGTAAATGTCATACAGTGCCTTTCGCACGATCGCGTCAAAACGGCCGCGCCCGCCGCGCCCGGTCGTGCCACATCTGCCGTTCGAGGGCGCCAAGCCGCTCGTCCATGCTGACGTCGCGTGTCTTCGCCACTGTAGCGCGATTGATGGCCCTGGCGAGCGCCCGCACCAGATCGGCGCGCGCGATGATGCCGACGAGCCTGCCGTCCTCGACCACCGGCAAGCGCTTGACGCCGCGATCCTCGATGAGGCGGCACGCCTCGACGAGCGACGCGGCCGGGGCGACGGTCGCGGGGTTCGGCGTCATGACCGCGCTGACCTTGCGGTCGCGGAGCTGAGCCAACCCGTCCGGCAGGCCGGCATTTTCGATCATCAACTGCATCCAATGCGGTCCGTGCCGGTCGCCGTCCATTTCGCGCAAGAGATCGTGTTCGCTGACGATGCCGACGACACGGCCCGCGGCATCGACGACAGGGAGGCCGCTCACCTTGTGCTCCAGCATCAGTTGGGCCGCGGCGGCGATCGACGCGTCCGGCGCGACCGTCACCACCCCGCGGGTCATGAAATTTCCGACGATCATCGCGATGCTCCGAGCTTCCCCATGTTCAAAACGGGACACGCAAAAACAAGGCGTGTAAAAACCGAATGCGGCCTATGACGGGTCATGGCGTTCGCCCTCCAGCCGCACCACGTCATCGAGCGCAATCAAGAGCGTGGCGACGCGGTTGACCGCGGAGCGCCATTCCGACGAACGCTGATAATTGTCGACCAGCCAGTTGAACGCGAGCTGCACCGTGACGAAGGCCGCCGACGCCTGCGTCAGTTCCCCGAGCGTCATCGTGCCGGCGAGGTATTTCGGCGCGCACAGCACCCAGCCGACGACCGGGGCGAACAGCAAGTCCGCTTGCGTGACCAGCGTCGTTCCCATCAGCTGCCAGCACAGCTGGCGCCACGATTCCAGCACCTGGCGCAGCGTGTCCCAGATCCGCGCGATCTGACCCGTCGCCACGCCCGCGCGGTTGCCGGACTCGCGTATCTGGTTGGCGGCGGCGAGGAATTCCGCTTCGGCCTGGCTCTGATTCTGAATGACGGCCGACAACCTGCCCCCGATCGCCATCATCACCCCGGTGAACGCCAGGGAATAGATGCCGACGGCGATCACAAGATAGCCCGGCACGGTGATTTCAACGTGGCCCAGGAAAAGCGTGAAGCTGCCGCCGACGCTCCAGAGCACGTCGACGAACACCAGAGCGGTCAACACCGACGTGATGAAGCCGAGCGCCAGATCGACCGGGGCATCCGTCGCCGTGCGGGCATCATAGGAGAGGCGGTACTCGGCATTCTTGGATTCGCCGTTCCCCGCATCGATGTGACGGTAGCGCTCACGTGACAGCCAGGTGTCCAATATGTTCGTCGTCAGCCACTCGCGCCATTTGCGCTGCATGGTCATGCGGCCCCACACCGCTGCGACCTTCAATGCGACGCTCACGCAGGCCAGCGGCAAGAAGATCATCGCCTGATCCCAGAGGCCATGGCCGTCACGCCGCCCGAGCGCGTCGAAAAAATCGCGGTTCCAGTAATTCAACCGGTATTGCACCACGAGCTGCGCGACGCCCATGACCAACAGACCGACCGTCAGCGACCAGCCCCACACCGCGGACTTGCCGCGCCAGAAGCCCGACGCGCTCGCCCAGAACCGGTAGAGGTGGTCTCGCCCCGAATGGTTTCCGTTCCCCATCGCTATTCACTTCAGCTCGCAGCATCATTTCAGGCGCGAGACAAGCCGAACCCATTGTAACTAGTCCGCGGCAAGCGCCAAGCGCGATGCGATGCGCCGCGCATACCAATGAAACGACGCCTTCGGGATGCGCCGCTGCGTCGGGTAGTCGACATAGACGAGGCCGAAGCGCTGACTGTAGCCCGAGCCCCATTCGAAATTGTCGAGCAGCGACCAGATGAAATAGCCGCGCACGTCGGCGCCCGCCTTGATCGCGTCGAACATGGCGGCGGTATAGCCGTCGAGATAGGCGATGCGCGGCGGGTCCGAAACTTCGCCATCGGCACCGATGACGTCGGGGTTCGCCGTGCCGTTTTCGAGCACATAGACTGGCAATTTATAGCGCTGATGGACGCCGACCAGCGTTTCGCGAAACGCGTCCGGCTCGACCGGCCAGCCCATCGCGCTGCGCGGCACGCTCTCCGGCGCCGGCCCGAAGCCGAGCCCCAGCGGTTTGGCGGCATCAGCGACGACGTAATGCGGCGAATAATGGTTGAGCCCGAACCAGTCGACCGGCCGGTGAATCCGGGCGAGATCGTCGGGCTTAAGGTATGGCGCCATGGCTTCGGCGAGGAGCGACGGATAGGCGCCGAGCAGTTGCGGATCCGGGAAAGCGCCGTTCCAATACGCGTCGAGCGTCCGCGCCGCCGCGAGGTTCTTCGGATCGCCGCCGACCGGCCGGCACGGCTGGCAATTGTGAACCGCGCCGAGCGACGCGCCGGTCACGGCCGCGCGCAGCCGGTCCACCGCCGCGCCATGGGCGAGGTTGACGTGATGGATCGCGCGCAGCAGCATCGCCGGATCGGAAATTCCGGGCGCCGACCCGCCCATGCAATAGCCGAACAGCGTGAACACCGACGGCTCGTTGAAAGTGGCGTATCGCTTGACCCTGTCGCCGTAGCGCCGGCCGACGAGCGCGGCGTAGTCCGCGAACCACTGCGCGCTGTCGCGGTTGGTCCAGCCGCCATCGTCCTGCAGCGCCTGCGGCAGGTCCCAGTGATAGAGGCAAAGCCACGGCTCGATGCCGGCCGCGATCAGCCTGTCGATCAGGCGATCGTAGAACGCCAGTCCGGCTTCGTTCATGGCGCCGCGGCCGGCCGGCATGACGCGCGGCCACGCCACCGAAAAGCGGTAGGCGTTGACGCCGAGATCGCCCATCAGCGCCACGTCTTCGGCATAGCGATGATAGTGATCGCAGGCGACGTCGCCGGTATCGCCGTTGGCGATCCGCCCACGCTGCCGGCAATAGACGTCCCAGATGCTCTGGCCGCGGCCGTCTTCGTCGACCGCACCTTCGATTTGATAGCTCGACGTCGACACGCCCCAAGTGAATTCGCTCCACGTGAAACCCGCGGGCAATTTGAAATCCGGCGGCAATTCGTGATGAGGGAGACCGGCGACCATGTGGGGCTTAATAACCTGATGTGACCTGCGCCCGATTAGGGGCAGCGTTCAATCTCGCAATCATTGATTTGTCTCAAAAAAGGGGTGGCCGGCGGAGACTAGATTTTCACGCGGTCCTTTAGCCCCCGCGTGCGCCGTCAGCCTAATCGAGGATAGGATGATACTCCAGCAGCAATCCAAGCCCGCATCCGACGCGGCTACCTCGACGCCGCTCGTTGTTTGGTTCGAACAGCTCGGACGCGCCGACGTGCCGCTCGTCGGCGGCAAGAACGCCTCGCTCGGCGAGATGGTGTGCCATCTCGCGCCGCAAGGCGTGCGGGTGCCGTCCGGCTTTGCCACCACGGCCGATGCGTATTGGCGCTTCGTCGACGCGAACGCCTTGCGCGAGATCATGAGCGGCCAACTCGCCGGCGTTGCGGACGGCACGGTGCCATTGGCCGAAGCGGGAGCGGCGATCCGCCGGGCCTTCGTGCAGGCGGCATGGCCGGCGGATCTCGCCGAGGCGATCACGTCGTCGTATCGCGAGCTGAGCCGCCGCTCCGGCAAGACCGACGCCGATGTCGCGGTGCGATCGAGCGCCACCGCCGAGGATTTGCCCGACGCGAGCTTTGCCGGCCAGCAGGAATCGTTCCTGAATATTCGCGGCTCGACCGCGCTGCTCGACGCCTGCAAGCGCTGCTACGCTTCGCTGTTCACCGACCGCGCCATCGCCTATCGGCAGGCCAAGGGCTTCGATCACCAGAAAATCGCGCTGTCGATCGGCATCCAGAACATGGTGCGCTCGGATCTCGCCGGCGCCGGCGTCATGTTCTCGATCGACACCGAGACGGGCTTCGACAAGGTCGTGGTCGTCAACGCCGCCTGGGGGCTCGGCGAAAACGTCGTGCAGGGCGCCGTCGATCCCGACGAGTATCAGATCTTCAAGCCGCTCCTCTCCGACGCCGCGCTCACCCCGATCATTGAAAAGGCGGTCGGCGGCAAGGAGCGGAAAATGATCTATGCAAGCGAGGGCGACAGCCCGACGCGCAACGTGCCGACGTCCAAGGTCGAGCGCAGCACGTTCGTGCTCGACGACAGCGAAATTCTGACTTTGGCGCGGTGGGCCTGCGCCATCGAGCGCCACTATGGCTGCCCGATGGACATGGAGTGGGCCAAGGACGGCGAGAGCGGCGAAATGTTCATCGTGCAGGCCCGTCCGGAAACGGTGCAGTCGCGCCGGGAAGCCTCCGCGTTCAAATCCTATCGCGTGAAGTCGAAGGGCCGCACGCTGGTGACCGGGCTGAGCATCGGCGAGGCGGTCACGACCGGCCGCGTCTGCCTGATCGAAAGCGCGCGCGACATCGACCGCTTCGTCGACGGCGCGGTCCTGGTCACGCGCACCACCGACCCGGACTGGGTGCCGATCATGCGGCGGGCGGCGGCGATCGTGACCGATCACGGCGGGCGCACGTCGCACGCCGCCATCGTCAGCCGCGAGCTCGGCTTGCCGGCCATTGTCGGCACCGGCAATGCGACGCAGGTGCTGCATGACGAGCAGGAGGTGACGATCTCCTGCGCCGAGGGCGACCAGGGCTTCGTCTATGCGGGTTTTGCCGACTACGAGGCCAAGGAGCTCGACCTCGACCGGCATTCCGGCAACGCGAACGCAGGTGATGCTCAACCTCGCCAATCCGGCCGCGGCGTTCCGCTGGTGGCGCATTCCGGCGGACGGCGTCGGCCTCGCGCGCATGGAGTTCGTGGTCAGCAACCACATCAAGATCCATCCGATGGCGCTGGTGCGCTACGACACGCTCGCCGACGCCGACGCCAAACGGCAGATCGCCGACCTGACCGAGGGCTACGCGCAAAAGACCGAGTATTTCGTCGACCGCCTCGCCCGCGGCCTGGCGCGGATCGCTGCCGCCTATCATCCGAAGCCGGTCATCGTGCGCATGAGCGACTTCAAGACCAACGAGTACGCCAATCTGATCGGCGGCGCGGCGTTCGAGCCGAGGGAAGAAAACCCGATGCTCGGCTTCCGCGGCGCGTCGCGCTATTACTCGCCGCGCTACCGCGAAGGTTTTGCGCTCGAATGTCGCGCCATCCGCCGCCTGCGCGAGGAGATGGGATTTCGCAACGTCATCGTGATGATTCCGTTCTGCCGCTCGACCAAGGAAGCCGATCAGGTGCTGGCGGTCATGGCGGAGAACGGGCTCGAGCGCGGCGAGAAAGGACTGCAGGTCTACGTCATGTGCGAGATCCCGTCGAACGTCATCCTGGCGAAGGCGTTCGCCGAACGATTCGACGGCTTTTCGATCGGCAGCAACGACCTCACCCAGCTGACGCTCGGGGTCGACCGCGACTCCGAAATCCTGGCGGCGCTGTTCGACGAACAGGACGAGGCGGTGAAATGGATGATCGAGAACGTCATCCGCGAAGCGCACAAGGCCGGAGCGAAAGTCGGATTATGCGGGCAGGCGCCGAGCGACCATCCGGAATTCGCCGAGTTCCTTGTGCGGTGCGGGATTGACTCCATGTCGGTCAGCCCGGACAGTTTCATCGCCGTGAAGGAACATGTCGCGGCCGCTGAAGCGAAAGGAACGCACCGCGCGTCATGACTTCGCAACGCTTGGACCGCGCCGACTCGGACGCCTCGATGGGCGTCGTGGCGGACATCTTGACGCCAAAGCCTGACGCCGGCGTCGGCCTGATCGGCGACATCGGCGCCACCAACGCCCGCTTTGCGCTGGTGTCGCCGCAGGGCAAGGCGACCGTGGCGCGGGTCTATGCGCTCGCCGACTTTTCATCGCTTCCCGAGGCGATCGATACGTATCTGCGGGAAGAGGCGCCGCCGACATTGCCGGTGCAGGCGGTGTTGGCGGTGGCATCGCCCGTGACCGGCGATCAGGTCACGCTGACCAACCACCCCTGGACATTCTCGGTCGAGGCGTTGTGCCGGCATTTCGGGCTCGAGCGCCTGCGCAGTCGTCAACGACTTCGCCGCCAACGCGGCCGCGATTCCCTATCTCGACGAGCAGGACCGCATTCAGATCGGCGGCGGCGAGCCGGTCAAGAGCGCGCCGATCGGCGTGATCGGACCCGGCACCGGGCTCGGCGTCAGCGCGCTCGTTTGCTCCGACGACGGGGCGGTGACGATCGCCGGCGAGGGCGGCCACGTCACCATGGCGCCGGCGACCGCGGAAGAAAGCGCGATCCTCGATTTGTTGCGCACGCGCTACGACCATGTTTCGGCCGAGCGGCTGTTGTCCGGCGCGGGCCTCGTCAATTTGTACAATGCGCGCTGCGAGCTGGAGAAAACGCCGGCGGCGTCCTACACCGCCGAACAGATCACCAGTCCGTCGATCTGGAACGAAGACCCGCGCACGCGGGCCGCGACGGCGATGTTCTGCGCGATGCTCGGCACGGTGGCCGGCGATCTCGCGCTGACGCTCGGTGCGCGCGGCGGCATCTATATCGCGGGCGGCATCGTACCGCGCATCGCCGCGTTCTTCGCGCAATCCGAATTCCGCGCGCGGTTCGAAGCGAAGGGGCGCCTCGGCGCCTACCTCGCGACAATCCCGACATACGTCATCGAGCGTCCGCTGCCGGCCTTGCTCGGCGCGGCGGTGTTGCTGAAAGAACGCCGGTCGGCTTCCTGAAAGACGTTCAAATCCTCTGCACCTTGACGTCGCCGACGAGACGCTCGACGTCCTCGCGCAGGCATAATTCCGTTCCCGGAAGCAGCAGGGCCGCCGAGCCGGCGGCGACGCCATAGCGAAACGCGGTCGTCACATCGTGCCCCGTCGCCAGGCTCCAGATCATGGCGCCGAGGAAGCTGTCGCCGGCGCCGACGACGCTGACCGGCTTGATGGGAAGTGCGGAGGCCCGCAGAACGTCGTCGCCGGTCACCAACAATGCGCCTTGTTCGCCGAGCGTGAGCACGACGATTTCGGCTTGTCGTGTGTCGATGAGCGAACGGCAGGCTTTGATCCAATCGACTTGCGCTTGCAATTGTTCGCCGAACAGCGATCTCAGTTCGTTCAAATTCGGCTTGACCAGATAGATTCCCTTGTGCAGGGCGGCCCGCAACGACGGTCCGGAGCTGTCGATCACGATCTTTCTGCCGGCCTGCTTCGCCGCCGCCACCACTCGGCCATAGAAGTCGTCGGGAACGCCTGGCGGCAGACTTCCGCTGCAAACGACAAAGCGGGTGCGCGGATCGAGCGTCTCGAACTTGCCGAGGCAGGCGCGCCACTCGTGTTCGCTGAGCTGCGGACCGGGCAGCACGAAGCGGTATTGCAGGCCGGTCGAGCGTTCGAGCGACGGTGAAATCCTCGCGCGTTTCGCCGCTGATCGGTATCGTGACTTCCGTAATGCCTTCGCGGTCGACCAGTTGGCGCAGCAATTGCCCCAGCGCTCCGCCGCTCGGATAGACGGCGATCGACGTCGGCGCCGAGCCGCTTGAGGACGCGCGCGACATTGATGCCGCCCCCGCCTGGATCGCGACGCTCATCCGATGTTCGCAGCTTGTGGAACGGCGCCACGCGCTCGACCGAAACGGACAGATCGATCGACGGGTTCATCGTCAGCGTGACCACGTCGGCCATTATCGTGCCTCGCCTCAACTACGCGCCGGTCGGCTGCCCGGCGCTTGCGCCCGGTGCGCGTCATTCCCAGGCGAAAGCGCCGAGGAGCCCGATGCCGCCGTCGCCCCACAGCGGCAGCATCAGCCTGGAATAGCCGTGCGCCGCGGCCGAACCGCCGCTCCGCGGCTGCCGGTAATAAGTCGGCCGGCGGCTCTCGACCGTGGCGCTGCATTGCGACAGCAGGAATTGCAGCGGGGGCCGCACCTCGATCTCATCCAGAAAACGGCCGTCGAGATCGCCGCCATAAGCACGTTTGACCTCCGCGCCGACGACCCCGAAGCTGAAACGAAACCGCATCGGCTTGTCCAACGTATCGATCATGAACAGCTTCGTCGCGAGTTCGGGCAGCGAGGTGACGATTGACGTCGTCGAAGAACGGCACCTCGGCTTCGCCGCGCTTGAGCGCGTCCCAATAAGCCAGTACGCGCGCAAGATCCCGTTCCAGTTTCTTCGGCAGAGCGAAAGGTCGTTCGGCGAAGGGTTGTTCGGTAATTGTCACGCGTGCAGCTCCCCGTACCCATCTGATGCGGACGCTTTGTAACCCGAATCATGCGCCGGCGGAATCTTAAGATCGGCCGCGCCGCGCCGCCGTGCACCGGAATTACCGGAATTGACGATCGAGATCCATCACGTATCGGCGCAACCCAGGGCGAAAAACGCTGCCATCCTCTCGCCGCATTGATCGCCCAAACGGCGCCAATGAGAGCTTGCGTCTTCACCATCTTGGTTGGTGCGCCCTTGAAATCGGGCGGAGGGCAACCCAAGTGGTTAACATAGAGCCCTTCCAGCTCGCGGTTGCAGTAACTATGCTGGCGATGTGAGCGCCACCGCCGCGGGTTTACAGGTCCGGTCCGGTCCGACCTCCCGATCGCGAGTTTCCCCCGATCGCGCGTTGACTGAGTTCGAGATCGCCGTTGCCGGCGGCCGTGCGTGGCCGCGTTGACATCGAGGATTGGTTCAAGGCCATGCCGTTTCGCGAATTGCATATCCTGATTAGTTGCAAGAATTGTTGCAAGAATTGTTGCAACACGTGATGAATTTCATCCTCACGCTGGCGTCCCGCAATCTGTTTCACGACCGGGTTCGATTGATCGCGACAGTGGTCGGGATCGTGTTCTCGATCGTCCTGGTCACCGTTCAGCTCGGCGTGTTCCTGAGCTTCGAACGCATGGTCACAACCATGATCGACCACGCGCAGGCCGATTTCTGGATCGTGCCCGCGGAAACCAAGAGCTTCGAAGGCTCGTCGCTGTTGGCCGGGCGCGAGCGCCTGCAGGCGCTGTCCGTCGACGGCGTCACGGCCGCTGTACCGGTCGTGGTCGGCTATGCGTCGTGGCGCAAGCCGAATGGCGGCGCATCGACGCCGGTGCTGGTCGTCGGCGCGCCGACGACCACGCCCGGCTTGCAGCCGTGGAGCGTGGTCGAGGGCAGCCCCGAAGATCTGTCGATGCCGGACGGCGTCGCGATCGACCGGTCGTATTTCGAGCAACTGGGGATCGCGCAAATTCACGGCCGCGCCGAGATCAACAATCAGAAAGCGCGGGTCGTCGCCGTGACCAACGGCATCCGCTCGTTCACCACGACGCCGCAGGTGTTCGCTTCGCTCGAACGGGCGCGAACCTATCTCGGCGTGCCGCCCAATCGGGCCAATTATTACATCGTGCGCATTGGGCCGAACGCGAATGCCGCCGTGGTGCGCAGCCGCCTGGCGGCGGGCCTCACCGACGCCGAGGTGCTGACCTCCGAGGAGTTTCGCCACCGCACGCGCGTGTTCTGGCTGTTCGACACCGGTGCCGGCGCCGCGCTCTTGGGCAGCGCCATCCTCGGCATCATCGTCGGCACCATCATCGTCGCGCAGACGCTTTATTCCAGCACCAAGGATCATCTCAAGGAGTTTGCAACGTTGCGTGCCATCGGCTCGTCGCGCCTCTACATCCTCAAGGTCATTCTCGCCCAGGCGCTGATCAGCGCCGTCGTCGGTTTCTCCATCGCCGGGGCCATCGATCTCGCACTCGTGCGAATGACCACCGATGCCGCCTTGCCCATTGTCATGACGCCCGAGCTGACCGTCGGCCTGTTCGGCCTCACGGTCGTGATGTGCGCCATCGCCGCCGTTGCCGCCATCCGGGTGGTGACGCGCATCGACCCCGTGCTGGTGTTCGCGCAATGACCCAAACCATGATCGAGGCGACCGAGATCGCGATGGCGCTCGGCGAAGGCGCCGCGCGCGTCGAAGCGCTCAAGGGCATCAACCTGTCGCTCAAAGGCGGCGAGCTGACATTGCTGATGGGGCCGTCCGGCAGCGGCAAGACCACGCTGCTCTCGGTGCTGGGATGCATGCTGTCGCCGACCGGCGGCACCGTGCAGATCCGCGGCCGTTCGATCACTGGCCTCAACGCGGAGCAGCTGGCCGAAGTTCGCCGGGAAAATGTCGGGTTCGTGTTTCAATCCTATCATCTGTTCCCGACCTTGACCGCCGCGGAAAACGTCCGCCTTGCGCTCGATGTGCGCGGCGATCGCTCGCTCGAGGCGCGCGAGAAGGCCAACAAGGCCCTTGCCACGGTCGGACTGGCGCACAAGACCAACGCGTTTCCGCGCGCGCTCAGCGGCGGCGAACAACAGCGCGTCGCGGTCGCCCGCGCGATCGTCGGCGATGCCTCCGTCATTCTCGCCGACGAGCCGACGGCGGCGCTCGACAGCGAGAACGGCCATGCCGTGATGACGGTGCTCGCGGACATCGCCAAGGATCGTTCGCGCGCGATGTTCATCGTCACGCACGATCCGCGCATCATGCCGTTCGCGGACCGGATTCTCCGCATCGAGGACGGCCGGATCGTCAGCGACCAGCGGCGCGGCGCCACTATCGGCGCGGTCCGCACTCTGAAATATGCGAGTTGAACGGGGAAGCTGCATGCAAACGAGAAAACAAAAACTGTTGCTGCTGGGGCTGCTGGTGCTGGGCGTCGCCTCGACCGCACCGGAATCCGCGCCGAAATTCCGCGCCGATGAACTGCATCCCGCTCCGTCCGGCGCGGCGGCAAAGGGCGCGGCGCAAGGTTCGGCGACCCAAGATCCTTCCGCTCAAAGTTCCTCCACTCAAGGGTCCTGCCGGATCTGGACGCCGTAACGCTCGGACGCGTCGAGCCGCGCGCGGGCGAGATCAAGATCACGGCACCGCTTGCCGGGCGGGCGGATCGCCGACGTGCTGGTCAAAGCGAACGACAACGTATTCGCCGGCCAATTGCTGGTGCGCCTCGATGACGAGGAAGCCCGCGCGCATGTCGCCGAGGCCGATGCCCAGGTCGCCCTGCACAAGCGCGCCCGCAACGATCAATCGGCACCGGCGGCGTCGGCCGATCGGCGCAAGGCCGAGGATGCGGCCGCCGATGCCGAACGCAGCCTTGCCGACGCGCGGTCCGCGCTCGACAAGACGACGGCCGATTGGCGCGCCGGCAGCGCGCCGAAGGCCGATCTCGACGCGGCGCGCACGGCGCTGTCGCGCGCGCAGGACCGCGTGCGCGAACGGCAGGACGCGCTCGTCAAGCTCAAGTCTTCAGCCGACACGCCGCTGCCGACCCGCCTCGAGGGCGAGCTCAATGTCGCCCAGGCCGAATGGCGTGTGGCGCAGGCGGCGCTCGAAAAGACACAAATCCGCGCGCCGGCCGACGGTGTCGTGCTGCGGGTCGACGCCAAGATGGGCGAATTGGCCGTGCCGTCATTGGAGCCGGCGCTGCTGATCATCGGCGACGTCTCGGCCTTGCGCGTGCGCGCCGAGGTCAACGAGCAGGACATCGGCCGAATCCGGCCCGGGCAGAGCGTGGTGGTGCGCGCCGCGGCGTTTCATGGCCGCTCGTTCGAAGGCAAGGTTTCCTCGATCGCCCGCGTCGTCGGCCCGAGCCGGATCAATTCCGCCGACCCGCGCAAGTTCAACGACGTCGACGTGCTGGAGGTTCTGGTCGATCTCGCCGATCCCGGACCGCTCGTCGTCGGCCAGCAGGTCGACGTCTATTTCAAATCCGAGCATTCCGAGCAGACGGAAACGCAGTAACGCACATCAATCGGTTCTGCGCCGACACGTGAGCCGTCATGCCCGGCCTCGTGCCGGGCATCCACGTCTTTGGCCGAGCAGAAAGACGTGGATGGCCGGGACAAGCCCGGCCATGACGGTCAAGGGCAAGTCCCTGATAAGGCGACGAGGTCTTGACACCTTGTCGCTGAATGGAGTACATACAGAGAATCTCGCCCCCGTACCAGGACGCCGGCCGGGTGACTCCGTCCGGCGGGGCGAGTGCGGTTCCCGCGGGTCGAGGCTCGTCACCTTGGCTCCCGGGCGGCTTGGGCAGGACACGCCCGGACGGCATCATGACCGGACTGCGGGTGCAATCTCGCTGGACTGGGACTTTGAGGCGCGGGTAATGCCCGCGAGTGACGCATGGAGGACGGTTCGCCGGCTTCGCGTCATGCGTTGCGATGCGCTCCGTCTTTCGAACCATCGGGACGTGCGCTCCGAACAAGTCCTGGGAAGTCGCGTGGCTCGAGCTGAGCGGTGGCGTTCGGTCGCGACCGCAAGTGCCGTGGTGGAACGCCGAGAGGCGAGCGGCCCCCGCAGGGGCCGCGCCGTGCCCCCTCCTGTGTCCTCCCCCGCATGCGGGGGAGGATGAAGGTGGGGGCACGGAGGTTACGGAACACGCCTTTCGGCGTTCCGCTTTCCTTTTTTGTTTTCGTCGTCTGTCATTGCAAGCGCTTCGCAATGACGGGATTTTCCGTGCAGGATCATAATGCCGCCGGTCCCACCGCCGGCCGCATCTGACGATGATCGGGCGCGAATGTTGTTTGTTTACTTGGCTCACAACAAGACTCGGGCGCGAAGTCGCGCCGCGAGAATGATTTCGTTTGTCCTCACCCTGAAAGGGGGAGGTGGCGAGCGGAAGCGAGCCGTGGGCATTTGCCGCAGCGATCTCGCGGCTCTTCCGCGTTGTTCTTCTAAACATCTCATAAAACGCGCGCGTATTACTACGGTCGCGCCCGCTACCAGAACGTCGTAAATCGGCTCTACGTGTTCACGGATTTCACGCAGCGTCCCGCGCCAGCGAGACGAGCGTGCGACCTTGTAGCGGGAGGAAGGCCATGAGCGTCGCAATCGCCAAGCCGATGAGTAGCTCCCCATCGCCGGCGACCACGGACCCAGCCGCGCAGATCGCCTCCGCATTTCACACCTGCAATTCTTCCAAGAAGGGACTGAGCGCGGAGGAGGCCAAGCAGCGTCTGCTGCAATACGGGCCGAACGCGCTCGAAGACCACACTGAGAGCAAGTGGCACAAGCTGTTGTCCTATTTCTGGGGGCCGCTGCCGTTCCTCATCGAAGCCGCCGCCATCATCTCCGCGCTGCGCCAGGACTGGCCGGACTTTGCCGTCGTCACCGGGCTCCTGATCTACAACGGCGTCGTCGGCTTCTGGCAGGACAACAAGGCCGCGAACGCGCTTGCCGCGCTGAAGAAAGGCCTGGCGCCGCGCGCCCGCGTGCTGCGCGACGGCCAATGGGCCTCGTGCGACGCGGCCGCCCTCGTGCCCGGCGACGTCGTCAGCATCGAAGCGGGACAGATCATCCCGGCCGACCTGGTGCTGATCGACGGCAAGTATCTGAGCTGCGATCAATCGGCGCTGACCGGCGAATCGGTGCCGGTTGCGAAGAAAGTCGGCGACAAGGCCTATTCCGGCAGCATCGCCAAACAAGGCGCGATGACCGGCGTGGTCATGGCGACGGGCGGCAAGACTTTTTTCGGCCGCACCGCGAAGCTGGTCGGCGCCGCCGGCGCGGTGTCGCATTCACAGAAAGCCGTGACCCAAGTCGGCGACTTTTTGCTGCTGCTCGCCTTTGCGCTGGCGATCGTGCTGGTCGGGGTGCAATGCTACCGCCAGCTGATCGTCGCCGATGTCTGGAGCCTGGACGAATTCGGCAAGATCGCGCAATACGTTCTTGTGCTCTTGATCGCATCTATACCGGTCGCGCTGCCGGCGGTGATGTCGGTCACGATGGCGATCGGCGCCTATACGCTGTCGCTGCAGAAGGCGATCGTGTCGCGGCTGTCGGCGATCGAGGAGCTCGCCGGCGTCGACGTGCTGTGCAGCGACAAGACCGGGACGCTGACGCTGAACCGGCTCACCGTCGAGACGGAGATTCCGTTCGGCGCGTTCACCGCCGACGAGGTTCTGCTCGGCGCCGCGCTCGCGACCCAGAAAAGCAGCGAAGACTTCGATCGACGTCGCCATCCTGGCGGCCGCCGGATCGCGCGCGGAAATCACGCAGGCGAAGCAGACCGATTTCGTTCCCTTCGATCCGGTCAACAAACGCACCGTGGCGACCATCGTCGATCCGTCCGGCAAGACCCGGCACTACGCCAAGGGCGCGCCGCAGGCCATCACCGCGCTCGCCAAGCCGGATGCCGATCTTCTGACCCGCTACAAGGGCACGGTCGCCGAACTCGCCGGCAAGGGCTATCGCGCGCTCGGCGTCGCGCAATCCGACGACGGCAAGGACTGGAAGATCGTCGGACTGGTGTCGCTGATGGATCCGCCGCGCCCCGACGCCAAGGCGACCATCGACGCGGCGAAGGCGCTCGGCGTCAACGTGAAAATGGTCACCGGCGACGATGTCGCCATCGGCGACCAGATCGCCGCTCAGCTCGATCTCGGCGATCATCTGCTCGTCGCCAGCGACGTCTTCAAGGGCGACGCAAAATCAGGTCCGCTGAGCGCCGCCGTCATGGATGCGGTCGAGCGCGCCGACGGCTTCGGCCGCGTGTTCCCCGAACACAAATACGAGATCGTGAAAGCGCTGCAGGCGCGCGGCCATATCGTCGGCATGACCGGCGACGGCGTCAATGACGCTCCCGCCTTGAAGCAGGCCGATTGCGGCATCGCGGTGAGCGGCGCGACCGACGCCGCGCGCAGCGCCGCCGCCCTGATCCTGACCGCGCCCGGCCTGTCGACCATCGTCAATGCGATCGGCATTGCCCGGCAGATTTTCGAGCGGATCGAGAGCTACATCTATTATCGCGTCGCCATGACGCTCGACATTATGATCCTGGTCGTCGCCTCGATCGTGCTGTTTCAATTCCAGCCCATCACCGCCATCATGATCGTCGCGCTCGCGCTGCTCGACGATATTCCGATCATGACGATCGCCTACGACAATGTTCCGACCGCGCCGCGGCCGGTGCGCTGGGAGATCCGCGCCATTCTCGTGTACGCCTCCGTGATGGGGCTGTTGTCGGTCGTGGAGACTTTCGGCCTGTTGCTGATCGGGCTGCGCTGGGTCATCGATCCGCAGCTGCAGGACATGATCGCGCTTAATTCCGCGCAGTTGCAGACCGTGATGTTCCTGCAGCTCGCCGTCGGCGGTCATCTTCTGCTGTTCGTCGTGCGCACCAAAGGCACATTGTTCCGGCCGCCCTATCCGAGCGCCCGGCTGTTCTGGGCCATTGTCGCGACCCAGATCGTCGCGGTCGTGATCTGCCTCGTGGGCGTCGGTGTCGAAGCCATCCCGGCGGCGGCGATCATCGCGGTGTGGATCTACTCCCTGGCCTGGGTCGTGGTGCTCGACATCCTCAAGCTCGCCTATCTTGGCTTCGTCGCCGCGCGCGAGCGCGACCTTTTGCGCCAGCGCGCCAGCCTCGCCGGCTGAGCGGCTGAAACCGGAGGAGTTCCCTTATGAATTTGACGAAGCGGCTTCGGGTAGAGCCCGGTTCGAAGGTCGATCTCGCCGCCATCGATCCGTCCTTCCACGGCAAATGGGCCTCCGCCGAGGCGGCCAAGGCCGAACTCGACGAGCAACATCGCGCGCATCACCACATTGCAGCGCAAGCTCTATGCCGACCGCGGCCATTGTCTCCTCATCGTGCTGCAAGGCATCGACGGCGCCGGCAAGGACGGGACCTGCTGGCACGTCATGAGCGCGATGGATCCCGAAGGTGTCGATGTCAGCGGCTTCAAGCAACCGACCCCGGAAGAGAAGGACCACGATTTCCTGTGGCGGGTGCACCCGCACGCGCCGGGGCGCGGACGCGTCGCCATCTTCAATCGCTCGCATTACGAGGACGTGCTTGTCGTGCGCGTCCACAAGCTGGTGCCGAAGGACGTCTGGAAACCGCGTTATGATTTCATCAACGACTGGGAAAAGCTGCTCGCCACCGAGAACGGCACGACGATTCTGAAATTCTTTCTTTATATCTCCAAGGAGGAGCAGCTCGCGCGATTCAAGGAGCGCCTCGACGATCCGGCGCGGCAATGGAAGATCTCGTCCGGCGATTATTCCGAACGCGATTTGTGGGACGAGTATATCGTCGCGTTCGAGGACGCGATGTCGCGTTGCTCGACGAAACACGCGCCGTGGTTCGTCATTCCGGCCAATCACAAATGGTTTCGCAACCTCGCCGTATCGCGCATCGTCGCCGACGCGTTGGAGGACATGAAGCTCGAGCTGCCGAAGCCGACGGTCGATCTCAAGGAGATACGGCGGCTCTATCACCAGGATGCCGGCGCGTCCTCGGCACGGCCCGGCAAGGGCAACGGCCACAAAAAGTAGCAATCCAGCCCGCGACCGACACGGCGCGGGAGCGCGAGGTCGATGAAGAGCTCAGCTGCAAAGACCGTTTCGTCGAAAGCGTCCGTCTTCGGTGCCCTCGACGACGCGCCGATGACTGCCGCGCATTATTTGTACTGGTTGCTGGCCAGCGGCGGCACGTTGCTCGACGGCTTCTCCGTCGTTTCGCTCGGCGTATCGCTGCCGCTGCTGCGACGGGATTTCGCCATTGCGCCGACGATGCTCGGCCTGATCGGATCGGCGCTCGTGCTCGGCGCCGTGCTCGGCGCGGCGCTCGGCGGTGTTTTGGCGGACCGGATCGGCCGCAAGCGCGCGTTTCTCGCCGACATGGCGATACTGGCCGCCGGTTCGGCGCTGTGCGTCATCGCGCCGGATCCGTGGGTCATCCTGGCGGGCCAGTTCGTGATCGGCGTCGGCATCGGCATCGACTTTCCGACCAGCGGCTCCTACGTCGCGGAGATCACGCCAAAAGCCGCGCGCAGCCGCATGACGGTCGCGACCATCGCCATGCAATCGGTCGGCATGATCGCGGCCGCGCTGGTCGGCATCGCCGTCTTGAAATTCCGTCCGGTCACGAACGACTGGCGCATTCTGCTGGGCGCGGGCGGCGTTCTCGCGATCCTCTACATGGCCGCACGCTTGCGGCTGCCCGGAGAGCCCGCGCTGGCTCGCGGAAAAAGGCATGATCGCCGAGGCCGCCGTCGTGCTTTCGCGACTGACGGGCATGCCCGTGTCATCCGCCGTCCTCCGCGCGGCCGTCGCCGTCGGCACGCCCTCCCCCACCCCTAGCCCTCCCCCGCGTGCGGGGGAGGGAAGGGAGGGGGAACGGGCGCAAGCCGACCTTCGCCACCCTGTTCGACCCGCGCTACCGGACACGGACGCTGTTGGTGTCGCTGCCATGGCTGATGATGGACGTGGCGACCTACGGCGTCGGACTGTTTACGCCGGTCATTCTCGGCGCGATGCATTTCGGATCTTCGGGCGGCGGTGCCGTGGCATCCGACTTTGCCAATGCGAAGGGCAGCGGATTGGTCGATGTCTTCCTGCTCGTCGGCTTCATGGTCGGCATTTGGGCGGTGCCGCGGTTCGGCCGCATCCCGATGCAGGTCACGGGCTTTGCCGGCATGACGCTCGGCATGCTCACCTTGATGCTGGCGACGTTGGCGGATGACGGTCCCCAAGCGCATCTTTATTTGATCATCGGCGGCTTTGTGCTGTTCAATTTCGCCATGAATGCCGGGCCGAACGCGACCACCTTCACCTTGGCGCCGGTGCTGTTTCCGACCGGGATACGCGCGTCGGCGAGCGGCTTCGCCGCCGCCTGCGCGAAGATCGGCGCGACATTCGGCACCTTCGCCGTCCCGGAGATTCGCGCCGCCTGGGGCCTCATCGGCGTGCTCGCCCTGATGGCCATTGTCAGCGTCGGCGGCCTCGTCGCGACCGCCGCCTTCTCGCACGAAGTGCGCGAGGAAGATGAGATCGAAGAAGAAGCATCGGCGGACCAGCCGCAGCGAGCGATCACGGCGTAGGCTGATCCGGAAAAGTGGATGCCGATTTTTCGAAAGGATCATGCTCCATCAAAAAAACCAGAGCCGTCTAATCGATACTCACCCCTCCCCGATCTCCCGCAGAATCTCCGCGGTATGTTCGCCGAGCCGAGGCGAGGGGCTCGGCGCCGCCATCGGCTCGCCGTCGAGCACGATCGGGGTGCGCACGCCGGGAATATTGCCGCCCTTGGCGGCGGCGCTCGGCAGTTCGAGGCGCATGCCGCGGTGGACGACCTGCGGGTCGGCGAACACCTGCTCGAGATTGTTGATCGGTCCGGCCGGCACGCCGGCGGCTTCGAGCTTCTGCAGCAGCGCGTCGCGCGGGAATTTTAGTGTCAGCGCGGTCAACTTGCCGATCAGCTCGGCGCGGTGGGCGAGCCGCAATTCGTTGGTGCGATAGTCCGGGTTCTCGGCGATCTCCGGCGCGCCGAGTGCGCCGCATACTTTGACGAACTGGCTGTCATTGCCCGAGGCGATGATGATGTGGCCGTCGGCGACCGGGAACACCTGATAAGGCACGATATTGGCGTGGGTGTTGCCGATGCGCTTCGGTATCTTCCCGGAGACGAGGTAGTTGAGCGCCTGGTTCGACAAAATGCCGACGGTAGTATCGACGAGCGCGGTGTCGACATAGCCGCCGCGGCCGGTCTTCTCTCGCCGCGCCAGCGCCGCGAGGATGCCGACGACCGAATAGACGCCGGTGAAAATATCCGACACCGGGATGCCGACGCGCATCGGCTCGCCGTCGGCGGTGCCGGTCACGTCCATGATGCCGCCGATACCCTGCGCCATCAGGTCGTAGCCGGCGCGCTTGGCATAGGGGCCGGTCTGGCCGAAGCCGGTCACCGAGCAATAGATCAGCCGCGGGTTGTCGCGCGCGAGGCTTTCGTAATCGAGGCCGAACTTGGCGAGCCCGCCGACCTTGAAATTCTCCAGCACCACGTCGGAGCGCGCGGCGAGTTTCTTGACGATGCGGCGGCCCTCTTCGGTCTCGAAATCGAGTTCGATCGAGCGCTTGCCGCGGTTGGTGCCGTGAAAATAGGCGGCGCCCAGATGGCCGCCATCGACAGCCGGCACGAATGGCGGTCCCCAGCCGCGGGTATCGTCGCCGGCGCCCTTACGTTCGACCTTGATGACGTCGGCGCCGAGATCGGCGAGGATCTGCCCCGCCCACGGCCCCGCCAGGATGCGGGCAAGCTCCAACACGCGCAGACCGGCCAACGGACCCGGCATCGACCTCTCCTCGGCAACCACCGACGGCAACGCGCCGCCGCGCTGTTAACTGACAAAGCGGGGCGGATTTGTCTACCGTGGGTGCCCGAATCCGCAGAAGAGGCGCGCAAGAGGCGCGTGGCTTGTCATTATCGCGGCCGATGCTTAGCTTTTTCATGCCGGGCATGAGGTCCAGACTGGGATGGCGGTGAATACCTCTTTCTTCAGCGAGATGCTGCAAAGCATCGCCGACCGCAGCCGTGCCTTGATCCGCCGCGAGCGCCGCGAGCCGGCGCGCGACCGTTCCGACGGTCTGGTCGAGCTGTGCGAGGCGCTCCTGTCGGGGCGTGGCGAGGCGTCAGGCGTCGCCCTCGCCGACGAAATCCTCACCGACTACGCGGAAATGACGATCGGGCCGCGCATCGCCTTCTTCGAGGCTCTGGCGACCGTCTTCGGCCACGATCCCGCGCGCATCGACGCCGCGGTCGCAGCCTGGCAGCAGAAGCCGTCGGCGGCGACGGCGGCGGAGCTGCATCGCGCCGCCGAGCCGCGCCGGCTGGAACTGTTCCGCCGGCTCAATCTCGCGCCCGGCGGCACGGCGGCCCTGGTGCGCATGCGCGAGCAACTCCTCGACGCCATGGATCACCGCGACGATCTCGCGATCGTCGACCAGGATTTCGTTCACCTGTTCACGTCGTGGTTCAATCGGGGATTCCTCGTGCTGCGCCGCATCGATTGGCAGTCGCCGGCGCTGATCCTGGGCAAGATCATCCGCTACGAGGCGGTGCACGAGATTCGCGACTGGGAGGATCTGCGCCGGCGCATCGATCTGCCGGACCGCCGCTGCTACGCGTTCTTTCATCCCGCGCTGATCGACGAGCCGCTGATCTTCGTCGAGGTGGCTTTGACGCGGGAGATACCGGCGGCGATCGCGCCGATCCTGTCGGAACAACGCGACGTGGTCGAGCCGGGACGCGCGACCACCGCGGTGTTCTATTCCATCACCAATTGCCAGCGCGGCCTCACCGGCGTATCGTTCGGCAACTTTCTGATCAAGCAGGTGGTGGAGGAAGTGTCCCGCGAAATGCCGCGCATCGACACCTTCGTCACGCTGTCGCCGGCGCCGAATTTCGCACCATGGCTCAAGCGCGAGCGCGGCAACGCCGCCTCGATCGCGATCGGCGAGGAAGACCGCGAGGCGCTCGCCGCGCTCGACCGCGCCGCGTGGTGGAAGGACGAGGAACTCGTCGAAACCCTGCGCGAGCCGATCAAGCGCGCCGCGGCCTGGTATTATCTGCGCGGCCGCAACAAGCGCGGCCTGCCGCTCGATGCGGTCGCCCGCTTCCATCTCGGCAATGGCGCCCGGCTCGAACGGCTCAATTGGCCGGGCGACACCTCCGAGCGCGCGCTCGACCAATCCTATGGTTTGATGGTGAACTACCTTTACGATCTCGATTATATCGAGAAGAATCACGAGGCATACGCGCAGCAGCGCGCTGTGGTCGCCGCAAGCGCGATCACCCGCCTGGTGCGTTCCCCAATGCGCGAGGTCGTGCCGGTCTCGGGGTAATTGCACGGCACGACCGGAGTTCGTTCGAACGAGACCGGGGCGAACCCGGCTACGCCGCCGGGTTCTTGATTTTGCCGATGTCGAGGATCCGCATCACCAGCTTTTCGTAATAGGGCTCGGTGACGCCGGCGCGGACCTTGTGCAGGAAGTATTTTTCGAACGCCACCTTGGCGACATGGACCCAGCGCCCGCTCGAGGCCCAATTGACGTTGCGCGGCGGGTTCTGCGGCATGGCGACGAAGGCGACGCCCGCGTCGCCGAAATCGGCGAGACAGATGGCGTTCCAGGTCGCTTCGTGCGTCGCCTCGTTGCCGCGCACCAGCGCCGCGATGTTGAGCGCGGTCGCCGTCACCATCGATTCGATCATATAGCCGGTCTTCGGCACGCCGACCGGCACCGGGGTCTGTTCCAACGGCGCGATGGCGATGCAGACGCCGACGCCGAACACGTTGGGGAATTTCGGGTTGCGCTGGTGCTTGTCGACGATGATGAAGCCGCGCGGATTGGTCAGACCCTCGATGCCGCGCACCGCGGCGATGCCGCGGAACGCCGGAATGAGCATCGAGAATTTGAACGGCAGCTCGTGGGTCTTTTTCAGCTTTGCCGTCGTCGTCGAATTCGCTGGCGACAAGCTTGTCGGCCTCGACCTTGTCGACCTTGGCGTTGACGACCCATTTGATGTGGCGCTGGCGCATCTCGGATTCCAGCACGCCCTTGGTGTCGCCGACGCCGCCGACGCCGAGATGGCCGATATAGGGCTCCGCGGTCACGAAGGTCATCGGCACCTTGTCGCGGATGCGCCGCTTGCGCAGGTCGGTGTCCATGATCATGGCGAACTCGTAGGCCGGGCCGAAGCACGGAGCGCCCTGCACCGCGCCGACCACGATCGGGCCGGGATTCTTGCAGAACTCCTCCCAGCGATCGTTGGCCGCGGTCGCGTGATCGACGTCGCAGATCGAACTGGTGTTGCGCTCGGGGCCGAACCCTTCGATCTCGTCGAAGGCGAGTTCCGGACCGGTCGCGACGACCAGATAATCGTAATCGAGCGAAGAACCGTCGGCCAGCTCGACCCTGTTTTCGGCCGCGTGCACGCGCTTGGCGCCGGCGCCGTTGAAGGCGACGCCATGCTTCGGCAATACGCTCGCGAGATCGATGATGATGTCGTCCTTGGCCCGCCAATTCACTGCCACCCACGGGTTCGACGGGGTGAACTGGAAGAAGGGCTTGTTGGAAACGAGCGTGACCCGGTCTTCCCGACGTAGCGATTTTTTCAGCTCATAGGCGCAAGACACGCCGCCAATGCCGCCGCCGAGCACAATGATGTGAGCCATGAATTCCCTCCTGATCCCAATGTTCGTTTGCGATGTCGGTCATTGCCGCCGACCTCAATTTGACTAAAACCGAGCACATGCAACGCAAGCGGGCATTGATTCATGTCAACCGGCCCCCGCCTGGGTTGGGCTGTGGCCTCGCGCGGACGCGGCGGGTCCCCGCCAAATCGGTGAGACCGATTGACGCGTCGTTTCAAGGCTTTGAGGTCTCTCGCCCGAACCGGCGCAACAGGTTATGCTCCAGCGAGACCGGCGTGATCACGAGCGAACGGAAACCCCCGAATGAAGCGGCGCGGCGGCGGCAAGGGCGGACGGCAGGCAAAGGCGACGGCACGGGCCGCAAGCGCCGCGAAGCGCCGCCCCCCGCGGAAGGCCGCGAAGCCGCGCAAGACCCTAGGCAAGGCCACGGCAGCCGCCCCGCTTAAGCCCGCCCGGGGCCAAAAGAGCCAAAACCGCGATCTCGACGCGGCGCGCGATCAGTTGAAAGCCATGTCGGAGGTGCTGCGGGTTATCAGCGCCTCGACCGGCGACCTGGCGCCCGTATTCGAGACTTTGCTGGCCAACGCGGTGCGGCTGTGCCGGGCCGAGTTCGGCAACCTGCCTTTGGTCGACGGCGACGGAATGCGGATTGGGGCGATGTACAACGCGCCGCCCGCATTCGAAAAATTGCGCCGCGACAATCCCGCGATTCCGCTTGATGTGTCGCCGCTCGGGCGCCTCTTCAAAACGAAGAAGACGGTGAATATCGGCGATCTGACCGCCGTCGAACCTTACAACAAGTCGCCGCTCGTCAGAGTCGCCGGTGCGCGCGCCGTGCTTTGCGTGCCGATGTTGCGCGGCGAGGAACTGATCGGCGCGCTCGTCATCTATCGCATGGAGGTGTCGCCGTTCACCGACGAGCAGGCCGAACTCTTGACCAGCTTCGCCAACCAGGCCGTGATCGCCATCGAGAACGCGCGCTTGCTGAGCGACCTGCGCCAGCGCACCGACGACCTCGCCGAATCGCTGGAGCGGCAGACCGCGACCTCCGACATTTTGCGCATCATCGCCGCCACGCCCGGCGACGCCGAAGGCACGCTGCGCAAGATCGCCGAGACCACGGCGCGGCTGTTCGCCGCCGCCGGCGTCGCTTTCCGCCTCACGGAAGGCGACGAATTCAAAACGATGATCGGCGTTGGTCAGGGCGCGGAACAGATCGGCACCACGCTCTACGACGACCCGGCAAGACGTCCGACTGTCAGCGGTCGCAACCTCCCGGGCACCGTGGTTCGCGAGAATCGGCAAATCCATCTCCCCGATCTGGACAATCTCGATCCCGAATTGGCGGATTGGCCCGGCCCCGCGGTGGCACGCAGGGCCGGAGTTCGCACCATGGTCGGCACGCCGCTGCGCACTCACGGGCGCGCCGTGGGCGCACTGGTGGTCTATCGCAACGTGCTGCAGCCATTTCAGCCCGCCGAACTGCAATTGTTGCAAAGCTTTGCCGACCAGGCCGTCATCGCCATCGAGAATGCGCGGCTCCTCAACGATCTGCGCCAACGCACCGACGATCTTTCCGAATCGCTCGAGCAGCAAACGGCCACATCGGATGTGCTCCAGGTCATCAGCAGTTCGCCAGGCGATCTGCAGCCGGTGTTTGCCAGCATGCTGGAAAATGCCGTCCGTATCTGCGGCGCCACGTTCGGCAACATCTACCGTTTCGAAGATGAGAAGCTGAAGCTCGCCGCATCCTGTAACGTGCCGCCGACATTCGCGGAAGCACGGCGGCATTCGCCGCATCTGCCCGGGTCGAAGACCGTTACCGGCCGCATGATCGAAAACAAATCGGTGTTCCATGTCTTCGACTTGAGGGAGCAGGAGGCGTACATCGTCGACCGCGATTCACGCGTGGTTGCCGCCGTCGAGCTCGGCGGCGTGCGCACCCTGCTCGCAGTGCCGCTCCTCAAGGACGACGCACTGATCGGCTCGATCACGCTGTATCGACAGGAGGTGCGGCCTTTCACCGACAAGCAGATCGCGCTGGTCACGAACTTCGCCAGCCAGGCGGTGATCGCCATCGAGAACGCGCGGCTGCTCGGCGAACTACGCGAGTCGCTCGAGCAACAGACGGCAACAGCCGACGTGCTGCGCGTCATCTCCAGCTCGCCGGGCGATCTCAAGCCGGTCTTCGCCAAGATGCTGGAAAGCGCCGCCCGGATCTGTGAGGCCAATTTCGGCTCGCTCGCGCTGCGCGAGGGCGACGCGTTCCGTCGGGTGGTCTTGCACAATGCGCCGTCGGAATTCCTGGCGTTCAACGAGCGGTCGCCGCTGTTCGACGTGAGTGTCTTCCCCCCGCTCGCAGAGATCGCCAGAGGAAAGGACGCTGTCCACATCGCCGATCTGGAGGCAGAGGGGCCGGACAACCCGCTGGTGCGATATGGCGGTGCCCGCACCTTGTTGGTCGTGCCGCTGCGTAAGGCGGGCGAGATCACCGGCATTATCGGCATATACCGCCAGGAATTTCGCCCATTCAGCGATAAGCAGATTGAACTTCTGAGGAGCTTTGCGGCGCAGGCCGTCATCGCCATCGAGAACGCGCGGCTGCTCAGCGAACTGCGGGAGTCGCTGGAGCAGCAGACGGCGAGTGCGGAGGTCTTGGGAGTCATTTTGCGTTCGCCCGGCGAACTGCAGCCGGTGTTCCAGACGATGCTGGACAACGCGACGCGGCTCTGCGGCGCGCCGTTCGGAACGATGCTTTTACGCGACGGCGACGTGCTGCGGCTGGTCGCGCGCGTCGTGCCGCCCGGAACGACTGCGGCGCTGTTTGAAATCGGCTCCGAACTCGTCATCGCCGAACACGGCAACCACCCGCTCGTCCACATGCTCTCCTCCCCGGAGATCGTGTACATCCCGGACATGCGGGAGACGCCGGCCTATCTCCAGCGTAATCCGCGCGTCGTCGCCTTCGTGGAGAATATCGGCGCGCGCAGCGTGCTGCGGGTGCCGCTGGTCAAGGACGGCGAATGCATCGGCGGTTTCGTCATTTTCCGGCAGGAGCTCAGTGTCTTCACCGAAAAGCAGACGGCTCTGATGCAGAGTTTCGCCGCCCAGGCGGTGATCGCGATCGAGAATGCGCGGCTGTTGAGCGAGCTGCGCGAGTCGCTGGAGCAGCAGACGGCGACGGCGGAAGTGCTCGGCGTGATTTCCGGTTCGCCCGGTGAACTGCAACCGGTGTTCGACAGCGCGCTGGAAAATGCCACGCGCCTGTGCGGCGCCAATTTCGGTGCCCTAACGTTGTGGGTCGGCGATGGGTTTCACGCCGCGGCCTTCTACAACATGCCGCCGGCGTTCGAAGAGCGGTTTCGGCGCGAGCCGGTGTTCTGTCCCGGCCCGCTGTCGCCGCTGTCGCGCGCCGGCGCCAGCAGGGAAGTCGTCCAGATCGTCGACCTCGCGCGGGACGCGGCCTACGCGGAGCGCGACCCGCCCGTGGTGTCGCTGGTCGAAGAGGGCGCGGTACGCTGCATCGTCGTCGTCCCGATGCTCAAGGACGGCGAACTCGTCGGCGCGTTCAGCATCTATCGGCACGAGGCGCGCGCGTTTACGCCGAAGCAGATCGATCTCGTCAAGAACTTCGCCGCGCAGGCGGTGATCGCGATCGAGAACACGCGCCTCCTCAGCGAATTGCGCCAGCGCACCAATGATCTCAGTGAATCGCTCGAGCAACAGACCGCGATTGCGGAAGTGCTCGGTGTCATCTCGAGTTCGCCCGGCGACCTCAAGCCGGTGTTCGACACCATGTTGGAGAACGCGACGCGTATCTGCGGCGCCAGCTTCGGCAATCTCGAGCTGAACGAAAACGGCCGTTCCGCATCGGGGCGATGTACAAGCGCCAAGGCTTTCGCCGAGCAGCGGCGGCGCGAACCCCCATACGCCCCCGTCCGCTGTCGGGGCTTGCTCGCGTCGTCGAGACCAAGCAGTTCTTTCAGGTCGAGAATCGGCGGAGCACCCGGCGTATAAGGACCGCTTCCCGCCTTACGTGCATTGGTCGAAGGCGCCGGCGCGCGCACACTTCTCATCGTGCCGTTGCTCAAGGAGGACGAGCTTGTCGGCGTGCTCGGCATCTATCGTCAGGAAGTCATGCCGTTCACCGACAAGCAGATCGCGCTGGTACAGAATTTCGCCGCCCAGGCGGTGATCGCCATCGAGAACGCGCGGCTGCTTCGCGAACTGCGCCACGCACCGCGTCTCGAATCGCTGCAGCAGCAGACCGCGACCGCGGACGTGCTCAGAGTCATCAGCCGCTCGGCGTTCGATCTGCAGACCGTGCTCGACACGCTGACCGAATCGGCCGCGCGGCTGTGCGCCGCCGACCTTGGCGTGATCTTCCGGCGCGACGGCGATGAGCACCGGCTGGCGGCAAATTACGGCTTCTCGCTGGAGGCGAACGCTGGGCGGCCGAGCATCCCTTGCCGGTCGACCGCGACAGCATTTCCGGTCGCGTCGCCTTGGAAGGCACGGTCATATTCACATTCCCGATGTCCTGGCCGATCCGGAGTACCAGAACAGCGGCTATCAGGGGACTCTCTGGCTACCGCACGGCGCTCGGCGTTCCCCTGCTCAGGCGCCGGCGAGAGCCATCGGCGTGTTCGTGCTCATCCCGCGACGTGGTCGACCCGTTCACGCGAGAAGCAGATCGATCTGGTCACCACTTTCGCCGACCAGGCGGTCATCGCCATCGAGAACGCGCGGCTGTTCGAGGCCGAGCAGCAGCGCACGCGCGAACTGACCGAATCGCTGGAGCAGCAGACGGCGACCACGGAAGTGCTGCGCGTCATCTCAGCTCGCCGGGCGATCTCGAACCGGTGTTTGCAATCGATGCTGGAAAACGCCGTCCGCATCTGCGGTGCCATGTTCGGCACGATTTATCGCGCGATGCCGACGGGTTGCGCATCGGTCGCGACGCACAACATGCCGGCGGCGCTCGCCGAGTGGCATTCGGCGCAAGATCCATTCGAGCCGCGCCGGACACGCCGCTTGGCGACGTGGTCGCGAACAGAGCCGTCGTGCATGTCGCCGATATGGCGCGCATCCGGCTTACGCCGAAGCGCGTTCCGGCACGGTATCGAGCGTCGAGGTCGGCGGCGTACGGACATCGCTCGGCGTTCCGATGGTCAAGGATGACGAGCTGATCGGCGCGTTCGATCCTCTACCGGCAGGAAGTGCGCCCGTTCACCGACAAGCAGATCGCGCTGGTGACGAACTTCGCCGCCCAGGCCGTCATCGCCATCGAGAACGCGCGGCTGCTCGACCGAACTGCGCGCGACCGCGACCTCCAGATTGCTAGCAGCAGACCGCGACGCGCGACGTGCTCAAGGTCATCAGCCGCTCGACCTTCGATCTGCAGCCGGTGTTCGACACGATGCGTGGATAACGCGCCGCGCAGCTCTGCGAAGCCGATAGCGGCGCCATGCTCCGGCGCGAGGGCGACGTACTTTGTATCGCTGCGCGGCCACGGCTCTCCGCCGGAGCCTCGATCGCGATTCAGCGCGCACGAACCGTCGTATCCGATCGGCCAGCGTCAAGTCGCCGGGCGCGTCGTCGCTCGAAAGAGGCGTGCAAGTCGCCGATTTCGGACGATCAGCGACATCGCGGCAATCTCGAGTCGAAGCAGTCCGCAGACTATCGGCGGCGTGCGCACGATGCTCGGCGTGCCGCTGCTGCGCGGAGACGAGCGCGATCGGCGTCATGCGTCCTGGCGCGGGAATGTGCGAGCCGTTCACCGAGCAAGCAGATCGAACTGGTCGAACCTTCGCCGACCAGGCGGTCATCGCCATCGAGAATGTGCGCCTGTTCGAGGCCGAGCAGCAGCGCACGCGACGAACTCACCGAATCGCTGGAACAGCAGACGGCGACGGCCGAGGTGCTGGGCGTCATCTCGTCGCTCGCCGGGCGATTTGAACCGGTGTTCGATGCCATGCTGGCGAACGCGACGCGGCTTTGCCAGGCCAATTCGGCAACCTGTTCCTTTACGAAGGCGGCGCGTTCCGTGCTCGGCGCCATTGTACAACGTGCCGCCGGCTTTGCCGATCTTGCGACGCCGCGAGCCCCTGTTCCGGCCTGGCCCGCTGGACCCATTGTCGCGGCTGATGGCCACGAACAAGCGCGATCCACGTCGCGACCTTCGCGAAGAGCCGCCTACAAGGCACACGAGGCCGACGCCGTCGCGTTCATCGACGGCAGCGGCGTGCGCACGCTGCTGTCGTGCCGATGCTCAAGGAAGATGAACTGATCGGCGTCATCGGCATGTACCGTCAGGAGGTTCGGCCATTCACCGACAAGCAGATCGACCTGGTGCACGAACTTCGCCGCCCAGGCGGTCATCGCCATCGAGAATACGCGGCTATTGACCGAGCTGCGCCAGCGCACCGACGATCTCACCGAATCGCTGGAGCAGCAGACGGCGACGTCGGAGGTGCTCCAAGTCATCTCCAGTTCGCCCGGCGATTTGCAGCCGGTATTCGGCTCGATGCTGGAGAACGCCACGCGCATCTGCCAGGCCAATTTCGGCAATTTTGATTGCTGCCGGAAGACGGCGCGTTCCGCACCGTCGCCATGCACAACGCGCCGGAAAGCCTTGCCGAATGCGCGCGCGCGACCCCGCATTCCGCCTCGGTCCGGCAACCGCTCTCGCCGCATGCGGCGACCAAAACGGTTCTCCACGTTCACCGACCTGCGGCGGATCCCGCCTACCGAAGGACGATCCCGGCGCCGTTGCATCCGTCGACGCTGCGCAGCGTGCGCACGATTCTCATCGTGCCCATGCTCAAGGAGGAGCGAATTCGTTCGGGCGATCGTCGTCTTTCGCCAGGAAGTCCGTCCTTTCACGGACAAGCAGATCGACCTGGTGACGAATTTCGCCGCGCAGGCGGTCATCGCCATCGAGAATGCGCGGCTACTCACCGAACTGCGGGCGCGCACCGATGAACTTGGCCGCTCGGTCGGCGAACTGCGAGCGCTCGGCGAGGTGTCGCAGGCGGTGAACTCGACGCTCGACCTGGAAACCGTGCTCTCCACCATCGTCGCCAAGGCGGTGCAGCTCTCCGACACCGACGCCGGCGCCATCTACGTGTTCGACGACGTGCGGCGCGAGTTTCATCTGCGCGCCACCTACGGCATGGATCGGGAATTGATCGATGCATTGTCGAAGCGGCGCGTCAATTTTGCCGAAACCAACGTCACCATGGCGCTGGCGCGGCGCGAGCCGGTCCAGGTCGCGGATTTGCGGGACGAGGCCCCCGGCCCGATCAACGAGATCATCCTGCGCGCCGGTTTCCGCGCCCGGCTCACCGCGCCTTTGATGCGCGGCGACGACATCGTCGGTCTGCTCGTGGTCCGCCGCCGCACGCCCGGCGCGTTTCCGCAGAACACCATCGACCTCGTCAAGACGTTCGCGGCGCAATCGGTTTTGGCAATCCAGAACGCGCGGCTGTTCCACGAGATCGAGGACAAGAGCCGGGAACTTGAGATCGCCGGCCAGCACAAGTCGCAGTTCCTCGCCAATATGAGCCACGAGCTGCGCACGCCGCTCAACGCCATCATCGGCTACAGCGAGATTCTGCAGGAAGAGGCGACCGACATCGGCCAGGACGATTTCGTTCCCGACCTCAAGAAGATCGAGAGCGCCGGCCGCCACCTGCTCGGCCTGATCAATGACATCCTCGACCTCTCCAAGGTCGAAGCCGGCCGCATGGACGTGTTCCTCGAGGACGTCGAGGTGGCGCCGCTGCTCGACGAGGTGCGCGCGCTTATCGTTCCGCTCGCCGAGAAGAACGGCAATATGCTGGAATTCGACTTGGCGGACGATCTCGGCACCATGCGCACCGACCGCACCAAGCTCAAGCAAAGCCTGCTCAATATTCTCAGCAACGCCTCGAAGTTCACCGAGCGCGGCCGGCTGTCGCTCGTCGCCGAGCGCTACGAAGCGGATCGTCCGATGGTGCGGTTCGACATCTCCGACACCGGCATCGGCATGACCGAGGAGCAGCTCGGCCGCCTGTTTCAGGCGTTCAGCCAGGCGGACGCTTCGACGACCAAAAAATACGGCGGCACCGGCCTCGGTCTGGCGATCTCGCGGGAGTTCTGCCGGCTCTTGGGCGGCGACATCACGGTCGCGAGCACGCCCGGCGAGGGCTCGACTTTCACCATCACCCTGCCGGTGCGCAGCGAAGCGCAGCCGCAAGCCAAGCGGCGCAAATCGCGCCAAGCGAAGCGCCCCGCATCACCGCAGATGCGGGCAACGCCGCGACCATCCTCATCGTCGACGACGATGCCGCGGCGCGGGAACTTCTGACCGCCGGCTTGAAGGGCTCCGGCTATCGGCTGGTGCATGCGACGAGCGGTACCGAGGCGCTCGATCTCGCCCGCACCATGCGCCCGGACGTGATCACGCTCGACATTTTGATGCCCAAGCCCGACGGCTGGGACGTGTTGAGCGCGCTCAAGGCCGATCCCGAGCTCGCCGACATTCCGGTGGTCATCGTCACCATGGCGCCGGATCGCGGCATCGGCCTCTCGCTCGGCGCCGTCGACGTTCTGACCAAGCCGGTCGACCGGACGCGGCTCACCGCGCTGATCCACCGCGTGGCGCGGCGTGAGGGCCCGGTGCTCGTGGTCGAGGACGACGCCGACACGCGCGAGATGATGCGCCATACCATCGCCAAGCTCGGGCTCGTCGTCGCCGAGGCCGCCAACGGCCGCCGCGCGCTCACCTGGCTCGAGGAGCATCAGCCGCCGGCGATGATCCTGCTCGACCTGATGATGCCGGAAATGGATGGTTTCGCCTTCCTGGACGCCGTCGCCGCGCGATCCGAATGGCGCGAGATTCCGGTGGTCGTGATGACGGCGAAGCAGCTCACCGCGGCCGAACGCGAGCGGCTGTTGCTCCAGGCGCGCAAAGTCATGGAAAAAGCCACGACGACGCGAGTCGATATCGTCGCCGCCGTCGCCGAAGCGGTGCGGCGCCGGCCGGCGCGCGCGGCGGCCGAGAGTTAGACCGTCAATAAGAACAGCAGAGGCAGGAGCCGTTCGATGACGAAGGTATTGTTGGTCGAAGACAACGAGATGAACCGCGACATGCTGTCCCGCCGCCTGATACGCCGCGGCTTCGAGGTGGTGTTCGCGGTCAACGGGCAGCAGGGCGTCGACCTGGCCCAGAGCGAAAAGCCCGACATCATCCTGATGGACATGAGCCTTCCCGTCATGGACGGCTGGGAGGCGACCCGGCGCGTCAAAGCCAATGACGAAACCCGCGGCGTGCCGGTGATCGGGCTCACCGCGCACGCCATGAACGGCGACCGCGAAAAGGCGATCGAGGCCGGCTGCGACGATTACGACACCAAGCCGGTCGAGTTCGACCGCCTGATCGGCAAGATGGAGCGCCTGCTCGGGACTGCGAAAGGTTAGCTGACTATGTTCCGTCGCCTGAGGTGCGAGCGAAGCGAGCCTCGAAGGACGCCGAGGCGGCGGAGCTCTGATCCTTCGAGGCTCGGCCTTCGGCAAGCGCCTCAGGAGGACGGGCCCTTGTGCGAATCGACCGAACAAGACGAGCGCCTGAGCCGCGCGATGACCGCGTTCCTGCGCCAAGAGGTCCAGGCGCCGGCGATCGCGATCACCGATTTTCTCGACATGATCATCGAGGATGCGCGCGCGTCGCGGCCCGCGAGCCTGCTCGCCGATCTCGACCGGATGCGCAGCGCCAGCGTGCAGCTCAACGCGTTCGTGAAAAGCCTGATCCAGGATTCGGCGTCCGAGCGCCAGAGCGACGAAACCGCCGAAGCCTTTCATCGCCGGCTGCGTCACGATCTGCGCACGCCGTTGAACGCCATCAAAGGCTACAGCGAGTTGCTCATCGAGGACCTCGATGCCGACGGCGAAGACGCGCTGCGCGCCGACCTGACCAGGCTGAAGGAATCCGCCGATCAATTGCTCGGCCAGATCGACGCCATGATCGCGCTGGCGCGGCAGGACGATACCGCAGCCGGCCGACGGCGGCAGCCGGCGCGCTCGGACTGGACATCGTCGCCGACGTGCTGCGCACGCTCACGCCGCTGCCGGCGGACGGCGCCGCGCGCGCCGCCGCCGCAGCGAGCCGCATCCTCGTCGTCGACGACAATGCCGCCAACCGCGACGTGCTGGAACGCCGGCTCACGCGCGAAGGCCATCACGTCGCGACCGCGGCGAACGGCGCGGCGGCGCTGGAGCTGATGGGCGGAGAGACGTTCGATCTCATTCTGCTCGATCTCATCATGCCGGAAATGAGCGGCTTCGAGGTGCTGCGCCGGCTCAAAGCGGCGGCGCACACGCGCGACATTCCCGTCATCGTCATTTCGGCGCTCGACGAAATCGACAGCGTGGTGCGCTGCATCGAGGCCGGCGCCGAAGACTATCTGACCAAGCCGTTCAATCCGATCCTGTTGCGCGCGCGCATCGGCGCCTCGCTGGAACGCAAGCGGCTGCGCGACCGCGAAAAGCAGTTCGTCGCCGATCTCGAGCGGGAGAAGGAGCGCTCCGAGACGCTTCTCCTCAACATTCTGCCGCAGAGCATCGTGGCGCGCATGCGCAACGGCGAGACCGCCATCGCCGACCGCGTCGCCGCGGCGACGATCCTGTTCTGCGACGTCGTCGGTTTCACCACGCTCAGCCAGCATTTGCCGGCCGACCGCACCATCGATTTTCTCAGCCGGATCTTTTCCGCGTTCGACCGGCTGGCCGCCGAACTGAAAGTGGAGAAGATCAAGACCATCGGCGACGCCTACATGGTGGCCGCCGGCATTCCCGAGGCGCAGACCGACCACGCCGAGCGCATCGCCGCGCTGGCGCCGCGCATGCTCGAGGCCGTCGCGAGCGTCGCCGACGCGACCGCGCTCGACCTTCAGGCCCGCATCGGCATCCACAGCGGCCCGATCATCGCCGGCGTCATCGGCACGCACAAATTCGTCTACGACGTGTGGGGCGACACGGTGAATACCGCAAGCCGCATGGAATCCCATTCCCTGCCCGGCCGCATCCAGATCTCCGCGGCGACGCGCGACGCGCTCGGCGAGCGGTTCAAGCTCGAACGGCGCGGCATCATCGAGGTCAAGGGCAAGGGCATGATGGAGACCTATTTTCTGAATGGGTCGGTGAGCGTTCGCAGTGCATTCGCCGTGTCCGCCGTGTCCGTCGCAGCCGGGCTATCGTCCGCCATGTTCCCCGATTCGCCCGGCAGCAAAGCCTTACTCCATCACCGGCCCTTCCTGTTCTATTTCGCCGCGCGCGGCCTTTCCAAATTCAGTTATCAGATCGCCGCCGTCGCGGTCGGCTGGCAGGTCTATGCGCTGACCAACAGCGCCCTGGCGCTCGGCCTCGTCGGGCTGACGCAATTCGTGCCGACCGCGATCCTCGTGTTCGTCGCCGGCCACGCCGCCGACCGCTACGACCGCAAGCGGGTGGCGCAGCTGTCGCAGTTCGCCGCAGCGGCCGCGGCGGCATTCCTGGCTTGGGGCAGCTTCGGCGGCTGGCTCAGTGTCGGCGAAATCTTCGCCGCGGTGACGGTGTTCGGCGCCGCCATCGCGTTCGAGAATCCGGCCGCCGCGGCGATGCTGCCGCTCACCGTGCCGGACGGCATGCTGCAACGGGCGTCGGCGCAATCGAGCGTCGCGGTGCAGATCGCGACCATCACCGGACCGGCGGTCGGCGGCTTCGCCTATGCGCTCGGGCCGGACGTGCCCTATGGCGCGATGGCGGTGTTGTGGCTGGCCGCGGGCCTCATCAACGGCGCCGTGGCGCTGCGGCAGCAGACCGTCAGCAAGGAACCGCCGACGCTCGCCGGCCTGTTCGCCGGCGTCGGCTTCGTGCGCAACAATCCCGCCATTTTTGGCACCATCTCGCTCGATCTGTTCGCGGTGTTGTTCGGCGGCGTCACCGCGCTGCTGCCGATCTATGCGCGCGACATCCTGCACACCGGGCCGTGGGGCTTGGGCGTGCTGCGCGGCGCGCCGGCGGTCGGCGCCGTGCTGATGGCGAGTTTATTGACGCGCCATCCGCTCAGCCGCCGCGTCGGCATGCGCATGTTCCAGGCCGTCATCGTCTTCGGGGTGGCGACGATGGTGTTCGCGCTGTCGCATCAGTTGTGGCTGTCGGTCCTGGCGCTGGCCGTGCTCGGCGCGGCCGACATGGTGAGCGTGGTGATCCGCGTCTCGCTGGTGCAGCTGCGCACGCCCGACGCCATGCGCGGCCGCGTCGGCGCGGTGAATTATCTGTTCATCAACGCGTCGTCGCAGCTCGGCGATTTCGAAACCGGCGTCGTCGCCGCGCTGATCGGCGCCGTCCCCGCGGCGCTAGTCGGCGGCGCGGCCACCGTCGCCGTGGCCCTGTTGTGGATGAAATTGTTCCCGACGCTGCGCGATGTCGAGCGGCTGGAGTGAACGCAGCAACACGTTACGAGGCCCGCGAGAAGCGCGTTTCTCCGGCCGCGAGATACGTGTCGAAAACGGCGCAGACGGCGCGCACGAACACGCGGGCGTGCTCGGGCACCGTGATGGTATCGCCGTCGCGCACGACGATGCCGTCGTCGGCGAGCGCATCGATCGCGGCAAGCTCGGCCGCGAAGTGCGCCGGGTCGGTGCCGTGGGCGCGGCAAACCGCGGCGAGGTCGACGCGGAGATCGCACATCAGGCGCTCGATGACCGCGGCGCGCAGCCGGTCCTCGGCGGTAAGCGGGCAGCCGCGCACGGTCGCGAAGCGGCCTCCGGCTATCGCCTCGCGATAGGCCGGCATGCCAGGCGCGTTCTGCACGTAGCCGCCGGGCAAGGCGCCGATCGCCGAGGGGCCGAAGCCGATGAGAACAGGCGAGTTGTCGGTGGTGTAGCCCTGGAAATTGCGATGCAGCCGGCCGGCGCGCTGACGCCGCACCAGGAGGTCATCGTCCTTGGCAAAATGGTCCAGTCCGATCCGGCGATAACCGGCGGCAACGAAGGTCTCGGCGGCGGCGCGGTTTTGCGCGAAGCGCTCGGCGTTGCCGGGCAGCGCGTCCTCCGGCAGCAGTTTCTGGTGGCGCTTCAGCCACGGCACGTGGGCATAGCCGAACAGCGCGATGCGGTCGGGTTCGAGCGCGAGCGCGCGCTGCGCGGTCGCCGTGACGGTCGCCACGGTCTGAAACGGCAGCCCGTAGATCAGATCGAGATTGATGGCATTGATGCCGGCGCTCCGCAGCCATTCGGCGATACGCGCGGTCTGTTCGAAGCTTTGCAGCCGCCGCACGGCCTGCTGCACCCGCTCGTCGAAATCCTGGACGCCGAGGCTGGCGCGCGTTGTCCCTAAGTCCGCCAGGACCTGCACGTGGCCTCGGCTCAATGTGCGGGGGTCGATTTCGACCGCAATCTCCGCATCCGGCGCGATCGTGAAGGACCGGCGCAGCGCGGTCATGACGCGGGCAAAGTCGCGGGGCTGCAGCATGGTCGGCGTGCCGCCGCCCCAATGAATATGCGTAACGACCGGCTCGGTGAGATGGCCACCGACGAGCGCGATCTCGCGTTCGAGGAGCTCGACATAGGCCGCCACCGGCTCGTAGCGGCGCGCCACGGTGGTGTTGCAGCCGCAATAAAGGCACAGCTCGGCGCAAAACGGCACATGCAGATAGATCGAGACCGCGGTGCCAGCCGGCAACGCGCCGAGCCAGCGCTGGTACGACCGCGCATCGACCTGCGGGGTGAACTGCACCGCCGTCGGATAGCTGGTGTAGCGCGGAATGCGCCGGTCCAAATGTTTCTGCGGATCGCGTTGCGGCTGCGGCATGTTCGGGGCGCCCCGGGTATCTCGCGCCATCCCAATTCCAGAACGGGCGGCCGCGAATTGACCTAGATCAAAGCGCCGCGCCGCCTTGTCGTTATATTTGTTTCACTTGCAACGAATGCCGCGAGGCAGTCGGAGCGAGTGGGGCGGCGCAGCTACGGGGGTACTGCGCCGCCTTTATTTCTTCGATTCCCGTACGACAGGCATATCGCAGGCTCGATTGACGCAGGTCAAAGATCGACGCGCCATCCGCCTATACGGTCGTGCGAGAATGAAAATAGGAGGATCGCATGACAGACCTCAGCCCACAGCACACACGATCGCCGATGGCAGCCATCCGCCAGTGGTGGCGCGACTTTACCGGCGGCGACGCCGCTGAATTTCGCTATTGCGAAGAGGCCGAAGTGGCGGAAATGGCCAAGGACGCCGGTGTCAGCGTGAACGAACTTCTGACGCTGGCGCGGAAGGGACCCAAATACGCCGACCTGTTGGCGCGCCGCATGGCCGCGCTCGACCTCGACCCGGCCGAAGTCGGCCGCATCGAGCCGCAGACCCTGCACGATCTGCAACGCGTCTGCACCATGTGTCGGAGCCACGGCCGCTGCGCGCGCGATCTCGCTCGCGACGCCAACGATCCGGCGTGGGAGAGCTATTGCCCGAATTGTCAGACGCTGGAGGCGCTCAACGAACTGCCGTGGGCGTCGCGGAGCGAGTTCTGAACGCGCCAATTCCGACGCGCGGAAATTTCGGCACAATCATTCGACCGCGCGGCAAGCGCAGGGGGAGGATTATCGATGGGTCGGGTCGTACTTGCCGCCAAGGTCACGCACGTGCCGTCGCTGATGCTGTCGGAACAGGACGGCGCGCTCAAGGGCCGGCGCGCGCCGGCGATCGAATCGCTGAAGGAAATCGGCCGGCGGGCGCGCGAACGCGGCGCCGACACATTTCTGATTTTCGACACCCACTGGCTGTCGAACTTCGGCTTTCACATCAATGCCAATGCGCGGCACACCGGCACCTACACCAGCCACGAAGCGCCGCACATGATCCGCGACTTGAGTTACGATTATCCCGGCGCCCCGGCTCTGGCCGATCTGATCGCGCTGGAAGCCTTGACCGACGGCCTCGAAGTCCACGCCCATCGCGTCCCCAGCCTGGCGCTCGAATACGGCAGCATCGTTCCGATGCATTACATGAACGCCGACCGCGCGCTGAAAGTGCTGCCGGCGGCCTCGCCATTGTTCGCGAGCGTCGAAGAGAACCGCAAATTCGGTGAAGCCTGCCGCCGCGCGGTCGCGCGCGTCGACGGCAATGTCGCCGTGCTGGCCTCGGGCTCGTTGTCCCACAAGGTGGTGAGCAACCGTCAGGTCGGCGAGAACCAGTGGGACATTATGTCGAGCGAGTTCAACCGGCAGATGGATCTGCGGGTGTTGGAATTGTGGGGCGCGCGGCGCTACCGCGAGTTCGTCGACCTGCTGCCGGAATACGCCACCAAATGCAGCGGCGAAGCGCTGATGGCCGACACCGCGATGCTGTTCGGCTTGCTCGGCTGGGAACATTACGACGGCGCGGCCGAGCAGCTGTGCGATTATTTCCCGTCCAGCGGCACCGGCCAGGTCAACGTCGAGTTTCACCTCGCTTAGAACCGCATTTTCGCATTCACGCTTTCGGCGCCGGCAACCGCCCGACGCGCCGCAGTTCGTTGAGCAAGAGATTGCCGATGCGCTTGCCGCGGTTGCGCACGATCCGCTCGAGCCCGCTGTCGACGAAATATTGCAGAATGATGAGGTCGCGAATTTGTTGGCAGCAATCTCGCCGGTCTTTGATCTAGATCAACTCGGTCCCGCCGGGAGCACGATTGGTTGGGGTGCTGCCCTAATGGACCCGTCGCTCCAGAATGCGGCAGGAGAAGGCGCGCGTATCGACACCCGCCATGATGCCACGATTGAAAGTGCTTATTCTTCGCCTCTTGGACGAGCATCGCGTCATGACGCTCGCAACCAACCGGCCCGACGGCTGGCCGCAGGCGACCATGGTCGGTTACGTCAATGATGGCTACCTGCTGTACTGCTTCGTCGCCCGCAACACGCAGAAATTCGCCAACATCCTGCGCGATCCGCGGATTTCGCTGACCATCGGCAGCGACGCGGCCGATCCCGCCGAGATCAAGGGCCTGTCGCTTGCCGGCCGCGCCGCCGAAGTCACCGACCATGCCGAGTTCGACGACGTCGCAAAACTGCGCTTGAAGAAGTACCCGGAATACGCGACCGCCGCGGCGCGCATCCACGACGGCGACAATGCATTGCGCGTGCAGCCGCAACCGCCGGCATCCCGCATCGCGTTGCTGCGCATCGCGCCGGACATCATTTCGGTGTTGGATTACGCGCAAGGGTTCGGACACAGTGAGCTCGTCACCTTCAGCGAGCGGGAACTCGACATCCACATCGACAGCCTGCGCCATTCCTGGAACGGCATTCACAGCGGCGAGTGAGCGAAGGCCGCGTCCCACGCCAGCAATGATCCGGATGCGGCCGTGGCATGCGGATCATCCTCGCTCCGTTAACCGGCAAGCAATGGTGCGACGGCTAAGGAAAAATCCAGGCAGCCCACTGGGCGGGCTCGACGTCGTCATTTGCAAAACCATCAAAATTCGCCCGGGAAGGATTTTCCATGAGCTGCACCGCCTGCACCGTGTTTCCGACATTGCAGCAGGAATGGGTGGCACATCTGGAAAGCGGCCCGGTCGGGCCGTTCATGAGCCAGGACCTGGCATTGAAGGTCGCTATCAACGAAGCCATGCGGTTGCGGCGGTCGAACCGCTCCGCCCGGGTGGTCGTGCGGGACCGTGACGGCAGCGTGTGCGCGGAACGCTGGCTGTGCCAAGAATTCGGCCGCTGAATCTTCGGCCTGGATTTTTCCGATGTGACGGCTGCGGCCGTCTGGTCACCGCCGTCCAAACAAACGGTCGAGCAGCCAGGTATCGAGGCGTTCGCCATTGTCGCCCGCCGGCGCCGATGACGGCCGCGACGCGGACGCGCCGGCGCCGCCGATGGTCTGCGGCGGCGACGGCGGCGGTGAGCCAAACCAGCCGGCGCCCGCGACGCCGGGCAGCGGCGACGGCGCGACGCCCTGATGGGCGACCTTCATGAACCGGCTCCAAATCTCGACCGGCAGGCCGCCGCCGGTCGCTCTGCGCGTCGGCGTGTTGTCGTCATTGCCGAGCCAGATGCCGGCGACCATGTGCGAGGTGAAGCCGATGAACCAGGCGTCGCGGAAATCCTGGCTGGTGCCGGTCTTGCCGGCCGCGAGCCAGCCGGGCAGATCGGCGCGGCGCGCCGTGCCGCTCATGAGCGTCTCGTGCAGCATCGCATCCATCATCGCGACGTTGCGGGGATCGACGATGCGGCCGAGCGGCTGGGCGGCATGCGCGAACAGCGTCTTGCCGTCGGCGCCGCGCACGCGTTCGACGATATGGGGCGACACCGCGTAGCCGCCATTGGCGAACGGCGCGTAGGCGGAGACGAGTTCGAACGGCGAGACTTCCGACGTGCCGAGCGCGATCGAGGCGTTGGGCTGCAGGATCGAATCGATGCCGAGCCGGTAGGCGGTGCGGATGACCGCGGCCGGGCCGAATTCGAGTGTCAGGCGCACGGAGACCGTATTGAGCGAATTGGCGAGCGCCTGGGTGAGCGTCACCGGCCCGGCATATTCGCGCTCGTAATTCTCCGGCTTCCAGCCCTTGACCGCGATCGGCGCATCCTCGCGCACCGTGTCGGGCGTCAGCCCGTGTTCGAGCGCGGTCAGATAGACGAACGGCTTGAACGCCGAGCCGGGCTGGCGTTTCGCCGCGATGGCGCGATTGAACTGGCTCTCGGCGTAGCTTCGCCCGCCGACCAGCGCGCGCACGGTGCCGTCCGGCGTCATGGCGACGAGCGCGCCCTCGCCGATGCCGAGCTTTTCGCCCTTCTGCGCCAAGGCGTCGTCGAGCGCGCGCTCGGCCGCGCTTTGCAGCGTCGGATCGATCGAGGTCTCGACCACGATGTCCTCGTCGAAGCGGCCGACCAGATCGTCGACCACGTCCATGACCCAATCGGCGACGTAATTGACCGAACCGGCCGCGGTCGGCTTGATCGCGCGCGCGGGGTGCGCGAGCGCGACGCGCGCGGCGTCCGCGCCGATCAGGTGCTGCGCCGCCATGTCGTCGATGACGATGCGGGCGCGGCGCGCGGCGCCGTCGGGATTGTGGCTCGGCGACAGCCGCGACGGCGATTGCACGAGCCCCGCCAGCATCGCCGCCTCGGCGAGCGTGAGATGCCGCGCCGATTTGCCGAAATAGCGCTGCGCCGCGCCTTCGACGCCATAGGCGCCGGCGCCGAAATAGACGCGATTGAGATAAAGGTCGAGAATCTCGGCCTTGCTGTATTTGTGTTCGAGCCACAACGCGAGCACGATTTCCTGCAGCTTGCGCGACACCGTGCGTTCCTGCGTCAGGAACAAATTCTTGGCGAGCTGCTGCGTGATGGTCGAACCGCCCTGCGACGCGCCGCGCCGCAACACGTCGGCGAGCGCCGCGCGCGCGATGCCCAAGGGATCGACGCCATGATGGGAATAGAACCGGCGGTCCTCGATGGCGATGAACGCCTTCGGCACATAGTCGGGCAGTTCGCGCAGCGGTACGGCGGCGCCGCCCATATCGCCGCGGGTGGCGAGCGTCGCGCCGTTGGCACCGAGGATCAGCACCGCCGGCGGGCGTTTGGGAATTTCCAACGACTGAATTGGCGGTAGATGGATGCCGATATAGACGACGAGGCCGACCGCGGCGATCGCCGCCCACAGCGCCAGCACGGCGGCCCAATAGATCAGCCGGCCGAGCCTCGATCGCCCCTTGCCGCCGCCGCCACGGCCGCGTTTGCGCGCGGTTCGCGGCGACCTCTCATCACGGCGCCGGCCGCCTTCGCCGCGCGCCGGCGGCGGGCCGCCGGTGCGGTCCTGTGGACGCAGGCGCAAGTCGAGGCTTGCGGCATCCTGCGCCCGCTTGCGGCCGGCCTGCTGCGACATGTCCCGTCCCCGGCGCCTTCAGCATGCGCCAACCGGCAAGGTAGGGACCGCGGTTTAAAGCGGGGTTACTGGCCTGTTGGCGAGCGAGCCACGACTTTCACTGCTTGGCTTGTGCGTCGCCATCGTTGCCGGGTTTGACGTTCAGCGACAGCAAGGCGCGATAGGCATTCACCAGGCCGGCGCCGAATTCCCCATGCTGGCTCGCCGGCCCGAGCGGCTTAGCGGTGGCCGTGATGATGGCGCGAACTTCGTCCGGCTCGAGCGACGGCTTGCGTTCGAGCAATAGCGCCGCGATGCCGCTGACATGCGCCGCGGCAACCGACGTTCCCGTGGCGATCTGAAAGGATTCACCGGGCGCGAGCGCGAGAACCTCCACGCCCGGTGCGGCGGCCGCGATGTAGGCGCCGCGATTGGCCATCTTGAAAACGGCATCATCGCTGTCGGTGGCGGTTACGGCGATGACGGCCGGATCGGCGGCGGGATAGAGCGGACCGGAATTCGGGCCTGCATTTCCCGCCGCCGCTATCAGCACCATGTTTTTAGCGTGCGCGGCGGCCAGCATGCGGTGCAAGGCGGGATCGGCGGGACCGGCGAAACTCATATTGACGATGCGCGCGGCGTTGTCCGCCGCCCATTGCAGGCTTTTGTAGACGGCGAACGACGTTCCATTGGCCTCGCCTTTGGCCTCGCCCGGGGCGCCGACGAACGCGCGCGCCGCCAACAACGCGGCGCCCGGCGCGATGCCCAGGAGCTTGCCGTGCGCGGCAATCGCGCCCGCCATGGCCGTGCCGTGCCGATGCGGAGCTTGTTCACCGCTCAGCGCGTCGAAGCTTTTCACGATCGTGTGTTGCAGATTCGCATTGTTCGCATCGATTTCGGAATCGATCACCGCGACCGGAACATTCTTTCCCGTCGCGATTTGATGCGCCCGGTCGATCTGCAATTTCTCCAGCACATATTGGGCGGCATCGCCCTGCGCACCGGACGCGGATTTTGTCGCGGCTTCCTGCAGGCTGAAAATATAATTCGGCTGGGCGCTCATGACGATGCGTTCGTCCTCGAGCGCGCCGACCGTGTCCGCCACCGAACGGCGGCCGTTGAGGCGCCAGCGATAAAACGTGGCGCCGATCAAGGGAAAGCTTTGGACTTCCAGTTGGGTCAAATCGTAGCGGCGCGCAATCTGGCCGATCGATTGCGGCGTTGCCGCCGGCGAAATCTCGGTGATGACCTCATCCGGAACGAAGCGCCGCTCGCCTTGTGGCGGGACGCCGCTGTGGCCGTTGCCTCCGCCGGTTGTGCCCTGCCCCGACACTACAGGACCGGAATCACCGACGCCGCCACCGACGATGCGATGATGGCCGGGACCCCGAGGCGAAACAATTCTGCCGCCGCTTCGGCGCGGCGCGACAATCGGTCGCCGCGGCCCAAAGCCCATGCCGAAGCCAGGTCGGCCGAACCCGCCACCGCGTCCGAAGCCACCCATCGCGGCTGCAGGGCTCGAGTCGCCGATCCACACGGTCAGAGCCACGACGCAGAGCGCCAGCCGAAGCATCGGTCGCAGCAGCTTCACCAGGTTCGTTCGCATGGCGAAACTCCCCTCTCGGTCATTCGGTCGCGGCGATGAAGCCGACGACCTTGTCCTGCTGCGACGTCTTCACGATGCGATCGATATCCGGCTTCGCGAGCTTGGCGGTTGCGATGCGCACGCGGTAGAGGCCGCCCGCAGTCGGACCGCCCGCAACACTGAATTTGTTGGTCGCCAGGAACCGCGTGATATCGGCCGCGCTGGCCTGCGGCTGAAACCGGATGAAAGCGTACGTGCCCTCGCCGCCGAAAGTCGCAGGCGCCGAAGCGGTCTCGTAGCCGCCCGCGTTCTTCTCCTTGATCACCATGCCGGCGATCAGTCCGGCCTGCAGCACGATGGCCAGCGCCGCCACGCTCGCCGACCACGCCAGCGCGCGCGGCGACAGCGCCGCGAAGAACTCCTGAATGCGGGCACCGAGATCGCTCGATGCCGCCGGGCGCCGCGCCGGCTCGGCGTCGATCCTGGCGAACAGCGCCGTCATGGCGCGCGCCGACGGCGCGCCCAGCGTCTCGTTGAGATGAACGGTCTGGGCGAGTTCCTCGCGCACCAATTCGTAGCGGCGGGCGAGTTCGGGGTCGCGCGCGAGCGCAGCTTCCACGCGCTGCATGTCGCGAGGGCCCAACGTTCCCGCGGCATGCCACGGCAGCAGGTCTTCGACATCGCTGCGTTCATCGCCGTTGGCGGCGTTCTTGACTGCGTTCATGGCCAACCTCGATCGACCCCTTGCTCTTTCAGGAGCTCCGATAGTTTTTTGCGTGCGTAGAACATCCGCGTCTTCACCGTCGCTTCCGGGATGCCGACAATTCCCGCAACTTCCTCGACCGATTTCTCATGGTAGTAGACGAGATCGATGATCTCACGATGCTCCGCCGACAATTTGGTCAGGCATTGCCGCATGATCGCGCTCTTGTCCTTCTTCGCCAGCGCGATTTCCGGATCGTCGGCATGATCCTCGATCGCGTCGGCGGTTTCATCGTCCAGTTCCTCCTCGCCGCGCCGCCGCAGCGCCGACAGCGCTTTGAAGCGGGCGATGCTCAATATCCAGGTCGAGACCGCCGACCGCCCTTCGAATTTTCCGGCTTGCCGCCAGACATCGAGAAACACGTCGCTGATCAGATCCTCCGCGGTCGCCTCGTTACGCACCAGCCGCAATACGAACCGGTAGGCGCGCACATGGTGGCGCGTGAACAGGACTTGCATCGCGAGCCGATCGCCATTGGCGATCCTTTCGAGGAGAACCTCGTCCGAAGTCGTCTGCATCGGCAGGGCCATCGGCTCATGACCTTGGTCGCGACGGGTGGCGTCCAGGTTCAAGCAAAATCGAGAAAAATTTGCGTCGATCGTCCGGGCTCGAGTGCCGCCGCAAGTGTGGCGATTCGGACGGCGTTGGGCAAGGCGGGAACGTCAGGGTCCCAGACCACCCGCAAAACGGCTTGAACCTTTTTCTCGCGGCCGACGACCAACCGGTATCGCAACTCGAAACCTGGAGAACGACCATGTCACGCACCATCATCCTCAGTATCGCCGCGGCCGTTACGATCGCCGCAGCCGGCCTCGGATCCAGCACCGCCGACGCCAGGGGTTTCGGAGGCGGCTTCGCCCGTGGCGGCGGCGGCCCAAGCGGCGGCCACATCTCCGGACGCGGCGGCCGGCCGACGCTGACCAGAATCGGCACCGGTCGCACGGGTCATCCCGACCATCCCGGTCACCCCGGCCACTGGCACCCGCATCATCATGGCCACTGGCTGTTCCGTGACGGCGTCTGGATCGACATTGACGCGGATGAAGCCCCGTACGTCGCGCCCACGCCCGGCCCGTGCACCTGCCTGACCAAGAACTACACGCCGGACGGTCTCGTGGTGTTCGCGGATGTTTGCACCAAAGAATCAGCCAGTGCGCCGGTCGATGGCCGCGCCGCTGACGCCACCCAAGTGCCGACGACCGACGCCAAGGCCGCGGATGCGACGCAGACACCGACGCCTGCAGCGAATGCCGCGACGAACTATGCGGGCCGCACCTACAAGGACTATCTGGCGGCGAACCCGCAGACGTCGACGCCGGTTCCGCAAAAGAACTGACGGCCGCAAAGCGAATGCGCATCAGTCTGCACGCCGACCAACGACCGCCTGTCCGATCACGACAGGCGGTCTTTCTTCTTACAGCGGATTTCTTCTACCGGACGGCCGGCGAAACCGCTAAGCCGACGATACCTGGCTCGCCGGTCGCGCGTCGCTTCCCTGCGGCGTGAACAAAGCGAGCAGCGGCCGCTTGATGGCGGCCTGGCGGGTCGGCGAGGAAATTTTGGCGCCGAGGAGGTCGGTCACGTAGAACACGTCGACGACGCGCTCGCCGAAGGTCGCGACATGCGCCGAGGCGATGTTGAGATTGAGCTTCGACAAGGTCGCGGTCAGTTCATAGAGGAGCCCCGGCCGATCGAGGCCGGTGACCTCGACGACGGTGTAGCGGTGCGACCATTGATTGTTGATGGTCACCTCGGGCTCGATGGCGAACGCCTTGAGCCGGCCCTTCGGCAGCGCGCGCTTGGCGACCACGTCGGGCAGCTTGAGCTCGCCCAGCACCGCCTTCTCGATCGACTGGCCGACGCGCGTGGCGCGGCGCAACTCGTCGTCGTCGCGCTCGAATTCGCGCGAGATCGAGATGGTGTCGAGCGCGAGCCCGTCGGTGGTGGTGTAGATCTGCGCGTCGACGATATTGGCGCCGGCGACCGCGCAGGCGCCGGCGATGATCGAGAGCAGCCACGGATGGTCGGGCGCGTACACCGTGAGCTCGGTGACGCCGCGCCCGTCGAAGCCGATCGAGGTCGCGAGCCGCTTGCCTTCGACTTCGGTCGCGCGCACGAAGCGCGCCTGCGCGAGCTTGTGGGCGAGATCGAGCTTGAGCCAATAGGCCGGATAATGCCGGCCGATATAGGCTTCGAGCGCCTCGGCCGACCAGTCCGCCATCGCCTTGCGGAATTCGGTCTTGGCCGCCGCCACGCGCTCGGCGCGGTTCACTTCGGAGAAGCCGCCGGTGAGCACCGGCTCGGTCTCGTAATAGAGCGTGCGGATGAGCTGCGCCTTCCAGCCGTTCCACACGCCCGGCCCGACCGCGCGGATATCGGCGGTCGTGAGGATGGCCAGCAGCTTCATGCGCTCGAGCGACTGCACCACCGCGGCGAAATTCTCGATGGTCTTGCGGTCGGACAGGTCGCGCGACTGCGCCACGGTCGACATCACCAGATGCACCTCGACCAGCCAGGCGACGAGTTCGGTGTCGGCGGTATTGAAGCCGAGCCGCGGACAGAGCCGCCGCGCGATGCGCGCGCCGGCGATCGAGTGGTCCTCGATGCGGCCCTTGGCGATGTCGTGCAGGAACAGCGCGACGTAGAGCACGGCGCGGTGCTGCGGCAGGATGGTGCGGATCAATTCGCTCGCCAGCGCGAAGTCGGGATTGCCGCCGCGCTCGATCTCGTTGAGGATGCCGATGCAGCGCAACAGATGCTCGTCCACCGTATAGTGGTGGTACATGTTGAACTGCATCATCGCCACGATGCGGCCGAAGGCGCGCACGAAGGCGCCGAGCACGCCGGCTTCGTTCATGCGCCGCAGTACGGTTTCGGCCTCGTTCTTCGAGGTCAGGATTTCCAGGAACAGCCGGTTGGCTTCCTCGTCGTTGCGCAGATCGCCGTCGATCAATTTGAGCGACCGCGTACAGGCGCGCATCGCCTCGGGATGAATGGCGAGATTGTGCTTCTGCGCCAGATAGAACAGCCGGATCAGATTGACCGGATCGCGCTTGAACACGTTCGGCCGCGCCAGATTGATGCGGTTGGTCTCGACGATGAAATCCTCGGTCTCGCTGAGCACGCGGCTGCGGGCCGGACGCAGCCGGGCGATGACGCGGCTCAGAACCGGCGCGGGCTTGGCTTCGCGCTCCTCGAGATCCGCGCAGACGATGGCGGTGAGGTCGCCGACATCTTTGGCGGTGAGGAAATAATGCTTCATGAAGCGTTCGACGTCCTTGAGGCCCGGATGCGCGGTGTAGCCGAGCCGCACCGCGATCTCGCGCTGGATGTCGAACGACAGCCGCTCCTCGGCGCGCCCGGCGAGGAAGTGCATGTTGCAGCGCACCGACCAGAGAAAGTCCTCGCAGCGGCGGAACATGTTGTACTCGTCGCGGTCGAACACGCCGCGCTCGATCAGTTCCTCCGGCTCGCGCACGCGATAGACGTATTTGGCGATCCAGAACAGCGTGTGCAGATCGCGCAGGCCGCCCTTGCCGTCCTTGACGTTGGGCTCGACCAGATAGCGCGACTGGCCGGCGCGGCGGTGGCGCTCCTCGCGCTCGGCGAGCTTGGCGGCGACGAACTGCGGCGCGGTGCCTTGCGACGACTTCCTTGTCGAAGCGCGCGGTCAGTTCCTGATAGAGCTTGGCGTCGCCGAGAATGTAGCGCGACTCCAGAAGCGCGGTGCGGATGGTCATGTCCGCCTTGGCCTGGCGGATGCACTCGTCGACCGAGCGGGTGGCGTGGCCGACCTTGAGCCCCATGTCCCACAGACAATAGAGCAGCGCCTCGGCGACGGATTCACCCCAGGCCGTCTGCTTGTACGGGAGCAGAAACAACAGATCGATGTCGGAGCCGGGCGCCAGCAGGCCGCGGCCGTAGCCGCCGGTCGCGACCACCGCCATGTGCTCGGCCTGGGAAGGCACCTGCGGCGGGTAGAGCTCGCCGACGATGGTTTCGAACAGCAGGCGGATGACCTCGTCCTGCATCCGGCACAGCCGCTCGGCGCAGCGCCGGCCGTGACGGTCCTTGAGCAGCAACTGTTCGGCCTGGGCCCGCCCCTCCGTCAGCGCCGCCTTGAGCCGCAAAGCGAGCGCAATGCGCAATTCGCGCTCGCGCCCGGCATGGCTTGCGGCGGCGGCCTTGAGGTCGGCGGTGATCGCCGTCGAATCGATCAGGGCGACGGCGTCAGGCGCGGGGCGTTGGGTGTCCAGCATGGTAATGTGTCATAACTCAATGTTGGTTGCCGATCCATTGCCGCAAGCCAGTGTCGCGATAAACTAGCCGTGCTGGCTGTAAAAAACCGTTGGAAGGACACGCTATGGATGCCGCCGCGCTGCGGGCGCTGCAAGCGCCGATCAAGGAACGCTACAAGGCCGATGCCGATGCCGGCCTGATCACGCTTCATGCCAAGGGCACGCTCGACGACACCGCTATCGCCTGCAAGGTCGAGACCGGCCGCGCGCTCGCGGTCGCGGGACTGCATCCGGCGACCGGCGGTTCGGGGCTCGAATTGTGCTCCGGCGACATGCTGCTGGAGGCGCTTGGTCGCCTGCGCCGGGGTGACGCTGAAGGCGGTCGCGACCGCGCTCGAGATCCCGCTCGCGTCCGGCGCGGTGTCGGCCGAAGGCGATCTCGATTTCCGCGGCACGCTCGGCGTCGCCAAGGACGCGCCCGTCGGCTTCAGAGAGATCCGCCTGCGCTTCGACCTCGATACCGACGCGGCGCAGGAGAAGCTCGATCAGCTTTTGAAACTCACCGAGCGCTATTGTGTGGTCTATCAGACCATCAAGAGCGGGCCGCCGGTGGAAGTCAGCTTGACGCGGACGTAATCGGCCGGAAGGACGCGTAACCCGCGCGCATCATCGCCATGTTCTGGTACGGCCTTGCACTCAAGATGGCGATGACGGCGGCAATGGTGGTCTCCGCATCGGTCGCGGCGGAGCGCAGCGGGCCGTTCGTCGGGGCGCTGATCGCGGTGCTGCCGACTGCGGCCGGCGCGGCCTATATCATTCTCGCGCTCGAACATCCGGCGAGCTTCATTGCCGCGAGCGCGGTCGGCAGCGTCGCCATCGGCGCCGCCGTCTCGATCTTCTGCGCCACCTACGTGATCCTGGCGCAGCGTCACGGGCTGTTTCTGAGCCTCGGCGCCGCGCTCGTGTTGTGGTTCGCGGTCGCGGCCGCCTTGCGCGCGGTCGATTGGACGCCGGCCACGGCGGTCGCGCTCAACGCCGTGGTGTTCGCCATTACTATCCCGCTGACGCGGCGCTATCGCACCACCGCACTGCCGGTACAGGCGAAACGCACATTGTTCGACATTCCGCTGCGGGCGCTCGCGGTCGCCATCGTCGTCGCCGTCGTGACGACAGCGAGCTTCCGCATCGGCTCGTTTGCTTCCGGCATGTTCGCGGTGTTTCCGATCGTGCTCGGCAGCTTCGTCGCCACCATGCATCCGCGCGTCGGCGGCAAGCCGGTCGCCAGCGTGCTCGCCTACGCGCAGGCGCCCTTGATCGGGCTGAGCCTCGGGTTCCTCGTTCTGCACGATCTCGCCGAGCCGCTGGGTCGTGGTGGGCGATGGTCGCCGCGCTGGTGGTGAGCGTCGCCTGGAACTGCGGCCTTTGGGCGATCAATGCCCGCAGACGCGCGGCGTGAGCGGTTAATCCTTCTTGTCACCCAACTGCGTCTTGAGCGCGTAGAGCGCTTCCAGCGCGTCGCGCGGCGACATCTCGTCGGGGTTGAGCGCCGCCAGCGCGTCGACCACGGCGGCGAGCGCCTTGTCCGGCTGCGGCGCCGGCGCCGGCCGTGCGGCGGCGAACAGCGGCAGATCGTCGATCAGCGCCCGCGCCGGCGAGATGCGGTCCTCGGCTTCGAGCTGGGCCAGCACGATCTTGGCGCGCTCGATCACGGCGGGCGGCAGGCCGGCGAGCTTCGCCACCTGGATGCCGTAGGAGCGGTCGGCGGCGCCGGCGACGACTTCGTGCAAGAACACCACCTCGCCCTGCCATTCCTTGACCCGCATGGTGGCGTTGTGGAGCCGCGGCAGCTTGGCCGCGAGCGCGGTCATCTCGTGAAAATGCGTGGCGAACAAGGCGCGGCAGCGATTCTTCTCGTGCAGATGCTCGATCGAGGCCCAGGCGATCGAGAGCCCGTCGAACGTCGCCGTGCCGCGGCCGATCTCGTCGAGGATGACGAGCGCGCGCTCGCCGGCCTGATTGAGGATCGCCGCCGTCTCGACCATCTCGACCATGAAGGTGGAGCGGCCGCGGGCGAGATCGTCGGCGGCGCCGACCCGCGAGAACAGGCGGTCGACCACGCCGATATGCGCGGCGCGCGCCGGCACGAAACTGCCCATCTGCGCCAGCACCGCGATCAGCGCGTTCTGGCGCAGGAAGGTCGATTTGCCCGCCATGTTGGGACCAGTGATGAGCCAGATGCGGCCGGCTGTTTCTGCGCCCTCGCCCGCAAGGGTGGGAGGCGACAAGTCGCAATCATTGGCGATGAACGGACCACTGTCACTGCCGAGCACCTGCTCGACCACCGGATGGCGGCCGCCGGTGATCAAGAAGGCGAGGCTGTCGTCGACCTGCGGCCGCACATAATCACGCTCGACGGCAAGGCTCGCGAGGCCGGCCGCGACGTCGACCAAAGCGAGCGCCTCCGCCGCCTGCTTGATGTCCACGCTCGCTGCCGTGACGGTCGCGGCGAGGCGATCGAAAATTTCCAGTTCGAGCGCCAGCGCGCGATCGGCGGCGTTGGCGATCTTGGCTTCCAGTTCGCCGAGTTCGGTGGTGGTGAAGCGCACCTGGCCGGCCAGCGTCTGGCGGTGGATGAAGGTCGCGTTGAGCGGCGCGCTCATCAGCTTGTCGCCGTGCTGGGCGGTGACGTCGACGAAATAGCCGAGCACGTTGTTGTGCCGGATTTTCAACGCGCGCACGCCGGTCGTCTCGGCGTAGTTGCACCTGCAGGCCGGCAATGATGCGGCGCGATTCGTCGCGTAGCGCCCGCGCCTCGTCGAGCGCGGCTTCGTAGCCGGCGCGGACGAAGCCGCCGTCGCGGCGGAACAGCGGCAGTTCGTCCGCCAGCGCGCGCGCCAGTTCGTCGGCGACCGCGGGGTCGGGCTCCCGCAATGCTGCGACGGCTTGCGCAAGATCGCGCGACACATCCGGCCATGGGCCAAGCCGCGCGGCGATGTCGGCGGCGGCAAAGATGCCATCGCGGATCGCGGCGAGGTCGCGCGGCCCGCCGCGACCGACCACGATGCGCGCCAGCGCGCGGGCGAGATCGGGCGCTGCCTTGAGCCGCTCGCGCAGCGCGGCGCGCCCGTCGGGCGGATCGATCAAGGCGGCGACGGCGTCTAGCCGGTGCGCGATCTCCGCCGGATCGGTCAGCGGCGCGGCGAGCCGCTGCGCCAGCAGCCGCGAACCGGCCGCGGTCACGGTGCGATCGATGGCTGCAAGGAGCGAGCCGCGCCGCTCGCCGGTCAGCGTGCGGATAAGTTCGAGGTTCGCGCGCGTCGCCTGGTCGATCGCGAGCGTCGCGCCGGCCGCCTCGCGCATCGGCGGCGACAGCGGCGGACGTTTGCCGAGCTGGGTGCGTTCGACATAGGTGACGGCGGCGGCCGCCGCGGTCAGTTCGACGCGTGAGAAGGCGCCGAAGGCGTCCGCGGTCGCAACGCCGAAGAACGCCGCGAGCCGCCGCTCCGCGGTGGCGCCATCGAACACGTCGCGCGGCAGCGGCGTCAGCGCCGGCAACCCGCGCAGGAACGGCGCCAGTTCGGTGTCGGCATAGAGCGCGTCGGAGACGATGATCTCGCCCGGCTCGATGCGCGCGACCTCGGCCGCGAGCGCGGCGCGGTCGCAGGGGGCGAGGCGGAATTCGCCGGTCGAAATGTCGATCCAGGCGAGCGCGAAGCGGTCCTCGCTCGAGGAGACGCGGGCGCGCGCCAGCGCCAGGAGATAATTGTTGCGCTTGGCGTCGAGGAGCGAATCCTCGGTCAGCGTGCCGGGCGTCACGAGCCGCACCACGTCGCGGCGCACCACGCTCTTGCCGCCGCGCTTCCTCGCCTCGGCCGGGTCTTCCAGCTGCTCGCACACGGCGACGCGGTGGCCGAGCGCGATCAGGCGATGCAGATATTCGTCGGCGCGCTCGATCGGCACGCCGCACATCGGAATGTCGCGGCCAAGATGCTTGCCGCGCTTGGTGAGCACGATGCCGAGCGCGCGCGAGGCGACTTCGGCGTCGTCGAAGAACAATTCGTAGAAATCGCCCATCCGGTAGAACAACAAACAATCCGGATTGGCCGCCTTGATCTCGATGTACTGCTCCATCATGGGGGTGACGCGGCTCGCCGCCTCGGGCGCAGGGTCCGGCGGGTCGGTGCGTGATGAGGCGGGGCGCATCCATGATGGGCGCGACGCTAGCAGATGGCCGGCGGGGTTTCACTGGCGGCGTGGGGCTTGCAGCCGGAAATCCGCCGCCGGCAAGGGCGTAACCCGTATGGTTGAGCCGTTGCGAAACCCATCATGTACTGTATGCGTACAATATAGGTTTCGGAGCCGCTCGCCATGTCCTAAGCGCGACTTGGGCCGCGAGCAAAAGTGCCTGACTATCCGAACACAGACAGCCGACGGACCACGTGACCTATACGGATTTCCGCGAGCAGCTCGCGCGCTTACATGGATCAGGTCTCGCGACAGCCGCGCGCCGCTCCAATGTGACGCGGCAGAGCGGCCGGACCGTTGTCGTCATGTCCGAGGAAGAATTCGAAGGCTTGGACGAGAGAATCGGCCCGATCTGTTGCGCAGCCCCGCCAATGCGCGGCGGCTGTCGGCGTCGATCGTCTCGGCCAATGCCGGAGAGCTTGAAGAGCATCGGCCTCATCGAGCCGGAGGTATGAAGTCTTCTTTAGACGAACAGGCTGGGCGGATTCGTTTGACGGCCGGACGATCCCGCGCTGAACCACGAACGCGCCCACCGCAAGCAGCAAATGCCGGCGCGGGTCAGGGACGGAAGGCAATCGAGGATGGGATCGCGGGCGACGCATTGAAACATTATACGGCGCCGCCGCGGCGAATTGAACATTTGTCGCGGCCGATTAGCAGAAGGCGCGGTCCGCCGTATCGGCACGTCCTGGAGCAACCATGACCGTGACGTTAGCAAAAAATGGCCGCTGTGCCTGTGCCGCTTGGCCGCCCAGGGAACATCCACAGAGACGTGTCGGCCAATTCCTCGCGTCACACGTGATCGCAAAGCAGCTCCGCGCGGAGCAAGCTCGACAGGCCAAGGCTTTTCCCCTAAGGCGCTGCGGAGAAAACACGCTTGGGGAGGAACCGATGGCGACGCTGGAGGAGCATCTCGAGGATCTGGTGATCGCCAACCGGATCCTGGCGCACGAGGGCGTGGTCGACGGCTTCGGCCATGTCAGCCTGCGGCATCCGCAGCGGCCCGACCGCTTCTTCATGTCGCGCTCGCGCAGCCCTGAACTGGTGACGCGCGACGACATCATGGAATTCGACCTCGACTGCAACCCGATCGACCAGCGCGGCCGCGTCATGTACGGCGAGCGCGCGATCCATGGCGGCATCTTTCAGGCGCGGCCCGATGTCGGCTCGGTGGTGCACAATCACGCCCACGAAGTCATTCCGTATTCGGTCACGAAGATCGCCGATGCGGCAGGTCATCCACACCGCCGGCGGCATGGGCGCGCACGTGCCGGTGTGGGATATCCGCGACGATTTCGGCGATACCGATCTGCTGGTGCGCAACCTCGCGCAGGGCCGCAGTCTCGCCAGGACGCTCGGCGCTAACGCCGCGGTACTGATGCGCGGCCATGGCTGCGCGGTGGTCGGCAAGACGGTGCGCGACGCCGTGCGCATCGCCGTCTATCTGATGGTCAATGCCAAGCTGCAGACCGAAGCGATGCGGCTCGGCGAGGTCACCTTCCTGTCCGAGGGCGAGATGAGCGCAACCGCCGAAATGGCTGGCTCCTCGCTGTCGTCGGACCGCGTCTGGGAATACTGGACCCGCCGCAGCGGGTATGTGGCGGAGAAGAAGTAGGTCGTCCTCAATAACCACGGCGTTTTTTCTTCTTCGCCGCCTTCTTGGCGGCGTAGCGGGCGTCTTGCGCGGACTGGCGCTGCGCCTCGACCACGCTTTCGGCTTCCTCGAAGCCGTCGCCTTGCGCCGACGGCCGGCCGCCGCGGGCGTCGCCGTTTTGCGAGGGCGCCCGCGCGCCGGCCTTGGCGCGGTCGAGCACGAAGCGGGCGTACTCGTCCATGTCGCCCTGGAACGGCTTGATGTGGCCGTCGGCGGTGAGCCACAGCCGGTCGGCGACGAGTTCGATCAGCGAACGATCGTGGGTGATGAGAATGACGGCGCCCTCGTAATCGTTGAGCGCATCCTGCAGCGCGCGGCGGCTGTCGATGTCGAGATGGTTGGTCGGCTCGTCGAGGATCAGCAAATGCGGCGCCGCCATCGCCACCAGATTGAGCAGCAAGCGCGCGCGCTCGCCGCCGGACAGGTTGGCGACGGTGGTGCCCTGCTTGTCGAACGACAGCCCGAACTGCGCCAGCCGCGAGCGGCGCGACGGCTCGCTGTCCTCCGGCATTTCGCGGCGGATGATGTCGAGCGGCGTGTCGTCGGGGTCGAGCGCCTCGATCTGATGCTGATGGAACCAGCCGACCTTGATGCGGCTCTCGCGCTTCATCTGCCCGGATTTGAGCGGCAGCGCGCCGGCCAGCATCTTGGCGAAGGTCGATTTGCCGGCGCCGTTGACGCCGAGAAGCCCGATGCGGTCGTCGACGTCGAGCCGCAGATTGAGGTTGCGCAGCACCGGCGGCCCGTCATAGCCGACCGCGGCGTTCTCGAGCTGCAAGAGCGGCGGCGCCAACGGCCGTGTCGGCGACGGCAGCGTGAACGGCGCGACGCGCTGCTCGACGATTTCCGCGATCGGCGCCATCTTGGCGAGACGCTTGATGCGCGATTGCGCCTGCGCCGCCTTGCTGGCCTTGGCGCGGAAGCGGTCGATGAATTTCTGCAAATGCGCGCGCTCGGCCTCCTGCTTCGCCTTGGTCGCCAGTTGCAGCCGCGCCTTTTCGGCGCGGCGGCGCTCGAAATCGTCGTAGCTGCCGCTGTAGAGGTCGAGCTTGCCCTCGCTCAGATGCAGGATGGTGTCGACCGAATTGTTGAGGAGCTCGCGGTCGTGGCTGACGATCAAGGCGGTGTGCGGATATTTCTTCAGCCGCGCCTCGAGCCACAGCGCGCCTTCGAGGTCGAGATAGTTGGTCGGCTCGTCGAGCAGCAACAGATCGGGCTCGGCGAACAAGGCGGCGGCGAGCGCGACGCGCATGCGCCAGCCGCCGGAGAATTCCGCCATGGTCCGGGCGAGGTCCTCGGTGGAGAAGCCGAGCCCGTTCAGGATTTCCGCCGCCCGCGCCGGCGCCCGGTCGGCGTCGATGGCGTTGAGCTGCTGATAGATTTCGGCCATCTCTTCGGGTTCGGCGGTCTCCAGTTGCGCGGTCAATTCCTCCCGCAGCGTGTCGGCGGCGAGGATGGTGTCGATCAGCGTGACCGGCGTCGCCGGATGCTCCTGATCGACCGAGCCGATCCGGGCGCGCTTGGGCAGCAGAATTTCGCCGCCGAGCGGAACCAGTTCGCCGGTGATGAGCTTGAACAGGGTCGATTTGCCGATGCCGTTGCGGCCGACCAGGCCGACCTTGCTGCCGGGCGGAATGGCGACGCTCGCCTCGTTGAAGAACCGGCGGCCCCAGGCGTCGAAAACAAGATTGTCGATCTGCAGCATGCGTGCGCGCCAAAGGGGTTGGGGAGGGTCGGGGAGGAGCCGTTGTGTAATGCGGGACAGCGCTCATGGCGAGCGAAAAATGGCGGCAGCCGGCCCGGAAATTGCGCTTCATCGCCTCGCTGTCGGCTATATGGTTACGCCGCAACGGCCGGGCAACTTTTCCGCCGGTTTCGGGCTTGATAGCGTCGTCGGAACTGCCACATCAAACCCGCCATGCATATGCCCATTCGTCCCCCCGAGGCCGCCGCGGCCGAGCCGCTCGTCGCGACCGAGGTCGGGCGGCGGCGTACCTTTGCGATCATCTCCCACCCGGACGCCGGCAAGACCACGCTGACGGAGAAGCTGCTCCTGTTCGGCGGCGCCATCCAGCTCGCCGGCCAGGTCAAGGCCAAGCGCGACCGGCGCTCGACCCGGTCCGACTGGATGAGCATCGAGCGCGAGCGCGGCATCTCGGTCGTCACCTCGGTGATGACGTTCGAGTATGACGGCCGCGTTTTCAATCTGCTCGACACGCCCGGCCACGAGGACTTTTCCGAGGACACCTATCGCACCCTCACCGCGGTCGATTCGGCGGTGATGGTGATCGACGCCGCCAAGGGCATCGAGCCGCGCACCCGCAAGCTGTTCGAGGTCTGCCGGCTGCGCGACATTCCGATCATCACCTTCATCAACAAGATGGATCGCGAAAGCCGCGACCCGTTCGACTTGATCGACGAGATCGAAAAGACGCTGGCGCTCGACGTCGCGCCGATGACCTGGCCGGTCGGGCGCGGCCGCGACTTCGTCGGCACCATCGACGTGGCGACGGGCGGCGTGCGCCTGCTGGAAGGCGACGCCGGCATCGCCGGGACAACTGCGCGAGATGACGATCGCCGAGATCGCCGCGCTCAAGGGCGGGCTCGACGCGGCGACCATCGAAGGCGAGCTCGAGCTCGTGCGCGAGGCCTGCAAGCCGTTCGACCGCCAAGCCTTCGCCGAGGGCCACATGACGCCGCTGTTCTTCGGCAGCGCGCTGAAAAATTTCGGCGTCGGCGATCTCCTCGACGCCATCGCCAAGCTGGCGCCGCCGCCGCGCGCGCAGGCGGCCGACAAGCGGGTCGTCGACGCGACCGAGCCGGGCCTGTCGGCGTTCGTGTTCAAGATCCAGGCGAACATGGACCCGAACCATCGCGACCGCATCGCCTTCGTGCGGCTGTGCTCGGGCAAGCTCAGCCGCGGCATGAAGGTCCGCCAAGTTCGCACCGGCAAGACCATCACGCTGCACGCGCCGCAATTCTTCTTCGCCCAGGACCGCGCGCTGGCCGAGGAGGCCTATGCCGGCGACGTCGTCGGCATCCCCAACCACGGCACGCTGCGCATCGGCGACACTCTGACCGGCGGCGAGGACATCAATTTCGCCGGCGTGCCGAATTTCGCCCCCGAGATCCTGCGGCGCGTGCGGCTCCCTGACGCCATGAAGGCGAAGAAGCTGAAACAGGCGCTGCAGCAACTGGCCGAGGAAGGCGTCGCCCAGGTATTCCGGCCGACCGACGGCTCGCCGGCCTTGATCGGCGTGGTCGGGCCGCTGCAGCTCGACGTGCTCCGCGCGCGGCTTCGACGCCGAATACGGGCTGGAGGTCGATTGGACCACGGCGGAGTTTGCAGTTCGCGCGCTGGATTTCGGCGGAGGACGGCAAGACGCTGGCGGAGTTCGCCGCGCGCTACAGCTCCTCCATCGCCGAGGATTTCGACGATGATCTCGGTGTTCCTGTCCCGCAGCGCGTTCGACCTCGAATACACCGGCCGCCACAATCCGGGCATCGTGTTTGCGGATGTGAAGGACATTC
>CAVUWO010000022.1:0-198974 GCA_963745155.1 uncultured Pseudomonadota bacterium | reverse complement strand
GCCGAGAATGAGGGCGAAGAGCGCGACCAGAAACAGCTGTTCGACCGCCATCATGAAATGCCCGATCGCCATGAGGACGGCGCCGAGGACGACGGTGCGACGGCGGCCCAGCACGCGGTCGGCGAGAAGCCCGCCGAAGATCGGCGTCAGGTAAACGAGCGCCGTGTAGAGGCCGTAGATCTGCGAGGCGAGCGGCTGGACGTCGAGCGGGCCGAATACGGCTTCGAGCAGGCTTTTCAAGCCGCCGAGGCCGAGCGCGGCATCGGCGTGGCCGCCGATCAGCAGGTATTTCGTCATATAGAGCACGAGCAGCGCGCGCATCCCGTAATACGAGAAGCGCTCCCACATCTCGGTCGTGAACAGGAAGGTGAGGCCCTTGGGATGGCCGAATAGGTCGCTGCCCACTGCAGCGCCGTCATTGTGGGCGGAGATCGGTGTGAACAGGTTGGACGTGCTCGACCAAATCAACAATCTCCACCATTCTCTTCGCTGGCAACGACGAGTATAAATCGGTCCATACCGCGATCGCCGACGGATCGACTCATGGTCGCAGCCGCCGGCGGTGCCACAAGGGCCATTGGAGGAACGCGTGACGAAATTCGGTATCGGCCAGCCGGTATCCCGGCTCGAGGACCCCCGCTTCATTACCGGCCGCGGCCGCTACGTCGACGATATCAACCTGCCGCAGCAGTGCTATGGCGTCGTGGTGATGTCGCCGCACGCCCACGCGCGGATCAAGAGCATCGACACCAGCCGGGCGGAAGCCGCCGCGGGCGTGATCGCCGTGCTGACCGGCGCCGATGTCCAGGCCGACAAGCTCGGCAGCTTTTCGCCGGTGATGCCCGAAGACATGGGCGGCCCGAAGGGCTACCGCACGATGCGCTCCATCCTGGCCGTCGACAAGGTGCGGTCGGTCGGGGAGCGGGTCGTTTTCGTCGTGGCCGAGACGGCGGCGCAGGCGCGCGACGCCGCCGATCTCGTCGAGGTCGAGTACGAGGCCCTCCCCGCGGTGGTGTCGATGGAAGAGGCGATCAAGCCCGGTGCGCCCGCGGTCTGGGACGAAGCGCCGAACAATGTTTCGGTCGGACTGATGATGGGCAACAAGGAGGCGACCGATGCCGCCTTTGCCCAGGCCAAGCACGTCGTCTCGCTCAAGCTCGTCAACAGCCGCGTCAGCGCCAACGCCATCGAGCCGCGCGCAGCGATCGGGCAATATCATCCCGACAGCGGCAGCTACACGCTCTACTCGACGTCGCAGAACCCGCACGGCACGCGCGCGCATGTCGCCGGCAACGTGCTCAAAGTCACCGAGAACAAGCTGCGGGTGATTTCGCCCGACGTCGGCGGCGGCTTCGGCATGAAGAACGGCAATTATCCCGAGGACGCCCTGGTGTGCTGGGCCTCGCGCCGCGTCGGCGGCCGCCCGGTGAAATGGACGGCGACGCGCTCGGAAGTCGTTCCTCGGCGATTCCCACGGCCGCGATCAAGTCGTGACCGGCGAACTGGCGCTCGACGAGCAGGGCAAGATTCTCGGCATGCGCACGAATGCGCTCCATGCCACGGGCTCGCACATGTTCGAGGCCTCGGTGGTGGTGCCGCTGTTCGCGCTCAAACTGGCGCCGGGCGTCTACAACATTCCGGCGGTTCATGCCGTCGCGCAGATGGTTCTGACCAACACCGCGCCGATGGCGCCCTATCGCGGCGCCGGACGGCCGGAGGCGACTTTCCTGATCGAGCAATTGATCGAGCGCGCCGCGCGCGTCATCGGCGTCGATTCGATCGAGATCAGGCGGCGTAACCTCATTCCGTCCGCGGCGATGCCCCACAAGCTGCACTCCGGCATTGCCTACGACAGCGGTGACTTTCAACGTATTTTGGACGACTGCCTCAAGCTCGCCGACTGGGACGGCTTCGCCAAGCGGGCGGAGGAATCCAAGCGGAACGGCAGACTGCGCGGCCACGGCATCGGCTATTTCATCGAGGAAGCGGCGATCTTCAACGAGCGCATGGTCATCCGCTTCGATCCGAGCGGCACGGTGACGGTCATCGCCGGCACCCATTCCCACGGCCAGGGCCACCAGACCGTTTATGCCCAGATGGTGCACGAATGGCTCGGCGTGCCGTTCGAATTCGATCACCTTCGTCCAGGGCGACACCAACGAGGTCGCGGTCGGCCGCGGCACCTACGGCTCGCGCAGCATGCATGTCGGCGGCAACGCGCTCAAAAAGGCGGCCGACGCCATCATCGAGAAGGCGAAGCCGATGGCGGCGATGATGCTGGAGGCCGCCGTCACCGACCTCGAATTCAAGGACGGCAGCTTCCACATCGTCGGCACCGACCGCGCGCTGCCGCTCACCGCGGTCGCCCAGTCGCTGCACCGGCCGATGTTCCTGCCGCCGCAATTCGAGGTCGGGCTCGAGGCGTCGGGCACCTTCGCGGCCGAGCCGTCGAATTATCCCAATGGCTGCCACATCTGCGAGGTCGAGATCGATCCGGAGACCGGCGTCGTCACGCTCGTGCGCTATGCTTCGGTCGGCGACGTCGGCAAGGTCATCAACTCGCTCCTTTGCGAGGGCCAGATCCATGGCGGCGTCGCTCAGGGCGTCGGTCAGGCGCTGATGGAAGCGATCACCTACGATAGCGAAGGTCAGCTCGTCACCGGCAGCTTCCAGGACTACGCCATGCCGCGCGCGGAGGATTTTCCGGACTTGGTGTCGCGGCTCACCGAAGTGCCGGCCACGACCAATCCGCTCGGCGTCAAGGGCGCCGGCGAAGCCGGCGCCACCGGCGCGCCGCCCGCTGTCATCACCGCCATCCTCGATGCGCTCCGCCCGCTCGGCATCGAGCACATCGACATGCCGGCAACGCCCCTCCGCGTCTGGCAGGCGATTCACGCGGCCGGCGGAATGAAGGTCGCGGCGGAGTAAAGTAAAGCGCGCCGTAGCTCGCAACGCGTAGGGTGGGTTAGCGCTGAAAGCGCGTAACCCACCGGCTGAGTTCTCCGCGAGTCCAGAGGGTGGGTTACGGCGCTGCGCGCCTGACCCACCCTACCCACTTATCACCCGACCAGCGGCCGCAGCGCCGGCATGCCCGCGGTCATCCCCAGCCGTTCGACCAGACCGTCGAGACCCCAGACGTGACCGGCGCGGTGCGCGACGAGGTACACGATCACGACCGCGTAGACGAGATGATAGTCGACGATGTAGTTGAACTGGCCCTCGACGTACGGGAATTCCATATGGGCGAAGTAATAGGTGATCATCAACAGGAACGCGAACGGGCCGCTGACGCGCACCAACAGACCGGAGACGAGGGACAATCCGATCAGCAGATGGCCCCATTTCACCAGAAAGTTGGTCAAGGGCAACATGGCCGGCGTCGCGAAGTTGGCGAAGAAATCGTGGAACGTCACCACGTGGTTCAGAAAGCCGGCGATGTCGTAGTTGTCCCTGATCTGCCATAGGCCGGCGTACAGAAAAGTCCAGCCGATCATGATCCGCAGAATGAAAATGACGCCGCGGTCGAGTTTCGATTCCGTCATGGTGCATCCCCCCTTTTTGACGATTTTGCAAAAATGACGCGCGGCGACCGAAACGGCATTGACTTGCATCAAACAGGCTGACGCGGGGATTTTCGGGCGGAAGCCCTCCAAAAAGAAGCCGCGCGACGGGCGTGCTGCCGACCGCGCGGTGGTGATGAAGTGCGCGTTCCGGGACCGGCCTGGAACGCGGGGATCGTTACTCGGCAGGCGCGAGCGCCGGCTCGGGTATCCCTTCGTGCGGCGCCGTGCGATCGAGGGCGCTCGCCGGCGCCCAGTGCAGGCCGTAGAGGAACACCGCCACGATCAGATACGCGATCGCAACGGTCGGCGACACCATGATGCCGATGGCTTCGCCGTGCATGAAGCCGAAGAAGGTGAGGATCGCCCCGGCAAGCGCGAATGCCGAGGCATTGACGAACTTCTTGTCGATGACGAAGGCGCCGATGGCGGCCAGCACCAGGCCGGTCAAGATCGAGCCACCGCCCATCACCTTGAGGCCGGCATAGAGTACGCCGTTGTTGCCGAGCTTGTCCAAGCCGACGGCCGCGGCACTGGTGCCGGCCGCACCGAGCGCCCCGTCGAGCTGCACTCCGGCCCAGGCCGCCAGATGCGGCGTCACCCCTAATATGATGGCCGGCGCATGGCCCTTCGGCGTGCTTTGGAACGCCTGCGCGCCGATCAGCATGCCGATATAGAGCAGAATCGGGTAGATCGCGACGACGGGTACGATGGCCAACAGTAGCGAGATCACGCCGAACCAGGACAGCACGATCACCATGACGCCGGTCGCCGCCGAATAGCCGATGCGGCCGCCCATCGCCTTCCAACCGGGATGGCCGATATAGACGGCGTTGATGAACGGGTTGCCCATGAGGCAGCCGATCAGGCTGATGACGCCGTCGGCGGTCAGCACGCGCGTCGTCGGGAATGCGTCGCCGGCCGCTTCCGCGCTTTCCACATTGTCCATCGCTTCGACCAGATCGTAGATGCCGAACGGGATGGCGGTGACGAGGATCACGCCGAGATATTCAAAGCCGGAGAAGATGTGGTTGACGGCCGGGAGCGGCACCGAGAAGCCGAAATTCGAGAAGGCGTTCGTCACGCCACCGAGCGTCAGCCCGCCATAGTTGAGGCCGAACAGATTGGAGCCCCACGCGATGATCATGCCGACCGCGATGGCGACCAGGCCGGCCGGGATGCCTTTAGGATAGCGGAAGCCGCCGAACCAGTTCACCAGGATGACGGCGAAGCAGGACAGGCCGATCACCGGCGTCATGTACATTTCCAGCGCCGGACGCATGGAGATGAAGGTGATCGACACGCCGGCGAGCGTTCCGAGCAGGGCGGCGCGCGGCGTGATCCTGCGCACGATCGGCGCGATGAAGCCGCCGATCATCAGGATGAAGCTCTGGAAGAACACCCAGGTCAGTCCGGCTTCCCAGCCCTTGATCGGATCGTGGGTCCTCAGCGCGATCGGCAGCATGATCACGAAGGTGACGATGAACATGTGCGGCACGCTGATACCCGAAGGCAGCGCGCAGACATCGTTGCGGCCGCTGGTCTTGGCGAGCCGGTAGGCGAGGTACGCGTAATAAAACGTCGACAGGCACAGCATCAGGCCGACCGCCGGCAGGATGCGGCCGAACACGATCGAATTGGGCATTTTGATCACGAACCGCAGCAGGATCGTGAGCGTCAACATGTTGGTGAGGATGTTGGTGCCGAAGCCGAAAAACGCGTTCCAATCGCCATTGGTCCAGAGTTTCGGTTTGTAGGCCATCGTCGATGTGGTCATCGCACGCTCCTGTTCGTGGCGCTGCTCGCAGCGATCTCGTCGCAGCCCTGTGCCGTTTTGCTGCTGCCTTGCCCCGGGGGTGTCACGGCGAAGGTCAGCACCTGCAAATGAAGCAATGCCCACAGGCCGGTCATCCGCCCGCCTCTTTTACGAGCAGCGATCTGTGGCGTGATCGGCCACCTCCCCTTTGCGGCCGGCAGCGCAATCGTCATGATTGCGCCATAAACGTCGCAAAGCACGTGCCAATCTGCACGGAAGTAAACACAACATCGCGTGCGTGGCGGAACGTGATGAAACAACAAAGAAATTTGTTTAGAACGGCGTTGAAAAACTCGGCCCGGGCGGCTTCGAGCGGGCTTAAGTGCGCCGAGGGCGCGCTCGAGCACCGATCAAATAAACGTCAGGTTTCGTCAAAAAAAGCAGCAAATGGCGGCGCGTGAGCACAAAAGATGATCGACCCGACGCGGGAGCGAAAAACCGGCCGCGCACGCCTCTTGCCGCCAATCAGAGCATCGCTGCCAGCGAATTGAGCAGCGGCTTGGAGCCGGTGACGGAGCCGAAAATACCGCCCTGGGCCTTGATCATGGCGAGCCCCATCTCGTGAAATTGCGGGAAATAGGAGGCGCAGCAGTCCGACAAGACGATGCAGCGGAAGCCGCGGTCGTTGGCCTCACGCACGGTGGTGTTCACGCACACTTCCGTGGTCACGCCGCAAACGAACAGCGTGTCGATGCCGCGGTTGCGCAGCATCAGCTCGAGGTCGGTCTGATAGAAGGCGCCCTTGCCCGGCTTGTCGATGACCGGCTCCTCCGTCAACGGATAAAGCTCGGGGATGATGTCGTGACCCGGCTCGCCGCGCACCAGAATCCGCCCCATCGGGCCGACCGCGCCGATGCGGGTCGCGGGATCGCCGCGCACGACCTTGTGCGGCGGCGCGTCGGAAAGATCGGGCCGGTGGCCCTCGCGGGTATGGATCACCAGCATGCCGAGCCGCCGGGCGGCGCCGAGCACGTCCTTGCAGGGCCCGACCGCCGCCTGCAGGCGCGACACGTCGTTGCCGAGCGCCTCGCCGAAGCCGCCGGGCTCGAGGAAGTCGCGCTGCATGTCGATGATCACCAGCGCGGCCTTGCCCATGTCGACCGAGAGCGGCGCCGGTTCGGCTTCGAACGTCACGCTAGTCATTGCGGCCCCCTTGGCGTGAAATGGAATAAGCGGTGATGTGCAAAATCAGGGCCACCCTAGCAAAACGCCTAAAATTCGCGCAATCGCCGAGCGTGCGCGATGGTCGCGCTTGCGCTAGACGGTGAGCACCGCCCGGCTCGCTTGCGCTTGGCGACCGGCCCTGTGCGTGCAACAATCGCCAGGAATCAAAGACTTAAGGCACAGTTGACGCGCTCGCGCCAAAATCTCCACGATGACCGCCAAATCCAAGCCAGTCCGAAAGACAAACACGCCGGTGCGCCACCGCGCTGCCAAGTCGGCCACTACCGCCGACGCCATCGACACGCTGATAACGGCGAACGCGGCCACGCTGGCGCTGCCGATCGATCCTTCATGGCATGCCAACGTCAAGCTTCATCTTAAGCTCATCCTCGCCCATGCCGCGCGGATCGAGGAATTTCCGCTGCCCGACGAGATCGAAGCCGCGCCGGTGTTCCATGCTTGAAACGGCGCCGGCCGATTTCGCCTGGAGCACGGCCGGCGATATCGTCGCCGCCATGGCCGCGCGCCGCACCAGCGCGTCGCGCATCGTCGAAGCGGCCCTGGCGCGCATTCGCGCCCGCGACCCGCTCTTCAATGCCTTCACGGCGGTGACCGCGGAGCGCGCGCTCGCGCGCGCCCACGCGGTCGACGACGCCCGCGCCCGCGGCGAGGCTTTGCCGCCGCTCGCCGGCGTGCCGTTCGCGGTCAAGAACCTGTTCGACATTGCCGGCTTGCCGACGCTCGCCGGGTCCAAGATCAACCGCGACCGCGCGCCGGCGCTCCGCGATGCCGCCTTGATCGAGCGCCTCGAAGCCGCCGGCGCCATCCTCGTCGGCGCGCTCAATATGGGCGAATACGCCTACGACTTTACCGGCGAGAACGTCCATGACGGCCCCTCGCGCAACCCGCACGACCTCGCCCGCATGACCGGCGGCTCCTCCGGCGGCTCGGCCGCCGCCGTCGCCGGCGGCCTCGTCCCGCTGGCGCTCGCCTCCGACACCAACGGCTCGATCCGCGTGCCGTCCTCGCTGTGCGGCCTGTTCGGCCTCAAGCCGACCTATGGCCGGCTGACCCGGGCGCGCAGCTTTCCGTTCGTCGCCGATCTCGATCATGTCGGCCCGCTGGCGCGCAGCGTGCGCGACCTCGCGCTCGCCTACGACGCCATGCAAGGCCCCGACCGGGACGATCCCGGCTGCGCCGACTACGCGCCCGAGCCGGTCGTCCCGCTCATCGAGCGCGGCGCGCAGGGGCTGCGCATCGCCGTCGCCGGCGGCTATTTCAAATGCCGGAGCGCCGAGGCCGTGCAAGCTATCGATCGCGTCGCGGTCGCACTCGGCACCGACCGCGACATCGAGATTCCGCAGGCGGAGCGCGCCCGCTCGGCCGCCTATGTCATCACCGCGAGCGAAGGCGCGAGCCTGCACCTCGACCGCCTGCGCACGCGGGCGCAGGATTTCGATCCCGCCGTGCGCGACCGCCTGATCGCCGGGGCCATGCTGCCGGCGTCGCTGGTCGCCAAGGCGCAGAAATTCCGCCGCTGGTACCGCAGCGAAGTCCTGAAGCTGTTCAAAGACGTCGATGCCATCATCGCGCCGGCGACGCCGTGCACGGCGCCGCTCCTCGGCCAGCAGACTTTCATGCTCGGCGACGTGGAGATGCCGCTGCGCGCCAATCTCGGCCTCTACACCCAACCCGTCTCCTTCATCGGGCTCCCTGTCGTCGCCGTGCCGGTGCCGCTGTCGCCACTGCCGATCGGCGTCCAGATCATCGCCCCGCCGTGGCGCGAGGACGTGGCGCTGCGCATCGCCTATGCGCTGGAAGCGCAAGGCGTCGTGGCCGCGCCGCGGCCGGTGTTTTAGCATAGGAGCAAACAAATGGACATCGACCTGCCGGAGGTCGTCGCCGAAGTGCGCGTCGAATTCGACCGCTACGAAAAGGCGCTCGGCGACAACGACGTCGCGACGCTCAACGCGGTCTTCCGCGTCGACCCGCGAACGATCCGCTACGGCGGCACTGAGAACCTTTACGGCTATCACGAGATCGAATCCTTCCGCACCGCCCGCACGCCGCCCGGCGCGCGCACCATCTCGAAGACCGTGATCACCACCTACGGCCGCGACTTCGCGGTGGCCTCGACGCTGTTCGCGCGCCCCTCGACGCCCGGAAAAATCGGCCGCCAGATGCAAACCTGGGTCCGCTTCCCCGAAGGCTGGCGCGTCGTCGCCGCGCATGTGAGTTTGATCGACGCGTAATCGCGGAACGTATTTATTTGACCGTCATGCCCGCGCTTATCGCGGGCATCCATGTCTTAACGGCCGCGCCAAAGACGTGGATGGCCGGAACAAGTCCGGCCATGACGATTCATTCACAGCCCCGTGACGAACTTCGCCATCACCACGATGATCGCGACCTGCAACACGCCCTGGAACGCGACGGCGTAGACGTAGCGCCGCATCAGCGCCCCGATGCGCGGCAGGTCGGGCTTAGGCTTGCGCATTTCCAGATAGACCAGAAGATTAGCCGGCAGCAGCAGCCCCAGGCCCTGCACGGTCAAGATCGCGACGATGACCAGCGCCGCCAGCACCCAGCCATAGGCCGGCCACGGCATCTGCAAAAAGCCGAGCTGCTGCGCGTGATACCAGCCGGCCGTGCCGGTGACGATGGCGAGCGTCGGCATCAGAAACAGCGTCTTCGGCATCAGCCGCAGCACCAGCGCGCGGCGCGCCTCGAACGGCAGCCGGCGCATGATCGGCCCGACCACGAAGCCCATGAACAGATCGATGCCGGTCCAGAGCACACCGGATATGACATGGATAAAATTCAGCGCCCAAGAGTTGTCGGCGACGATCGCTGCGATCATCACCGCGATCGCCAACGCGACCCAGATCAGGTTGCGGAAATCGATCCCGGTATCACCGTAATCGCGCGCCGCCGATCCGATCAGCTCATGTCCCGTGGCCTGGCTCATGAGCCGAGTGTACACCGCCGCCGTCTCTTCCGCCATGAGCCGCCAGAAGCGGGACCCGAGTGCCGGGCCTGACGCTTAGGTGCTTTACACGACATGTCGCCTTGAGGTGCCAGCGCAGCGAGCCTGCTGGCACGGCGGCACCATCGCGCATGATGGGACGGATTGCGGGCTCATTTCCTTCCCGCGGTCCCCTGCAGGATCGCGATCATGCGCTCGACCACGCCCTCGACCGGGGTGCCAGGCTCGAATTCAATCTTTTGAGCGGGATCCTCCTCCCAATATCCCTTGCGATGGGTGCGGTACCCCACAATGCAGTAATCGCCATCGCTCTCTTTTATGCTCCAGGTCGACGCGCCGCGCGCGAACGCCGACCAAGACCTGGCGCCGGTGTATTTCAATAGGACCGGTGGCGGCCAATTGTTTTTCGGCGGACTCGGCATCACGATGTTCCCCCTTGCAATAACCTCCAGAAGCGCGCGGCGTAAGCCGTCGGTGTACGCGACCGGCACGACCGCGACTGGCTCGCGGTCCATATAGGCTCCCGTCTCGAGCTTCGTAACAGTCGGAACGTAAACGACGCTGTTTTTGAGGAAAAAGTTGAATAGCATTCACGGCACCTAAAATGGCGCTTCGTTAATCCGCCTTACGCGTGTATTTTTGGGATGGGTTCGTAAATAGCACTTTCCGAACAGACGCTCCAACAACGCGTCTAACGTTTCGATCTCTTGAAAGCTACTGCGGGGAATCACCCGCAAGTTCGGTCGCTCACTCTTGACGCCTTCGGCATTGCCCTTTGTATGTCTCGCAACCTTCATTCTGCTGATATCAGGCAATGGCTTACCTGGAGGATGACCAAACCAAAGAAACGATTGAAGATCTAGGCGCGGTGATAAAACAATCAAAACCACGCACCCGCTTGGCTTCTCCAATAACTTCAAACTAATATTTATATTTTTCGCCTTGCCGTTTTGCATCACGGTCTTAAGTTGGACGTGCCGCACCACCTTTCTGTAGCTCAAAACTAAATCGTAACCGCCGGCATCAAATTCTGAACGCAGAATTTCGACATCCATAATACCCAGCTGCCAAAGACGACGTAGGATATCGCCAACGAACACATGTTCGACAATGCGTTCGCGCAGCGTTGCGTGTACTGAGTGACGACTGCCAATCTGCACGTCGTCTTCCATCATAATGCTCGTTCTCCTAGCACCCTGCGCGCTCCTTGTGTGGTCGGAAGCACGCCGATCACGCCCCCACCCTCTCCCCCGCCATAAACGCCCGCCACCCGCCGAAGCTCGAAATATCGCGCGCCCCGGCGACCGCCTCCGCCTCGACCAAAAAGCCCTTGACGCCGCGGCCGTCGGATAATTCCAGCGTGCCGATCGACAGGGGCGGCGGTATCGCGGCGACGAAGCGGCCGAAGGCGTCTTCGGCCAGCGCCCAGATTTCGACGGCGATCGCGGCGCCCGCGCCGTTCGCCACGCGCAGCAGGCCGGGTTTTGGTGGCTTGGTGCCGGCGAGGGTGTAGAGGCGGTAATGCGGCGCGGTCGCCGCGCTCTCTAACAAGCGGCCGTTCAGCGCGCGCAGTTCGCCGTTGAGCGGCATGCCGGAGAGGTGCGCGCCGACGACCGCGATCGCTATTTCGCCCGGCGCCGCGGCGGCTTGTTGTTTGGCAAGCGGGGGCTGCGGCGCGCCGAGCGCGCCGAGGGTGAGGCCGGTCGCGTGATGGAATTCGCGGCCGATCGCGGCGAGCTCGGCGTCCTTGCCCGCGGGCGCGAGCAGCGTCACGCCGAACGGCTTGCCGTCGGAACGCATCGAGGCCGGCACCGCGAGGCCGCAGAGGTCGAGCAGATTGACGAAATTGGTGTAGGTCCCGAGCCTGGAGTTGAGGTCGATCGGGTCGGCCAGCACTTGCTCGACGGTGTAGATCGTCGGCGCCGTTGGCAGCACCAGCGCGTCGACCGAACGAAAAGTGTGGTCGCTGACGCGGCGCAATTCCTCGAGCTGATAGAACGCGGCAAACGCGTCGGCCGCGGTGCCGTGGGCGCCGGCGAGCACGATCTGCCGCGTCACCGGAAGGAGCGATTCCGGCGACGACGCGATCAGCGCGCGCGCGGTGAGATAGCGCTCCGCCACCCACGGCCCCTCGTACAGGAGCCGCGCCGCCGCATAGAACGGCTCGATGTCGATCTCGACGATGGTGGTGCCGAGGTCGGCGAAGCGGGCGAGCGCCGCCTCGTAGGCCGCCTGCGACAGCCGGTCGCCGAAGAACAAGCGCCCGCCGGCGACCGGCACGCCGAGCCGCAAGCCCTGCGGCACCGGGCCGACCGCGTGCACCGGGCGCGCCCGCGAATAGGCGTCGGCGGGATCCGGGCCGGCGATGACGCGCAGCGCCGTGATGGCGTCGTCGGCGGTAAGCGCGAAGATCGAGACGCAATCGAGCGTGCGACAGGCCGGCACGACGCCGGCGTTGGAGATAAGCCCGCGGGTCGGCTTCAGGCCGACGATATTGGCGAACATCGCGGGCACCCGGCCGGACCCGGCGGTGTCGGTGCCGAGCGACAAGGGCGCGATGCCGGCGCCGACCGCGAGCGCCGAGCCGGTCGACGAACCGCCGGGGATGTCCTTCTCGTCGAACAGATTGCGACCGACGCCGTAGGGCGTGCGCACGCCGACAAGGCCGGTGGCGAACTGATCGAGATTGGTCTTGCCGAGAATGAGCGCGCCGGCCTGGCGCAGCCGCGCGACCGCGGTCGCGTCCTTGCCCGGCCGGTAGGAATAAGCCGGGCAGGCGGCGGTGGTCGGCAGACCCTTGACGTCGATATTGTCCTTGATCGCGACGGGGATGCCGTAGAGCGGCAGCGTGGTGTCGCCGTTGGCGGCGAGCGCGCGCGCCTCGGCCACGACCTCGGCTTCCTCGCGCAGCCCGATGAAGATCGCCGGATCGTCATGGGCGCGGATGCGCGCAAAGCTGCGCGCCACGATGTCTTCCGGCGCGAGCGCGCCGCTACGATAGGCGGTGAGGATCTCGGCGACCGTCTCGGTCAAGGGCAGGCTCCGTTTTCGGCGCGCACCGGCCCGGCCACCGCGTTCGCCGCGCCCTTTGTGCCAAATTCGCTCAATTTCGCAATGGGGCTGCACTGGACTTGCCGCCCGCCGTGTGCGCGCCGGTGCGGCGCAACCGTAAACTGAAAGCGGATCGACTGGTTGCACGCGCCGGGTGAGCCGCCTATATTCTCCGTCAGCTTTCCCGGTCATCGTCGATGACGTGAGTGGCTTCGCCCGCAGGGCGGACGGAGCGTAGAGGAGATTTACCCATGGCTACGGCGCCCTTGATGCCGAAGGCGACGGCGGTGTGGCTGGTCGAAAACACCGGCCTCTCGTTCGAACAGATCGCGCAATTCTGCAACCTGCACCCGCTCGAGGTGAAGGCGATCGCGGACGGCGATTCCGCGCAGGGGATCAAGGGCTTGGATCCGATCCTCACCGGCCAGCTGACGCGCGAGGAAATCTCCGCCGCCGAGGCCAACCCGGAGCAGCGCCTCCATATCGCCGACCCCAAGGTGCGCCTGCCGGAGGCAAAGCAGAAGAAGAAGGGTCCACGCTACACCCCGGTGTCGCGCCGCCAGGACCGGCCGAACGCCATCCTGTGGCTAGTGCGCAACCATCCGGAGCTCAAGGACGCGCAGATCATGCGGCTCGTCGGCACCACCAAGTCGACCATCGATGCGATCCGCGAGCGCAGCCACTGGAATTCTGCCAACCTGACGCCGCTCGATCCGGTGACGCTCGGCCTGTGCTCGCAGATCGATCTCGACCTCGAGGTCCACCGCGCCGCCAAGGAAAAGCCGGTGCCGGCCGAGGCGCACGGCGCGACGCTCCTGCCCGCGTCCGTCACCACCGCGCCGAAGGAAGAGCCCGAGCCCACCCCCGCCGCGGCCAAGAAGGCCGAAGACCTCAACGTCGAGGCCGTGTTCGCCAAGCTCAAGCAGCTCGGCGGCAAGGGGGAGTAAAGACCTTTCCTCCCCCGTTCACGGCGGAGGTGGCGAGCGAAGCGAGTCGGCGGGGGTAAGTCTGCCGTCGCATGTGCAAGCCTCACCGCCGCACGCCCCCTCCACCGCGCTGACGCGCGGTCCCCCTCCTCCGCTTGCGCGGGGGCGGATGAAAACTCACCCTCGGTCATTCCTCAGCACCACGCAGGCGCCGCCGGCGGCGATAAGCTTGGTGCAGAATTTGTCCAAATACGCACGCCTGTCGTCGGCAATGCGGATGTTGTAGCGCAGCGCGCTGCCCATGCCGACGCCGCGGCTGCGCAAAACGACCGGCTCGCGGTCGCCGATCAGTTCGGCGTATTTCTTCGCGATGGTGCGGTAGATCGCCCAGGCCTGACGCTCGGACCAGTTGGCCGTGAGCTGCGCGCCCCAGCGCGGCACGTAGGCGGCGATGCGATGCTGCTCCGGCTTCGGCGCCAGAATGAGATGGGCGAGCCGGGTGCAGGGCACGCCCTGCGGGATCGTGGTCTCCGCCTCCTTCGGCGGCGACGGCGACGCCCACTCGTCCGCGGTCCAGCCGGTGATGATCGCGACATAGTTGCGCGTCTCGCCCGGCAGGGAGCGATGGCCGGAAAGCCATTCGCTCACGCGGGTCGGCCCGGCATTGTAGCCCGCGGCGGCGAGGCCGAGATTGCCGAACCGCCTTCTCAGATCGTGCAGATAATTCGCCGATTGGCGCAGCGAAGAGATCGGGTCGAACGGATCCGCGAGCCCGCGGACATCCGCCGTCTGCGGCATGAATTGCGCGATCCCCGCCGCGCCCTTGGAGCTGACCGCGCGGGCGTTGAAGCGGCTCTCCTGCCAGATGACGCGGGCGAAGAACTCGACGGGGATTTCGTTCTCAGCAGCGGCTTGTTCGAGGGTACGGCAAATGTCGTCTTCAGTCGGGGGAGTGTTCGGCGCCGGCGGTTGGTCCGCCGGCTTTTCCGCGGCGGCCGGCGGCGGGGTAGCGCCGGCTTGAGCGCGCGCCCAAGGGGCGGCGCCGGGAAGCACCAAAGCGATCGAAAGTGCGAATCCCAAAAGCCGCGGCATGCGGGTTTGCACTCATCAAGCGAGACGGCGCGAACAGGCGTCTCCCTTTTCATAACGCGCGAATCCGGAAGAATCGTGAAGCTATTTGGCGACCGGCGCGGCAGCACGGTGCGCATGGGCGCCGTCGCGTTCGCCGGGTATAGGTTCTGTCGCATCTTTATTGACAAATATCTCATTTTGTGCGACTAGGACGGCATGTTTCAGATCTGGCGATTGAGCGAAGCTGGTGCTGACAACCTCGGGCTCGCCTGTAGCGACGAGGGTTTGGTGCTCGGGCGAACGCCGCTGATCTGGCGGCAAAACGGCCGCTATGTCGTTCGTGAACGCTCGGAGATCGCGCGTTTATTCCAGCGCGCTCGGCTCCCTCATGATCGGTCGCGGTTGATTCGCTCGTGACCGGTTTAGTGACCGTCGCTTCGGCCTTGAACGCGGACGATCAATGCCTGGCAAAAATCGCGGCAGTTCATCTCAAGATTCCCGACCTGCCCGACGCCGATGCGCGCCACGCGCTGGAAGTTGAAGACCCGCTTATCCAGCTGGCACGCGAACAAAGACACGCGGATCGGCAAACGAGCGAAATTCACAAGGCAAGTCCGGATGATCCCAAACATCCCGGCTGGCCAAAAGGAACTCCGGACGGAAAAGGCGGCCAATTCCGACCCAAGACCGACGCCGAAATCGCGCCCGAGACGAAGGCCCATCTGATACGAATCACGGCGCGGCGCGCCTTGCGGATAGTCGCCCTGAAGCTTTTGCGCCTGATCCCCGAGGCGGCCGCCAATTTGGTCCCGATTCTTGACGTGGCAGCCGACGCGGCGACGGCGCTCGATATCGCTGACGCCGTCTCTCAATTCTGGAAGCTGGCAAAGGACGTAACGGCGGCGCTCGACTTCGCCAATCAGGGCCCACATAACTTAGAGGACCTTCAAGTCTTGTCGAACGGCTACGAGGAATTTGCAACCTACGGGGATTTCGTCAAAGGTGATTTAGCCTTGAAACTATTAGAAAAAAGGTTCGGCGCTGCGGGCGACGGCTATCAGTACCATCATATCGTCACGCAGGGTGGCGCGAACGCCGACAACATCCCCGCCGAGCAACTGCAGAACACGGATAACATCGTTCGCATTCCGACGCTGTTGCATGAGGCGGTTAATGGGGAATATTTAAAGCCTGCGCCTGATGGTTCTGATATGAACACGTACCAATGGCTGCAAACCCGACCTTACGATGTCCAGCGCGAAGTAGGGCTTAAGATTCTGCGTGATCTGAATATTCTGAAGTGAAAACGCTGGCGCATTACTGTGGAGAGAGCCATGGAAATTGACGAATCCATAGCCCAATTGGCGGTTGAGCTCGACGCCTGGTTTGATGCGAATGCAGCCACGTTCGACTCGACCGACCGCGCGGTGCAAGGAAAGGCTATCCGCCGCGGCGTCACGTTGGTAAGGAAGCTTGACGAGCTGAAGCGGCGTGCATCGACGGAGCTTACGAAGCTGATCGAAGATCGCAGCCTGGCCACGCGGCAAGAACGCTCCAACGCTCTGCTTGCTGGCTTCAGATTCGGCGCAAGACTTGCGGATACTCTTCACGATGAATTGCTGGACACCGAGGGGGAAACCAAAGTCGTCCGTCTTATGTACGCGATCGTAAATGCGTTGGATGAAATCGATCCTGGCCGAGCGGATCTAGCGACACTCCTCGACGACCACGACGCCGGCGTGCGCGCCTATGCCGGAGCCTACCTGATAAAGTTGATGCCTGAGCGCGTCATTCCGATCCTCCGCGATATTGAAGAGCAGCAGAAAGCCAACAGCGCGCATTTTTCGGCGTATTGGACTTTGCTGCGCTGGGAGCACGAGAAAATGGACGCGGCTAAGCGCGATTAACGCGGCCGCTAGGGCGCGATTTGCATATGCTGAGGTGAGGTCGCAGATTGAGGATCTGCAATGGACATAGATGATGCAATTGCCAACTTAGCGGAACAACTCGACGAGTGGTTCGAAGAGGGCCGCTCGACCCTCGCCGTGCCCGATCGATTTGCGCAAGGCCGGGCTATCCAGCGTGGTATCAAAATCGTTCAAACACTCCATCGCCTCAAAAAACAGAGAGTCGCGGCGATCAAGGCGAAGATTGCCGACGCCAATTCCGCACCCCGGGAGACGCAAGTCGCGTCTCTCGTTGACGCCTTCGCGTTCGCGTCGCGGCTCGCCGACACGCTTCACGACGAATTGCTGGATACTGACGGCGAAAATGAAATCTGGCGCTTGATGGACTCGATCGTTCGGACTTTGGATAAGACAGGTCGGGGGAGAGCCGCGCTCGACACATTGCTCGACAATCCGCGTCCCGGCCTGCGCGCCGCAGCCGGTGCCTACTTGATTGATCTCGACCCGCAGCGGGTCATTCCAATTCTTCGCGCGATCGACGAGGCCGGCGGCGGAAATCGCGCCGACTTCGGGGCGCATTGGACGCTTCTGGCTTGGGAGCGCGAGCGTATGTCGAGGTTCATTTCGCTAAACCGCAGCAGCCCGTAGGATGGGGAGAGCGAAGCGAGCGAGCGCATGAGCAGGAAATCAGGAAATATCGTGAAACATACCGCCGCTGAGTTGCGCGTGATGGAAAAGCGCGGCGAAGCCAAGACCGATTGGAAGGCGGCCGCGAAAAAACCCCTGCCATCCGGCGACGATCCCGACGACGCCATGGAAGAAATCGACTGGCTCACCACCGAGCTGCCGAAGCCGCCGCGCAAGGGCCACATGACGCTGCGGATCGATTCCGACGTGCTCGATTGGTTTCGCGCGCAGGGGAAAGGCTATCAGTCGCGGATCAACGCGATTTTGCGGCGGTATTACGAGCAGCATACGAGGTAGAATCGAATGGACATTCGCAACATATTCAAAGAGGTCAGCGAACAGCTCCTATCTGATTTCCGAAAGTCCGCCGAAATAAGACATCCCGGCGGAAAGGGTGAATTCAGAGAGGATGCGTTTAGGAACTTTCTTAGAGTTTACCTACCTACACGTTACGCGATTGGCAGCGGCGAAGTTATAACCGCAGAGAACCGCGTAAGTGGTGAACTTGATATTACAATCTACGATCCATCGCATTGCCCAGCCCTCATAAAATCAACGTCGCACTCCGTATATCCGATAGAGAGCATTTACGGCGCTATTAGCATCAAGTCTCATTTAGACGCAGCCGAACTGAAGAACGCCTACGAGAATATTAGGTCGTTAAAGAATATTGTCGACAAACAATCGTTTCAGCTTAACCCATTTTCCGGATTCGCTGTCGGCATGTCATATCCGATGCCAATAACAGGTATAGTCGCTTACGATTCAAACAGAAGCCTCGAAGCTATTGCCGAGCAAGTCAAATTCCTTGATAGCGACCTTCCTGATATAAACTTAAGACCAGATTTCGTTGCGATCATAGGCCAGGGCATTATTGCTCCACGCCAAGCCCTGCGAGGAGAGTTCAATCATTTCAGTCTTCCAGCCGACCAAGATAGGCTCGCTGAGTTGAGAAAAACGGGGCGCCACACGCTACTCCGGCTGTATATGCAGATCCTAAGGGAACTAAATGCGCTTACGCTACGACCGCTAGAACTTGGAAAATACGATGATATGCCCCGGTTGATTGGTAAGTATCGAGTCGGGCGACATAATCGTTTTGTTCGATTTAGCCTTGAAGTGGACGAGCGCGAGCATACCATCAAACTCAATGAAGCCGCAATCGAAGAAATAGTTTCGAAATCGAAACCAGTAACACATAGACAGCATTTATTGAACTACATCGGGTCCATTCCTGCCGGAGTTTCATCAGATGCTCTTGATGATATTATTCACGAATACAATCCGAATAATTTACCACCAGTTTGTCCGTCCGATATTAAAATTAATAGCCAAGGACGTGCTTTTTCTTCCGTGCCCGCCTTTCAGCCAGTCTTTATGACAATTGATGGAAAGCAATTTGCTGTCGATATTAGCTCGCTTTCGCCGGATCACTTCGACGAAGAAACCGATTTTACAGTTGACGAGTTGATGTCAGGCTAGAAGCAACCGCCTTCTTATGCCCCCACACCCTTCCCCTTCAGCGCCACCCCAATCTCATCCAGCGCGGCCGGATCGTCGATCGTCGCCGGCATCTGCCAGGTGTCGCCGTCGGCGATCTTTTTGATCGTGCCGCGCAAAATCTTGCCCGAGCGCGTTTTCGGCAGCCGCGCGACGGTGATGGCGAGCTTGAAGGCGGCGACCGGGCCGATTTTGTCGCGGATGAGCGCGATGCATTCCTTCTCGATTTCCGCCGGGTCCTGGTTGATGCCGGATTTGAGGACGATGAAGCCGCACGGCACTTCGCCCTTGAGCTCGTCCTTGATGCCGAGCACGGCACATTCGGCGACGGCGGGGTGGGAGGCGAGCACCTCTTCCATGCCGCCGGTCGAGAGCCTATGGCCGGCGACGTTGATGATGTCGTCGGTGCGGCCCATCACGAACAGATAGCCGTCGTCGTCCTTGAAGCCGGCGTCGGCGGTCTTGTAGTAGCCGGGAAACTCGGTGAGGTAGCTTTCGACGAAGCGGTCGTCGGCGTGCCACAAGGTCGGTAGGCAGCCGGGCGGCAGCGGCAGCTTGACCACGATCGATCCCATCTTGTTGGGCGCGATCTCGCGGCAGGCCTCGTCGACGACGCGCACGTCGTAGCCCGGCACCGGCACGCTCGGCGAGCCGTGCTTGACCGGCAGAATGCCGAGGCCGATGGGGTTGCAGACGATCGGCCAGCCGCTCTCGGTCTGCCACCAGTGATCGATCACCGGGACTTTGAGCAAATCCTCCGCCCACTTCACCGTGTCGGGATCGGCACGCTCGCCGGCGAGGAACAGCGTGCGGAATTTCGACAGATCGTATTGCCCGAGCAGTTTGCCCTGCGGGTCTTCTTTTTTGATGGCGCGGAACGCGGTCGGCGCGGTGAAGAGCGCCGCGACGCCGTGCTCGGCGATCACGCGCCAATAGGCGCCGGCGTCGGGCGTGCCGACCGGCTTGCCCTCGTAAAGGATCGCGGTCGCGCCGTGGAACAGCGGCGCGTAGACGATGTAGCTGTGGCCGACCACCCAGCCGACATCGGACGCCGCCCAGAACACCTCGCCCGGATCGATGCCGTAGAGATTCTTCATCGACCATTCGAGCGCGACCATGTGGCCGCCATTGTCGCGCACCACGCCCTTGGGGCGGCCGGTCGTGCCCGAGGTGTAGAGCACATAAAGCGGGTCGGTCGCCGCGACCGGAACACAGTGATAGACCGAGCGGGCGTAGATCAGCGCGTGGTCGCGCACCTTGGCCCAGTCATGGTCGCGGCCTTCGATCAGCCTGGCTTCGAGCTGCGGCCGCTGCAGGATCAGACAAGCGCCGGGCTTGTGCGCCGCGAGCGCGATCGCCTCGTCGAGCAGCGGCTTGTAGGCGACGACGCGGCCGGGCTCGATGCCGCAGCTCGCCGACAGGATCGCCTTCGGCGTCGCGTCATCGATGCGGGTCGCGAGTTCGTGCGCGGCAAAGCCGCCGAACACCACGGAGTGGATGGCGCCGATGCGCGCGCAGGCGAGCATGGCGATCGCCGCCTCCGGCACCATCGGCATGTAAATGAGCACCCGGTCGCCCTTGCCGACGCCAAGGTCGCGCAGCATGGCGGCGAGCACCTGGGTCTCGGTCAACAGGCGGTGATAGGTGAGGACGCGCTTGGTCCCGGCAAGCGGCGAATCATAGATGATGGCGGCCTGGTCGCCGCGCCCGGCGTCGACGTGGCGGTCGACGGCGTTGAAGCAGGTGTTGCAGACGCCGCCGGAAAACCAGCGGCCGTAAATGCCGGCCTTGGGATCGAAGACCGTCTTCGGCTTTTCGAACCAGGCGATGTCCTCGGCCGCCTCCGCCCAGAACCCTTCAGGATCGCGCTGCCAGCGCGCATAGACCTCGTGATAGCGGCTCGACCGGACGTCCATGGCGTTTCCTCCGTTGACTTTGCCGCTTGCTCTTCTCGGCCCATTCTCAATCGTCCGCGCTGCGCTTTGCAAGCCGTGCCGCACCGGCAGTTCCGACATGCATCGCAGCCCTGGTCAGCGGGGCGCGCTTTGATCTATGTCATCACGGCCCCTCCCCCGCTCTCCCAACGCGCGTTTGCCCGTGATCACCGATCCGCTGTTTTACGTTCTCGCCGTTCCGGCCGTGACCTTTCTCGGCCTGAGCAAGGGCGGCTTTGCCGGGCTCGGCATGCTGGCAACGCCCTTGCTCGCGCTGGTGCTGCCGCCCTTGGAGGCGGCGGCGATTCTCTTGCCCATCCTGATCTGCCAGGACGCCATCTCGGTGTGGACCTATCACCGGCACTGGAGCGCGTGGAATCTGCAGGTGCTGGTGCCGGGCTCGGTCATCGGCGTCGGGGCCGGCTGGCTGTTTGCGCGGCTGTTCTCCAATGCCGCGATCGAACTCACCGTGGGCGGGATCGCACTTGTCTTCGTCCTTTATACCTGGCTCGGCGCTGGGCTCCGCGCCTATCTCGGGCGCGGCCCCCTAAAACCGCGGCGGCCGCATGCGGCGATGGGCGTCGTGTGGGGCGCCTTGTCCGGCTTCACCTCCACGCTGGTGCAGGTCGGCGGCCCGCCGTTTCAGATTCACATGCTGCCGCAGCGGCTCGACAAGCTGACGCTGGTCGGCACCACGGTGATTTTCTTCGCCATCCTCAATTTGATGAAAGTCGTGCCTTATGTGGCGCTCGGCCAGTTCTCGCCGCGCAACATGGCGACCTCGCTCGCTTTGCTGCCGCTCGCCGTCGCCACCAATTTTCTCGGCGTCTGGCTGGTGCGCAAGACGCCGACCGACCGGTTCTACACGATCGCCTACGTGCTGATGTTCCTCATCGGCTCCGCGCTGGTCTGGGAGGGCGTGCGAGGCTACATGCAATGAAGAGGGCGAGTGGGAAGCGGTAGAGAGTGGGCTTTCCATTCGTCATTGCGAGCGAAGCGAAGCAATCCAGGGGAAGCGGCACGGCCCCCTGGATTGCTTCGTCGCTGCGCTCCTCGCAATGACGATATTGGGGTCCGCCTTGTACCATGTGCCACTCGCCCCCTTCACCATTCGCCCGCGCCATTGATCAATCGCACCCTCTTTCGCTAGGCTCGCCTCCCGGGAGGCGACGATCATGACGACGCCCTACGAACAGGACCTCGAACGCAACGCGGCGAATTTCCAGCCGCTGACGCCATTGTCGTTCCTGGCGCGCGCCGCCTTGGTCCATCCGGACCGGCCCGCCGTGATCCATGGCGCCCTCGCCTTTACCTATCGTCAGCTTTATGCCCGCACCCGGCAGCTCGCGTCGGCGCTGACGCGGCGCGGCATCAAACGCGGCGATACCGTCGCCGTCGTCCTCGCCAATACGCCGCCGATGCTGGAAGCGCACTACGGCGTCGCCATGGCCGGCGCGGTGCTCAATACCATCAACACGCGGATGGACGCGGCCATCATCGCCTTCACCCTCGATCACGGCGAAGCCAAGGTGCTGATCACCGACCGCGAATTCTCCAAGGTGGTGAAGGACGCGCTGACGCGCTGCAAAGCCAAGCCGCTGGTGATCGACTATGACGACGCGGAATTCACCGGCGCCCGGCGAGCGGCTCGGCGAACTGGAGTACGAGGAGTTTCTGCGCGAGGGCGATCCCGAATTCGACTGGCTGATGCCGCAGGACGAATGGGACGCCATTTCGCTCAACTACACCTCGGGCACCACCGGCGATCCCAAGGGCGTCGTCTATCACCATCGCGGCGCTTATCTGTTGGCGCTCGCCAACGTCGTCACCTGCGGCATGGGCAGGCATCCGGTCTATCTGTGGACGCTGCCGATGTTTCATTGCAACGGCTGGTGCTTCACCTGGACGCTGTCCGTCGTCGCCGGCACCCATGTCTGCCTGCGCGCGGTGCGCGCCGCGCCGATCTTCGACGCCATCGCGATCCACAAGGTCACGCATCTGTGCGGCGCGCCGATCGTGATGTCGACGCTGCTCAATGCACCGGCCGACGAGCGCAAGCCGCTGCCGCACGGCGTCGAGTTCGTCACCGCCGCCGCGCCGCCGCCGGAATCCGTGCTGGCGGCGATGAAGTCCGCCGGCTTCAACGTCACCCACGTCTACGGCCTCACCGAGACCTACGGCCCGGCCAGCATCAATGATTGGCACGGCGCCTGGGACGCGCTGCCCGCCGCCGAGCAGGCGACCAGAAAGGCGCGCCAGGGCGTGCGCTATCCGGTCTTGAAGCGCTCGACGTGCTCGATCCGCATTCGATGCAGCCGGTGCCGCGCGACGGCGAGACGCTCGGCGAGGTGATGTTCCGCGGCAATGTGGTGATGAAGGGCTACCTGAAAAACAAACACGCGACCGCGGCGGCGTTCGCCGGCGGCTGGTTTCATTCCGGCGACCTCGGCGTCGTGCATCCCGACGGCTACATTCAGCTCAAGGACCGCTCCAAGGACATCATCATTTCCGGCGGCGAGAATATTTCCTCGATCGAGGTCGAGGACGCGCTCTACAAGCACCCCGCGGTCGCCGCGGTCGCCGTGGTCGCCAAGCCCGACGAGAAATGGGGCGAGACGCCGTGCGCCTTCGTCGAATTGAAGCCCGGCGCGACCGCGACGGCGGAAGAGCTGATCGCCTGGTGCCGCACCCACCTCGCCGCCTACAAATGCCCCCGCCACATCGTGTTCGCGGAAATCCCGAAGACCTCGACCGGGAAGCTGCAGAAGTTCAAGCTGCGGGATTTGGCGAAGAGCGTCTAACTCCCTCGCCCCGCTTGCGGGGAGAGGGTCGGGGTGAGGGGGCGTCTCCGCGAGTCCGAGCCTCATCAACAAAATAAATAAGCTTGAACTTAGAACTTCAAGCGAAGCAACGGCCGACGCCTGAAACGACTGCGCGAGGAACACCTCTTCTCGGCTCAACTCGCGGAGAGGCCCCCTCACCCTCCCTCGCTTCGCTCGGTCGACCTCTCCCCGCACGCGGGGAGAGGTGAAAAAATCTCTCGCCCCGCTTTCACGGGGACGAACTAATCAAAAAAATCGGCTTTTATCGGCTAATGCAGGACGAAGTCCTGCCTGATGCGCGTGATCTCGTCCTTGACGAGCAATTTGCGCCGTTTGAGCTCCGCGATGGTGAGGCCGTCGGTCGAGGGGTGGGTGAGTGCTTCTGAGATTTCAGTTTCGAGCGCCTGGTGGCGTCGTTCGAGTTCCGCAAGATGCGATTCGATCGCCATGTGGCATGCCTCCTTGCGTCTGGGTTACCCCGTGCGGAATGCTACACCAAGATGACCGTCGCGGAGCATACGCCCTTTGTCGCGCGGCGAAAATCCCCGCTGTGCACCGCGCCGCTTCGCTCTTGTCGGACGTTGGCTGAAAAGCGATAATCCATAGTAACTTACCGGTCCGAAGCCAGCTTCTGAAAGGGGCCATGGAACCGGTCCCGAATCGAGCCAAGATCCCACTTCGGCAACACCCACGGCGCGCGACCCTCGCGGCACGATCCAGGCGGCAATGACCCCAGAGGACGAAAGCGAGCTTCGCGCGCAACTTTCGCGTTTGCATCAGGAGCACCGCGACCTCGACGCCGCGATCGCGGCGCTGCAGGAATCGCCGGGCGCCGACATCATCCAGGTGCAGCGCCTGAAAAAACGCAAGCTGCAGCTACGTGACAAGATTACCTTCATCGAAGACCAGCTGACGCCGGACATCATCGCTTAGTCCCACGGCGCCACGACAAACGCTGCGCCGCTCGTCGTGCCCTCGCCCGCTTGCGGGAGAGGGCATGGTTTATGCACGCCCAGATAGAGCTGCCGACAGCGGAAGAGTCATCCCGTACCGGCGGCGTCGGCCGGGTGGCTCGATGCATGGCCGTGAAGCCGCGCCCGCCGCGCGGCCTTGCGCGCGTACATCGCCGCGTCGGCGCGCGCGATCGCTTCGGGCGGCTTGTCGAGCGGGCCGATCATGGTCATGCCGGCCGATGCGCCGACGACGAGCGTCGAGGCGCCCCACCGCACCGGGGTTGCATAGACCGCGGCCTCCAGCGCGGCTGCCTTGGCGGCGGCGTCCACGTCCTCGACGTTCCACAACAGCGCGACGAACTCGTCGCCGCCGATGCGCGCGACCACGTCCGACGCCCGCACCTGACGCGACAGCGCCACGGCGATGGCCTTGAGCACGGCATCGCCGGCGGCGTGACCATGGCGGTCATTGACGGGCTTGAACTCGTCGAGGTCGATATAGACGAGCGCGGCGCGCACGCCGTAGCGCTTGAGGTAGGCGAGCGAGCGCTTGAGTTCGCGCTCGAAGCCGCGCCGGTTGAGCGTTTCCGTCAGCGGATCGATATCGATCTTGGCCTCAAGGTCGGCGATGCGGGCGCGCGAGGCCTCGAGCTCCGCGGCCAGGCGATCGACTTCCGCCGCAAGTTGCATCGCCGCGGCGCGCGCCGGCGCTTTTGCGGGCTTGCGCTCGTCCGGGTCGATGCCTTGGCTGGCCGCTCCGCGCAGCGCCTTGCGGCGCGGCGGTTGTAACGCCAACGCATCGGCTTGCGACCTGCCCGCCTTCTTCATCGGCTCTCCATCGGCCCGTATCCCGCGCGAATCGGTGCAAGATTACCCTTTACGCGCCGGCCCTTCAGTCCCGGAGTGGTCACGACCGTGCCGACGCCGTGCCTGCGACATATTGCCGCGGAACATGCCGCACGCCGCGGGGCTCAGCCGGCCTGCAGGAACGCGATCGGCGCCGCCTGCCCGCCGGCAAAAGCCGCCGCCGTCAACGGGCCGCCATAGACCGCCCCGGTGTCGACATTGAGCCGGTTGCCGCGCAAGTCGGGCGTGCGCGCCGCGACCGGCGTGTGCCCGTGCACGATCAGCCGCCCATGGTCGCGGCGATCCGACAGGAACGGCTCGCGGATCCAAATCAGATCGCGCTCGTTCTGCTGCGCGAGCGGCCGCTCCGGATCGATGCCGGCATGGACGAAAAACCGGCTGCCGTCGTCGTAGCGCAGCGGCAGCGCCCGCATCCAATCGATATGCGTGCGCGGCAAGATCTTGTGGCGCGGCGACGCCGTAACTCGCCAGCGTCTCCTCGCCCCCTTGCGACAGCCAGAAATCTTCCGGCGCCGTGCCGTCGAACACCTCGACCGCGATTGCCTCGTGGTTGCCCTTGAGCGCGACGACGCCGCCCGGCAGCCGCGCTTGCAGCGCGATCAGATAGTCGACGACGCCGGCGCTCTCCGGCCCGCGGTCGATATAGTCGCCGAGAAACACGAACCGCGCCGGCCGGCCCGCGGCGTGCTCCGTACAGCTCGTCACCAGGCGGCGCAGCTTTGCCAGCGAGCCGTGGATGTCGCCGATGGCGTAGGTCAGCGACGTCGCGGAATTTGGAGACATTGCGGAATTAAGCTGGAGATCGTCGTCCCGCGCCGAATGATGGCCGGATTCAGGCATGATCGTTCAGTCCAGGTTCACGAAAAAATGGGAACTTAGGGCACCGGGGGCGATGAGAGACGTTGAGAAATAGTACCGATCGAGGTGATGCCATGAAGAAAGTCCTGACTACTCTCATCGCAGTAGCGGCCCTTGGGGCCGCGGCGATTGCGACCTCCTCCAGCGCCGACGCGCGCTGGGGCTACGGCTACGGGTGGCGGGGCGGCTGGGGCTGGGGCCCCGGTCCGTTCGTCGCCGGTGCGCTGATCGGTGGCGCGTTGGCGGCCGGTCCCTATTATTACGGCTACGGGCCCCGTCCGTACTACGGGTATTATGGCGCCCCTGGCTATTATGGACCTGGTTATGGACCCGCTTATGGACCCGGTTGCCGCCGGGTGTGGAACGGCTACGCCTGGGTGCGCGGCTGTTACTGAGAACAGCGACGCATCATCCTGCAACATCCCGCAACGCGTCATCTGGATTGCGTAATCCATACCGCGTCGTCATCCGTAATCCGCACTGCGTAGCCAAAAAATATCTCGGCCTCCCTGCCGGAGGCTGAGATATCGGCGACATGACGGCGGCGCCATCGCGGCGCTGTTTCGATACCTAACTTCCGCCAAATATGCAGCGCATGGCTGACAGCCGAGCTGCAGGGTAACGGGGTTGACGGGGACTTCCGTTTCATCACGGTCTTGATCGGTGCCCGACCGATCGCTCGAGGAGAACACATGCACAAGTCGCTCATCGCGCTGGTCGGCGCTGCGGGCGTTGGCCTTGCCAGTTTGGCCACTCCGAGTGCCGCCAACGCCGGCTGTTTCGGCTGCGTCATCGGCGCGGGAATTCTCGGCGGCGTCGCCGCCGGCGCGATCGTCGGCAGCGCCATCGCCAACAGCCCGCCGCCCCCGCCGCCGCCCGGCTATTATCCGCCGCCCCCGCCCGGCTATTACCCGCCCCCTCCGGGCGCCTACTATCCGCCGCCGGCGGCCTATGCCCAGTTGAGCCCCGGCTGCCATTGGGGCCACCGCAAGGTTTGGGTCGAGGGTTACGGCTATCAGTGGCGGACCTTTCAAGTCTGTCCTTGATCGCGCGCCAAAGCGCGACGCTATGCTGCGCGATGACATGCTGAATGCGGACCGGCCGGCTTGCCAAAAGCCGGCCGGTTTGCTGTTGGACACGCGGCTGCGACTTATGATGCAGATAGCCATGCGCGGCCGACCATCGCAGCGCCGGAGATTTTGACCGTGCGGTCTCTTTCAGTTCGCAGCGGAGCTGACACGCGTAAGCATGCGAAGATTCTCGCGGCCGGCGCGGCGGCGTCGATCGCAGCCGCTGGGCTGGCGCTGCGCGATCTCGCCGCGCGCGCGTGGCGCCGGCGCGCGCTTTGGCTTCCTCACGCGGTCACGGCCTGCAAATGGCTCGCCGCCGTCGCGCTCCTTCTCTATGTCGGCACTGCGATCGTGCTGTACGTCACGCAGCGTTCCCTGATGTATTTCCCCGAGACGGTGCACACCGCGCCGGCGCAGGCCGGCTTGCCGCAGGCCGAGGAGATCGCGCTCACCGCCGCCGACGGCGTGCAAAGCCTGGTCTGGCACGTCGCGCCGGGCGAAAACAAACCGGTGATCCTCTATTTCCACGGCAATGGCGGCGCGCTGCGCTACCGCGCCGCGCGCTTCCGCAAGCTCATCAGCGACGGCATCGGCCTCGTCGCGCTCGAGTATCGCGGCTTCGGCGGCCTTCCCGGCCAACCGACCGAAGCGGGCCTCATCGCCGACGCGCAAGCAGCCTACGCCTTCGCCGCCGCGCGCTATCCGGTGCAGCAGATCGTGGTGTGGGGCGAATCGCTCGGCTCCGGCGTCGCGGTCGCGCTCGCGGCGGAGAAGCCGGTCGGCCGCCTGATCCTGGAAGCCCCGTTCACCTCGACCGCCGCGATCGCCGCCATCCGTTATTGGTACATGCCGGTGCGGCTTCTGATGAAGGATCAGTACCGCTCCGACGAACGCATCGCCAAAGTCACCGCGCCGGTATTGATCCTGCACGGCGTGCGCGACAGCATCGTTCCCTACGCCATGGGCGAACAATTGTTCGACCTCACCAAAGCGCCCAAGCACATCGTGCGTTTTCTCGACGGCAGCCACGAAGACCTCGACCAATACGGCGCCCTCCACGCCGTCGGCCGCTTCCTCGCGGGGGATTTGGATCGACCGCCGCCGCGGCCCGGTCCGTAGCGGCGCCCTTGCCGGCACCGGACCTCGGTCGATCCGCGGATTTCGCCGCCGCGCAATCCGGGCTAGGTTCGCATTGTTCCCTCGAGAAAGTCCCCATGCCCCCATACCTCGAGATCGATCCCGCCGGCGCCGGCGAGGCGGAGATTTATCGGCTGCTGACCGGCGCCGTGGTGCCGCGGCCGATCGGCTGGGCCTCGACGCTGAGCCCGAACGGCGTCGCCAATCTGGCGCCGTTCTCGTTTTTCACCGTCGTTGCCGTCGCCCCGCCGATGATCTCGCTGACGATCGGGCGGCGCGCCGACGGCGGCGAGAAGGACACGCTCGAGAACATCCGCGCGACCGGCGAATTCTGCTTCAACGTCGTCACCCGCGCGGTGTTCGAACAGATGGTCACGACCGGCAACGGCTTTCCGGAAGACTGTTCGGAATTCGCCGCCGCCGGCCTCACGCCGATCGCGAGCGTCAAGGTCAAGCCGCCGCGCGTCGGCGAAGTGCCGATCCATTTCGAATGCAAGCTCCACCAGGCGATCGAGCTCGGCCAATCGCGGCACACGCTGGTGATCGGCGAAGTGGTGTCTGATGCACGTCGACCCGGCCTGCATGACCGGCAAATACGTCGACATGCGCAAGCTGCAGCCGGTCGGGCGTCTCAACGGCTTCTTCTACACCGCGCTCGGCGAGATGCTGGAACGCAAGTACGAGGACAGCCGGTAGCGGATGGAACTCGCGCCGCGGCGACGATGAATGAGGGTTTTTGCCCGGCGCTCGACCCAGGGCGCTTGCTAACGCCGTTCCGCCGCAGCAAAATTCCATGCGAGAAGCCGGTCATGACTCGGAGGACCGGCGCAGGAGATTTGCACATGGCGACGAACGACCGGCCGTTGATCACCAGGAAAGGCCAGGAACACGGCAACACCGCGCAATCGGGCGGCCTGGCGCTGATGACGGGAGTAGGACCGCAGCATACACCCGCGACGAGACTCTGGTTCGGCAAGGCCAGCAACGCGCCTGGCTTTCGTTCTCTTCCGCATCATCATGGCGAGGCCGAAACGGGCGCCTATCTCATGTCCGGCCGCGCCCGTATCTATTTCGGCAAGGACTTTCAGGAATACGTCGACATGGCGGCGGGCGATTTCATGTACGTGCCGCCGTTCCTGCCGCACCTCGAAGCCAACATGAGCACGGCGGAAGAACTATGGTGGCTCGCCTGCCGCACACCGGAGAACATCGTGGTGAACCTGCCTGATGTCGAGGACTCTCGGCTCGCGGGCTATCACCGACCGTGACGCTGCGACGGTCGTCCCCTTCGGCGCGGCGGAGGGGGTGGGCCGATGAGGCTGAACAGGCCCACGGCAAAGAGCGCCAATCTACAGAAATTCGGCGCCGATCTTCGATCCGCGGCGCCATTTGACACGGGCACGCCGGCCGGTTCTGGCGTCTTGCGACATCAACAACACGAAATTGTTCGGCACGGATTTCGGCGGCCTCGACGGCGATTTGCACGCCGGTCTCGGAGAGATCGATGACGGTGCACGGCCGCGTCGCAAAGCCACCATCCAAGCAAATCCAGGCTTTCACGCCGAGCTTTCGACGCGGCACGCGGCCGCGGCGGCTCGACTTTCGCGAGCCGAACAAATATGCCGTATTTCGTTCGTAAGCTGGCAATGTTCTACTCCAACGGAGCGGCAGCGCGAGGAACCGGACGCCGGCACGAGGACTCCCGTGTTGCGCCACTTGCACGGACGATTTGATACATGTGGGTTCTCGGCAGAGCTGCCCGGGAGCGTGACGGCGACGCCTTAAGAAACGATCTACCTGCGTCTACGTATAAATACCGCAACACGTCACGCTTTCAGGTGATGACGGCGCAACCCATCCAACCGCGCGCCGCGCGCTCACGCTGAAAACCGCGTAGCAATCTCGTCGAGCGGCGGACGCGGCCGGTCCTCGGGCGGAGCGGGCGGCGTGCCGATATGAACGAAGCCGGCGATGCGCTCGTGCGGCGCAAGGCCGAACGCATCGAGCACGGCACGATCGTAGGCGTACCATTCGGTAATCCAGTTGGCCGCGTAGCCGAGCGCGTGCGCAGCAAGAACGAGGCTCATGGCGGCGGCGCCGGCCGAGAGCACCTGCTCCCATTCCGGAATTTTCGCGTTCGGGCCGGCGCGGCTGACCACGGCGATGACGAGCGGCGCACGCATGAGCCGCGCGCGTTCGGCCTCGACATGCTCGGCCTTGGCGTCCGGATATTTGGCGCGAAAAGCCGCGGCGATCGCCGCGCCGGCCGCCCGCCGCGCCTCGCCTTCGAACACGATGAAGCGCCACGGCGCGAGCTTGCCGTGATCCGGCACCCGCGAGGCGACGGTGAGGAGCGTGTCGATCTCGGCCGCGGACGGACCGGGGCCGCCGAGTTCCTTGACGGAACGGCGCGTGGTGAGAAGTTCGAGGGCGTCGGGCATGCGGGGCTGGGCTCCAAAAAGCGCGTTGCGCGTAGCACGGCGCGATGGGGGTGACAAACCGGACGGCGAGGGCATACCGCGCATCATAGCGCGGAGGTAAAGTTCCGAATCGCCCACTGCGCCATGGCGCCTTTGATGTAACGGAGAACCCACGATGCAAGTCTTGTCGGGATTCAGAGCCGGCCTCATCGCCCTCGCGGCGCTGCATCGGCGCGGCGTCGGTCGCGCACGCTGACAGCGGCACGATCAGACTTCGCATCTTCAAGGCCGGGTTCGTCTTCGGCGGCTCGGCCGGCAGCGGCGTGCTGACGTTCCAGGGCCACAACTATCCGCTGGCGATCGGGGGCTTGAGCTACGGCTTCACGTTCGGCGCCTCGGAGACCCACTTCCACGGCACCGTCAGCAATATCCACCGCGCCTCCGACGTCGCCGGCGTCTACGCCCAGGGCGGCGCCGGCGCCGCCGTCCTGAAGGGCGCGCAGGCCGTCGTCCTCACCAACCAGAGCGGCGCCGTGCTGACGCTCGCCGGCGAACAAAACGGCCTGATCGTCAGCCTGGATTTGAGCGGACTGGCGTTGTCGTTGAAGTAAGCGGCGGCGGCGTTTCGCTCATCCGGGCGAGGCTTGCTACGCCCTACCACCACCGGCGCCGGCCCCAACCGCCGCCGAAGCGGCTGCCGCTTTGCACAAGCCGAAGCACCAGCAGGAGCAGGACCGCGCCGATGGTGGCGTTGATGATCGCCGCGATGATTCCGGTCCCGAGATGAATGCCGATTTGCGGCAGCAGCCAGTCGCCGATGAAAGCGCCGACAATGCCGACGAGCAGATCGCCGATGAGCCCGAAATCCGCCCCCGCGCACGATTTGGCCGGCCAGCCAGCCGGCAACGAGGCCGACCAGCAAAATCACCAGCAGACTTTCATTCGAGAGATACATCGCGCCGCCTCCAAAACCGCCGTGGCCGATCGGCCGGACGTTTCACGGTATACGACTGGGGCAGTTCGCAACAGCCAGTAGCCCGGATGGAGCGCAGCGTAATCCGGGGACGACGCGGCGAGGCTGATCGCGGCATATTAAGTGCACTGTCATGTCTGGACGGCGCCCCTTGTCAAGGGTTTCTTAGAAGCTCTGCGAACAACTCGGGTGCGGTCATGTCTTCGGCCTGTTTGCGCGGGGTTGAGACCCGCTGGCCCTGATGTTTGGTCCGCTTGGCTCTTTGCCTCAATCACCGTATCGCGTTCAATCCGACGCTGACAGTGCAGCAGGCTTCCGAGCCTTTTCCGTTCGTTCCATCACCCCGTGGTCACCCTCGAATGCGTCTCGCCTCGCGGCGGTATTCCCTCGCCAAACCTCTTGCAGGCGTTTTGGCGGCCTCAGCCTGGGGCGGGCAGCTCGTTGTATTCGCCACCTTGCGTGAGCAGCGCAAAGACAATGCGTGCGACTTTGTTGGCCAGTGCGACGGCGGTGAGCTTGAACTTGTATTTGACGGCCTTGCGCGCCAGCAAACGATCGGCCCAGACGCGCATCGCGTCGTGATGTCCCTTGCGATGGCTTAGTGTCGCACAGGCCCCCACCACCAGGAGCTTGCGCACGTAGCGGTCGCCCATCTTGGTAATCCGCCCAAGCCGCTCCTTGCCGCCGCTCGCGTTCTGGCGCGGCGTCAGGCCGAGGAACGCCGCGAACTCTCGGCCGGATGCGAAAGCGCTCGTCTCCGGCACGGTGGCGACGATCGCCGAGGCCGTGAGCGGCCCGATACCGGGAATGGTCATCAGCCGCCGCGCCGTCTCGTCTGCCGCCACCTGCCTCTTGATCGCTTCGTCGATCGCCGCGATTTCGGCATCGATCGCGTCGATCTGCTGTAGGAGCGGCGCCAGGGCCTGGCGCACGCAATCGGCGACGACGATCTCGCCGTTCTCGTCGACGCCGTCGGCGAGGAGGCGCTTGAGCGCATAGGCGTGTTGAACTCCCTGCGCCGCGACGACGCCGATCTCCGCCAGATGGCTGCGCAAGGCGTTGAGCATCCGCGTGCGATTGCCCACCAGCAGTTCGCGCGTGCGGTGGCGCATCAGTTGCGCTTGGTTCTCGATGCTGCGCACCGGCACAAAGCGCATGTTCGGTCGCCCCACCGCCTCGCAGATCGCCGCCGCGTCGACCGCGTCGTTCTTATTGCGCCGAACGTAAGGCTTCACATAGGCCGGCGGCATCAGCTTGACCCGATGGCCTAGCGCGATCAGCGACCGCGCCCAATGATGCGCCGAACCGCAGGCCTCGATCCCGACCAGGCACGACGGCAACGACGAAAAGAAGTTCAGCAACTGCCCGCGCCGAACCGCCTTGGCGACGACACAGGCGCCCGCGGCGTCGATGCCATGAACCTGAAAAACATTCTTGGCTATATCCAGCCCGACGACCGTTACAGATGCCAGATTCCTGATAGACTTGACCATGGACGGCCTCCCTCAGATGGGTTGTGACAACGACCATCTTGGCACATCGATGCCGGTGGGGGCGCCGTCCACCCCATCACCGTAATTCCCCGCGTTCAACCCCTCCTACGCGCTGTCCATTTACGCAGAAACCAGCGTCTTGTTTCTAAGCAGCTCCAAAGCTTCTTCCGTTGGGAAAACGGCCCCTACATCTACGCTCTTGCTCTCACCCGGCGAGGTTTCGGTCGCCAGTCGTAGCGTTAGCAACATTGCGCCGAACATCTTTACAAGATCGGCTCTAAACTCCTGTTCATTGTTGGCTGCTGGCCGCAATCTCACGCCAAAGGTTTTCGTCTCAAGTAGCGAGCCACTGGGCAGGATCGTATCATCAACCCGTATCGAAGACATCCCTCCAGGGGAGCCTGGAATAGCCCCAAACAAATAATCATTACTTCGGTCATCTGGGACGTTGTTTAAATGTTGTTGGACCAATGACCATTTGTATGCGGCGACCCGTCCGGTATTTTCAATCAAAAAATCAGCGTCTATACGTAAAATAACAGTTCCTTCGTGCAGCCACGCGTGTTCCGGTTTCGCACTTAACAACTTAAAATCCAATGATGCGTTTGTGAGCCGCTGGCGCAAAAGTTCTAAATAGAAATGCGGGGCCGGTATTGAGTGACTTCCAGACCTATAGAAGTATTGTGTATGTCTGCGGCTTTGATGGGGGGCCAACGCGCTGTCTCCAATATCTACAACTATTATCTCTCGTCCCAACGGAACGACTGATTGAGTGGTTGGCGAGACCGCATGTACACGAAGATCTGTAAGCCTATAGTCTAGTAAATCAGGAAGCTTTTGCTCTGCCATTCGCGGGTTGAGGTCTTTCCCGAAAAGATGGGGGGAACGCCATCTATTATACCATCGTCCCGGACCCCCAAGATCAGATGTCCGCCACCTGAGTTTGCAAAGGCGCAGACCTCCTTCGCGAGCACGTTATAGAGGTTGTTACTATCAATAGGCGGGTCGAACAGTTGTCCGCTTTTTCGCTCAAAATAGTCGTGCTCACCGGAGGGCAGACTTACGATCTGCTCTTCCGTCCATTGTTCCCGTTTGACAAAACTCGGTCACGTCCCCCGTAGTGGTGTAGCTCGGCGGTGGCGAAGCCGCCCGCACGCGCGCCCCATAGCGCCGTAGCGGGCGGGCGGCTTCGCGGTGGTCATCGGCGATTCGCCGGTAAGGTTGGGTTGCAACCATCAACCTGATTCGAGGAGCCACCGATGACCGACGAGATGATGAACCTGCGCGCGCTCGTGGAGAAGACCCCGGACGCGGATTTGTTGCGCGACATGATCGGCTTTGCCGCCGAGCGGCTGATGGAGCTGGAAGTCGGCGCGCTGACCGGCGCCGGCTATGGCGAGAAGAGCGCGGAGCGCCTGGCGCAACGCAACGGCTACCGCGACCGCAGCTGGGAGACCCGCGCCGGCACCGTCGAGCTGCGCATCCCCAAGCTGCGCAAGGGCAGCTACTTTCCCGGCTTCCTGGAGCCGCGCCGGATGGCGGAGAAGGCGCTCACCGCGGTGATCCAGGAGGCCTATGTGCAGGGCGTTTCCACCCGCTCGGTCGACGATCTGGTCAAGGCCATGGGCATGAGCGGCATCTCCAAGAGCCAGGTCAGCCGGCTGTGCGAAGAGATCGATGACCGCGTGAAGGCTTTCCTCAATCGCTCGATCGAGGGCGACTGGCCCTATCTGTGGATCGACGCTACCTACGTGAAGGTGCGCAGCCAGGGCCGCATCGTCTCGGTCGCGGTGATCGTCGCGGTCGGCGTCAATGCCGACGGCCGCCGCGAGATTCTCGGCATGGATGTCGGCCCCTCGGAGGCCAAACCGTTCTGGACTGCATTCCTGCGCAAGCTCGCCCGGCGCGGCCTGCGCGGCGTCAAGCTGGTGATCTCCGATGCGCACGAGGGCATCAAGGCCGCGGTCAGCAAATTGTTGCACGCCACATGGCAGCGCTGCCGCGTCCACTTCATGCGCAACGTCTTGGCCCATGCCGGCCGCCAGGGCCGCCGCGTTGTCTCCGCGTTCATCGCCACCGCATTCGCGCAGGACGACGCCGAAGCGGCGCGAGCGCAATGGCGCCGCGTCGCCGATCAGCTGCGGCCCAAGTTGCCCAAGCTCGCCGGCTTCATGGATGACGCCGAAACCGACGTCCTCGCCTACATGAGCTTCCCGGCGGCACATCGCGCCAAGCTGCACTCGATCAATCCGCTCGAGCGCGTCAACGGCGAGATCAAACGCCGCACCGAAGTCGTCGGCATCTTCCCCAACGAAGAAGCGATCGTCCGCCTCGTCGGCGCCATCCTGCTCGAACAAAACGACGAGTGGGCGGTCCAGCGCGCCCGCTACATGACGCTGGAAACCATCGCCCCCTTGAGCGATGATCCCGTCGCCAATCTGCCGACGCTGGCAGACTGACCGATCCGGCACCCGCCGCCGATCGCCCGGCCCGCGCTGAGCTACACCACGCTAAGGGACACGATCCAAAACTCAAACTCGCCTCCTGGCGTAGTAGAGCGGTGGACATGGCTACTGTCGCTCGCAGGCGCTGCAAAGGAACCCGTGTGCTGCGCTTTTTCACGTCGAGAAGCGGCAAGATCATCTAAGCCAATTCCCTGAGCAGGTAACGCATTAAGCGACAAACTAAGCCAGTTTCAGCACGGAGGATGGGTTGAGCGCAGCGAAACCCATCATGCAGCGGAGGGGAAAATGATCGGTTTCGCAAAGGGTTAATCCATCCTACGGGCTACGCTCGCTTCGAACGCTTTGCCGCGAATTCGAGCGCCGCCGTGATATCGTTATCTTCCAGATACGGATAATCGCGCAGGATGTCGGCCCGTGACGAGCCGCCGGCCAACATGTCGAGAATGTCCTTCACGCGCACACGCAATCCGCGGATGCACGGGCGGCCGCCGCAGGTGTTTGCATCGACGGTGATGCGGTCCCGAACGTTCGCCATGTGTTACCCTTGAGCCGGATTGCTCGACTGTGCATTCTCCGTGTCGGCCCTCACCCGCCGCGCCGGAGGCGCGGCGACCTCTCCCGCAAGGGGCGAGGGGTCTATCTACCCCACAGTCGGCATTTCGAGACTGAACTGCTTGAGCGCTTCCGGATCGTCGGTTCGCTTCGAGGCGTCGAGGATTTCAATGCCGACGATGCGGCCTTCGTTGTCGTAGTCGACAACAATGCCATCGGCCACTTCGGCGCTGTCTTTGATGGGCCGATCGGTCAGGTTGAGGTAGACCGCATCGGCCGCATGATCGACTCTTACTCGCATGGTTTGGTCCTGTCGAAATAGACGGTGATCACGTATTCCGGATCATCACGCGCCGTGACAACGCGCAGCATAACATGCCGGCTGGGTAGGCACTTCAGAAAAGATCGCCGGTTACCCCTGGTCTCGGTTTCGTCAGGGTCACGAAGCGTCGCCTCGATCCACTCCTTGGCAATGGCGCGGCGGGCGAGCTGGAACTCGGCGTGTTCGTCGTAACGGATCACAGACTGCCCCGCTTTTCCTCACTCGCCGTACCTCCGGCGCGGCGACCTCTCGCGCCAGCAGGAGGGAAGTTCCTTCGAGGCCTCAGGATGACAACTCAGAGCGCCTTGTTGCTCTCCTTCACCTTCTCCGCCTCGACATAAACCTGCGCCCCCATGTCGATAAACTTCTTCGACATCTCCGCCATGCCCTCCTCGGCCGTCAGCGCCGCCGCCCGCCACCGCCCGCTTGTCCGGATCATTCAGCGTCGCCGCATAATCCCGCACATCCTGCGTGATCTTCATCGAGCAGAATTTCGGCCCGCACATGGAGCAGAAGTGCGCGACCTTGTGGGCTTCCTTGGGCAGCGTTTCGTCGTGGTAGTCGCGCGCGGTGTCGGGGTCGAGCGAGAGGTTGAACTGGTCCTGCCAGCGGAAGTCGAAGCGGGCGCGCGAGAGGGCGTCGTCGCGCAGTTGCGCGGCCGGGTGGCCCTTGGCGAGGTCGGCGGCGTGGGCGGCGATCTTGTAGGCGATGACGCCGTCTTTCACGTCGTTGCGGTCGGGGAGGCCGAGATGCTCCTTCGGCGTCACGTAACAGAGCATGGCGGTGCCGAACCAGCCGATCATGGCGGCGCCGATCGCCGAGGTGATGTGGTCGTAGGCCGGCGCGATGTCGGTGACGAGCGGACCCAGCGTATAGAACGGCGCCTCGCCGCACTCCTTGAGCTGCTTGTCGACGTTGATTTTGATCTTGTGCAGCGGCACGTGGCCGGGGCCTTCGATCATCACCTGGCAGCCCTTCTTCCAGGCGACCTTGGTGAGTTCGCCGAGCGTTTCCAGTTCGGCGAACTGGGCGCGGTCGTTGGCGTCGCGGATCGAGCCGGGGCGCAGGCCGTCGCCGAGCGAGAAGCTCACATCGTATTTGCGCATCAGGTCGCAGATTTCGTCGAAGCGCTCGTAGAGGAAACTCTCCTTGTGGTGCGCCAGGCACCACTTGGCCATGATCGAGCCGCCGCGCGAGACGATGCCGGTGACGCGGTTGGCGGTGAGCGGCACGTAAGCGAGCCGCACGCCGGCGTGGATGGTGAAATAGTCGACGCCCTGCTCGCACTGCTCGATCAGCGTGTCCTTGTAGACCTCCCAGTCGAGTTTGACGGGGTCGCCGTCGACCTTCTCCAAGCGCCTGATAGATCGGCACTGTTCCAATGGGTACCGGCGCATTGCGGATGATCCATTCGCGGGTGTTGTGGATGTTGCGCCCGGTCGAGAGGTCCATCACCGTGTCGGCGCCCCAGCGGATCGCCCACACCATCTTTTCCACTTCCTCCTCGACCGACGAGGTGACGGCGGAGTTGCCGATATTGGCATTTATTTTGGTGAGAAAGTTGCGGCCGATGATCATCGGCTCGAGTTCGGCGTGGTTGATGTTCGAAGGGATGATGGCGCGGCCGCGCGCGACTTCGTCGCGCACGAATTCCGGCGTGACGAAGAGCGGCACGGAGGCGCCGAAACTTTCGCCGTCGTCATGGGCTTCCTGGGCGACGTCGAGCATCTTCTTGCGGCCGAGATTCTCGCGCTCGGCGATGTAGATCATCTCCTTGGTGATGACGCCTAAACGCGCCCATTCGAGCTGGGTTACCGGCTTGCCGTCGAGGGCGCGATAAGGCTGCGGCGTATTGGGGAAATTGCGGGCGAGGTGCTTGCCGGAGACGTTGCCGTTGTCGACCGGCTTGATCGCCCGGCCCTGATACGCCTCGACGCCGCCGCGCTCCTTCACCCATTCGATCCGCGCGCGCGGCAGGCCCTTTTCGAGATCGAGCGTGGCCGCGGGATCGGTGTAGGGGCCGGACGGGTCGTAGACCGGCAGCGGCGGCTCGCCGGACGACGGATCGAGCGCGATCTCGCGCAGCGGCACCTGCAGATCGGGCGCGGCGTCGGGCGCTGCATAAATCTTGCGCGAGCCGGCGATCGGGCCGGTCGTGACCTTGGGCGTGGCGAGATCGGATTCGGCGAGATGTTTGTTCATTGGGGGCACTCCTCAGGTCAAAATTTTGTTCGCGCGCGCTGCCGGTTACTCGCGGTAACCCTTGAACGTCAGAAAGCCGCCGACGATCAGCACGATGACGGCGGTGATCGACAACGCCGTCGGCCCGGAATAGATCGTGGTCGCGAGCGTGGTCACCAGCTGCGGAATGACGATGCGCACGATGCCGGCGATCACCAGGATCCAGCCGACGACGGTGACGACGACGCGCCAGTCGGCAGTCCATGCCGCATAGGCGTTGAGAATGGCGAGGCCGGCGAGCAGCGCGGCTATACCGGACATGTAGACCAGCGTCGGTGAGTGCACCGCCTCGACGATGGCGCCGACATAGAACCGGGCGTTGAGCAGGATGCCGGCGGCGATGGCGATGAAGATCGGGCCGACCAGCCGGGCGATCAGCACCTCCGGCGCGAAGCGACGCTCGCTCTTGTCTGCCAGACGGTCCATGACGCGCCTTCCGGGGTTCCGCCGCGATCGCAATCGCGCTCGCGCGTAAAGCTTAAATAGCGCCGGTCGCGGGACGTACGGGCTGTGGGGAGGCTTCTATTCCTGTCCCTTCGCCGGCATGACCCGGATCAGGTTCGAAGGGTTTTTCGCGGGCTTTACGCGAAATCTCAGCTCCCTTCCGGGAACTCCCCTCGGAACGCATTTAATGTAGGCCGATACGCCCGGGTGTCAACGCAAGGGCGCGGGCCGCCAACCGCAGCCGCAGCGGCCGTTTCGATATTGAAAAGCAATGCCTGGCGCCGCTAGCATTTCCGCGGCTCGAGCGTGAGGCGTCCCATGTCCCGTTTGGTGTTGATCTTGGCGGCTTTGCTCATCGCGGGCTGTTCCAGCCATTCGCCCGAGGCCGACGCGCAATCGAACGCGGTGGCCGACGATGCCAAATGTCGTGCGGCCGGGCTGACGCCGGGGACGCCGGAATTCGAAAAATGTCTGACCAAGCTCGCCGATCAGCGTGCGAAGGCCGAATTGGACAGCAAGACTGCGCTGGCCGGGCGTCTGCAAGGCCGGCCGCCGGGCGGGTTCGATACCGGACATCCGCTGCCGGCCGACTAAAGCCGGCTGCGCGCCGGTCAATGCATGGTCTTGTGCAGCGCCAGGGCCTCGGCCCAGACCTTCGCCCGGTCGTCGTCGAACACCAGCGCCGGGTCCTCGGGCACGACCAGCCAGAAGCCGTTGGCGAGTTCCTGCTCGAGCTGCGCCGGCGCCCAGCCGGCATAGCCGAACGCGATGAGGCTTTTGCGCGGCCCGTTGCCGAGCCCGAGGTCGCGCAGCACCTCGGCGGCGCCGCTCATCGCCACGCGGCCGTCGATATCCATGGTTTCGGGATGGCGATATTCGGCGCTGTGGACGGCAAAGCCGATTTCCGCATCGACCGGGCCGCCGGCGAACACGCGCACGCTGCCGGACACGCCCTTCGCGTCGCCGCCGAGTCTGCGCCAACACCTCGGCGATCGGCCGGAGGTCGCCCGGCCGGTTGATGACGATGCCGACCGCGCCTTCCTTGTTGTGCTGCGCGACGAGAATGACGGTGCGATCGAACGCTTTGCCGTGCTGGTCCGGCGCGGCGACGAGCAGCTGGCCGGTCGAGCGAGGTCGGACCGCCGATGTCCGGTTCGGTCGGCAGCGCCGCATAGAGGACGCTCGCGGACAGCGCGAGCGCCGCCGCGACCAGGATCAGATTTTTAGCATGCCATGGGAGCACGATCGACCCGCAGCTTGGCGACCCGCCATCTCGACATGATCGCGCCGCGGCGAAACGCATGCAAGCCGAACACTTGTCATTCCGGGGCGCTCCGCAGGAGCGAGCCCGGAATCCATACCACAAGCGCCGGGATTATGGATTCCGGGCTCGGCCCTTACGGGCCGCCCGGAATGACACCAGACCGTCGATCAAACAAACTGCAGGGCAATGCCGCCGAGCGCGCCGAAATCGGCGTGCAGCGTATCGCCCTTCCTGGCGAACACCACGCGCGTGAACGAGCCGGCGAGCACGAGATGGCCGGGCTCGAGCGTGGTGCCGTGCTCGCCGAGCTTGTTGGCGAGCCAGGCGACGCCGAGCGCGGGATGGCCGAGCACGCCGGCGGCGAGCCCGGTCTCCTCGATCTCGGAGTTGCGATACATGATGCCGCCGACCCAGCGCAGGTCGACGTCCAGCGGTCCGACCGGCCGGCCGCCGATGACGATGCCGGCGGCGGCGCCGTTGTCGGAGATGGTGTCGAAAATCTTGCGCGGGTCCTGCAGGCGCGCGTCGACGATCTCGATCGCCGGCACGACATATTCGGTCGCGCGCAGCACGTCGGGCAGCCGCACGCCGGGACCCTTGAGCGGCTTGCCCAGCACGAAGGCGAGCTCGATCTCGACCCGCGGCAGGCAATAATTCTCGTGCGGCACGCGGCCGCCGTCGGCGACCATCATATAATCGAGCAGATAGCCGTAATCCGGCTCGTCGATCTGCGACGAGCGCTGCATCGCCTTCGAGGTCAGGCCGACCTTGTGGCCGATCAGCTTGGCGCCGGCCGCGATCTTGCGGTTCGCCACTTCGGTCGAGATCGCGTAGGCGTCGTCGAAGGTGATGTCCGGCCAGGTCTTGGACAACTGGACGGCCTGCTTGCGCCCCTTTTCGGCGGCGACGAGAATATCGGCGGCCTTGCTGCGGTCGGCTTGCGACATCATGACGGAAATGGTGCTCCTCGCTGATTGTTTGATTGCTGGTTGTTTGGTCTGCTGAGGTTACTTGCGGGCGCGGGTTGGGGCGAAACGAAAAGCCGGGCGGCGCCTATTGGCAGAAGGCGCGCAGCACCACCGTCTCGTCCTTGCACTCGCCTTCCTCCGGCTCCCGTCCCGACAGCACGACCTTGGGCGGGCAAATCTGAGACGAACGAATATCGAGCGGCTGGCCCTTGGCATAGCCCTTGGCGCGACAGGCATTGGTCGCCGCCGCCTGGCAATCCGGCGCGCCGTTCGGCGCCAGCGCGCAGCGCTCGTGCGCCTCCAGCACCGTGGTCGCCGGCAGCCGCACGATGGCGGTGGCGGCGTCCTTGGTCGCCGTGGCCGCGCTCGTGACCGCTTGCTCGGTCGTGGCGGCGGCGTTCTTGACCGCCTCCTGCGTGGCGATGGCCGCGTTCTTGGCGGCGTCGTTCGACTTCTTGTTGATGTCGACGAACTTGCCGCGCGCCTCGTCGATCCTGGTGCCGAGGTTCGAAAACGAATTGTCCCACCAATTGCCAAGATCGTTCAAAAAGCCGCGCTTGACCGTCGGCGGCGGCGGCTGCGGCGGAAACGACGAGGCGGACACGGGCGGTTGCGGCGGCGCGGGCGCCGCGTCGGCTGCGCCGGCTGGACCTGGCACGGAATTGGCCTGCGGCGCGGCAGCGGGAACCGCCGGGCGGCTGGCTTTGCCCGGCTGCCTCCGTCACCGCGGCAGCCGCCAGCGCGGCGGCGATGAGCCACACGGCCGCGCCGCCAACACGCTGTGTCTTGCCAACTGTCCTCATAGCCATCGCCACGGCAGGTCGCAGGCGACTTCGTACGCACGCAAGATGGCGCAAATGCGAGACTTGCAGCCGAGAAAACCTGCTCGAGACCCGCACCCAGCGCCGTCGCCCACCGATTCGACGCTGGAGGGTCAGAATACCCGCACGACGAGGACAAAGCCAACCACGATGACCGCCGCGCTCAGCGCGGCCCATAATCCGAGCCGCCTCTCGATGATGCCGCGGGCGCGGGCGCCGTAGCGGTTGAGCAGGAAGGCTTCGACGAAAAACCGCGCCCCGCGCGTGATCACCGAGAGAACGACGAACAATCCGAGATTGAAACCGGCGAAGCCCGAGGTGATGGTGACGATCTTATAGGGGATCGGGGTGAGCCCCTTGATGAGGATGATCAGCGCGCCGTACTGCGCGTAGGCCGCGCGGAACGCCTCGACCTTGTCGCCATAGCCGTAAAGGTGGATCAGCCACAGCCCGATCGAGTTCGTAGAGCACCGCGCCGATGAAATAACCGAACAGGCCGCCGAGCACCGACCCGACGGTGCAGACCGCGGCGAAGAACCAGGCCTGGTCGGGCCGCGCGAGCGACATCGGGATCAGCATCACGTCGGGCGGCGCCGGAAAGAACGAGCTTTCGGCAAAAGACACGGCGCCCAAAGCCCACGTCGCATGGGGTTTGCCGGCGGCGTCGACGCACCAATCGTAAAGGCGGCGGAGCATGAGGCGGCTTGCTTAGCGGGCGGGGCGATCATTGTCCATCCGACCGCGCAGGCGCGGCCGGACGGCGGCAGGCTCAGCGCCGCTTGCGCAGGCGGCGGCCCTCGAGCGTCACGATCTTGCGGCGGCCGTTTTCGTCGGGGACCTTCTTCGGCACCTTCTCGGCGATGCCGAGGAGCCGCTCGCGGCGATCCATCTCCTTCCAGACATCCTCGGGGCGGATGCCGGAGGCGATCCACAGTATGACGAGGTTATAAAGGAGATCGGCGCTTTCCCGCACCACGGCGTCGCGGTCGCCGTGCATGGCGTCGATGACGACCTCGACCGCCTCTTCGGCGAGCTTCTTGGCCATCTTGCTGCGGCCCGAACGCAACAGACGCGCCGTCCGCGACGTCGACGGATCGTCGTTGCGGCAGGACAGCGCGGCGGCGTGGAGGCGCGTGATCGAATCAGCCATCACGTACCAAGATACAGCAATAAAGTCACAATTGTGTTAAAGGCTTACGACAAACTGATGCAAGGAAATTATACCAAGAGCGTTGGTGCTTAATCTCTCTCCAGTTCGTCATTGCGAGGAGCGCGGCGACGAAGCAATCTGGGGCGCCGTGCCGCCTCTCCTGGATTGCTTCGCTTCGCTCGCAATGACGAACGACGAGTCGCTAACGGCGGCCGTTGGCATTACTCATCATCCGCCGCCAACAGCCCAGCATTGCCCCCCACCGCCGCGGTGTTGATGGTGACGACCTGCTCGACCGCAAAGCGGCGCAGATAGTTCGGGCCGCCGGTTTTGGGGCCGGTGCCGGAGAGGCGGGTGCCGCCGAACGGCTGGGTGCCGACGACGGCGCCGATCATGTTGCGGTTGACGTAGACATTGCCGTGCGGCAGCCGCGCCGCGATGTGCGCGGCGGTGCGGTCGATGCGCGAATGGACGCCGAGCGTGAGCGCGGTGCCGTTCGCCGCGATGTCGTCGAGGAGCGCGTCGAGTTCGTCGGCGCGCCAGCGCACCACGTGCAAGACGGGGCCGAACACTTCGTGCTGCAGTTCGCGCGCGCAGTCGAGTTCGATGATGGCCGGCGCGACGTAAGTGCCGGCCGCGGGCAGCGCCGGCCGGTCGAGCCGGAAGCGCACCTGGCCGGTCGCCGCCATTCGCGGCGATCCAGCTTTCGAGCTTTTGCATGGCGTCGGCGTCGATCACCGGGCCGACATGGGTCGCCGGGTCGCGCGGATCGCCGAATTTCAGCTCGCGCGCCGCGCCGATCAGCATTTCGAGCATCGGCGCCGCGATGTCGTCTTGCAAACAGAGCAGCCGCAGCGCCGAGCAGCGCTGGCCGGCGGAGCGGAACGCCGAGGTCATCACGTCGTCGGTCACCTGCTCGGGCGAGCGCGGTGGCGTCGACGATCATGGCGTTGATGCCGCCGGTCTCGGCGATCAGCGGCACGATCGGCCCGTCCTTCGCGGCGAGTGTGCGGTTGATGGCGCGGCCGACCTCGGTCGAGCCGGTGAAGGCGACACCGGCGACGCACGGATCGGCAACCAGGCTGGCACCCGACCGCGCCGTCGCCGGGCACGAGATTGAGCGCGCCCGCCGGCACGCCGGCCCCGTGCAACAGCGCGACCGCGCGCGCGGCGACGAGCGGCGTCTGCTCCGCGGGCTTGGCGACGACGCTGTTGCCGGCGGCGAGCGCGGCGGCGACTTGGCCGAGAAAGATCGCCAGCGGAAAATTCCACGGGCTGATGCAGACGAAGACGCCGCGGCCGCGATAGCGCAGCGTGTTGCTTTCGCCGGTCGGCCCCGGCATCGCCTGCGGCGCGAGCGCGATGCGCGCTTGCGCGGCGTAATAGCGGCAGCCGTCGACCGCCTCGCGCAGCTCCGCCAACGCATCATCGAGCGTCTTGCCGCCTTCGGCCTGCAGCAGAGCGAATAGCGGCCCGCGGTCTTGCTCCAACTTGTCGGCGACGCGTTCGAGGATCAAGGCTCGGTCGTGCGGCGGCCGCGCCGACCAAACCGGAAATCCGGCCTCCGCCGCCGCCATCGCGGCGTGCACGATCGCCTCGTCGCCTTCGCTGACCGTGCCGAGCGCGGCGCCGTCGATCGGCGAGCGCACCGCGCGCTCGCGGCCGGGCACCATGACGCCGTCGATCAGCGGCGCGGCCGTCGCCGCAACGCGGCACCGAGGAACGAACCTCGGCGACGAGCGCGTCGAGGCCGGCGCGGTCGCCGAACTCGATGCCGGCCGAGTTCTGCCGCTCCGGCTGATAAAGGTCGCGCGGCAGCGGAATGTGTTTGTTGCGCACCGCGTGCGGGCCGGCGATGCGCGCCTGCGGCCGGCGCAGAATGTCGGCGATCGGCACGTTCGGATCGGCCGCGACCGAGACGAACGAAGAATTGGCGCCGTTCTCGAGCAGCCGCCGCACCAGATACGCCAAGAGATCGCGGTGGCCGCCGACCGGCGCGTAGACGCGGCAGGCCGTCTGCGGCAGTTCGGCCATCAGCGCGGCATAGAGCGCCTCGCCCATGCCGTAGAGGCGCTGGAACTCGAAGTCTGTCGACCGCCGCGCCGCCGCCGGCCTCCTCGATGACGCCGGCGACGGTGAGCGCGTTGTGGGTGGCGAATTGCGGATAAAGCCGCGGCCGCGCAGCGAGCAGTTTTTTGGCGCAGGCCATGTAACAGAGATCGGTCATCGCCTTGCGGGTGAACACCGGATAATCGGCGAGCCCGCGCTCCTGCGCGCGCTTGATTTCGGTGTCCCAATAGGCGCCCTTGACCAGGCGGACCGTCAGTCGGCTGTCGAGCGCCCGCGCCGCGCCGTCGGCCCAGTCGATCACCGCCACGGCGCGTTTCTGATAGGCCTGCACGGCAAGCCCGAAATCCGTCCCAGCCGCGCAACGACGGATCGGCGAGCACGGCGCCGATGACCTCGATCGACAATTCGAGCCGGTCGGCCTCTTCGGCATCGATAGTGAATTGCAGCTCATGGGATTTGGCGAGCCGCGCCAGTTCGATGAGCGCCGGCACCAACTCGGCCATGACCCGCTCGCGCGACACGGCCTCGTAGCGCGGGTGCAGGGCCGAAAGCTTGACCGAGATGCCCGGACGCGCCGGCAAGGCGGCATTGCCGGCAGCCGCGCCGATCGCCGCGATCGCCGCGGCATAGGTGTCGAAATAGTGCGCGGCATCGGCCGCCGTGCGCGCGCCCTCGCCCAGCATATCGAACGAATAGCGAAACTCGCCATGGGCGCGGGCGCGCGCGAGCGCCTCCTCGATGGTCTGCCCGATGACGAAATGCGAGCCCATCAGCCGCATCGCCTGCCGCGTCGCCGCGCGCAAGGTCGGCAGCCCGAGCCGCCGTGCCAGACTGTCCAGAATGGTCTCCGGCGTCTCGCCCGGATGAATGATGCGGGCGGCGATCCCGAGCGTCCACGCCGACGCCGAAACCAACAGCGCCGTCGAGTGGACATCGCCGTCAAGCCAACGGCCGGCGGCGAGCTTGTCCTCGATCAGGCGGTCGGCGGTGGCGCTGTCGGGCACGCGCAGCAGCGCTTCCGCCAGCACCATCAGCGCGAGCCCCTCTTTGGTCGACAAAGAATAAGCGTGCAGAAAATCCTCGACGCCGCCGAGCCGCCCGGCCCTGGCGCGAATCGCCTCGACCAGCACCCGCGCGCGGTCGTCGACCCGGCGCTCCGCCGCGTCGTCGCGCGCGGCGTGCGCGAGTAAGCCCGCCGCCAAGTCCTCGTCGGGTGGCGCGAAGGCGCTGCGGAGCGGCGGCAGGACCATGGCCGGGACGCTCATGACCGCACCCAAAGCCGCCACTCAGGATGCGGCGGCACCAACAGTAAGCATAATCGTCGCACCGCGGCGGCCACGCCGCGCTTATGCTTGCGCTTTGCGGCGGCATGCTCTTTATCAGGACCCGGCGGTGGCATCGGGTCGCCGGGTTGGCGGGAAGGTAAACGCGGCAAGGGACCGGGCATGGTCATCGTCAATCTCTCGCGGCACAGATGGCGCACCGCTCCGGTGCGCGCGCTGTGCGCCGCGGCGGCTTTGCTCTTTGCCTTCGCCGGCTTCGCTCCCGCCTCTGCCGAAACCGCGATCCATTTCACGCTCGACCGCAGAATAGACGGCGCGGCGGCGCCCTTCTTTGTGGCGATCGACAAAGGTTACTTCAAGGCCGAGGGCCTCGACGTCACCATCGATGCCGCAAGCGGCGACCCGCTCGCGCCGATCAAACGGCTCGCCGCCGGCACGTCCGACATGGGCGTCATCGACATCAACACGCTGATCAAGTTCGACGACGCCACCGCGTCATCGATCAAGGCCGTGTTCGTGGTGTTCGACAAGCCGCCCTACGCCGTCATCGCGCGGCGGAGCCGCGGCATCGCGACGCCCAAGGACCTCGAAGGCAAGAAGCTCGGCGCCCCCGCAAACGATGACAGTTTCGCGCAATGGCCGATCTTCGCCAAGGTCAACGGCATCGATACCGCCAAGGTCGCGGTCGAAAATGTCGGCGCGCCGGTGCGCGAGCCGATGCTCGCCGCCGGCGAGGTCGACGCCGTCACCGGCTGCGCCTTCACCGTCTATGTCAACCTCAAGGACCGTGGCGTGCCGCCGGACGATCTCGCCTTGCTCCCGATGGCGGATTACGGCGTGGCGCTCTACGGCGACGCCATCGCCGTGGCGCCGAAGTTCGCCGCCGACAAGCCCGACGCCGTACAAGCATTCCTGCGCGCCTATGTCCGGGCCTTGAAGGACACCATGCGCAACCCCGCGCGCGCCATCGACGCCGTGCTTGCCCGCAACGACGCGCTCAAAAAAGATACCGAGCTCGAACGCCTGCGCATGGCAATCGCCGACAATATTCTCACCCCGGCGGTCAAGGCGAGCGGTTTCGGCGCCGTCGATCCGGAGCGCTTCGCCGAAGCGATCGAACAGATCGCGCTCACCTACAAGTTCAAGGACAAGACCAAGGCCGCCGACACGTTCGACCCGTCGTTCCTGCCGGCCGCCGCGGAACGCAAGGTCAGCGGGACCGCATTGCGCTGACCCGGAACGGTCAGGCGTCGCCTAGCCGGCGAGCGCACGCTGCAACGCGGCCAGGTCGAATTTTTTCATCTTCAAAACGGCATTCATGACCCGATCCGTTCCGGCGCCGTCGGCGTCCGCAATCATTTGCGGCAGAGTCGCCGGCACGATCTGCCAGGACAGCCCGAACTTGTCCTTGAGCCAACCGCAGGCGCTTTCCCGGCCGCCCGCGGACAATCGGTTCCAGAAATAATCGATCTCGGCCTGGGTCTCGCAATACACTTGAAAGGAGACCGCCTCGTCGAATTTGAATTGCGGGCCGCCGTTGAGCGCCGTGAAGGTCTGCCCATCGAGCTCGAATTCGACGACCATGACGGAGCCCGGTTCCTTGCCGTGCACCTCGCGGCCGGCGTTACCGTAGCGACTGACCCGCTTGATCCGCGAATTTTTGAATATGGAGACATAGAAATTCGCCGCGTCTTCCGCCTGCGTGTCGAACCACAGACACGGTGCGATTTTCTGCTGCGCGATAACTGACATGATTGGTCTCTCCTTCAGCTCGATAGGGTCACGCCGCGCGCCAGCAGCGTTTCCAGCCTCTCGATGCTCTGCGTCCAGCCGGTCTCCATGCCCTGCAGGTTGACGAGCGCCTGCGCCGCTACCGCCTCGGCGCGCGAGTGCACGACGAGCTTCGTCTTGCCGGCGTGCTCGGTGAAGATCACCGTCGTCAATCCTTCGATGATGTGATTGCCGGCGGCATCGACCGCGGTGTTGGTGAACACCAGCCGCTCCGGCGGGACCAGCTCGCGGATTTCGCCTTTCATCGGATAGACGACACCGTCCGGACCGCGCATGTGGATGCGGATCGCGCCGCCGATCCGCGCGTCGAATTCGCACACGGGGTTGGTGAAGCCCTTCGGGCCCCACCACTGCGCCAGATGTTTGGGATCGGTCCAGGCCGCGAACACCAGCGCGCGCGGCGCATCGAACACGCGCGTGATCGTCACCTCGCGTTCGGCGTCGAACGGCTTCGTTGAAGCGGCGGCCATCATGACGATACTTCCGTCGGGGCTCCATATCCGGTGCTGCCGAGATATGCGGCGAGCTGATCGAACGAACCGCCCCAGCCTTGCCGCATGCCGTCGTGCGCGGCCTCGAACGTCCGGCGTTCCTCTTCCGTCGCGTTGATCGGCAGCCACCGAAGCGTCAATTTGGTCTTTTCTCCCGCCGCTTCTTCGAATGTGACCGTCGTCAGCAGTTCCAGCGGCCATGTCGGGCTCATCGGGTGCCGCGTGAGGCCGCCGGCTTCGTCCGAGAATGAATGGACCCAGACGAGTCGCTCGGGAGCGACGATTTCCCGATAGACGAATTTAGCCCACATGACGCGTCCGGTCGGATCGCGCATGGCGCCATGGTAGGTTCCGCCGACGCGCAGGTCCATTTTCGAGACGACGATGACGGAGCCCTTCGGACCCCACCATTGCTTCATGTGTTCCGGCACTGTGAATGCCTTCCACACCAGTGCGCGCGGCGCATCGAAAGTGCGCGAGATCACGAAATCGGTGTCCGTAGTCGTCGAGACCATGATGCTCCCCTTTATTTCGCATCTGCCGCGCGGCGAACTTCCAGATCGGCTGCCGCGACATATTCGCCGAGCCGCGCCATGGTCTGCGTCAGACCCTCGGCGGCGCCATACTCCTTGATGACGCGGTCGCGCTCGGCCGTGGACGGGAAGTCGCTCCACCAGACGATGCGGGTCCGGCCGCCGGTGTCCTCGAACGTCACCGTCTGCCGGAACTGGACCGGCTCGACGTCCGAGCCGTCGCCGTGTCGATAGACGATGCGCTGCGGCGGCACGATCTCCTCGAAGGTAATGCGGTTCTGATAATCGCGGCCGTCCGGCCCGTGCATCACGAACCGCCAGACGCCGCCCGGCCTGAAATCGAAACTGCGCGTGGTCGTGGTGAAGCCGTTCGGCCCCCACCATTGCGCCAGATGGCCCGGATCCGTCCACGCCGAGAACACCAGGTCGCGCGGCGCGTCGAATTCCCGCACGCCGATGATCGCGCGCGGATCGGTTTCCAGATCGAGTTTATTTCGCGTGGCCATGTTTGCTGTCCTTCCTGCCGCGCGTGGCGTTGTGTTTCGGCTTCGGCGTATTTGCTTTCGCCGTTTTGGCCTCCAGCATCTTCAGATAGTCGTCGAGCCGGTCGAAACTCTCGTCGAAGAAGCGGCGGTAATGCGCAAGCCAATCGTCGACGTCCTTCAGCGCGCGCGGCTCGATCCGGCAGGGCCGCCACTGCGCCTCGCGCGAGCGCGCGATCAGCCCGGCGCGTTCCAGCACCTTCAGATGCTTGGAGACGGCCGGAAGGCTCATGGCGAACGGTTCGCGCCAGCTCCGTCACCGAAGTCTCGCCGCGCGCCAGCCGCGCGAGAATCGCGCGGCGGGTCGGATCGGCCAGCGCCGCGAAGGTGGCGTCGAGGTTGCCCATGAACCATCCGGTTAAATAACCTATTGGTTAAATACAAGGCTTACCGCTTCGCTGTCAAGCGGCCGGGACCCTCACCCGTTCTTGTCGTTGAGGCGCTGCGGCGGCCCTCTCCCCCAAGCGGGCGAGGGCATTATCGTCGGCGCCGCGTTTGCGGCGCAGTCGAACTAACCGGCGATCGCCGGCTAACTTCCCTTCGTCAGGTAGGCCGCGAGCTGATCGAAACTGCTGCCCCAGCTCACCTTCTTCAGCGGTGAAGCCTCGAAGGTCTTCTGCTCGACTTCGGTCGCCTGGTGCGGGGCCCAGGTGACGGACACCTTGGTCTTGCCGTCCGGTTCGTCGTCGAATTGGAGCGTCGTGATGGTTTCGAGCGGCCAGGTCGGCACGATCGGATTGCGGGTGACGCCGCCGGCCTCGTTGGAGAACCAGTTCACGAACACTAGCCGTTCCGGCGGCACCACGTCCTGATAGGCGAACATCGCCCACATCTTGAAGCCCTCGATCGAGCGCATGCCGCAATGAAACCGGCCGCCGGGGCGCAGATCGACGTCGGCGCGGATCACCTCGAAGCCGGTCGGACCCCACCATTGCCGCAGGTGCTCGGCCTTGGTCAGCGCGTCCCAGACGCGCTGCCGCGGCGCGTCGATCACCCGCGCGATTTCAAATTGCTTGCCGCTTTCCTTGCCGCTGCCTTCCGATTGAGTGCCGCCCATGATCCGCCTCCCTGAGCTCCCCCGTGCGCGCCGGTGTTGTTTTCACGTGGCGCGGCAGCGCTACCGCGCTACGAGGACCATCCAATTTACACCGAACCTGTCGGCGAGCATCCCGAAACGCGGCGAGAAGAAGGTCTTGCCGAGCGGCATAGTGACCTGCCCGCCCTCGCCGAGCGCCGCGAACACCTGCTCCGCCTCAGCCTCCGTCGGAGCGACGATCGACAGTGCAAAACCCTGGAAATTCGCCGCGCCGGTGTTGCGGCCATCCGACGCCATCACCGTGGTGTCGCCAATCTGAAATTGCGCGTGCATCACCTTGTCGGCGTTCTGCGGCGTCACCATGCTCGCCTCGGGACTGTCCTTGAAGCGCATCAGCATGCCGATTTCGGCGCCGATGGCTTTTTGGTAGAATTCCAGCGCTTCGTCGCAGCGGCCGTCGAAGAACAGATAGGGTTGCACGCGCATTGAAAGCCTCCATTCACCCTGGCGCCGGAACATCTTGACAGGAGCGCCGATCGCGCGCACCCGGAACCCGAGGCGCCTTGCCGCCGCCGATCGACCGGACCTCCGACCGGAACACAGTAGCGGATTTTCCCCGATACCGGACTCTTTGCCAATGTCGTTTATTCGCGCCTACGCCCGCCTCATCGCGCTGCTCGCGCCCGAAGCCCGCCTCGCCGGCATACTTGCGCTCGCCAACATTGCGCTCGCGGTGGCGCAATTGGTCGAGCCGGTGCTGTTCGGCCATATCGTCGACGCGCTGTCCGGCCCGTTGCCGGCCGCGGTCGGCGCGGCCGCGCTGACGCTCGCGCCGCTGATCGGCGCCTGGATGGGCTTTGGGCTGTTCGTCATCATCGCCGGCGTCTTGGTCGCGTGGTTCGCCGACCGGCTGGCGCACCGGCGGCGCAATCTGGTGCTGGCGGATTATTTCGAGCACGTGCTGCAATTGCCGCTCGCCTACCATGCCGGCGCCCATTCGGGCCGGCAATTGAAGATCATGCTGTCGGGCGGCGACACGCTGTGGTGGATGTGGATCTCGTTCTTCCGTGAGCATTTCGCCGCCTTCGTCTTCATCCTCATCCTGCTGCCGACCGCGCTCCTGATCAACTGGCGGCTCGCTCTGCCGCTGGTCGTGCTGTGCGTCGTCTTCACGGTGCTCACCGCTGTGGTGATGCAGCGGGCGCAGGCGCTGCAGCGCGCGGTCGAGCGGCATTACACCGACCTCGCCGAGACCGCCGCCGACACGCTCGGCAACATTGCCGTGGTGCAGAGCTTCGCCCGCGTCGAGGTGGAAGTCTCCGCGCTGCGGGGTCTGGTGAATTCGCTGCTGCGCGCGCAAATGCCGGTGCTGACGTGGTGGGCCGTCGCCGCCGTGCTCACGCGCACCGGCACCACCATCACCATGCTCGCGATCCTCCTCACCGGGACCTATCTCAAGCTGGTCGGCCTGGCCTCGGTCGGCCAGATCGTCAGCTTCATGGCGATCGCCGCGCTGTTGATCACGCGGCTCGAGCAGGTGGTCGGCTTCGCCAACCGTCTGTTCATGGATACGCCGAAGCTGATCGAGTTCTTCGCCGTGCTCGACACCGTGCCGGCGGTGCGCGACCGGCTCGACGCGGTCGACCCCGGCCGCGTGCGCGGGCTGGTCGAATTTCGGGACGTGTCGTTCTCCTATGACGGCAAGCGCTCAGCCGTCGCGGATTTGAGTTTCACCGCGCTCCCCGGCGACCGCGTCGCTTTGGTCGGCGCGACCGGCAGCGGCAAATCCACCGCGCTCGCGCTGCTGCACCGCGCCTTCGACCCGCAATCGGGCTTCATCACCGTCGACGGCATGGACATCCGGGCGATGACGCTCACCGGGCTGCGCCGCAATATCGGCGTGGTGTTTCAGGAGACGCTGCTGTTCAACCGCTCGATCGCGGAGAATTTGCGCGTCGGCAAGCCCGACGCCACCATCGCCGAAATGCGCGACGCCGCCGAGCGCGCCCAGGCGCTCGAATTCATCGAGCGCAACCCGGAAGGTTTCGACGCCGGCATCGGCGAACGCGGCCGGCTCCTCTCCGGCGGCGAGCGCCAGCGGCTCGCCATCGCCCGCGCGCTCCTCAAAGACCCGCCGATCCTGATCCTCGACGAAGCGACCAGCGCGCTCGATCCCGTCACCGAGGCGCGCGTCACGCTGGCGCTCGACGAGGTGATGAAAGGCCGCACCACCTTCGTCATCGCCCACCGCCTCGCCACCATCCGCGCGGCGACGCGCATCCTGGTGTTCGCGAACGGCCGCATCGTCGAGACCGGCACCTACGACGAACTGGTGCCGCGCGGCGGCTATTTTACCGAGCTGGCGCGCGCGCAGTTTCCGCCGGAGGAAAGTTCACCGCCGATGGTCGCGCGGGAGAAGCCGCTGGTCGAGACGTAGCGTCCTCTTTCCCCTCCCCCTTGTGGGCAGAGGGGACAGTGGCGGTCAGCCGCACATCCGGCTATCCGGGCTCGGCTAGCCATGCCCTTCGGCAACGCAAGTCTTCAACATTGCCTCGTCGGGCGGATCGATCTGCACGATCTCGAACACGTCCATATCGTTCGGGCTCGTGGTGAACTGGCTGTCCACGACCAGCGCCGACTGCACGGCCTGGTGATCGCACGCGCGGTAATACTCGGGTCCTTTGTACAGATCGTATTTCATGTCCTGCATCGCCGCGACCAGCTCATCGGTGGCGATGCTGCCGGCGCGCTTCGCGGCGGTGAGTACCGTCATGACCCCGGCGAAGCCGAGCGCGCCGTAATCGGACGGCACCCGGCCGTCGTTCATGGCGCGGAAGCGGTCGTTGAACCGCCGTGCGCTGGCAACTGTGTCTTCGAGCCGCCAGTAATAGGACGAACCACCAAGGACCCCCTGATACGCTTCCGGACCGACGGCGAGACGCTGCGTAAAATCCAGCACCGGCGTCACCAACTTCATGCTGTGCTTCAGTCCCATCCAATCCGCCTGCTGGACCGAATTGCGCTGGTCGAAGCCGAAATTGCAGAGCACCAGCACGTTCGGCTTGGCGGCCTGGATCTGCTCGAGATAGGGGCGGAAGTCGAGGGTGCCGAGCGGATGGCGCACGGTCGCCACGATCTCGACGCCGAATTGTTCGCCCGCGGCCTCGAAGCCCGCCACCATCTCGTTGCCGAACGCGTAATCGGCGACCAGGAATGCGACCCGCTTGAGATAGTTGGAAAACACATAACGGCCGACGGCCTGGCTCGTCATGTGCGGAGTCAGCGCCTCGTGGAACGTGTATGGACTCGCAATCCGGCACGGCGACGATCGCATCCGACTGGCTGATGGAATTGAACAGCACCTTGGCGGCCTTCGTCACCTGGTTGATCGCCAGTTGCACCGACGCCGACAGCCCGCCGGTGATGAAGGCGACGTGGTCGTTCGCAATCAGATCGCGGGTCACTTCGGCGGCTTTGGCCGCATCGAGCTCATCGTCGCGGGTCACAAGTTCGGCCGTCTGGCCGCCGAGTCCCCCTGGGCGTTGAACATGGCGACCGCGACATGGCCGCCGCGCAGCATGTCCAGCGCCTCCTCCTGATAGGGCCCGGTGAGCGGTATCGGGAATCCGATACGGATCGGCGCGGCCGCCTGGGCGCGCACGAATGGCGCCGGAAGCGTCGCCAGCGCGAGTCCTCCACCGAGGACCTGCCGGCGTGAAGCGAGGCGACGTAGCGGGCTCATGCTGTCCTCCTGGGACGGACGCTTCAGCAAGCTCCGGCCCCCCTTTATTTTTTCAGAGTCTCGAGGTAGCCGATCAGGTCGGCACGCTTGGTCGGGTCCTTGAGCCCGTCGTACGGCATTTTCGTTCCGGGAACGACGCCGTCCGGCGACTCCAGGAATTTGCCCAGGATCTCCGGCGTCCAGGTGATGTTGGAGTTCTTGTTGGCCACCGAGTATTTGTATTTCGGCACCGAGCCGGTTTTGCGACCGACCACCTCGAACAGCGACGGGCCGATCTTGTTGACGTCGGGCTTCGGGGAGTGGCAGATCGCGCATTCCGATTGGAACACCGCCTCGCCGGCCGCCGGATCGGCGGCCTGCGCTTGCCGCGGCGCACCATCGACAAGAATCAAAAACAGCGCGCTCACCAACAATTGAGCAAACAATCGAGCGCAGACGGTGCGGACGCGCATCATGGTGCTCCGAGACGACGTTTCATTATATTCTATCGTCTCGGCATCGCAGGCATTGACGCAGATCAAGGGCGATCAAAGTTCACCGCAGATCGCGGCGTTCTCAGAGGCGGCCCTCGACCGGATCAAATTATTGATCAGATCGAAGCCGAAAGCATCGCGCTCGTCATCCTGAGGTGGCCGCCGCAGGCGGCCCTCGAAGGACGCACCGCCGTGCCAGCATCCTTCGAGGCTCCCCCCGATCAAGTCGGGGGGAGCACCTCAGGATGACGATCTTTGGAAGTTCGTAACCCCTCACCGCACCTTGCGCACAGCCCCGTACGCGGCGCTCGTCGTCATCGCGGCGTAGGCCTTGAGCGCCGTACTGACCTTGCGGCTGCGCTTTTCCGCCGGCTTCCACGCCGCCGACCCCAGGGCTTCCATCGCGGCGCGGCGCTCGGCGATCTCGCTGTCGGCGACGGCGAGATGGATGCGGCGGTTCGGAATGTCGATCTCGATGCGGTCGCCTTCCTTGACCAGCGCGATGAGGCCGCCTTCGGCCGCCTCCGGCGAGACGTGGCCGATGGAGAGGCCGGACGAGCCGCCGGAGAAGCGCCCGTCGGTGACGAGCGCGCAGGCTTTGCCAAGACCCTTCGATTTCAGATAGCTGGTCGGATAGAGCATCTCCTGCATGCCCGGACCGCCGCGCGGGCCTTCGTAGCGGATCAGCACGATGTCGCCGGCCGCGACCGTGTTGCCGAGGATGCCCTTCACCGCGGCATCCTGGCTTTCGAAGATGCGCGCCGGGCCGGCGAACACGAGGATCGAGTCGTCGACGCCCGCCGTCTTCACGATGCAGCCGTCCTCGGCGAGATTGCCGTAGAGCACCGCGAGGCCGCCGTCCCTGGAGAAGGCATGCGACGCCGCGCGGATCACGCCCGCCTCGCGGTCGAGGTCGACCGCGTCGTACCGGCGCTCCTGGCTGAACGCGACCTGCGTCGGCACGCCGCCGGGCGCGGCGGTGAAGAACTCGTGCACGGCGCGACTTCCCGTGCGCTTGACGTCCCAGCGCGCGAGCGCGTCGCCCATCGTGACGGCGTGAACCGTCGGCGTGCCGGTGTTGATGAGGCCGGCGCGGTCGAGCTCGCCCAGAATGCCGAAAATGCCGCCGGCATGGTGGACGTCCTCCATGTGGACGTTGGCGATGGCGGGCGCGACCTTGCACAGCACCGGGACGCGGCGCGACAGCCGGTCGATGTCGGCCATGGTGAAGTTCACTTCGCCCTCGTGGGCGGCGGCGAGGAGATGCAGCACCGTGTTGGTCGAGCCGCCCATGGCGATGTCGAGCGTCATCGCGTTCTCGAACGCCGCTAAGTTGGCGATGGCGCGGGGCAGCACGCGCTCGTCGTCCTGCTCGTAATAGCGGCGCGCGAGATCGACGATGAGATGCCCGGCTTCGACGAACAGCCGCTTGCGGTCGGCATGGGTCGCGAGCGTCGAGCCGTTGCCGGGCAACGCCAAGCCCAGCGCCTCGGTCAGGCAATTCATCGAGTTCGCCGTGAACATGCCCGAGCACGAGCCGCAGGTCGGGCAGGCCGAGCGCTCGATCACCGCAACGTCGGCATCGGAGACCCGCTCGTCGGCGGCGGCGACCATGGCGTCGATCAGGTCGAGCGTCTTCACCGTCTTGTCGCCCCACACCACCTTGCCGGCTTCCATCGGACCGCCGGACACGAACACCGCCGGAATGTTGAGGCGCAGCGCCGCCATCAGCATGCCGGGCGTGATCTTGTCGCAGTTGGAGATGCAGACCATGGCGTCGGCGCAGTGCGCGTTGACCATGTACTCCACGGAATCGGCGATGATCTCGCGCGACGGCAGCGAGTAGAGCATGCCGTCATGGCCCATCGCGATGCCGTCGTCGACCGCGATGGTGTTGAACTCCTTGGCGACGCCGCCCGCCTGCTCGATCTCGCGCGCCACCAGCTGGCCGAGATCCTTCAAATGGACATGGCCGGGCACGAACTGGGTGAAGGAGTTGACCACGGCAATGATCGGCTTGCCGAAATCCCCGTCCTTCATCCCCGTCGCGCGCCACAGCCCGCGCGCGCCGGCCATGTTGCGGCCGTGTGTGGTCGTTCGAGAGCGATAGGGGGGCACGGGTTAATCCTCGCAGGTTTCCGGGTTTTCCGCGTTTCCACGTTTGCGCGCGGAGTCCGATCGGCTTTTCGACCTGAACTAGCAGGCCGGCGCTGGCGCCGCAAAGCAAGTGTAGGTTGGGCAAAAGCGCAGCGCTGCGCACCACGTCAGCACCACCACGACCTGCAATCCACCAGTAGGCGCGCATCGCTGCCCCTACCTCGCTGGCTACACCCCCTTGATTTAACAATATTTTTTACCGGAAATGACGGTACCTTGACATGTACGCGTACATGTACAACATTATAGTGGGCTGGACGGAGCTTAAGCCATGGACGAGTGCGACGTGCGCTTTACCCCGTACGCCAAAGACCAAATGGTTAAACGGCGTATGACCGGCGATGACGAAGCGTTGATCGCTGCAGTTCTTAAATCAGAACCGCTCAATGGGCGCATAATTGTGAGTTCGTGCAGCGCCCTGAGAGCGTTCAGATACAAGATCATCGATGCGGGCGAGGCGCTCGACGTTTGCTATGTCTATTTCCCGAATGCGGACGTCCAGCTTTACGGAAGAGACATAGCGATTGTCGTTAGCGTTCAGGACCCTGATTCACCCTCTGGTCAATGGCTCGAACCAGAGAGTGCTGTGCGCATCCTAGAGATGCTTGCAGAGCTAACTCGGTTCGTCTTCGGATAATTCGAGTTGCTAACGATCGAGCCCTAGCTATGGGAGAAGGTGGCAATGACAAATACGAGCCAAATGAACCCGGGGCCGTGGTGAACCCCGTTAAGTCCGTCCCGGCTTGGGGTTGTTCAGGTCGGGGCACCTTCATCATTTTAGAAAGTCAGGAATCAAGGAGTGTCTGCCATGGATGACACACTGTTGACCGGTCTTCGGGAGGCGGTGAAGTCACTTGGCTCGGGGTCCCTGGAAGGGCCGTCGGTTCGTCCGTCGGCAAAGGAACTGAAGCGAATTCGTACTAAGCTTCAGCTTTCCCAGGAAGCCTTCGCTCAACGTCTGGGAGTATCCGTAGGAACGGTACAGAGTTGGGAAATTGGTAGAAGGCAACCAGGTCGGTTAGCCCGAGCCCTTATCGCCAAATCATTCGAAGATATAGTTTAGTTCTGGGGTGGTGGGTTAGAAGGCCCACCACCCCTTCTCTCCGCTGATCAAACGAGCATTGAAATAAGTGCACTGAAGATCATCTAGCCGGCGTCCCGAACCTGAGGGCGCGGTGGAGTTAGAGTTCTTGCAGCGCGGACTCCTCGGCTCGACGAGCAAATTCAAGATGAGTGTTGCGCTCGCTTCTTTTGAGCAAGTGGCTTTTGCGCTCCCGCATGAATTTCGAGCAGCTCGCCCAGCACGGCATCTATCCACATTTTTAACTGCCGGACCTCGGATTCCGAGCTCGATGTGTGGGCGTCCTTTGATCCCCGCGTATAGGCGCTTCGCGTAATTTTTGCAGCGGTTTCTTCGATCAAAGATATGGCGAGCTCCGCAGCGCTTGTCTGTTCCCGGGACAGTCTTCTGTTTCGCAGAACATATAGCGCCTTTTGCGCTTGCGTTGGTCGCTCTTGGCGTTCTTCAAGTTTAAACGCTGGCGCCGCCATTACATCAGCGTCTGGGGCAAGATAGCTCAGTGTCTCGCGAAGAACTTCTCTTAACTCGTGCGCTACGCCGCGATACGATCGACGTTGTGGTCCACCCAAGTCGAGCAAGCTTTGCTCATATGAGAGAGCAGCGACTGGAACGATACGAGAGAGAGTGCTAATGATTAATCGTTCACTCAGGGTCGGCATAACGAGAGTGGCCGTCCGGCGAGCCATTGGTCAGCACATTACCGGCGGGGAAGTGTTCTTTGCGCACTGCCACCGGGTGTTGGGCTGCTTGGTCGCGGCAAGCTATGCACTACGAGATTGTATCCAACGGGATTTAGACGATATTCGCCGCGGCTGACGTTTTCCAAATAACCAGCGGCGACAGCGTTTGGAAGTGCGCTTTGCGGAGCGCGGGGCAACGGATAGCGCGCCAATTAAAAATACTTGCGGACCATCTCCACGTTGATTGTGCGCGATCTTTCGTCCTCCGGCGCAAGTTCAGAGACGTAATAAGCGATCAGGGCAACCATCTCACTTGCAGATCGCGGCTGCTTTTCGGCCGTGAGAGTCTTGATATCCGCGAGCACAGGCGCGCTCCCTGATGATGAGAGGGACGGCGCTCCCAAAACTGGCACACTTCGTGTGAGCGCGTCCATATTGAGGCGTTTTAAAACGTACTCAATAACTCGGCTTTTTGCGGCCCCGCTAAGGGGTCTGAGTAGATCGATTATAGAGGTAATTGCTTCGAGTTCTTTGTCCTTCGCGGCCATCGCGGAGTTCCCACTGCAACTAGCTACATGTACCATGAAATTAATATGTTTCCCGGATTGACTCCCTGACTTCACAACTATTGCATCACCTCGTTGCCGTGATCGTAGCACGTAGGATGGGTTGAGCTCTCGCGAAACCCATCATGCAGCACGTAGGATGGGTTGAGCTCTCGCGAAACCCATCATGCAGCCTTCGAGAGGTTCTTTGATAGCTTCATTCGCGGCCTTCACAGCTTCCGCTTCAATAGCTTCCTCCCGCGACAGCTTTTGATGCCGGAAGAGCCAGGTGGCAACGGTGGCCCGGTCCCATAAGCGCGTAGGGCGGATTAGCCGAAGGCGTAATCCGCCGCCTCTCGGTGATCGAATGGCGGATTACGCTGCGCTAATCCGCCCTACGCGCTTATCGCTCGGCGTGATGCACAAATCGGCGGCGCCACGGCGAAGAGATAATTGACCTTTGATTGGCAGCTTGTCACCGATTAGTCGGCTGTTGCTGTTGTCGGATTACGGTGCCAGGCGGGGCCTGTTGGTAGGCTACAAAAGCCGGATCATTCGGTAGCAGGCATTTAAAAGTTACCACGTATCCGGTGTTGGTCTTGTTAGCATCCGAGAGGCTAGCTGCCTGACCCATGTTGCCGGGTACGAACTGTCGCCCCTGATCTGCGCAGAACTTGTTCGCCTTGGCCAGCGCATTTTTCTCCGCTGTATCGCTACCGCCAAGAATAGGAGCGGCTCGCTCCGTTAAAGTGTAGGTGTCCGGACCGGCGGGTAATACGCCGGTGCTAGTTGAGCAGCTGCTCAAAACAACCGCACTTGCCACTACCATAAGGAATAACCGCACGGCTTTGCCCTCATGGGCATAATAGCGACAGAAACGCCACAATCAAACACTATCTATGGTTTAGCGTGCAGCCGGGGCATTAGCCGAAGGCGTAATCCACCGCCTCTCGGTGATCGAATGGCGGATTACGCTGCGCTAATCCACCTCCACGCGCCTGCTTGATCATACCCAAATTGGGCTATATAATACCCATATTGGGGATGATGCCATGGAAGCAGTCAGCATATCGAACGCGCTGTTTTCGAAAGTGCAACAACGCGTTCTGGCCCTCATCTTCGCCCATCCCGAGCGCAGCTTTTACACGTCCGAGATTGTCAGAAGCGTCCACTCCGGAACCGGCGCGGTCGAACGCGAACTGTCGCGCTTGTCACGCAGCGGGCTTGTTTGCGTCGAACGGATCGGCAATCAAAAGCACTATCGCGCGAACCGCGTGTCTCCCGTTTTCGAAGAGTTGAAGGGCCTCGTTCTCAAGACGGTGGCCTTGAGCGAGCCGCTGAGAAATTCTCTCGAGCCTTACGCCGACAAGATCAAGACGGCATTCGTGTACGGGTCAGTCGCCAAGGGCACCGATACGGCTCAGAGCGACATCGATCTTATGGTGATCGGCAACGAACTCGATCTTGCCGAGCTCTACACCGCCCTGCAAAATGCGGAGGCAGCCTTGCGGCGAAAAGTCAGCCCGGTCTTTCTTTCTCCGAAAGATTGGCGGCGCAAGGCGTCGCAGAAAGGCTCTTTCGTCGGCCAGCTCATGACACAGCCGAAGCTCTTCATTTTCGGCTCGGAAAGCGATCTTCTTCAGCCATGACCAAGCCGGAACTCGACAACCTCGTGCGGATCAACAAGCTCAAGCTGGAGCCGGCAAGACGCGCCGAGTTCGACGGCATGGTGCGCTCGGCCCGCACCCATCTCGCCGACGCGCAAAACGACAGCATCGGCACCGACAGCCGGTTCGATCTTGGAAGTCGTCACTTCTATCGCGACCAAATGCTTGACATTCGTCTCTGTTAACGTTACATTCGTCCAATCTCGCTCACCGAAAGGACGGCAGCCGGCGACACCGGTTGACGGAGCGAGTGCGGTTCCCGCGGGCGGAGGCTCGTCACCTCCGTTCCCGGGCGGCTTGGGCAAGACACGCCCGTCCGGCATCATGACCGGTCTGCGGGTGCAATCTCGCTGGACTGGGACAGCAAGGCGCGGGTAATGCCCGCGAGTGACGCATGGAGACCGGCTGTCGGTTTCGCGTCGTGCGTTGCGAGGCGCTCCGTCTTTCGAACCATCGGGGCGGGCGCTCCGAACACGTTCCAGGAAGTCGCGTGGCTCAAGCTGAGCGGTGGCGTTCGGTCGCTGCCGCAAGTGCCGTGGTGGAACGCCGAGAGGCGAGCGCGCCGCAAGGCGCGCGCCGCGCGCAAGCGCGGAGGTTGTTGAACAGCGTTTCTCGGCGTTCCGCTTTCCTTTTCGTCATTGCGAGGAGCGTTTGCGACGAAGCAATCCAGACTCTGTGCCGCCGACCCTGGATTGCTTCGTCGCTTTGCTCCTCGCAATGACGAGGTTTCCGCGCATGATCGTGATGTTGCCAGTCCCACCACCGGCGCCATCTGACGAAAATCACGTTCGGCTTTTTGATTGTTTGCTTGGTACCGGCATAGCTCGGGCGCGAAGGGGCGCCGCGAGAACGGGAGTTGTTTGCTCCTTCTCCCCGCGTGCGGGGAGAAGGTCGGGATGAGGGGGCGCGGACGCTGCCTTGAGCGTGGCAGAAGAGAATCGATGCCTCAGCGCTCAAACTCGCGGAGAGGCCCCCTCACCCCGACCCTCTCCCCGCAAGCGGGGCGAGGGAGCAGTTACCGCAGCCGCTCGAGGATGCTGACGTAATTCGCGACGACGGCGCCGCCCATGTTGAAGATGCCGCCCAGCGTCGGGTCTTTGAGCTGCATGTCGCCGGCGGTGCCGGTGAGCTGCATCGAGGTGATGGCGTGCATCGAGACGCCGGTGGCGCCGATCGGGTGGCCCTTGGCCTTGAGGCCGCCGGAGCGGTTGATCGGCAGCGCGCCGTCCTTGGTCACCGTGCCTTCGGCGATGGCGCGGGCGCCCTGGCCTTCCGGCACCAGGCCCATCGCCTCGTAGACCAGCAATTCGGCGATGGTGAAACAGTCATGCACTTCGGCGAAGGAGAGATCGGACAAATTGACGCCGGCCTGCTCGAGCGCCCGGTTCCAGGCGAGCGAGCAGCCCTCGAATTTGAGAATGTCGCGCCGCGACATCGGCAGGAAATCCTGCACGTGCTCGGCGGCGCGGAACACGATCGCCTTGTCCATCTTCAGCGCGGTCTCGACGTCGGTCAAAACCAGCGCCGCGGCGCCGTCGGAGACGAGCGAACAATCGGTGCGCTTGAGCGGGCCGGCGACGCGCGGATTCTTGTCGCTCTCCGTGCGGCAGAACTCGTAGCCGAGGTCCTTGCGGATCTGGGCATAAGGGTTGTCGACGCCGTTCTTGTGGTTCTTGGCGGCGATCATCGCCAGTGCATCCGACTGGTCGCCCCATTTCTGGAAATAGAGGCTCGCGATCTTGCCGAACACGCCGGCGAAGCCGCCGTCGATGTCGGCTTCCTCGCGCACATAGGACGCCTTCAACAGATTGCGGCCGATCTCCGCCGCTGGCGTCGCCGTCATCTGCTCGACACCGACCACGAGCACGACGCGGGCCGCCTTGGCCGCGATCGATTTGAGCCCCTGATGGATCGCCGCGGAACCGGTGGCGCAGGCATTCTCCACGCGCGTGGCGCGCTTGAAGCGCAGATCGGGCGAGGCCTGCAGCACCAGCGAGGCGGTAAAGTCCTGCGCCGAGAAGCCGGCGTTGAAGTGGCCGAGCACGATCTCGTCGACGTCCGCCGCGGCGATACCGGCATCGGCGAGCGCGGCGTTGGTGACCTTGACGATCAAACTCTCGACCGTTTCGCCGGCGAGCTTGCCGAACGGCGTATGCGCCCATCCCACGATGCAGGCTGTCATGATCGTTTCCTTTCCCTGCCGGAACCGTTGCCCGAGCCTTTGGCCGAACTTCCGACGCTTTTGCCCTCGACTAAAGCACTGGGACGAAAGGGTGTCGCAAATCCACACGGATCGCAATGGTAACGCTATTCGGCTTTGCGTTCGGCCCTGGCTATGGCTTAAATAGTGCGACGCCGATGCGATTGAAGTCTTGGCGATTTAAGTGTGAACCATCGCGGCCCCATCGAGCGACCCCGCCTTGTGCGCCCCACAAGGAATGCAGTGGGCCCGACCAACGGAATGGACCGCGACACGTGTATCAATTGCAATCGCTTCGGGCGCTGACATTCGCCGCCGCCTTGCTGGCGCTGTCGGCGCCGGCACTGACGCCGACGCCGGCGAACGCCTCCGCCAACATCCTGGTCGATATCGACACCGGCAAGGTGCTGCACGCCGAGAACGCCACCTATCCCTGGTATCCGGCTTCGGTGTCGAAGCTGATGACCACCTATGTGACGCTGCAGGCGATCAGACAGGGGCGCATCACGCTCAATTCGCTGTTCACGGTGTCGCGCAACGCGGCGATGCAGGCGCCGACCAAGATGGGCTTTCCGGTCGGCACCCAGGTCACCGTCGACAATGCGCTGAAGATGATGCTGGTGAAGTCGGCCAACGACATGGCGATCCTGCTCGCCGAAGGCGTCGACGGCTCGATCGAGAATTTCGCCGACGACATGACGCAGACCGCGCACCGCCTCGGCATGACGCAATCGAACTTCGTCAATCCCAACGGCTTGCCGGCCGACGGGCAGATCACCTCGGCGCGCGACCTCGCCATTCTCGCCCGCGCGCTGATCCACGATTTTCCCGAATACGATTCCTACTGGCACATTCCGGCGATCAAATTCGGCCGGCGCGTCGTGCGCAACTACAACAAGCTGCTCGGCCGCTATCCGGGCGCCGACGGCATGAAGACCGGCTTCATCTGCGCCTCCGGCTTCAACCTCGTCGCCACCGCGACGCGCGGCAACAAGCGCCTGGTCGCGGTCGTGCTCGGCGCGCCGTCGTCGGCGGCGCGCGCGGTCAAGGCGGCGGAACTTCTGGAAAGCGGGTTCACGCAAAATCCGCTGGCGTGGCTGACGCCGTCGCTCGGCTCGGTCGAGCAGCTCAAGCCGATCGAAGCGTCGCCGCCCAATCTCCACGACGAAGTGTGCGGCGGACATCGCAAGAAACCGGCGGCCGAAGACGAAGACGACGAGGCCGGCAACGACGCTAACAGCGGCGGCGAACAGAGTTCGGCGTTCGCGGCGGTTCTTTCCAGCCTGCGCGCACCGACGCCCAAGGGCGGCGCGCTGCTGTCGGAGGAAGGCCCGGTGGTGCCGGTCGTCGTCTATACCGGACCGACGCGCACGCCAGCGCAAATCGCCACTCTCAGCGCCCTCCAGGAGGCGGCGCCGCACAAGAGGCGGCCCGGCGCGAAGACAGCCGCGGCGAAGCCGACCGACAAGGCCGCCGACACGAAGGGTGCCGATACGAAGGGCTCGGGCGACAAGCCAGCCGATCAAAAGGCCGGCGACCCCAAAGCCGTGGATCAGAAAGCCTCGACCGACACCGCGGCCAAGCCCAAGTCCGGCACGCACTGGACGCCGACATCGACATCGAAGCTGGCGACGAGTTCGCCGCCCGAACTGGAAACGAAGCACGCGGCGGTGGCCAAGAAGAAACAAAAGGCCGAGCCGGCTGCGGCCAAGCCAGCGTCGACCACGACGCAATAGTGGTCAGTCAGTCCGCCGCGCGTAGTGGCGCATCGGTCACCGCGCGCAGCGCGTCGAGCGTCATGCCCGGCACCGTGTCGCGGACGACGAAGCCATCTTGCGTCACGTCAAGCACGGCGAGATTGGTATAGACGCGCTTGACCACGCCCGGCGCGGTGAGCGGATAGGTGCAGCGCCGCACCAGGCGGCTGTCCCCGGATTTGGTGGTGTGCTCCATCAGCACCCAGACCGCTTTGGCGCCGGCCGCCAGATCCATCGCGCCGCCGACGGCGGGCGTGGTGTCGTTGTCGGAGGTCGCCCAGTTGGCGAGGTCGCCGTTTGCCGCGACCTGAAACGCGCCGAGCACGCAGAGGTCGAGGTGGCCGCCGCGGATCAGCGCAAAACTGTCGGCGTGGTGCATATATGAGCCGCCGGTCACCAGCGTGACGTAGTTCTTGCTGGCGTTGATGAGCCAACGGTCGATCTTGTCCGGCGCCGGCGCCGGACCCATGCCGAGAATGCCGTTCTCGGAATGAATAATGACTTCCCGATCGGCCGGGATGAAGTCGGCGACCATGACCGGAATGCCGATGCCGAGATTGACATAAAAACCTTCCGGGATATCGGCGGCGGCGCGCGCCGCCATCTCGCGGCGGCTCCAGGGTTTACAGGACGGCGCGGCGTCCGTGGTTCTCTGCTCGCTCATCGACATGTTCATGTCACCACCGGATCGCCATACGGCACATGGACCACGCGATTGACATAGATCCCCGGCGTGCCGACCTTCTCGGGGTCGAGTGTGCCGAGTTCGACGATGTGCTGCGCCTGCGCGATGGTCAACTTCGCCGCCATCGCCATCACCGGATTGAAATTGCGCGCGGAGGAGCGGTAAGTCAGGTTGCCCCAGCGGTCGCCTTCCCAGGCTTCGATCAGCGCGACGTCGCCCGGCAGCGCCTGTTCGAGCAGATACGTTCGGCCATTGAACTCGCGCTGCTCCTTGCCGGCGCCGAGCCTGGTGCCGACCGCGGTCGGCGTGAAGAAGGCCGGAATGCCGGCGCCGGCGGCGCGCATGCGCTCCGCCATGGTGCCTTGCGGCAGCACCTCGAGTTCGATGCGGCCGGCGCGGTAAAGCTCCTCGAACACCACCGGATCGACCGTGCGCGGATAGGAGCACACGATTTTGCGCACGCGCCCGGTCTCCAGGAGCCGCGCCAGGCCGACCCGTCCGACGCCGACATTGTTGGAGACGACGGTCAAGTCCTTCGCGCCCTGTTCGATCAACCCGTCGATCAGCGCGTTCGGCTGGCCGATCGAGCCGAAGCCGCCGATCAGCACCACGGCGCCGTCGGGAACACCTGCCATCGCGTCGGCCATGGTTTGCACGATCTTGTCGATCACCGGCAGCGCCTCTTGGCTGGGCGGTTGGACCAAAGGGCCGCACCATATCGGCGCTCGGCACAACCTCCAACCACCCTCGTGCGTCCAGCTATCGCAGCGCGCCGGTGTTGCGCTAAGAACACGGGACGAGGAGCGGACATGAAGCGAGCGTGCGACGTCAAACCGGCCGGCCAATGGGACGCGGCGCGCGCCGTCGATCTCGTCACGCTCGACGCCCATGAGCGCCATCGCCGCCGCATCGTGCTCACCGGCGAGCGCGGCACGACCTTCATGCTCGACCTGCCGCAAGCGACCGCCTTGCGTGACGGCGACGGCCTCGTGCTCGACGACGGTGCGATCGTGCGCGTGGCTGGACGGCCGGAGCCGCTGGTCGAAATCACGGCCGCGAACGGCCACGAGCTGGCGCGGCTCGCCTGGCACATCGGCAACCGCCATATCGACGTTGAGATCGCCGGCGACAAGCTGCGCATCCGCCGCGACCACGTTCTCGAGGGCATGTTGCGCGGGCTGGGCGCCCGGCTAGCGATGATCGAGGCGGCGTTCGATCCCGAGCAAGGCGCCTATGCGCAGGGCCATCATGGGCATGGCCACGAGCAGGATCACGCGCACGACGGGCATCATCCCCACGAGCATGAGCATGACTAAGGCTCTGCTCCGCTCCACGCCGCGCAAGCGGGGAGCAAAGACCATCCCTCCTCGCGAAGCGGAGGCGGATGAAAACAATCACGCCGCGCTCTATCGCCTGATGGCGTGGCTGTCGCCGGCCTATCCTATCGGCGCTTTCTCCTATTCGAGCGGCATCGAATGGGCGGTCGAGGCCGGCGACATCAAGGATGCCGAGACGTTGCGGCAATGGCTTGCAGTGATGATGGCTGACGGCAGTGGCTTTGCGGATGCGGTGTTTTTCACGCATGCGCATCGTGCGATCGACATGGGTGACGATGCCGCGCTTCGCGCCGTCGTTGAGCTTGCCGCGGCGCTTGTTTCCTCGAAAGAGCGCCTTCTGGAAACGACGGCGCAGGGCCGCGCCTTTCTCGAGGTGACGCGGGCGGCGTGGCCGTGTCCGGCACTCGACCGCCTCGCGGCGGTTTGGGACGGCCCGGTCGCGCTGCCGATCGCCGTCGGCACCACCTGCGCGGGCCACGGCATCGCCTGCGCGCCCGCACTCGCCGCCTTCCTGCACGCGATTGCCGCGAACTGGATTTCCGCCGGCGTGCGGCTTGTTCCGCTCGGCCAAACCGACGGCCAGCGCGTTTTGGCCGCGCTCGAAAAGGTCGTGGCAGCGACGGCGGCGCGCGCACAGCAGACGCCGCTCGACGAGGTCGGCACCTCGACGTTCCGCGCCGACCTCGCCAGCATGCGCCACGAGGTTCAATACACGCGATTGTTCAGGAGCTGAGAAAAGATGACGAATGCCAACGGTCCCTTGCGCGTCGGCGTCGGCGGCCCGGTCGGATCGGGCAAAACCGCGCTGATGGACGCGCTCTGCAAGCATCTGCGCGAACGCTACGACATCGCCGCCATCACCAACGACATCTACACCAAATGGGACGCCGAATATCTGGTGCGCTCCGGCGCGCTCGTCGCCGACCGCATCGCCGGCGTCGAGACCGGCGGCTGCCCGCACACCGCGATCCGCGAGGACGCTTCCGCCAACCTCGCCGCCATCGCCGACATGCGGGTGAAATTCCCCAACCTCGACCTGGTGCTGATCGAATCCGGCGGCGACAATCTAGCCGCAACGTTCTCGCCGGAACTCGCGGATCTCACCATCTACGTCATCGACGTCGCCGCCGGCGACAAGATCCCGTCGAAAGGCGGGCCCGGCATCACCCGCTCGGACCTCCTGGTGATCAACAAGATCGACCTCGCGCCCTATGTCGGCGCCTCGCTGGAGACGATGGAGCGCGAGTCGAAGAGGATGCGCGGCGCGCGGCCGTTCTTCTTCACCAATCTTGCGCGCCGGCGATGGCGTCGAGGAGATCGCGCGGTTTATCGAGGAGAAAGGCGGATTGGAGCGAGCTGACTTTTCCTCCCCCGCTCGCTTGCGGGGGAGGTCGCGAGCGAAGCGAAGCGGGAGGGGGCAAGTATTTGCCGCTTGCGCAGGCTTTCCCGCCGCAAGCCCCGCTCCCTACCCTCCCCCGCAAGCGGGGGAGGAAACATGACGCTATCGCCCGCCCCGTCAGCTTCCGCGCGGCTTCCAGATGCCCGTAGCTCTGCACCGGCGCGCACATCAGGAAGCGGTAGCCTTCAGTGATGACGCGCTCGACATTGTGCTGCTCGACATGCGGATGGCCGACGACGACGTTGTGTTTCTTGCAGGTGTCGACCACGCGCTTCATCCATTCGAGCACGACCTTGTGCTCGTATTGGCGCGGGTAGCCGAGTTCCTGCGAGAGGTCGCCCTCGCCGATCAGGATGGCGCCGATGCCGGGCACGTTCTTAAGCATGTCGTCGAGGTTGTCGACGCCACGGGTATCCTCGATCTGCAGGATGCAGAAGATTTCGCCTTGCGGGTTGAGCGGCCAGACGTCGGCCTTCTGGTAATATTCCTGCTGGGTCAGGCCCCAATAGCGCGCCGCCGTGGTCGGGCCGTCGCCGCGGATGCCGGCGGGGTGATAAAACGACGCATCGCTCAAGCCGCGGATAGCGGCAGGCGCCGACCGCGTTAGCGGCCTCCTCGACCGTCGAAATGTGCGGAAACACGACGCCGTAGCAGCCCATGTCGAGCGCCTGCTTGGCGTGCCACTGCGCCATTTCGACGCCGTTGACCGGAACCCGCGCCATCGGCGTCACGCCGGGCGCGACCGAGCCGGCCTTGGCGATCTGGGCGCGGTTGAGCATGTATTGCAGGCAGTCGCGCAGGAGCCGGCCGTCCCAGGGCTGATGCTCCATCTCGAACACGCAGCCGTCGAATTTCGACGTCGCGATCGAAACCGCGCTCGAGGTTTCGGCGGGCGTAAAGCAGGTGAGCGCATGCTGGCCCAATTCGAGCGCGCGGATGACGCCATTGAGCCGCGGAAGTTCAGCCATTCCCAATTCTCCCCTGGTCGGCCGACACCGTATATGGGCACCCTGCCGGTTTGACAATCGCGCCGCGCGCTCTAGCATCCGCGCTCCACAAACCCCGCAGCGACGGCGTCAATGATCATCGATTGCCACGGCCACTACACCACCGAGCCCAAAGACCTCCACCGCTTCCGCAAGGAGCAGACCGCGGCGGCCACGGCCGCGGACAAGGCGGCGATGCCCTCGCCCGCATCGCTCAAGATCTCCGACGACGAAATCCGCGAGAGCATCGAGCAGAACCAGCTCAAGCTGCAGCGCGAACGCGGCACCGACCTCACCATCTTCTCGCCGCGCGCCTCCGGCATGGGCCATCATATCGGCGACGAGAGCGTCAGCCTGGAATGGTCGCAGATCTGCAACGATCTCATTCACCGCGTCTGCTCCCTGTTCCCCAGCAACTTCATCGGCGTGTGCCAATTGCCGCAATCGCCGGGGGTGCCGCCGCAGCATTCGGCGGCCGAGTTGGCGCGCTGCGTCAACGAGCTCGGCTTCATCGGCTGCAATCTCAATCCCGATCCGTCGGGCGGCTATTTCAATTCGCCGCCCTTGACCGACAAATCGTGGTATCCGCTCTACGAGAAGATGGTCGAGCTCGACGTGCCGGCGATGATCCACGTGTCCGGCTGCTGCAATCCGGCGATGCACACCACCGGCTCGTACTATCTCAACGCCGACACCATGGCGTTCATGCAGCTCATCCTGTCCGACGTGTTCAAGGATTTTCCGACCCTCAAGCTCATCATCCCGCACGGCGGCGGCGCGGTGCCGTTCCACTGGGGCCGCTTCCGCGGGCTTGCGCTGAACAACGGCCGGCCGGAGCTCGACGAGATCATCAAGAACAACATCTACTTCGATACCTGCGTCTATCATCAGCCCGGCATCAATCTGCTGACCGAGGTGGTGCCGGCCGACAATATTCTGTTCGCGTCCGAGATGGTCGGCGCGGTCAAGGGCGTCGATCCCCGTACCGGCTTTAATTTCGACGACACCAAGCGCTATGTCGACAAGGCGCCGATCTCGGAGGCCGACCGCCACAAGATCTTCGAAGGCAATGCGCGCAAGGTGTTCAGCCGCCTCAAGACCAAAACGGCGGCCGAGGCCGCCGTCTAGGGGGCATTTTGGCTAAATCCCGACGAGCAACAAAAGGGCCCAAATCCCATCTCGTCAGGTTCGGTCCCCGCGAGATCGAAACGATCGGCCTGGCGCAAGGTTTCTGGACCGATCTCTATCATCGGTCCATGACCGTCTACTGGCCGGTGTTCTTCGGCAGCGCGGCGGCGATTTTCGTCGTCCTCAATGCGGTGTTTGCGCTGCTCTATTCGCTGGGCGACGAGCCGGTCGCCAACGCCGGCACGCGCAATCCGCTGGAGCTGTTCTATTTCTCCATCGAGACGCTGGCGACGGTCGGCTACGGCGACATGCACCCGCAGACCAATTACGGGCACATGATCGCCACCGTCGAAATCTTCACCGGCATGTGCTTTCTGGCGGTGCTGACCGGGCTCGTGTTCGCGCGCTTTTCCCGCCCGCGCGCCCGCTTCGTGTTCGCCGATTATCCGGTGGTGACGACGCACGAGGGCCGGCCGACTTTGATGATCCGCATGGCCAATGCGCGGCACAACACCATCTCGCGGGCGAACGCGCGGCTGTGGCTCATCCGCGCCGAACGCACCGCCGAGGGCGACGAGCTGCGCCGGTTCTACGAACTCGCGCTCGACCGCAGCGATCATCCGATGTTCGTGCTGAGCTGGATGCTGTTCCACGTCATCGACAAGAACAGCCCGCTCCACGGCATCACCCAGGCCGACTTCGAGCGAGCGACAGCCTGCTGGTGCTCAATGTCAGCGGCATCGACGACAGTTCGGCGCAGCCGCTTTATGCCCGCCACGTCTATTCGTGGCACGACGTCCGCTGGCGCCATCGCTATCGCGACATCACCAGCGTCTCGCCGCACGGCCGCTTTCTGCTCGATTACACCAAGTTCCACGACGTGGTGCCGGAGAAGTAACCCGTCGCGTCAGTATCAACCATGTGCCTTCTTGCGCGCGCCGCCCGGTTCCCTACCTTGCCTTAGGAACAAACGATCACCCCTACCGGGTCGCCCGTAAGACAACCCCCGAAACCATCGACCAGGAACCACCGCCATGTCCATCCGACCGGTCAAGCGCATCGCAACCTCCAAGCCGACGCTGGAGGGTGCCGGCGTGCATCTTCGCCGCGCCTTCGGCTTCGGCGACCCGAGCGAGTTCGATCCGTTCCTGCTGCTCGACGACTTCCGCAACGACCGGCCGAGCGAATATCTCGCCGGTTTTCCCTGGCACCCGCATCGCGGCATCGAGACCATCACCTATGTGCTCGCCGGCGACGTCGAGCACGGCGACAGCCTCGGCAATCGCGGCCTCCTTGGCGCCGGCGACGTGCAGTGGATGACTGCCGGACGCGGCATCCTGCACCAGGAAATGCCGAAGGGCGACAAGCTCGGCCGCATGCACGGCTTTCAGCTCTGGGCCAATCTGCCGTCGTCCCTGAAGATGACGGCGCCGCGCTACCAGGACATCAAGGCCGGCGAAATTCCCGACATCGTCGACGACGACGGCACCCGCGTGCGCGTGGTGTGCGGCGATTTCTGGGGCAAGCGCGGCCCGGTGGAGGGCGTCGCCGCCGATCCGCGCTATCTCGACGTTGCGGTACCGGCGGGCAAGCGCAAGACGCTGCCGGTCGAGGTCGATCGCCATGCCTTCGCCTATGTGTTCGAAGGCTCCGGCAGTTTCGCCGGCGCGTCACAGCCGTTCGGCGTGCTGACCGAGAAGACCGATGGGGTCAACGAAATCCTGGTCCGCGAGCAGACCGGCAACCGTTCGCTCGTCGTGTTCAATTCAGGCGACGAAGTGACGGTGCAGGCCGGCGAGCAGGGCATCCGTTTTCTGCTCGTCTCCGGCAAGCCGATCAAGGAGCCGGTCGCCTGGCACGGTCCGATCGTGATGAACACGCCAGGCCGAGTTGCAGCAGGCGTTTTCGGAGCTGCGGCAGGGCACGTTTATCAGATAGCGTCATCGCGCCCTCTCCCGCATGCGGGAGAGGGCTGCTCAGCGTTTCAACAACAAGAATGGGTGAGGGCTTGCGGCGCTGCAGGCCCTCACCCGTTTTTATTTGCGGCACCGCCTGCGCCACCCTCTCCCGCACGCGGGAGAGGGTGCAATGATGATCACTGAGTTCGTTCCGGTTTCGCGGTGCAAAAAGCCCTCGATCGGCGCGTCGGCGACGACTTCGTAGGGGGCGGCGAGAAGAATCGCCTGGCGGACCTGATGGTCCCAGGGCCGAACGCTGAGCGCGAGACCCTTGGCGCCGTCGAAGCGGCCGTCGCCGAGAATGAAGGCGCGCTGCGCGGCGAAGTCGGCCGAGTGCGTGCGCAGCGCCGATTGCACGATCATCTTGACCGCGAGCCATGCCGCCCAATCGGCGCCTGCCATGTGCCGGCCGCCCGATTTCTTGTCGAAGCGCGAATTGACCTGCGGGGCGCCGTTGCGCTCCCAGGTCCAATGCCACGCTACCGGCTCGAGATCGATGGCGCCGATCACCGGGCGCGGGCGGGCGAGGTGATAAGGCACGGTGCGGACGAAATCGAAGGCGGTGTCGGCGACGAAGGCGGCGTCGAAATCGCGGACGCCGGCGCTCAACAGCGCCGGGTCGTTATCTTCGCGCTCGCGCGGGTCGGTGCCGGGCGTGAAAGTCTTCTGCGCGACGATGCGGGCGCCGAATTTTTGCGCCGAGCGGGCGAACGCCGCCGTCGCCGCGGCGTCCTCAGGCGCGGCGCCCTGCAGCACCAGAAGGTCGCGCCATTTGCGCGACACGACGAACTGCACCAGGCCGTCCATCAGCTGCGCGCGGCTCGGATAGACGTGAACGAACTCCGCCGCGCACAGATCGCGGCGCAGCGCGTCATCGGGCTCGGAGATGTTGAAGATCAGCGCGTCGCGTCCGCGCACCGCCGCGGCGAGCGGCTTGAACGCTTCCGCCGGCGCATCGAGCAGGAAAAAATGCGTGCCGGCGGCGAGCGCCGCGAGTACCGCGGGCGCCACGTCGTCGGACGATTTGACGGTCGATAGGGTCGAGCATGACGTCGGCATTGAGCACCCGCGCCATCGCCGCGGCTTCATCGATGCCGAGTTCGGCGCCGGCCAAGGGATGTTCCGGCTTTTTCAGGATGATGCGCTCATAGGCGCGGATCGGCTCGTAGCGCGCGTCGTTTTCGATCGTGACGAAGCCGATGTTGATGTGCGGGCGCGGCGGCGCGGCTTCCTGCGCCAGGACGCGCGCGAGGCGCCGCGGCGACAGAACAGGAGCGCAAGCGCCAAGCGAACGACGTTACTCATCGATGACGATGCCATAGGGAACGCGGCCGACCGGGATCGACACTTTCGCCTTGCGGGTCGCAACGTCGATGATGGTGACGTCGTCGCCGAGGCCGTTGGCGACGTAGAGCGTCTTCTCGTCGCGCGACAGCGTGATGCCCCAGGGCCGTTTGCCGACCAGGATGTAGCCCAGAACCTTGCGCGCCGGCACGTCGACGACGGCGACATGAGCAGCGTGGCCGAGCGTGACATAGGCGATCTTGCCGTCCTTGGTCATGACGAGGCCGACCGGCGTCACGTCGGTCTTGCGCATGCCCGGCGGCAGGAAGGCGATGCTGCCGGTGACGACAAAGCGGTCGCGGTCGATGATATCGACCTCGCCGGCAAGTTCCGCCGTCACCCACAGCTCCTTGCCGTCGGGCGTCGCGGCGAACCGGCGCGGCCGCAGCGCGACCACGACCTCGCGCTTGATCTTGTCGGTCGCGGCATCGATCTCGTGCACGAGGTCGCCGGCCTCCGAGGTGACGTAGACGGTCTTGCCCTCGGCGCCGACCAGAACGCCTTCGGGCTCGGCACCGGTCGGCACTTCGTGCACGATCGCGTTGCGCGCCATGTCGATCACGGCGAGCGAGGAGCCCTCCTCGTCGGAGACGTACATGCGCTGCCGCGTTTCGTCGATGGCGAAAGCTTCCGGGCTCGGGCCGGTCTCTAGCGTGCCGATCACTTGCAGCTTGGCGACGTCGATCATGTCGATCACGTCGTCGTCGCCGCAGGCGACGTAGAGCTTGCTGTGATCGGCATTGAAATGCATGTCGCGCGGCCGCCGCGCCGTCTTGAGGTTGGCGACCGGCTGATAGGTCTTGGGATCGAGGACGATAATATTATTGGTCTTCTCGTTGCTGACGAAGATGAGGCCGGTGTCCTTGGCCTCGGCCGCGGCGGGCCCAACGCGACGAAAGCGCAAAGACAAGCGCGAGAACCACACTGCGCAAGACGTCCCTCCCCGGCCCGCGATCCGGCTGTCGTCGGCCGGACCGGGCTTCATTGCATCATTGCCAAACTAAGTCTTAAAAAGGGGCGCGGGCAAGACATCAGCCGGGGAAGCCATGGCAACGGACCAACGCACGCCGGCGCTCCGCCTCGAGAAGGTGGTCAAGAGCTACGGCGCGATCCGCGCGGTCGATGGGGTCAGTCTCACGGCATTCGCCGGCGAGTTCATCGCGCTCCTCGGCCCCAATGGCGCCGGCAAGTCGACGCTGTTCCAGCTGCTGTCCGGCCTGTTCGTCCCGGATTCCGGCGACATCGCCATCATGGGCCACGACATGCGGCGCGACCCGGTGCCGGCGCTGGCGCGGCTCGGCATCGTGTTTCAGCAGCCGACCCTCGATCTCGAACTCACCGTCACCGGCAATCTCCTGTTCCACGCCGGCCTGCACGGCATCCCGCGCAGGATTGCAAAAGCGCGGATCGCCGCCGAGTTGGAACGGCTCGGCCTCGCCGATCGCGCCCACGACAAGGCGGCGCAATTGAGCGGCGGCAACCGCCGCCGGGTCGAACTTGCCCGCGCGCTGCTGCACGAGCCGCGCGTGCTGCTGATGGACGAGCCGACCGTCGGCCTCGATCCGGCAAGCCGCAGCGATCTCCTCAAGCTGATCCTGAGCCTGCGCGCCGAACGCGGGGTCGCGGTGCTGTGGGCGACGCATCTGTGCGACGAAGTGCCCGGCGCCGACCGCGTGGTCGTGCTTCATCGCGGCAAAGTGCTGGCCGACACCACGCCGGCGGCGCTCGTCGCCGACGCCGGCGCGGCGACGATCGAGCAGGCGTTCCTGGCGATGACCGGCGCGACGGCAGGCGACGCCGACCTGACCGGTTCAACTGCCCAGCATCGCCTTGAGATGCTGCATCACCTTGGTGCGCAGCGCCGCCTGCTGCTCGGGCGACCATTTGCGAAAGCCCTCGCCGGATTTGAAGCCGAGCTTGCCGTCGGCCACCAGCTTTTCCAGATAAGGCGACGGCGCAGGCCGGCTTTCGATCGCCGGCAGGACGGTCTCGTGAATCGCCAGCGTGAGATCGGTGCCGACCAGGTCGGCGTTCTCGAGCGGACCGAGCACGGCGAGGCGGCGGCCGAACGAGGCCTTGACCACGGCGTCGACCGTCTCGGCGTCGCAGATGCCGTGCTCGACCAGCGAGATCGCCTCGCGCCACAGCGCGTGCTGCAGCCGGTTGCCGATGAAGCCCGGCACGTCCTTCTTGACGTGCGCCGGCTTCTTGCCGGCGGATTCGTGCAGGCCCATGGTCCAGGCGACGACCTCCGGCGCGGTCCACTGCGTCTCGATCACTTCGACCAGCGGCACCAGGAACGGCGGATTCCACCAATGGGTGCCGAGCGCGCGCTCGCGCACCGTCAGCCCCTGCATGATCGCGGTGATCGGTATGACCGAGGTGTTGCTGGCCAGAATGGTGTCGCTGCGGGTATGGCGTTCGATCTCGGCGAACAGTTGCTGCTTCAACGCCAGATTCTCCGACACCGCCTCGACGACATAGTCGGCATCGCGCACCGCCTGGGCGACGTCGATGCACGGCTGCACCCGCTCGGCGGCGGCTAACGTCCTCGCCGAGGTCGCGCAGATTGGCGGCGATGCGGGATTGCACGGTGTCGAGGCTCGCCACCACCGCGTCGGTGATGGTCACGTCGTGGCCGGCGAGCGCGAACACCTGCGCGATGCCGTGGCCCATCAGGCCGGCACCGATGACGGCGATGCGCGCCTTGCTCATCGTTCAGCCCGCCGTATAGCCGCCGTCGGCATAAAGAATGTGGCCGGTGTAGAAATCGGAAGCGTGGGAGGCGAGGAAGAGGAGCGGCCCGGCGAGGTCTTCCGGCTCGCCGAGCCGGCCGCGCGGCACGCGGGTCAAAAAACCGGCGCGCACGGTCTTGCCGCGCTCGTCGTCGGCGAACATCCACTCCGTCAGCGGCGATCGGAACACGGTCGGGCCGAGCGCATTCACGGTGATGCCGCTCGCGCCGAGTTCGCAGCCGAGCGCCTTGGTGATGCCGTCGACCGCCGACTTCGACGCGCAATAGGCCGAATAGCCGGCGGGATGGCCGAGCAGGCCGCGCGCCGACGACATCAGAATGATCTTGCCGCCGCGGCCCTGCGCGAGCATCTGCCGCGCCGCGGCGCGCGCCATCAGCCACGATTGCGTGACGTTGGCGTCCATGACGTCGAGGAAGTCCTCGGCCTTCTGGTCGACGATCTTCGCCACCTTGTTCTGGCCCGACGCCACGACCAGAATGTCGAGGCCGCCGAATTTTTCCACCGCCGCCGCGACGATCGCGTCGCAGTTCGCTTCCGAACTCGGCCGCTTGGCGATGATTTCGGCCTTGCCGCCGAGCTTGCCGCATTCCGCGGCGATCTTCTTCAACGCCTCGGCGTTGCTCGCGGCGACGACGACATTGGCGCCGACCGCGGCCAGGGTTTTTGCCGCAACCGCCCCGAACGCGCCGGTCGCGCCGGTGACGATCGCGGTCTTGCCTTTGACGTCGAACAGCGACAGCGGGTTTTTCAGGAACTCTTCGGACATGGCGTCTCCCATTCGCTCTGCGCGTTACGCTACCCTCCCCCGCTTGCGGGGGGAGGGTAGGGAGGGGGCCTGCGGCGGCGAGCCTGCGCAGGTGTCAAAGACCTACCCCCTCCCGCTTCGCTTCGCTCGCGACCTCACCCGCAAGCGGGGAGAGAAAAGAAGGGTCACTTCGGCGGCGCGATGGCGACCAGGATCGAACAGACCTCGTTGGTGCGATTGACGATCTCGCGGCTCTCGTTCGGGCCGATGAAGCATGAATTGTGCTTTTTCAGCACCGTTTCCTTGCCGTCGACGATCAGCGTCAGCTCGCCTTCGAGCACGAAATAGACCTTCTCCGGCGGCGAGGCGTCGGGCCCGGCGCCGCCGCCCGGCAGGAAGTGGGAAATGCCGACGATCAGGCCCGTCGAGCCCCCGGCCTCGGCGCCGAACAGCCGCAGCCCGGTGAAGTCGCGGTGATTGGGCGCCTCGTAGGTCTTGGCGTCGGAGAAGCGTTTGACCTGCATTAGAACTTCTCCCCTTTTTCGATGCGGTAGCCCTGCTTGGGATCGGTGATGGCGACCAGACGGATGATGCAGCCGTCGCCGCGATCCCAGTTCCACGGAAAGAAGGCGAAGGTGCAGCGCCGGCCGGTGACCTTGTCGATGTCGCCGCCGACATTCTCGATGCCCAGAATGCCGTTCTTGAACAGGATGCGGTGCACCGGCTCCCACTCCGGGAAATCGTCCTTCCAGTCGCGCCCGCCCGACCACTTCTTGTATTCGTCGGCGAGGTGCGGATGCAGCGGCCCGTTGCGCTGCGGCCCGATCGCGGTCGCCAGCGGATGGTCGTTGGCCTGGGTATCGTGGCCGACGACCTTGACCTTCTTCTCGACGAACCACTCGCCCGCCGACGACACGAAGCCGGGCGAATAACAGAAATAGTCCTCGCTGTCCTCGTACTTCTTGTGCCAGCCGGTATTGACGATGACGACGTCGCGCGGCCGCACGACCTTGCCGGCGGCGGCTTCGAGATCGTCATAGGTGATCGGCTCCCATTTCTTCTTCGGGATCGAGACGACGATGCCGGAGCCGAAGAAGTGCGGCAGCGGCACCTCGTCGATGAACGGGGTGCCTTGCACCACGTGCGCCGGCGCGTCGATATGGGTGGTGTTGTGCATCGAGGTCGTGATGCGCTGCGACAGCACGCCCGACTTCGCCATGTAATGGATGCGCTCGATCTTGACGTCTTCGAAATACGGCCAGTTCGGCGACTGATAGCCGAAGCGATGGGACAGATTGTAGAACGACAATCCCATCGTGTTGTTTTCGTTCTCTTCGAACGTCACGCCGCGAATTTTCTTCGCCACGCTGCCCTCCCCGTTTGCTCTAAAACCCGCCGCCTGAGGCCTGCCGGCCCGCACGCTTTGTATCAGGATATGGTACAACTGTATCGCAATCCGGTCGGGGCGACAAGCCGGCGCGAGCTAGGCCGCGGCCGCCGGCACATGCCGCTGCAGCGCCGCCTTGGTCGCCTTGAGCCGCGCCACGATGCGGCGCTCGTGATCGTGGAACCGCGGCGCCGGCACCGGCACCGAGATGGCGACGAAGTTGCCAGCGGGGTCGCGCAGCACCGCCCCGGCGGCGCAGATGCCGCGCGTGTGCTCCTCGCGATCGATGGCGATGCCGGTCTTGCGCACCGCCTCGAGGTCTTTCAGCAGATCGTCGAGCCGGGTCAGCGTGTGCGGCGTGCGGCGCTGATAGGTCGAGCCGATCAGCCGCGCGATCGCGGCGTCGTCGAGCGCGGCGAGATAGGCCTTGCCGTTCGCGGTGCAATAGAGCGGAAAGGTCTCGCCGACGGCGGACACCGCGCGCAGCCGGTGCGAACCGATCACCTGATCTACGAACACCAGGTGGTCGTGCTTGACCACCGAAAGGTCGACGGTCTCCTTCAGCTCTTCCGACAGCCGAACCAGATACGGCCGCGTCACGGCGACGAAGTCGGTGTGCGCCGCGGCCGCGAGCCGCTGGATGGTCGGGCCGAGCCGGACCCGCCCGCTGGGCGAGGCCGCGATCAGAAATTTCTCCGCCGCGAGCGCGGCGACGATGCGCTGCACCGTGGAGCGCGCCAAATCGACCCGCTGCGAGATCTGGCCGAGGCTCAGGCCCGCCGCCTCGTCTTCGAGCGCGCGCAGTATCGCCGCCGCCCGCGCGATCACCTGAATTTGGCTTTGCGTCTGCGTGCCGGCGCGGGGTCGGCCGCGTCGCGGCGCTTCGTTCCGCGCCCGCGCTTTGGCGCCCGACGCCGGTGTGCCGACCGGCTTCATCCGCTTTCCTGTCCGTTCGCGTGCCATGATGACGGACGCAACCTTGCTGCCCGGTTCGCGCTTTGATACAGGATTGCCGGCATGCGGTACAGCACGACGCGCCGCAACGACACGCCGATGTCGCAAAGGCAACAGGCCGGAGGAAACATGGTCCGCAAGATCGCGCTCGAAGAGCATTTCTTGTGCCCCGGCTTCGAGGATTACTGGCGCGGCACCGTCAGCGGGGTCAATCCCAACATCGTCGCCAACCTGTTCGCGCGCTTGAACGATTTCGGCGATATGCGGCTCGCGGCGATGGACGGCGCCGGCATCGCCCGCGCGGTGCTTTCGATCTCCGGCCCCGGCGTGCAGGCCGAGCGCGACGTGGCGACGGCGCGGCGGCGCGCGCGCGAGGCCAACGACTTTCTGGCGCGCGAGGTCGGCAAGCGTCCCGACCGCTATTCCGGTTTCGCCCATCTCGCCATGCAGGACCCGCACGCGGCGGCCGACGAACTCGAACGCGCGATGCGCGAGCTGAAATTCTGCGGCGCCATGATCAACGGCCACACCAACGGCCAGTATCTCGACCATCCGTCGCTGGCGCCGTTCTGGGAACGCGCCGAGGCGCTGCAAGCGACGATCTACATCCACCCGACCGATCCGGTGGCGCCGGCGCCGGTGCTCGACGGCTATGACGGGCTGCGCCGCGCCACCTGGGAATGGGGCTTCGAGACCGGCTCGCATGCGCTGCGGCTCGTCTTCAGCGGCCTGTTCGACCGCTTTCCGCGGGCGCGGCTCGCGCTCGGCCATCTCGGCGAGACGCTGCCTTATCTGCTGTGGCGCTTCGACAGCCGCGCCAAGCTCTACGGCGTGAAGCTGAAGCAAGCAGCCGTCCGACTATATCCGCGAGAACATGGTGGTGACCAATTCCGGCATGTATTCCGCCGAGCCGCTCGCCTGCGCGCTCGCCGCGCTCGGTCACTGATCGGGTGATGTTCGGGGCCGATTATCCGTTCGAGGCGGCGCACGAGGGCGGCGAGTTCCTCGACCAGACGCCGCTCGATGACGCGCTGCGCGAAGCGATCGCGTCCGGCAATGCCGTCACGCATTTCGGCTTGCCGACGCCGTGATGGATTTGGTCAACCGCCCCATGACCAGCAAAGTTCTGATCGTCGACCCGCATGCCGAAATCTACCGCGACCGGCTGGCGACGGAATTTCCCGCGCTGCGCTTCGCGCTCGCGCCGACGCCGGCGGCATTGCCGGCGGACGTCGCCGACGTTGACGTGCTGATCGGCTTCGGCATCGACCTGAAGGAAGATTTCTTCCGCGCCGCGACGGGGCTGAAATGGATTCAGTGCCTGGCGACCGGCGTCGATCATCTCATCCGCCAGCCCGCGCTCGAGCCCGACGTCGTGATCACCAGCGGGCGCGGCATCCACGGCGCGCCGATGCGCGAAATGGTGGTTTATCTGATGATGGGCGTGAGCCGCGACGTGCGGCGGCTCGCGGCCGACCAGACGGCGCACGTCTGGGAACGGCGATTCTGGAGCCTCTTTTACGGCAAGACCGCCGTTATCGTCGGCGTCGGCGTCATCGGCAGCGCCACCGCGCAGCTCCTCAAGGCGTTCGGCATGCACGTCATCGGCGTCACCCGCACGCCGCGCATGGTCGACGGGTTTCGACGAGATGATCGCAACCGAGCGCCTGCCCGAAGCCGCCGGCCGCGCGGATTTTCTCATCAACATCCTGCCGGCGACCAAGGACAATCTCTTGTTGTTCGACGGCAAGGTGTTCGCCGCCATGAAGCCGACCGCCTACTACATCAGCGCCGGCCGCGGCCAGACCGTCGACGAGCCGGCGCTCGTCGCCGCGCTACGCGAACGGCGCATCGCCGGTGCCGGCCTCGACGTATTTGCGACCGAGCCGTTGCCGGCCGACAGCCCGTTCTGGGACCTGCCGAACGTGTTCATCACGCCGCATCTCGGCGGCTACATCGTCGAATACGAGGAACTGATCCTGCCGCTCATCATTGACAATATGCGGCTGTTTCTCGCCGGACGGCCGGGCGAGATGCGGAATATCGTGAAGCGGTAGGGCGGCGTTTTTCCAGCCGCCGAGACGACTTGGAACGTCACCAAGCTTGGAAAGCGTCACGCCGGGTTGTTCGCCGCAGCGCGCTGCCGCAGACGATAGAACTGGATCGCCTTCTTCGCCGCCTCGATTTTGAGATTGGTGAACGTCTCGTGTGCGTGCGCAAGCGCGGCGTCATCGGCGTGCGACCGTTCCTGCAGCGACAACACCGCTTTGACCGTATCCCAGGACAAACCGGCCGCCTTGGCGACGAGGATGAGTTGCTCGGATTTTTGGTCGACCATCGCCCGTTCGATCAAGGCGATCGGCAGGTCGCACATGAACGACAGCGCCACGACCGTTTCGTCGAAGCGGCCGCCGGCGGCGAATTTGGTCAATGCCGCCTCGTCGAGCGTGCCCGCCGCATGCATCCACTGCACATTGCCGTAGGCGGCATCGAACTGCGGCGAATTCTCCCGCGCCCGCGTCTGGATGTGCTGCGACGCCGCCATGACCAGGTCGCCGATGACGCGCGCCCGCGTGGGATCCTGGGCGATCAATTCCCGCTTCACCGCTTCGCTGGCGTCGGCGAAAAGCTTCAACAAATGCGGCCGGGGAATTTCCGGCCGTTGCCAGATGGACGTGGCGAGATCTTCGTCGCTCGTGGAGCGCAGCACCAGCGTCGAATAGCCGAATTCGGAGAATGCCGCGCCGGGATTGCCGGCGGTGCTCAGCGCGACCTCGCGGTCGCCGCGTTCCACCAGCACGTCGGTCACGGCCTCGGCCAGCATTTTGCGCCGGGAAATGGCGAGCAGATGCGCCTGGCTCTTGGTTCGCGCTCCCTCCACCAGCGTCGACTCGTCGATCCTTTCGGCATGGGTGAGGATGGGGCCCGCGACGTCGATCGCGTCGTCGAGCGCCAGGCTGCGCACGACCCCGGCCGGCGCGTTGGTCACGCCGGCGAGCAGATGGCTGAAGCTCGCGCGCGCCGACGTTTCGACCTCGCGCAACAGCCGCGACATCACGTCGTCGAACAGCGCGACCTGGTCATCGGACAAATGGCCCGACGCGTCGACGAACAGGTCGGTCACCCGACGCAGCGTGACGGCGCGGTCGCCGATCTGCTTGCCGCTGAGCGCGCGTTCGAGGTCATTGATCAATGACCGCAGCGTTTCCGGCATTTTTCATCCCCTCGATGGCATCGGCCGCGGCCGCCGACCCCGGTCAGGCCGCTTCGACCGCCGCCGGTCTTGCTGGGTAGCCGCGAACTTGAGTTCATGCGCAGGCTGCGGCCGCCCGAACAAAAAGCCCTGCAGCAGATTGACGCCGGCATTGTCGAGCAGCGCCGATTGATCCGTGGTCTCCACACCTTCCGCCGTCACCTCGATATTGAGGCCGCGGGCGAGCGTCAGCACCGAGGCCACGATTACCGCGCAGTCGGAGCGCTCGAACAGGCCTTGCGTGAACGATTTGTCGATCTTGATCTTGTCGAACGGGAACGTCGTCAGATAGCTGAGCGACGAATAGCCGGTTCCGAAGTCGTCGAGCGCGATCGAGATGCCGATGTTCTTGAGCTGCTTGAGGACCGCGTTGGCGTTCGCCGTGTTCTGCATCAGCACCGATTCGGTGATTTCCAGTTCCAGCCGCTCGGGCGGCAAACCGGATTCCACCAGCGCGCACAGGATCACGTCGAGCAGCCGGCCGCTGCGGAACTGCGTCGCCGACAGATTGACCGCGACCTTGATATGCGCCGGCCACGCCATGGCATCGCGGCAGGCGCGATCGAGAATCCATTCGCCCAGCACCTCCATCAGCCCGGTCTCCTCGGCGAGCGGAATGAAGCGGTCGGGAGGAACGAGGCCGTCGACCGGGTGACGCCAGCGCACCAGCGCCTCGACGCCGCTCGGCCGGCGCGTCTTGGCATCGAACACCGGCTGATAGTGCAGCTCGAACTCGCCGCGGGCCAGCGCCTGACGCAAATCATTGACCAGCCCGAGCCGCGCCGCCGAGACGCGGCTCATCTCCTTCTCGAAGAAGCGGAAACTGTTGCGACCCTCGGATTTCACGCGGTAGAGCGCGAGGTCGACATTCCGCAGCAGTTCGCCGGGCGTCGTGCCGTCCTCGGGCGCCATGGCGATGCCGATGCTGGCGCCGATCGTCACTTCGCGGCCGTCGAGCGCAAACGGCTTGCAGACGACGTCGAGAACCGCAGCGGCGAGATCGGCCGCCGCTTCGCGCGCATCGTCCCCCGCCTCGAGCTGGATCATGGCGAATTCGTCGCCGCCCAACCGCGCCAGCAGGTCGATCTGGTGCAGCTGCGACGTGAGGCGCCGCGTCAACTCCCGCAATAGTTCGTCGCCGGCGGCGTGTCCCAAGGTGTCGTTGACGTGCTTGAAACCGTCGAGATCCATCAGCAGGATCGCGAACGCCGACTGCCGCCGCCGCACCCGCGCCAGCGCCTCCTCCAGCTTCTCATTGAGAACGCCGCGGTTGCCGAGGCCGGTCAGCGCGTCGTGATTGGCCATGTGGGCGATTTGCCGCTCGGCCTGGCGCCGTTCGGTGATGTCCTCGTGGGTGGCGATCCAGCCGCCATCGCTGGTCGGACGGCGGCGAATGAGGATGGTGCGTCCGTCGCTCAGTTCGTGCATGCTGGCGCCGGCGTTCGCATCGGCGGCCGCAGCGCGACGGCAGGCCCACACGTCGTCGTAGTTGAAATTCCGATGGTCCAGGGTCTTGCCGCAATACTCGATCAGATCCCGAAACCTGGCACCCGGTTGCACCAATTCGTCGAGCAACCCGTACATTTTTGCAAAACGCTCGTTGCAGACGATCAAACGTTCCTCCGCATCGAACATGCAGAGGCCGTGCAGCATGTTGTGGAGCGCAATCTCGAAACGCTCCGCCTGCTTCAAAAGCTGTCGTTGCGCGGCGAGTTCGGTTTCGGCCTGCTGGCGCGTCGCCTCGGTCTCGGCGCGATGCTTGTCGACCAGTTGTTTCTGAGAAACGATCAGGGCGGCGAAATCGCGTGAGTAGGCGAACACGATGTAGATCACAGCCATGGTGACGAGCACCATGTTGACGGCGACGGCGACGAAAACGGGGCGCTCGGTCGCCGCCAGGAACAGCGCGAACGGCACGACGACGATGCCCGTGAGAACCAGCGCCGCCGGCCGCAACGGCATCAGACAGAAGATGCAACCGAACACGGTGATGCCGATGAAAAACGCGACGTGGCTCTGCTGGTAGGCATCGCCGTAGGGAAACAGCGCGAGACTCCAGCCGAGAAACACGACCCCGAGGATCGCGGCGAGCCTGACCGACGTCGCGAGCTGCCGCGCCAGATCGCGGTCGGCGACATCGACGGCGCCGCGGCGGATCCAGATCCAAAGCCGTACCAGGCAGGCCACGGCGAGCAGCACCGGCACGACCGCCGTCAAAGCGAAGGGCGCGACATCGAAATGCGTCCAGCTCAGCGCGCCGGCGTTGACCAGAAGGATCGAATAGAGGAGCGGCACCTGGCGCGAAAACGCCCGAACCTGCGAGCGCATGAGATCGGGGTCATACGAGGGAATGCGAAAGCCATTGCGAATTGCATGATTGATCATCGCTCACGCCCCAAGGGGTCGCCGCCGTCCACCCGTCCGGGCGGCCCCGCTTTATCAATTACGCTCCGATAATCTGTAATATTGCGGAAGGTCTCGTGGGATAATCGTCATCAATCAAGCCAATCTGGCTGGCATTAATTAGCTTTAAGTAAAATTCCTTATTCGGACCGCCGGCGGCTTAAAGAAATAATGCAATCTGATTTAATGTTCTCAACCACAGCGAGCAAATCTGCTCTTCCTATTCCGGCGGCGTGCCGTTCGCGGCCAGGACTTCGCCGGCCAGATAGAGCGAGCCGGTAATGAGCACCCGCGGCGCCGGCTCGAGCTCGAGCTTGCCGGTGATGGCGAGCGCGCTCTCGACGTCGTCGCGCGCGATCGCGGGGATGCCGATCGCCTTGCGCAACGTCCGCGAGCGCGGTCGCGGGCATCGCCTTGTCCTGGTGGATCGGCACGGCGATGATGCGGCGCGCCAGGCCGGCGAAATTGCGCAAGAAGCCTTCGCTGTCCTTGGTCGACAGCATGCCGACGATGAGGACGAGCGGCCGCGACACGCGTTCCTCCAGATCGGCGAGCGCGGCGGCGATGGCGCGGCCGCCGTCGGCGTTGTGACCGCCGTCGAGCCATAATTCGCTTTCCGGCGCGAGCAGCGACGGCAGCCGGCCTTGCGACAGCCGCTGCATGCGCGCCGGCCAATCGACGCGGATCATGCCGGCTTCGAACGCCGGCGCCGGCAGCTTGAGCCCGCTCGCGCGCAACGCCGCGATCGCCGCGCCGGCGTTCTCGAACTGATGGCGGCCGTAAAGCTTCGGCGCCGGCAGATCGATGAGGCCGTCATCGTCCTGATAGACCAGGCGGCCGCGCTCCTCGGTCGCGGTCCAGTCCTCGCCGGCGATGGCAAGCGGGGCGCGCAGCCGCGCCGCCTGGTGTTCGATCACCGCGAGCGCCTCGCGGGTCTGGCCGGTGACGATGGCCGGAACGCCGGGTTTGAGAATGCCCGCCTTCTCGGCTGCGATCTGTTCGATGGTGTCGCCGAGAAACTCGCGGTGATCGAGCGACACGCGGGTGATGACGGTGGCGAGCGGGCGTTCGATCACGTTGGTCGCGTCGAGCCGGCCGCCGAGGCCGACTTCGAGCAGCACGACGTCGGCCGGATGGCGGGCGAACAACAGGAACGCCGCAGCCGTCTCGATCTCGAACACCGTGATCGGCGCATCGCCGTTCGCCGCTTCGCAGGCGGCGAGCGCGTCGGTGAGTTCGGCATCGTCGACCAGACGACCGCCGTCCGGGCCGCCCGATGCGGAAGCGCTCATTGATGCGCACCAGATTGGGCGAGGTGTAGACGTGAACGCGCTGCCCGGCAGCTTCCAGGATGGCGCGCATGAAGGCGACGGTCGAACCCTTGCCGTTGGTGCCGGCGACATGGATGACCGGCGGCAGCCGCCGTTGCGGCGCGCCCAGCGCCGCGAGCAGGCGCTCGACGCGGTCGAGCGAGAGATCGATCCGCTTGGGATGCAGCGCCAACAGCCGCGCCAGGATGGCGTCGAGCGGCGCCGCGGCGGAACGCGACTTGGTCACGCCGGCGCCGGCAGGCTGAAGCGCGGCTGCGGCGAGCCCGCCGACGCCTTCATCAACAGGCGGCACAGCCGGCCGATGGTCGCGCGCAGATCGTGGCGATGCACCACCATGTCGACCATGCCGTGGTCGCGCAGGAACTCGGCGCGCTGGAAACCCTGCGGCAGCTTTTCGCGGATGGTCTGCTCGATCACGCGCGGCCCGGCGAAGCCGATCAGCGCGCCGGGCTCGGCGATGTGCACGTCGCCGAGCATCGCATAGGACGCGGTGACGCCGCCGGTGGTCGGATTGGTGAGAACGACGATATAGGGCTTGCGCGTTTCCTGCAGCCGCTGCACCGCGATGGTGGTGCGCGGCATCTGCATCAAAGACAGGATGCCTTCCTGCATGCGGGCGCCGCCGGAGGCGGCAAACAGCACGAACGGACAGCCCTTTTCCACCGCGGTGTTGAGGCCGGTGATGATCGCCTCGCCCGCCGCCATGCCGAGCGAACCGCCCATGAAGTCGAAATCCTGCACGCCGACCACGATGCCGAGACCGTCGAGCTTGCCGTAGCCGAGCTTCAACGCGTCATGGGCGCCGGTCTTGCTGCGCGCATCCTTGAGGCGATCGAGATAGCGGCGTTCGTCGCGAAATTTCAGCGGGTCGACCGGCACCTCGGGCAGCGCAATGTCGAACCAGGTCTCGTTGTCGAACATCGATTTGAGGCGCGCGACCGGGGTCATGCGCATGTGGTAATTGGAACCGGGGATGACGAACTGGTTGGCTTCGACATCCTTGTAGAAAACGAGCTGGCCGGTCTCCGGACACTTGATCCAGAGATTCTCCGGCACCTCGCGCCGGAGCATGCCGCGAATCTTCGGCCGCACGACGTTGGAAATCCAGTTCATCGTCCTCTTTCGTCCCGGATGGCCGCGCCCGGCGGCGTTTCGCGTTCTATAGCGCATTTGGCCGGCGAACGGCTACCCGCGCTTTGCCGTCTCTACGCGCGAACGCGTACCGTCATGGCGCATTATCAACCGGCGCGTCTGCTATAGATGGGACGTTGATTTCGCAATCCCAAGATTCAATTCCCAAGATTCGAATTCCAAGATTCGGTTCCCAGATTCGAATCGCAAGTAGAGGGCAGGACGAGACATGCGGATCGCGCATTGTGTTTTGGCGGCAATCTTGGTGGTCGCGCTTGCAGGCTGCGGCAAGGGCCCGAAAGGCGACGCCGGTACGCCGGGACCGCAGGGCCCCAAGGGCGACACGGGCCCGACGGGCGCGACCGGGCCGGTCGGCCCGCCCGGGCCTCCTGGGCCGCAGGGCGAACAAGGGCCGCCCAGCCCGACCGTCCGCGTCATCCGCAAGGATTGCTTGACCGGCGGTTGCACCGTCACCTGCCGCGGCGACGAAATCCTCGTCACCGCGTATTGCGGCCCGGCGCGAAATGCTGCGACCTATGTCGGCGAACGGCAGGCGACGTGCGGCGTCGAGGCGACCACGGCCAACTCGCCGCTGGTGGCGGTGTGCGCCCAGTCGCCACAGTAACTAAAGACGCTCGATCCGCGGCGTAGTTATGTTGCCTGCGCCGAGGTCGAACGGAAGCAAAGGATCGCCACCAGAAATCACAGTCGTGTCGGCATCGACCTGAACCGGATTTTGCCTGCCGAGCACTTTTCATGCAGCAACCTCGCATCGTCGTCGTCGGTCTGGGCATCACAGGCGCCGCCGCACTTATGGCCCTGACGCGACGCGGCGCCGATGCCATCGGCATCGAGCAGTTCGTGATCGGCCACGACCGCGGCTCTTCCCATGGTCCGACGCGGATCATTCGGTTGGCGCACTTCGAGAACCCGGCCTACGTGCCACTGATGCGCCGCGCCTACGAGCTTTGGCACGAGCTCGAACGGCTGAGCAATACGACGCTTCTTCGCATCACCGGGCTCGTCGAAATTGGGCCGCCGGACGGGGCGATCGTGCGTGGCACCATGACCGCAGCGCAAAATCACGCGCTCCGCCCCGAAGTGCTCGATGCGGCAGAGCTGATGCGCCGCTACCCGGCCTTCCGCCTGCCGCGCGATTTCATCGGCCTGCGGCAAGCCGACGGCGGCTACATCGAAGCGCGCGCGGCACTCGACGCGAACATCGCGATCGCCGCGCAATCGGGCGCGCGCATCCTTGCCAACGAAACGGTGGTCGGTATCGAGCTGCGCGCGAACGGCGTGATCGTCACGACCGCGCGGGAAAAAATCGCGGCGGACGGCCTGGTCGTCTGCGCCGGCCCCTGGCTGCGCGCGCTCCTTCCGGAATTGCGGCTGCCGTTACGCGTCATTCGCCAAGTCGTCGGCTGGTTCGAGCCCGAGGACGAAGCGCTGTTTGCCGCCGACCGCTTTCCCTTGTTCATCCTCGATAGCCAACACGGTAACCATTATGGCTTCCCGGCCTACGCGAGTATGGGCGTCAAAGTCGCCAAGCACGGCCATCTCGAGGAACCAGTCGAGCCGGACGGCTACGACCGAAAAATCTCAGCGCAAGACGAAGCGGCGATCCGGTCGCCGCTCGCCGAATTCCTGCCGGGCCTCGACGGGCGTCTCGTCAGCGCCCAGACCTGTCTCTACACGACGGCCGCCGATGATGAATTCATCGTCGACATCATGCCCGGCCATCCGCATATCGTCATCGCCTCGCCCTGTTGCGGGCGCGGCTTCAAATTCTCGCCCGTCATCGCCGAGATCGTCGCCGACCTCATCACGCACGGCGCCACGCGGCACGATATTGCCCCGTTCCGGTTGCTTCGGCCCGGACTCGCCCCGCCGTCAAACGGCGTGAGCCGCGACGCTCAATCGAGCGTCTCGCGATAGAGCCAGGCGCCGATCGCCACCACGACCAGCGTGAACAACGCCATCGGCCAGATGTCCGGCATGATGTCGGTCACGGCGTTACCCTTGAGCAACACGCCGCGGACGATGCGGATCGCGTGAGTCGCCGGAAAGATGTCGCCGACGAATTGCGCCCAACGCGGCATGCCCGCGAACGGCGTGAACAGGCCGGACAACAGAAACGCCGGCAACAGCGCGAACTGCGCCATCTGTTGCGCCTGCATCTGGTTGCTCGCGATCGTCGAGAAGGTCAGGCCGAGCGCGAGATTCGAGGCGATGAACAAGCCGAGCGCCACCAGGAGCAAGGTGAGCGAGCCGCGCACCGGCAAGTGGAACACGAAGCCCGACACCGCGAGAATGAGCAGAACCTGGATGTAGCCGACCACGATATAAGGTGCGATCTTGGCCAGCATGATCTCGATCGGACGCACCGGCATCGCCATGAGATTTTCCATGGTGCCGCGTTCGCGCTCGCGGGTGATCGACAGCGTGGTGACGAGCAGCGTCGACATGCTCAGCACCATGCCGATCAACCCCGGCACAATGCTCAAGACGCTGAGCTGCTCCGGATTGTAGCGGCTGTGGACTTCGAACTGAAACGGCGGCGCGTTCGGCTGCGATCGCCGAATCGGCGGCAGATCGCGGTTGAGCGCGTCGGCGATCCCGGCGAGCGCTCCCGTGGCGTAGCCGATCGCGGTCGGGTCGGTGGCGTCGGCGTCGATCAAGACCGACGGCTGCTCACCGCGATCGACGGAGCGGTCGAAATTCGGGGGGAAAATTAATGACGAAGAGAAGGTCGCCTTCCGCAAGTGCCTTTTCCGCCGCTTCTTCGGATCGCAAGGTTCTGATGTCGTAATAGCCGGTGTTCTGCAAGGCGGCGACGAGCGTGCGCTCGTACCTCGACGGCTCGGCGGACAATACCCCGGTCGGCAGATGCTTGGGATTGGTATTGATCGCATAGCCGAACAACAGGAGCTGCATGATCGGCATGGCGATGATCAGCCGCAAGGTCAGCGGGTCGCGGCGCACCTGAATCCATTCCTTGCGCAACAGCGAGCGCAAGCGCTTGAAGGAGAGGCCGATCATCGCGCCGCCTCCTCCGTCGTCAACTCGTGGATGAAGACATCTTCCAGGCGCGGCTCGACCTCGCGCCAGGTGAGCTGCGTGAATGCCGCGATCGCGCGCTCGAGCTTGGCCCGGTCAGTGCCGGCGACGTGCAGCGCGCGGCGAAACACCGCCGCGGTCTCGACGCCGGGCATGGCGCGAACGCGCGGCGCCACCTGGTCGAGATGTTCGCCGACACCGTCGAAGGTGACCAGGCCGGAACGCCGCGCCACGTCGAGGGCATCGCCCTCGACCACGATGCGGCCGCCGGCGAGATAGACGATGCGGTCGCAGCGCTCGGCCTCGTCCATGTAGTGGGTCGACACCAGGACGGTGAGACCCTCCGAGGCCATGTCGTGGATGCGGTCCCAGAATTCGCGGCGCGCCTTGGCGTCGACGCCGGCGGTCGGCTCGTCGAGCAAGAGAAGCTTCGGCCGATGCAGCACGCAGGCGGCAAGCGCGAGGCGCTGCTGCCAGCCGCCCGACAAATGCCCGACGAGTTCGCCGGCGTAACCGCCAAGCTGCATCCGCTCGATGATGTCGCGCACCGCTGCGCGCGGGTTCGGCATCTCGTAAATGCCGGCGACGAGCTCGAGATTCTCGGTGACGGTGAGGTCCTCGTAATAGCTGAAGCGCTGCGTCATATAGCCGATCTGCCGCCGGATCGCCGGGGCGTCGCGCAAGATGTCGAGGCCGAGGCACGTGCCGGCGCCGGCGTCGGGCTTGAGGAGGCCGCACAGCATGCGGATGGTGGTGGTCTTGCCGCTGCCATTGGCGCCGAGGAAGCCACACACTTCGCCCCGCGCGACCCGCAACGTCAGGTCCGCGACGACGCGGCGCGCGCCGAAGCTCTTGGAAAGATCGTGAACGTCGATGACGTAATCGGTCATGAGGCGCCGCGCCGCACGAGCGGCCGCACCGTGACGGGCTGGCCGGGATTGAGGAGGCTCGCGCGCTCGACCGGCGGCCGCGCCTCGATCATGATGACGAGCTTGGCCCGGCTCTCCTCGCTGTAGATCACCGGCGGCGTATATTCCGCCTGCGGCGCGATGAAGGAAACGCTCCCGGTTAAATCCGCGCGACAGCTGTCGCAGACGATCGCGACGCGGTCGCCGAGATGCAGGGTCGCGAGATCCTTCTCCGGAACAAAGAAGCGCACGAAGATATTGCCCGGCGGCAACAGCGATACGACCGGGGCGCCGGCGGCCATGGTCTCGCCGGGCCGCGCCAAGACGTCGGCGATGCGTCCCGCGGCAGGCGCGGTGACGCGGCGTTGCGACAGCCGCCATTCGGCCATGCCGAGCGCCGCTTTCGCCGCCGCGACGGCCGCCTCTTGCGCGTCGATCTCACGGGTGCGGCCGAGCGGCGCGCGGGCCTGCGCCAGCGCCGCATCGAGCGCCGCGACATGCGCCGTGGCCGAGCGGAAGTCGGCCCGGCGCTGGTCGCGGAGTTGCTCGGTCATGGCGCCGGTCGGCACCAGGAATTCGGCCCGATCGAGATCGCTCTTGGTGCGCTCGAGCGTGGCGCGGGCATCGGCGAGGTTGGCCTCGGCCTGCTCGATTTCGGTCGGCTTCGCGGCCGCCTGCAGATTGGCGAGTTGCTGCTGCGCCTGATGCAAAAAGCGCGCGGCCTGATCGCGGGCGGCGCGATCCGATATATCGTCTTGCACGAACAATAAGGCGCCGGCCGCGACCGGATCGCCGCGGGCGACGTCGACTTCGGTGAGGAGGCCCTGCTGGGTCGGACCGACTTTGACGAAATCGGCCTCGGCATAACCCTGCCATTGCGGCAACGCTGGCGCCCGCAAGCGATACCAGAATGCGCCGGCGCCGATCGCGAGGATCGCCGCCACGGCGACCGCCAGTCCGAGGCCGATGAGGAGCGGTCGACGCACGGCGAATTCCCTTTGCAACGAAACGATAGTGTTGCATTATGGCTCACCCCACTGCCGCGATCAACCGGCGTGTTCCGGCGAAGCGCGGTCCGACGCAGTGGTGGCCGACACGGTGGTGGCCGACGATTTGTTATTCGAAGTGCTGGCCGAAAAAGTGCGACCGACGATGCCCGCGCAACTCGAACCTGCCGAATTCAAACGTGGTCCCGGCGGGCGGCCCAGCCGCGCGGAAGCCGAGCGCCGCCACGCCGCCTTGCTCGATACGGCGACCCGGCTGTTCCTCGAACGCGGGCTCGATGCCGTCTCGATCGACGAGATCGCCAAGCGCGCCGCGGTCGCCAAACGCTTCATCTATGCGCGCTACCGCGACAAATCCGCGCTGTTCGTCGCGGCCATCGAGCACTGGATCGGCGACAGGCTCGACGTGCTGCAGACGTTTGCGCCACCGCCGGAACGCGCGGAAATCGGCCTCGTCAAGTTCGGCCAAAAACTCCTCGACATCGGACTGCAGCCGGACGCCCTTGCGCTGCAGCGTCTGTTGTTTGTAGCGGCCCCGCGCTTTCCCGAGCTGGCCGAGCATTTCATCGCGCGCAACCGGCATCGCGCCGCGAGCGAAATCGAACGGGTACTGGGCTTCTATCGCGGGCGCGGCGAGATTGAACTCAACGATTCGCAGGCAATGGCCGAGCAGTTCTTCATTGCCGTGGTCGGCATTCCGCAGCGACTTGCGCTGCTCGGTCTGCGCGAGCCGCCGGCCAAGCAACGCCGCCGCTTGCGCACGGCGGTTCGCCTGTTTCTCGACGGTTGCAGAGTGCGGCGGCTTTAGGGACAATTCGCCGCCGGCGGGCTGAAGAAAACCTCACCGCCGGCTTGACAGGCCTTCGCCGCCGCTGGAACACTTCTTGCTTGGCCGGAGCGGCGCTTTCCTATGTCGAAGCCGAGCGGGGCGGTCTGGAATGGGAACCGTCATTCGCGACATCAATGCACGTGAGCTGCGCCTGTTTGCCGACATCGTCGCGCGGCTCGAAAGACTCGGCGCCGACCGCGGTGCGCGGGCCTCGCTCTTTGTCGACATCGTCCGGCTGCTGCGTTCCGATTTCGGCGCCTCCTACGTCTGGCAGCCGCAGCGTAAGCGTTTCGACCAAGCGGTGAGCTTCAACATGGCGCCGGACAATCTGCGTCGCTACGAGGAATGGTATCAGTTCCGCGACCCTATGACGTTTCTGCTGCGGGCGCGGCGGCGGGCGACCCTGGTGGATGAGGTCATTCCGCGCGCGCAGATGGAGCGCACCGAGTTTTATAACGACTTTCTGGCGCGCGACGGGCTCCATCACGGCATCAACATGTTCGTGTTCGATGGCGAGCGCGACCTCGGCGACCTGCGCATCTGGCGCGGCCGCGGGCGGCCCGAGTTCGGCGACCGCGACACCGGGCTTCTCGATGCGCTCGAACCTTATCTACGCCGGGCGCTGCGGCGTGGCGGCTGTATCGAAGCATTGACGGCGCGGGAATACGACGTGGCGGCGCTGGTCGCGCGCGGTTGCACCGACCGCGATATCAGCCGCGTGCTCGGCATCGGCTTCTCCACGGTGCGCACCCACCTCAACAGCGCGATGGCGAAATGCGGCTGCGCCAACCGGGCCGAACTCGCGGCCATCATCGTGCGCGCGGTTTGATCGCCGGCCCATCACGGGCCAGCAGCCGCAAACCTCCCCATTTCTGCCGATACCCGTCATCGCTTGGCGCCGGTATCCTGCGTGCTCCAATCGCGTAAAGGAGCGGAACCGGTGCCGGCGATTCACGAACTCTGCGCGGCGGAAGCGGCGGCGGCGATCCACAACGGTGACATCACGGCAGAGGCGCTTACGGACGCCTTGCTGGCGCGCGCCGCCGCGGCCGCGAGCCTCAACGCTTTCATCACGCTTGCCCCGGAGCAGGTCCGCGAGGCCGCGCGGGCGGCCGATCGGGAACGCGCCGCCGGCACCCCGACCGGACCGCTGCACGGCGTTCCGCTCGCGCTCAAGGACAACCTCGATACGGCCGATCTGCCGACCTCGGGCGGCACGCCGGGCCTTGCCGGGGCGCGGCCCAAAGCCGATGCCCCGGTTGTCGCGCGGTTGCGCGCAGCCGGCGCGCTCGCATTCGGCAAAGCCAACATGCACGAACTCGCCTACGGCATCACCAACAACAACGCCGCGTTCGGCCCCGCCCGAAACCCCTATGCGCACGATCGCATTCCCGGTGGGTCGAGCGGCGGCACCGGCGTTGCGGTTGCCGCCCGCTTGGTGCCCGCCGGGATCGGCACCGACACTGGCGGCTCGGTGCGCGTGCCGGCGGCGCTGTGCGGCATCGTCGGCTTCCGTCCGACGACCGGTCGGTGGTCGCAGGACGGCATCGTGCCGATCTCGCATACCCGCGACACCGCCGGGCCGATGGCGCGTAACGTCGCCGACTGCGCGCTGCTCGACGCCGTCGTCACCGGCGAAGCGGCGCCGGCCGCACCGGTGCCGCTGAAAGGCCTGCGTATCGGCGTGCCGCGCCGGGCTTTCTGGGAGGACCTCGACACCGAAGTCGCGACCATCTGCGAGGGCGTCATCAAGCAGCTCGCCGACGCCGGCGTCGAAACCGTCGAGATCGACATGAGCGAAGAAGCCGCGCTCGACGCCGAGGCCGGTTTCCCGATCGCGCTTTACGACACAATCCCCGATCTCAACCGCTATCTGGCCGAGCACGGCAGCGCGCTCGACTTCGTCGGCCTCGCGGCCCGCGCGGCGAGCCCCGACGTGAGCGGCATCCTCAAGAGTCTCATCGGTCCAACCGCCATTCCCGAAGCGGTGTACCGCAAAGCGCTGGAACAGCGCGCGGCGTTGCAATCAGCCTATGCCCGGCACTTCCGCGACTATGGCATTGCCGCCGCCATCCACCCGACCACGCCGGCGCCGGCGGCCTTGATCGGCGACGACGAGACGTTTCCGCTCAACGGCAAGCCGGCGCCGACCTTCATGACCTTCGTCCGCAACAGCGGGCCGGGCAGCGTCGCCGGCATTCCAGGATTGAGCCTGCCGGCGGGAATGACGGCGGCGGGCCTGCCGGTCGGCATCGAGTTGTCCGGCCCCGCGGGCGGGGACCGCCGGCTTCTGGCCATCGGCGCCGCAGTCGAGGCGCTGTTGCCGCGGCTGCCGCCCCCGCCGTTACCTGCCTAAGGGCACCATTCGAACGCGCCTACAAGCACCACTTCAGGAGGGAATATCATGGGCAATACAAATTCCGGCTTCACCCGCCGAAACATTCTCGGCGCCGCCGCGGCTGGGGCCGCATTCGGGACCTTCCCCGGACTGATCCGTCCGGCTGCCGCCGCGGATGAGTTCAAGATTGGGCTGTTCATCGCGCTGAGCGGTCCCGCCTCGCTGTTCGGGCCGACCCAGCGCGCCTGCGCCGAACTCGCCACGGCGGAAGTCAACAACGCCGGCGGCATTCTCGGCAAGCAGATCAAACTGTTTCCGACCGACGCCGGCGGCGCGCCCGCCGAGACCGCGAAATCGGCCGTCCGCCTGATGCTCGAGGAAAAAGTCGACCTGTTCATCGGCTCGCACGACAGCGCCACCCGCGAAGCGCTCGTTGCCACCATCAAGGGCAAGGTGCCGTACATCTACACCCCGGTCTATGAAGGCGGCGAGTGCGCCACCAACGTCTATTGCCTCGGCGAGACGCCCAACCAGCAGGCCCGACCCTCGATCGGCTGGCTTGCCTCCGAGCGCAAAGCCAAGACCTATTATCTGATCGGCGACGACTATGTCTGGCCACGCAAGACCAACGCCGAGGCCAAGACCTATATCGGCGAAAGCGGCGGCAAGGTCGTCGGCGAGGAATATGTGCCGTTCGGCGCGCCGAACAAATTCGAGGAAGTGGTGACCCGCATCAAGGCGGCCAAGCCCGACGTCGTCGTCATCACGCTGGTCGGCGCCGACAACGTCAATTTCAACCGCACCTTCGCCGGCTTCGGCCTCGACAAGGACATCACGCGGCTCGCGTTCCTTTTGGAAGAGAACACGCTGATGGGCGTCGGCGCCGAAAGCAGTGCGAACCTCTATTCCTGCATGGGCTATTTCGCCAACGATCCGTCGGCCGCCAACACCAAATTCAAGGCCGCCTACAGCGCGAAGTTCGGCGCGAAGGCGCCGCCCTTGAGCACCATCGGCGTCGACTGCTATGCCGGCGTCAATGCCGCCCACCAGCTGGTCACCAAGGCGGGCGGCACCGACACGCACAAACTGATGGCGGCGTCCGAGGGCCTGACCTTCGCCACCGCGTCGGGCCCCGCGACCATGCGCGGGCGGCAGGTCGACAAGAATATGTTCCTCGCCGACTGCAAGGGCACCCAGTTCGAGGTGATCAAAACCTTCGCCGACGTGAAAAGCGGCAGCGCCTGCAAGGCCTGATCGAACGCGGCTTCCTTAGCCGCCGAGGAGATCGAGGCATGGATCCGCTGATCGTCACCCAAGCGATCAACGTCATCTACGCCGTGAGCATGCTCGCCGTCCTGGCGCTCGGCCTCGGCGTGATCTTCGGTCTCCTCGGCGTTCTCAACATCGCCCACGGCGAATTCATCATGATTGGCGCCTATTGCGCCTATGTGGTGGAGAGCTGGCACTGGCCTTATCTCGCCGCGGTGCCGCTGACGCTCGTGGTCTGCGTGATGATCGGCGCGGCGGTCGAGCGGATCATGATCCGCCCGCTCTATCGCCGCCCGTTCGACACTTTGGTCGCGACCTGGGGCCTGAGTCTGCTGTTACGGAAATCCGCAGAAGCGCTGTTCGGTCCGGGCTTTCACAGCCTGACGATCCCGCTGCCGGGAACAGTGCGGGTTCTCGGCACCGACTATCCGATCTACCGGCTTTTTTTGATCGCAATCGCCGCCATCGTGATGACCGCCCTGGTGACGTGGTATGGTCGCAGCCGTACCGGCACTCGCATCCGCGCCATGGTCGGCAACCCGGAGCTGGCGCAGGCGCAGGGCCTCTCCGTGCGGCGGCTCGCCGCCGGCACGTTCATCGCCGGCACCTGCTTCGCCGGCCTCGGCGGCGTCATGGTGGCGCCGCTCGTTCCGGTGCAGCCCTTCATGGGCCTCGATTACGTGCTGCGGGCATTCTTTGTTCTGGTCGTCGGCGGACTCGGCAGCGTGCCGGGCCTCTTGTCCGGCGCGGCGGCGATCGGCGGCATCGACAGCGTCATCTCCGCGGTGAGCAACGCCACCGACGGCTACTTTGCGGTGCTCGTCATCGCCATCGGTTTCCTCTGGCTCAGGCCGCGAGGCATCATTGCGCGCGGCTAGCCTCGTCGTCATCGTCGCCGTGTCGCTGCCATTCGCGCTCGGCGCGTTCTGGTCCTATCAGCTCGGCCTCTACGCGCTCTATGCCGCCGCCGCGGTCGGCGTCGGCCTGTGCTGGGGCCAGGCGGGATTTCTGCCGCTGGGCCAGGCGTTGTTCTTCGGGTTCGCGGCGTATCTTTCCGGCTTTGCCTTCATCGCCTTCGAGAGCCGGCCGATTGTCGCTGTGCTGCTTATACCGTTGATCGCGCTGGCGAGCGCGGGTCTCGCTTATGGCATCGGGCGCATCGTGTTCCGCCGCCCGGGCGAAAGCGGCGCCTACTTTTCGATGATCACGCTCGCGCTCACCCTGCTCGCCTTTCAGATCGCGACGAGCTGGAATTCCGTCACGGGCGGCTTCGATGGTCTCAAGGGCATACCTGGCCTGCCCGGCCTCGACGATTTCTCCGACGTCTATCCGGTGGCCGCCGCGGTTCTGTTGGCGGTGCTCGCCCTCGGCTGGTGGCTGTTGGGCGCGCCGGTCGGGACGCTGTGGCGGGCGCTCGCGCAGAACGAACGGCGGCTGCGCCTGCTTGGCTTCGACGCCAACAAACTCAAAGCATTCGCCTTCGGCGTCAGCGGCTTCATGGCCGGCATCGCCGGCGCGGTCTATGCGCCCCAGCAAGGCATCGTCACGCCGCAGCTCGTCGGCTTCGGCTTCTCCGCCGATCTCGTCATTTGGGCGGCGGTCGGCGGCCGCGGCAGCTTGTTGGGTCCAGCGATCGGCGCGCTCGTCATCGGCTCGCTGTCGGCCCAGTTGCGCGACACGCTGCCGTTCTGGGAAGTGGCGATGGCGCTCCTTTTCATCGTGGTCGTGCTCGGCTTCCCACGCGGCATCACCGGCCTGCTGGCGCCGCTCGCGCGCCGGCTCGAACGCCGGCGCAAGCCGCCAGTACCGGTCGAAGCGCCCGCCGGCGCCAGCCACGATCCGGCGCGGCGCCTCGTGCTCACCGACGTCAGCCTGCGGCTCGGCGAGGTAACGATCCTCGACAAGCTGTCGCTCGGTTTCGCGCCGGCCGGCATTGTATGCGTGATCGGTCCCAACGGCGCCGGCAAGACCTCGATGTTCAACGTCGTCAGCGGCGAACTCGCACCAACATCCGGTGCCGTCTCGATCGGCGATACGGCCATCGGCGCCGCCGCGCCGCATCGCGTCACGCGGCTCGGCTTGGCGCGCAAGCTGCAGATCCCCAGCGTCTTTCCCGACCTTTCGATCGCCGACAATCTCGCCGTCGCGCTGTGGAGCGGCCGCGCCGGCATGCTTGACCTCATCGACCCGCGGCTCAAGCGCTGGTCGAGCGGCATGCTCGACGCTTTGCGCGCGCGCTATCCGTTCCTCACGCCGGGAACCGGCAAGGCCGGCGAGCTGTCGCACGGCGAGCAGCAAATCCTCGAGCTCGCCATGGCGCTTCTGACCGAGCCCCGCGTTCTTCTGCTCGACGAACCGTGCGCCGGCCTGTCGCCGGAAGAAACCGCAGCCGTCATCAATCTGATCCGCTTTGCGGCGGAGCGCCTCGGCGGGACGGTTATCGTCATCGAACACGACATGGCGCTGGTGAAAGAGCTCGCCGAAACCGTCTATGTGCTCCATAACGGCATGCTGTTGGCACAAGGCGATGTCGCCGCGATAAAGGCTGATCCGGCCGTCCGCGCGGTCTATGTCGGAGCGGAAAAATGACCGCGCCGCGTCTCGCCTTCGCGGACGTTTCAGGCGGCTATGGCGGCACCACGGTGGTGCGCAATCTTTCCGGCGCCGCGGACGCCGGCAGCGTTCTGTGCCTGCTTGGGCGAAACGGCGTCGGCAAGACGACACTGATGAAGCTTCTCTGCGGGTATCTGCCGCCGCACGGCGGCAGCGTCCGTCTCGACGGCCGCGCGCTCGATGGGCTTGAACCGTCCGCGCGCCATCGCGCCGGCATCACCTATTGCCCGCAGGAGCGCCCGGTGTTCGACGACCTGTCGGTACGCGACAATCTCGTGCTGATGCGCAAGGAGCGCGACCTCGCGCCGTTTCGGCATTATTTCGCGCGCTTTCCAATCCTGGAGCGCCGCCTGACGCAGCATGCCGGCACACTGTCGGGCGGCGAAAAGAAGATCCTGTCATTCGTGCGCGGCCTGATCGAAGGATCGCCAGTCGTCCTCCTCGACGAGCCCAGCGAAGGTGTGCAGTGGGAGAATATCCTGCACATGGCCGACATTATCGCCGAGCACAAGGCCGCCGGCACCGCCTTCATCGTCGTCGAGCAGAACCTTGCCTTCGCCGAACGCATCGCCGATCGCTATCTGGTCATGGACCAGGGCCGCACCGTGCTCGAAGGCGCGCGCACCGACATTCCGCGCGAACGCATCCTCGGCCATCTGCATGTCTAGGGCTCGCCAGCCTAAAGCCGCTCCCATTGCTCGCCGACCTTGACATAGGAGCGCTTCACCGCCGCCCAGGCGATGCGATGGGCGGCCTCCTCCTGGCGCACATCGCCTTCGTGCGCGGCGAAGGCATGGTTGAACGCCTCGCGGTAGATGTCCTGGGCGTGATCGGGCAAGTGGGCCCGGACCGATGCCGGCAGATCGTCATTGACGCGGTAGGGCATCGACGCTGCTCCGTCGTAACTTCGCACGCCGGCGATAGTTACATTTGATACAAATCAAAGCGGTCCCCGCCCGGCCCCCTACGCTGTACGTGGAAAAAACGCCGGTGGCGGAGGAACAAGCTATGCAGCAAGATATACCCGGTACGATCATGTTCGACGAGACCCAGGCGCAAAAGGGCTTGGCGCTCAACCGCATGTGCTACTCGTTCAACGGCGCGGCAAACCGGGCCGCGTTTCTCGCGAACGAAGACGCCTATTGCGACAAATTCGGCCTTTCTGCCGAGCAACGCGCGGCGGTGAAGAGCCGTAGCGTGCTGAAGATGATCGAGGCGGGCGGCAACGTCTACTACCTCGCCAAGCTCGCCGGCATTTTCGGCCTCAACGTCCAGGACATCGGGGCGCAGCAGACCGGCATGTCGGTCGCGGCGTTCAAACAGAAACTTCAGGCAGCAGCGGGAGAATGACCATGGCCCGATCATTGGCGGCGTCGCCACGACGCATGTGCCCTCGATCGGCAAGGCGATCGCGGACAAGAAAGAGAACGATCCGTATTGGGCGCCGTTCTTCCGGGGCTTCGATTACGTCCATCAATGGCTCGGGAGCGCCAAGCCGGACGTCGCCGTGGTGTTCTACAACGATCATGGGCTCAACTTCTTCCTCGACAAGCTGCCGACCTTCGCGGTCGGCGCCGCCGACCAATACCGCAGCGAGGACGAAGGCTGGGGCATTCCGGTGTCGCAGGCCGCCCGCGGCGACGCCGCGTTCTCGTGGCACCTGATCAACACGCTGGTCGCCGACGAGTTCGACGTCACTATGTGTCAGGACATGCTGATTGACCACGCGGTGACGATCCCGATGTCGCTGATGTGGCCGGGCGCGACCTGGCCGGTGAAGATCGTGCCGGTCGAGATCAATACCGTGCAGCACCCGCTGCCGTCGCTCAAGCGTTGTCTCGCGCTCGGCCGCTCGATCGGCCGCGCCATCGAATCCTACCCGCAGGACCTGCGGGTGATGGTGCTCGGCACCGGCGGCCTGTCGCACCAGCTCGACGGCACCCGCGCCGGCTTCGTCAACAAGGAGTTCGACAAGCTGTGCATGGACAAGATCGTGAACGAGCCGGATGCGCTCACGCGCTATTCCATTCATGAGCTGGTCGAGTTGTCGGGCTCGCAGGGCGTGGAATTTCTCAACTGGATGGCGATGCGCGGCGCGATGATGGGACACGTGAGCGAACTGCACCGCAATTATCACATCCCGATCTCCAATACGGCGGCGGCGACCGTCGTCTATGGCAACGAGAAGGAAGCCGGGCGCAAGGCGGCGTGAGAAAAGACACGGCCGCAGTTTCTTTCTTTCCTCCCCCTGTGAAAGGGGGAGGGCTTACTATCCTTCGAACAATCCCGGCTGCCGCAGCCGCAGTGTCTGCAACAACAACAGTGTCTTGACGTCGACCAGTTCGCCCTCCTCCGCCATGCGCGCCAATTCGGCGAGCGGAAATTCCACGGCGATGGTGTGCTCGTGTTCGCCGGCGAGGCCGCCGCGCACTTCCGGCCGGGCATCGCCGTCATAGACCGCGAGATAAAAATGCATGCGCTCGGTCGATATCCCCGGCATGGTCCAGGCGGTGAAGACGCGCTGCAATGATTGGAGTTCGAGACCGGCTTCCTCGCGCGTTTCACGGCGCGCACAGACATCGGCCTGTTCGTTGGGCTCGATGACGCCCGCGACGGCTTCGGTGAATTCCTGCGCGCCCGCGGCGAACAGCACCGGCGCGCGCATCTGCCGCACCAGGATCGCGGTTTTGCGCTCCGCATTGTAGGGCAGCACGCAAACCGCCTCGCCGTGATCCTCGATCTCGCGCTCGACCGCTTGCCCGTCGGGCGATCGCACCGTGGCGATCAGAAACTTGGCCCACCGTTCATAAATGGCGCGGGTGTGAAGGATCGTGTGCCCCTGTTCCTGAGGCATATCGCCAGTCGTCATATTTTCATACCTTGCCGCTCCCGCGATGGCGGGCGATGCCGAGGACATGTCACGATCGCGCGCACTTGGCGAGGGGGTTTTGGCGAGAGGGGCTTGGCGCCAACGGAACCCGCGATGCCGCCGACGGTTGCCTTGATCGAAGTCAAGGCCGTGCCTATCCCCGTCATGCGATGTTAAAGTTCCGAACCGATCGAGGACCGCCATGCCGGACGCCGACGCCCCCGAGCTTTCGCTCTCGCCCCAGAAACTTTGCTTCATCATCGCCAAAGCGCGCGAATTCGATGTCAAGGACGTCGTCACCGATCCCGGCGATTCGTCCAACGCCACGGACGACGGGATGCTGTCCGTGCTGGAGGATCACCGCGACGACCCCGTCGTGCAGGAAATCACCGCCGTCATCCGCTCCATGAGCGAGGACGAGCAGATCGACTTGGTCGCTCTGACGTGGCTCGGCCGCGGCGACGGCACCCTTGAGGACTGGGCGGAATTGCGCGCCGAAGCCGCCCGCGCCCACAACCAGCGCACCGCGCAATACCTGCTGGGGATGCCGCTGCTGCCTGATTTTCTCGACGAGGCCGCGGCGCAGTTCGGCATTTCCTGCGAGGAAGAAAGCTGAGGAGCAGCTACGGCGCGGCCAAGCACGACGTCGGCGGCGACGAGCACGGCCGCGATACCTTTCCGCACCGGATCGCGCCCAGCGACGCTCGCTCCCGCCGAAAACACTGCGCAAAAAAACGGCCCCAGCCGAGACGGCCAGGACCGCACAAGTCCAGGTGCCGCGATTGGGAGGACGCTCGAAGCACCTGTATGGCGCTTATATAGGCACCGCCCGGCGGTTCCGCTTTGACCTGGGTCAACCTTTAAACACTTATGCGTCTGCGGTGCTGCGTCCCGCGTTGGGCGGAGCGGCTCGTCGCGGTAGACTTAGGGACTAACCGATTCCGCTGCGAGACAAGCCATGCTGCCGACCCCACGCCCCATCCGCGCGCTCGCGGCAGGCCCTGTTGTACTTACCGCCGTGCTTGGCGTCACCCTGGCCGCGGCCGCGCAGGACGCCGGTGGCTTTTATGCCGGCAAGACGATCACACTGACCGTCGGCGCCGCGCGCGACAGCGACGACGACCGTTACGCTCGTCTTTTCGCCAAATATCTGCCGCGGCATCTTGCCGGCAAGCCGGTCGTCGTTGTCGTCAACCTGCCCGTGAACGGCGGCCACGCTGCGGCGGCGTTCGTCTTCTCAGGCGCAGCCAAGGATGGCACGGCGATCGGCGCGGTGCCCTCCGACGTGATCGCCGCGCCGCTCTGGTTCGGGGCGGGCAAGGTCGCCCACGATCCGACCCAGTTCATCTATCTCGGCAGCCCCGCCCCCGAAAGCACCGACTGCTTCGTGCGCTCGGACACGCCTATCATGAGCCTGCGCGACGCCTTCGTCAGCGACGTCGCGGTGGGCGCAGCCGCCGACGGCGGTCCGACCCGCGACGGCCCGGCGCTGTTCAATAGCCTGCTCGGCACGAAATTTCGCATCGTCGCGCGCTATGGCGGCGTCGCCGACATTCTCGCCGCCATCGAGGATGGTGAGGTCGCCGGCGCCTGCGGCCTCGCCTGGACGAGCGTCGCGACGCGGCATCCGGATTGGCTGCCGAAAGGCGTGTTGCGCGGCCTGGTGCAGGAAAGCCTCACCGGCGCCGACATCGCCAATGCGGACATGGCGACGCGCATGGGCATTCCGCTGGTGACGGAATTTCTGCAATCCGGCGCCGACCGCGAAGTGTTGGCGCTCGCCTATGCCGAGCACGGCTTCGCCCATCCCTATATTCTGCCGCCGGGCACGCCGCCGGAACGCGCCGCGGCGCTGCGCAAGGCCTTCATGGCGGCCTGGCAGGACGCGGGCCTCGCCGCGGAGGCGAAGCAGGCGTCGCTCGCCGTGCATCCCGTCCCCGGCGAGGAGGTCGCGGCGCTGGTCGATCGGCTGTACGCGGCGCCGGTGGAAAGCGTCGAACGCCTGCGTGCCGCGCTTGCCGGCGAAAAGGCGCATTAATTCTCACGGCCCCGCCGTCTTGCGACCCATCAGCTTGCGACGGAACCCAGATTTGCCGCCGCCGGGACGCAATTTCGCCCTTCTTAACAATACAGTCAGGCCAGGGCGACAACCGCCCGCGGCCGGCGCGCTGACCTTGGCGCGTTAACCTTGTTGGTAAGTCGCGGGTAATAAAGCTATGCGACGTGTATGCAGTCGGGCCACGGCTAGAGCCAACGCCCTCGCAAGCTTGGAAGCCTGGGAATGTTGAAATTGAAAGGTTTTTTGGCCGGATGCGTCGTCGCGGGCGGGCTCGTCGCCGCGCAATCCGCCGTCGCCGCCGATCTGTCGTTGGCGCCGCTCTATAAGGCGCCGCCCGCGCCCGTGCCGCAAAGCTTTAACTGGACCGGCTTCTACCTCGGCGCCAATGGCGGCGGCGGCTGGGGCCATTCCTGGTGGAACGGCCAGGGCACCGGCACCGGCCTGTCGGGCGGGCAGGCCGGCGGCACGCTCGGCTACAACTACCAGGCCGGCAACGTCGTGTTCGGCGCCGAGGGCGATATCGACTGGTCGCACCTTACCGGTACCAACAGCTCGACGCTGTGCCCCGGCTGCAGCACCAGCGACAGTTGGCTCTCCACCGCGCGCGGCCGCATCGGCTATTCGTTCGACCGGGTGATGCCGTACGTCACCGGCGGCCTCGCCGTCGGCAATATCAACGCGGCGGCGCCCGGCCTGCCCGGCGCCAGCTCGACCAATGCCGGCTGGACGCTCGGCGCCGGCCTCGAAGTGGCGCTGCCCGGCAACTGGTCGGCCAAGGCCGAATATCTCCGTGTCGATCTCGGCCACCTCGACTGCGGCGCCAATTGCGGCGTCACCCCGACCGACAATGTCTCGCTCAGCGAGAACGTCTTCCGCGCCGGCGTGAACTATCACTTCGGCTGGGGGAAGTGACGACGCTCGCCCGTCTGCCTTATTCATCCCGCTGTCCCACCTCGTCACCACCGGGCTTGACCCGGTGGTCCATGCCGGCTTGCCGAAACCCAAAGCGTAGGGCTGCGTCAATGCAGCTGAAACGCGCCATGGAGAGCTGTATGCCAATTGGCTGAAAGCACGGCGCCGTCGTCGTGATGAACAAAACCCATGAACGTGTCGCCATGTCCGTCGTTGCCGATCAACGACGACCATTGTTGAATTTGAGCCGCGGTGAAGTGCTCGAGCTCGTGCATAGCGTCTTGCGATTTTGAGCCGCCGCTGCCGGCACCGTCGGCCGCATGGAAAATGAAACTGTCATTGCCAACCGACACGAAACTGCTGGAAGAGCCAGCCGCCGGGGGATCGAAGATTTCGACGTTGCTGCCGACCTGTTTGACCGTAAATTCCGACTTCGAATATTCGCCAACGAATTCGAGGCTGATGGAATCGTTTGAAGTGGAGATCGTGAGAGTTGTGATATCGTTACTATGGCTGACCTGCTCCGTCAGATTCCTGCCGGTAAAGTTCACCAGTTCGATCTCGTCGGAATCATTTGCATTTCCCTGAATTCCCGCGAACCCGCTTATGTCACCCGTGAATTGCTGCCAGTCGTCCAGAATAAGCTTGCCGTAATCGGTGCCGGTGCCGATGCCAGTGCCGTTGTTGAATACGACACCTTCCGTGGGGCCGCCCATGTTCGCGGACGCCGCAAGCGTCAGCGTGCCGCCTTCAACGAGCGCGTATCCAGCGCCGGAGTCGGTCACGCCATCCTGAATATCGAGCGTGCCGCCGTTCGCCGCCTCCAACGTGCCTTGGTTGCTGATGCTGTGCCCGGTATCGATGGTCAGGGTGCCATTGGCCACATCGGCGTCGATGGTGCCCTGATTGCTCAGCGTCAGATGATTGCCGATCGTACCGACGCCCGCGAGCCTACTATCGTTATCGAGCGTGCCGCCGCCATGGCTCAAGCCGACGATTTGATCGCCGCTGTTCTCCAGGACGAGGGTACCCGTACCGTCGAGCGTCACCGTGCCGCCGATCGCGAATTCGGCACTGGAAAAGTGCGAGCCGACATCGATGGCGTTGGCATTGTTCACGTCGACGTTGTCAAGCGTGGCGCCGGCATTGCCCAGGATGTCGAGCGTGCCGGAGCCGCCGATCGTCAAGGTGCCTCCGGTCACCGACGTGCCGCCGTCGAGCGTCAATGTCGCCGCCGCCGCAAGGTCGACCTCGATGATGCCGCCGCTCGTTACTGTGACCGTGACACTGTCGAGGGTCGCTCCTGCGCTGCTTTCGATATCAAGTACGCTGGATGCGCCGATCGACATTGCCCCGCCGGTGATCGATGTACCGCCTTCGAGCGTCAATGTTGCCGCGCTTGCGCTGCCAACCTCGACGGTGCCGTTGTTGGTCACGGTCACGTCGTCGAGCGTCGCGCCGAAACTGGCGACAGTCTCGATATCGAGCACGCCGGAGTTCCCGATCGACAACGTGCCGCGGGTCACCACGGCGCCTCCGTCGAGGATCAGCGTCGTCGTCGAGCCATTACTGATATCGACCTCGATGGTGCCGCCATTGCTGACGGTCACGCCGTCGAGGGTAGCGCCATGACCGTTGGCACCGCGCTCGATGTCGAGTTCGCTGCCGCTGCCGATCGAGAGCGTGCCACCGGTTATCGTCGTGCCGTCGTCGAGGGTCAGCGTCGACGACGGGTTGAAACCGAAGTCGACCTGCACCGTGCCGCCGCCGCTGACGGCGACGCCGTCCAACGTGGCGCCCTGGTTGCTCTCGATGTCGAGCACACCGGAGCCACCGATGGTGATGGCACCGCTGGATATCGTCGTGCCGTTCTCGAGCGTCAGCGTCCGCGCGCCGACCGCGATCGTGTCGGAGATCGCGTTGGTGAAATCGACATTCTCCAACGCGCTATTGCCGTTAATCTCGACCGAGCCGGAATTGCTGAGCGTCAACGGGCCGTGCTGGTCGCCGCTGAGTGTGCTCCCCGAGAGGATCAGCGTGCCCAGACCCAGAACGGCGATCGTGCCGTCGCTCAACGTGTCATCCGTCAACGTGAGCGTGGCATAGCTATCGACGGTGATGCCGCTGCCCGTGCTCAGATCGTCATAGCCGCTGATGCTGCTCGATCCGCTGAGCGCCACGATGGCGCCCGAATTGTTCAGCGCACCGCCGCTGAGCGCCGCACCCGACAGGGTGAGCTTGCCGCCGTTCACGACCGTGATCGTTCCGCCCGTGTTTTTGATAGTGCCGACGAGATTGAGCGTCGTGCCGGCATTGACCTGTACCGAGGCGTCATTGATCACGCTCTCGAACGCAGTGGTGCTGCCCGAGCCGACCGTTTGGAAGGTGCTGAGGAAGTCGGTCTCCAGCGTGGTGCCGTCGAGGGTGGCACCGTCGAGTTTCACCTCCGAGCCGATGACGAAGAAGTGATGCAAAGCGGTATGCGCGTCGATCGTTCCGCCAGACAGCGTGATGTCCGACAGCGTCACGTCGCCCAAGGTCAGCTCACCACTGCCAACCGCGATCGTGCCGACGCCGTCGATCGTGATGCCGCCTTCGATCGTGCTGTCGCCGCTCACTGTCAACGTGCCGTCGAGCTGAAGGGTAGCACCACCGGGATCGTTGATCACCGTGCCGTTGATAGTCAAGGTGTTCTCGATCAGCACCGCGCCGCTTTCGACGTTCACGGTGCCGTAGTTCAGTGTTGCATCGCTGATCGTGGTCGTGCCGGTAATGTCGATGGTGCCGCCCGACGCGCTGGTCCCGTCGTTGATGGTGCCGCCGGTGATCAAGTCGGTGCCGGAAAGCGTCAGCGTGTCGCCGGCGCCGACGTTGATAGTGCCGCCACCCGTGACGGTCGTGACGGTGACGCCGTCCAGCGTCGCGCTGCTTGCCTCAACGTCGACAATGTCGGAGCCAGTGCCAAACGTCAGCGCCCCGTCGGTGATCGAGCTGCCGCCGTTGAGCGTCAGCGTCGTCGACGACGAGTCGCCGGAAACGCCGACCTCGACCGTGCCGCCGCCGGTCACCGCCACATCGGCGAGCGTGGCGCTGCCCTCGACGTCGACGGTGTTGCCGGCGAGGCCGAAGCTCAGATCGCCGTCGGTGATCGAGCTGCCGCCGTTGAGCGTCAGCGTCGTCGACGACGAGTCGCCGGAAACGCCGACCTCGACCGTGCCGCCGCCGGTCACCGCCACATCGGCGAGCGTGGCGCTGCCCTCGACGTCGACGGTGTTGCCGGCGAGGCCGAAGCTCAGATCGCCGTCGGTGATCGAGCTGCCGCCGTTGAGCGTCAGCGTCGTCGACGACGAGTCGCCGGAAACGCCGACCTCGACCGTGCCGCCGCCGGTCACCGCCACATCGGCGAGCGTGGCGCTGCCCTCGACGTCGACGGTGTTGCCGGCGAGGCCGAAGCTCAGATCGCCGTCGGTGATCGAGCTGCCGCCGTTGAGCGTCAGCGTCGTCGACGACGAGTCGCCGGAAACGCCGACCTCGACCGTGCCGCCGCCGGTCACCGCCACATCGGCGAGCGTGGCGCTGCCCTCGACGTCGACGGTGTTGCCGGCGAGGCCGAAGCTCAGATCGCCGTCGGTGATCGAGCTGCCGCCGTTGAGCGTCAGCGTCGTCGACGACGAGTCGCCGGAAACGCCGACCTCGACCGTGCCGCCGCCGGTCACCGCCACATCGGCGAGCGTGGCGCTGCCCTCGACGTCGACGGTGTTGCCGGCGAGGCCGAAGCTCAGATCGCCGTCGGTGATCGAGCTGCCGCCGTTGAGCGTCAGCGTCGTCGACGACGAGTCGCCGGAAACGCCGACCTCGACCGTGCCGCCGCCGGTCACCGCCACATCGGCGAGCGTGGCGCTGCCCTCGACGTCGACGGTGTTGCCGGCGAGGCCGAAGCTCAGATCGCCGTCGGTGATCGAGCTGCCGCCGTTGAGCGTCAGCGTCGTCGACGACGAGTCGCCGGAAACGCCGACCTCGACCGTGCCGCCGCCGGTCACCGCCACATCGGCGAGCGTGGCGCTGCCCTCGACGTCGACGGTGTTGCCGGCGAGGCCGAAGCTCAGATCGCCGTCGGTGATCGAGCTGCCGCCGTTGAGCGTCAGCGTCGTCGACGACGGCGGCGCCGCCGTGCCGTCGGCCGCAATCCCAATTTCAATGGTGCCGTGGTTGGTCGCGGTCACGTCGTCGAGCGTAGAGGTGCTACTGCTTGCGCCGCTCTCAATGTCTATCGTGCCCTTGGTGTCGGTCTTCAGCACGCCGTCGGTAACCGTCACGCCGAGGATTTGCACGACAGATCCGGTGCCGAATGCCGCTATCTTGCCGTCCGAATTGGTAACGCTGTCCTTGAGCTGCAGTTCGCCGCCGTCGGTCGCCCCTATTAGTCCGGCATTGGTGACAGCGTTGCCGGTGTCGATGATCAGCGCCTCGCCGCTCGCGTTGGCGCCGATGACGCCATCGGTTTCGTTGTCCAATGTCAGATGGGCACTGTTGCCGTCGCCGATCGTTCCATAGCCTACGATCTTGTTGACGTTGTCGAGAGCCTCGGTGCTGGTCGACTTTAGCTGCCGCCCTGAAGTGAAACGACGCCGTAGCCGGTACCCGTACCGCCGAGCGTCAGCGTCCCGCCGTTCGAATCGACCAGCAGCGTGGAAGAGGCTCCGATCAGGATGCCGTTGGTGCCGGCCGCCGGCGCTGCGCTGCCGTCCCAGTCGATCTCGCCGTCCTGAACGTCGAGGGTGCCGCCGGCGGTCGCTTCGAGCAGGCCGAAATTGTCGATGGTGCCGCCAGTCGCGAGGACGAGTGTGCCTGCCGAGGCCTCGATCGTGCCCCCGGTATCGTCGAGCGTCAAACCGATAATCTTGCTCGTGCCTGTCGTGCCGGTCGAAATCAAGAAGTCCGTAGACATCGAGCATTGCACCACTGATCGTGGCGTTCTCCAGGTCGAGCGTGGAACCGCCGTCCACCTCGACCGTGCCGGTATTGGTGACGGTTTCGCCGTCCAGAGTGACCGTGCTGGTGTCCGTCGCCAGGAGGTCGCCGGCATTGGTGACATTGTCGTCGATCCCGAGCGATCCGCCGTCGGCTTCGAGGGTGCCGTCGTTGGTGATGGTGACGCCGGTGTCGATTTTCAGCGCACCGCCGGTTGCTTCGACGGTGCCGGTCGTGGCGGCGATGGTGATGGCGGCGCCGCCGTTGATTTCGCTGTTGCCCGTCGTGGCGTCGAGCGTGCCGTCGACGGTGACGGCGCCGCCGCTGATCTTGGCCGCCTGTAATTCGAGCGTGGCGCCGGCGTCGATCTGCACCGTGCCGGTGTTGGTGACGACTTCGCTGCCGCCTTGGCCGTCGAGGACGACGGTGCCGTCGCCGGTCGCCCACAGTTTCTCGCTGTTGGTCACCGGCGTGTTTTCGATCTGCAGCGTGCCGCCGTCGGCTTCCAGAATGCCGGCATTGGTGAGCTGCGCGAGCGCATTCATCAGAAGAACAGTGTGACCCGCCGCGGTGCTGTCGGCATCGATAATACCGGCCGCATCGTTGTCCAGGGTCAGCGCCCCGTGGGTGCCGACCACGCCGATGGTGCCGTAGCCTGAAATCGTCTGGTCGACGTTTTCGAGAATGTCGGCGCCGGCGGCGCCTTCGATGGCGCCGCCTTGCAGCGAGACCACGCCGCCCGCGCCGGTCAGAGTGAGATGGCCGGCGTCGACGAGCAGCACGCCTGACTTGGACGTGCCCTCGAGCAGAATGCCGGTGATGCCGGGCGTTGCGGCGCCGCCGGTCCAGACAATCTCGCTTACTCTGAAGTCGAGAATGCCGCCGGCGGCGGCGTCGATCAGGCCCGCATTGTCGACGACGTCGTCGACCCGCAAAGTGCCGCCGGCGCCGGCTTCGAGAATGCCGGAATTGTCGATGGCGTTGCCGGTATCGAGGACGAGCAGCCCGGAACTCGTGACGCGCTGTCCCGACGCGACCACCTCATAAGGTGTCGCCTCGATCGTGCCATTGACGCCGTTGACGAGGGTGAGCGCGCCGTCACCGTTGTGTCCAATCGTACCGCTGCCGCTGATCGTGTTGTCGACATTGGTCAGCGTCGCGCCCGGGCTCGCGGCAACGATCAAATTGTCGCCGGTCGGACCGATCATCTCGATCTTGCCGCCGCCCAGCAGAAGAATATTGCCGGCAACGGCCAGCGTGGGATCGAGCCCGGAGGAATTGAGTTGGATGATTTCCGAATTACCGATCGTACCGCTGTCCGTGACCGAACCGCCGTCCACGATGTTGAGAACGGCACCGGCGTCGACAGTGAGGCCGCTGATCGATACCGCGCTGCCGAGCGTCACCTTGTGAGCCGGAATGACCACGGCCTGCTGCTGGATCGGCGGAGCCCCCTGGCTCCAGTCGATCGAGGTCGGCCAAGCTCCGTCGCTCAACGCGCTCCAGATCACGGTGCTCGGGATGAGGTCCTGGACGGAAATCGTCGCGCTGCCGTCGCCCCCCGACCCGGGGATATTCAGATTGAGCGGATGGCCGCCGTTTTCGTTGATCAGCTGTGGAAAAAGCGGAAGCGGCGGCGGCGGTTCCGTCGAGCTTCCTGAACCGCCCGGGTTCGATTGCGGATTGGTTGATGCTGTTGAGGACCTGAAAAACCTGCTGGATGATCTGCTGCTCGAAGCCGAGCTGCGAATTACTCATCGGCTCGGTCGACACCAGCGGCGCCTGGCCGACGCCCTGCGGCGTCACATAGGTGACGTAGCCGGTCTGCGACACGGTGGCGATGATGTTGCCGTTGGCGTCGATCAGGTCGTATTGGCCGTGGCCGGTCGAGTTGAAATCGTCGACCACGGCGAACGAGTAGCTGACGTTGCCGAGATTGGCGGTGACGCTGGCGATTTCCTGCACCCAGCCGGTGGTGCCGCGGATGCCCATGGTCGCGACCGGCGTCTCGATCTTCATGTCGCCGGTGTGGGCGACCCGCCCGGCGACGAAGGCGAAGGTGCCCTGCACCAGGCTCACCAGCGCGACGTTCGAGGTGCCGTTCGGATCGTAGGAATAGTCGTTGAGCGCCATCCGCGTGTTGGCGATCAGATTGAGCGCGGTGCCGTCGGGAAAGCCGATGCCGGCCGAGGAATTGGCGCCGGTCTGGATGATGTCGCTCTTGAACACCGGATCGCCGACATGGAGCGCGACGGCGACGCCGTTACGGATCGCGGTGACGTTGCCGATCGCCTTCTCGACCTTGCCGATGGCGTCGGCCGGCGTGGTCTGCTGCGCCTGCGCGTATTGCCCCGGCGCGGGCGAACCGGCCAGGAGGTCGACCAGATCGGGCGACAGGCTGGCGCCGTTCGGCGCCACCAGCGCTTTCTTCGCGCCGCTGAAATAGCCCGGAACGAGGTGGTGCCGGCCGTCATGGCCGGTGAGCACCAGGTCGGGACCGGCGCGCCGGAAATCGCCGTTGAACAGCAGTTCCGCATCCGGAACGCTGACCGTGTCGCCGTGCGCATTAGGGATGACCGAAGCGGTGGCCCCGTAGCCACCGCCCGGCATAGACGCGTAAGCCATTCACTCAAGCTCCCCGTTGCGCTCCCCGCCCCTGAGCGCGAACGATCAGCCCAAACCCCTACCGGCTTGCGCGCGACCGCCCCTGTTTGTTGCAGGTCCCCGGCGGCCGACGAGCGCCGATACAATGCGTCATCGGGATGCCGCCGGCAAGGCCATGGCTAATAAAAGGTGAACGTGGTTTCCGGCATTTTCCGGGCCATAGGGGAAAGGTTTGCGCAAACGAGCGGATCGTGCCTAAACGGGGCGCGGCGCACGCCCAAAATCCCCGCCGGCGGCAGACCGCGAGGACATTCCACAGTCATTTCTCGCATGCTAGGGAGCGGATGATGACGACGGAGCGCGCCAGCGCGCTGCTGACGGATCTGTACCAGCTCAACATGATCCAGGCCTACCTGGACCATGGCGAGACCGATACTGCCGTGTTCGAATTCTTCGTCCGCAACATGCCGCCGCGGCGGGGCTTTTTCATCGCCGCGGGCCTCGAGCAGGCGCTCGATTACCTCGAGAATCTCGCCTTCACGGCCGCCGAGATCGAATGGCTCGCCGGCACCGGCCGGTTCGGCGCCAAGCTCATCGATTATCTGCGGGCGTTCCGCTTCACCGGCGACGTCCACGCCATGCGCGAAGGCACGGTGTTCTTCGCCAACGAGCCGATCCTGCGCATCACCGCGCCGCTGCCGCAGGCGCAGTTCGTCGAATCGCGCCTGATCAATCTGTTGCATTTTCAGGTGCTGATCGCCGCCAAGGCGGCGCGCGTCATGCTGGCTGCGCCGGGGAAGGTCCTGGTCGATTTCGGCATGCGGCGCGCGCACGGCGCCGAGGCCGGGCTGATGGCCGCGCGCGCGAGCTATCTCGTCGGCTTCGACGGCACCGCGACGGTCGAGGCCGGACGCGCGTTCGGCATTCCGCTCTACGGCACCATGGCGCATTCCTTCATCGAGACGTTCGACAACGAGACCGCGGCGTTTGCCGCGTTCGCGCAGTCGCGGCCGGACAATCTCGTGCTCCTGCTCGACACCTACGACACCGAGGCCGCGGCCCGCAAAGTCGTGGCGCTGGCGCCGCGGCTTAAGGCGGCCGGCATCACGATCCGCGGCGTGCGGCTCGATTCGGGCGATATCGACGCGCTGTCGCGCAGCGTGCGCCGCATTCTCGATGCGGGCGGACTTTCCGCGGTGACGATTTTTGCCAGCGGCGGCCTCGACGAAGATGCGCTGGCCGCCTTCACCCGCGCCGGCGCGCCGATCGACGGCCTCGGCGTCGGCACGGCGCTGACCACCTCCTCCGACGTGCCCACGCTCGACTGCGTCTACAAACTGCAGGAATATGCCGGCGTCGCGCGGCGCAAGCGCGCGGTGAACAAGGCGACGTGGCCCGGACGCAAGCAGGTGTGGCGGCGTTATGACGCCGACGGGCGCATGGTCGGCGATGTGCTCGGACTGGACGCCCCCTCGCCCGCACGCGGCGAAGCGCTGATCGAGCAGGTGATGCAGGGCGGCCGCAGGCTGCTTCCGTCGCCGTCGCTCGACGAGATCCGGCGCTACGCCAAGCGCGAGCTCGAACGGCTGCCCGAACCCTTGCGCCGGCTCGAAACGGGCATGACTTATCCCGTGGAGGTCGCTGGCGAACTCAAAGCGCTTGCGGCCGAGGTCGATCGCCGAACCCAAGAAAGCGCGCAAGAGCAAACGGCACCGCCAAAGGACGCCACCGCCAGCGAAGGATGATCCATGAGCGACAACGCCATGATCAACGGCAGCGACGTGCTCATCGTGGTCGACATCCAGAAGGATTTCTGCCCCGGCGGCGCGCTCGCGGTGCCGCGCGGCGACGAGGTCGTGCCGATCATCAATCGGCTCGCGGCGCGGTTCCGCAACGTGGTGCTGACACAGGACTGGCACCCGCGTGGGCACTTTTCCTTCGCCTCGAGCCATCCGGGCAATCGGCCCTATGACACCATCGCCGCGCCTTACGGGCCGCAAATCCTCTGGCCCGACCATTGCGTGCAAGACACGCCCGGCGCCGAGTTCCATCCGGCCCTGCATGTTCCCCATGCCGCGCTCGTGCTGCGCAAGGGCATCGAGCCGGCGATCAATTCCTATTCCGCGTTCTTCGAGAACGACCACACGACGCCGACCGGATTGACGGGCTATCTGCACGAGCGCGGTTTTTCGCGGGTGTTTCTGGCCGGCCTCGCCTTCGATTTCTGCGTGCGTTATTCGGCCGAGGACGCCAAGCGCCAGGGATTCACCGTGTTCGTCGTCGAGGACGCCTGCCGCGGCATCGATGTCGACGGTTCCGTGGCGGCGACGCGGGCGAGCCTCGCGGGCGTCGGCGTCGCCTGCATCACCGCGCTCGAAACCACATAGCGGCGCGCCGCGGTTCCGCACCGGAGCGGTTCCCACAACTTTCGGCGATGCAGCACCACCCGTGTGTGCAACGCACAATATTGTTGACTCCATGCCCAAGAGGCTGGAAATTACCAAAATGTAATCACGGGTTTAAACATGCGTCATCAAACGGCCGCACCGCCGTCCAGTTTGCCCTCACTGATGATGCCCTGCCCGGTTTGCGCCGGCCGCATGGTCTACAATAGCCGCCGCCCCGTCACCGCCGACCTCGAAGATACCATCTACGCCTGCCGCAATTGCGGCGCCGAATTGATCCGCACCTCGGTCCGGCACGTTACAAGCGCCGCCGCGGCGTAGGATTTCCCCTCCCCCTTGTGGGGAGGGGTAGGGGTGGGGGTCGCGCCGCTGGGTGCATGCGTCCGCGGTTTTACTTCTCGTCCCGACCCCCCTCCCTACCCTCCCCCACAAGAGCTTGCGCCCGGGCGCGCGCAAGCGCGGCCCGGGTGGGGGAGGGAAACGTCTCACCCCAAATTCAACGCCTTGAAGAAGTCGTTGCCCTTGTCGTCGATGACGATGAAGGCGGGGAAATCGACCACCTCGATGCGCCAGATCGCTTCCATGCCGAGCTCGGGATATTCCACCACCTCGACCTTCTTGATGCAGTGCTCGGCGAGGTTCGCCGCCGTGCCGCCGATCGAGGCGAGATAGAAGCCGCCGTGCTTCTTGCAGGCGTCGCGCACGCTCGCGGCGCGGTTGCCCTTCGCCAGCATCACCATCGAGCCGCCTGCGGCCTGAAACGTCTCGACGAAGAAGTCCATGCGGCCGGCCGTGGTCGGGCCGAACGCGCCGGAGGCATAGCCTTCCGGCGTCTTGGCCGGGCCGGCGTAATAGACCGGATGGTTCTTGAAATAGTCGGGCAGTCCCTCGCCGCGTTCGAGCCGCTCGCGCAATTTGGCGTGGGCGAGGTCGCGCGCGACGATCATCGGGCCCGACAGCGACAGCCGGGTCTTGATCGGATATTTGGCGAGCTGCGCCAGAATTTCCTGCATCGGCTTGTTGAGATCGATCTGCACCACCTCGCCGCCGAGATGGGTGGTGTCGACCTCCGGCAGATATTTGGCCGGATTGTGCTCCAGCTCCTCCAGGAACACGCCGTCGCGGGTGATCTTGCCGAGCGCCTGGCGGTCGGCCGAGCACGACACGCCGAGCCCGATCGGCAGCGAGGCGCCGTGGCGGGGCAGCCTGATCACCCGCACGTCGTGGCAGAAATATTTGCCGCCGAACTGGGCGCCGACGCCGAGCGACTGCGTCATTTTCTGAATCTCCTGCTCCATCTCCTTGTCGCGAAACGCGTGGCCGTCCTCGGAGCCGTGGTCGGGCAGCGTGTCGTAATATTTGCAGGAGGCGAGCTTGACCGTCTTCATCGTCATTTCGGCCGAGGTGCCGCCGATGACGATGGCGAGATGATAGGGCGGGCAGGCCGCGGTGCCGAGCGTGAGCACCTTTTCTTTCAGGAACGGCAGCAGCCGTTCGCGCGAAAGGATCGACGGCGTGCCCTGGAACAAAAACGATTTATTGGCCGAGCCGCCGCCCTTGGCGATGAACAGGAACTTGTAGGCGGCGTCATAGTCGGCATGATCGGGATTATGGCCCTCGGCATAAAGTTCGACCTGCGCCGGCATGTTGGAGCGGGTGTTCTTCTCCTCGAACATCGAGAGCGGCGCGAGCTGCGAATAGCGCAGATTGCGCTTGAGGTACGCGTCGCGCGCCCCCTCCGCCAGCGCCGCCTCGTCGGCGCCGTCGGTCCACACGAGCCGGCCCTTCTTGCCCATGATGATGGCGGTGCCGGTGTCCTGGCACATCGGCAGCACGCCGCCCGCCGCGATATTGGCGTTCTTGAGAAAGTCGTAGGCGACGAACTTGTCGTTATCCGACGCCTCCGGGTCCTCGACGATCTGCTTGAGGCTGGCGAGATGCGCGGGGCGCAGCAGGTGGTTGATGTCGGTGAACGCGGCCTCGGCGAGCGCCCGCAGCGCTTCGCGGGGGACGACCAGCACCTCCTCGCCGAGCACCGTCTCGACCCGCAGGCCGTCGGCGGAGATCTTGCGGTAGGGCGTAAGTCGTTGCCGAGCGGGAAGAGCGGGGTGTGCTTGTAGGGCGGGGTCGGGTGGGTGGCGAGCGGGGCGTTCATCGCGGCGTTACCTTGTGGAATTTCACGACATATAGCGCGGATGGCGGTCGCGGCCTATGTCCGTGACCCAACGCGAAATCTGCACTGCTTGCAGATCGGCTCCTTCATCCCTCCCTGCGCGTCAGCGCCGGGAGGGACCGCGCCGCACAGCGGCGCGCTGGGTGGGGCAACGGCAGCGTCGCTGGCACCACGATCATCTTTTCCTCCCCCTGGAAGGGGGAGGATGAACAAAATCGTTCTCGCGGCGCCCCTTCGCGCCCGAGCCATGTCGGCACCAAGCAAACAACACGACGGCCGGGCGTGATCTTCGTCAGACGGCGCCAGTGGTGGAACCGGCGGCCGTCACGATCAGGCGCGGATGTAGCCCGGATGAGCGCAGCGATATCCGGGAACGGTCCTACCACTTGAAAGGCCGCTCCCGGATATCGCTGCGCTCATCCGGGCTACGACGAAAAAAAAGGAAAGCGGAACGCCGAAAGGCGCTGTTCCGTAACCGCCGCATCTTGCGATGCGGCGCGCCCTCATCGGAGAGCGCTCGCCTCTCGGCGTTCCACCACGGCACTTGCGGCAGCGACCGAACGCCACCGCTCAGTCTTGAGCCACGCGACTTCCTGGGACTCGTTCGGAGCGCGCACCCCGATGGTTCGAAAGATGCGCGCATCGCAACGCATTTTTACGCGAGGCCGGCGGACCGGTCTTCGATTGCGTCACTCGCGGGCATTACCCGCGCCTTGCTGTCCCAGCCCAGCGAGATTGCACCCGCAGTCCGGTCATGATGCCGTCCGGGCGTGTCTTGCCCAAGCCGCCCGGGAGCCGAGGTGACGAGCCTCGACCCGCGGGAACCGCACTCGCCCCGCCGGACGGAGTCACCCGGCCGGCGTCCTGGTACGGGGGCGAATTCAAAGTGTGTATCGTATTCGGCGACAGTTGTCAAGAGGTTGTCTCGTTCTGAGAACGTGCGGGTCGGCTTACCCGCCCTACCGCTCTGCCATATATCCGGCGACGAACGCATCGAATTCGCCGCGGTCCTTGCAGGTCGTCGTTTCCGTAAGGCTCGGGATCAACGTGCACGTCTCCATCCTGCCGTCCATGTCGATATAAAGCGCGTACATCTGGCGGTCGTCGGCGGCGATGAGATAGGTCGTGCCCGACGATGCGCGCAGGATGGCGAGGGTCTTGCGGACCAGCAGCAAACAGCGATCGGCCTTGCTGCTGTAATGCGCCCGGTAATCGAACGCGGTGAGGTCGAACGGCACCTGGAGGCGTTCCAGCACGTCCCTGGATTCGCGTCCCAGCTCCGCAAATGCCGCCTCGGCCTGCGCGGCGCACGCCGCCTGCGGATCCGGCAAAGGCTCGCGCGCCGGCGAAGCGACGGTACCGGCGGCGATGAGGTAGACCGCGGCTGCAGCAAGAAGCGTCCATGCTGGTCCCGTCATCGGAGCTTGCCTCAGCCGATCGCATCGCCCGCATGAACGCGCGGCATATAGCGAAAACAACGATTGCGCCTCGCGTATGCGCCGCCGCCCTATACAAGTCCACCGCGTCGTCGCCGTCAGTCAGCACTTGCCCGACCCTGCCCTGATGATCGCCGGCCGGCGGGGCTCCCTTCTGCTGCACTGCCCTTCAGAATAACACGGCGCGCCGTATGGGATGGGTTAAGTCAAATGTCTGTTCGAACAGCTTCATCAACTCGCGCGTAAAGTAATGCCCCTCATTCTTCAGTTCGCGAAACACTTCGTCGCTGCGCTCCGTCTTCTTCAATTCCTTTAAGTGGTTTCGGACCTCGGGGTGCTCAAGTCGATCCAAGAAGAACTCATAAGTATCTATGACGCGTCCGAGCTGTGCCTTTCCACAAATTGCGATCATTCGATCAAGGACGGGAAGATCGAAAAGTCCTTCTAACGTTGCTATCTTTTCCCGACGTGACCTGTCGGCCGTCAGTGCGACGCTAAATAATCCACTCGCATAAAGCAACTTGCGGGAAAAAATCAACTTGATGTTGCGAATACCCCACGGTTTCGGATTTTCGCCTTCAGCAGTATTAAACTCATAGTCGACGGCCATTGTTCTATAGAAGCGAACAACATCGTTTAGCAGAAAGAGAGCAAGCTGATGGTCGGTCATGCCGTCAGCTATGTACCGTTCCAACACTTGCCGACGGGCGCTCTTTAGGCCATCTTTATTGTAGAGCCAATCACCTTCAAGCAAGAAAAGCATTCGACGAGTGAGCTTTTGATTACTATCATTGTCCCCGCCAATGTTGTTCAGCATCGCTGGACCAGATTCGACCTTCGAAAAAGCCCCACCCTCGGCTGGCTCAATCGGCACCACAGCGGCGATCGCATCCTTTGCCGCATCCAACCAAGACAGTTCGCTCATTTCAACAATACCGCTCGGCCCCCCAGACCTCCTGAGTTATTACGAAAAAATCGAGATCGGATTCTTGCGAGGCTTCGCGCCGAGCATAGGGAACCGCAAGTTACGACGACTTCGTCGGGCGGAACAATATCGGCAAGCCCGGCACGAAGCTTTTCAAGCGCGCGTCCGGAATGCTCCCTTGCCCGATCGATAGCCGTCGTCATCAAACAACTCCTGCTCAACTTCCGCAGGCGCTTCCGGGCCCGCGCGCTCCGGCCTTAGAATAAAGTCAACCTTATTTTGGCGATAGCGAATTGTATCCTGGCGTTTAAAAAAATCTCCCGATAAATCGATATAGAACCTACGTACCTTAAAATCTATCGGACGATCCAATAATAACATAATATCGAACTCAAATGACCTCCTCGTCAGAAACTGTCGCAGACCTGGCAACTTGCGAAAAATCAGGCTTTCGGTTGTAAAATAATCACCCGGCTCCAGCTTGTTGATATTTCTACGCATGAATAGCTGGCAGGCAAAATCCACGAACACCCCCCTACGAGAGTTTATTAGATGACGATAAATCCGATCTTTTTGCATCCAAAACTCATCCACGACTATTCTATCATTGTCGGACGCTCGTCTCATCGCAGCATCTAAAACAATCTCAGGGCCAGCAATGTGCGGTCGGCGCCTCGCATAAGCTTCTGCACGCAATATTCCTTCAATCGTATCGAAATTGATTGGACCCCCAAAAAAGCCGCTGCATGCTTCTTCTTCGCCAAACATGATGGCGACAACGCGATCTACGTCAACGTTGTTGGCCCGAAGTAACAGATTGAATTCCCGGCCAAGTTCAATTTGGCCCATAAGGATCTGTTTGGCGGCTAAATGGTGATCTAATCCAAACGCCTCTTTGAATACCGGCTCCAAGGAATGCGAAAGAGGCGCATGACCGACATCATGCAGTAAAGCGGCAGTGCAGATTAGCCGCCGGTGCACAGTATTCTAGATTAAGTTTACTACAATAAACGGCGGCCAGCCAGGCGACCCCGATGCTATGTTGGTAGCGCGTGTAGCGAACGTTACCGCGAAAGCCGTTCGGCGCGGGCACCATTAAGTAGTCTATTCCGCCCAAGAGTCTTATGTGCTTCAAGCGTTGAAACGCACCGGTAGCAATAACCTCAGCGATAAAGGGGTCCAACTCAGCCAGACGCCAACTTCTATAGGGGTTACAAAGTTGTATTTGCGCGATCCCAAGATCGCGCCTGTGCCTTCGTAAATTGCTCTTTTGAGTCCATTTGCGTGCATCATGACAGCTTGGCATTGCCTTAACCTGTCTTATACATCAATGCCGCGCCGCGTGCATCCGCCGAATAATCCGATACGGACAGCGACTAAGAGCGCAACCCGAGCCTGCTTCTCGCCGGCCTGCCCTTCCGGATCCTCAGTGTCTTCCGCGATATCATGGCGTGAATGGAGAGGTAGAACCTGCGCCGTCGAGAGTGGAGGAAAGGAGTCCCCTGGGCAGGGCGGCGTCGCCGCAGACGACGCGCGCCGCTTTGGGCCTTGAAGGTGTCGGGCACACCCGCGTTATTTGCAATACGTGCCGGTGCTCTTGATCCCCGCCCCGATGATCACGGCCTGGAACGATCCGTCCGGCAGCTTCTGCACGGCCGCCATATAGTCGTAGCGGTCGGTATGGACATGAACGCCGGCGCCGGTGACCGACCAGGTGCCTTCGCCCGACAGATTGTTCGAATACTTGCCACCGCGGCCATAGACGCTCGCGGAGCCGTTGTTCCAGCAGATTTTCTTGCCGGATAAATCCGCCGCGGTCACGGGCGAGGCCGGGGCCGGAGCAAGAAATGCGAGCGAAAGGAGGACCGCTGCGCCGAGCAGCGAGAGAAGTTTCTGCATTTTAGCCCCCGTGTGTGAATCGGTCGGTGAGTGTAGCCCGCACGGAGTCGACGGATCCGGCCCCGAAATGGCCCGCCCGATGAGAGGCTCCGCGTAATCCGCGCTCCTTGCCCATATCGCATTTTACGCAATCTCCCGCCACGTCCTTAATGCGGCGTCGATAATGTCCCGCTCGCCTTTGCCATCGCGAAAAACTCGAGACAAACCCAAGGATATTCCAAAATGGATTTCGGAAAACGGCGGTTTTCGGGCCACAACGACCGCCCCGCCCTGGTCCTTCAGGAAACCTGTGTGCGCTGTTGCGGCACCGGCCGCATCCGCGAGCGCGGCAATCGGATCATCTGCAAAGCGTGCACCGGTACGGGAAGGATCACCGTCGCCAGGGATCGCGCCTCCTGATCGGCCGGTAGCGCAAACGTAGCGCGGATGGCGCCAACGGGTCCGGCCCGAAGTGGCCGGCCCGATGACAGGCTCCGCGCTATCCGGGGTTCGGTTGTGCCGCCTCGCGGCTGTCCCGGATGTCGCTCCGCTCATCCGGGCTACAAACTCACCGCATCACCACCGACATTTCCCCCTGCGCCTTGCGCGTCGGCTTCACCGTGATCTCGCACATCCTGCCCGAGCGCGGTCAGAAATTCCATCAGCCGGCCGACGGAGAAATTGCCCGCGCGGTTACGCATCAATGCCGAGACGTGCGGCTGCTTGATGCCGAGGAGTTCGCCGGCCTGCGCCTGCGTCAGGCCGCGCTCCTTTACGATCCTGTAGATTTGCAGCGTCAGGCGGGCCTTGAGCAGCTCCTGCTCCGGATTCGGCAGACCGAGATCGGCGAACACGTTGCCGCTCCCCTTCGTCACCCGCAGTTTCGATCTTACGCATTTTCAGTTCTGCCTTTTCCGGTAGTCTCGCTCCGCCTCGGCAAAGCGGGCCGCGTATCAGCTCGATCTCGTGCTTCGGCGTCGCGACGCCGGATTTCGACTTCTTCTGGAACACGTGCAGCACGTAAACCGCATTCTCGAAATGCGCGGTATAGACGGCGCGATACGCGTCCGTGCGATACCGCTCGACGATCTCCATGACCCGGGCGCCGCCAAAACCCTTCAGCGGCTTGGCCGCCGGATCAGTCACGCCCCGCTGCGCGGCGTAGAGCGCCTGCCCAATGTCGCGGCGGACCTGCTGCGGCATGCTCGCGCAGGTCCGCGGCGGCTCGATCCGAGCCAGAAAACCGGTCTGATCGCATTGGTCATATCAATATACTAATGTACGTATATTTTCAAGAGCGGCAAATTCAACGCAAATCGGGAGTTTGGCGCCGGGAGTAGCGATCCCGATCTTCGTCATTGCGAGGCGCAGCGACAGCAATCCAGAGTCGCTGCCGCCGGCCCTGGATTGCTTCGCTCCGCTCGCAATGACGACATGGACGGCCGGAACAAGTCCGGCCATGACGACTACGCAAGCCGCCATCACAGCTTGAACAGCTTCTCCGCGTTGCCGTGCGCGATGCGTTCCTTGTCCTCCGGGCTGACCGGGAGCCGATCGAGGAAAGCGCGGCCCTCGGCCATCGACTGGTAGGGATGGTCGATCGAGAACATGATGCGGTCGACGCCGACCTCGAGCAGCAGAGCCAGGAAGGTCGGGGTGAAATTGAAGCCCGAGAAGGTGTAGTGGATGTTGTGGCGCAGATAGGCGCCGACCGGGTGTTTCAGCTTGGTCGCCGCCGGCGCCATGATGTCGACGCGCTGGAACATGGCGGCGAGGCCCTCGCCGAGATGGCCGATGACGATCTGCAGGTTCGGGAAAGCGGTCGAACACGCCGCCGAGCACCATGCGCAGCACGTGCACCCCGGTCTCGATGTGCCAGCCCCAGCCCGGGCCGGAGAACATCTCGGTGACGAGCGGCGAGAAGCCGCCGAACGAGGCGTCGATCACCGGCTGTGGCGGCCGCGTCGGGTGCAGGTAGATCGGGACGCCGAGCTGTTCCGCGCATTCCAGGATCGGCCAGTAGAATTTGTCGTCGAGATAGCGGCCGCGGTTGTGGCCGTTGATGACCGCGCCGGAAAATTTCTGCTCGCGGACGCGCCGCTCCAATTCCTGCGCCGCCTTGTCGGGCGCCGCCGTCGGCAGCGCGGCGAAGCCGCCGATGCGGGCCGGATGCCGCTTCATGCCGTCGGCGAGGTAGTCGTTGGTGTCGCGCGCCATCGCGATCGCATCGGCGGCTTCCATCTGCTCGACGCCGGGCGCGGTGAGCGAGACCACCTGCACGTCGATGCCGGCAGCGTCCATCAGCGCGATGCGCCCGGCGCCGACGTCGCAGAGTTCGCCGATGAGCCTGGTCATACGGTCGCCGGAGTGCCGGCCCTGCTCCTTCATCCCGTGCAGCGGTCCGTCGATGAAGGCCGGCGTGGCAAAGTGTTCTTCCAGCGTAATCGTGCGCATTGTCGCTCTTTCCATTGTCGTTTCCGCCCTGCCGGAGTGTAGCAAACCTTGCCCGGACGCGCGTAGCGATATCCGCAAATGCTCAGCCCGTTTGTAAAATGCCGGGTGACAAACCGCGAATCTGCCGCTAATCGCTGGTAGGTCGTCTTTTTGAATTACGCAGGCGCGATGTCGTCACGCATTTTCCGCGTCGGCCGCTCGGTCACCGGGCTCGGCCTGTTCGCGACGAAAGCCATCGAGAAGACGGGCTACATCGCGACCTATCGGGGCCGCCGCATCACCAATGCCGAGGCCGAGGCGCGCGAGCAGCGCGGCGGCCGCTACCTGTTCGAGCTCAACAGCCGCTGGACCATCGACGGCTCCGCGCGCTGGAACGTGGCGCGCTACGCCAACCATTCCTGCCGGCCGAACGCGGAAGCGATCGGCCGCAAGGGCAAGATCGTCCTGGTGGCGCGGCGCCGCATCCTGCCGGGCGAGGAGATCACCTACGACTACGGCAAGGAATATTTCGCCGCCTTCATCACCAAGGCGGGCTGCCGCTGCGTCAAATGCCGCGAGAAGCGCGCGGCCGGGCGGCGGAAGGTGAAAAAGAGCTAACCAACATCCATCACCTCCCCCTGGAGGGGGGAGGTCGCCGGCCGTAGCGCGCAGCGCGAAGGCGGGCGGGTGGGGGTGAACGCGCCGCAGGCGCGGCAAACTTCGCCACCTCCCCACCCCGCCTCACCTTCGCTCCTTCGGAGCTTCGGTGGGGCGACCCTCCCCCTGCAGGGGAGGGTGAACGTTTTTATTTCTTCGCATCCGCGTAGGGGTAGATCATGTCGCCGGTCTTGTATTGCGGCGGCCACAGCACCGGCTGCTTCTTGCCGTCGGCGAACTGCTCCATGTCGCCCGGCGCGACGTTCTGGAATTGGCGTGAACAAAGTGCGCGCCTTGGTCCATTCGCCGTCCTTGCCGTAGTCGATCGGACCGACCACGGTATCGAAGGTGTGGCTGTGCATGTAGGCGGCAAGCTTGGCGTGATCGAGGCTCTTGGTGCCTTCGACCGCCTGCGCCAGAACCTGACCGGCGGCGTAGCCGAACGGCACGAAGCCGTAGCCGAGCTGGTCGATCTTCTGGCCCTTCGCGGCCGCGCGGTAACGCTCGAGCAGGTCGGCGTCGCCGGGGAAATGCAGGCTCGGCACGAAGCTTTCCATGATGACATAGCCGTCGAGGATCGGGCCGAGCTGCGTCTTGATCGGGGTGATCAGGAGACCGATCATGGTGCCGCCGAGCATTTTCGGCTTCAGTCCGACCTCGTTCACCGCGCGCACGATGCCGACGGTGTCGGGCGGATAGGCGGCGACGAACACCACGTCGGGATTGGCGGCCTGGATCGCGCGCACGGTCGGCGCGAAATCGGTGGTCGGCGGCGGGTAGCTCTTGTCGTAGATGATGTTGAAGCCGTGGGCCTTGGCGTTCGCGCGGGCGCCGTCGGCGGAGGTCTTGGCGAATTCGGCGTCGGCGGCAAGGATCGCGACCGTCTGCGGCTTCGGCTTTTGCGCCGCGGCCAGCGCGAAGAAGCCCTCGGAGAAGCCTTGCACGCCGTCCGGTCCCAGCGGCACCGTCGAGAAATAGCGGTCGTAATTGAAATGCCGGTTCACGTTCACCGCCAGCAAGGTGACCGTGACCTTGCCGTTCTCGACGATCACCGGCATGGCCGCCGCCGCCATGTTGGTGGCGTACGGGCCGAGCAGCAGATCGACTTTGTCGACGCCGATCAGCTTGGTGTAGATGCCCGGAACGTTGGAGGGGTTGCTCTGATCGTCGTAATAGACGAGCTCGACCGGCCGGCCGAGCAGGCCGCCCTTGGCGTTGACGTCGTCGCGCCAGAGATCGAGCGCGATCAGAAGCTGCTTGCCGTTCTGCGCCACCGCGCCGGTCATCGCCATGCTGAAGCCGACCTTGATCGGCTCGGCGGCGGACGCCGCTCTCCGCTGAAACGCAAACAGCGCCAGTGCCGCCGCCACTGCGCCGCGAGCAATTTCCGCATCGGATTTCCTCCCGCCTTTCGAGCGTTGTCCCGCTCCGGTTGTCTGCGTCATTGCGAGGCAAGAGGGCGTCCACGCCCGTCTTTGACGGGCTACGGCGACGACGCAATCCAGCAGGGCTGCGCCGCTTCCCCTGGATTGCTTCGCTTCGCTCGCAAATGACGATCTTACTGCATCATCTCGTCGCCGGGCATGATACCCCAAAGGTTCGACGCCGACGGGTCCTTCTCCCACACCTTCGGCCGCTGCGGATTGTCGCGGTGCCACGGCCGCGGCTCGAAATAGCCGAGTTCCTCGTTGACGCGGTCGAGCTCGGCGAAGGTCTCGGTGATGAGCCCGTTCGGCGCGCGGTGATAGGCGAACAGATTGTGGCCGATGCCGTGGCGGCCGGGCCCCCACAGCAGCTTGTAGCCGTTGAGGCTCAGATAATCGCAGGCCTCGTGCATATGCGCCCAGTCGCGCAGCTCGAAGGCGGTGTGGAAGTGCCGGTTCGAGCCGGTCTCCATCAAATTGATGGTGTGATGGTCGGGGCCGCAGCGCAGGAACGAGAAAAAGTCGCCCATCCAGTCGGAAACGCGGAAGCCGAGCACGTCGCAATAGAAGTCGGTGACCTTCTTCACCTCGACGCAGTGGAAGGCGACGTGGCCGAGCTTGAACGGCACGATGCCCTTGCGCGTGAATTTCTGGTGCGAGAAGGCGTCGCGCTTGAACACCTCGATGGTCGTGCCCTTGGGATCGGCGAAGGTGACCATGTCGGCGATCGACGGCTCCGGATCCTTCTTGCGCGCGGTCTTGACGCCGTGCGCGGCGGTCTGCTTCTCGAATGCGCCGAGATCGGCGTCGGCGGCGAGCTGGAAACCGAGCCGCACGCAGTTCGCCTTGGCGCCGCGCTTGAGCACCACGGAATGATGGTCGACGGTCGAGGCGAGATAGACCGTGTCCTTCTCCTTGGCAGCGACGATCAGGCCGATGATGTCGGTGTAGTATTCGGTCTGCTGGTCGAGGTCGGGCGTCTCGTAGGTGGCGTGGGCGATCTTGCTGACACGGATCATGCTGTCTCTCCTTTTTCCGTCTTGCTTTGTTCGTCTTGCCTTATTCGTCTTGCGCGTTTGTTGTTCGCAGCCGAGTGACTTTGGCCGAAGCTTTTATTTCTTGGTGCGCGGCAGGGAATTGATGACCTCGATCATGGCGGCGCCGTCGCAATCGGACAGCCCCATGGCCACGAAGCGGTCGAACAATTCGGCGACGCGGTCGAGCAGCGGGGTGGCGACACCGAAACCGTCGGCGAAATCGCCGATCATCTCGACATAGTGCTGCAGGCCGGGGATGGTGCCCTGCGGCGGCTTGAAGCGGCGCGCCGCCATCCATGGCGCGCGGATGCCGAACTGGGTCGAGCCGCCCGAGCCGGTCGCGATCGCCTTGATCATCAGATCGATATCGACGCCGGCCTTGAGCCCGAGCGCCATCGCCTCGGCGGTGGCGGCGATGTTGATCGCGACCAGGAGATTGTTGATGAGCTTGACGCGGCTCGCCGCGCCGAACGCCCCGAAATAGAGGCAGGAATCGGCGAACCCGGCGACCACGGGTTCGAGCCGCTTGCAGGCGTCGGCGTCGCCGGCGAGATAAATGACCGCCTTGCGCGCCGAAACCATGCCCGGCGTGCCGGACACTTCGCCGTCGATGAAAGACACGCCCTTCTGCGCCAGCGGCTCGATCTGGCGCGCCTTGACGGCGACCGGATAGGAGCCGAGCTCGACCACGATCTGCCCCGGCCGCGCCGAATGCAGGAGACCTTGCGGGCCGTGCACGACCTCTTCGAGCGCCTCGTCCGACGGCAGGCAGGAGAAGATGACGTCGGCCTGGGCGCTGACTTCCGCCGGCGAATTTGCCGCGATGCCGCCGAGCTTTTCGAAATCGGCGAGCGACGAGCGCCGATAGCCGACCACGCGGCGGCCGCTTTTGATCAGGTTCTCCGAGATCGGCATGCCGATCTTGCCGACGCCGATAAAGCCGACGGTTTCCGGGGGTACCGCAGACATCACATCACCTCGACCGACTGATCCGAGAGCCGCACGCGCAGCCCCAGCGAGCCCTCCATGACCGTCCACTCCTTGAGTTCGAAGCCGCGCAGCCCGTTGACGACGAAGGGGTCGGCCTTCGCGATCTTGCGGGCCTCGCGCGCATTCGCCACCCGCAATATCGTCAGCCCGGCGCCGCTCGGCGGTCCCGGGCCGTCCGCCAGCGGACCGGACGCGAACACAACGCCGCGCTTTTCCAGGCCGATCATATATTCGAGATGCGCCGGCAACAGCGCCTTGAGCTTTTCCGGCGTCGGCGACGGCTGCGACAGTACGACAAAGAGCTTCTTGCGCAGCATGTTGCGCGTCAGTTCGGCGATCCGTTCGTTCACATCCATGAACGCCGATCCTCCCTCGCGTCATGACCAAATTTTGCCGCATGCTCAGCCGTTCCGGCGCGTCATGTCAACAGCCGCATGGTCGAAACGGCCGGTCCGTCATCGCCGACGATTATCGCGGCGCCACTGCACCCGGCACTCCGGCTTTCCCCCTGGTCCGGCGCAGAATCCGGCCGTCAGATCAGGCGCACGCCGCCGTCGACCATCAGGTTCTGCCCGGTGATGTAGTCGGAGCGCGACGACGCGAGAAACGTCGTGGCGCCGACCAGATCCGCCGGCGTGGAAACGCGGCCCAGGATGGCCTTGTTCTTGGCGAGTTCGTCGACGGCGTTCGGCTCTTCACGGTAGCCGGCGCCGATGAGATCCTTGTCAAGTCCGTCCCACAGCGGCGTTTTGACGAAGCCGGGGCTGAAGCTGTTGACGGTGATGTTGTGCTTGCCGAGCGCCTCGGCGGCGCCCTGGGTCAGCGAGATCACGCAGGCCTTGCTGGCACAATAGATCGTCGCGATCTGCTCGCCGACCTTGCCGGCGATCGATGCGGTGTTGATGATCTTGCCGCCGGCCTTCTGCGCGATCATCTGTTTCGCCGCCTCCTGCGTGCCGATCAGCACGCCGAGCCCGTTGATGCTCATGATACGCTGCCAGTCGGCTTCTGTGGCGTCGAGGAACTGGCTGGCCTTGCTGACGCCGGCATTGTTGAACATGACGTCGAGCCTGCCATAGGCCGCGACAACCTTATCGATCATCGCCCGCACGCTGCCGCGGTCGACGACATCGACCTCGACCCCCATCGCTTCGCCGCCGTCCTTGCGAATCGCAGCGGCGACGCGCTCCGCCGCCGCCAGATCGATATCCGCCACTGCGACGCGCGCGCCTTCGGCCGCGAGATCGCGCGCGATAGCTTCACCGATGCCGCTGCCCGCGCCCGTGACGATGATCGTTTTTTGCTTGACGAGTTCTACCAAGACTTCCTCCCGAGTTATTTTTCCGTTCCGCAGACGGACGGTGTCGATCTGGATCAGCGAACGGGTCCGGCGATGCCGGACTGGGCCAGCGCCTGCCAATACGGCTCGCGCAGAACTTCGGAGATCATTTCAGCCGGCGACGCGTCGAGTTTCGCCGAGAAGACCTCCGGACCCATTCTCTCGATCGCGCCGATTTCGCAAAGAAGGTCCAGCATTGTCTTGATCGGCAGGCCTCCCCGCCCGGGAGGCAGACGATGAAACAGACAATCATCATGCATCGAGCGTCCAGGGGGTAGCGACGCTTCGGCATCGGTGACCTGAACATAGGCAATCTTGCTTCCGGGAATGGATCGCAGCAGCGCGTCGTCGCGCCCACCGCGAATGTAGTGCCAGAAGTCGAACGCCATCGCGGTGTTGGGACGATCGGCGATCTGAAGGATCTGCCAGGCCGTGGCCAGGTCGCGGATACCCCACATCGGAATGAATTCCAGTACGCAGCGCAACCCGTGCGAAGCCGCCCGATCCGCCAGCGACCCGAAACTTTCGGCGATTTGCGGCACCGAAGCGAGGCCGGGCTGAAGCGTGCCGATCACGGTCATCGTCGAGACTTCGAGCTCTTCCGCGATACGAAAGAAGTCGTCCGCGGCGTAACCGAGGAACTCCATCCAGGCGGGGTCGGATATTCCTGAACGCCAATGCGGCGCCCAGCTGGCCATCGGATCGAGTATCGGAAGGCTCACGCCGGCGTCCGCTGCCATCGTCCGCATGTCGCGCGGAGAGATTCCCCTTGCCTTGTTGCGATCCACGTCGAGCGGCGTCATGCTGAGTTCGTTGAGACCCGTCGCGGCTGTTGCCCGCAGTTGATCCTCGAAGGGCAGACTGCGCACGTTACCGATCCACATCGTGTGGTATTTTGTTTCATATTTCGGTGCAGGTTCACTCATCAATCTCTCGTCCATCCAAATTGCAGCCTGCGCAACGGCAACCTTTCCAGTCGGCCGCGCCGGCTGGCGTTTTTGCATGTTCTCCGCACATGCTAAGCGGCCGGCTTGGCGGCTGGCTTCGCGCCGGTGTTGATCGCCGTCACGAGCGCGTGCTCGGTGAGCGTGCCGCCGTCGAGTTGCTGCGTCATGATGCCGTCGACGAATACGATGACGCGGTCGGAAACCGCCGCGATCTCGCCGGGATCGCTGGAATAGAACAGCACGACCCGACCCGACCGTGCGAGGCGATGCATGATCCGATGCATTTCCCGCTTGGCACCGATGTCGATCCCACGGGTCGGATCGTCGAGCACCAGCAGAGACGGACCCGCTTCGATCCATTTGGCGAATACCACCTTCTGCTGGTTCCCGCCCGACAGCGCGCCGACCGGTTGCTCCACCGAGGCGGCGATTACGCCGAGTTGGCGGCAGCGTTCGGCCGCGAGCTTCCGCAGCGCCTCGGCGCGGAGTACGAACCCGTCGCGCTTGAGCGTGAGCGAGCGCACGCTGACGACGTTTTCGGCGATGCTCTGGCGCAACATGAGCCCGAACTGCTTGCGGTCGGCCGGGGTATAGGCAATTCCCGCCTGCACCGCACCCGCGGTATTGCTCGGCATCGGCAGGCCGCTCGGCAGCGTGATCGTCCCTGCTCTCGGCTTCGCCAGGCCAAACAGCACTGCGAACAATTCTTCGACGCCGGCCCCCGCCAGCCCGGCCACGCCGACCACCGTGCCGGGTTCGATTTGAAGCTCGTCGATGACGAGGTCGGTGGGTCCGCGCAGGCCGCTGATGCGCAATGGACCGGCCTCGATCCGGGGGACGCCGCCGCCGTCGTCGTCGCCATCGGCGCGTCGCTGCGTGCGATCCGCCCCGGCGTCCGGTGCATCGCCGAGCATGGCGGCAACCACGGCCTTCAGATTGCCGACGCTCGGCGCGATCGCCTCGGTGACGCGCCGTCCGTTGCGCAGAATGACGAGGTTATCCGAGATTTCCAGTAATTCTTCCAGAAAGTGGCTGACATAGACTATGCCTATTCCGGAATCTCGTAAGCCCCGGATAATGTCATGCAGACGCTCCACTTCGGCGGCATGCAGCGACGACGTTGGCTCGTCGAGAATGAGCACCCGGGGCTTCTGCAAAAGCGCCCGCGCGATCTCGACGAGCTGCCGGTCCGCCAGCGGCAGCCGCCGCAGCGGGGTCTTGAGCGTGACGGAAACACCGAGTTTTTCCAGTACCTCGTCGGCGCTGCGCGCGAACGCACGCCGCGCGCCCCAGGCACCGACGCCGGGCGCGAGCAACAAGTTTTCTTCGACGCTCAGAGCGGGGAACAGATTGAGTTCCTGCGACACGATCGCGATCCCCGCTCGTGCTGCATCCTCGATCGAAGTCATGGCGAGCGGCTTGCCGTCGAGCCGCAGTTCTCCGCTATCGGGCGAAAGCGCGCCGGCGATGATCTTCAACAGCGTGGACTTGCCGGCGCCGTTGGCGCCGACCAGGCCGTTGATCTTGGCGTCGACGACATCGAAATCGACGTCGTCGAGCGCATAGACCGGACCGAATTGCTTGGTGACGTTTCTGGCGGCGTAGATGACGGACACCCGTCACCTCCTTCATCCATCGGAGACCGTGGCGGGAGGCGCATTACTGATGCGTAACTCCCGCCGATGCGTCGTCGTTATTTTGCCGGATGCGTGAACAAATCCGGGTCCGGCAGCGTCGCCGGCATGTGATCGAGGGTCGCCTTGATCTGCGGATCGTAGAACGCGCGCAATCCGGTGTCCGGCTTCTCCCAGGCCTTCTGATAAAGCGCAACATTGGTCTTATCGACGGTCACGTGCGGCACTTTCACCCATCCGTGCGGCAGCGGCTTGTCGTTCAGCAGGGATTCGGCGGCAATGTAGACGGCGAGATACGCCTGGCTGAAGAAGTTGGCCGGCACCGCGGCCGTAATGAGGCCTTGCGCGACATCGTCGCGTACCTCCTCCGGCGTATCGTAGGAGACGAACGGCCGGCTGATCTTGTCGGCCGCGAGGATCTTCGGGACGTTTTCCTCGCCCTCCTCGCCGGTGTCCAAATAGGCGACGGCATTCGGCGTCTTGCGGACGGCCTGATCCCAGAGGGCGAAATTGCGGGAGCGATCGGGCTTCGAGTTCGAATTCGGGCAGCACCTGGATCTTCGGCATCTTTTCCTTGAGATAGTCGACCTGGCCCGCCATGCGGTTTTCCAGGACGGACAGTCCGGGCACTTCGACGGCGCGGACCACGCCTCCGGTGATTTCGACGGCCGGCTTTTGCAAGGTCTTTTCCAGCGCCGACACCATGATCGCGCCGCCGGTCTGCCCCATGCCATAGGCGTCGGTGGCGACGAACAGCGCGTTCTTCACGTCGGGCATCGGCGGCACGTTGATCCAGACGATCTTGGCGCCTCTTGCTTCGGCGTCGAGCGCCGGCTGCGTGAACAGAGGCGGCGCGACGTTGACGACCACGATCGCGTCCGGGTGCGTCTCCTCCTCGGCGAGGAACATCTGCACCTGCCGCTGCGGATCGAACGTCGTCGGGCCGCTGACGCGAATACGCACCTTGCCATTGAGGTCGCGTGCGGCGGCATTCGCGCCGGCGAGAATTTCAGTGCTCCATTCGCCGGCCGCCAAGGCCTGCACCACGGAAATCGTCACCGAACTCTTCGGTGCCGCATCCGCAGGCGCAAGCGAGGCCGCCGCCAAAGCGGCCCCGGCCAGCCCGGCATAAGTCGACAATCGAGGCACATGGCCCCCGAGCTTATTCGATCTCATGTCTCTTCTCCCCTTCATGACTGCGATTATTCGCTTGGTATGGAACCACCCATGGCCCGCGATCCGGTGAGAGAGCGCGGCCCATGTGCAGCCATCACTGACGGCGCCGTTTGAGAATTCTGTCGAGCGCGATCGCGCCGATGATGACGACGCCGGTGACGAACTCGGAGTAGTTTAAATTCACTCCGTAAAAGACGAGGCCGCTATCGATCGTGGTGATGATCAGGACGCCTAGACCGGCACCGATGATCGTGCCCGATCCACCGGCCAGCGAGGTTCCGCCGATGACGACGGCGGCGATCACCCGCAGCGCCAGATCGCGTCCGGACGACGTGTCGACGGATTTGAAATAGGCGAGCGCCATGATTCCCGACAGTGCGGCGAGCAAACCGACCATTGCCGCGGCGTAGATGCGGATCCTGTCGATGCGCACGCCGATGAACTCGGCGGCCGCCGGATTGGAGCCGATGGCGCGGACAGTGGCGCCGAAGCGGGTATGGGCAAAGACGAAGTAAAGGACGATGGCGCATACCAGCGCCGTCCAGACGGACGCCGGAATCGCCAGGAAATCTCCGCCGAAGATGCGGAAGAACAGATGCTCGCGCGGCAGGCCGTAGATGGCGCGGCCGCCGGAAATGATGAGGTGAAGACCGAAATAGCCGGACAGTGTCCCGAGCGACACGATGATCAGCGGAACCCGCAGCAGGCTCGTGAGGATGCCGTTCACGGCGCCTAGTCCGCCGCCCGCCGCCAGTCCTATTCCGACGGCGATCCACGGATCGACGTGATAGAACTTCATCAGCGAAGCGGTCAACGAACCGGCAATGGCGAAGGTGCCTCCGACCGAGAGATCGATCTCCACCATGGCGACGAGATACACCATGCCGAAGGCGATGATGCCGACGAGCGCCGACTGGCGCAGAATGGTCTTGATCGACCCGAAGCTGAAAAACTCCGGATACGGAATGCCGATCGCCAGGAGCATCAGCACGAACACGACCACAAGTCCGGTGTCCTCGGACCACCGCCAGCGCAGACCAGGAACATAACGCCCGATCAACGTCGGTTTGTCGCCGTCGGCCGCATTCCTGGTGCTCATTTCCGCGTACACTCGTTATGCAAACGAGGACTCGGCGCCGCCGAAATCCTCCCACTCGCCGTTCTTTTTCTTCCGCCAAAATCGCGGCGGCTCGTTCTACCGGGCTTCGGCATCACGCGCGCCGGCGGCAAGTCGCGTTCTCCACCCGGTGCGGCATGCACGGCGGACGCATCCGCCACCGAATTTACGCCGGAGCGAACAGCGGCGCCGCATCGCCGTAGATGCGGATGTCCGCGATCAAGCCGCCGCGTCGGCGCAGCACCGTGCAGAACTTGATCGCGACCAGGCTGTTGTCGAGCCGCGTGTACTGGACGATGGCTTCGGCGACGCCGACCTCACCGCCATGGATCGACCACGCGCCGGTCATGCTGTGCGAGAGGCCGCCGATGCTTCCCCACAGATGGCTGATCGCGGCCTTGTAGCCTTCCTTGCCGTGCACGGTCGGATGGTTGGCGAAGGTCAACGTCGTGTCGTCGGTGTGCTGCGCGAGCGTACGCTCCATGTCCATCGCGTCGACGGCGCGGTAGTAGTCGTAGATCCAAGTGGTGTCGCCGGCCGTGTCGGTCGCGGTCTTCGGCGGCAGGTGCTCGCGGCCTTTTTCATCGACGGTGCGGCGCACTGCGGCGAGTGTCGAGGCGACCGCGTTGAGGTAGGCGGTTTCCATCGGCGCAAAGTGCGCCTTCTCCGCGTCGCTGCCCTCGGGAATGCCGTCCTTGCGCAGGCGAAAGGCGAAGGTCAGCGTCAAATTGCCCTTGTCGTCCTCGCCGATGATGTTCTCGATGCGGCCGAGCTCCGAGCCGCGGGTGCGCTCGAAGATCACGCGGTTCTCCGGCTCGAACGTCACCTTCTCGGTCAGCGGCACGTCCTTAAGCATGATGTTGCGCAAGAGCCAGCCGTCACCCTGCTCGACCACCTCGCAGTTCTTCATTTCCGGCACGTAGGGGAGCGCGTTGTTCGCCTTCATGAGCAGCCCGGTCCAGACGTCATGGCGGCTCAAGAACGATTTCTTCGGTTCGTTGACGGGAACCGTTCGGCTCAATTCGTACATGGCACCCTCCCTGTCGCGCGCATCCTGAACAGCGCGTCGTGTTTCCTCGCATCGGCGTCGCGCGATCGCGCGCGCCGATTTGCCCGCCTATCCAAACTCGGCGTTATTTTCCAAAATTGTTATTTTATGGATTTCCGGCTGTCAAGCGAACCGGCGCGGCGGCCGCCGGAAGACGCGAGATCACCGCGACGACCTGCTTCGCCGTCGTCTCGTAATGCTTCGCCATCGCCTTGACCGCCGCGTCGACGTCGCGCGCGAGCGCGGCGTCGAAAATCCGGCGGTGCTCGCGCAAGGTGTCGCGCCTGAGCTTGTCCTGCGGCGCGAATTTGCCGCGCAGCAGGCGATGCCGCTCGGCTTGATCGAACAACAGGCCCGCGAGTTCGACGAGCCAGCGCGAGCCGCACGCCGCGAGGAGCGCCATGTGGAATTGGCGATGGTGCGTCGCCCAGATTTGCGTCGACTGCGGCGTTTCGGCCGGAATGGGGTTGCGCGAGAGCGCGTGAAACGCCGCCACGACACCGGTCTCCCAGGCGATGTCGCCGTTCTTTATCGACCGCGACAACGCCTCGCGCTCGATCACGATTCGCGTCGCCACGGTATCCTCGACGTCGTAGGCGGTGAGCGGCGCGACGCGAAAGCCGCGCTGCCCGGCCGACGTCACCAGCCGCTCGGAAGCGAGCCGCGTCAGTGCTTCGCGCAGCGGACTGATGCCGACGTCGTAGCGCGCCCGCAATTCGTCGGATCGCAGCGGCGCGCCCGGCGCGAGCCGCATCCACAGAATGTCCTGGCGGATGCGCTGATAGATCGATTCCGCGATGGTCCGCGGCTGGCCGTCGACCGGTTCGGTCGACAAGGCTTCGGCGACTGAACGTTTCATCGCAAGTCCCGCACGATGGAAATTTTGGAAATTATATCAGGTTTTCGAAAAATCGAGCGATATTTGAGCTGCCGCGGCTAACCCTCGCCCAGCATTTCCTGGCGCCGGCGTTCCAGCTCGGCGGCGTAGCGGCGCAACGCATAGGCCTCGCTGAGCAGGCCGATGACGCGGCGGTCGTCGTAGCTGTCGACGACGGCCAGCGCCTCCGCCTCGGCGCGGTCGAAGGCGAGCACCGCTTCCTTGATCGCCATGCCCGGCAGCAGCATGGCGTCGGTCTGGTGCGCGAGTTCGCGGACCGACCGGTCCGCCGGCGCTTCGGCCGCGTGGGCGTCCGCGACCTGCACCATGCCGGCGTAACGCTCGCCTTCGTCGACCACCGCCACATAGCCGGTCGAGCCGAGCGGAAATGCCGCGCGGAAGGCGGCGATCGGCATCGTGGCGGGGGCGATCTTGACGTCCTGGCGCATCATCTTGCCGACCGTGAGGTCGCGCATCCAGCCGATATCGGCGGCGCTGCGGATCGTCTCGCCGCGCAGGTGGAAGCGCCAGGTCGCGAACGAATAGCCGAACAATTCGCGCGTCACCTGCGAGGCGACGATGACCGCGATCAGGACCGCGGTGGTCAGCCACAGATCGCCCGTCGTCTCCAGCGCGATGAAGGTCATGGTCAGCGGCCCGCCGATGACGGCGGCCGAAACCGCGCCCATGCCGATCACGGCATAGGCGTTGGAATCGAAATGGCCGCCCGGCCACAGCGCGGAGAGCGCGATCGCCACCAGATTGCCGCCCAGCGCGCCCATCAGCAGCGAGGAGAAGAACAAGCCGCCGCGAAAGCCGCTGCCCAGCGACACGATCGACGCCGCGATCTTGAGAACGAACAGAATCGCGACGGTGGCGAGCGACAATTCGAGCACGCCGGCGAGATGCAGCGCGCCGTGGCCCGACGACATTACCTGCGGCGCCACCAGCGCCAACAGCCCGACGACGAACCCGCCGGTCATGGTCCGCAGCGCCGGGCGCACCTGCAGACGCAGGAACAATGTCTCGCACGCGGCCACGCCGCGCATCAACATGATGCCGAGCATGGCGGCCAAAAGTCCGATGGTCGCGGCGATGACCAGATCGTGCGCGGCGATCGTCATCTGTTGCGGCGCGACGACGCCGACCTCGGCGGGTCCGATCGCGTGCGCGACGAGGTAGCCGATCAGCGCCGCGACACCGACCGGCGCCAGGCTGTTCGGCGAATAGCCGCCGATGATGAGCTCGAACCCATAGAACGCGCCGGCGAGCGGCGCGCCGAAAGCGCCGGCAATGGCGCCGGCGGCGCCGCAACCGACCAGGATGCGCAGGTCGACGCGCCGCAGCCGGAACGCCATGCCGAGGCGCGAGGCGATGCCGCTCGCCAATTGGGTATAACCGGCCTCGAGGCCGACCGAGGCGCCGACCCCGCTCGACCACACCGTCTCCGCCGCCACGACCAGGCTGCCGATGAGCGACATGCGGCCGCCATGCAACGCATTGGCTTCGATCGGATCGATCTCGCGCTCCGGCCGCCAGCGCGCGATCCACTCCCGGCCGAAGCCGAAAATGAGCCCGCCGATGAGCGGCACCGCAATCGCCAGGACCGGATTAAGCCGAACCAATCCCGACAGCCGCTCGCCCGGTTCGAGCTGGAACAGATAAAAATGCAGCAGATCGACGCCGGTGCCCATGGCCGCGACCACCAGGCCCGCGATCGCGCCGACCAGCGCCGCGAGCGCGATCAGGCTCGATTCCCGCGCCCGCACCAAGGCGCGCAGGCGTCGCGGGATTTCCAACCGGCTGGCGATCTTGTCGATCAAAGGACTTAATTCCTGGCGTGGGCGGCCTGGCATTCGGGGCCTGATACATAGGGCCTAACAGATCGGGGCCTAACAAATTGATGCGGGATCAAATCAAGTCCTGCAGCCGACGCATGCCCTGGACGTAGCGCACGACTTCGACGCCGGCTCCGACATGGCGATAGAGAATGAGGTAACGGCCGACCGGAAAATGCCGAACGCCGGCGGCGATATCATCACGCGCTCTACCCATTTCCGGGTTGCGCGCCAGCGCTCGGCTCTTCTCGTCGAGAAGCTCGAGCAGCCGATCCGCGGCGACAGCATTATCGCGGGCGATATAGGTCCAGATGTCGATCAAATCCTCTTCGGCTTGCGCCGTGCGTCGCAAGCGTAGCTTGCGCCCGCTCGCCATCAGGCCTTGGTGGCCGCGCGGCGCCGGGCTGCTTTCTTGACGGCATCGATCGACTTGAAGCGGCCAGGGCCGCTGGCGATGCCTTCTTGCCAGAGCCGGCGCAGCTCGTCGGTACTCGATTCCCGGATCGAGCGGCGTTCCTTCCAATGGCGCAAAGCATCGCGGATCACCTCACTCGCGGAGGTGTACTCACCAGTCTCCACGGCATCTTTCAGGAGCGCCATGAATTCGGGAGTAAGGGCAACGCTGACCTTTTGGGCACCGGACATGTTCGACCTTTCTTGCCCCCATGGTAGCAAAATCGACGCCCGTTCGCATCCCCCCAAGATCATCAAAATGCGTCCACCCGCGAGGCGGAACCCTCCGCCGGAACAGGCGTTACTTGCTGGGGAGCCTGCGCTCGGCTGCGCTTTTCGGGGGCAACCGGCGATGGTGCGCAATACTGGCCGCGCTTTATCCTACGTGGATTCGCGGAGCGATGACCTACATTCTGAACATGGAGCTCATGAGCGTGAGTCCCATCAGCGGGATTCCCGCGAGCCTACGGGTGCCACCGGTCGCAACCGTTCCGGCACGGTGATCGAGACCGACATTCCCGCGCACCTCGACGCGCTGCCGTTCGGCCGGTTCCACATTCTGGTCATCGTCGCGCTCGGCATCACCTGGGTGCTCGACGGGCTCGAAGTCACGCTCGCCGGCGCGTTGTCGGGCGAATTGATGCAAAAGTCGGCGCTCGGGCTGAGCAGTGCGCAGGTCGGGTTAGCGGGAAGCTTTTATCTCGCCGGCGCCGTTCTCGGCGCCTTCGGCTTCGGCTGGCTGACCGACCGGCTCGGCCGCAAGAAGCTGTTTTCCATCACGCTCGCGGTCTACCTCGTCGCCACGGCCGCGACCGGGCTCGCCTGGAACGTCGTCAGCTATATCGGCTTCCGGTTCCTCACCGGCGCCGGCATCGGCGGCGAGTACACTGCCATCAATTCGACAATCCAGGAGCTTATCCCGGCGCGGTTACGCGGCTGGACCGACCTGATCATCAACGGCAGCTTCTGGATCGGAGCGGCGCTCGGCGCCGGCGGATCGATCGTTCTGCTCGATCCGGCGTTGATCGATCCCGGGCTCGGCTGGCGGCTCGCATTCCTGATCGGCGCCACCATAGGACTCGTCATTCTGCTCATGCGACTTTGGATACCGGAAAGCCCGCGCTGGCTGATCACCCACGGTTTCGTGCACGAGGCCGAAGCGGTCGTGCGCGGGATCGAAGCGCGCTGCGCGCCCGCCGGCCCGCTGTCCGCGGCCCCGCATGGGCGCGCGCGTCTCGTCGTGCGCGACCATACGCCGCTCGGCGAAGTCGCGCGGACGCTGTTCGTCACCTATCGCCGGCGCACCCTGGTCGGCCTGGCGCTGATGGCCGCGCAGGCGTTCTTCTACAACGCGATCTTCTTCACCTATGCGCTGATCCTCACCGATTTCTATGGGCTGCCGGCCGGCGCGGTCGGCTGGTATATCCTGCCGTTCGCGGCGGGAAACATCTTGGGACCGCTCGCCCTCGGCCGGCTGTTCGATACGGTCGGCCGCCGGATCATGATCGCGTCGACTTACGCGATCTCCGGTGTTCTGCTCGCCGGCACCAGCTATTTGTTCGCGCGCGACCTCTTGTCCGCGCCGGAACTGACCGCCGCCTGGATGATCGTATTTTTCTTCGCCTCGACGGCCGCCAGTTCCGCCTATCTGACCGTGAGCGAAGTCTTCCCGCTCGAGATTCGCGCGCTCGCCATCGCCTTCTTCTATGCGACCGGCACGGCGGTCGGCGGCATTCTCGGCCCGCTGCTGCTCGGCGTCTTGATTTCGACCGGGTCGCGCGCGGCCGTCGCCGACGGCTATCTGATCGGCGCGTTCCTGATGATTGCCGCCGCGCTGGTCCAAGCGCGGTGGGGCGTTGCGGCCGAAGGCAAACCGCTCGAAGCGGTGAGCCGGCCTTTGTCTTACGTGGACCGATGAAGTTCGTGGACCGATCAGGATTTATGGACCGATGAAGATTTGTGGACTGATAAAGATATGACCATGCACAGGCAGACCGATTTCGACGTTCGACGGTGTCGACATCGCGGCGACCTCGCTGGCCTCGGACCTGCGCGACTGCGCGCTGCTGCTCGACATCGACGGCACCATTCTCGATATCGCGCCGGCGCCGCAGGAAATCTGGGTGCCGCCGACGCTGCGGCAGACGCTGGCGCGGCTCGCGGACTTGACCGGCGGCGCGCTCGCGCTGGTGAGCGGCCGCAAGCTCGACGACATCGATCTGATGTTCGCGCCCTTGCAACTCGCCGCGATCGGCGGCCACGGCGCCGAAATCCGCGTCCGCCCCGGCGCCGAACCGGAGCGTCACGCGGGCTCGCTCGGCGCCGAATTGAAACGCGCGCTTGCGGCCTTGAGCGAACTCGGGCCCGGCATTCTGGTCGAGGACAAGGGTTATGCGCTGGCGCTGCATTACCGCCTTGCGCCTCATCTGGGGCCGGCGCTGCAAGCGGCCATCGAACGCATCTGCGCGCGGCAGCCGCACCATGCGGTCGACATCCTGCCGGGCAAGTTCGTATTCGAGGTCAAACCCGCCGGCATCAACAAGGGCAACGCGGTCAACGCCCTGATGCGGCACGCGCCGTTCGCCGGTCGGCATCCGATCTTCATCGGCGACGACACCACCGACGAGCCGGTGTTCGACATCATTCCCGAATTCGGCGGGCTGGGCTTTTCGCGTCGGGCGCGTCATCGCCGGCACCGACGGACATTTCGGTACGCCCGCGGACGTCCGCGCCTGGCTCGCCCGCATCGTCGCCGACCGCGGCGATCCCAATGTGTCCGGAATAGGGGCGCGGACGAAGAATGAATCACGGACTTGATCTCGCCGTCATCGGCAACGGCCGCACGGCCGCCTTGGTCGATCCTTGCGCGCGGCTGGTGTGGTGGTGCTATCCGCGCTTCGACGGCGACCCGATCTTTTGCCGGCTGCTCGCGGGCGCGGAGGAGAAGGGCTTCTCCGACATCGTGCTCGACGACATGGCGGAGTTCCAGTCCGAATACATCCGCAACACCGCGATCGTCTGCCACGTCCTCACCGACCGCCACGGCGGCAAGGTGCGGATCACCGACTTCGCACCGCGCTTCCGCCAGTTCGGCCGCGTCTTCCGTCCGCCGCAGCTGTTCCGCATCGTCGAGCCGATCGCCGGTCTGCCGCGCATCACCATGCGGATGCGGCCGACCAGCAATTACGGCAAGCCGCTGCCGCGGCGCTCGCTCGGCAGCAATCACATCCGCTACGCCGACGAAACAACCGTCATCCGCCTGACCACCGACGCGCCGGTGTCGCTGATCGACGAGGAATCGCCGTTCGTCGCTGACCCGGCCGCTGCACCTCGTGTTCGGGCCCGACGAGCCCTTCGCCGGCGACCTGCCGGCGACCTGCCGCGATTTTTGCGACCGCACGCACGACTACTGGATGGAATGGGTGCGGCGGCTGTCGATCTCCTATGATTGGCAGGAAGCCATCATCCGCGCCGCCATCACGCTCAAGCTCAGCAATTTCGACGAGACCGGCGGCATCATCGCCGCGCACACGACCTCGATCCCGGAGGCGCCGGGCTCCGGACGGACCTGGGACTACCGCTATTGCTGGCTGCGCGACGCCTATTTCGTCGTCCAGGCGCTCAACCGCATCGGCGCGACGCGCACGATGGAGGAGTTCATTTCGTTCACGCTGTCGATCGCCACCAAGCACGACAGCGAGTTGCGCCCGCTCTACTCCATCGTGCCGACGGGCGACGTCGCCGAATGGATCGCGCCGGACCTCGCCGGCTACCGCGGCGACGGCCCGGTACGCATCGGCAACGCCGCCGTCGACCAGTCGCAGCACGATACCTATGGCAGCGTCATTCTTGCCGCCATGCCGATGTTCTTCGACCGCCGCCTGCCGCGGCCGGGCGACGAAGGCCTGTTCCGTCTTTTGGAAACGCTCGGCGAGCGCGCCGCATCGAAGGCGCTCGAACCGGACGCCGGCATCTGGGAATACCGCGGCCGCCAGCGCGTCCACACCCATTCGGCGGCGATGTGCTGGGCCGGCTGCCAGCGGCTCTCCGCGATCGCGGCGAGGCTCGGGCTCAAGGACCGCGCGCGCGTACTGGAACGCGGTCGCGGAGCCGATCCATGCCGCGCTGATCGAGGGCGCCTGGAACGAAAAGCGCGGCGCCTTTACCGCCGCGTTCGGCTCCGACGATCTCGACGCCAGCGTGCTGCTGCTGCCCGATCTCGGCGTCGTCGAAGCCAAGGATCCGCGCTTCGTCTCGACCGTCGCCGCCATGGAGCGCGAGCTGGTGCGCGAAAAGCACGTCATGCGCTACGCCAGCGCCGACGATTTCGGCCTGCCGGTGACGGCCTTTCTGATCTGCCGCTTCTGGCTGATCGACGCCTTGTGGTCGCTCGGCCGGCGCGAAGCGGCGCACGACCTCTTCACCGATGCGCTCGCTCACCGCAACCGCTACGGCCTTCTGTCCGAGGACGTCGATCCGCGGACCGGCGAACTGTGGGGCAATTTCCCCCAGACCTACTCGATGGCCGGACTGATACTCTCTGCGATGCGGCTGTCGCGCAGCTGGGAAGACCGCTACTGGCGGGGATGACTTGAACGCGGCGCCGCCGGCGCGGCGCGGACGACGCGGGTTTGCTACAGCGAGATGAGGCCGGCGTAGCGCTCCGCCATGCGCGCCATGCTCGCCTGCGTCGCGCGCATCGTCGCAACGGGCCGGCGCTCCTCGCGGTTGGACAGATAAAGCACCAGCCGCACCGCCCGCTTGACGACCGAGCGGCGCGCCTTTTCGCGCGCCTGCAGGTCCGCAATCTGCGCCGCGCTTTCCTCGAGCGCGGCGCGCAGCTGATTGATCTCGGCGATGTGCCGGCCGATCTGGCGGAGCTGACCGGCGTTTCTGTCCCGCACAGTCTCGATGGCGACCTCGAGCTGGCGGACCTTCAGCGCGAATTGCGCGCGCAGATGATCCTTGTCCGCCTGAATTTCATGGGCGGCGAGCGGCATCGCGTCGAGGAGCTTCGCCGCAGTGAGCCGCTCCGCGCGCGCGTGCACCATCGGCAAAGCGACCAGCATCATCAGGCCGCCCGCCGACAGCCCGATGCCGCACAGCATGAAAGCCTCGATCATGCGACGCTCCCCGCGGCAAGATCGCGTTCTTGTTTGCTTACCATCGCAAGACGTCAAGTAATGCCGCCCCGGTAAAGCTCCGGTTAACCAAGCTTGCTGACGGTCGGAAAACGTAAATCCACGCGCATTCGGCGGCATTGCCACAAGAGCACGCGGGATAGGCCCACGGGCCCGTTCAGGGTCGTCCGGCCGCTCGACCGCACCGTGCCGGAGCCTCGGAATTCGTCCCGAAACCGACGGTCGGCCGCCGGGTTCACTTTTCGCGTTCCAATACATACATATGGGGGGTCGACGGCCGAACAGCCGGATTTGTCGCCGCGTCAAGGGCGCGGCCCCCTATACAAGGAGAGCGCATTGTCGACCGATACCAGCGCGGCCCGGACGCGGGCGGAAGCGAATTTCAGGAAGGAAGAGCGCGCCAAGGATGGCGCCAAGGCGATGATGGAATATCAAGCCCAAAACGCCGCCCTTCGGGAAAAAACCGCGAAGCTGCGGGCGCTTCGTTTGGCCAAGGAAGCCGAGGAAGCCAAAGAAGCCCACGAAGCCAAGGTAGCCAAGGAAGCCAAGGCCGCCGAGAAGAAGCCTGCCGGCCGTAAATCCTGAATGATTTCAGTGTGCCTTGAAACGAACACACAAATGTTCTACTGACGCTGCGGCCTCGATTGGCTTACGAGTTGCGTGTGACGGTTCGCCCGTCTGACGGTTCGCGTCCGGCTCGTGTTTCATTATCCGCTCATCACTTAATCGCGTTTGGATCGCGCGATCCATCCACAACCCAGATCGTGCCGGTGCGTTTCGCCCGGCGCGCAATGCGGGTTTCCAGCGTAGCGGCTCCGCCGCAGCGCCAACAGAAAGCTTACTCTTTGACCCAGTTTAACGACCTCGGCCTGAACGACGCCATTGCGCGCGCCCTCGCCGAAGAGAAATACCTCACCCCGACCCCGATTCAGACACAGACAATTCCGGTCGTCATGTCGCGCCGCGACGTGATCGGCATCGCCCAGACCGGAACCGGCAAGACCGCGGCGTTCGCGCTGCCGATCCTGCACCTTCTCGCCGCTTCTCCAAAGCGGGCGGAGCGCAAAAACTGCCGCGTCCTGGTGCTGAGCCCGACGCGCGAATTGTCCGGGCAGATCCTCGACAGCTTCCGCGCCTATGGCCGCCACCTGCGCCTGACCTCGACCTTGGCGATCGGCGGCGTGTCGATGGGCGCCCAGGTCCGCGCGCTGCTCAACGGCGTCGATATCCTCGTCGCCACGCCGGGACGGCTGCTCGATCTCGTGCGGGCCAACGCGCTGCGCCTCGGCGACGTCGAATTCCTGGTGCTCGACGAAGCCGACCGCATGCTCGACATGGGCTTCATCGCCGACATCCGCAAAATCGTCGCCAAGCTGCCGCGCGAGCGGCAGACGCTGATGTTCTCCGCGACCATGCCGCGCGCCATCGCCGACCTCGCCGCGCAGCTGCTGCGCGAGCCCTCTCAAGGTCACGGTGACCCCGGTCGCCTCGACGGCCGAGCGCATCGAGCAGCGCGTGATCCGGGTCGATCGGGCTGCGAAGCCCGCGGTCCTGGTCGACCTGCTGCGGAATGAAACGGTCGAGCGGGCGCTGATCTTCACCCGCACCAAGCACGGCGCCGACAAGGTCGTGCGCGGCCTGGTCAACGCCGGCATCGCGGCCGGCGCCATCCACGGCAACAAATCGCAAAGCCAGCGCGAGCGCGCACTGCTCGCCTTTCGCCAGGGCGAGTTCACGACGCTGGTGGCGACGGATATCGCCGCCCGCGGCATCGATGTCGACGGCATCAGCCACGTGGTCAACTTCGATCTGCCGAACGTGCCGGAAACCTACGTGCACCGCATCGGCCGCACCGCCCGCGCCGGCGCGGAAGGCATCGCCATTTCGCTGTGCGACGGCGAAGAGGTGGCGTTCCTGCGCGATATCGAGAAGCTCATCCGCGCAACGATACCCATGACCGATCGGCGCACCCATCAGGGCAAGGCCGAGCTGGCGGCCGAGGAGCGGCCCGCGCAACATCGCTCCAACGGGCAACGCTCCGGCGAGCGCGGCTCCCGCAACCACGGCTCCGGCCATAAAGGCTCCGGCGGTCGTGGTTCGGAAAATCGTGGCTCTGGAAATCGTGGTTCTGGAAATCGTGGTTCGGGCAATCGTGGCTCGAGCAACCACGGCTCGAGCAATCGGGGTTCCGGTAATCCTGGTGCCGGTAATCATGGGTCCGGTAGTGGCGACCGCAACCACGGCTCCGGCGAGCGGCGGCAGCATAACGGCAACGCCGACCGCCCGCAGGCATCGAACGGGATCGCCGCGGTCGCCTTCCTCCAAGGCAGCGCCCGGCCCCGCCGCGACGACGCTTCGCGTTCGACCGGCCATTCGAAGGGCTCCTGACATGCCGAAGGAAGAGCTTCTGCAATTCGAGGGCCTTGTGACCGAGGCGCTGCCCGACGCCCGCTTTCGCATTCAGCTCGAAGGCGGACACGAGCTCGTCGTCTACACCGCCGGCAGGATGCGAAAGAACCGCATCAAAACGCTGGCCGGCGATCGCGTGACGGTCGAGATATCGCCCTATGATCCCGAAAAGGGGCGGCTGATTTTTCGCCACAAGGACGAACGTGCCGCGCTTCCGCCAGCCGGGCGCCGCAGCGCAATCAATTCCGCCGCCGGTGACCTGGCTCGACAAACGGAGGCGAGACGATGCGAATTTTCATCTTCAAGTCCGAGGCGAGCCCGGATCTGCGGGCGTTCGGCGCCGACCTGATCGGCAGCCAGCTGCCGAAGCAATTCAGTCCCTGGCGGGCGGTCGGCTCGGTCGCGCCCGGCGGCGCCCCGCCGCACAGACTTTCCCGCGACGTCATCGAAACCGCCATCAACGACAACGGATTTCAGCTTTGGCGCATGAGCAAAAAGGCCGCGGAACCGCCTGAACAGGAGTAAGATCAGTGGCGCGCCCACGCGTGCGCCGCAGGAGTACCATCCGCGATGACAGACCGTACCCACAAGTTCAAGATCGGACAGACCGTCGATCTCATCCCGTCGAGTTTCCGTTCCGCGGCGCGAGGAAACTATCAAATCCTCGGCCTGCGGCCGGCCGAAGACGGCACCCCGCGCTATCTGATCAAGAGCAAGAGCGAATCCCACGAGCGGGTGGTGGCGGAAGCCGATCTTATACTTTCGTCACACCTGAATTTCGACTCTCGCTGAGCGCAATGCCGCGATCCCGCGGCCTTACCGGCGCGAGTTTCGCGGCGGAGGATAACAGTCGATGACGTTCAAAATTCTCGAGCTTGTAAGCGCCGCTTCCGGCCCGACCGCGGAGGTCGGCCATGGCTTCCCGACGCGCGAGGAGGCCATGGCCGCGATCAAGCGGCATCTCAAGACCTTCAACGTGTCCGGCCGCAATCCGGAAGGGGATTATTGGTGGGCGCGCGACGCCGACGGCCTGCGGAAATACTGGATCTCCAACGCCGAGTGACGAGCGACAGGCGGAACATGATCGATTTCCCCAACCAGAGCCGATTTTTTGATCCGACGCGGCGCGCCGTGCGGTTCTGGGGACACGACAGCGCCATGGAGTGGTCGTTCTTCGTCAGCGAGGACGCGCTCAAGCACATCCAGCCGAACATGCCGCGGGACGAGGCGGGCTGCCTCGATGCCTTCGATGCCAATCGCTCCGCGATCTATGCGGCGGCAAAGCGGGCGTATACGCGGGGCCGCAAGGGATCCTACGAACTCGCCGCGGCGGATTTCTGATCTCTTATTGCTATCAGATCGCGCCGAGCGTGCGCCGATCGAAAATCCCGAGCTGTTTTTGTGCGTCGATCGGCATATCGGGCACGCTGATCAGGCGGCCCATGAATGTCGCCCAGGGCTTTTCCGCCGGCGGCTGCAGCTGGGCAAAATTCCAGAACTGGTTCTCGTTCATCTCGATTTCGCTGACCTTATTGTCGAGCACCCAGGTACGAAGCATGCTGAGCCGGCTTCGTTCCGCGTCGCTGAACATGGCGTCCGGCACGGCTTTCCGCATGAGACGATTTCCTTTCTGACCGCGCCGCGCGCCATTGCGGGCCGGCAGCGATTTACGCCCAGCCGCCAGCCGACCGTGCCACGCCACAGGTAACCGTTTCCTTAGGAATAAGGGAAGCGCCGGCCTTTATCGTCGTTCACCAAGCCGAATGACCGACGACGACCGCAGTCACTTCCTGCCGCGCGTCTTTTCCGGTCAGCTTTACGGGCGTGAACGGCGACACCGCCGGTGCGCCTTTCTTCTTGTTCTTGTCCGCCTTCGGCTTCTTCTTCTCGCGATTGCTTCTTTGTTCGCCCTTTGCCATCTCGCCCTCCTATGCTGCCCGGTCGTTATCGAGCGGGAGTTTGACGGACCGCTCAGCTTTCGCTCGAAAGCCGCTTGAAATCGGCAAGCACGGACGCGATCAGCGTCTGCCGCCGCGGATCCCGCGCGTCCAGCGTCGCCGCAAACAGCTTGAGAAGGTAGCACGCTTTTTCGGCGGCCTCATCCCAATTCGCCGCCGGCGCGGCGATCAGGTGCGTTTCCAATTCATTCTGCCGGAGCCGCAGCTCCTTTTCGTTGGCTTCCACGCCGGCCAGGAGCCGACGAAGCTCGGTCGCCTTCTGCGCCGCCATGCCGCGACGCCCGTCGAGATCGACAGTCTCGTCGGTCACGACTGGCCGGCGCGCCGGGTCAGCGGATATTCGGCGCTCTCGTACAAACGGCGGATGTCGGTGTTGCCGTACCTGCGCTCGTCGACTTCGAGGCACGCGCCGACCAGAAGCTCCGGCGCGACGTCCTCCATGGCGAAACGGATGGCGTGCGCCGCGCGCGCAAATCGCTTGTAGGCCGAGCGGCCGCAACCGCGAGGCCCGTCCCCGCGTCGGAAACAGCTCGGCGGCGGCGTCATAGTCGAATTCGCCCGCGGTTGCGTTCGCCGGCTCGTTTGTGGATTCGCTCATGGTCCGACCCTCTGTCGTGAACGCGTTATGTGAAAGCTCATCACATCGCGAACGCGAAACCAAGTCGCCGGAGGGCGGCCGCGGTCGCAAAAAAGCGATTAGACAATCGTCTGAACGAGCATCATTCAAACGACAATTCACATATAAGCACGGAACGCGACGTTACCAGTCTGACGAGCGCCTTTTTATATCCTTAATCGCATTCGCAAGGTCGGGCGACCGCGACCCTTTTGCGATGGACGCGCACGGCCGCTGCGCATAAAGTGCCGCTACTGACGACATGAGCGATCGGGCTTGGCAAGCCGCGTGCGGCGCTCGCCCGCGGATGTCGAGATACCCCAGCCTGATCTGCCGCCCGCCGAGAATGGCTGCCTTCGCGAAGCGCCGCCGGATATCGACCGCGTGATCTTCTTCGGGCTGTGCTTGTAATCGGACTAACAAATCAATGATGCCGGCCGGCGCGACCGCGCCGACCTCGGAGGGAATTTTGAACGACAGATCGAATGCCGGCACCGATGCCGGCCCCGTACCGACCGACATACGGGCCTTGGTACAGGCCATCGCGCGCTATCGCGAACCGAACCATTGGCGCAGCATCGTCGAGATTCTGCTCACGATCGTGCCGCTCGTTCTGCTTTGGCTGCATGATGTGGCTCGCGCTCGGCCTCGGCCACTGGCTTTATTTGTTGCTCGCCGTTCCGGCCGCGGGTTTTCTGGTTCGTCTGTTCATGATCCAGCACGATTGCGGTCATGGCGCTTTTTTCCGCGACCGGCGGGTCAATGACTGGGTCGGCCGCGTCATCGGCGTGCTGACGTTGACGCCGTACGATTTCTGGCGGCGCAGCCACGCCATCCATCACGCCGGCTCCGGCAATCTCGATCGGCGCGGCATCGGCGACGTCGACACGCTGACGGTCGACGAATATCTGGCGCAGTCGCACTGGGGCCGGCTGCGCTATCGCCTCTACCGCCACCCGCTGGTGATGTTCGGCATCGGCCCGGCGTATCTGTTCTTCCTGCAGCACCGCCTGCCGGTCGGATTTATGCGCGCCGGTTGGCGGCCCTGGCTGAGCACGATGGCGACGAACCTCGGTATTGCGCTCCTCGCCGCCGTCGCGATCTGGACCGTCGGTCTTGGCGCGTTCCTCCTCGTGCAGGTGCCGATCATGCTGCTCGGCGCCTCGCTCGGGGTTTGGCTGTTCTATGTTCAGCACCAGTTCGAGGACACGTCTTGGGACCGCAACGGCGCCTGGAACGTGCACGCCGCCGCCCTTCACGGCAGCTCGCATTACGACCTGCCGATCGTCCTGCGCTGGTTCACGGCGAACATCGGCATGCACCACGTCCACCATCTCTGCAGCCGGATTCCGTTCTACCGCCTGCCGCTGATCCTGCGCCGTCACCCCGAGCTCGCGGACATCGGCCGCCTCACGCTGCTGCAAAGCTTGTCGTGCGTGCGCCTGGTGCTCTGGGATGAGAGGGCGCGTCGTCTGGTCAGCTTCCGCGAACTGCGGGGGCGACGCCGCGCCGGTGCGCCATCCCGCGCGGAGGCCTGCGTCCGCGCTCTCTGATCGGGTGCGCGCACGGGCACCCAGCCTTGCGCCGAACCCGGCCTTGCACCCAGCCTTGTAAAAGCCGTGCTTTTACCATACGGCTCTTCATCGACATTTGGCCGGACAATCGGGCCGTTTCGCCTTTGCTGACTGCTTGGCGCACCGTTCAGACCCTCCAAACATCGAAACAATCGAGCCTCAAACCGCGCGTTCGCGCGGCTTTGGCTCTCGTGCACCAAGATCAGCGAAAGGATATCTCCATGACTACGGGCACCGTGAAATTCTACAACGACCAAAAAGGCTTCGGCTTCATTCAGCCGGATGACGGCGGCAAGGATGTCTTCGTCCATGCCACCGCGCTCGAGCGCGCGGGAATGCGCGGCCTCGTCGAGGGCCAGAAGGTCACCTTCGATACCCAGGAAGACCGCCGCACCGGCAAGATCGCCGTCGGCACCATCCAGGCGGCCTGACGCCTCGCGCTCTGCGCGGCGCCAGCGACGACCGAAGCCGCCCCGGTGGGGCGGCTTTTTCATTTCCGAAGGACGACTCGGGCGGATGCAAACCGGCCGTCAAGGCACGCCGATAATCGAGTGCGACAGCTGACCGTCTTGTGCCGACGCCAAAATCGTTCGACATGGCGAGCATCCCATTGGCGTGGGTCATGAGCCCGGCGCGTGAAGAACCAGCGCATTCTCATTTCAGGGGCGGGGATCGCCGGGCCGACTTTGGCGTACTGGCTCGCCGAGCACGGCTTTTCGCCGACACTGGTCGAGCAGGCACCGGCCCCGCGCACCGGGGGCTATATTATCGACTTCTGGGGCCGCGGCTACGACATCGCCGAGCGCATGAAGCTTTTGCCCGCCCTGCGCGCCGCCGGCTACACCATCGACGAGGTGCGGATTGTCGATGCGCACAGCCGCCGCGTCGGCGGATTTCCGGTCCGCGCCTTCGATGCCGTGCTCAAAGGCCGCTATCTCAGCATCCTGCGCAGCGACCTCGCGCATGTCCTCCATGCCGCGATAAAGGACCGCGCGCCCGTGATCTTCGGCGACTGCGTCACGGCGCTCGATCAGGACGGCGACGGCGTTTGCGTCACCTTCGCGCACGCCGCGCCGCAGCGCTTCGATCTCGTCATCGGCGCCGACGGGCTGCATTCGGCCGTGCGCGAGGTGGTGTTCGGGCCGCAGAGCCGGTTCGAAACCTATCTGGGCTACGAGGCGGCCGCTTTCACCGCACCGGGCTACACGCCCCGCGACGAGCACGTCTATATCGCCTACGCCGCGCCCGGACGGCAGATTTACCGCTGCGCCTTGCGCGACGGCCGCACCGTCTTTTTCTTCGTCCTGGCGCGCGAGCGCCCGACAGCGCCGGCGACGCGGGTGAAACAGCAAGCCGTTCTGACGGCGGCCTTCGGTCCGACCGGTTGGGAATGTCCGGCGATCCTCGCGGCCATGGCGGATGCCGAGGACTTTTATTTCGACGCCGTCAGCCAGATCCGCATGGACGCCTGGTCGCGCGGCCGCGTCGCGCTCGTCGGCGACGCCTGTTGTTGTCCGTCGCTCCTCGCCGGGCAGGGCGCGGCGCTCGCCATGACCGGCGCCTACGTCCTCGCGGGCGAACTCAAGAAGGCGGAAGGTGATGCCGGGGCCGCGTTTCAGGCCTACGAGGCGTTGCTGCGGCCGTTCATCATAGGGAAACAGCGGGCGGGCGCCGGCGTCGCAGGTGCTTTTGCACCGAAAACCCGGCTCGGGATTTTCGTGCGCAACCAGATAACGCGGCTGATGATGCTGCCGCCGGTCGCGGCGTGGACGCTCGGCGCCTTGCTGTTCGATCGCCTCTCTCTCCCGGACTATTAATCTTGATAGAGAGCGGCCGCGGTTGGCCGTGAACGCCGGCCGCGGCGCGAGCGCGGGGAGCTTTCGCACCGCACCTGCCGCCCGCTCGGCAAAAAATTTCGCTCGGGAACAAAAAACTCTTGCATCCGCTCGCCATCGCGCTTAATTCGCGATTGCCCAATTTCGCACGTGCCTGTGGCCGCGTGTCGGTTGGTGGGCATCCGGACAAGAGGCCGGACAGCCGCCCGGAGTGAGGTCAAGTTTCGCAGCCAAGGGATTCCAAACCCGACGGCGACAGACTTGACCGCCTGAGCTCCGAACCACTTAACCGGCAGCCGGAGGCGAAACCGGCGCACCCCGCGCTCAACGGGGGACGCGGCTTAAAGCAACGACGGAGCGGGCTTCTCTGGTCTCGTCGGCCCTCCAAAGCCGACACCGTAGAGGCTTGTCCATCCTTGCCGGCCGTGCGGAACGGGATTTCCCGCTCCAAGCCAAGGCAGCATCTCGGGTCGAGTGCCCGTCGCCTGTTTCCGTGTTTCCATCCCACGGCCAGGTGCCGACCCTCACCCGCTGACGCCGGGCGAATCCGTTCGCCTGCATTTCAATCCGGGCCGCAAGGCCCATTGAACCTGGGTAAGGAGAGCGCCCATGACCGCGCGCATCCGCGAATTCCTGCGCAATCGGCAGGCCGACCACCAAGACGACGTGCCCTGCCTCGTCGTCGATCTCGACGTCGTGCGCGACAACTACCAGAACTTCGCCAAGGCGCTGCCCGACACGCGCGTGTTCTACGCCGTGAAGGCCAATCCGGCGCCGGAGGTGCTGTCGCTCCTTGCCGCGCTCGGCTCCTGCTTCGACACCGCTTCGGTCCCCGAGATCGAAATGGCGCTCGCCGCCGGTGCCGTCGGCGGACCGCATCTCCTACGGCAACACGATCAAGAAGGAGCGCGACATCGCCCGCGCCTTTGCGCTCGGCGTGCGCCTCTATGCGGTCGATTGCCAGGCCGAGGTCGAGAAGATCGCCCGCGCCGCGCCGGGCAGCCGCGTGTTCTGCCGCATCCTGTCCGACTGCGTCGGGGCGGAATGGCCGCTGTCGCGGAAGTTCGGCTGCGAGCCGGCCATGGCGGTCGACGTGCTCGAGCACGCCTATCGCCTCGGCCTCGAGCCCTACGGCGTGTCGTTCCATGTCGGCTCCCAGCAGCGCAACCCGCATGCCTGGGACCGCGCGCTCGCCTCGGCGGCCGCGGTGTTCCGCGACTGCGCCGAGCGCGGCATGAACCTCGCGATGGTGAATTTGGGCGGCGGCTTCCCGACCAAGTACCTCAAGAGCGTGCCGACGGTGCGTACCTACGGTGCGTCGATCTTCCGCGCGCTGCGGCGCCATTTCGGCAACCGCATCCCGGAGACCATCGTCGAGCCGGGCCGCGGCATGGTCGGCAATGCCGGCGTCATCGAGGCCGAGGTCGTGCTCGTCTCGAAGAAGAGCGAGAGCGACGACGTGCGCTGGGTCTATCTCGACATCGGCAAGTTCGGCGGCCTCGCCGAGACGATGGACGAGTTCGATCCGCTACCCGATCCGTACGCCGCGCGACCGCGACGGCGAGGTCGGCCCGTGCGTGCTCGCCGGTCCGACCTGCGACTCGGCCGACGTGATGTACGAGCGGGAGCCGTATGCGCTGCCGGTGAGCCTCGAGATCGGCGACAAGGTGCTGATCGAAGGCACCGGCGCCTATACGGCGACCTACTCCGCCGTCGCCTTCAACGGCTTCGCGCCGCTGAAGACGTTTCACATCTGAACCTCGCCGGGAGCCGGCACGGCCGGCTCCCTTTCCAATCACACCTTCTGCTTGGACTGCGCCCGGACGGGCGCGGGAGGGAGTTGCGCTATGGTGACGATCCGCAACGAAACGCATGGCGACATCGACGCGCGCGAGGCTTTGCTCGACCGCGTGTGGGGCGCGGCACGCTTCGAGAAGACCGCAGAGCGGCTGCGCGAAGGCCGCACGCCGGCGGCCGGGCTCGCTTTGATCGCCGAGGAGAACGACCAAGAAGTCGTCGGCCAAAATCTTGTTGGGACCGTCCGGCTATGGCATGTCTGCGCCGGACCGGCGCGGCCGGCCTTGCTGCTCGGCCCGCTCGCGGTCGAGACCGGCGCAGCGCGGCTGCGGCGTCGGCACGGCCTTGATGCAGCGCGCGCTCGCGACCGCGCGACGGCGCGGCCATCAGGCGGTGATCCTGGTCGGCGATCCCGAATACTACGACCGCTTCGGCTTTTCGGCGGAGAAGACCGGCGCTCTGTGGCTGCCGGGTCCGTTCGAGCGGCATCGCCTGCTCGGCTGCGAGCTTACGGCCGGCGCGCTCGACGGCGCGCGCGGTCTCATCGGCGCCACCGGCCGGCCGGTACCGGCGCCGAGCCTCGACGCCCTCATCGCCAACCTCGCGCGCGGCGCAACCGTTGCGCGGCGCGCCGCGTAGAGCATGATCCGGAAAATGCTTCCACCCCCGGACTTGATCCGGGGGTGGAAGCCTGTTTTCCAGAAGGATCATGCTCCTCCCCTTGTCATTCGCACTGCACGAGGAGCAACGAATATGAACGCCATGACCCATGTCACCGACGCCATCGCCCAAGCCTTGCCCCTGCATGCCTCGCCCCTGCACGCGCGATTCGACGGCCCGATCGTGATGATCGGCTTCGGTTCGATCGGCAAGGGCACGCTGCCGCTGATCGAGCGGCACATCGGCTTCGACCGCAACAAGTTCGTGGTCATCGCGCCGGAGGACGCCAATCGCGGCCTGCTCGACGAGCGCGAGCTGCGCTTCATCCATGCCGCGATCACCAAGGAGAACTATCGCGACGTGCTGACCCCGCTCCTGACGGCGGGGCCGGGGCGCGGCATGATCATCAACCTCTCGGTCGACACCTCCTCGGTCGACCTGATCGAATTCGCCAAGGACGTCGACGCGTTCTACATCGACACCGTCATCGAGCCGTGGCCGGGGCATTATACCGACCGCAATCTGTCGATTGCGGCGCGGTCGAATTATGCGCTGCGCGAGAGCCTGCTGGCGCTGCGCCGCCGCCGTCCCGGCGGCGTCACCGCGGTGAGCTGCTGCGGCGCCAATCCGGGCATGGTGTCCTGGCTGGTCAAGCAGGCGCTCGTCAACGTCGCGACCGAGCTCGGGCTCGCATTCGACGCGCCCAAGACCCGCGACGACTGGGCGCGGCTGATGCAGCGCGCCGGCGTCAAGGGCATCCATATCGCCGAGCGCGACACCCAGCGCGCCCGCGATCCCAAGCCGCGCGGCGTGTTCGTCAACACCTGGTCGGTCGAGGGCTTTGTTTCGGAAGGCCTGCAGCCGGCCGAACTCGGCTGGGGCACGCACGAAAAGAAGCTGCCGGCGAACGGGCACCGCCACGATGCCGGCTGCGGCGCCGCGATCTATCTGACCCAGCCCGGCGCCGGCACGCGCGTGCGCTCGTGGACGCCGACCGCGCAGGCGCAGCACGCCTTCCTGGTCACGCACAACGAGGCGATCTCGATCGCGGACTATTTCACGCTGCGCCAAGACGGCGAGGTGCGCTATCGGCCGACCTGCCATTACGCCTACCATCCGTGCGACGACGCCGTGCTGTCGGTGCACGAGATGGCCGGCGCGGCGTGGCGGCAGCAGCCGGAATGGAAGATTCTCGGCGAGAAGGACATCGTCGACGGCATCGATGAGCTCGGCGTGCTGCTCTACGGCCACGCCAAGAACGCCTATTGGTACGGCTCGCAGCTCTCCATCGAGGAGACGCGGCAGCTCGCGCCGTACCAGAACGCGACCGGGCTTGCAGGTCACCTCGGCCGTGCTCGCCGGCATCGTCTGGATGCTGGAGAATCCCGACCGCGGCATCGTCGAGGCCGACGAGATGGATTTCCGGCGCTGCCTCGAGATCCAGCGGCCCTATCTCGGGCCGGTCATCGGCCACTACACCGACTGGACGCCGGTCGACGGCCGCGGCGTGCTGTTCCCCGACGAGGTCGACCGCGAGGACCCCTGGCAGTTCAGCAACGTGCTGGTGGCTTGTTGACGAGGCGGGTGGAGCGATCCACCCGCCTTTTTATCAGCTGTTATTGATCGTCCCCGGCTGGTCGGGCCTGTCCCGACGCCCCTGAACGCGGGCCGATGTCGTCACAATCCGGCTGATCTGGATCAACGACGCTGACGCATAACGGGCGCATTTTTCCGCCGACTTGGATTTCAGGGTTGGCGGACATGGTGCAGAGCACATCACCCGGCACGGCTCCAGAACCGCGCAAAGTCGTCGTCATCGGTGCGGGTATCGCTGGATTATGCACGGCGGTCTATGCACGAAAATGCGGCTATCAGGTCGAAGTGATCGAGCAGCACGATGCTCCCGGCGGATTGGCGACCAGCTGGCGGCGCGGCGAGTACACGTTCGAAACCTGTCTGCACTGGCTCACCGGCACCAATCCGAAGCAGACGATGCACGCGCAATGGCGCGAGGTGTTCAACATCGACGCGCTCACGTTCGTCTACCAGGACGAGTTCGAGCGCATCGAAAGCGAGCACGGCGACACGCTCAGCGTCTATGCGAATATCGATCGCATGGAGGCGGAATTTTTGCGGCGAGCGCCGCAGGACGCCGGTGAAATAAAGCACTTCACCTCCGCGTTGCGCCGGTTCGCCAAGTTTCCCTTGCCCGACCCGACCCGACCTTGGTTTCGGCAAATTCCAGCACTGCTGCGCATCTTGCCCGATTTGCCGCTACTCCGGCACTGGTCGAAATTGAGCGCCAAGGAATACGGCGAGCGCTTCCGGGACGAACTCTTACGGACATTTTTCGTCGACAACGATTTCGGCGATCTTTCCGTGCTCGCGCTGATCTTCATGTTCGCCTGGATGAGCGAGCATAACGCCGCCTACGTCATCGGCGGTTCGCAGGCGATCATCCGGCCGATCCGCGCCCGGTTCGAGCAACTGGGCGGCCGCCTGCGCTTCGGCGCCAAAGTCGCAAAGATTTTGGTCGAGCGTGACGCCGCCGTCGGCGTGGAACTCGAAGGCGGCGAGCGCATCGCGGCGGATTGGGTGATCTCGGCCGCCGACGGTCACGCGACCATCTACGACATGCTGGGCGGCCGCTATGCGGACGCGACGGTGGCGAAGACCTATCGCACGCTGCGGCCGTTCTCTTCCTATCTGCAGATCTCGCTCGGCATCGCGCGGACGTTTCCGCAACAGCCCGGCTTACTGACCCGCATTCTCGACGCCCCGTTCTTGCTCGATCCCCGAACCACGCTGGGGCAGCTGTCGTTCCGCTTCTTTCATTACGATCCGACCTTTGCGCCGCCGGGCAAGACCGCCGTCACCTCGTTCCTGCCGACCCGCAACGTCGCGTACTGGACCGACTTGGAGCGCAACGATCCGGACCGTTATCAGACCGAGAAGCAGCGGGTCGCGCAGGCGGTCATCGCAATCTTGGAACGGGTCGCGCCCGGCGCGCGCCGCGCGGTCGAGGTGATCGACGTCTCGACCCCGGCGACGGTCATTCGCTACACCGGCAATTGGCAAGGCAGCTACGAAGGCTGGCTGATGACGCCGACGACCGGTTTCCAGATGTTGCGCAATACGCTGCCGCTGTTGCGGCAGTTCGTGATGGCGGGCCAGTGGATCTTGCCGGGCGGCGGCTTGCCCTCCGGGCTCTTCACCGCGCGCGCCGCCGTGCGAACGCTGTGCAGGCACGATCGGGTGCCGTTCTGCGTTCCATAAAGCCAACTGACATTCGAGCGGGTCACATCTCACGCAGCGCGCTTTCGATCCGCCGGTCGGGCACGAGCCACATCACCGCGACCAGCACATAGAGCGCCATCGACAGCCAGGGATTGACGAACGCCAGCACGATCCCAGCGATGTAGCAGACCGGCGATATCTTGCCCTTGAAGTCGCTGCCCAAGGCCTTGGCGAGGACAGAGTCCGCGCCCTGTTGGTGCACGATCGCCAGCTGCAGCAGAAAATAGGCGATGGCCGGCATCAACAGCGCGGCGCCATATACCGCCGTCGGCACCGGCGCCAACAGATTCTGCCCCATCCACGCCGTCGCCGCCGGAATGAGCGAGAGCCAGAACAGCAGGTCCAGATTGGCCCACAGGATGAGCCCGTCGACCCGCGCGACCGTGTGCAGCAGGTGGTGATGGTTGTTCCAGTAGATTCCCAGATAGACGAAGCTGATGACGTAGCTGGCGAAGCTCGGCGCCACGCTCGAGAGCGCCGCCCAATCGGACCCGGCTGGCAGTTTGAGCTCCAGCACCATGATGGTGATGATGATGGCGACGACGCCGTCGCTGAACGCGGCCAGACGATCTTTTCCCATCGGCTCGTTTCTCGTCACCACTCAATCCCGGCTCAATTTATTCCAGATTGCCGCCACCAATGCTTTGGCCAGGGTGTTGCGCGAACCCCGAAAACGTTTGAACTCGTACCTGAGCTTGGCCGCTTCGGCGACCGCGGTGTTGATCGAGTAGGCTCCGCTGCCGAGCGACGAAAGCCCGGCGCCGTCGGCTGTGGCGGTCTCCGCCAGCGCGAGCAACGGCGGCTCGCCGAAGGTCTCGCCTTCCGGCGCGATGGTGGAGGCGTAGCGCGTGCCGTAATGCTCGACGGCGAGGAACCATGGATCGGGTTCTGCCGGCGCGTACATGCCGAACGCGCGACCGGGTGCGTAGGTCGCCGCGCTTACGAGCGGATCGACGAATGAGGAGTCGCGGTCATAGAACGATGGTTGCGCGACCCATCGCTTCAGCTGCTCGTCGGTGACGAAAAAGCAGGCCGAATGCGGATTGCTCGGTAGCCGGAAAGTCTGCTCGCGCCCGTGCCTGGTTCCCGTCAGCGCTGGCGCCCATTCACTGCGGCGAAATGGCGCGAGGGTATCAGCCGACAGACGGGGCGAAAATTCGACCTTCGCCAGTGTGCCCGAATGCGCCATCTCGTAACGGGTCGGAATCAGCATGACGCCCGGACCGAAGGTTTCGACGAACCAAACGATTTTCGCAAAAAATTCCGGATCGACGATGGCGTGATCGTCCTCCAGATAGGCATAGAGGTCGTAGCCGCCGGCGCGCTCGCGCATGATCCGCTGCGCCTCGAAGGCGAGCATGACCGGCGCCCCTTCGAAATATTCGATGCTGTAGATCGAAGGATCGATCGCGATCCAGTCGAGGAGGTTGGCGCCGCGCACCGTCATGACGACGATGTCAAGCACGTTGCGCGCCATGGTGTCGAACGCCCGCAGAGTCCGATTCTCGATGACACGGCGGGGGCCGAAATATCGGTGCAGCGCTACGATTTCCGAATTCAGTGCGGCAATTTTTGCAAGCGGCGCGCGCCCGCTTCCGAGCGCGCCGTACAGGTCGCGACCGGGTTCTTGCTTGAAATAATGTGCGATGGTCACGAGGATACGCATAGCCGAGCAATCTGAGTGCCGGTTTCACCGCTGCATCGTGTCACGATAGCCGGCGCGGCCGAAATCGCGCCACCCCATTGGTGCCGGTCACGCTATCGATGCTGAGGCCATCGGCGTGGGTTTGTCGTGCCCGGAGCGCCTTACTGCGCCGCCGCGCGCGCCTTGACGCTGTCCCACCAGGGACAGACGCCGGACATCACTTCGTAATTGCCATCCATCACCTGGACCGGGCGGCGCAGCCCATTGGCGGCGTTTTCGAGCCGCAGCGCGCGGGCCTTGGCCTGGTCCGCCGCCGAAAGCCAGCCGCGGTCGTGGCCCCACATGCTGGGGCCTTCCTTGCGCTCGTAGGCCTGCCAGGTATCGACATCGATCAGCCGCGCACCCCAGCCATACTCGACCATGAATGACGACGGCGTCCACGAGTAGAACGAGGTGATGAAGTCGCTGGTGTGCCGTCCGAGCGTGACCGCGACGCGGCCCTCTTCGCCCAGCGCGAGATCATAGCCCTGGCCGACATCGTCGAACGAGAACAGCTCCATCATCAGGTGATGGACCGCGTTCTTGCCGGACTGCACGAAGGCGAGGCTGTGATGACGCGGATTGAGATGCAGGAAGCGGGCGGTGAACGGGTGCGAATAATAATCGGTCAGCCGGAAGCCCAGCGTGTCGCGGTAGAAATGTCGTCAGCCGTTCGATCGTTTCGGCGCTATCGACGTTGAGCACGACGTGGCCGAGCCCGAGCGGGCCGGTGCGGAAGCCGGAGATCGAGCGGCCGGGCTTGAACGGCTCCGCCGTCGTTTCGGCGCCGTGAAAAATCTCCAGCCGGTTGCCCTGCGGATCGTTGAGCACGATCAGGTCTTGCACGTGCCGCTCGTCGGCAAGCGCGCGCGAGCCGCGCGCGACCTTCACCCCCGCGTCGTCGAGCCGCGCGGCGAGCGCGTCGAGCGCCGCCGCATCGGCGACCTCCCAGCCGAAGAAGCCGATGCCTTCGCCGCCGTCGGCGTCGACGAGAATCCGCTGCTTGCGGTCGTCCATGCGGAAGGCGAGCGTCGAACGCGTTTTGTCGATGCGCTGCAGGCCGAGCAGGCCGGAGCCGTAACCGGCCCAATCGCCCAAATCCTTGGCGCGAACGCCGACATAACCCAGACTCTGCGGACCAATCTGTTCGATCATGGGCAGCCTCGTGCGAGCGTTGCCATCCTTTTACACCGATGCCAAGAAGGATGTCAGGGGAGAAACAACTCAACGAGGCAGATGACCTATGCTTGAACGTACCAAGCCGCCGTTCCGCGCCGACCATGTCGGCAGCCTGATCCGGCCCGCCGCCCTTATCGCGGCGCGGCAGGCGGCGGAACAAGGCGAGATGCCGGCCGCCGAACTCACGCGCATCCAGCACGACGCGATCCGCGACGTCGTGCGGCTGCAGGAGGAGATCGGACTGCGGCTTGTCACCGACGGCGAATACAACCGCACGTTCTGGCAGCGCGATTTTCTGCTGAAGTTCGGGAATGTGCGGCAGGTCGATTCGAAGCTGACCGTGCGTTTTCACTCGGCCGCCGGCGCGCGCGACCATTCGCCGCCGTCGCTGCAGGTGACCGGCAAGCTCGCCCGGCCGCACGGCATTTTCGTCGACGATTTCCGCTTTCTCAAATCCGTGGCGCACGTCACGCCGAAGATCACCATCCCCTCGCCCACCACCATGCATTTTCGCGGCGGCCGCGGCGCTGTCGACGCCGAAGCCTATCCGCAGATGGGCGACTTTTATGCCGACCTCGCGCGCGTCTACCGCGAGGAAATCCATGACCTCGCCGCCGCGGGCTGCCGCTATCTGCAGATCGACGAGGTCAATCTCGCTTATCTGTGCGACGCGGAGCTGCGGGCGCAGGTCCGCAATATCGGGGAAGACCCCGATACGCTGCCGCAGACCTATGCGCGGCTCCTCAACGAGACCATCGCCGGCCGGCCGGACGACATGGTGGTGTGCATGCATCTGTGCCGCGGCAATTTCGCCGGCGCCTGGGTCGCCGAAGGCGGCTACGAGCCGATCGCGGAGCTTCTGTTCAACGACATCGCCGTCGACGGCTATTTTCTCGAATACGATTCGCCGCGCGCCGGCAGTTTCGCGCCGCTGCGGTTCCTGCCGAAGGGCAAGATCGCGGTGCTCGGCCTCGTCACCACCAAGGGCCCGGCGCTCGAGACCAAGGACGAGCTCAAGCGCCGCATCGACGAGGCGAGCCGCTATGCGCCGCTCGAACAGCTCGCTTTGTCGCCGCAGTGCGGCTTTTCCTCAGGGATCGGCGGCAACACCATGACCATCGAGGACGAGATCGCCAAGCTCGGACTGGTCGCCGAGACGGCACGCGAGGTGTGGGGAACGACGTGACGCAAGAGCTACAGCGCATGAGCTACAGCTTCTGTGAAATGCCCGCATAGAACCCGCGGCGCGCGCCGTATTGCGGCGCGAACACCCCGATGCCGGTGCCGTTGCGCAGCTCGTAAACCTGGTCGAACAGGTTGACGATATCGAAACGCAGCGTGATCGGCTTGGCGTCCGGCGACCAGTTGAATTCCCGCGATACGCCCGCATTCACCACGGCGTAGGGCGGGTTGTGATCGAGATTGGCAAACCCCGCGCGCAGGCCGCTGCCATAGATCAGGCTCGTCGAGAACAGCGTGCGGTCGAAACGATACGATGCGCCGGCCGAACCGGTCATCAGCTGCATGTCGTCGGTGTAGTGCCAATTGGTGAGCAGATAATTGTAGGTCGCAAGGTCGATCAGATACTGGTTCGACTCCACGTCGATGGCTCTGCGTGATGTTGTAGGCGAAATTCGCATAGGCCTTGAAGTCGCCCTGTCTGATATTTGACCTTGAATTCGGCGCCTTCGCTGTAGCCCCGCGCATAGTTGAACTGCGTCAACACCACGGCCTGGCCGAACTGGCCGTCGTCGATCATGTCGCGCGCGTCCTTGTAATAGGTGTCGACACCGACATCGAGTCCCTTCGCCACGGTCTGATCCACGCCGACATCGTAATAATTCGAGCGTTCCGGTTTCACCGGATCGTTCAGCGGGACCTCCGGCTGATTGGTGGTGTTGGTGAACAGGCCGATATTGGATTGGGCGGCCTGAGCCTGGTAGGGCGGCGTGAAATAGCGCGCATAGCCGGCATGAACGCTGGTGCCGGTGAACGGCTTGTAGACCAGCGCCAGGCGCGGACTGAGCTGGTTGGCGTCGACATATTGATACAGCTGGTCGAAGCGCAGGCCCGCATTCAGGGTGAGCTGATTGGTTAATCTTCCATTCGTCCTGAATGTAGGTTCCGATGTTCCAGCCGAGCTTCGAATTGGGATCGGCGATGGTGAACGGCGTCGGCGAAACGGCGCCGGTCGTGGGATCGACCGGCAAGACCGTCGAAATGTTACTGACGTTGGTCTGCTCTTCGCTCACCGCAAAGCCCGCCCCGCAGCGTGTGCCGGTCGTTCAAATTGTCGGAAACGTCGAGCTGGGTGCCGTTGAGGAGGCTCTCCCGGGTCACGTTCGACGCCACGTCGTTGAACACCAGGTCGCCATAGACATCGGGAACGAAATTGACCTTGGCGTAGCGCGAAAAAACCGCCCATTGCGCGTCGCCGTCGGTGCCCTTCTTCTGCAGCGCCGCGATATTGACGATGTAAGTGTCGTATTCGTTCTCGTTGAGAGACGAGGAATTGTAGTTCGTCGGACCGAAATCGCCGAGCGGCATCTGATTGGGATTATTCGGTATCTGGAACGCGGCGTAGGAGGCTGCGGAAATAAAGCTCAACCGCGTCGACTCGTTGAGCAAAGTCGATGTATAGCCGAAGAACTTGCCTTGTTGTGTGTAGTCGTGGGCCGCGTCCAGACTGGGCGTCGGATTTTCGAGCCCGAGAGCATTCCAGTTGCCGCGCGCCGTGACGAAATACTCGGTATTGCCGACGCTGCCGCCATAATCGAAGCTCGGCGTGAACGTCTGCCGGCTGCCGCCGTAGAGACTGACCTCCCCGCTCGGCGCAGCAAAGCTTCGGCTGGTGATGTCGAGAACGCCGGCGGTACGCAGGCCGTATTGCGCCGGCAGCGTGCCGGTGAGGAGCGACATGCTGCCGATGAAATTGGTGTCGAACACCGGGCCGAGGCCGGAAACGCCTTCCGGAATCACGACGCCGTTGATCCGGTATTGGACGTTGGCGTACTCGTTTCTGACGTGGAAGTCGGGATTGGAGACGGCCGAATTGTAAGACACGCCCGGCATCTGCAGGATGACTTTGTCGATCGGCGTATTGTCGCCTTGCGGCAGGGCGACGATCGCCTCGCGGCTGATGGTGTAAGTCGAAGCGCCGATCTTCGGCAGCAGATTGTCACGCGCCTGATCCATGCCCTTCATCTTGGCGTCCAAAGCCGCCTGCGCGGCAGTCGGCACGTCCGTCGGCTGGGGCGTGCGTTGCGGCGCAGCCGCGTTGGGTTTGGGTTTCGGCTTCGGTTTGGATTTCGGCGCGCTGACGACGATGAGCGGGAGTTCCGCTTCGTTCCCTGACGTGCCGACGGCAGGCGCCGGTTCGGATGGCTGCTGCGATGGCGCAGGCGGCGCCGCTGGCATCTGTTGTTGCCCGGTCGGGGCCGGTTGTGATTGCGCCGCCGGCGGCTGTTGCGCGTCGGCCCCGCCTGCCGCTCCGAGAACGCACAGCGTTATGCCACTCAGGAGCCGGACGCGACCAACGGACGACCGTACAAGCCTTGCTACGGATCGGCCGGGCATTTGCACTCCAGGTACCTTTAGAACCATTTTGAAGTATAGTTATACCGCTTTCACAGTATTTCCTATAATTATGGTGAGGTCGACCGACAACTGAATTCTGATCACTCACCAATACGTCAAAGATACTGATTTAAATTAGTAGAATTCCAATCTGGACGGGCGCCGATTGCAGCTGGCAAGACAGCGATCCGAAGCGCAATGTTCGCAACCCTGACGGGGGCATGAAATATCTTCATCCTGAAATGAGTTCTTCTCGGAGCGGGGAGCGCGCCGCCGCATCGTCCGCCGCATTGGCCGACTCCCATCGCCGCTTTATAGTGTCGCGCTTGCTGCGCATCGGATCAGACATGGCCTTCCGGCTACCCCCGTTGAGTTCGCTCCGCGTGTTCGAGGCCGCCGCCCGGCACAACAGCTTTCGCAAGGCGGCCGAAGAGCTGAACCTGACGGCGAGCGCGGTCAGTCACGCCATCCAGACGCTCGAGAACTGGCTCGGCGTCGAATTGTTCTCGCGCGAATCGCGCGGTTTGCGCTTGACCGGCGCCGGCGAAATCTACGCGCCCCTGGTCAATCAGGCGCTGACCGTGCTCGCCAAGGCCACCGAACAGCTTCCCGGCCGCCAAGCGACCGGGACGCTTGCGGTCAGCAGCGCCCCGACCTTTGCCAGCAAGGTTTTGCTGCCGCGCCTGGGAAATTTCGCCAAGCAGTTTCCCGATATCAGCATGACGATCGATACCTCGCATCGCCTGGTCGATCTCGCGCTCGACGATTTCGATCTCGCCATCCGCTTCTCCTCGACCAAGAAGCCGGCGGCAAACTGGACCTTGCTGACGGCGGAAACGCTGGTGCCGGTTTGCAGTCCGCGTCTGAAAAAGCAATTCGGCGGTGCGGCGGTCGCAGACATGCTGGCACGGGTGCCGTTGATCCACATGACCGCGGTCTCCGCCGATTGGAACCATTGGTTTCGCACCAATGGCATCGAGCCGCCGCCTTCGATCGAGACCGGTCTGCGGGTCGACACCATTCAGATGGCGTTAGATGCCGCCATCCGCGGCCTCGGCGTGGCCTTGGGGCGGCGGCCGATGGTCGATGACGACATCGACAGCGGTCGCCTCGTCACGCTCGCCGACCGCGAGATCCCGAGCGGCAACGGTTACTGGCTGGTCACGTCGCAAGCCGAGTTTCAGAAACCCGAGGTCAAGCTGTTCAGGCGCTGGCTGCTGTCGGAGCTCGCCGTCGCGTCCGACGAATCGAAATCGCGACCGGTGATGACACTGTGAACGGAACGGCGCTTCCGCCTGGCGCCGATCTCGCGCCGCGGACGCCGACCAGTCAGGCGCGCCAGAACGGCTTGCGGGCTTCGTATTGGGCGTCGTAGCGCGTGATGCCGATGTCTTTGAGGTCCCTGTCGCTCATCGTCATCAGGATCTCCCGTTCGCGCGAGCGGCGCCACCACGTATCGATCGCCGCCACCCAGCTGCGGATCTCGCGACGCGGCCGCGCTCCGGTGCGGTGTATTTGATGGACAGCTCCCAGGGCCATGGCTGTGCCGATGCTTGCCGGTACGTCCATTCTTTGCGGCATTCCTCCGCGCGTGGCTAATGAATTGATTTCAGGGTCCGCCGAGCCGCATTCATCATCTTGGCGGCAAATTTGATCACTTTACCTGGCCGCTAAATCGGCTCAACGGCAGGTGAAAAAGTCGCGCGTGCGTTCGCGCCGTGTCGGCGCGTTACTGAGGCATGCACGCGGCGACGATTTTTGATCCTCATTTCCATGCGCTCCATCCTCCCGTCGGCCGGCCGGGCGCCCCGCCGCGTCATGAGCGGTTCAGCTGCCGCCCCATCGTCGTTGTTACGCCGCTGAGCGAGGGCGAATGGGACCTTGTGCGCGCTTTCGTCCGCCGTATGACAAAAGAAGATCTTCACCTGCGCTTCGGCCACCCGATCGATTTCGCCGACGAGGCGACGATGCGGCGCTTCTTCGACATCCTGGCGGGAACGGGAGAAATCGCCTGGGTGCTCGACGAAACGTCGGCGATCGCCGGAATTTCTCATCGCATCATGGTGTCGCCTGACGAGGCCGAGATCGCCCTGATCGTGCGATCCGACCGCAAGCGGCGCGGCATCGGCGAATGTCTGTTGCGCGCCATGCTGGCGCGGTCGGCGCGACAGGGCCTCGCGACGCTCAGCGCGGTGGTGCTGCGCGAAAATCGCGCGGTGCTGCGCCTCGCAGCGAAGATCGGCTATGTGCAGCGCGCGGCGAACGCCTGGTCGATCGAGCTAGTGTTCACGCTCCGCTGAACGCTTGCCACCGCCGCAACGCCTGTACCCGAGCTCGCCATAGGCGGGCTCGGGTACACGACAAAGGCTGCAAGGAGCGCGGCGCTCGCTATGCCGGCACGGCGGCGGGACGCGACACGGGCCGCTCGACGATCGGCATGTTGATCAGCGCCGACATGATGCCGAGCAGGATCGAGAGCCACCACACCGGATCGTAAGAGCCGAACCGGTCGAATGCGAGCCCCCCGAGCCAGGCGCCGAGGAAGCCGCCGATCTGATGGCTGAGGAACGCAAAGCCGGCCAACGTCCCCAGCCAGCGCGTGCCGAACATCACGGCAATGATGCCGTTGGTCGGCGGCACCACCGAGAGCCACACCACGCCCATCACCGCGCCGAACACGATGGCGGAGAACGGCGTGACCGGGAGTGAGATGAAGGCGAAGATGGCGAGCGCGCGGACGAAATAATTGAACGAAAGCAGATGGCGCTTCGGCATGCGGTCGCTGAGCCAGCCATAGGTCAGCGAGCCGAAGATGTTGAAGAGGCCGATCGTCGCCAGCGTCCAACCGCCCACCGTCGCGGAGAGCCCGCGGTCGACCAGATAGGCCGGCAAATGCACCGTGATGAACGCAAGCTGAAAGCCGCAGGTGAAAAACCCGAGCACGAGCAGGACGTAGGAGCGTTGGCCGAACGCCTCGGCGAGCGCGCGCCGCAGCGACTGCGGCGCGGCCTCTTTGGTCGCCTCGGCGCGCGGCGTCGCCAGTGCGAGCGACAAGGGCAGCACGGCGAGCATGCTCACGGCAAAGATCAGCAGCGTCTGTTGCCAGCCGACTTTATCGATCAGCGCGACGGACAGCGGCGAGTAGAGGAATTGGCCGAACGAGCCGGCCGCGGTGCCGAAGCCGTAGGCGATCGAGCGCCGCTGCGGCGGCAACAATTTGCCGAACGTCGCCAATACGATCATGAACGAGGTGCCGGACAGGCCGAAGCCGATCAGCGCGCCGGCCGAAACATCGAGCACCGGCGCGCTGTCCGCATACGCCGTCAACGCAAGGCCGGCGGCGAACATCAGCCCACCGACGCAGAACACCCGGATGGTGCCGAAACGATCGGCGATCATGCCCGCGATCGGCTGACCGATGCCCCACAGCAGATTCTGCAACGCCAGCGCAAAAGCGAAGACGTCGCGGCCCCAATGGTTGGCTGACGACATGGGGGTGAGAAAAAAGCCGAGCGAGGAGCGCGGCCCGAACGACATCAGCGAGATCAAACAGCCGAAGCCGATGATCAACAACGGCGTACGCCATGTCGCTGGCGCGGCGCCGAACTGCGCGGGAGAACTCCGATTGTCGCTGCTGGTCATGATCGCCTCGATCATCGAATGAGGTTTGAGGAGCAGCAAACCTAAGGCGCCGAAAACCGTGACCCAAGCGAATATTATTAATCGGTCCGTTATTCCGGTTCATGTCCGAATATCGGCCTTGAGCGGCGAGTGATACGGCTTGTCGGTTGCCGCGTTTCAGCCTATCTCTGCATTGCGAGGACAAAAAATGCGCCAATTTGTTGCATCACGCCTGATGTTTGAGCCGGCCGTTTGGACAGGCGCGGCAATTTTAATTGCACTCGCCGGCACGGTCTGGCTTTGGGCGCAATACGGCACCGTCGTGTTTTTCGAGACGATCCGCACCGGCTTTGTCGCCTGCTTCGGCTGAAGGCGCCGTCCGGAGCGGCTTGGCCGGCCGATGACTGAATTTCATGCCTCGCGTCGGATTTCTCGTTTGTCGATCCAAGGCCATCGCCGCATTTTGCGCCGTGAGCAAAGACGAACGAGCGGCGCAGCGCCATGGCTTACCTTCCGACATATCGCTTTCCATCATACCGCAACAATGTCATCTCGCTCGCCGAGTTTTCACGGCGGCCCGCGCCGATGCGGTGGATCGGCCGCGCTCGCGGCTTTCTTGCGGTGCTGCTGCAGCCGTTTGAAACCTTGGCCGCAAAGTCGAAGCAGCGCCGGGTGCGGGCGCGGCTCATCGCCGCCCAACAAGACAGACAACGCCGGACATTGGCGCGGCTGTCACCGCGCGAATTGGCCGAAATCGGCCTGTCCCGCCATGACGTCGAAATCCGATGGCGCTAGCTCTGGCGGTATCTGCAAGACTGCCATGACCGGCGCGCAAATTGAGGATTTCTGGCAGCCGATCGTAAGTGCGCCGCAGGATGGGACGCCGGTGATCCTGTGCGGCCCCTACCATGTCGACGTTTCGATCGCCGCCTGGAACGGCAAAAGCTGGTATATTCAGGCCGACGGCGGCGACGTCATCGACAGTTTCGGCGGCAGCTACAAGACGTTCGATCAGCCGACGCATTGGATGCCGGTGCCCAAGCGCAAGGATCAGCGCCAGAGCCGCATCGGCATGCTTCGGAGTCAGGCGCGATGACCGCAGAGACGACGATGTCGGTGCCGACGCCGGAACTCGAGTTCTGGTTCGAGTTCGGCAGCAATTACAGCTACCTCAGTGTCATGCGGATCGAGGAGGCGGCGCGCCGACACAGCGTCCGGATCGTCTGGAAGCCGTTTTTGTTAGGACCGATATTTCGCGCCCTAGGTTTCGAGACGTCGCCGTTTCTGCTGCAGAAGGAAAAAGGCGCCTATATGTGGCAGGACATGGTGCGCCAATGCCGCAAATATGGGCTCGCATGGGTGCAGCCCAGCGCCTTTCCGCGGCTCGGCGTGCTGCCGCTGCGGCTCGCCCTCGTCGGCGCCGAAGCGCCTTGGATCGGGCCGTTCTGCCGCCGGGTCATGGAGCTTAATTTCGCCCTCGACCAGGACATCAATCAGCCCGAGCCCCTGGCCGCGATTTTGAACGAGCTCGGCCTTCCCGCCACGAACCTCCTGGCGCAGGCTCAAGCCGAGCCCGTGAAAACGCGGCTGCGGCAACAAACCGAAGAAGCCCGCGCCAGGGGAATCTTCGGGGCCCCCACATTCTTCGTCGACAGCGAGATGTTCTGGGGCAATGACCGTCTCGACGACGCGCTTTCGTTCGCGGCGGACCGGACGCGATGACGCTGCCATGAGGAGATCGCATGTTGCGCGGAAGCTGTCTGTGCGGGGGCATTCGTTATGAGATCAGCGGCCCGCTGTCCGCGGCGCTGAATTGTCATTGCGCGATGTGCCGCAAGGCCCACGGCGCCGCCTTTCGCAGCCGGGCGAGAGTTCGCGCGACCGATTTTCGCTGGACCGCCGGCGAGCAGCTGTTGACGTTCTTTAAATCGTCGCCCGGAAACCACCGCGGCTTTTGCCGCGTCTGCGGCTCACCGCTGCTGACCAAATTCGACGCCGACGCGTCGATCCTCAGCTTGCCGTTGGGCCCGCTCGACGACGATCCGGGCATTCGTCCGACGATGCACGTCTATGTCGGCAGCAAAGCGCCGTGGTTCGCCATCGCGGACGATCTGCCTCAGTTCACGGAACTGCCGGAATAGCGCGAGCCATGCCCGCCGCGGGCAAGGCCGCGGCCGCCTTACCCGGTGCATGCCGCCTCGAGTTTCGGCGGCGTTGAGCAAGCCGTGCGCGACCGCTAAACATCACAGCACGTTGCGGGACGCATGCGACCGCGGAGGGAAAGCGGCCCATGGACGCGGAAACATCGGCTGGGGACACATCGATCACGGTGGCGGCGCGGCTCGACCGCCTGCCGCCGTCGCGCCACGTGCGGACATTGATCACGCTATTGTCCCTGGGCGGCTGGTTCGAATTTTACGATCTGTTCTTTACGGCCTATGTGGCGTTGGGACTGTTCAAAGCCGGCATCTTCAAGCCGACCACGCAGGGCGTCTTCGACCTGCACGGCTTCGCCAGCTTCGTGGCGGCGCTGTTCGCCGGCCTGTTCATCGGCACGCTGGCCTTCAGCTGGCTGTCCGACCGATTCGGCCGGCGCTCGATCTTCACCTTCGCGCTCATCTGGTACTCCGTCGGCGCCTTGATCATGGCGTTTCAGGATCGGCCGGAGGCGATCGATCTGTGGCGGCTGATCGCGAGCATCGGGCTCGGTGTCGAACTGGTGAATATCGACACCTATGTGTCGGAGCTGGTGCCAAGGGACCGACGCGGCCCCGCCTTCGCTTACAACCAGTTCGTCATGTTCACGGCAGTGCCGGCGGTCGCGTTCCTGTCCTGGCAACTGGTGCCGCGCACGGTCTTCGGGCTCGACGGCTGGCGCGTGGTCGTCATCATCGGCTCGGTTGGCGCGCTGGTGGTCTGGTGGATCCGCCGCGCGCTGCCGGAATCGCCGCGCTGGCTGGCGCAGCACGGCCGCATCGCCGAAGCCGAGCGCATCGTCGCCGACATGGAGCGCCGCATTCGCGCCGAGACCGGAAAGGAGCTGCCCGCTTCCGAGGCGGTCGCGGGCGAAGCCGACACCAAGCGCGGCGCCTGGACCGAAATGTGGTCTGCGGACTATCGCGGCCGCACCATCATGCTGGTGATCTTCAACGTGCTGCAGACGATAGGCTATTACGGTTTCTCGAGCTGGGTGCCGTCGCTCTTGGTGTCGCAGGGCATCGGCGTCACCAAGTCATTGGCTTACACATTCGTCATCGCGATAGCGGCGCCGGTCGGGCCGTTGGTCGGTATCCTCTTCGCCGACCGTTTCGAGCGCAAATGGCAGATCGCGGGAGCCGCGATCGGCGTCGCCGCCTGCGGCCTTCTGTTCGCGCACCAGACCGCCGCGGCCGGCGTGATCGCTTGCGGCGTCATGATCACGCTCTGCAACAACTGGATGTCGTTCTCGTTCCACGCCTATCAGGCCGAGCTTTATCCGACGCGCTTCCGCGCCAAGGCGGTCGGCTTCGTTTATTCATGGAGCCGGTTCAGCGCCATCTTCTCCGGCTATGTCATCGCCTTCTGCCTCGGCCGTTATGGCACCATCGGCGTGTTCGGCATCATCGCCGGCGCCATGGCGGCGTTGGTCGCCGTCATCGGCATTTTCGGGCCCGCGGTGACCAGGCGCAGCCTCGAAGCCATCGCCCGCTAGCGTGGCACGTGTTTTTGCGGTGACAGGCTCAATGGCCGTCGAACATGTAGACCACGCCGAGCCGCACATATTGCATTTGCGCATGCACGACGAGGGGACCTGAAAACGTGTTGATCTTGACCGCGACCGCGTCGAGTACGCCCGGCACGGCGTACTGATAATCGAGGCGCGCGGCCCAATGCTCGGTAATCGCGGTCTCCACGCCGCCGCCGACTTCCGGCGCATCCACCCGCTGGCTTGGAACGGTAACGGAGTTGTTCGCGATCGAGCTCATGGCAATGCCGGTGGTGAGCCAGCCCGCGCTGCCGTACAGCAGCGTTGCCGGCGTGAGCAGATAGCCGATGCGCCCGCGCACCGCCTCCGTCCAATCGACCTGAAAGTCGGCCGTCGATATGCCGGGCGCCGCTTCGCCTTCGGCGCCGACGACCCAGCGCGCCGCCGCGCGCCAATTGTAGCCGCCCATGACCGTGGGGAACGCGCCGGCAATACCGATGCCGTTGATCGAGGTGCCGGAATACTGTGGAAAATCGACCTTGGCATTGGCGACGCCGGCGCCGAGCGCGCCGCCGACGTAAGGGCCGTTCCACGACGGCCGCGCCGGCGCCGACTCCCAGGGCGCGGCCCTGTCGGGCCCGAAGCGATAGGTCACGCCGACGCGGCCGACGCCGGTCGACGGCCGCACCTCGATCGGCCCGACGATCGTTGAAAGGAGGGCCGGGTTGAACGTCGCGGCGTTATAAAAGGTCTGCAGATATTCGAGCCGGGCGCTCCAGCCCGGCGCGAATTGGGTCTCGATGCCGGCGCCGAACTGTACACCGGCCAACCAGCTCGTGTCGGATTCGGAATAGCTTCCGGCCGGGTAGTTCAGCGAATAGGCGAACTGCGACCAGGCCCCGCCGGCGGTGCCATAAAGCAGCGTCTCCGGCGCCAGCAAATAGCCGACGCGCGCGCGCGCGGAATAGACCTGTTGCTGCGCGATCTTCTGCGTGATGACGTCGCCGAAGCCGTCGTTGAGCGTGTCGCTGTGGCTGATGTTCGACCAGCTCGCATCGACCTCGATGCCGATGAGCCAACGCGGCGTGAGCATATGATTGTAGCCGCCGAGCACGCCGCCGACGAATCCCTGGCTGCCGACGAAATCGGTGTTAACGGCCATCGACGTGCCGGAGAATTCGAAGGTGTTGATGTCGAAGCCGTCGACGCCGAAACCGTAACCGACATCGCCGCCGACGTAGAAGCCCTCCCAGGACGGAGCGGTCGACGGAGGCGGCGCGGCTTGCGCCTCGTGGGCGCTGAGCGCCGACAACATCACCGCAAGGACAGCACCGGCAATGGTGGCATGATTTCTGCCCTTCATGTTTTTTGCAGCTCCCCGCACTTTCGCGACAACACGACGTTGCCGCAGCCCCCTGCAAGTTATAGCGGCGCCGTGCGTGCGGACAATGGCGACGCGACCGAACCAACCGGTTAGCCGATGATTTTATTTGGAAGCAATCGGTGCGCTGGTACTGTGCTGCTTCCGGAGGTTGAGCCTGCGCCCAAACCTGAAGGCGGCAGTTACCCCGCCACCTTCCGCAGCCACACCTTGTTGTCGTGGAACGCGGCGCCGCCGAACGGCGCGACCGCATCGGCGCCGGTCAAGGTGTTGATGCCGCGGCCGTCGGCGTAGGCGTTGTTGGGCCAGATCGATTCGGCGATCAGCACGCCGCGGCGGACGCCGTCGAACCATCGGGCATGCAGGCGCACGCGGCCGCGTCCGTTGCCGAGCGTGACTTCCTCGCCATCGGCGACCGCGAGCGCTGCGGCGTCGTCGGGATGAATCATCACTTCCGGCCGGCCCTCGCGCGCCAGCGAGGTCGCCGTCTCGGTGAAGCTGGAATTGAGAAAGCCGCGCGCGGGCGACGTGGCGAGGCGGAACGGATGCGCAGTGTCCGCTTCCTCGATCACCTCCCAATGATCCGGCAACGGCGGAATCGAGGGACAGGCGATGTTGCCATGCGCGCGGTCGAACGGCACCGTCGGCCAATGCGGCTTGAAGCGGAATTTGCCGTCCGGGTAAGCGAAGCCATCGAGATAATGCGCGGTGGCGAAATCCGGCTGGCAATCGATCCAGCGGTTCTCTTCCAGTTCCGCGAGCGTACCCCAACCGGACTGGCGCAGCGTCACGTCGATCAACTCGCGCGGCGTCATGGCGAAGCCGGGGTGCTCGGCGCCGAGCCGCTTGGCGAGGGCGCAGATGACCTCGTGATTGGAGCGGCATTCGCCCGGCGGCTCGATCAGCTTCGGTCCGAGCAGCAGATACTGGCTGCCGCCGGCCTGATAGAAGTCGTCGTGCTCGACGAACATCGTCGCCGGCAACACCACGTCCGCCATCTTCGCGGTGTCGGTCATGAATTGCTCGTGCACGCAGACGAACAGATCCTCGCGGGCGAAGCCCCGCTTCACCGTCTCCTGGTCAGGCGCGACCGACACCGGATTGGTGTTTTGAATGAGCATCGCCGTGACCGAAGGGCCGCCGCGCAGCGCGTCGCGGTCGCCGGTGAGGATCGCGCCGATGCGCGACTGGTCGAGCATGCGGATGGCGGGATCGCGCACGTCGTTGCCCTCGATCACGGTCTTGTCGAGGTGAAAGATGCCGCCATTGTTGTGGAAGGCGCCGCCGCCCTCATGGCGCCAGGCGCCGGCGACCGCCGCGATGCAGCTCGCGGCATGCATGTTCACCGCGCCGTTGCGCGAGCGGGAAAAACCGTAGCCGAGGCGGAAATAGGCGCGCTTCCTCTCGCCGACCAGCCGGGCGAACGCCTCGATGGTCTCGACCGGACAGCCGGTGATGCGCGACGCCCACGCCGGGTCGCGCGTACGCAAATGTTCGGCGAGCTCGCGCGGGGCGTCGGTGTAGCGCTCGAGATAATCCCAATCCGCCTTCTGGTCGCGGAACAGACAATGCATCACCGCGCAGGCGAGCGCGCCGTCGGTGCCGGGCCGGATCAGCACCGCCAGATCGGCCTGTTTCATGGTGCCGTTCATGTAAATATCGACGGCGACGATCTTGGCGCCGCGTTCCTTGCGGGCCCGCGTCGCGTGCGTCATCACGTTGACCTGGGTGTTGACCGCATTGGTGCCCCAGATCACCACCAGATCCGACACCGCCATCTCGCGCGGGTCGGCGCCGGCGAGCTTGCCGGTGCCGGCGATGAAGCCGGTCCAGGCCGGATTGACGCAGATGGTGGAAAAGAAGCCGGAATATTTCTTAGCGTGGCGCAGCCGGTTGATGCCGTCGCGCATGACGTAGCCCATGGTGCCGGCATAGAAATAGGGCCACACCGCCTCGGAGCCATGCGCCCGCTCGGCGCTGAGAAATTCTTCGGCGACGAGGTCGAGCGCGTCGTCCCAGGAGATCGGCGCGAATTCGCCGCTGCCCTTGGCGCCGGTGCGGCGGAGCGGCTTGGTCAGCCGATCCGGGTGATGCACGCGCTCAGCATAGCGCGCGACCTTGGCGCAGATCACCCCCGCCGTGTAGGCGTTATCGGCCGCGCCGCGCACGCGGCCGATGGTCTGATTGCCGAACACCTCGACCTCGAGCGCGCAGGTCGATGGGCAATCGTGCGGGCAGGCCGACGCGGCAATTTTTTGCGGGCGGAAGGTCTGGTTCATGATCGATCGCGTCTGTTGAGCCGTGGCACGGCTTGACCGAAGTCCTCCCGGTTCGACTTCGTGATGACCGACGATAGCACACGGCGGACGAGCGGGAAGCCGTCTCGCGGGAAGCGGTGGCGGCGCGCCAGCGCGCCGGATAGTCTCGCCGGCCGGACGCAATGGAGGAACCGCGCGTGAAAGCAGCTATCGTCGGCGACAACGGCGCCGAAATCCGCGATGTGCCGAAGCCTGAGCCTGGACCGAGCGAAGTTCTGATCGCCGCGCGGGCGTCGAGCCTCAACCGCGCCGATCTGCTCGCGTCCGAGCGCGCCTTTGCCGGCGGCGGTGGCGGCGGAAAGCTCGGTCTCGAGTGCGCCGGCGAGATCGAAGCCGTCGGCGAGGCGGTGATCGGCTTCAGGCCCGGCGACCGGGTGATGGCGTCGTGCGCGGGCGGGTTCGCGGAATACGTCACGACCGACGCCGGCCGCATCAATCACATTCCCGGCGGCGCCATGAGCTACGAACAGGCGGCGTGCCTGCCGCTCGCGCTGTTCACCATGCACAACGCGGTGATGACCGCGGGCCGTTTCAAGCGCGGTGAGTCGCTGCTGATACAGGGCGCGAGCTCCGGCGTCGGCCTCATGGGCATGCAGATCGGCAAGCTGATGGGCGCGTCGCTGGTGATCGGCACCTCGACCGATCCGGATCGCCGCGCGCGGCTGAAGGACTTCGGCTGCGATCTCGCGCTCGAACTCACGCGATCCGCAATGGCCGGAAGAGGTCAAGAAGGCGACCGGCGGCAAGGGCGTCGACGTCATCGTCGACATGATATCAGGCAGCGCCGTCAACCAGAACCTCGACGCCGCCGCGGTGCTTGGCCGCATCGTCAATGTCGGCCGGCTCGGCGGCAACAAGGGCGAGTTCAATTTCGACGTCCACGCGCTCAAGCGCATCGACTATATCGGCGTGACCTTCCGCACCCGCTCGATCGAGGAAATCCGCGAGATCAACCGGGCGATGCGCGCCGACCTGTGGGGAGCGGTCGAGACCGGCAAGCTGTCGCTGCCGATCGACAAGACGTTTGCGCTCGACGACATCGCCGAAGCGCTGGCGATGATGAAGACCAATCAGCATTTCGGGAAGATCGTTGTTTCGATTTCTTAAGCACTCGCGGGCCCGAAACAATCGATGCGCACCGGCTGATCCAGACGGCCGCCGTGCACTATGGCCATTTCGGCGAAGCGCGCGCGCACGGCTGGCGCCTGTACGGCATCCTTGCTGTAGCCGTTGAAGCGCATGTTGGCGATCATGCGCTCGGCAAAGGCGTCGAAGTCGGCAAAGCTGCGCCGGTCGGTATAGGTGGAGATCCGATCGGTAGCGAAATTCGGGGCGGCAAAGCGCGCGAGCGCCTCGGCGGCGGTTTTGCGCACCGCGGTTTCGTCATGGAAGAGCTCCATGACGTATTGATGCGGGCCCTGCGCCAGCGGCTCCGCGACATAGAGCCGGCCCGACGGCTTGAGCACGCGGCGCGCCTCGGCGAGCGCACCGGCGAGCTTCCCCGCCGGCACGTGGTGGAGCGAGAAAACAAACAGCACGAGATCGGCTTCGTGATCCGGCTCGGGGAGAGCGTCGGCGGCGGCCTTGACCAGCCGATAGCTCCCGGCGGCGTGCGGCGTCGATTCGGTGCCGGCGATGAAGGGGTCGTAGCCGGTGACGTGTGCACCAAGTTTCGCGAGCGCGCGCGACAAGCCACCCTCGCCGCAGCCGATGTCGAGGATGCGCAGGCCGGTAACGGGCCCGACCGTCGCGAGGAGCGCGTCGAGATGCGACACCGGGCCGAGATCGCGTGTGGATGGTTCAGTCATGATGATTGGCCCAGGCTGGATTTCACTCGGTTAAGCACGCTCTCCGCGCTGCCGTCTGCCGTGCAGTTTAAGGAATACTACGGTCGTTGACCGTACCAATGACGCGCAAACATCCCTGGCTGTCGGTCGCGAAATTCAGCCACCGGCTGCCGCACCCATCACGGCTCCCCTCGCTTGAACGGCTCCGCCTTGTCCGGCGGCACGCTCTGCTCGGCCATAGCGAGTTGCATCGCGATCGCGATGTAGGTACCCGCAACAGCGGTCAGATCGACCACCTGCTGCTCGCCGAGGAGCTTCTTGGTCCGGGCGAACGTCTCGTCGGAGACGGCGTGCGCGGTGGTGAGCTCGGTGACGAAATCATACACCGCCGCCTCTTCCGGCGGCATGTTCGAAGGCCGTTTGTTGGCCTTGAGCTCGGCGACGATGTCGGGCGCGAGCCCGGCCTTGATCGCGAGCGGCGCGTGCGCCAGCCATTCCACCTGCGAGCGCCATTGCCGGCCGATGATCAGAATGGCGAACTCGTTGAGCTTCAATGGCACCGAGGTTTCCCAGCGCAGATAATGCAGGAGATCGAACATCCGCTGGCCGAGTACGGGGCTGCGCAGCAGCGGATTGTAGGGGCCGCCGAGGCCGACGCTCGACACCTTCATGATCTGTTCGCCGAGCGGCTTCTGCCGGTCGCCGAGCTGATCCATGGTCAGCAACGGGAAGCGCGGCTCTTTGCTCATGGCATTATTTTCGGCATTCGGTCCTATCGTCGCGATCAGCCAACCCGCCGCCGCCATCAGGGTCAAGGCCGCCGCAGTCAAGCGTGTCATGGCAGGACTCCAGGTTTGGCAGGACTCTAGGTTTGGCAGGACTTTAGGTTTGGCAGGACTTTAGGTTTGGCAGGACTCTAGGTTCGACGTCACTCCAGGTTTGCGTCCGACCGATCGGACACAATCACACACTCGATTGCAACTTGCACCGATATAGAAAGAGCCGGCACACGCCGCCGGCTCTGCTGCAGTGCGAAAACAAAAGGACGCGATTATTGCGGCGCCTTGCCGCCATTGTGCTTGCACTCGTTGCGGAATTTCTTGCGGTCCTTGCCGTGCAGGCCCTTGGCGTTGGCCTGATCGCTGCAGGACTTGGAGATCGCCTTCTTGTCCATCGCCGCGGCCGGCGCAGCCGCCGGTTTATCCTGCGCGAAGGCGGTGCCCATGCCGATTGCGAGCGACAGCAGGACGGCGGTACCGAGCATCTTCATGATCCGTTTCCTCCTCGAACATCGGGTTTGAATGCGTAGACCAAGTTCAACGCGGCAACAAGACACAGCTCCCCGGCCAATGCGGGATGCGCCGGTCAAATCTATTGCGACAGTTCCTGCTCGGTCGGCAACCGCCCGTGGGGCGTCAATTGGTCGACGACGTCGGGCAAATGCTGGCTCAGGCCGGCGAGCAAATCGTCGCGCGACAACCCGGAATGCGCCATCAGGGTATCGATCTGATCGGCGCCGAGCGCCTTGGCGAGATCGTCGGACGAAATCGATTGATTGGGCCCGTTGCCGACCCAGGAATTGGCGGCCGCGCCTTGGCCGGATTGCTGGAATTGCCGCAGCAAGTCGGCAAGGCCGCCGCTGAGCACGCCGCCCGCCGCGCCGCCGGCCAATAAGCCGCCCAAACCCGTCTTGAGGAGGTCGCCAAGCCCGCCGCCGGAACTCGGCGCCGGTACGGGCGCCGAGGGTGTGTGGCCGGCCGGGGCCGCGTTCGGCTGGCTGGTGAGGCTTTTCAACGCTTTGTAGGCCAGGAGGCCGAGGATCGCCATGGTGATCGGCGACATGCCGCCGCCGGTGCCGCCACCACTGGCGGCGCCGCGCGATCCATGCGGTCCGTTCTGCATCCCGTTGAGAACATCCATCAATCCCATGACGCGCCTCCCTGGAGCAATGACATGCGAGACAATCAGCCCGCCACACTGTCACGGGATCGTGTCAAATTTATACGCCATCAATTTACAAGCGACGCGAACGTTGGCCACCCGTATCGTCGGCCGTCGCGAACGCCTAATTGATTGCGATCGCTTCGGGCAGCGGAATGCGCACCGGCTCCGCCGGCTGGAATTGCGCGAGCATCTGCAGCGCCTTGAGATCGATGAATGCCACGTGCCGCTCGTTGACCGCGATCAGCCTTTCCGCGCGCAGCTTTCCCAGCGTGCGATTGAGGTGAGGCACGCTCAAACCGAGCGCGTCGCTCATCATCTCCTGGGTGAACGGGAGCGTGAAGGCGTAGGCGTCGGCGAGCCCGACCAACGCCAGCCGGGAATGAATCTCCAGCAAGAGGTGCGCGAGCCGTTCGGCCGGCGTGCGGCGCCCGACATCGATGACGTGCTCCGCGCAATAGGCCGCCTCCTGGGCAGCGAGCCAGCCGAGCAACAGCCCGAACTTCGGCTGCCGGTAGCACAGATCGACATAGGCCTGCAGCGAGCAGATTTGCAGCGTCATGTCGGTGACGGCGACGACGGAACTGGCGGCGCGGCTGAGAAAACTGCCCGGCAGCCCGATCACGTCTCCCGGCAGCGCGAAATTGACGATCTGCCGCTTGCCGTTGCGTAACAGCTTGTAGCGGGCGGCATAGCCGGCCTTGACGAAGCAGAGCTTACAGAATTCGTAGCCGTCGAGGACGAGGTCGCGGCGCTTGGTCACGGTCAGCTCGGTTTCGATCACCGCGCGCAGGCTGCGCAGATCGGCCGCGTCGAGGTCGATCAGGCTGCCGATGCGCGCGACTACGGGGTCGTTACCCCAAATCGACTCGACGGCGCCACCCGTCCCCCGCGCGGGGGACGGGGCACGTGCCGGCGCGGTCATGCGCGCGACGATGGATGGACCCTGCTTCATGTTCGTAATCTGGATCAATAAGCACCATGAAAGCCACCCCTACTAAAGACGGTCACACTGCGCCGGAGGGAGCACACAAGCCTAGGGAGATGAAACGTGACCAGCAAACAAACGCCTTTTGGACGTGGTTTTTTCGGGCCTGGCATTTCGCGGCGCACAATGCTGCGACAAGCGGTCGCAACCGGCGCCGGGCTCGGCGCGCTGTCGGTCGGCGGCCCGTCATCATTGAGCTTCGTACAGGGTGCCCTCGCGGCGGACGAACCCCCGCTCGGCACCTGGCCCGCCGGCACGGAGGGTAGTTCGGTCACCATCGGCGCCACCGTGCCGCGCACGGGCGCCTACGCGGCGCAAGGCGAAGACGAGCTCAAGGGCATGGAGCTCGCCGTCGAGCACATCAACGAGGGCCATGAGCTGATCAAGAAGATCGCGCCCAAGATCACCAAGGGCGTGCTCGGCAAGGAAGTGAAGCTCGTGTCCGCCGATTCGGGCGCCAAGCCGAACAATGCGGTGCAGGAGCAGCAGACTTTCATCAATGATAACAAGATCATCGCCATGACGGGCTCGACCTCGTCGGCGGTAGCGGTGGCGCTCAACAAGTTCGCCGAGCGCGAAAAGGTGCTTTACCTGGTGGCGATTTCCGGTTCGAACGACACCACCGGGAAGGACTGCGTGCGCTACAGCTTCCGCCAGTGCTTCTACGGCGAGACCGCGGCCAACGCGATCGGCCCGGTGCTGGTGAAGAACTTCGGCAAGAACAAAAAGGCGGCGTTCATGACGCCGGACTATACCTATGGTCACACCGTGACCAAATCGGTGAACGACTATCTGACTGCGAACGGCGGCTGGACCATGGTCACCAACCAGGTCTCTCCGCTCGGCACGCAGGATTTCAGCCAATACCTGACCAACATCAGCAACTCCGGCGCCGAGTTCATCATCAATGTGAATTGGGGCCGCGACGCCGTGCTGTCCGTGCAGCAGGCCAAGCAGTTCGGGCTGACGCCGAAGATGAAGATGGTGATTCCCTACCAGATCCCCTTCCTCGCCAAGGAAGTCGGTCCGGAGCTCACCGAGGGCGTGTTCGCCGCCACCGACTTCTGGTGGACGCTCGAGGACAAGTATCCGCTGGCCAAGATGTTCGTCGAGGCCTTCAACAAGAAGTACGGCTATCGGCCCGAATGGGGCGCCGAGAACGCCTACATGCAGTTCGCGATCTGGGCGCGCATGGTCTCGGAAGCCGGTACCTTCTACCCGCCGACGGTCATCAAGCAGTACGAGAAGGGCGAGACCTTCCCATCCATGGTGGGCGACGTGCATTTCCGTCCCGAGGATCATCAATTGGTCCGTCCGGTCGTCATCGTCCGCGGCAAGGCGCCGAAGGACATGAAGAACCCCGAGGACTATTGGGAAGTGGTCGAAGTCGTTCCCGGTGAGGGGCTGATGCAGAAGCCAGACGCGTTCGGCTGCCATCTCGGCGACTATTCCTGACGGCCGTTCAAGACGCCTTCTCCGCACCGACGGTGCGGAGAAGGTTCGTCGCGCCGTCACGTTGATCCCATGCTGGCCGGTTTTCTCAAGGCCGGGTTGAAGCCGCGAAGCCATCGTCTTCGCCCCTTGAGCCCGGCCGATTGGTATTGAAATAAATCGGGAACCGGCGACAATGCAGCGCAACAAATTGCGGACGACAGCGTGATCAACTGGCCTAACTTCGTCTCGCAGGTCTTCAACGGCGTGGTGCTCGGCGCCCTCCTGGCGCTGATCTCGTCCGGCTTGACCATCATCTACGGCACGCTCGGCGTCCTCAATCTCGCCCACGGCGCGATGTTCATGCTGGGCGGTTATGCCGGCTGGCTCGCCTACACCTATACGGGCTCCTTCGTCGTCGCGGTCATTGCCGGCTCGCTGTTCGTCATGCTGGTCGGCGTGGTGATGGAGCGGGTCGTGATCCGCCACTTCTATTCCCGCCCGCACGAGGACCAGCTCCTGGTCACCTTCGGCATCGGCATCGTGTTCGTCGAGACGGTGCGCTTTTTCTTCGGCAGCCTGACCAAGACGCTTCCCCCGCCTGCCGCTTTCGCCGGCATCACGCCGATCGGCTTCATGTTCTATCCGACCTATCGCCTGGCGCTGCTCGGCATCGTCGCGGTCGCTTTGATCGCGCTCTACCTCGTGCTCTATCGCACCCGCATCGGCATGATCGTGCGCGCCGGCATCGAAGATTCCGTCATGGTCGATTCGCTCGGCATCGACGTCTACAAGATCTTCATGCTGGTGTTCGGCATCGGCGCGATGGCCGCGGGCTTTGCCGGCATCGTCAATGCGCCGGTGGTCTCGATCGCCCCCGACGTCGGCGAAACCATCCTGGTGCAGACCTTCGTGGTCGTCGTCATCGGCGGGGTGGGATCGTTCCCCGGGGCCATCCTGGGCGGCTTCATCGCCGGCGAGATCATCAGCATAACGTCCATGTTCAATCCCGGCTATTCCTATGTCATGCTTTTCGTGGCGATGACGCTGGTGCTGGTGCTTCGTCCCTATGGTCTGCTCGGCACCGCCGGCCGCGAATGAGCGTGATTGTTTGATGCCCAGGCAAAGTTCCTTTCTGGTCGAAACATTGACGGCGATCGGCCTGATCGCGGCTCCGTTCGTGCTGCCGCATCTCGGCTTCGCGCCGACGACCATGAGCCGCATCATGGTGTGGGGCCTGTTCGGCATCGGTTTCGACGTCCTGTTCGGCTACACCGGGCTCTTGTCGTTCGGCCAATCGGCATTCTTCGGCACCGGCGGCATGGTCGCCGCCTATCTGCTCACCGAGCTCGATTTTCCCCACGTCCTCATCAGCGTGATCATCGGCACCATCGCGGTCGCGGTCGTCGGCTTTCTGGTCGGGCTGATCGCGCTGCGGCGCACCGGCATCTATTTCGCCATGATCACGGTCGCGATCGCCGAGGTGTTCTACTTCGTCGAGTTCAATCCGCTGTCGGACTATACCGGCGGCGAGAACGGGCTGCCCGGCGTGCCGACGCCGACGCTACCGCTCGGCTTCACCACCATCAAATTCGACACCGACTGGAAGATGTACGCGTTCCTGGCGTTCTGGTATTTCGTCGGCATCGTAATCGCGCTGCGCATCGTGCGGTCGCCGGTCGGCGCCGTATTCAGCGCCATCCGCGACAACCCGTTGCGTGCTGCCGCCGTGGGCCATAACATCCACGGCTACAAGCTCACGGCCTTCGTCATCGCCGCCGCCTATGCCGGCTTCGCCGGCGGCCTCCTCGGCGTGATGCAGGGCTTCATGCCGCCCGACGCCTTCACCTTCGATAACTCCGGCCAGCTCGTCATGCAGACCGCGATCGGCGGCGCCGGCACCCTGTTCGGGCCCTTGGTCGGCGCGACCGTCTGGCTCTATTTCTCCGACTTCTTCCAGAACACGCTGCACCTCGGCGCCACCTGGAAGCTGGTGCTGGGTCTGGTGTTCGTCCTGCTGGTCTGTTTCCTGCGCCGCGGCCTGGTCGGCGGCATCGTGGATCTGTTCGGGTTCTTGGGCCATCAATTGGGCAGCTCGCACCGCCAGCTCAAGACGGCGTCGCTGAGCGCGGCTATGGTCAACGAGCCGAACGTTACGCCGCAGCCGCCCAAGACGGCGCCGGCCGCCGCGATCATGGCCCGGCGGCGTCCGCCGACCGACGGCTCCGGCCCGATCCTGCAGGCGACCGGGCTGACCAAGCGCTATGGCGGCCTCCTTGCCAACTCCAACATCGATTTCGCGGTGATGCACGGCGAACGGCGTGGCGTGATCGGGCCGAACGGCGCCGGCAAGTCGACATTCTTCAAGATGCTGACCTGCGAAGTCGAGCCGACGTCCGGCACGATCGCGTTCGAAGGCCGCGACATCACCGGAATGAACGTCACCGACGTCTGCCAGCTCGGCCTGACCAAAAGCTATCAGGTCAACCAGCTTTTCACCCGGCTCACGGTGCGCGAGAATGTGACGATCGCGGCGCTCGCCGGTTTGCGGGGGAAATTCCGGCTCGACCTCATGCGCCGGCTCACGAGAATCCCGGGGCTCGACCAGCAGGTCGAGCACACTTTGGCGCTGGTCGACCTCACGGGCCGCGCCGACGTTGCGGTCGCGGCCTTGGCCTACGGCGAGAAGCGGCGCCTCGAGGTCGGCCTGGCGCTGGCGAGTTCGCCGTCGCTGCTTCTGCTCGACGAGCCGCTCGCCGGCATGAGCCCGCTCGAGCGCATCGAGATGGTGAAACTTCTGAAGTCGATCGGCATCGGCCGCACCATGATCATCATAGATCACGACATGGATGCGCTGTTCGAACTGGTCGAACGCGTCACCGTGCTGCAGGAAGGCCGCGTGCTGGTCGAAGGTACGCCGCAGGACATCAAGAACAACGCGGCCGTGCAGGAAGCCTATCTCGGCGGAGTGCAGCAAGAATGAGCCTGCTCGAAGTCTCCGGCCTCAACTCCTATTACGGGGATTCGCATATCCTGTTCGACGTGGCGTTGTCGGTCGAACGCAACGAAGTGGTCGCGCTGCTCGGCCGCAACGGCGCCGGCAAGAGTACGACGTTGAAGAGCCTGATGGGCGTGGTGACGCCGCGCGCGGGGTCAATCGTGCTCGACGGCGTCGAAATCGCGGGCAAGAAGAGCCACCGCATCGCGCAGGCCGGCATGCAGCTCGTCCACGAGGACCGCCGCATTTTCGGCAGCCTCAATGTCGAGGAAAACATCATCCTCGCCGGGCTCACCGCACCGAACCGCTGGCCGCTCGAACGGGTTTACGCCATGTTCCCGCGGCTCAAGGAGCGGCGCACGAGCCGCGGCACCGATCTGTCCGGCGGCGAGCAGCAGATGCTGGCGATCGCCCGCGCCCTGGTGCGCGAGCCGAAAATCCTGCTGCTCGACGAACCGTTCGAGGGACTGGCGCCGATCATCGTGCGCGATCTCCTCGCCACCTGCCGCAAGCTCGCCGAGGCGGGCCAGACGATCCTGGTGGTGGAGCAGAACATCTCCGCCGCCATGACGCTCGCCGACCGCCTCTACATCATCAGAAACGGCCACATCGTCGAAGCGCTGGCCGCGCAAGACGTGCGCGCGCAGCCGGAAAAGCTGCACCGGCATCTGGGCGTGTAGCGGCGCCATCGTCGCGATTCGATTGGCACGGCCGTGCGACGGGGTTCCATCCCTTACGCGATCCCTATACGACCGACCGCCTTTCCGTCTGGAATTCCTATTGTGCGATCCGCATTTTGGCGGCTGCAGCCGCTTGGCAGGCTTCTTGGCAGACATCTGGCATGTGCCTTGCAGCTAAGACTTCGGAATCATTGGCGAAATAGCAAAATAATATATCGCCAACCGCAGAAGCGATCATGATGGACTTCGGCCTTATTCGAGCAGCGCGGTTCGTTATCGGGAAGTCACTGGCGGTCGCGACGGCGGTCACGCTCGCCGGCGCGCTGTCCGGCGCCCCGGCGCATGCCGAAAATGCCGAAGTCAGCGCACGCCGCGCTGCCGAGCGCACGAACTTCAGCAACGACGAGATCAAGGACGGCTTCTTCAAGACCGCGTTTCACGGCGAACTGCAGTTCGATCACGCGAACGAGCGCATCCGCAAATTCGACGGGCCGGTGCGGGTGTTCGTCGTCAATCGCGGCGAACCCGATCGCCGCGCCGAACTCGCGGCGATCATCGCAGATATCCGCGCCCATATCGATCATCTCGACCTGGCGATGACGGACGATCGCGCGACGGCGAATTTCGTCGTCACGCTGGTGCCCCGCCGCCGTCTCGAAACGACCATCCGCGCCCGCTACGGACGCAACGAAGCCGGAGAGATCGACCGCAAGCTTGCGCCCGAATGCCTGTCCGGCATCGCCAAGGACGCGAGCTATCGCATTCGTCGCGCCGAGGCGATCCTGCCGGTCGATAACGGCGACTTCTTCTTTTACGACTGCGCCTACGAAGAAGTGCTGCAGGGCCTGGGCATCATCAATGACGACAATTCGGTACCGTGGACCATGTTCAATGATGACGTGCAGATGGGATTCTTCGATATTTACGACCAGCACCTGCTCAATATTCTTTATGACCCGCGCATGCGGCCGGGCATGACAAAGAACGAGGTCGACCGGTTGTTGCCGGACGTGCTGCCGGCGGTGCGGACGTGGGTCACCGACAAGAACCCGCCGCGAGACGCGCGGCCTCACGCGAACTCGCACGCCGCCTTAGGGGCGCCATGCCATTGCGCGGCGCCCGACAAAAACCTGCCCAATGCGACCAGCCGCGCGGAATAGCCGGCAGCTATTTCTTTGGACTCAGCGCTTCGACCCGGTGCCCCTCGCCGATGACGACGAGAATTCGGTGATCCGGTAATCGGCGACTTGCGCCCGGTGATGGGTCGCAACCTGACTGACCCGCGTGCCATCGATCGCACTATTGTACTTCGACGGCGCGCTCGTCGATGAGCCGGCGTGCGCGGGCCCGACAACCGAAACGATCGCCATCGCCGCGGCGATCGTAACAAAGCTCTTGAGCATCTTACCCTCCGTGGTTTCGGCAAACATGGGTCTCGAACAAATTCGCGTTTCCTGCGGGGTCTCAGCGCCCCCACTCTCCATACGCATTTTGATCCGCATTTTTAGGTTGCGCAAGGATTAATCCGGACTTGCTTACAAAATCAGCATCGCTTGCCTCGACCAAAAAACGACCAAGCGCCGATCGGCGGTGCGCCGCGAACTTTTTGTTTTGTGCATTGCAGAAATCGCACTGTGCCTGAGCATGCAACAAAGCATGCATTGACCCGGCGCACTGGATGAACGACGGTAGGAAATTGACGCACTTTTGTGCAGGCGTTCGGGAGTCCTACCATGACGTTGACGGATGCCGGCACCGTGGCGCAGCCGGCGCGCACGCATTCGCCGCCGGATATGCGCGGCATCCTCGACGCCCAGCGCGCCGCCTTCCTGCACGCGGGGGCGCCATCGCTGGACGAGCGCCTCGCCGACCTGGCCAAACTCAGCCACGCCGTCAACTACTGCCTCGACGACCTCGACAAGGCCATCGCGGCGGATTTCGGCACGCGCTCGCGTTATGAAACCGAGCTGGCCGAGGTCTTTCCGGCGCTCTCGGGAATCCGCCACGCCTCGCGTCACCTCGCCCAATGGATGCGACCGAAGCGGGTGGCGGTCGACCTCGAATTCATGCCGGCCGGCGCCCGCATTCTCTATCAGCCGGTCGGCGTCGTCGGCATTATCAGCCCGTGGAATTATCCGTTCAATCTCTCCATCGTGCCGCTCGTCGCGGCGCTCGCGGCCGGTAACCGGGTGATGCTGAAACCCTCGGAGCTGACGCCGCGCACGTCGGACTTTCTGGCCGAATTTCTCGCCGGCCTGTTTCCGCCCGAGAAGGTCGCGACGATCGTCGGTGGGCCGGACGTCGGCCAGGCATTCTCGAGACTGCCGTTCGATCATCTTTTCTATACCGGCTCAACGGCGGTCGGCCGCCTCGTCATGCAGGCCGCCGCCGAGAATCTGACGCCGGTGACGCTCGAACTCGGCGGCAAGTCGCCCTGCATCGTCGGCGAGGACGCTGCGCTCGCGGGCGCCGTCGGCAGCATCGTTCACGGCAAGTTCCTCAACGCCGGCCAGACCTGCATCGCGCCGGACTATGTGCTGGTGCCGCAGGCCCGGCTCGAAGAGTTCGTCGCGCTCACCACCGCGACGGTGACGAAATTTTATCCGACGCTCGCGGACAATCCCGATTACACCGCGATCGTCAGCGACCGGCACTACGGACGCATCGCCCACTACGTCGCCGAGGCCAAGGCGAGCGGCGAGCGTGTGGTCGAGATCAATCCGAAGCGCGAGAACCTGCCGCCGCAGGCGCGCAAGCTTCCGCCGACTTTGGTCATCGACCCGGCCGAGGATTTGGCGCTGATGCGCGAGGAGATTTTCGGGCCGGTGCTGCCGATCAAGACCTATCGCAGCCTCGACGACGCCATCGCCTACGTCAACGGGAGGCCGCGTCCGCTCGCGCTTTACTATTTCGGCGAGGATGCCGCCGCGCGCGACCGCGTTCTTGACAGAACGATTTCCGGTGGCGCCGCGGTCAACGCCACGCTGTTCCAATTCGCGGTCGAGAAGCTGCCGTTCGGCGGCATCGGCGCCTCGGGCATCGGCGCCTATCATGGCGAGTTCGGTTTCCAGACCTTCTCGCACCGCAAGGGCGTCTTTCTGCAAAGCCGCCTGAGCGGCACGAGCCTGCTGCGTCCGCCGTTCGGCCGCGTCGCCGATCTGATGCTGAAGTTCTTGCGGCGCGGGTTTTAGGATCGGGACCCTTACCGTCATTGCGGGGAGCGCAGCGACGAAGCAATCCAGAGTCAGCGGCAGTGCCTCTGGATTGCTTCGCTGCGCTCGCAATGACGATCAATAACGTCAGCCCAACATCATCGCGGCGGCCTTCTCCGCGATCATGATGACCGGCGCGTTGGTGTTGCCGCTGACCACGGTCGGCATAATCGAGGCATCGACCACGCGCAGTCCTTCGACGCCGCGGACGCGGAGTTGATCGTCGACCACGGCCGACGGATCATGGCCCATCTTGCAGGTGCCGACCGGATGATATTCGGTCTCGGCGGTTGCGCGCACGAACTCTTCCAGCTCGGCCGCGGACTGCCGTGCTGCGCCCGGCAGCCGTTCGTCGGCGAGCCATGGTCGAAACGCCGGCATCGCCAGAATCTCGCGCCCCCGCCGCAGGCCTTCGAGCAAAATCTGCAGATCGTGCTCGAAGGCGAGATAGCGCGGGTCCATCACCGGCGGCGCAGCCGGATCCGCGGACGCGAGGCGGATCTCGCCGCGGCTTTGCGGCCGCAGGCAGCAGGCGTGCAGGGTCACGCCGTGGCCGTCGAGCCGCTTGCGGGCATGATCGATGACCTGCGCCGGGATGAAATGAAACTGAATGTCCGGCGTCGCGGCGTCGGGTCCGCTCGAGACGAAGGCGCCGGCCTCGGCGACGTTGCTGGTGCCCGGACCGGTTCGGCGCAGCAGCCATTGCAGGCCGACCGCGAGCGCGGCAAAGCCCTGGTCCTTGCCGTCGAGCGTGATCGGCCGCGTCGTGCGCTGCACGATGTTGACGTTCAGATGGTCCTGGAGATTCTTGCCGACGCCCGGAAGGTCGAGCACGACCGGCACGCCCACCGCCCGCAATTCGTCCGCGGGACCGATGCCGGACAACAACAACAATTGCGGCGAGTTGATCGCGCCGGCCGCGAGCAGCACCTCGCGCTCGGCCCGCGCCGTGCGCCGCCGGCCGCCGCGCCCATACTCGACGCCGACGGCGCGGCCGTTCTCGATCACGATACGGCTCGCCTGCGCCTTGCTGATGATCGTGAGGTTGCCGCGCGCGGCGGCGGGGTGAAGATAGGCTGAAGCCGCGCTCCAGCGCGCGCCGTTCTTCTGGGTGACCTGATAAAGCCCGCAGCCGCGCTGCACCGCACCGTTGAAATCGGGATTGAGCGGAATCCCCGCCTGCTGCGCCGCCTCGACGAAGACGTGGCTCAGAGGATTGGTGTAGGGCCGTTCGGCGACGTTGAGCGGACCATCGCTGCCATGGAATTCGTCGTGCAGCCGTCCGTTGCGCTCGGCTTTCTTGAAAAACGGCAGCACATCGGCATAGCTCCAGCCGGCATTGCCGAGCTGACGCCAGTGGTCGTAATCCGCCGCCTGGCCGCGGATATAGACCATGGCGTTGACGGAGCTCGACCCGCCGAGGAGGCGGCCGCGCGGCCAATACATCCGCCGGCCGGCCATGGCCGCCTGCGGCGCCGTATTGTACTGCCAGTCGAACTGCGGCGTAGAGAGTTTGGCGATCCCCGCCGGCATGCGCACGTACAGCGATTTATCGGAGCCGCCGGCCTCGATCAGCAGCACCTTGATCGCCGGGTCCGCGGACAGCCGGTTTGCCAAAACCGACCCTGCCGAGCCCGACCCGACGATGATGTAATCGTATGCCCCCGGAGCCATGCCGCACTATAATGCATCGACGACCTTGCGCAGCAAGGCCTGCACGTGCTCCGCCGCCGCCTTGAGGCTCGGATTGTCGATCGCTTGCATCGAGGCGACCGGATCGATCGCGGCGACCTCGGTCTTGCCGACGCCGGTCTCCTGCACCACGACGTTGCAGGGCAACATAGTTCCGATCTTGTCCTCGAGCGACAGCGCCTCGAGCGCGAGCTTGGGATTGCAGGCGCCGAGAATGCGGTAATTGCGGAAATCGACGCCGATCTTGGCCTTGAGGGTCTGCTTGATGTCGATTTCACTGACGACGCCGAAGCCCTGCTGTTTAAGAGCGTCGATGGTGCGCCGCACCGCTTCGTCAAAACCGACCGGCAGCGTCTTGGCAAAATAGTAGCTCATGGGGACTCTCTTCGCTCGATCGCGTGACCCTTGCGCGTGACGCCTTGCACGTGACGCCTTGCATTTCACCATTGCGGCCTCGCCGCGTTGATTTCGATCAAGCCGACGTCGTTCCACCCCGGCGGCAAATTGACACGACGGGGTAATGGACGGACATTGCCCCGGCCGACTTTTCGTCTTCGCGCTTACCGGGGGCTCGAACGATGACGCTCGCTGAATCTTCTGTTGGCTCAACCACCATCACCGCATCCTCCGCGCTACCGTCCGCGGATTCGTTGCGCGACATGCCGGCGCACGAGATCGTTGCGAAGATCGCCGGCGGCGAATTATCCGCCACGAACGTCGTCGATAACTTCATCGCGCGGCTCGAAGCCGTCGATGCAAAGCTCAATGCCGTGACCGTCGAGCTGTTCGACAGCGCGCGCCAGGCGGCCGCCGCCGTCGACCAGGCCCGCGCGCGCGGTGACAAGCTCGGTCCGCTCGCCGGGTTGCCGGTCACGATCAAGGAGTGTTTCGATCTCGCCGGCACTGCCTCGACCTTCGGGCTGCCGTCGCGGCGCGACGCGATCGAAACCGGAAACGATCCTCACGTCGCCGCGCTCCTTGCCGCCGGCGCCATCCCGATCGCCAAAAGCAATACGCCGCAGCTCCTGATTTATACCGAAACCGACAATCCGCTGTACGGCCGCACCAACAATCCGTGGAATCTGGAACGGTCGTGCGGCGGCTCGAGCGGCGGCGAGGCGGCGCTGATCGCCGCCGGCGCCTCGCCGCTCGGGCTCGGCAACGATATCGGCGGCAGCCTGCGCGTACCCGCGGCATTCTGCGGCATCGCCTCGATCCGGCCGACCGCGGGCCGCACGCCCGACCATTGCGCCCATGGCTTGCCGGTCGGGCAGCGCGCGATCGTGAGCCAGGCCGGCCCGATGGCGCGGCACGTGGCAGACCTGGTCATGGCGTTGCGCGTCCTCGACGGCGCCCGCGATCCCTTGATTGATCCGGGCCCGGAGCTCGAGGATCCAACCACCGTCGAGATGAGCCGTCTGCGGTTTGCGACCTTCACCGACGACGGCGAGTTTCCGGTTGCTCCGGCAATCAGGCGCGCCGTCGGCGAAGCGGCCGCCATGCTCACCGCGGCGGGCGCAACGCAGGTTGCCTGGAAGCCGCCCGCGCTCAGCCGGGCGACCGATCTCTTGTTCGCCTGCCTTTCCGCCGATCGCGGCGAGGCGTTCAAGCGGCTGTTGCGCGGCAACCGCCGCGATCCGCATCTCGCGCAGCTCCTTCTCACCATGAAGGTCCCGTACCGGCTCCGTGGTGCTGTCGGCGCCGCGCTCGCGGCGCTGGGCCAGCGCCGCGCATCGGTGACGCTCTCGCGGCTCGGCTCCGGAAACACCGACGACTATTGGCAGGCCGTCGAAGCGATGGCGGATTTTCGTCGCGATCTCCTGCGTTCGCTCGACCGGGCCGACGGCGGTCCGATCGATCTCATTGTTGGTCCCGCCTACCCGCTGCCGGCCGTGCGACACGGCGCGAATGTCCTGATGCCGATGCCCGGCGCCTATGCGCCGCTTGCCAATGTCACCGGCTTTCCCGCCGGCATTGTGCCGGTGACGCGCGTGCGTCCGGACGAGGAAAGCGACCGCCGGGTCGGCTTCGATCTGGTCGACCGCATCGCGCGCCAGACCGAACGCGGCAGCGCCGGCCTGCCGGTTACGGTGCAAGTGATCGCGCGGCCGTGGCGCGACCACCTCGCGCTCGCCGCCATGGCCGCGATCGAAAAATCTGCGAGAACGCGGCCGGATTATCCGGCGCGTCCGCCGCTGTAAGCAGCGGCGTTGGCGGCTCGTGCGCGGCAACACCAACGCCGCCTTCCGAGTTGCGCCTTCCGGGTTCCTCCGCCATACGAATGACGATGAACGAGCGGGCGACCTTCATCGACCGGCACGGTTTGCGCAGCGACGAGCAAAAACGTCTCGCCGCGGAGGTGCTGCGGCGTGTCGAGGCGGAGAAGCTGCGCTTCGTCCGGCTCGCCTGGAGCGACACCCACGGCTATGTGCGCGCCAAGACCCTGACGGTGCCGGCTTTCGCCGCGGCCTTGAAGAGCGGCTACAATATCGGCGTCGCCACCACGACGCTCGATTCCGCCGGTGCGCGCGTCTTCGCCTCGTTCACGCGAGGCGGCGGCATGGGGCTCGACGAGATGACGGGCTCGCCCAATCTCACGCTCGTTCCCGATCCGTCGACTTTTCGCATTCTGCCCTGGGCGCCAGGGGTCGGCTGGATTCTGGGCGATGAATATTTCAACGACGGCCGGCCGTTTCACTTCTCGCCGCGGGCGCTGCTACGCCGCGCCCTGGCGCGGCTCGCGGAGCGTGGCGCGCAGGGCGTCATCGGCGCGGAGATCGAATGGTATCTGCTGCGCGCCGCCGACGAACCTTTGGGCGACGACAATATCGGCAGCCCCGGCACCCGCGGGCGACCGATCCGGACGTTTCCGGTCGAGCCCGGCTTCCACTATCATTCCGAAACCAATATGGACCTGATGCAACCGGTGTTCGATGTGCTCGCCGACGCGTTCGGCTCGCTCGGGCTCGACCTGCGCTCGATCGAAAACGAGTGGGGGCCCGGCCAGGTCGAATGCACCTTCGCGCCGCGCGCCGCGTTGCAGGCAGCCGACAATATTTTGTTATTCCGCACCGCGACGCGGCAAATCTGCCGCCGCCTCGGTTATTTCGCTACCTTCATGGCTCGCCCGGGGCTGAAGGGTTTTTATTCCAGCGGCTGGCATCTGCATCAGTCGCTTGTCGATGCGTCGACCGGGATCAATCTCTTCATGCCGCAAAACGCCGGCGAGATCTCTCACCGCTCGGCCGCTGTTATCTCGCCGGCCTGTTGCAGTACGCCGTGCCCGGTACCGTGTTCGCAACGCCGACCGTCAACGGCTATCGCCGCTTCCGGCCGAACTCGCTGGCGCCGGACCGCGCCACCTGGGCGTACGATCACCGCGGCGCCATGATTTGCGTCCTCGGCGGCGCCGGCGACCCGGCGACCCGCCTCGAAAACCGCATCGGCGAGCCCGCCGCCAATCCGTATCTCTATATCCTCTCCCAGATCGTCGCCGGCCTCGCCGGTCTCGAGGCCGAACTGCAACCGCCGCCGCCGAACGACGAACCTTACACCGCCGAACGGCCGCTCTTGCCCAAAAACCTGCCCGACGCGCTCGACGCGTTCGAGCGCGAGCCGTTGTTCCGCCGCGCGCTCGGCGATACTTTCGTTGACTATTTCGTCAAGCTGAAACGGACGGAGGCCGGGCGGTATGCCAGCGCCACGCCGGAGGCCAGTGACGAACCGAGCGCGTGGGAGCAGAATGAGTATTTCGATTTCTTTTAGTTTCCCCCCTTTTGGGGAGTGGAACAGATGAGGAGCGCGACATGACGGCGCTGGAGAAGATCGGACCGCAGCCGACCCGGCTTGCCGGCACCGCTTTGTACGACTGGGACCATCTGGTGCAGGAAGACCGCGCGCACCGGTTGATCTACACCGATCCCATGATCTTCGAAGCGGAGATGACCAACATCTTCGGCGGCACCTGGACTTACATTGCGCACGAAAGCGAAATCCCTCACGAGAACGACTTCATCACCCGTCGGCTGGGCTTGCGTCCGCTCATCGTCGTGCGCGACGGCGACGGACAAATCCGCGCGCTTTACAATCGCTGCACCCATCGCGGCACGACGCTGTGCCGCTGGGAGAAGGGCAACAGCAAATCGTTCCAGTGCCCCTATCACGGCTGGAACTTCCTCAACACTGGCAAGCTGCGCGGCGTGCCGTGGCCGGAGGGCTACGCCGCCGACCTGCGCGATCCGAAATACAATCTCGCCCAGGTGCCGCGCCTCGAATCCTATCGCGGCTTCATCTTCGGCACGCTCAATCTCGACGCGTTGCCGCTCGTCGAACATCTCGGCGCCATCACGACCGTCATCGACGAATGGCTCGACCGCAATCCCGGCGGCAAGGTGGTCGTCTGCGAGGCGAACCGCTTCCGTTACAAGGGCAACTGGAAGCTCGGCTACGACAATTCCTGCGACGGCTATCACGTCGCCTATTCGCACCGTTCGCTTCTGGAAACAGAGAATCGCTTCGCTGGCGAGAATGCCAAGGGCATGGCGTATTATCGCAATTCGCCCGACACCCAGCCGATGTACATGCGCTACACCGGGCACGGCAATCATTATAAGGACAAGCGGCCCAATCTGGAGAAGCGGCCCGGCGGCCTCTGGGCGCTCGAAAGCGCACACCCCGGCATGGAGCATTACGAAGCCGAATTCATCCGCCGCTATGGCGACCGCGCCTTCGCGCTTCTCGACCTCGCCGGCTCCGAGCCGGTCAACATCAACGTGTTTCCGAACCTGTCGCTTCTGGGCAACCACATCCAGGTGTTCGAGCCGGTCTCGGTCGAGGAGACGAACGCCATCTGGTACGGCACCATGGTCGTCGACGACGGCTCGCTCGGCCCCGAAGCCGCCGCCGACATCAACGCGCTGCGCATGCGTACCCAGGAGGGATTCCCGAATTTCGGCGAGGTCGACGACATCGCCAATTTCGAGCAGATCCAGCGCGGGCTGTTGGCGCTGGAAGACGAGTGGGTCTACATGAATCGCGGCCTCGGCATTCCCGGTCGCGTGACCACCCACGCCGACGGCACCATCACCGCGCCGGCGACCGACGAAGCCTTCATGCGCGAGCATTTCAAGGAATGGAAGCGGCTGATGCAGGCGCGGCCGAACCTCGCGATCCGGCGGGAGCCGTGACATGAACGCGCCTTTGCCGCCGTCGCCGGGCGAGCCGCGCGATCCTTCGCGCAGCTCCTACTACGTCACCGACGCGTTCTACCGCGCGCTGATCGAAAACTTCTCCGCTTGGCAGGATGATCGCCGCGCGATCGCCGACGCTGCCGTGCGCGACGAATTCCGCCAACTCCTCGAGCGGGAGGCGCGGCTTCTCGACCAGCTTCGCTACGAGGACTGGCTCGCGATGTACGCGGCCGAGTGCGTCTATTGGGTGCCCTCGACGCCGCAGGCCGGCGATCCACGCCGCGAGATCGCGGTCATGTTCGACGACCGCCGCCGGCTCGAGGACCGCGTCTACCGGTTGCGCACAGGTTTCGCGTGGTCGCAGGCGCCGGCGTCGCGCACGGTCCGGCTCATCACCAACGTCGAGGTGTTCGCCACGGCGGACCCCGACGCGCGCATGCTGCGGTCGAACTTCCTGATCAGCGAATTCTGGGGCGACGAGACGCGGATATTGACGGGCTGGGCCGGACACCGCGTGCTGTGCGATGGCCTTGGCGGAAACTGGAAAATACAGGCAAAGCAGGTGAATTTGATCGATTGCGACCAGTCGATCCGCAATCCGAGCATTCTTTTGTAACGCAAACGTCATGCGGCGCCCTCGCCGCGCGGTTCTTGGCGGTTCTTCGCGGTTCACGGCCGGCGCTTCGTCGGAACGGTTTATTCTGGAAGAGTTATCTTGGGATAACAGAAAAAACCCTTTTCCTTTGGTGCCTCTCGCGCCTCCGCTGCCTTGCGGGAAAGTTGAAAAAGCGCGAGAATCATTTGTAGTAGGGATGGGTGTCCCGGCCAACCGGCCTGATCGTGATGCTGGCAGCAAGACAAGACGTCATGGAGCCGCTGCTGGTCAGCGGCTCGTCCGACATCAACGGGTCGGTCAACAACGACACGGTTGTTCAGAAAAATTGCTACCTCCACGTGCGCGGCAACCTCAAGGGTAGCCTCACCATCGAGGAAGGGGCGAAGGTCGTCGTCGAGGGCTCGGTCGACGGCAAGGTCGTCAATCGCGGCGGCCGGCTCATCGTCAACAACAATGGCATCGCGGAATTCGTCGCTGCCGAAGGCCCGCTGGAAGCCGAAGTCGGCGGCGTTCTGAAAATCAATCTCTCCGCCATCGTCATGAATTGGGGCGCGCTGGCGCGGCGCAGCACCGGCGAATGCGCCGCCATGCTCAACGCGGACGCTTATCGCTGCGGCATCGAGAAAGTCACGGCCGCGTTGGCCAAATCCGGTTGCCGGACGTTCTTTGTCGCTAATCTCGCCGAGGCGCGGCGCGTACGCGCGATGACCGCGGACGCCGCCATTTATGTGCTCAGTGGCCTCTTGACCGGCACCGGGCCGGCTTTCGCCGAGATCAACGCGCAACCCGTCATCAACACCCTGGTCGAGATGGCCGAATGGGATGTGTTCGCCGCTTCGCACCGATGGACCGGCGGTTTCGCCCTCAACATCGACACCGGCACCGGCCGGCTGGGCATCTCGGCCGACGAGGCGGCCGCGCTAGCGACACGCGTACACTCCCCGCATCATCGCATCACGCTCGTGATCAGCCATCTCGATCACGCCCGGGAGCCCGATCATCCGCAGAACGACCGCCAGCTCAAGCTGTTCCTGGAATTGCGCCGGCTGTTCAGCGGCGTGCCCGCTTCGATCGCCGATGCGTCGGGCGTTTTCCTTGGGCCCAAGGCTCATGCCGACATGGTGCGGGCGGGCGGCGCACTGTTCGGCGTCAATCCGACGCCCGGCGCCGACAATCCGATGCTTCCGGTCGTCGAAATGCAGGGCCGCATTGCCCAGATTCACAATTTGGCGGCCGGGAGAATCGATCGCCTTCACGGAAGGCTACAGCGCCAAACGGCGCAGCCGCGTCGCGGTGGTCTCGGTCGGCTTTGCCGACGGCTATCCTCGCGTCGACAGCGTCGCCGGCGTGGTGCCGCAGGCGGTCGTCGGCGGCCGGCTCTGTCCCCTCGCCGGCCGCCCGGCGATGGATCTGCTCGCGGTCGATATTACCGATGTTGCCGACCCGAAGGCCGCGCGCCTGGGCGACATGGTGACGCTCATCGGCGGTCAGATCGGCATCGACGCCGTCGCCGCCGCCGCCAAATCGACCGGCGACGAGATTCTCTGCCATATCGGCAGCCGCTTCCGGCGCTATTATCACGCCTAAGGCCGAATCGAATGGGACACGACAGAACTAAGGAGAACAGCAATGGTTTTTGGCAGACCCAAAGGAAACGGGAGCGATCCAGACATGAGTGAAGCACAAGCGCGTATGCCGAGTACCATGCCGACTTCGCGTCAACCGGCCGCTTCGGCGGCGGCCCCGGATGCCGCCTCATCCATCAGCGCCGGCATGACGATCATCGGCAAATTTGTCGGTGACGGCGCCGTCAAGGTGTTTGGCCGCATCGAAGGCGAGCTGCAGGCCGCGACCGTCACGATCTATGACGGCGCCGACGTCGAAGGCAATGTGGTCGCACAGGATTTGACCATCGGCGGCCGCGTCAAGGGCACGGTCCATGCCGTCCGCGTCAAGCTGCAGGGCACCGCGATCGTCGAGGGCGACATCTTCCATCGCTCGCTGTCGATCGAGGAGAATGCGCGGTTCGAAGGCTCCTCGCGTCGCGAGGACACGCTCGGCGATACCCGCATCGGCCAGAGGACCGCTGCCCTACGACCCTCGCAGGTCGTTTCGCTCGACGGCAATCGGGAATTCAAGTCGACGGATCCCGCCGAGGATTTTTATCAACCCGGCGACTGACGCCACTAAGAGCACGAGGGCCCGCGGCCTCAGGTCGT